>CAKPSD010000001.1 GCA_934183255.1 uncultured Bacilli bacterium
TAATCTAAATCTACTTTAACTTCTAATTCCATTTCATCATTTTTATATACTTCTTTTATATATTCTTTATTCATAAAAAATCCCCCCTTTATAATTTAATAGAAAGAATATAGCAAAAATTACGCTTAAAAGTATAAAAAAATAATTTGCTGGATTTACAACAAATGCTAAAGTTGTTAAAATTTAAATGAAAGAAGGAATATAAAATGATATTAGTTAATGATATGAAACCAAGTTCAACTTTTATTTATGAGAATAATTTGTACCTTGCATTAGATATTAATAGAAATAAAAGTGCTAGAGGACAAATGGTAATAAAAGTAAAAGTTAAAAATTTAAGAAGTGGAGCTACTACAGAAATCTCTTATACAGCAGGAGATAAGGTAGAAGATGTACACTTAGATAAAAGATCAATGCTTTATTTATACGATGATGGTGATAGTGCTGTATTTATGGATAATGATACATATGATCAAGTAAGCATTCCAAAATCTAGACTTGAATGGGAGCTTAATTTTCTAGTGCCAAATAAGGTTGCTACTATTACTTATTACAATGAAGAGGTTGTTGGTATTGAATTGCCTGCAAAAGTTAGTTTAAGAATAGCAGAAACTGCTGATGCTGTTAGAGGAGACACAGTAACTAGAGCTACTAAAGATGCTGTGTTAGAAACAGGTTATAAATTAAGAGTGCCTATGTTTATCAATCAAGATGAATATGTAATAATCAATACTGTTACTGGTGAATATGATTCAAGGAGCAAAGAGTAATATGAAAAAATATTTTGTAAATAATTTAAAATTTATATATGGAGTAGATTTAATCCTTTTTGGAATAGTTTTAGCTCTTCATTTAAGTATTAAAAATTTTAATTTTAATAATTATTGGTTTATTTTCTTAGTTCTTCCTTCACTTGCGGATATTTTGTTAAATAGACTTAATATATTAAATGGTACAATATTTGTTTTAAGCGCATCTACATTAGGATTTTATATTTTCCATTCCTTTTGGGCTAGTGTAGTTGTATTTGTTATTTTAGTAGGACTTATTTTGGTGTTTTTTAAACAATTAACAAAAAAGAATAAATAAAAAGATAAAGGCTATTAGTTAATTTTCTAATAGCCTTTTTTCTATCTTAAAAAACCAGCCTCAGTTAATGAATTTATTAATTCGTTAACTTTTTCAACAACGCTGCTTAATTCAGCTCCTGTTTGTAAAGGATCTACTGCATCTCCAGATCGTGTATCTCCAGATTCTCCACGAGGAATGGTAAAGTTTAATATAGCGTTTGTATTAGTTCCTGCATTGGTTACACTTGCTTCAGTACCTGCTTCTCCAGTAGTTACAGTTCCAATTTCTATAGTTGCAGCCTCACCAGCAGGTCCAGCTTCACCCTGCTCACCAGCAGTGCCAGTTGATCCAGTAGCTCCAGCAGGGATAGTGAAATTTAAAATAGCATTAGTAGGTGTACCAACATTAGTAACACTAGCTTCACTACCAGGTGCACCAGTAGTAGTTGTTCCTATAGTGATAGTAGCATTTTCACCATTAGTTCCATTAGTTCCAGCAGGACCTGTTTCGCCTTGCTCACCAGCAGGAATAGTGAAATTTAATATTGCATTTGTTGCTGTTCCACTATTTGTAACGCTTGCAGCAGTGCCGGGTTCACTAGTAGTAGTTGTCCCTATAGTAATTGTAGCGTTTTCGCCATTAGTTCCAGCAGCTCCAGTTTCTCCAGTATCACCCTTTTCGCCTCTTTCACCTTGAATTCCAGCAGGAATAGTGAAGTTTAAAATAGCATTTTGGGCAGTACCCGTATTAGTTACTATAGCTTGTGTTCCAGGAGCACCAGTTACTGTTGAACCCACTATTATAGTTGCAGCTTCTCCAACAGGACCAGCAGGTATTCCAAAGTTTAATACAGCGTTTTGAGTAGTGCCAGTATTAGTTACTGTAGCATTACTTCCACTTGGTAAAGTGGTAGTTGTACCTATTGCAATTGTAGCAGCTCCAGGCTCACCAGTAGGGATAGTGAAATTTAAAATAGCATTAGTAGGTGTACCAACATTAGTAACACTAGCTTCACTACCAGGAGCACCAGTAGTAGTTGTTCCAACAGTTATAGTTGTTGGTCTACATGGAGGCATTGGTCTTGGTGGAGGACAAAAGTTACAATTGTTACATCCACATTGATTATTTAAAGACATGTTTGTGCAAAATTCATTGTTCATAAAAAAATCTCCTTTCATAATATAATATTTACAATAGGAGATTTTGGTTAATTGTTTTAACTATTAAATACATAAATTTATAATTATTTTAGTTTCAAATGCCAATATACTGGAGCTTTATGAAAAAATATAATACTTAAATACATTACTAGTGAATCTACTATAATTAGAGGATATACTATACAAGTTATAAGTTTTGCAGTTTTATAACTCATATGTACTTTTAAATAGTTTAGTGAAGGATAATAAATATATTTTACTAGAACAAATGCTAATGTTCCAAAACTAAATGTAGATCTTAAACTAGTAAATTGCGTAACATGTGTTAAGTGATGACTATAATTCCATAGTTTAACTCCAAATAGTATATTCCATAAATTACCTGCGATTAATTCTCCAAAAAATACAGCAAAATATATTAATAGTATGGTAGTAATATTAGAAAATATTGTTTTCTTTTTGCTTTTTTCTTTAAATAAATGTTTTCCAAACATAGTTATATCATTAGGATTACCTATTAATAAATATACAGCAAATACTATTAACCCATATACCGATATAAAGGGAAGTATATGAAATCTAGAATCAATATTTCCTCCACCACAAAATTTAGCTAAATTTTCAATAAACCAGCCTAAAAATGATGTTATTATTGCCATAACTCCTAAGTAAAAGAAGTCTTGCTTAAAATTTTCTTTTAAACTATTTTCTTTTTCCATTTACTATTTTCTCCTTTATAAAAAAAGTTTATTAATATTATATTATAAATATTACAAAATAGACATTTTTCGACATTAATTATTAATTCCTTTTTTTATACAAAATTTAATAAATGACTATTTTAAAATAAAAAAAGCAAATTTTTTTAAGTTTACTTATAAGCAAATATAGTAAAAATTTCTTTATCTTGCTTTGGTGTTTTCTTGACTATTACTTAGATATAAATTGCTATTAATAGTTGATTGCATTTCATCAATCATATTGTTTTGATGATTTATAACTTTTGCTGGGATTTTTGCAATTTCATTAACTGCTTTTTTTGCTAATTTTTTAGCTTTTTTACTAGACTTAATTTTTTTGATAGCCATATATCCAACAATAGATGCTGCAGATATAGAGGCTGCTACTATAACTATTGTAAACATTTTAATCATTCCTTTTATTTATTATACTACATGTCCCCTTAAATAACTACATATAAGAAAAACTTGTTTATTAATTAAAGATCTTTATGGTGATATTGTTACTTTAACATATTTTGGTACTCATATGGATACTTGTAAAGTAGAAAAAAATGAATACATGTGCTTGGAACTATTATAATTTTAAATAATTATGGAACCGCTACTATTGTAGAAAAATATTGAAAATTGATAAATAATTCTTTATAAATTCTAATTATATTTTGATATAAATTAAAATAAAACAGTATTAAAATCTTGAAAAGAACCCCCTTTATCATGTAAAAATAAATTATAAAGGATGTATGTATTATGAAAAATAAAAAAATAAAGAAAGAACTAAATAAAGCTAATAAAAGTTTACTAGTATTTTTAGTTCTTTTATTTATGGGATTAACAATTGTGTTTGCTTATTTATGGTTAACAGAATATCCCTCACCTTTAAAGAAAGAAGATGAACCATTAGATGATTCATCATTAGTAAAAAATAGTGATGGAACATATACTAAGTTATTATCTAATTCAACTTGTGCAAATCTAGAAGTGTATTATTTAGATTTAAAGGGTGATGATAATGAAACCAAAATAGGAGATTCTACATATATTAAATGTGGTAATGTGGATATAGTTATAGATGCTGGAATAAAAAATGTTGGTAGTACAACAGTTGTACCTTTCTTAAAAGAAAAGGTAACTGATAAAACGATTGATTTAGTAATTATTACACATACAGATAATGATCATATTGGAGGATTTGTTGGTATGTCATCTAGTGAGGGTGTTTTAAGTATAGGTGGTTTTAAATATAACTATATATTAGAATCAGGCTATAAAGCAAACACTCAAATATATACAAATTTAATGAATTTAGCTAGTGCTAGTAATGCTAAAATATGTACAGCTTATGATTCTTTAAAAGGAAATAATAACTGCGCAAAAGAATTTAAAATGGGTGATATAACGTTAGATATTATAGATACAGGCTTTTATAATGATTCTAAAGCATCATCTAATAATAGATCGGTTGTTACTTTATTAACATATGATGAAGTAACTTATTTATTCCCGGGTGATTTAGAAAATGATGAGTATTTAGCTTTATCTTTAGAACATGTTGATATTTTCAAAGCATCGCACCACGGAGCAAGTAGCGCTAATTCACTTGCTTTATTAAATGCAATTAATCCAGATGTTATCATTATATCTGCAGGGTTAGATGGAGTAGTAAAATATGATATTCCTCAACAAGTTAGTTTAGATAGAATGTATGAAGTTACTGATAAAATATATGCTACATTTACAACAGGTACAATAAAAATAAGCAGCAATGGAAAAACTTATACTGTAGAGGCAGATAATTTGATGCTATTTCAAGATAGTGAATGGTTTAAAGAAAATAGAACTTATAATAAATAAAAAAATTCTTCCAAATAAAAGGAAGAACTTTTTTTATAAACTTTTTTATTTAATCTAAACTAGTAATAGTTATGTAAGCATTTATAGTATCACTTGCTAGAGTTATAGGAGTAGTTGTACTTGCGTTTACAGCACCTAAAGTTATAGCATCACTATTAGTTAATGTTAGAATAACTGATGAAGAAATACTATCGTTTTCAGTTGTTGTTATATTAGTATTAGCATTATTAGTACCATTTATATACAAACCTACAATATTATTAGATGTTGTTGCTTTTACTCCATAATCTATTTTATATCTACCACTTTTACTTATAGATATAACTCCATTAGCAATAGTTATATTATTACTATTTAAAGTAATAGGTAATAGTATAATGCTATTTGCAGTTGTATATGTTTGGACAGTTCTAGAAATAAAACTTCCTGAATCTATAGTAGTGCTCCCTGGTATAGCAAAGTTTAATATAGCATTAGTTGCAGTTCCTACATTAGTTACAGTTGCATTACTTCCAGCAGGTAAAGTTGTAGTAGTTCCTACATTTACAGTAGCTGCTTGTCCATTTTCTCCACGAGGAATAACAAAGTTTAACACGGCATTAGAGGATGTTCCAGAATTTGTGACACTAGCTTGTGTTCCAGCTGCTCCAGTAGTAGTTGTACCTACATTTATAGTAGCTGCAGTTCCTTGTGGGCCAACAGGACCTGGAATTGGTACAAAATTAGGACAGCAACATCTAGGACGATAGTAGCAACATATAAAAGGATTAGAACAGTTATACATATTAAAACCTCCTTTCACTATAAACTATGTATAGTAAAAGAAGTCTTATAGATAAATGAGCATGTTTTTGATTAAATAGCATAAATAAAAGGGCTTTTAAGCCCTAATATTAATATTTTTCTTCAAAATCAACACATTTAGCATCTTTATTTCTTTCTTTATTAATATTTAAATGATCTACACTACAATTTTTGTCACAATTGTATTTGCAATTAGTAGCGTTACATACTATATTGTTTTCTTGTCTTTCAAAGGTACCAAATTCATATTTTGTAGTATCTTCTTTTTTTCCTTCTTCATATGAATCACAATTAGCATGTGCATCTACATAAATACCACTTTTCATACAATATTCACAATTGTTGTATTTACATTTTTTTTGACCACATTTAATTTTTGACATATATTTTTCACCCTAATTATATGATTTCCATATTTTTTTAAAATAATCAAAAAAATTAAAATAAAAAAGCTAGGCAATTGCCTAACTTTTTTAAGATTAAGAGACGTTTGACTATCCTTGCTTACAATAGTTTTTTAGACCTTAGATTTCATATTTATAATTAGGATTCTAAGACTAGTTAGCATATCACACATATAAATATTACATCATTAATTTTGAATGTCTTGCGATAAGTGTTCCTCCTTAATCTATTTATATATTAATATATACAAGACATACAATAAATAGTATTTTTTTCACTTGTTGATAAAAATTTTAAAGTTATAAATTTATGCACAAAATATTAAAAAGTTGAAAATAAGTACTTGTACATTTATGTTTTATTTTAGTTTTGTGTTATATTTTAAATGGGAGTGATATAAATGAAAAAAATAACTAAAATTTTTACTTATTTTGTTTTAATGATTTTATTAATAAGTGGATGTAGTTGCAAGAAAGATAAAGATAATAAAGCTAACTTACAAATTGGCGATATGAACGCTACTACATATGTAAATATAGATATTGATGAGTATAATGCTAAAATAAGCAATAAAGATGATTTTATCTTGTTTGTTTATAGTAACGATTGCATGGGATGCAGAATGTTTAAACCAAAACTTGAAAGTGTGATTCAAGAGAAACATTTAATTGTTTATGGAATAGAAACTAGTGAGATAAAAGGTATATCTAGAGATAATGATTTATATAAGCTTAAATATACACCTACTATTATTATATATAAGGAAGGAAAAAATATATTTTATTCATTGAGTGATAATGATTTTGAAAACTTTGATACTAAGGAAAACTTTGTTGGTTTATTAGATAAATATACTAATATGCCTACTTTATATTATATAAACAAAGATCAATTAAAAGAGAAAATTACTAATAAAGAAAACTTCATTATTTACTATTCTCGTAGTACATGTGGTGATTGTAGTTATTTAAATAAAAACTATATGAAAGAGTATTTAAATAGTAACACTAAAACTAAACACTTCTATATTATTGAAACTGATGTAGAAGGAATTAGAAGAGTTAATGGCGAAGTTAATAGTGAACAATGGCAAGCATTTAAAAATGAATTTGGTTTAAGTAATGTTATTAATACTGAATTAGGTCATGGAGCAGGATATGTTCCTACATTACAATACTATAATAATGGTGAAATTAAAGAAATGATGGTATATTTTAACGACTTTAACGATGCTACTTTAAATGCTGATGGTAGTTATTCTGTTACAATTGATAATAGTTATTATTCTGATAATCCATATATTGGTCAAACTATTAACTATTCTGAATATCAAAAAAAATTAGCACCTTTCTATAATGAAAAATTAAAAACATTCTTAGATACTAATCTAGCAAAAGTTGACTAATTATATGGATGTTAGAAAAGAATTATTTAAGTTAGAAGATCTTAAATATAAAGAATTCAACACTAAAATAATTAGAACTAAGTATCCTGTTATAGGCATAAGAATGCCTACTTTAAAAAAGTTTGCTAAAAGTATTAGTTAAGAAATATTGTTTGTTAGTCCTAATAAACCATATTATGAGGAAGTAATGCTAGAAGGACTACTTATAACTTATAGTAAAGATATTAATTCATTTATTAATAGACTTGATACTTTTATTCCTAAGATAGATGATTGGAGTATTTGTGATTCGATATGTTCAAATTCAAAAATAATTAAAAATAATAAAGAAATATTTTATAAGTATATAATTAAATATAAAAATAGTAAAAAAGAGTTTGAAACTAGAGTTATGTTAGTAATGTTAATGGAGTTTTATTTAGAAGAAAAATATCTTAATAATATATTTAAAATAATAGATAATATTAAATGTCATGATTATTATACTGAAATGGCTATTTCATGGCTATTAGCTACTAGTTTAGCAAAATATGAAAAAGAAACATTAGAATATATAAACAAGGCTAATATTAGTAAATTTACATTTAATAAAACGATTAGTAAAGCTTGTGATTCTTATGTTATTAGTGATGAGTTAAAAGAAAAAATTAAAAGTATGCGAATTAAGTAACATACTTTTTTATAAAAAAATTAAAAAAATTAGCAATCTACTATTGACAGCGCTAAAAAATGATGTATAATAGTTTTAGCACTTGAAGATATAGAGTGCTAGTGAGGTGAAACGTATGGAAGATTTGTATACCGACAAGGTAAGCGAACTACTATATCATTCACTAGAGATAGCAAAGGAAAATAATCACTATCAAGTGGATGTTTGTCATTTATTAAGAGCTTTCTTAGATGACAATGGTTCGTTGTTTAGTAATGTTTTAAATAAATTAGGAATTAGTACTAGTAGAGTAATAAGTAAAGTAGATGAATACATGAAATCTATTCATAGTGATACTAATAATGAAGAACCGAAAATGAGTTATGATTTATCTGTATTATTTAATAATGCTAAAAAAATAGCCAATAATATGAAAGATAAATATGTAAGTAGTGAACATTTAATACTTGCTTTATTTGATAGTACTAATACACTTGCTAAAGACATTATTAGAGAATTTAATTTAAATAAAAAAGAAGTAGAGAAGATTATTATGAATATAAGGGGTGATAATATGTCTGATTCTAGAAATGCAGAAGATAAATATGAAGTTTTAAGAAAATATGGTAGAGATTTAGTAGATCTAGTTAGTAAAGGTAAGATAGATCCTGTTATTGGTAGGGATGATGAAATACGTAGAATAATGGAAATTTTATGTAGAAAAACAAAAAACAACCCTATATTAATTGGTGAACCTGGTGTTGGTAAAACAGCAATTGTTGAGGGACTTGCTTGGCGTATTTTTAAGGGTGATGTTCCTATTAGTTTGAAAGATACTACTGTATATGAACTAGATATAGCTAGTTTACTTGCGGGTGCTAAATATAAGGGTGAGTTTGAGGAAAGATTAAAATCCGTAATTAACGAAGTTGTTAAAAGTAATGGTAAAATCATTATGTTTATTGATGAAATTCACTTGCTAGTTGGTGCTGGTAGAAGTGATGGTGCAATGGATGCTGCTAATATTTTAAAACCATTACTTGCTAGAGGAGAATTGCATTGTATTGGTGCTACTACATTAGATGAACATCGTAAATATATAGAAAGTGACCCAGCTCTTGAAAGACGTATGCAAAAGGTTATGGTTAATGAGCCAACAGTAGAAGATACTATATCTATTTTGAGAGGATTAAAGCAAAGATTTGAAATACACCATGGTGTTAAAATTACAGATAATGCTATAGTTAGTGCAGCAGTTTTATCTAATCGTTATATTAGTGATCGTTATTTACCTGATAAAGCAATAGATTTAATTGATGAAGCATGTGCTAGTGTAAGAATGCAAATTGATTCAATGCCACAAGAACTTGATGAAGTTAAAAGAAAAATTATGCAGCTTGATATTGAACTTCAATCTTTAAAAAATGAAAAAGATGAGAAATCTTTAAAGAGAAAAGATGCAATAGAAAAAGAAAAAGCTAATTTGAAAGAAACAGAAAATGCTCTTATGACTAAATGGAACAAAGAAAAAGAAGAACTAGAATTATCTAAAAAATTAAAAAGAGATTTAGATGATGCTAAAAATAAATTAACTAGTGCTAGTAATGAAGCTAGATATGAAGAAGCTGCTAAATTACAATATGATACTATTCCTACTTTAGAGAAAAAATTAAAAGAACTTGAAGAGAAAGATAAGAAGGATAGTATGCTTAATGAAGTAGTTGATGATGAGAATATCAATAAGGTTATTTCTAAGTGGAGTGGTATACCACTAGATAAATTAAAACAAAGTCAAATTGATAAATTATTACATCTTGAAGATGAACTTAAAAAGAGAGTAATTGGGCAAGATGAGGCATTAAAGGCAATTAGTGATACTATTCTTAGAAGTAAAACATTAATTAATGATGAGAATAGACCACTTGGTTCATTCTTGTTCTTAGGACCTACTGGTGTTGGTAAAACAGAAGTATGTAAGGCTCTTGCTGAGTTCTTGTTTGATAAAGAGACACAAATAGTTAGAATTGATATGTCTGAATATATGGAAAAATTTAGTGTGTCTAGATTAATTGGTGCTCCTCCTGGGTATGTTGGATATGAAGAAGGTGGACAATTAACGGAGGCTGTAAGAAGAAAACCTTATAGTATTGTACTACTAGATGAAATTGAAAAAGCTCATCCTGATGTATTTAATATTTTGTTACAAGTATTAGATGAAGGTAGACTTACTGATTCTAAGGGTGTAGTAGTTGACTTTAAAAACACTATTATAATTATGACTAGTAACTTAGGTAGTGAATATCTTTTGAGTAATGATAAAGATGCTAAGGAAAAAGTAGATCAAGTTTTAAGAAGAACATTCAAACCTGAATTTATTAACAGAATTGATGAAATTATATACTTTAATAAATTAAGCCCTGAAGTAATTGAAAAAGTTTATGATAAGTTTATTGGTTTATTAAATAAGAGATTAATGAATGGCGGTAAAAAACTTGAAATTAGTGAAAAAGCTAAAGAGCAAATCATTAAAGAAGGATATGATGAAGAGTTTGGTGCTAGACCATTAAAGAGATATATCCAAAAGAATATTGAAAGCTTAATTGCTAGAGATTTATTAGTTAACCCTAATAAAGAAGTAATTAAAATAGGATATGAAAATAATAACTATATAGTAAGATAAAAGGCTTCGGCCTTTTATTTTTTTTATATAAAAATGTTATTATTTGTTAGAATTATAGTATTATATAAAAGGTGATATTAATGTTAGATATTAAAAAATATCAAATTATTGGAGTTCCTATGAGTTGTGGGAGTCCTACTAGTGGTAGTGAAAAATCTACTATATCTTTTTATAATTATTTTTCGAGTAATAATATTTCATGTTTATATAAAGAAATAAAAGCTAAAAATAAAGTGTCTTTTAAGGATAAAGAATTATATAGTAAAAAAAGCATTAAAATTACTTCAAATAGACTATATAAAGAAATAAATAAAGCATATAAAAAAGAATTAATACCTTTTGTTATTGGTGGGGATCATTCTTTATCAATAGGAAGTGTAGCAGCTTCAATTAATAAATATAGAGATGATGTTCTAGTTGTGTGGATTGATGCACATGCTGATATTAATACTAAAGAAAGTTCTATGTCTCATTATATTCATGGAATGCCTAATGCTATTAGTATGGGGCTAACATGCAAAGAGTTATCTCCTATTAAGCAAAAAGAAGTGCTAAAAGGAAATAATTTAGTTATATTAGGTGCTAGAAGTATTGATGAGGGAGAGTATCCTATTTTAAAAGATAATAATGTTAAATATATTAGTGTTAAGGAAATAAGAAAAATTGGGATAAACAACTACTTAGAGAATATTAGAAAAAATAGTAATGCTAAATATGTGCATATATCGTTTGATGTAGATTGTTTAGATCCTAGTGAATTTGTTTCTACTGGATATAATATAGAGAATGGATTTAAGGTTAATGAAGTAAAACAAATATTATCTTTCTTTAATGAAAACTATAAACTTGAATTATTTGAATGTGTTGAGTATAATCCTAATTTAGATAAAGATGATAAAGATTTAAATAAAATTATGGATTGTATGAGAAGTATTATAGGAGGTATAAAATGAATAAGTTTTTAACTGTTGTATTTTTGTTTTTTATAGGTTCTATGTATGGATGGATTCAAGAAGTCATTTTTAGAAGAATTGTGCACAAAAAATGGATTAACCCAGGATTTTTAACTGGGCCATGCTTACCTATATATGGATTTGGATTATTAGGATTATATACAATATCTTTGCTTGATTTTTCTTTTGTTAATAATCCTATTTTAGAAAAAGTTATAATAATTGTTTTAATTATGATTGTTATGACTTTGATTGAATATATAGCAGGGTTAATTTTTATTAAAGGTATGAAAATTAAATTATGGGATTATTCTACACAATGGGGTAATATTCAAGGTATTATATGTCCTTTATTTACATTCTTTTGGGGATTAATAGGAGCAATTTATTATTTCTTTATTCATAGTCATATAATTGGGGCAGTTGATTGGTTGAGTAATCACTTATCATTCTCTTTTGTACTTGGGATGTTTGTAGCGTTATTATTAGTTGATTTATGTTATAGTTTGAACTTATCATTTAAGATTAGAAAATGGGCTACTGAAAATAATATTGTAGTTAAGTATGAGAGATTTAAAGAGAATGTTAGTGAAAAGAAAAAAGCTTTAAAAGAAAAAGTAAGTTTTATGTTTAATTTAATTACTTTAAAGAATGTAAGAGAAGAACTAGATAACTATTTGAAAAAACTAAAAAATAAGTAAATTAAATATATATTTTTTTTAGTGAGTATAGTTTAGAAAATAAATTAGTTATAAAAAGTTTTGACACGAAAGTTAAAAACTTATAGAATATTAAAGGAGAAAAGAGGTTATTTTATGATAAGTGTAAATGATATTAGAAATGGTATGACTTTAATTGTTGATGGTAATATAGTTCAAGTTATTGAATTTTTACATGTAAAACCAGGTAAAGGTGCAGCTTTTGTTCGTACTAAGTTAAAAAATTTAAGAACAGGAGGAACAATTGAAGTTTCTTTCAATACTAATGTTAAGTTAGAAAAAGCAAATATTAGTAAATTCCAAGTTCAATATTTATATAATGCAGGCGATACTTATTGTTTCATGAAGATGGATACATTTGAACAATTAGAATTAACTAGTGAACAAGTAGGAGATAACAAAAATTTCTTAGTTGAAAATATGACTGTTGATTTTGTTCAATATGAAGGAGAATTATTAGGCTTAAATTTACCTGATAAAGTAGAATTAGAAGTAACTGAAACAACACCTGCTATTAAGAGTGCTTCTACTAATGCAACTAAAGATGCTACTCTTGAAACAGGACTAGTAATTAGAGTACCTTTGTTTATTGAACAAGGAGAAAAAATATTAGTTACTACTGCTGATGGTAAGTATTCTTCAAGAGCTTAATAGCTCTTTTTTATTACATGGATATAATTATGAATAAAGTTGTATTAATTACTGGTTCTTCTAGAGGAATAGGAAGAGCTACTGCTATTGAATTTGCTAAGAATAATTATGATGTTGTAATTAATTATAATAATAGTGAAAATAAAGCTAAAGAAGTAGAAAAAGAAATAAAAAAATATGGTGTTAATTGTATTACTATTAAATGTGATATTAGTAATGAAGAAGAAGTTAAGAATATGGTTAATGAAATATTAAATAAATATAATAAAATTGATGTGTTAGTTAATAATGCAGCAGTATGCTTTGATAGCTTATTTGATGATAAAACTACTAATAATTTTAAAAGAACAATGGAAGTTAATGTTCTTGGTACTTTTTTAGTTAGTAAATATGTAGGTAAAATAATGTATGATAATAAGTATGGTAAGATTATAAATCTAAGTTCCACTAATGGTATTAACACTTATTTTCCTATGTGTATTGATTATGATGCTAGTAAAGCAAGTATTATATCTTTAACACATAATTTAGCTATGCAATTTGCTCCATATGTTAATGTAAATGCAGTAGCCCCAGGTTTTATTAATACTGAAAGTGAAACTAAAGATATGGACGAAGAATTTATTAAGAGTGAAGAAGAAAAAATATTCTTAAGAAGAATGGGAAAAGAAGAAGAAATAGCTAAAGTTATTAGATTTTTAGCTAGTGATGATGCTAGTTATATTAATAATGAAGTTATTAGAGTTGATGGAGGTATGTATGGAAACTATTAGTTTAATAAATGAATGTGAAAATGAATTAAAAGATAAATATAAAGAAATAGAAGATATTTGTTTTTATAATAGTAAAAAAGTACTAGATGCTTTTAGAAATAATCATGTATATGAAACTCATTTTAATTGCAGTACTGGATATGGATATAATGATTTAGGAAGAGATGTTATTGAAAGTATATATGCAGATATTTTTAAGTGCGAAGATGCTTTGGTTAGAAGTAGTTTTATTTCTGGTACACATGCTTTAACAGTAGCTTTATTTGCTTGTCTTAGACCTAATGATATTATGCTATCTATTACTGGTAAACCTTATGATACTTTAGATACTGTTATAGGATTTAATGATAATAAAAGTTCTTTAAAGGCTTATGGAGTTAAATATGAACAAGTTGATTTAATAGATAATGAATTTGATTACGATGGCATAAAAAAAGCTTTAACTAGTAAGAAAATAAAACTTATTGAAATACAAAGAAGTAAAGGCTATAGTGTTAGAAAAAGTATTACTATAGACAAACTAGAAAAAGTTATTTCTTTTATTAAAGGCATTGATAAAGAAGTAATTATTATGATTGATAACTGTTATTGCGAATTTGTAAGTAAAAAAGAACCTACTGAAGTTGGTGCTGACTTAGTAGTAGGCTCTTTAATTAAAAATTTAGGTGCTGGTATTTCTCTTAATGGAGCATATATTGTTGGAAGAAAAGATTTAGTTGAGTTAGCAGCTGATAGATTAAATGTTCCAGGACAAGGAAAAGAAGTTGGCCCTTTAAACCAAAATAGAAACATTTTACAAGGATTATATATGGCTCCAAGTGTTGTATGCAGTAGTGTAAAAGTAGCTACTTTAACTAGCCTTGCTTTAGAAAAGTTAGGATATAAAGTAGAACCTAGATATAATGAACCAAGAGCAGATATAGTAGAAAGTATTTTCTTTAATGATCCTGAAAAACTTATTAAATATGTGAGAGGTATTCAAAGTGGGTGTGCAATTGATAGTGACGCTTTAGTAGAGCCATGTGATATGCCAGGATATGATAGCCAAATTGTTATGGCTAGTGGATCTTTTGTGCAAGGATCATCAATTGAACTATCTTGCGATGGACCACTTAGAAGTCCATATATAGCTTATCAACAAGGTAGTTTAACCTATGATTATGGTAAACTTGGAGTAATTAAAGCAATTGATTATTTAATGAAGGAGTAATTAAAATATTACTCCTTTTCTTTTAATTCAAATATAAAAGTAACATTTTCACTTTTTTCTATATCTAGAGGTGTGATATTAGAACCTATAGAGCATTTTGATGCTTCTTTATAGTGCATATTTTCATCATCATACATAGTGTCAGAATACAAATGAATACTTCCAAAACTATAATCAATTGATACAATACTAGAAATAACTTGATTAGATGCTTTAGCAAGAATTTCTGCTTTTTTTCTAGCATCAGTATACGCATTTTCTAATAACTTGTTTTCAAATTCTTCTTTTTCTTTAATAGTGAAATTAATACTTAACTTAGGATTTGTTTTAGATGAAGATATATTATTTAATATTTTATCTAATAGATCCATATTATAATCAAAAACTAAAACTAAATTTTGATTAATATAATATCCTTCAAATTCTTCTTTATATTCTCCACTTAATGTTCTTATACTTTTATATTTAGTTTGAATATTAAAAGAAGATGTTTTAATATCTTCTTTTTTAAAATTTAAAGTAGTTAGGGAAGATATTAAAGCTTCTAGTTTTTGACTATGAAGTTCATTTAGTTTTTCATAGTTTTTATCTAGAGTGTACAAACGAAATTTTAATTCGATTTGATTAGGTGACATTGAAGAATGTCCTATTCCTGTAATTTTTAGTGTTTTCATAATTTATTTCTCCTTTTTGTAACTTTTGTTACTATTTGTATTATAATTAAGTTAAAGTTAGTAATGGTCTTTTGAAAAAAGACATTTTAAGGAGTTTTATATATGGAGTTAAAAGAAAGCAATAAAATAAGATTATTTGTAAGAGTAAATAGTAATATTAAAAATGATTTGAATAATTTAATTGGTATTAGACTTCAAAAGAGAGAAAAAGTTAAAGGTAGTCCATATTTAGCTAAATTTTATAGTAGTGAAGCTATTATTGATAATGTTAATAGTATAGTAAATAACAATGATCAAACTTTTTCTAAATTAGTTAAACAATTAATGATAAATAAAAATATAACTACAAAAGATATTTATAAAAATACTTTAATTAATAGAAAACTTTTTAGTGCTTTAAATGTTAATGATGATTATATTCCTTCAAGAGAAACTGCAATTATGTATTGCTTAGCCTTAAAACTAAATTATGAAGAAAGCAATAATTTAATGAAGTTGGCTGGATATGCATTTAATGAATATTCTAATTTTGATAGAATTATAAAATATTTTATTGATAATGGTATTTATAATATAGATAAGTTAAACGATGCTTTATATTATTATACTAAGAAATGTTTAGGATATAAGTAGGAGTATATTTATGTTATATGGTGCGATAATTGGTGATATAGTTGGTTCTAAATATGAATTTAATAATATTAAAACCAAAAAATTTAAGTTTTTTGATGAAGAAATGTTTTTTACAGATGATACTGTTATGAGTGTTGCAGTTGGGAAAGCTTTATTAAACACTTATAAAAACAATTATAATAATTTAAAAGAAGAAGTAATAAAGCAAATGCAAAAATATGGAAGAATATATTCTAATGCAGGATATGGTAATATGTTTAAAGCATGGTTACAAAATGAAAATCCTACACCTTATAATTCCTTTGGCAATGGTAGTGCTATGAGAGTTAGTGCAGTTAGTTACTTTGCTAAATCATTAGATGAAGTAAAAAAATTATCTAAAATAGTAAGTGAAATTACTCATAATCATATAGAGGGAATTAAAGGAGCAGAGGCTACTTCTGTAGCAATATATATGGCTCTTCATAAGGCTAGTAAAGAAGAAATAAAAGATTATATTACTAAAAACTATTATGATTTAGATTTTGATTATGAAAAATTAAGGAAAGAATATAAATTTAATGAATTATGTCAAACAACTGTTCCTCAAGCTTTATATTGCTTTCTTATAAGCGAAAACTTTGAAGATACTATTAGAACAGGTATTTCAATTGGAGGAGATAGCGATACTTTATGTGCGATTGCTGGATCTGTAGCTGAGGCTTACTATGGAATAGATGAAAAATACATAAAAGAGGCAAATAAATATCTAGATAATAGGTTACTAAAAATAGTTAAAAAATTAAATAATTATACTAAAAAAATCACTTTGTAAGTGATTCTTTTAATATATGTATAAATATATTCCTATGAATTGGGTGATACATCCTGTAAGTACTATTAAGTGCCATATAAAGTGAGCACTTTTTTTACCACGTAAAACTCCAAAAGGTATCATTCCTAAAGTATATATTATTCCTCCACCAAGTATATAATACAATAAATTTATATTATTTTTTATAAAACTAGGGATGAAAAGCAATCCACTCCATCCAATAACAAAATATAAAGTAAAATGAATCCATTTATTTCTACCTGGCCCAAACACTGATACAAGAGTTATTCCTGTAACTATAATAACCCATTGAATTACGAATAATATTATATTTAATGGATAGTTTAAGTAGACTAATAGTAAAGGTGCAAATGTACCGCCTATTAGTAAATATATAGAGGTATAGTCAAATCTTCTAAATACTCTCTTTACTGTGCTTCTTGCTCTAAAAGCATGATACAAACAACTAGATAGCATCATGAAGAATATACTTAAACAATATACAAGACTAGCACATAATTTATAACCTGTATCTGATTTTAAAACTAATAGTACTAATCCACCTATTGCAAGTAAAGCTCCTAGTCCATGAGTTATTGCATTACCTATTTCTTCTAAAGTAGATAAGACAGGAGGAGCATTTAATGCTTTATTTTTTTCTCTTCTTTCTTTCCTTTTTAATTGTTTAGGAGAGAGTTCTTTAGCATTTTCTTTTAGATCTACTAATGAAGCTTGTTTTTCTTCTATTTTTTGTTTTTTTAAATCTAGTTTTTCTTTTTTTATATCTAATTTTTTTATCTTTTCATCAATTTTATTTTTATTCATAATTTCTACCTCAACAATTTTTATACTTTATTTATTAATAAAAGTAAATAAAAAAAGTTGGTTAATCCAACTTTTAATTACTATGCATTAGCAACTGTTACTTTTTTAGCAGTAGTTTTTCTAGTAGTAGTTTTCTTAGCTGCTACTGTGCTTGTAGATTTTTTCGCTTTACTTGTTGTAGTAGTTGTTTTTTTTCTAGTAGTTGTTTTAGCAGGCTTATATTCTGCATAGAATGTTTCATAAGCATATGCGCATGGATAACTATTAGTTTTATTACAATTTTTACAATAATTATATTCTCCACAAGTGTCGTGACATTTTGTTTGGCTGTCATTCCATTTTTGAATATCTAATTCAGTTTGCTTTTTTGAATAATCCATTTTTTACACCTCTTTTAATAGCATGAGTTAATTATATAAATTATTTGAATTAGATGTAAAGTTTTTATATATATTAATTTTATAAAAAATATGCATTTTTATTATCAAAAATATAAAATTTTCATATTTTAAATTAGGATGTGATTATATGGCTAATAGTGATTATTTAATAGCAGGTAATGATGAGCATGGGTTAGAGCCTCAGCCTACAATTGGTAAAAGGACTCCTGTAATGCCTTATGTTGGAAGAAGCTTTTATGAAAATGAATTTAATAAGGAAGCTAAAAGATATTTTTTGGAGGCTTGTGCAAGACAAGGTTTTAGAACAGTAGATGTAAAACCAGGGAATCAAGATTTATCATTAACTGCAAGAGCACAAATAGTAAATTCTAGTAAAGCTACTTTAGTTTTAACTTTTGCTTATAACGCAGCTGCTTCAGATTCAGTATTTAGTAGCCCTAGTGGTTATGAAATATTTTATTCTACTATTAACGCCTATCCTACTAAAAGCAAAAATCTAGCAACAAAAATATCAAATAGATTAAAAGAAGGAACTACTCAAAGATATAGGGGGGTAAAGACTGCAAATTATTATATGTTAAGAGCAGTTAATTGCCCTAGTGCATTATTAGAAGCTGGTTTTATGACAAACTTAAAAGAAGCTAAACTTATGATGGATCCTGATTTTCAAAAGGAAGTTGGCGAAGAGTGTTGCCATGGGGTTTGTGATTACTTAGGTGTTAGTTATAAAAAAGCTACCACTATGAGTTATCCTACTATTAGGAGGGGAAGCAAAGGAAATATAGTTAAATATTTGCAATATAAGTTATTATCTAAATTATATAATCCAGGAGATATAGATGGAATATTTGGGAAAGGTGTAGATGCAGCAGTTAGAGAGTTCCAAAAAGATAATAGTTTAGTGGTAGATGGGATAGTAGGCCCTGCAACATGGAGGAAGCTTAGAGTAATAGGTGGAGGAAAAAGCTAAAGTATTAAAAAGATTTTTATAATGTCTAGAACTAGATTTAACTAGTTCTTTTTTTGTTAAAAAAAATTAACAATTTAAGAATAATGCTAATGTTAAGAAGTAGTAAGACAAAAAGAAGAAATATGTATGTCAATATTACAAAAATGTAAGAGTAAGAAAGGAATTTTAAAAGATGAAATTAATAAATGTAGTAAATGAATTTATAATTAATAAATATGAATTTGGTAATAAAAAAATAAAAGTGGGTTATCTTATTCAACTATTAAAAGCATTCAAGAAATATTAAATAGATGTTTGAAGTTTGCTTATAAGAGGAAATATTTAAGTGAAAGATTAAAAATAGATGTTAATATTAAGCAAAATAATGTAAAAAAAGTAGATGCGTTAACTAAAGAAAAACAGTTCAAAATAGAAAAGTATTTATTAGACAAGAAAAGAAAATATTGCTATGGGATATTAATTAGTTTGTATACTGGCATGAGACTTGGTGAATTATTAGCATTTCGTTGGGAAGATGTAGATTTTAAAAATAAAACTATTAATATAAGAAGAACTACTTGTAGAGTACTTGAAAATAATAAAACAATTATTATTGAAGATACTCCTAAAACTTTATCTTCTTTTAGTGAAATACCTTTAACTAATTTTGTTATTAATATATTAAAAGAGTTAAAACAATATCAAAATAATAAAAGTGAATATGTAATTTCTAAAAATACTGGTAAAAGAATAGAAACTAGATCATATCAAGAATCTTTTTCTAGACTATTAAAAAGATTAAAAATAAGTCATTGTGGTTTTTATTCACTTAGACATACATTTGCTACTAGATGTTTAGAGTTAGGCGTTGATATAAAAACTTTAAGTGAATTATTAGGACACACTAATCCAACAGTTACATTAAACAGATATGTTCATTCAAACATAGAGTTAAAAAAAGCAGCAATGAACAAGTTATCTAAAAAATTTAATTATTCTTTTTCGTAATTAATGAATAATAATTTTATTTACATTTTAAAATAAATGTATATATATTTTTATTAATAAGAATAATATAGTTGTATTTTAATTATAAATACAACTTTTTTTGGCTTTATTTATTGTTCGCATATTTTATATTTTGTATAATGTAATTAACATATTACGTTATCATATGAGAAAGGAAAGGGAGAAAAGATATGAAAAAATATGGACTTGGTGCACTAGCAATGGCTGGTGTACTTGCAATTGCTGGTTGTAGTTGTAATAAAGGTAATTTAACTGGTAATGCAAAAATTATTGATGAGGCAAAAAATTATACGGTTGAAAAACTTGCTGAACTTGCTAAAGGAGAAACTGGTAAATTTACTGTTTATTCAACTTCTTCAAAAACAAAAAAAGCATTAGAGGCATTTTGTACTAAGTATGAAATCAGTGGATGTGAAGCACAAAGTTATAATGACTATGAGTTATATACTAAGTTAACTACTGAAATTGAAGGAAATGTAGAAAATGGAGTAGATGTTGCTTTAACTCAAGATGGTTTAACACTTAAAACTACAATGGTAGATACTGGATATCTTATCAATTATAATCCTGTAGTTGAAGGTGCTGAAAAGAGCGATTTATATGCATTTATGTATTATGTAAAAGCAATTGGTATGTCTGATGAAGTAGAAGCTGGATCATTAACTAATATTTGGCAATTAACTGATACTACTAGTGTTAACTATTTTAAAAATCCATTAAACGAGTTAATTAATATGTCTTTTTTAACTCAATTAACTACTGAAGAATGGGCAACAAAATTAGCTACTGCTTATAAAACATGGAAAAATGTTGATGATGCCGGCTTAACTGCTGCATTAACTGCTGGAAATTATAGAAATGCTGGTTATATGTTTGTTGATAAATTAATGAAAAATGTTAACTTTAATGGTAGTGAAGGAGATATCGCTAAAAAAGTTGATGCAGCTACTGTTCCAACATATGGATTCGGAGCTTATGGAAAATATAAAGGTAAAACTAACTACACTACTGCTAAAACATTAGCTGGTTATTCTTACTTTGTATATCATATGTATGCACAAATTTCTAAAAATACTGATAGACCTTATACTTCTATGTTATTCATTAACTATATTTCAACACAAGAAGGTGCTGATTTCTGGGCTAAAAAGAGTGTAGGACCTGGTGCTTATTCTACTAACACAACTTATACTACAGATCAAGCTGAAACTTTAAAAAGTATTCTTGACAATGCAGTTGTTGAAAATGTTGACACTATAGTAAAGACTCCTAAAACAGTAGAATATTTCATTACTAATAGTGTATCTGAAAATAAAAGATAATTATATTAGTAAATTTATTTGATTTTATATACAAAAGCAGGATTTACTATATATATTCCTGCTTTTGTTTTAATGAGGTGAAATTATGAAAAATAAAATGAAAAAGTTTTTTAATAAAGTTAAATCTTATTTTTCTCAACCATCTAATGTAATATTAGTAATATTTTTACTTATATTAGCTGCTGGTACTTTAACACCACTAATTTCAATGCTTGTTGAAACATTTATAACTCATTCATCTGAAGTTAGAAGTATTGGTGGAAAAGTAGGAGATGTTACAATAAATAGCTGGAAACAAATATTAACTTCTACTGATTATAATTATAGTAAAAACTATTTTTATACTCCTTTATTCAATTCAATTAAAATAGCTTTATTAGCAGCTGTTATTGCAATTGTAATTGGTGGAGTATTTGCATGGTTTATAACAAGAACTAATATAAAATTTAAAAAGTTCTTTTCTACTGTATTTATATTTCCTTATATAATGCCTTCATGGACACTTGCGTTATTCTGGACAAATATGTTCTCTAATATTAATGTAACAGGATGTTCAGCAAATGGTATTTTGGCATCAGTTTTTGGTATATATGCTCCTAGTTGGCTAGTATTTGGTGCTGTTCCTATTTCAATAGTTTTAGGATTACACTATGCTCCATTTGCTTATATATTAATTGGTGGTATTTTGAAAAATATGGATGCTAACTTAGAAGAGGCAGCTACTATTTTGAAAACTCCTAGAAGAAGAATTTTAACAAAAATTACTCTTCCTATAGTAAGACCTGCAATTATGAGTACATTCTTACTTGTATTTGCTAGTTCAATTAGTGCTTATGCCGTTCCTGTGTTTTTAGGATCTCCAGCAAACTATTTGACTCTTACAACAACAATGAAATTTTTAAATAGTAGAGCTCCAGCACAAGGGTATATAATAGCTATAACACTTATAGTTATGGGATTATTAATATTAGGTATAAATCAATATTTTACTGGAAGAAGAAAAAGTTATACAACCGTTACTGGTAAAAGCTCACAGGTTTCTTATATTAACCTTAAAAAGGCTAATTATCCACTTGCAATATTAGGTTGCTTATTTGTATTCTCTATGTCGATATTGCCACTTATAACATTCGTATTAGAATCTCTTATTATAGAACCAGGAAATTATTCGTTCTCTAATATGACACTTGATTTCTGGATAGGTGGTAATACTCCTAAAATGATAGAAAAATATGGGTATGGATGGACGGGTGGTATACTTAGAAATTCAGAAGTTTGGAGAACTTTAGGAAATAGTATACTATTATCTGTTACATGTGCATTAGTTGCTGGTACATGTGGATTATTAATAGGATATGCAGTTGTTAAAAAGAGAAATTCTAAATTAGCAGGTATTGTTAGCACACTTGCTTTTATTCCTTATTTAATTCCTGCGATGGCATTTGGTGCTGCTTATTTAGCTTTCTCAACTAAAATTACATTCTTATATGGGACATTCTTGCTTTTAGCAATTGTTGGTTCTATAAAATATATGCCTTTTGCTACTAGAGCAAGTACTGGTGCAATGATGCAATTATCAGGAGAGATTGAAGAAGCTGCAGTTCTTACAGGTACACCATGGTGGAAGAGAATGACTAGAATTATATTCCCAATACAAAAATCGAGTTTCTTATCTGGTTATTTATTACCATTTATATCATGTATGAGAGAGTTGTCATTATTCGTATTAATTGTTGCAAGTAGAAATAGTGTTATTACAACTTTGTTAATGTATTATGATGAAAAAGGATATGATCAATATGGTAATGCACTTAACTTACTTATTGTATTATTTGTATTATTAGTTAACTGGTTAGTTAATAAAATAACTGGTGCATCTATAGATAAAGGAGTAGGAGGTAATTAATTATGTCTGAGATTAGATTAGAGAATATTACAAAAAGATGGGGAAAATTTGTTGGTGTAGATAACCTTAATATGGTTATTGAAGATAGATCATTTGTTACTTTACTAGGCCCTAGTGGATGTGGTAAGACTACAACACTTAGAATGATAGCAGGTCTTGAAACACCTACTAGTGGTAGAATAATTATTGATGGAGTTACAGTATTTGATTCTGAACAAGGGATTAATGTCCCTCCTAGTAAAAGAAATGTTGGTTTTTTATTTCAAAACTATGCTTTATGGCCTCATATGACTGTTTATCAAAATATAGCTTTTGGTTTACAAAACTTAAAATGGGATAAACAAAAAATTAATGATAGAGTACATGAACTATTAAAATTATTAAAAATAGAAGAATTTGAAAAAAGATATCCTAGTGAATTAAGTGGAGGTCAACAACAAAGAGTTGCTATTGCTAGAACTCTTGCTCCTAATCCTAAAATATTATTTATGGATGAGCCATTATCAAATCTAGATGCAAAACTTAGAATGGAAATGCGTGTTGAGCTTAAGAGACTTCACTTAAATACTGATTCTACATTTGTATATGTTACACATGATCAGCTTGAAGCTATGACTTTGTCTAGTAAAGTTTGTATTATGGAAAAAGGTGTTCTTAAACAGTATGCTAAACCATTAGAAATGTATAATAAGCCTGCATGTGTATTTGTAGGTGACTTTATTGGTAATCCTACAATGAATTTTATTGATGCTGAGTATAAAGATGGTAGTGTAGAGTTCTGTGGCTTAAAAGCTAAATTTGTTTCTAATGATACAAAAGAATTAGAAAATAAAAAAGTTATTCTAGGTATTAGACCAGAATACATTCATATTAGTGATAAAGGAACAAATGAAGGTACTATTTTCTCAACTCTTCCTTCTGGTATGGAAACAACTGTTAAAGTTAGCGTAAATGATAACTTATTAACATCAGTAGTATTTGGTAGTGTGGACTATAAAGTTGATGAAAAAGTAAAAATTGATTTTATAGGTGATTCAATTATCTTATTTGATGCTGAAACCAAAGATAATATAGCAATGGGCAGATTAGAATTTGGAAGTTCTACTAAAAAAGAAACAAAAGTAGAAACTAAAAAGGTAGCTAGTAAAGAATCAGCTAAAACAACTAAAAAAGTTGATACTAAAAAGAGCACTACAAAGAAGACAATTAAAAAGTAGTATATGATTATTATATAACATAAAAGGGCAATTTTGCCCTTTTTTAATTGCTAATATTATTATAAATGTCATTAGTTATTTTTGAAATTTTAAGTATTTCAGATTCATTGCATGTTTTTACTTTTTCTTTTTTGGGATAACCCCACACATTAAATGTTTTAGGACCTATCCATTCTAAGTAGTTACAATCATCATATATTCCTTCAACTATTGATAAAGAAGCTTTTTTAGGATTAGAAAATATAATTTTCATTGGATATTTAATTATATATAATAACCATTTAGGATAGTGATTTGTTATGTTAGTGTATGAAATACCTGGGTGAGTTACTGATAGTTTCACATACTTGAAATTTTTAAATAATTCATACATTGAAAACATAAAGAATCTTTTAGAATTACCATAAACTTTAGTGCAATGAGTATTATTTTTGAAATCTATATCATTTTCATTTATTTTTGAGTAGTTATGGGCAATACTAGAAACTATTACTATTTTTCCTTTTTTATTAGCTTCCATTTTTTCTGCTACTTTTCTTGCTAAATAATATTGTGATACAAAGTTAATTTGATATACATTATCATAGCCAATATCACTAATCCTTCTTTCTATTTTATAAGCACCTGCTGCTAAAATAAAAACATCTATATCATATTTATTTAATTCTTCACTAGCTTTTTTTACACTTTCAAAGGACTCTAAATCTACATTAATTTCATATATTTTTATACCATAGGTACTTAATAGTTCTTTTTTCAAAGAAGCAGTTTTTTCTTTATTTCTATTTAAAAATAATAAATTAGCACCTAAACTTGCTAATGTTTTGCAGATTTCTTTAGCTAAGTCACCAGTACTTCCTGTTATTGCTACAAGTTTATTATTCAATTCATCACAATTATTCTTTATCCAATTTTTTATCATTTTATCTATTCCTTTACTTTTTTAATTATACATGCTTTTATTTTTTTATTTAAGGTTATTATCGTAAAAATAAATTAAAAGTATATATAAATAATATATCTGATGATACATTATTGCTGAAGGTGATAAATGAGTGCCAAAAATATTAAAATAATAAAAGATAATATTTTAGATGCCTTTTTTATTATTACAAGATAAAAAGGAATAAATGCAGTTAGTAATAGAGAGACTGCTAAAAAAATTTATTGTTCTATTAGACATATTTATTATCAATTTAAAATGTAGTAGATGAAATGGATAAACTATTAAATGTAAAACATGATATATACTTTGATTAGTTATTGTGTTAGATAAGGAGAGATAAATTATTTACTTTATTGCAATATTATGTCTTAATATTAATGGTGATTTTATGATACAAATAGTTAGGGCTAATAAAGTGAATAATGTTAGAAAAGATATAAGTAAATTATTTGTTAATTCTTTTTATTATATATTTAGTTCTTTTTGTAATGATAAAAATAAATTAGAAAAGGCTTTTAATCATATATTTGCTTTAAGTCTTTTTTATGTCGTTTTATTAGATAATAAAGTAATTGGAATTGGAGCATGTAGTGATGGATCTTCAAGTATTCATTTTAATAAATTTAAATTATGTGTTCATTTAGGATTTAAAAGAGGGAATGCTATGTATAAATATTTAAAGAGTATTTTTGAAGATAGAGATTATGATTTTGATATGGATAATATGTGTGGAATGATTGAGTTTGTAGCGGTTGATTCCAATTATTTAAATAGTAATATTGGATATATTTTAGTTAATCATATGATGCATGATAATAAATATATTAGATATTTAGCAAAAGTTGCTAATAATAATTATAGAGGTATAAAATTATTTGAAAAAATAGGGTTTGAGGAATTTCATAAAGAGAATGCATCTTCTAGAGAAATGGGAGATTTTGGCGTTACTAATTATATTTATTATATATATTCAAAGTGAGGTAAATTATGTCGTATATAGTTGTTACAATGTTTAGCGCTCTTCTTTTAGGGCTATATGATTTTTTTAAGAAATTAAGTGTTAAAAAAGATAACAATATTTATCAAATACTTTTTTTGTTTACTTTTGTAGCTTTTTTATGTAACTTAGTGTTTGTTAAGACAGCAGTTAATATAGAAGGGAAATATATCTTAATATTGTTACTTAAATCAGTAATTATTAGTGTTAACTGGTTCTTAACAATGAAAGCTTTGTCTAAGTTAGATTTAGGAATTACAGCACCTTTTTCCTTATTAGGTACTGTAAGCACTACTATTCTTGCTAGTATTATATATAAGGAACGTATTGGTTTAACACAAATTTTAGGAATGGCTATAATTTTATTTGGCTTAGTTTTAATATCTAGATTAGGTATTAAAAAGGATACCGAAAAAAATGATTATAAATATATAATTCTTTTAATTATAGGAGCTTTTTTATCTTCTTTTAGTGCAATGATAGATAAGTATATGTCTCATAATAATATTAGTTATAAAGCTGTTTCATTTTGGTTCTTTTTATTTTTGAGTATTATATATTTAATAATATGTTTAGTTATAAATAAAAAGATTAATTTTGTTAGTTTAAAGAAAAATTATTATTTTATTATTCTTACAGGCCTTTGTATTTTCTTTGCTGATATTGTATATTATTCTGCTTTATATATGGAAGATTCTAATGTTTCTATTATATCTATTACTAGAAAGTTATCTGTTTTTATTGGAGTATTATTAGGTAGTTTATTCTTAAAAGAAGATAATTTTTTAAAAAAACTTTTAATATTAATTATGATGTTTGGAGGATTAAGTATAATTTTATTATTATAAAAATTAGCTAATTCTTTAAAAAGTAGTTCATAAATGATATATTTATAATGTATAAAATAAAAAGAGGGGCTTTATATGACAATTTCAAAAGGATGGAAATGGGAAGTTTTATCTAAGGATGATGAATATTGGAATTCTATAGATTTTATGATGCCTTATTTAAATTATAGGTGGAAAAAGAATGGTTTTAATACTTTTCTTGATTTAGGTTGTGGTTTAGGTAGACATTCTTTATATATGGCAGAAAATGGTTATAATGTTTATGCTTTTGATAACTCTAAATATGTTATTGATGTAGTTAAGGAAAAAGCATTTGATAAAGAACTAAATATAATATGTAATTTAGGTGATGTTAGTAGTTTACCATATGAAAATGAGAGTATTGATTGTATGGTAGCAATTGGGATAATGGCAAATAATGATAAAAATGGTGTTGCTACAATTTTAAAAGAAATGCATAGAGTTCTTAAAGACGGTGGAGAGACTTATTTTAATATTATAAGCAAAGTTACTGATTATGGATATAGTGATGAACTATTAAATGGTAATACTTTTTATAATATTAATGAAAATGATTTTGAATGGTTATTTAAAGATTTTAGTATAATTGATATAAAGCATGTTGAAAATATTAGTGAATTTAATAGTATGCCTTCATATTGTGTTTTATTAAAGAAAATTGATATTAGTAAATCTTTTGATGAAGATAAGCTAAAGGATAGTGCATTTTTGCTATAGAAAGGGGATTAGTATGAGAAATCAAAAATTTTATTTATGTAAAAAATGTGGTAATTTAGTTGGAAAAATTGATAATGGTAGTTTTGATATGATGTGTTGCAATGAAAAAATGGAAGAGTTAACTCCAAATGTAGTAGAAGCATCAAGTGAGAAACATCTTCCAGTATATACTTTTAAAAATAATGTTTTAGAAGTTAGAGTAGGTAGTATTCTTCATCCAATGGAAGAAAAACATCATATACCATTTGTTTATGTAGAAACAAAAAATGGTGGTCAAAGGAAGAATCTAGAAGTTAATAAGGAACCAATAGTTAAATTTAGTTTTATTGATGATGAACCTTTAGCTATTTATGCTTATTGTAATTTGCATGGATTATGGAAAGTAGAAATTAAAGATAATTAGGAATTAGAAATAGTTCCTTTTTTAATATTATTTTTATGTAGGTATTGCATATCTTAGAGTTTTTGTTTATAATAACACAAGTCTAAAACGAATTATGTTTTGAATGGAGGAAATAATATATGTCAGATAGCGTAAGGATATTTGCGCTTGGTGGACTTGATGAGAATGGTAAAAATATGTACGTTGTAGAAATTAACGATGATATTTTTGTTTTGGAAGCCGGCATGAAATATCCAGAAAGTAGTATGCCAGGAATTGATATTATAATTCCTGATTATACTTATTTAATTAAAAATAAAGATAGAGTTAAAGCTTATATCATTACACATGGTCATGATGATAGCATGGGTTCTATTACTTATGCTTATAAGGATGTGCCTGCACCTATTTATTGTAGTAAGGTAACTAGTGAAATGATAAAGGATACTGCTAGAAGGTATCGCCAAAATGCTAAACTAGATTTTCATATTGTAGATACTACAAGTGAAATTGAAATAGCAGGTAGAGAAGTTAGATTTTTTTCTACTACACATTCAGTTGCTCAATCTATGGGAGTAGCAATTAATACTAGTCAAGGTTATGTTGTGTATACAGGTGATTTTATTATTGACTGTGGTGCTTTTAAAAAGTTTAGAACAGATTTAAAAGCTTTAGCAAGAATAGCAGAAAATAAGGTTTTATGTTTGATGAGTGAATCTGTAGCAAGTTATAAACCAGATTATGCTTCACCTAATCATAAATTAACTCCTTTAATTAAGACTCCTTTTGAAGAGTTTAATGGAAGAATAGTAATAGCAATTTATAGTCAAAATTTATTTGCATTACAAGAAATTATTAATTTAGGTGTTAAAAATAATAAGAAAATTGTTATCTTTAGTAATGATATGGAAAACTTAATTAATAATATTGGCGTTGAAGGATTACTTGATATTCCTGAAAGAAATAAGGGAACTTTAGAAGATTTAAAGAAAGAAGACCAAAGCGATGTATTAGTTGTTATTACTAGCAATGGTGAAAGACTATTTAGAATGCTTGAAAAAATAGCTAATGAAGAAATGTATGAAGAAAAGGGATTATTATTAGATGAAAAAGATTTAGTAATAATGGCAGCTCCTTCTGTTCCTGGAGTAGAAGTTATTGCTGTTAGCGTTCTTGATTTATTGTATAGAACAGGAGCAAAAGTAATTAATATCAGTAATAAAAAGATATCTAGTATGCATGCTCAAGAAGAGGATATAAAGACTATCATAAGTATGCTTCAACCTAAGTTCTATATACCTGTTAAGGGATATTATAAGGATTTGATTGCAAATGCTACTTTAGCTAATAATATGCAAATAGGCTTAAATCATAATAATATTTATGTGTTTGATAATGGTATGGTTGCTAAGTTTGTAGATGGAAAATTTGTAGCAGGAGAAGAAATGGTTCAAACTGGTGAATTAATGGTGGATGGCTTAGGTATATTTGATGCTGGTAGTGTTGTTATTAATGATCGCAATAAACTAGCTGATGATGGAGTAATTATTTTAGGTGTTACTATTGATTCAGAAACTAAAGAGATAGTAGCTGGACCTGATATTCAAACTAGAGGACTTGTGTTTATAAAGGAAAGTGATCATCTTATAAAAGATATTGCTGATTTATATATTGATACAGTAAAAACGACTTTTAACAATAATAAGTTAGATATTACTGAAAAAAGAACATTTATTAGAGAAAAAATATCTAAATATGTAAAGAAAGAAACAGGAAAAGATCCAATGGTTCTTTCTCTTGTAGTAGAAATTTAATATAGTAAAGTAATAGATTTTTTGTCTTTAGTTATAAAGCCTTCGTCGATGAGAGTACTTATTTCTCTCATCATGGAACTTCTATTAATGGAAAGATAAGCTGCTAAATCCGTATAGGAGAAAGGCAGCTTTATTTTATTTGAAAAGGTTTTTCTTGATAAAGTGTCAAAATAAAATAATAATTTATCTCTAATTGTTGTTTTAGTCATTAATTCTATTTTAGTGTTATGATTTATTATTTTTTGTAAAAACAAGTCATTTAAGACTTTATATATATCTTCATAGTTATTTAATTGTTGCATTAAAACATAGTTTAATTCATAGATTACAGTTTCTTCTTTAGCAACGACAAATAATTCATTGTTAGTAGTTATATCATAAAAGATTTCTCCGAATAATTCATTTTCATAGTATCTATCTACGATTACTTTATTTCCATTATAGTCGTGCCTCATTAAATCGGCAGTTCCTTTTTCTATAATACATAGTTGATATCTATTTTTTATATAGTTTGTTATTAATTGTCCTTTTTTATATTTAACTTGTTTTAAATATTTACGATAATTAGGATTCTCTTTTAAAACATTTATAAAAGTATTTTTCATGAAATAATCACCTTGATATTAGTTTGTCATAAATTGTTAAAAAAAACAACTTTTTTTGTTATTTGTTGCAAATACAACAAAATAATATTTAATATGGTGTTATTATGTATCCAATGATTTAATTCTGGGGAGGATATAATTATGAAAGTAGTTAAAAGAAATGGGTCAATTGTAGAGTATGATAGGGAGAAAATTATTTCTGCGATTAACAAAGCTAATAATGAGGTTAGTGTAAAGGAAAGAGCTAGCGAAGAGCAAATTTTAGATATCGTTAAGGAGATAGAAGGACTTAATAAAAAAAGAATATTAGTAGAAGACATTCAAGATATTATTGAAGTTAAGTTAATGGAAATTGGAAAATTCGAGTTAGCTAAAGAATATATTGTTTATCGTTACACTAGATCGTTAGTTAGAAAGAAAAATACTACTGATGAATCAATACTTGGTTTAATAAAGAAAACAAATAAAGATTTGATGGAAGAAAATTCTAATAAGAACGCAGTTGTTGCTTCTACTCAAAGAGATTTAATAGCAGGAGAAGTTAGTAAAGATTTAACTAAGAGAATGCTTTTACCTGAAAAAATTAGTAAGGCTCATGAAGATGGTGTTTTACACTTCCATGATATGGATTACTTTTTACAACCTATATTTAACTGTTGTTTAATTAATATTAAAGATATGTTAGATAATGGTACAGTTATGAATAAAAAACTTGTTGAATCTCCTAAAAGCTTCCAAGTAGCATGTACAGTAATGACTCAAATTATTGCTGCAATTGCTAGTGGGCAATATGGAGGTCAATCAGTAGAAATTAAACACTTAGGTAAATATTTACGTAAGAGTAAAGAAAAATTTGAAAAAGAGATTAGAGAAACTTGTTGCGATGAAGTTAGTGAAGATGTAATTGAAAAATTAGTTGCTAAAAGATTAAAAGAAGAACTTAAATCTGGAGTTCAAACTATTCAATATCAAATTAATACTTTAATGACTACGAATGGTCAATCTCCATTTGTTACTTTGTTTTTAAATCTTGAAGAAGATGATCCTTATATTGAAGAAAACGCTATGATTATTGAAGAAATAATTAGACAAAGATATGAAGGAATTAAAAATGAGCAAGGTGTTTATATTACTCCAGCTTTCCCTAAATTAGTATATGTATTACATGAACATAATAATTTAACTGGTGGTAAATATGATTATTTAACTAAAGAAGCAGTTAAGTGTAGTGCTAAAAGATTATATCCTGATTATATAAGTGCTAAAAAGATGAAAGAAAACTATGAAGGTAATGTATTTAGCCCTATGGGATGTCGTAGTTTCTTATCACCTTGGAAAGATAAAAATGGAAATTATAAGTTTGATGGAAGATTCAATCAAGGTGTAGTTAGTATTAACTTGCCTCAAATTGGTATTATTGCAAATGGTGATGAAGATACATTCTGGAAACTATTAGATGAAAGATTAGAGTTATGCAAGGAAGCTTTAATGTGTAGACACTATGCATTACTTGGTACAACTGCAGATGTTAGCCCAATACACTGGATGTATGGTGGTATTGCTAGACTTAAGCATGGAGAAACTATTGATGAATTACTAAAAGGAGGTTACTCAACATTATCACTTGGTTATATTGGTTTATATGAAGTAACTAAACTTATGAAAGGTGTTAGTCATACTGATAGCGTTGGTCATGAATTTGCTGTTAGAGTAATGAAAAAACTTAGAGATGCTACTGATAAGTGGAAGGCAGAAACGGGACTTGGTTTTGCTTTATATGGTACTCCAGCAGAAAGTTTGTGTTATAGATTTGCAAGAATAGATAAAGAAAAATATGGTGATATAAAAGATATTACTGATAAGGGATTTTATACTAATTCATATCATGTTGATGTTAGAGAACATATTGATGCTTTCTCTAAACTATCATTTGAAAGTGAATTCCAAGCAATATCATCAGGAGGGGCAATTTCATATATTGAAATACCTAATATGACAAAGAACTTAGATGCTTTAGAGGATATTGTTAAATTTATTTATGATAATATTCAATATGCTGAATTTAATACTAAATCTGATTATTGTCATGTATGTGGTTTTACAGGTGAAATTACTATTAATGATAAAAATGAATGGGAATGTCCAAATTGTGGCAACAAGGATCATGATAAGATGAATGTTACTAGACGTACTTGCGGTTACCTTGGAGAAAACTTCTGGAATGCAGGTAAAACTAAAGAAATTAAATTAAGAGTTACTCATTTATAGTATTATTTTTGGATGTATTTTAAATACATGTTCAATCTCCAATATATCTAATTTTATGAAAGGAAATGTACACATAAAGGGTTGATTATTGTGTATTAGTAGATGACAATGCATTTTGCTTCAATTAAAAATTTTGATATAGCAAATGGCGTGGGAGTTAGAGTGTCGCTATTTGTTAGTGGCTGTAATCATCATTGTAAAGAGTGTTTTAATCAAGAAGCATGGGATTTTAACTATGGTGAAGAATTTACAGATAATGAAATGAATAAAATTATAGATATGCTTAAACCTGATTATATTAAAGGTCTTACTCTTTTAGGAGGAGAACCTATGGAACTTGTTAATCAAAAAGGTATTTTACCATTAGTTAAAAAAGTTAAAGAGTTATATCCTAATAAAACTATTTGGTGTTATAGTGGCTTTACTTTTGAACAAATTATGAAAATGATGGAAGAGTGGGAAACTACTAGAGAACTTGTTAAGTATTTTGATGTATTAGTAGATGGTAAATTTATGATAGAAAAGAAAGATTTATCTATTAAGTTTAGAGGAAGTAGTAATCAAAGATTAATCGATTTACCTAAATCACTTGAAAAAAAGGAAGTAGTACTTCTAGATATATAATAAAAAGGCACAATTGTGTCTTTTTTTCATATATTACGATGAGGTGTTCTTTATGGGAAATAGAGTTAAGCATAATACTAAAGATATAGAGACTTTAGCTAGATTAATGAAAAGTGAAGCACTAGGAGAAGGAAACTTTGGAATGTTACTTGTAGGTAATGTAGGTATTAATAGGGTTGTTTATAAATGTAATCCTTTTAAAACTATTACTTCAATTCAAAAAATGGTATATCAACCAGGTAACTTTTTAGGGGTTAATACAAAATTATTTAATGCACCTGTTAATAGTAAAATAAAAGAACTTGCTAAGAAAAATATTAAATATTGGAGAGCAGAACCTGCATATAATGCTTTATATTTTCAAAATCCAGGAAAAGGAAATCCTTGTAAAGATAGGTTTTGGGGTGAATTAGCAGGTAAATATAAAAATCATTGCTTTTATGATCCAGATAAATTAGATGGGTGTGGGTTGTAAAATTTAACTAAATTTATAGAAATTATTTTATTTAAGATATATATTTATCATGAGGATGATAAATATGAATAGTGTTAAAGAGAATAATTTTGAAGTTATAGGAATGATTGCATATTATTTAATTAATCATCCTGATTTTATAAATAAAGATATGATTAATGAATTAGTTTCTTCTTGTAATATTAGTGAAGAAGAAGCTTTTTTTGTGTTATTTTGTAGTGCATGTGGGTTAGATGATTGTAAGGAAGATGATAAATATTTAATTAATAATTATTTTAGAAAAAGTATTAAAAGATTAAATATTAGTGATTATACTAACAATCCATATTATAAAAATATTTTAGTAGAAGGAACGAAATTTAATAATTGGGAGATAAAATATGAGTCTTATAAACCATATGAAGCTTTTATTTATAATGATTTAATTATTAATGATGATATAGAAATTCCTTGTGTTGGATATTTCAAAGAAGAGTTTAAGTATCTAGCGGTTTTAGAGAATAATAATGAATGGATGATGATTACTCCAAATGAAATTAATACAATGCAAGGAGTAATTGATAGTGTTAGTGGCGATGTTGTAACACTAGGATTAGGGCTTGGTTATTTTGCATATATGGCTAGTTTAAAAGATGATGTTAAAAGTATTACTGTGGTTGAGAGAGATAAGAATGTTATAGAGTTATTTAGTAAAGTTATTTTGCCTAGATTTGAACATAAAGATAAAATTAAAATAGTTAATGAAGATGCCTTTGAATTTGCTAAAAGAGATAATAATTTTGATTATGCTTTTGTTGATTTATGGCATGATGTTAGTGATGGAGTAAATTTATATTTAAAAATGAAAAAATTAGAGAAAAATAATACTAAGTATTTTTATTGGATAGAAAAATCCATTATTTCTAAGTTAAAATGGGATGCTTAAAGTTTTATTTAAGGTTTTAGGAATATATTAATACTTGAAAGAAGGAGATATTTATGAAAAAGTTTATAAGTATACTTAGTTTGTGTTTAGTTCTTGTGTGTGGAGGATGTAGTTTAAGTAATTTTAATAGTGGTTCTAATTTTAGTAAGGGAAGTGTTCCTACGACTATTACTAGTAAATTAGATACTACTAGTGAAAATGATGAAAGTTTAGTAACTACTTATGAAAATTGCAAGAAATCGGTTGTTACTATTTTGAATTATGCAAGTTATTATGATAGGGGAAAGACCGTTACTAGTTTATATGGAAGTGGTAGTGGCTTTGTTTATGATTATGATGATAATTATATTTATTTGTATACTAATGCGCATGTTGTTAGTGTTAGTAAAGGGTACAATCAAAGTTACTATGAAATAGTTTTTTATGATGGAAATAGATATTATGGTAATTTAGCATATAGTAATGGTAGTGAAGATGTTGCTATTATGAAAGTAAGTAGAACTGATCAAGATTTCGCTAAGGCTTCAATTGGAAATAGTGAGAATGTAAAAGCAGGTAGTAGCGTGTTTGCAATTGGTAGTCCTTTAGGTCTTGAATATGCAAATACTATTACAAGTGGTATTGTTAGTAATGTTAATATTGAAGTAGAAGCAGATGATGATAATGACGGAACTAACACAACTATGTATATGATTCAAATAGATGCTTCTTTGAATCCAGGTAATAGTGGAGGACCTTTATTTAATAAAAATGGAGAGGTAGTTGGAGTTAATACTTTAAAAATTATGTCTGATAATAATGGTAATGATGCAGAAACATTTAACTTCTGTATTCCTATTAATCATTTTGTTAAAGTTGCTAATACTTTAGCTACTAAAGGAAGCTATTCTAGACCATTACTTGGGATTACTGTTATTGATGTAAAGAAAATGTCTTTAAGTGATAGAGAAAATTATGGTATAACTACAAGTAAAGGAATTTATATTGAAAGTGTAAGTAGTAGTGGTGCTAGTAATGGTATTCTTACTAAAGCTACTTTAATTTCTAAGATAAATGATGTTGAAATTAATAATTTAGCAGATTTTTCTACTGAATTATACAAATATTTAGCAGGTGATAGTATAGCAATAACTACTACTAATCTAAATGGTTCAAATGCTAGTGAACATACAATTACATTAAAATAATCAGAATATTAAAAATGATTTATTATAAATTGTAATGTTTTGAAAGATGTTAAATTAAAATATATGATAAGTTTTTCAAATTTTATCTTTTTATATATTAAATGAATAAAAAATTATTAGAAAGATAGGGACATATTGTTTATAAAGCCCTATTTTTTTATATATTATAAAAAATAATTTTGCTTTTTTCTTATTTGCTTTATTGGAAATAATAATAGTGATATAATTTTTTTAACTAGGTAGGTGAATAAAGTGTCAAAGGATAAGAAGAGAGATGAAACTAAGAAACCTAAAAAGATATCTGTGGAAGCAGAGGTTGCTTTGTTAGGCTTACTTTTAGCTATTGTTTCTTTGATTGGCTTACTTAATCAGGGATGGTTAGGTGGATTTTTCACATATTGTTTAGTATATTTATTTGGAAGTATGTATTTTGTAATACTTTTATTTAATGTTTATTTTGGATTATATTTGTTTTTTAAGAAAAAGAAACCTAATATTACACTTGGAATAAACGGGGTTGCTGTTATAGGACTATTATACTTTTTATTAATAGCTGCTAGTAAGTTTGATAATGCTAGTTTGAATAATTGGTATTCATATATGAGTAATAATTTTAATAATGCAACACTTAGCTCATTTAAAATTAATCTTAAAAAACTTGATATTACAGGTGGAGGATTAATTGGATATGGTAGTTATACTTTGCTTGTATCTTTAATGGGTGAATTTGTTAGTGTAGTAATTATTGTTTTAGTTATATTAGGATGCTTATATATTTTATTAAAGAAACCTATTACCTTTATTTCTAAAAAGATTATTGCTTTAGTTAAGAAAATAAAAGAAAAGAAGAAAAATAAAAAAGAAAATATAAGTGATAATAGTGAGACTAGTATTAAAGAAGATAATAGTGTATTAGAAGAAACTAGTAGTGAAAAAGTAGAAGAAGAAAAAACACTTGTTAAAGAAAAATTAGCTTTTGAGGTTAGTAAAGAAAGTGAAGTAAAAAAAGATGGTAAACTTACATTTGATATTTTCCATGAACCTATATTTGAAGATGAAAAGAAAATATTTAATGAAATAAATGAAGTTAATGATAGTTTTAATGATGATGTTAGTGAAGAGATAGTTGATTCTAAGGAAAGTATTGAGTTTAGTGAAGATGGTTTAGAGTTCTTTGGGGAAGAAGAAATAGAAAAAGAAGAACAATTAAAAGAAAAGGTAGAAGAAGAAAATAGTGAAGAAATTAAAGAAAAAGAACCATTTGTTAATGAAGAAGTAAAGATTGAAAATACTATTAAAGAAGAACCGGTAAAAGAAATTAATAGTGTTTATGATTTACTTAATGAAAATACTGAAAATAATGCTTATGTAGAGTTAAAAGATGAAGCAGATTTTAATTGTGAGAAAATTAATCAAAAACTTAATGAATTAAATATTAAAGCTAGTGTTACTGATTACATTATTGGGCCATGTGTTACTAGATATGAGATAGTTCCTGAAATTGGTGTTAGAGTTAGTTCAATTGTTAATATAGAGAATGATTTGAAGTTAGCATTAGCAGCAGTTAAAACTAGAATGGAAGCACCTATTCCTGGTAAAAGTGCAGTGGGAATTGAAGTTGCTAATAAGAAAAGATATCCAGTATATTTAAAAGAAGTATTAAAACCTTTTGAAAATGATACTAGTAAATTACTTGTAGGTATAGGAAAAGATTTAAACAATAAAGAAATAGTACTTAATATTGATAAAATGCCTCACTTATTAGTAGCTGGTGCGACTGGTAGTGGTAAATCGGTATGTATCAACTCAATGATTGTTTCTTTACTTCTTAGAACTACTCCTGATGAAGTTAAAATGATTTTAATAGATCCTAAGAAAGTAGAAATGTTACCATATGCTAATATGCCACACTTACTATGTCCAGTAGTTATTGATCCTAAAAAAGCTTCAGTAGCTCTTAAAAAAGTAGTTAAGGAAATGGATAGTAGATATGATAAGTTTGCTAATAATGGTGTTAGAAATATAGAAGGATATAATAAATTAATGGCAAGTAAGGGGGAACCTTTATTACCTAACATTGTTGTTATTATTGATGAATTAGCAGATCTTATGTTAGTAGCTGCAAAAGAAGTTGAAGAAAGTATTCAAAGAATTACTCAATTAGCTAGAGCTGCTGGTATTTACTTAATTGTTGCTACTCAAAGACCTTCAGTAGATGTTATTACAGGAGTAATTAAAGCAAATATTCCTTCACGTATTGCTTTCTCAGTTTCTTCTCAAATTGATTCTCGTACAATCATTGATAGAGGAGGAGCAGAACAACTTCTTGGTAAGGGAGATATGCTTATGGATATTTCTGGTAGTGGTACTTTAAATAGAGTTCAAGGAGTATTTGTTAGTGATGATGAAATATTTAATGTAGTTAACTATATTAAGAGTAAATATAATGTTAATTATGATAGTGAATTTTTAAATCTTGAGGAAGAAAATAAGGAACAAGTTAATAATAATTTAGCATCAAGTGAAGATAATAATAACGATGAAGCTTTATATGAGGAGATAAAAGATTTTGTAATTAGAAATCAAAAAGCATCTACATCACTTCTTCAAAGATATTTTATGCTTGGTTATGCTAGAGCAGCTAGAATGATGGATAGACTTGAAAGTGAAAAGATTATAAGTGAAGCTAATGGTGCTAAACCTAGAGAAGTGTTAGTGGAATACGAAAGGAAGGAAAACAGTGATGAATAAAAAAGAGATTATTTTAGATAATGGTATGAAACTTGTATTAGTTAATACTAATAAGTTTAAAACTGTTAATGTTGGTGTTACTTTTGAAGATAAAATGAGTGACAAAGATATTACTTGTGATAGATTATTAATTAAATTATTAACTACTAAAACTAAAGAACATCCTACTATAAAAGAATTTAAAAATTATTTAAAAGATTTGTATGATACTAGTGTTAGTTGTACTTCTAATACAATGGGTGAAACTTATTCTTTTTGTGTATATACTAATGCTATTAATAAGAAGTTTGCTCTTCATAAAGAAAACTTACTTGAAAGTCAATTTAAAGTTTTAAATGAAGTATTAAAGAAACCATTTATTACTAATAATGGTTTTGATAATGATTATTTTAAGGAAACTAAAAGTGATTATAAGCAAAATTTATTAAATATGAATAACTATAAAGAATATGCTATTTTAAATGAAGTTAATAAAATAATAGGTAAAGATAATAAACTTATTGTTATTAGTGAAGGGTATTTAAATGAATTGAATAATATTAATAATGAAGATATCTTTAAAAAATATAATGATTTGAATAAGATGGCTACTAGTATTTTTGTAGTTGGTGAGTTTGATGAAAAAGAAGTAATTAAATATGTTAAAGAATATCTTGATTTTAATGGTAATAGAAGTAAACATGAATATTTCACTAAAAATGAAATGAAAAAATATGATGATTTAAGTATTGATTCTAAATTTAATCAATCTGCAATTGCTTGCTTATATGATTTAGATGTTAGTATTGGTGATGAATTATATTATCCAGCAGTGCTATTTGTAGAGTTGTTTAATTATTATTTATTTAAAATAGTAAGAGAAGAATATAATTTCTGTTACTCTATTTATACTGTTTATTATGGATCTAGAGGATTATGTTTGCTTCAATCTAATATAGAGGAAAAGAATTATACTAAGACACTTGAAGTAATAGATGAGATATTAAATGATCTTAGAAATAAAATTGATGAGAAAGTTCTTAAAATATGTAAGGATAAGATTACTTCTAAGCTTGAAAAGAGTGAAGATAATCCTTTAAAGATTATGTCTAATGCTTATATTAATGAAGTTTATGATTTAGGAAGTATTGAAGAACAAATAAATAAAGTTAATAGTGTTAATAAGGAAGATATAATGAATGTCGCTAAGATGTTAAATAAGAAATTTAATGTTATATTAAAGGAGGGAAAATAATGGATAAGTTAGTTTATAAAAGTATTGATGAAGTTGCTTATCATAAGACTCTTTCTAATGGGCTTAATGTTTATTTAATAAAAAAAGAAGGATTTAAAGATAAATGTGCTTTTTATGGTACAAAGTTTGGTTCTTTTCAAACTGGAGATTATTTAATTGATAAAAATAATGAAAAGCATGAAGTAGTTGGTGGTATTGCTCACTTTTTGGAGCATAGATTGTTTGATTATTATAAGGGTAATGTAATGGATTTATATGATGAACTTGGGGCATACACAAACGCTTTTACTTCATATAATAAAACTGTTTATTATTTTTCTACAGTTAATAATTTTGAAGAATGTTTAAATTTATTATTAGATTTTCCTGCAACTTTTGAAATGAGTGAAGAAGCAGTTAATAAGGAAAAAGATATTATTGTGCAAGAATTATTAATGTATAAAGATATGCCTGATCAAAAAATATTTGATAAGACTATTAATAATTTATATTATGAGCATCCTATTAAATTTGATGTAGGAGGAGAACCTATTGAAGTTAGAGGTACTACTAAAGATTTATTAAAATTATGTCAACAAACTTTCTATTCACCTGGTAATATGTATCTAGTAGTAGTTGGAGATATCGATATTGATAAAACTATGGAATTAATTGAAAATAATCAAAAAGATAAAACTTTTGATACTTCTAAATGGGAAGAAAAAACAATTAATGAGAATTATAATAAAGCTATTAAAGATTATGAAGAAATTAAAGAAAGTATTAATAACGATAAGTTAATGATAGCTTATAAACTTAAACCATTTGAAAGTGAAAATAGAATGAAAAAGCAAATGTGTATGGAGTTTTTATCTAGTATTTTATTTGGTAGTAATACTGATTTTTATGAATATTTAATTAAAAATGAATTAGCTAGTAATATTGAATTTGGATATATTGGTTATAGTGATGTTAGTTTATTAGCTTTTAATGCAGATATTACAGATAGTGAAAAAGTTATTAGATTAGTTAAAAATAGAGTAGAGAATGCTTTGAGTTTAATTAATGATGAAGAGTTAGAAAATCTTAAAAAGAGTGAAACTTCATTTATAATTAGAACTTGTAATTCTTGTAGTGAACTTGCTAAATATTTTGCTGTTTATTTATTTGAAGATACTAATTATTTTAATTTAGTTGATATTATTAAGAGTATTACTGTTAATGATTTAATTAGTGTTTATAATGAATATCTTAAAGATGCTGTTAGTAGTACTTGTGTATTAAGAGGGGAAAGTAATGATTAAAGGTATTGGAGTAGATTTAGTAGATTTTAAAAGAATTGAATTAAAGATTGCTAGAAAGGTCTTGTCTAAAAAAGAATTGGAAATATATGATACACTTACTGATAATTTAAAAAAAGAATATTTAGCTGAACGTTTTGCTGTTAAGGAAGCATTATTTAAAGCTGATAATTCTTTCTTTAATTATGATGAAGTTAGTGTTTTAAATGATGAAAAAGGTAAACCATATTTAGATAATATTGATGGATTTGTTAGTATTGCTCATGATGGTGGCATGGTTTGTGCTTTTGTTGTTTTAAATAAGTAATTAATATTTGTAGTATGTTGTGTTTTCTATTGTAGCATCTACATCTATTTCTACATTTTCTAAATTATATTTTAAATCTTTATGTTTTCTATAAGCTAAATCATTTAATCTATAAATATCTATACTCTTGTTATATCCATTAGCAAGAGTATTTTTTATATCTTCTTTTACTAAATCATTTATTTTTTCAGTTATTTCATCTAATGATAAAGAAGATAAGTTTATATTTACAAAAGTTTTTAATTTTACTTCTATATAAAACTTATTTTCTTTAATTCTAGTTTTAAAATTAGTCTTTTTTATAATTATTCCTATTGGAGAGTCCTTATCTAGTATATTGATAGATATTTCCATCATTTCACTATACCATCTAAATCCTATTGCTTCTTCTTCATTTAAACATTCTACATTTTTATCATTATAGGTAGTGTAACAAATGCCATTATAATAATAGTTTTTTACTAGTTTTAAACTTCCATCTTCTTTTCCTTCTTCAGTATTACCTTCTTTTACATTTATTATAGGGAAGTAATACATTCTTTTATTATCTGAATAGTTTTTTAAAGAATCTAGTAAGTAAGAAGTTTTGGTATTTCCTCTTAATATATTAGGATTTTTGCCTGATAAATAAGAATAAATATCTGTACCTGAAAGCATGTATTTAACATTATAAAATTTACTTAATTCAGTTTCTGTGATATAAGTTTGTACTTTTGTTCTAAATATTGGATTATTTACAAAGTATTGACATATAGTTTCATAATCTAGAGGACTATCTTCAAAAATAGATTTGTGAAAAATTATTGTTTTTAATTTAATAGCACTTACTAAAGACATTGATTTTAAGCCTAAATTATCAAAAGCTTCACTTATATTTTTATTTTTAGAGTTTACTACAATAAATGTAGTTTCATTTTGAGAACCTTCAACTTCTAGTACTGAGGCAGTGGAGGTGTTTAGTATTTGCATATAAATTTTATATTCATTATCTACATATTCAATTCCTAAAGATATTGGAAAAAACATTTCACCTAAATTTTTATTTTTTATAAAACATCCACTTGTTAATAGTGAACTTATTATAATTACAATAATAAATAATTTTTTCATTCTTTATTACTTCCTTTCTTCTTTTTAGATATTTTTTCTATAAAGTTTACAGGCACTAAAGATTTTAATAGTGCTTTAAAATTAATAGGGCATAAAGGATACATATATTGTGTTCCTAATGATTCTTGAGAAGAAAGATAGATCATTATAAGTATAAAAGCGGTACTAGAGCCAACAAAGCCAAATAAAACTGTAAATATTAACATAACCCATCGCATCATATTTACACTTATATTGAAACTATTGTTATTTGATAAAACATAACAAGCAATAATACTTAGAGCACCTACAAATAGAGCTTCTTGACTTAGTATGCCTGCTTCTATTACTGCTCTTCCTAAAAGTAAACTTCCTATTACAAGTAGACTTGAACTTAATCCTTGAGTATATCTTGTACCTGCAATTCTAAATATTTGAAAGATTATTTCTACAATGATTATTTCTGATATAAAAGAAGCTTTTATTCCTTTTCTTGCATTAATGGTTGTAGATATTAGAGAGACGGGAAAAAATTCAGGATAAAAACTAATGACGGCTACTATAAAAGGTTCTATAAAGACAGCTATAAAAAAGGCAAAAGCTAATATAGCTCTATCTATGAGTACAGCATAGTAGTTTTCACTTAACGAATCATGATATTCAAAAAAGTAAAATAAAGTGGTGGGTACAATTAATGCTAGGGGAATCCCATCTATTAATATTATTATTCTTCCTTTTATTAAAGATTCAGCAATATAGTCTGGTCTACTTGTATAGTTTACTAGAGGAACTAGTGATTTTTTGTTAACTAAAAAAGATTGCATTTGTCCTATATTAGTTAGACTATCAGTATTTATTTTATCTAAAGCTTCTTTTAATTTGCTTACTATTTTATTATTTGATGTTTCATTTATATACATCATTACAACATTAGTGTTAGTTAATCTACCTATGTTATATTGTTCTATACTTAATTCATTACTTTTTATTCTTTTTTGAATTAAGGCTACATTTTTTTCATTGCTTTCTACTAATGCATCTCTAGCTCCAACGATTGAAATATCATTTATAGGGTCACTTGTGCTTCTTGTTGGAATATTATCGGCATTTATAGAATAGAAAGACTTATTAGTATAGTTATATATTATTATACTTCCACTAAAAAGGGCAGAATTAATATCCCTTTCTGATATTTCTTTTATGCCTACAATATTAGTTTCATCAAGTTTAGAATGTGTGATTGATTCCTTTATTAGACTAGGTATTAAACTTTTTTGTAATAAATCTATATTTATCATTGTTTTGTTATACATTAGTAATAGATTAGTATTATCTTCAATGTGCATAAAAATAACATATTCATTATTTTTGTATTTCTTTTTTAATTTTTTAGTTATGCTTTCAAACATTAGCTTTTTTCCTCCTTTTTATCATAAATGGGAGAGTTAATAAAGCAATTATTAAACATATAGAACAGGTTAATAATAGTGATTCTAGTGCATTTTCATACAGTTTCATGCTTTTTTCTGCAAAGTAAACAATTATTATTACTGCAAATATTAAACAAATACTTACAATCTTATTTAAATTGAAAGACCTTTTTATAGTTATTATTGAATATCCTATTCTTGCATATATAGAAAAAGCTATTGATAATAGATAATAATAATCTACATTTTCAAAAAAATCTCCAGCTACTATATTTTTAATGCTTTCTAGATAAGGAAATCTTATCTTATCTAGTAAGGTTCCAAACTCAAATAATTGTCTTAAATTAGTAGTTATTCCAACTAGTGATAAAAATATAGATAATATTAATACTAATTTGATATTTATTTTGTTTTCGATATCTTTTTGACTAGTTATTAAAAGTAATGGCTCTAGTAGTAAAGGTAAGATAAGTAATATTAATGGTAAAATATGATTTTTACTAATTTTAAAGAAATTATAAAAAGTAAACATATCTATATCTGGTAAATGTTTTGTATAGACATATTTAAATATGATAGTTATGATGAGTAAAAATGATGCTAAATAATAAAATATATAATCTCCTTTTATAACTGTATATATTAGGGGTAAAGATAAAAAGAATAATATTATTAAAAATAGTGTCTCTGGGTAGTAATAAATATATATTAAATTAGTAATATATGTTAGTGATATTATTAAAGTTATTAGTAAATAAATACTAGATATTGACTTATATAAAAAATTGCATTTTATGTTGTTATTTAATTTATTTTTATTAATAATTTTACATGTTATGTATGCAACTATGGGCATAAGAGTAAACATTATACTTGTTAAGAAGACTGCTTCTTTTGAATATAAATAAAATAAATGTTGGGATAGTATTTGTATTGTATAGAAGGAGTAAGATATGAAAAAAATTATCATTAGATTTGTAGAAGATATTTTTCTTTTTTCCATATGTTTCACCAGTGTTATTTTTTCCAATATTATGTAAATGAAACAAAAAAGAAATAATCTTAAGAAAATAGAGAAAAAAAGTATAGCAAATTTTGTCATAAAATGATGCTAAGGGGGATTTTTATGATAAATCAATTTATTTTAGTAGGTGCTATAAAAGAAATGCCATTAGAAGATGAAAAATTTAAATTAGAGGTAAAAAGAAATTATAAGAATATGTCTGGAGAGTTTGAAAATGATGTTTTTGATTGTTATATATGGTTAGCAATCTCTAAAAAAATTATGCTTTCATGTAAAATGGGAGATGTAGTTGCTGTTAAGGGAAGACTTGTTGGAGAAGATGGTAAGTGTAATATTATTGCTGAACAAATAGTATTACTAAATAAAGTAGCGTAAATGTTGAAAAGAAAAAGTTTCAAGTTTAAAATTTAAGTGGGTGGTATTTATGTTTAAATATATTAGAGCTATTTTTAGAGGAGGACTTAGAATTTTATTTGCATATCCTAAAATTAGAAGATATGCAAAACATAAAGACAAGTATTCAATTGAAGAGAGATATGCATATGCAAGAAAGTTAACTAAAATTGCTTTTCGTGCATTAGATATAAAAGTTGAAACCTATGATTTAGATAAGCTTCCTAAAGATGAACCAGTAATGCTTGTATGTAATCACCAAGGTTTTATGGATGCATTAACAATGATATATTTATCAGAAAAACCTATTACTTTTGTTACTAAGAAAGAAGCAAGAAAATATCCTTTTGCAGGTAAAGTTATATATTTTATAGATGGTATATTTATGGATAGAGAGAATATTAGAGATGCAGTTAGAATGGTTAAATTATGTGAGGAAGATTTGAAAAATGGTAAGTATGTTTCTATATTTCCTGAAGGAACTAGAACTAGAGATGTAGATCGTATTCCTGGTGAATATAAAGCTGGAGCTTTAAAACCTGCTTATGACACTAATACAAAAATTGCTTATTTTGTTATTGATGGAGGATATACAGCTTTATCAACAAAATATAAGGGGAAGACTACTATTAAGTTTAAATTAATTGATGTTGTTGATTCTAGTGTATATAAAGAGAAGAATACTGCAGAGCTTGCTAAAGAAATAGAAAATAATACTAAAAAAGAGTTGCTAAATATAAGAAATTTATGATATTATTGCTGGACTATTAAAATAGCAGAGGGGGTAATGTTGATGGGACTATTTACTTGGTACAGTGAGGAAGTACCAGAAGGGATGAAAACTACTCAAGTTTATGGAATTGTTTTTACTACTGATGGACGTTTGCTTTTAAAGGTAGAAAAGAAGCATGGCAAAACAGAGTATTCATTTGCTGGTGGAACTCCTGAATCATTTGATTCTAATAGAATAGTTACACTTAGAAGAGAACTTATTGAAGAAGTGAACACTACTATTAAAGATGAAATTTATTTAGTTGGGTACCAAAAAGTTGATGAAGGAAATGGAAAAGCTCCATATGCTCAAGTTCGTATGACTGCTCTTATTGATAAAGTAGGAGTAAAGAAACCAGATCCTGATAATGGAAAAACTTATGAAAGATTACTAACTACACCTGAAAGAGCTATTAAACTTTTGGGTTGGGATACTGCTGAAGGGCAGATTAATGAAGCTGTTAGAATAGCTAAAGAAAAGCTAAATATTAAAGAATTTTCTACTGTTGAAGAATATATTTAATATTAAAAAAGTAAACAAAATATGTACTAGTTAACTCAAGGTTAACAAATGAATAAAACACCTTTTATTTGCTTATAATGCAAATGAGGTGTTTTTGTTTTATGAACAATGAAATATTTGCAAAAAGGTTTAAAGAATTAAGATTAAATGCCGGTATTACTCAGACTGAATTTAGTCATTATTTAGGTATTTCTAAAGCAACAATTTCTTATTATGAAAGCGGCAAAAGAATGCCTAGTAATTTTCAAATAAGAAAAATTGCTAATTATTTTAAAGTCCCTATAGATTATTTACTTGGAATGGATTATATAATGGAAGATTCTAACGATGAATATTTAAGAGATGAAACATTATTAAAAATAATTAGAAGATCTAAAAAATTATCTTCATTTATATTAAGTGATCCTAGAAGTAATGTTAAAAAGTTAGAAGATTATATAGACTCATTGTAAGATTAAAAGTATAGCAAAAAAACTATGCTTTTTTTATATATTTATTTATAATTTTAGATAGGTGATGATTTATGGACAAAAGAGAAAGTATTTTGAATGATTTTTATACTAATTCTTGTGATGAAGATAATAGACTTACTAGCAAACATGGTAGTGTAGAATTCATAACATCAACTATGTATATAGATAGATTTTTAAAGAAAGATTCTAGAATACTAGAAGTAGGAGCAGGTACTGGAAGATATTCTTTGTATTATGCTAGTAAAGGATATAAAGTTAACGCTATTGAATATGTTAAACATAATGTAGAAATTTTGAAAAGTAAAATAACTGGTGATATGGATATAGTTGCAGAACAAGGAGATGCTTTGAATTTATCTAGATTTAAGGATAATACTTTTGATGTTACTTTAGTATTAGGACCTTTATACCACTTATATACAAGAGAAGATCAAAATAAGGCTATTAGTGAGGCAATTAGAGTTACTAAAGCTAATGGTATAATAGCAATAGCATATTTAACGAGCGATTCTATTATGGTTGATTGGGCTTTAAAAAGTCATCATTTGATAGATGGATATCCTAATGATTATGATGATAACTTTAAAATGATTAATTATACTGAAGGTGTTTTTGCATCTTTTTATATAGATGAGTTTAAAGAAATTATGAGTAGTTTTAATGTTAACATGTTACATAATATAGCAACTGATGGAATGGCACATCATGTAAAGGAAGCTATAGATTCATTAAGTGATGAAGAATTTGAAATATGGATAAAATATCATTTGTCTACTTGTGAAAGAATTGAATTACAAGGATATAGTAATCATATGTTATATATTTGTAAGAAAAACTAACTTTTTATAGCTATTATATGTCTAGAGGAAATTTTTGCGTATTTACGAATAAATTTCCTCTAACTTATATTATTTATTTAAATAAAAAAGCAAATATTTATATTGAGTTTTAGATAAAAATCGTTGACTTTAATATTAGTCTAATATATAATCTTTGATGTTGCTAATAGGATACATGAACTTAGGAGGTGTTTACAAATGGCAGTACCAGCAAGAAGAATTTCAAAAACAGCTAAAAGAAAACGTAGAACTCACCAAAAATTAGAAATGCCTAATTTAAGTGCTTGTAGTAATTGTGGTGAAATGATTAAGTCACATATCGTATGTCCTCACTGTGGATATTATGATGGTAAAAAAGTTTTATAATATTTAGTTTGAATATGAATAATTAAGGGTTACCGTAAGGTAATCTTTTTTTTGCACATTTTTTAAGAAAGTTAATAAAAATTCGCAAAAAATATTTACAAAAGGTAAAAATAGTGACTATAATAGACTTGTAAGTGGTGAAAAGTGGTAGAAAGTGGGTGATTAATATGTTCATGGGTCAATTTTTACATAATATTGATGAGAAGGGACGTATTATCATTCCATCTAAAATGAGAGAACAACTTTCTAACGCCGTAGTTGTTACAAGAGGGTTTGATAAATGTATCACTCTTTATTCAACTGAAGGATGGGAAAAGTTTCAAACATCACTTCTTACATTACCAAACACAATGCAAGATGCTAGAAAACATATTCGTGTATTAGTAGGTAGTGCTTCTTCACAAGAATTTGATAAGCAAGGTAGAATAAATTTACCTTCTAATCTTATTAATGAAGCAGGTATTACTAAAGAATGTGTAATTGTTGGTGTTCTTGATCACATTGAGATTTGGTCAAAAGAAGCTTGGGATGCATATTATGATGATGCTTCTTCTAGTTTAGAAGATATTGCAGAAAAATTATCTTTTATAGGTAAGTAATATGAGCGAACATGTTTCTGTTTTGTTAAATGAGTCAATTGATGGGCTCAATATTAAAAGCGATGGCATCTATGTAGACGCTACTTTAGGTAGAGCAGGACATAGTTACCATATATTAAAGAAGTTATCTAATCTTGGCAAGCTATATTGCTTTGACAAAGATATAGAAGCTATGGAGACATCTAGTCAGTTACTATCAACTATTTCTCCCCAATTTGAACTTATTCATGCTGATTATAAGTTTATCGTAATGGAACTTAATAAGCGTGGTATTAATTCTGTTGATGGTATCTTGTTTGATTTAGGTGTCTCTTCTCCCCAACTAGATAATGGTGAAAGAGGATTTTCATACAAATATGATGCTAGACTTGATATGCGTATGAATAAAGATGATAAATTAGATGCTTACACCGTTGTGAATACATATAAGGAAGATGATCTTAGAAATATTATATTTAATTATGGAGAAGAAAGGTATGCAAGAAATATTGCTAGAAACATAGTTTTAAGAAGAAAAGAAAAACCTATTGAAACTACATTTGAATTAGTTGATATTATTAAAGCTAGTATGCCTGGAAGTGCTCTTAGAGAAGGACATCCTGCAAAAAGAACATTTCAAGCTATAAGAATTGAAGTTAATGATGAACTTAATAGTTTAAAAATTGCTTTGAATGATAGTTTGAAATTATTAAAGAAGGGTGGAAGAATAGCAGTTATTACATTCCATTCACTTGAGGACAAAATAGTTAAAGAAATATTTAAAAAGGCAAGTGAAGGTGAAAATTGGTCAAGAAATATGCCTATTAATGTTGAACAAAAAGAAAGTGAGTTCAAATTAATTACTAGAAAACCAATATTACCTAGCGAAAAAGAGCTTAAGGAGAATAATAGATCACATTCTGCCAAGCTAAGAATTATAGAAAAATTATAAGAAAGGAGTAATAGGTATGATTACAAAGAAAAAGTTAAAAACAAAATTTGATTATCAAATCAGAACTTTTGGGTTGTGTGCTTTGTTGCTATTTGCTTTTACAATGTTATTTATCACACCTAAAACTCAAGAGTTAAAAGATAATAATACAAGTATTCAATCAGAAATAAAGGTACAAGAAGACAAAAATGATAGATTAAAATTTGAAAATGCTGAAATGATGATTGAAAGCACAGTAAAAAATAATGATTAATTAAAAGATAGAGTTATCTATCTTTTTTATGTAAAAAGGGAGGTAAAATAGTGAGACATTTATATAAAATACTATTTTTATGTGCCCTTTTATTAATAAGTGGTTGTAGTGCTAGAAATGATAATAATGCTCAAACACTATCTTCAGAAAATACAAATTACTATAGTAAAGTAAGCGGTAGTTTAAATGATGAAGTAGTTAAATCTAATATAATGTTTTATAATAAAAATTATAGTACCTTTTTAGGAATCAAGTATAAAGAATATAATACTTATGGTAGTGGATTTATATATGATGAAGATATTAATTATTACTATGTATTAACTAATTATCACGTAGTTACATATAATTACTCATATAATCATAATGAATTATATTTAGAAGATTATTTAGGAAACAAGTATAAAGCAGATGTATTAAGTAGTGATATTAACTATGATTTAGCTATTGTTAGATTTAAAAAAGAAAATAGATTAAAAGTTTTAAAGTTTGGTAATAATGTAGAAGTTAGAAATAGTATTAAGGCATTAGGTAATCCTGATTCAATAAAAAATGTTATGACAAGTGGTCAAATTACATGCTTTTCAAATATTAATATGAATAGTAATAAATCTAAAGTTAATTTTGAAGTAATTGTACATAGTGCTAAAATTGATGGCGGTAGTAGTGGAGGAGCATTACTAAATACTAATAATGAAGTTATAGGTATTACATTTGCAGGATCTTTTGATAAAAATGGTGAATTTGTAAATGGATATGCTATATCTGTAGAAAAAATAAAAGAATTTATAAACAAATGATATATCAATAGATATATTTTTTTTGTATGCAAGAAAAAAGTTAATGCAAAGTTATAACTATAATGTTATAATTTTTTTAGGTGGTAGTAGTGGATTCTGAATTATTATTAAACGAATTATATAATGATCCTAAAATATCTTTTTATTTTAGCTTACTTAAAACTAGTAAATGGAGAGAATTAAAGAAAAATGAAAAAATGAAATTTTTCATTAAGTTTCATAGTTATTTATGTGATAAGTTAGAGCTTTATAAAGATGTTTTAATTATAGATAATGAGCATTTAGAGGATAAGGCATCTAATGATACTAAATCTAGCAATGTGTCTTATGATAATGGTGGTATGATTTATATTCAAGATGTTTTTTACAATCAATATTTAACTTTATATGAATATTTTTATGTTATTATGCAAAAATATCAAAAAAGAGAATGTGTAAAAAGCGAAGATAATGATGAAAATGTTAAAGAATGGAAGAAAAATTTAAAATCTTTTTCATTTGGTGATGCTAAAATTGATTATTTATTATCTGATGATGAAAATTATGGTAGATATCAATCGATTAATGATGATGCATTAAAATTTGCTAGGGAGATGGTTTTTAAAATTGTAAAAACTAATTTTGATTATGCGGATTCTTATGATGAACAATATTTTATGAGTAATCCTTATGTTTTAGTAAACAATCGTGTTATAAATGAAGGTAAAACTTTAGTGAGTATGGTTGAGTTAGATAAAATGGATGAAGAACAAAAATTAAAATTTATTAGTGGTAAAGTAAAAAATTTACTTGATAATATTGAAAATGTAAAAGATGAAGAGTTATTTTTAGCTATTTACCCTAGTGTTTCTAGTGAGATTGATAATGCTTATCTAGTAGATATCTATAATGAAATTTTAAATAGAATATATGAGGGAAATTTAGTTATTAAAACTAATAGAAATGGTGTTAGAATAGGTAATAATTCATATAATAATAAAAAATTTAGTGAAAATCATTTTAATATTGTTATAAGAGAATGTCTTAATGATTTAGATAGCAATTTGAAAAAAGATGAGGATTTCTTAAATAGTGAATTAGTTAAAGAAAAAGGATTAGAGGAGGCTATTTATAATTATAAAAAGAAATGGTTTTATAAAACTATTTTATATATAGATAGAAAATTAATGGATTTTGATTTTTCATTAATAAAGTATCAACCTTTATATAGATTAGTAAATAAGGAATGTTTAATGAAAAACATTAAAAAAACTAATACTACTAGGAGGTAAAATTATGGATGCAAAGATTTTTTATAAAAGAGTTAAAGAAAACGAAAAATTAATTAATTACATTAAATCTTTTGAAAAAACTATTTGGAAAGATATGGAATTAGATAATAAATTGAAATTAATTAATAATATGTTTAAAGAAATAAATAAGATTTATCCAGAATTTGGGAAAGTGGAATTTTTTCCTGACTTCATTTCTAATAATTTAGGCGTTAGTATAGATAACAAAATTTATGTTAATATAAGAGAAATTAATTCAGTTAGAGATAGATATTCAGTACTTCAAACTATATTTCATGAATTAGGGCATTTTTATCAAAAAAGTGCTTATGAATTATATGACAATAAGAAAAAAATTAATGAAATATTTAGTGAAGAAGAAATAAATAAATTTAAAGAAAATAATACTTCTTCTAAATTATCAAGTGTAGATAATTATTTAGGATATTCATATAATGGTTATTTAGAATATGCAATTCAACCATATGAGTATGAAACTGAAAAATTTAGTTATGATTTAGTTAAATTATTTAGAGATGATTTGTTCAGCGCAAATGAAACTTATGATATAGATTATAGTACATATGATTTTGAATTAAATTTACGCGAATTTAAGGAAAATAGAAACGATTTTATTCATTTTAATAAAATATATCGTTTGAATTATGAGGATTATGTTAAGGATAATAAGGAATACTTTATTAAAGATGAAATTAAAAGTGAAATTTATTATAGAAATTTAGAAAAAATTAGTGAACTTAATTTACACGAAACAATGTGTTTGTTTGATTATTGTTTTTGGAAAAATTATAATATGAATACTAAAAAAACATTAATTAATAGATATTTAGAACTACAAGGATTTTCTTTTAAGGTAAGCAATGAAGATAATGATATTTTAATCAATAATAAAAAAGTTAATAGTTCTGATTCAAAGGATGTATTAGAGGTTATTTTTAATGAAATGGCAGATGAAGAAATTAGAAGAATGCTTAATAAAAAAGATAACTTAACGAGAATAGAAAGAGAAATAGTTTTAAATTTTAATAATAATTTAATTGAAGAAAAAAATAATCCTTTATTTTATAATGTTCAACCTTATATGTTATATAAGAGAAACTATGTTTTAAGAAATTTTTATGATACTTATAGAGTATTTGATGAGATTCATGAAACTAGAGGATTTTATTTTAATGATTATGAGGAACTTATTGTTAAATATGATATTGAGTCTTTGATGAAAAAGGTAGAGTATTTAACAGGTATGAAATTTGATGATTTTTATGAAAAAATGTTAAGTAAAATGGAAAAACCAAGAAAGACTAAACGTTAGTCTTTTTTTGTTATATAAATCATAGATTATAATGGTGATTTGTATGATAAAAGTATCTATGATTAAAAAGATTTGTAGTCTAGAAGTTATATTTTCAATTGCTATTGCTATAATTGGAGTAAGGCTTGGGTATGTACAAATACTTAGAAATAATGTACTTCTTAATGGGGCTAGTGAGTCATGGCAAAGAAGTTTTCCGCTTATGGCAAGTAGAGGCTATATTTATGATAGAAATGGGGTTAATTTGGCTATTAATGTTCCTACAATGTCTATAGCATTTATTCCATATCAAGTAAAGGAAAAAGCAAAGACTAGTGAAATACTAGCACCTATTTTAGGAATGAATAAAGATGATATATATAATCAAATAAATAAAAAAGTATCTATTGTTAGATTAAATGGTAAGGGTAGAAATATTAGTGAAGAAACGGCAATTAAGATAAATAATCTTAGATTAGATGGGGTATATCTTATTAGAGATTCTAGAAGATATTATCCTTATGAAGCAACTTTATCACATACTTTAGGATTTGTTGGAATAGATAATCAAGGTTTAGCAGGAGTAGAAGCATATTATGATAAGTATTTACAAGGCACTAATGGTTATTTAAATTATTATATGGATGCGAAAGGAGGTTTGTTTAATAATTTAGAGTCTAATATTATTAGTCCTGCTTCTGGTTTAAGCTTAAATTTAACAATTGATTATACAATTCAAAGTATTATGGAAAGAGAATTATCTAATGCTTATTTAAAGTATTCTCCTGAATCTGTTATTGGTATTGCAATGAGCCCTAAAAATGGGGAGATATTAGCTATTGTTAACTATCCTAATTATAATCCTAATAATTATAAAAATTATGATAGTGATGTCTATAATAGAAATCTTGCTATTTGGAAATCATATGAGCCTGGTTCTACTTTTAAGGTGTTTAGTTTTGCAGCAGCACTAGAGGAAAATAAAATTGATATGTATAAAGATACTTATTATGATACAGGTAGTGAATATGTAGAAGGACAAAGAATTAAATCATGGAAAAAAGGAGGACATGGTTTACAGACATATCTAGAAGTTTTACAAAACTCATCTAACCCAGGATTTGTTTCTATTGCTAGAAAACTTGGAAAAGATAATTTATATAATTATATTAAAAATTTTGGTTTTGGTAGTAAAACGGGTATTGATATTTGGGGAGAGAGTGCTGGAATTATCTTTGATTATGATAAATATAATCTTCTTGAACAAGCTACTAGTGCATTTGGACAAGGAGTAAGCGTTACAGCTTTGCAACTTGTTACAGCTTTTAGTAGTGTTATTAATGGAGGATATTTATATAAACCTAGCATTTTAGATAGTATTTCATTAACATCAACTGGAGAAGTAGTTTATGAAAAAGAAAATGAAATTGTTAGAAAAGTTATTAGTGACTCTACTAGTGCAAAAATGAGAGATGCTTTAGAACACGTTGTTAGTATTGGAGGAGGAAGAAATGCTTATATTGAGGGATATAGAGTTATGGGAAAGACTGGTACTGCTCAAAAAGCTATTAATGGAGTATATCAATCTGGTAACTATAATCTTTCGATGATATCAGGTGCTCCTGCTGATGATCCTAGTGTAGTAATTTATGTAGCAATTGATAACCCTAATAGTAGCATTCAATATGGAGGAACTGTCGCAGGACCTATTGTTAGAGATATTTTAAGCGATGTTTTACCTTATTTGGGTGTTAGTAAAAGAGATGGTGGAGTAGAGAAAAAATATACTTGGATGGATACTAAAACTTATATAGTAGATAATTATATTGGACTAGAGAAAAGTAAAATTAAATCATCTCATTTTAAATTTGAGTTTGTAGGAGAAGGAAATACAGTAATAGATCAATTACCTAAACAAGGTGAAAAAATAGAAGAAGGAAGTACAATTGTTATAATGATGGGGTAGTGCAAATATGATTTTATTTAAAGTGCGATAGTATATAATAATTATATGTGATTAACTCTTGTTATAGTTTCAAATTTAGTTCATAATTGATACAATGATTTTAATAAATTGGCAAGTAAATTTATTTGTAAATAACAAAAAATGATAATAATCATCCATAAATAATCACCATTTTAAGTTTCACACACATAAATTTGTTTGTCAATTTATTGAATATATTTATGCTTAATATAAAATGTTTTTACACTTTTTTGACATACAAAAATAATATATGTATATTATTAGGTGTAGTAGAGGTAAGTATATGAAACAATTTGATTTTAGCTATTTAGGTGATAAAAGATATCTTAATTTTAGAAATATGTTTTTCTTGTTTATGATAGGTAGTGTTATTGGTACGATTGGTGAGGGAATTTGGTCTTTTTTATTTTGTGGTGGTTGGGAAACTCATGTTATATGTATGTGGGGTCCTTTTTGTATAATATATGGAATTGGAATGGTAGGCTTCTATATGATGAATGTTTTACTTGCTAAGAAAAGTATTTTTATAAAGTATTTGCTTGGTGTTTTTGTTGGTACATTTGTAGAATTAGTAAGTGGTCTTGTATTAGAATTTGGTATGGGTATGAGAGCGTGGAGTTATAGTCATAAGTTTTTGAATTTTAGAGGGCATATATGTTTACAAATGTCTCTTTTATGGGGAGTAGCTGGTGTTGCTTTTATTTTACTAATTAAGCCTTTAAATAAAATGTTTGCTAAACTTAATAATAAGTTTTGGAATATATTATGTATTGTTCTTACTATATTTATGACTATTAATCTATCACTTACAGTAGTAGCAATGGAAAGATGGAAATGTAGACATGAAGAAATTGAAGCTAAAACTAGTTTCGGTAGATATATAGACAAGACTTATGATGATGAATTTATGCAAAACAGGTTTATTGAATGGCATTGGATGGATAAATAATGTACTTAAAGAGTACATTTTTTTATTAGAAGTTTATTCTAGTGAAAGATTTTTATATATTTAGTAAAATTTTTCACTAGTATTGAAAGATTTTATTGTAAAATTAATATGTAAATAAAGGAGTAATTTTATGGATGAAGTTGAAATATTAGAAGTAAAGAGAACTATTTTAGAAGATAATGATAAAGAGCAATGGAATATAATAGTGAGTTAAATAAGATAGCGGAACAAAATAAAGTTAAGCTAGTTAATTCTGTTACATTAGAGATTGGTAAGGTAAGTGGCATTATTCCTTCATATTTAGATGATTGCTTTAAGTGGGCTGTTAATAATAGGAGTAGTCATATGCAAGGGTGTAAACTTAAAATTGAAGAGATTGATGCAATTACTTATTGTTAAGATTGTAAATCTAAATATGATACTATTAAATATGGTAAGATATGTCCTAACTGTAAGAGTGATAAAACATATCTTATATAAGGTAATGAGTTTGTTATAAAAGAAATAGAAGTAAGTTAATATTGAATTAATTATTAACTTTTGTTATTATTGAGTTAGGAGATGGAGTTATGAGAAAAATTAATATTTTAAATACTTCATGTTGTAGTTGCTGCATTTAGAATAGCTATATGTAGTGTTTTAGTAATATAATTAGAGCATCTATGTATAGGTGCTTTTTTTATTAGTTTAATAGGCTAAAAGGTAGAAATATTGACTAAAATTATTAGTAATAGTAGTATTTAAGTGTTGGTAATTACATAAGTTTAAAAAAGGAGAATGAGTATGAGTTTAAAAATATATAATACTATGAGTAGAAGTGTTGAGGAGTTTATTCCTTTTAGTAATAAAGAAGTTAGAATGTATACTTGTGGACCTACTGTTTATCATTTTCAACATATAGGAAATATGCGTACTTATATTAGTGAAGATATTTTAGAGAAAACTTTAAGATATTTAGGATATAATGTTAAAAGAGTTATGAATATTACTGATGTTGGACATTTAACTAGTGATAGTGATACTGGTGAAGATAAGATGGAAGTTGCTGCTAGAAGAGAAAATAAAGGTGTTTTAGAAATTGCTAAGATGTATACTGATATTTTCTTTGATGATATGAATAAGCTTAATTTAAAGAGACCAGATGTAGTTTCTAAGGCTACAGATAATATTGATGAATATGTAAAAATTATTAAAAGATTATTAGAAAAAGGTGTTGCATACAAAGCAAATAATAATATTTATTTTGATGTAACTAAGTTTCCTAGCTATTATGATTTATCTAGAAAAAAAGCTAATGATTTACAAGTTGGAAGTAGAGATGAAGTAGAATATGATGATGCAAAAAGAAATCAAGCCGATTTTGTTTTATGGTTCAATACTTCAAAGTTTGCAAATCATATATTAAAATGGAATACTGAATTAGGAGAGGGATATCCAGGATGGCATATTGAATGTAGTGGTATTTCTATGAAATATCTAGGTGAACACTTGGATATACATTGTGGTGCAGTAGATGCAATTTTCCCTCATCACACTAACGAAATAGCGCAAAGTGAAGCATATCTAGGACATAAATGGTGTAACTATTGGGTACATATGGCATTTTTAAATGATCAAACTGGTAAGATGAGTAAATCTAAAGGTGACTTTTTAACTATTTCTAATTTAGAGAAAAGAGGATTTTCACCTATGGCTTATAAGTTCTATTGCTTACAATCTCATTATAGGAATACTTTAACTTTTGATTTTGAAAAGTTAGCTAATGCAGAGAACGATTATAATAGACTTGTTAATAAAATAGTTTCTTTAAAAGATGATAATAATGTCAATGAAAGTATATATAATACTTATATTAATAAATTTATTGATTCTATTAGTAGTGATTTAAATACTGCAAGTGTTATTACATTAATTTATGATTTATTAAAAGAAAATGTAAATGATGGTACTAAAATAGCTGTATTAAAAGAATTTGAAAAAGTTTTATCTTTAAATTTATTTGTTAAAGAAGAAAAAATTATTGAAAATGATTTAGAAGATTATATTCTTAAAATGATAGATGAAAGGAATATTGCTAAATCTAATAAAGACTATGCAAGAGCAGATTCTATTAGAAAAGAATTACTTGATAAGGGTATTGAACTTGTTGATACAAGAGAAGGTACTAAATACAATATTAAAAAATAATAAATTACTGCCTTTTTGGCAGTTTTTTTATTTGATTTTAGAGAGTATATACTTTATAATTATTATGTTATTTGAGGTGATGTTATGAAGTCTATATACACTACTTACAAAGAAAGATTAATTGAGATTAGTGGTAAGAATAGAAGTATTTATAGTAAAAGTGGTAATAGTAAAATATCATGCGATTTAGGAGATTTCTTTAGTTCAAGTGAAAGTGAGTTTTATTCATTTATAAAAAATTTGTGGAATAATAGTGATAAGTCTCTTCCTTTATTTACTGAAGATACTATTAAGAATTTATATTTTGCATCTGGATTTGAAGAAAAGTTAAAGAAAGATAGTAAATATATTGAATTATGTAAAAAAAGTGAGAGTAGCGCTAAAAGGTATTTAACAGAGCAAAGAAATGCGCAAATAAATAAAATTATTGATAGTAAGATTAATAGTTTAACTAAATTAAAAAAAGAAATAGTAGACATAGCTAGAGAAACTGGTAGATATGAATTATATGTTGGCTATCCTTTTGTGCAAGGTAATATAGGTAAGGATACTACTGTTAATGCTCCACTTATTTTATTTCCTGTTAAAATAAATTTAGTTGATGACAAGACCGTTAATGTAGAGTTAATAAAAGATATGCCTGTTACACTTAATAAGGCACTAGTTTTAGCATATGCAAAAGAAAAGAAGGTTAATATAGATGATCTTAATATGGAGTTTTATAATGGATTAAATAAAACTTTTAAAAATATAGAAGAAGTAATTTCATTTTTAAAGAAGTATCATATAAATATTAATTCAGATGTTAATAAATTATCATCATTTGATTATGGAAATTCTAATTTAAATGGTGATTTACATTTAGTAAATCATTGTGTTTTAGGTAGATACTCATTATCTAATTCTATTTATTTAGATTATAATGACTTAGAGAAAAAGAAAGCTTCTACTAATAAAGTAATTGATGAATTAATATATTCTAAAAGTTATAATGATAAGAAAAATAAAGATGTTAATTCTTTATATACTATTCATGATCTAGATTTTACTCAAGAGAAAGCAATAGAAAAGATAAACAAAGAAGGTAATATGGTTATTTATGGACCTCCAGGGACAGGTAAATCTCAAACAATAGTTAATGTTATTAGTGATGCTCTTGCTAGAAAAAAGAGAGTGTTAATAGTCTCTCAAAAGAAAGCAGCATTAGATGTTGTATATAATCGTTTAGGTAAGATAAAGAATAAGGCTATGATGATTGTGGATCCCGAAAGAGAAAAGGAATCTTTTTATAAGAGATGTCAAAACGCTCATAAAAATATAGTTTCTTATGATTTCTCTAATGATATTAATGTACATAATGAATATCAAGAAAAAATAGATAAAGAATATGATGAGTTAAGAAAAATATTTAGTGTTTTGTATACTCCTTGTGAATTTGGAATTAGTTTAGAGAAGATGTATGAGCAAAGTTCACAAATTTCTAAAAATTCATATGATTACAAGATATATGAAGAGTTAGTTAAAAGAAATGATTTGCTTAATATAAAATATGATGAATTAAGTAAGACATTAGAAAATATAAATCAAAATAATCGTTATGCTTTATATTATAAGTATAAAGATATGAAAGAGAAGAACGCTATTATTGATCATCTTAAAAATGATATAGATGTATATACTGTTGATAATGCTATTAATAAAGTTGATAAAATGTTAAATGATAAAAACTTAGGATTTGATACTACAAAATATTCTTATTGTCATTATTTAATTGCAGAATATATTAACTGTATTGATAAAAAAAATATTGATATTAAGAGTATTGTTAGATATATTGCAAAACAAAATCATAAAAATGGTGCTTTTTCACTATCTAGTTTTGAAAGGGAATTAGAAGTAGAATTTAATAAGGCATTAGTAGAAATAGAGAATGTAGTTAATGAGTGTTATTTCTTTAAAGATATTTTATCTCAAAAAGGTTATATATTTGCTATGGGAGCAGTTTTAAATGGCAATTATAGCATGTTAAAAAATATTAAAGCTGGTTTATCTGCTTATACTAATCTAAGAGACATTAAAGTAGAATTAAGTAATTTAGGTGAAAAAGAGGAAAATATACTTAATTTTGCTATGAATTTTAGTGATAATCAAGCTAGATACAATCAAATTATAGAAAACTTTATGCCTATTAGAATGTATATAGAGATTGTTAAAGAAGAACAAAATAAAAGGGAAGATTTAGCTAAAATAATGAGTTTTAATAGTATAAAATCTAATATTTTAGCATTAAAGAAGAAGCAAGAAGAAGTTAGTTCTACGATTGCTACATATTCATTTAATAATGACTATTTGAAAAAGTTTGGTAGTGAAAAGAAAAATAAAGACTTCTTATACCAAATATCTAAGCAACAAAATGCTTGGCCTATTAGAAAATTTATGAGTGAATATGAAGGGTTGATGCTTGATTTGTATCCATGCTTTTTAATGTCTCCTGAAACAGCTTCTCAAATATTACCTCTTGAAAAAGATATGTTTGATTTAGTTTTGTTTGATGAGGCATCACAAGTATTTATTGAGAATACTTTACCAATTATGTATAGAGCTAAAAATGTTGTTGTAGCAGGTGATTCTAAACAGTTAAGACCATCATCAACATTTATGAAAAGATATACAGGAGCAGATTATGATGATGAAATAGACTCAACTATTGATGCTAATTTAGAAGTTGAAAGTTTACTTGATTTAGCTACTTCAAGATTACAAGGAACTAACCTAAATTATCACTATAGAAGTAAATATGAAGAATTAATAGATTTCTCTAATAACTATTTCTATGATGGTAATTTGGAAGTTGTACCTAATATTGCAGGTAGTAAGAAAAATAATGCTATTAAGAGAATTAAAGTAGATGGAAGATGGGTTAATAGAAGAAATGAAGTAGAGGCTAATAGCGTAGTTCAATTATTAAAAACTACTTTATATAAGAGAAAAAATAACGAAAGTATAGGAATTATTGCTTTTAATAGTGAGCAAGCAAATGCAATTGAAGATGAGATTCAAAGAGAGTGTAAAAGAGATAGTAAATTTGCAGATGCTGTTTTAAAAGAACAAAATAGATTTGATGGAAATGAAGATGTTTCTTTATTTGTTAAAAACCTAGAAAATGTTCAAGGTGATGAAAGAGATATTATAATTTTATCTATTGGATATGCGTATAATGATACTGGTAGATTGCTTGCTAATTTTGGATCTTTATCAGTTGAGGGTGGAGAAAATAGACTTAATGTTGCTATTTCTAGAGCTAAGAGTAAAACTTTTGTTGTTACTTCAATCGAACCAGAAGATTTAAAAGTAGAAAATAGTAAAAATGAAGGGCCTAAAGTATTAAAAAAATACTTAACTTATGTTCGTGCGGTTTCTGATAATAAGAGAGAGCAAGCTAGAATTTGTTTGAATAATAAAGAAGAAAGTATGGATATTAATATTACTAGTAAAGATGTTATTGCTAAAGAAATAAAAGAAAGTCTTGAAGAATTAGGTTATAAAGTTAATGTTAAGATAGGTAATACTAATAGAAAGATAGATTTAGCAGTATATGATAAAGAGTTAGATAGATATATTTTAGGTATTGATTGTATTAATAAGGATTACAAGAGTTTTGATCAAATGATTGAAAGTAAAATTTATCATGTTGGATTTTTACAATCTAGAGGATGGAAGATTTATCCTGTATGGACTAGAGACTGGTGGTTAAACAAAAATAAGATAATTAATAATATTGTTAAAGAAATAGAAAAAAATAAAAAAGAATTAACTAGTGAAAGTATAGAAAAACCAGTTAAAAAGACAAAAAAAACTAAATAATTAGTAAACACTTGCAATTATTGTAAGTGTTTTTTTTTATCTTTTATTTTATTAATTATATCTATTTGATATACTTAAAAAGGAGGGGAAAATATGAAATATAATAATATTGAATTTGATGCAATAATGGCAACACCAGGCGTTGGGAAATCTTTTTTATGCGATAATGATAAAAGATTTATTGATGCAGATGAAGAAAGACTTCGTTGTAAATACTATGTTCCAGATGATATTTCAAGAATAGAACTTGAAAGAACAAAGGGAAATAGAACTTTCAAAAAACGTGTAAATGATGATGAATATATTAATATGTTATATAAAAAATTAGATAATTATGTAAAGGAAGGAAAGATTATAATTGCTGCTCCTCATCCTGAACTATATAATTATTTTGCTTCAAGAAATATGAAATTTGCTTTTATTTATCCTTCATTAGAAATGAGAAAAGAAATGATAGGTAGAATGGTTAGACGTGGAAATGGTGATGAACTTGTGAAAGATAATGATGATAAGTTTGAAGGCTTTTATGAGTCAAATAGTAAAGAAACACGTTCTGCTTTAAATTATGAGATGCAAAGTGGGGAATACCTTTCAGAAATAATAAAAAAATTTGGTATATAGTTTGTTTAAAAAAAGTAAATTTTATTGATTTATAAAATTAATGATGTATAATGAAAGAAACGTTGATTAGGACGAGATTATATAATGGAGTTTGTAGAGAGTTAGTGGTTGGTGAAAACTAATAATAAAGTTATATAGTTACTACCTAGGAGTTCTACCTGTAATGGAGTAGCGATTGGTAAGCGTTAATTACTTAAGTGAGAGCATAGTGATTCTATGAATTAGGATGGTACCGCTTGATAACAATAATTATTCAAGTTCCTATTATATTTTTAATAGGAACTTTTTTATTTAAAAAAGATGCTAAAATTTGATATTAAAATGTAAGAAGGGAGAAAGTACAATGATTAATATTAAAGAAAATGAAAAATTAAGTGTTTTAAACCACAGTTGTGCACATTTACTTGCACAAGCAGTTAAACATTTGTATCCTAATGCAAAGTTTTGGGTAGGACCTGTTATTGAAAATGGATTCTATTATGATATGGATTTGGGAGAAGATGTTATTAAAGAAGAAGATTTAGAGAAAATTGAAAAGGAAATGAAAAAGATTTCTAAAGATGGTAAAAGAATAGTTAGAAGAGAATTAACTAAAGAAGAAGCTTTAGAAATGTTTGGTAATGATGAATACAAAGTAGATTTAATTGAAAACATGGATGATAGTAAAGTTATTACTTGCTATACTCAAGGTGATTTTACAGATTTATGTAGAGGTCCTCATGTTGAAACTGTTAAAGAAATTAAATATTTTAAACTATTAAAAGTTAATGGAGCATATTTTAAAGGCGATAGTAAAAACAAGATGTTAACTAGAGTTTATGGTATTTGCTTTGATAATGAGGAAGATTTAAATAATTATTTAAATATGTTAGAGGAAGCTAAAAAACGTGATCATAGAAAACTTGGAAAAGAGTTAGAAATATTTATGCTTAGTGAATATGGTCCTGGTTTTCCATTCTTTTTACCTAATGGTATGATTATTCGTAATGAACTTGAAAATTTCTGGTATAAAGAACATGAAAAAGAAGGATATGTGTTTGTTAAAACTCCAATTATGTTAAGTCAAGAATTATGGGAAGTAAGTGGACACTGGGCTAACTATAGAGAAAATATGTATACAAGTACAATCGATGATAAGTTATTTGCTATTAAACCAATGAACTGTCCAGGTGGTATGCTTGTATATAAAAATAGTATTCACTCATATAAAGATTTACCTATTAGATGTGGTGAGTTAGGACTTGTTCATAGACATGAAGCAAGTGGTGCTTTAAGTGGCTTATTTAGAGTTAGAACATTTACTCAAGATGATGCTCATATTTTCATGAGAGATGATCAAATTGAAGAAGAAGTAGTTAGATTGATTCATTTTATTGAAAGATTCTATAAAGTATTTAATTTAGATTTCACTATTGAATTATCTACTAGACCAGAAGAAAAGTATATTGGTGCTCTTGAAATATGGAATAAGAGTGAAGAAGCTCTTGCTAATGCTTGTAAGAAAGCTGGAAGAGATTTTAAGGTAAATCCTGGTGATGGTGCATTCTATGGGCCTAAACTAGATTTCCATATTAAGGATTCTATTGGTAGAGAATGGCAATGTGGTACTATTCAACTTGATATGAACTTACCAGAAAGATTTGATTTAACTTATATTGATAAAGATGGCAATAAGCAAAGACCTATTATGTTACATAGAGTTATATTTGGATCTATTGAAAGATTTATGGGCGTTTTAATTGAACACTATGCTGGTGCATTTCCATTATGGTTAAGTCCAACTCAAGTAAATATTATTCCAGTTAATAATGAATATCATTTAGAATATAGTAAAGAATTATTAAAATTATTTAAGGATAATGATATCAGAGTAAAACTTGATGATAGAGAAGAAAAATTATCTTATAAGATGAGAGAGTCTCAAACTAAGAAAATACCTGTAACTTTAATTATTGGAGATAATGAAAAAAATAACAATTTAGTAAGTTATAGAATTCACGGAAGTAAAGATACATTAACTTGCACTAAAGAAGAACTTGTAAATAAAATTAAGGAAGCTATAGCAAATAAAAGCTATAATATATAACTATCATGAATATATTAAATGATTTTGATGAATGTAAAACAGCAATTATAAATCCTGATTACAATTCTTCTAAAATAGAGAATTTTCCTAAAATTGGTGTTACTTGTTTTTCTAAAAAAATAATAGATAAATTTGTAGAGGTTAATAATCCTGAAATTATAGGTTATTTAAAGAATACTAATGGACATGTTCCTATTTATAAGTTTAATTATAAAGGAGTAGATGTAGCCATTTATATGTCTCCAGTTGGAGCACCTGCTTGCACTAATTTTTATGAAGAAATACTGGCTAAAGGGTTAGAAAAATTAGTTATGTTTGGTACATGTGGCGTTTTAGATAAGGATATTAAGGATTTGGCTATTATAATTCCTACAAGTGCTATTAGAGATGAAGGAACTAGTTATCATTATGTTAAGAGTAGTGAAGAAATAAGTGTTAATGAAAAGTATGTTAGTGAATTTGTAGAAACACTAAATGAACATCATTATAGTTATATTAAGGGAAAGACATGGACGACAGATGCACCATATAGAGAAACTAAAGCTAAAATGAAAAAAAGAAAAGATCAAGGTTGTGTATGCGTAGAGATGGAGTGTAGCGCTATGAGTGCAGTTAGTAAATTTAGAAATAAAGATTTTTTCCAGTTTTTCTATGCTGCAGATAACTTAGACAATGCTAAATGGGATTCAAGAAGTTTGGGTAACGAAATATTATTAGATGAAAAAACTAGAATAATGTTACTTGCAATAGAGTTTGCTATAAAATTATAAAAATAAAAAGGAGGTGACTCCTTTTTTTAATTGAATTCTACAATAAATTTGGTATATTTATTTTCTTCGCTATCAACTTTTATTTTTAAATTATTTGATTCTGTAATGGCTTTAGCAATTGATAAGCCAAGACCACTACTTCCAGTAACTCTATTTCTTGATAAATCGCTTCTATAGAATCTTTCAAATATTTTTTCTCTTTCAGAGTCTTTAAAAGTACATCCTGTGTTGTATACATCAAATATTATATGTTTTTTATCCTTCTTTAAATTGATTTTTATTTTAGCATTATCTGAAGAATGCTTAATTGCATTATCTACTAAAATGTTAATTAATTTTTTTATATCTTCTTCATTTCCTCTATATTCAATATTTTGTTCAACATTAATTGATAGCTTTTTATTGTTTTCAAAGGCAAGAGCTTCATAAGGAAGCACTTCATTTTTAACAAGTTTACTTAAATCAATTTTATCATTTATAATTTTTTCTTTTTCTTCTAATTTTGCTAATTGTAGCATATCTAAAACTAGTGAATTCATTCTTAATGTTTGTGATTTAATATTATTTAATAAATCGTTATTTCCAATTTCTGAACTGAGTGCATCTACATTAGCGTTTATAACTGATAAAGGTGTTTTTAATTCATGACTTGAATCTGATATAAATCTTTTTTGCTTATCAAATGTTTCTTTTATTGGCTTTATTATCCAAAATGAAAGAAGAATTATTACAATAAGTAAAAATGCTAATCCAATTATTGTAAATACAATTATAGTAAGTACTAATTTATTATATAAAGCATTTTCTATTTCTCTATCTATACCTACAATTACTAAATGATGCCCGTCATCAACTCTTAAATATTCAATATTTTTATAATTTCCTTCATCTTTTTTTAAGTTAATTATCTTATTTGATATATCAATAATTTCGTCATGAGAGAAAGTGTTTGTTTCATATCTCATATAGGTGATTGCATAATTGTTATCTAATTCTATTGCAAAACTTCTAGAGTTATTGATGTTATCAGATCTATCTTCAAACAAGCTTGGATTTCGATAGTTTTTCATAGATAATTGAAGTGTTCTATGTACATCTTCATTTTTGTTTATTGTTATTTTAGTAATAACTGCTCCACTTATAGCTAAAACTAAAAAACTAATTAGAATCATTATCACACATACAATTTTAATTTGAACTTTTTTAATCATTATCTTTTACCAATTTATATCCACTTCCTCTAGAGGATTTTACTTCAACTTTAGAGTTCAAAGCAGATAATTTCCTTCTTATAAATGATATGTATACTTCAATTGTGTTGTATTCTACATCACTATCATAACCCCATACTTTAGTAATGAAATACTCTTTTGGTGTCAAAGCATTTGTGTTTTTAAGCAAAATTTCCATTATTTCAAATTCTTTAGTTCCTAATAATATTTTTTCATTATCTTTTATTAACTCATGTGAATCTATATTTAAAAGAATATCACCATATTCTAAACAATTATTATCAATATTATCTTTTCTTCTTGTTATTGCTTTTAATCTAGCCAGCAATTCTTCACTGCTAAAGGGTTTAGTAAGATAATCATCAGCGCCATTATCTAAACATTTTACTTTATCACTTACTTCCGTTTTAGCACTTAGCATAATAACCGGAGTTTTAACCTTATTATTTCTTATTCTTTTAAGAATTTCTATACCATCAATAACGGGTAACATGATATCTAGTACTATAGCATCATACATACCAGTCATAGCGTATTCAAGACCTTCTTCACCATCATTAGCTACATCAACATTATATTTATTATTTTTTAAAATGATTTCTAGAGCATCTGTAAGTTGCTTTTCATCATCTACTAGAAGTATTTTCATAACTAATCCACCTCACTATGAGCATTATAATATAAATTTCTTAAAAATAACTTAAAATATTTAATTTTGTTTTTTAAGAAAAAATTATAAAAAATTTTTATTAAAAAAATATTGTTTCAATCTTCGTTTAAGGTTTCTTAAGTATAGTTTTGCTTAAAGAAAGGAGCGTGAGCATTAATTTAAATTAGTAGGCTAAATTTTCAAAAAAGAAAATAGCTTTGACTAATAACCCTTCCCTTTGAGGCTGTAGTGAAATACTACAGCTTTTTTATTGTGTGATTATTTATGATTTGATAAAATAAAAGAAGTGAGGTGCTTTTATATGGAATATATTATTGCTGGTATTATTATAGTTTTTATTATACTTATAATTATTTTTGGTTCATGTGTTTCAAAATATAATAAAATGATTAAATACAAGAATAGTGTTGAGGAAAGTCTTAAGTTAATTGATATACATTTAAAATTAAGATTTGATTTAATTCCTAATTTAGTTGAATGTGTTAAAGGATATTGTAAGCATGAAGAAAAGGTTTTTAATACATTAATTGAACTAAGAAAAAGGGGAATAAGTGCAAATAGTGAAGAAGAAAAATTAGAAATAGCTAACCAAACTCTTCCTAATATTAGACATGTTCTTGCTATTAGTGAAAATTATCCTGAATTAAAAGCAGATGCTTTATTTAGAAGTTTAATGGATGAATTAGTAATTATTGAAGATAAAATTGCGGCATCTAGAAGATTTTATGATAGCAATGTTAATGAATATAATACATTAATTCAAACATTTCCTAATTCTATTATTGCTAACATGTTTAAATTTAAAAAAATGGAAATGTACAAAATTGATGCAGGTGAAAATTTAAATCCTAAAATTAATTTGGAGAAATAATAAAAATGGTTAGTAAAGAAGAATTTAGAGAGTATGCTAAAATAGTTACAAATGAGAATTCTAAAGAAATAAAGCATGATTTAAGAAAACCTATTATTAATAAAATTAAATATATAATATATGTTTTGTTTATTCTTCTTGTGATAAGAGTGTTTGTATTTTCTGATATTGAAAGTAAAGCTTATTTATTCTTTTATATTGCTATAATAGTGTTAGTAGTATCATTTTCAATTTATGAAACTATTCAAAAAAAGATAAAAAATAATAAATATACTAAAAATTATAAAAATGAAATAATTAAATATTTATTAAATGATTATAAATATATATATAGTAGTAAACATTACATTAGAAATGCTGAATATGAATATAGCCCTATGTATAAGCGTTATGATAATTATACTGGTGAAGATTATTTATCTGTAAATATTAAAAATAAAAACAACGAACCATCTAAGTGCTTTTTATACATTAGTGATATATATACTAATAGAGAAATAAAAGATGATCATGGCAATGTTAATTATATAGATGTTTTTAATGGTACATTTGGGTATGTAGATTTTAATGCTAATTTTAAAGTATCTTTATATCTTAATTGCCCTATAAAACAAAAAAAAGATAATTTGGTTAAACTAGAAAATTTAGAATTTAATGATAAATTTAAAATTTATTGTAGGGATCAAGTTGAAGCTAGATACATATTGACACCAAATATTATGGAAAATATATTAGATTTAAATGAATTAGTAAGTAATCAATGTAAATCTAAAAATAAATCTAATATATCTTTAGCTTTAGTAGAAAATAGAATGTATTTTGCTTTTAGTGGTGGCTTTAAACTATTTGATTTAAAAAGAGAAAAACCTGAAACAGGTGAAATTTTTGATAATTTTTATGATGATATCAATATCATTTTGAAGATGATAGAAGAAATTAAAAATAATGATAAGATATTTAAAATTTAGAAAGGTAGTGTAATAAATGATAAGTAAAGATGAATTTAGAAATTATGTTAAAACAATTGTGCAGAGTGATGAGCCTTCTTCTAAAAAAAGTGAAAGTACAAAAATTGCATCTAAACCAATTCTAGCTTTTTCTATTATTATTGTAATTGTAGGTATTATTTTAGTTTTTGGAGTAAATGCATATATTGGAGCAATAGTTATTTTTCTTCCATTTGTAATATTTTTAATAGCTATATTTGTTACTGCTTTGAGATGTGGTAGTATAAAATTTAAAGCATCTGTGTTTTATAATAATGAAGAACGTAAAAGTGATGTTGTTAATCATTTATTAAAGGGATATGACTATTCATATGATAAAGATGGTGGCATAGATATAAGTGAATATAAGAAAAGTCCTATGTATTTTAGTTTTGAAAAATATGAAACAGAAGATTATTTGAGAATAAATGTTTCTAATGATTCAACTCATAAGTCTGATTGTTGGTTAAATATATGTGATCTTCGTACATATGATGAAGTTAGAGAAGAAAAAAATGATTCATTTGGATTTGATAATGATTATGAGATAAGAGAAGTAGATGCCTTTAATGGTAGTTTTGGATATATTCAGTTTAATGAAAGTTTTAAAGCTAATTTATATATAAATTGTCCTTCTAGCTCGTTTAAAGGGAAAACTGAATATGTTAAATTAGAGAATATCAATTTTAATAAAAAGTTTTGGGTTTATAGTACTGATCAAGTTGAGGTTAGATATATACTTAATCCAAGAACAATGGAACTTATAGATGAACTAAATAACAAAGTAAATGGAGGAGTAACTAGAGTTAGAGGAGTTATTTCTATAGCATTAGTAGGAAATAGAATGTATTTTACTTTTGGTGGTGGTTTTAAGTTGTTTGAACTTAATAAACGTTATCATGATCCTAGTGAAATATTTGATAACTTTTATGATGATATGGAAATTATTTTAAACTTAGTAAAAGAAATACAAATGAATAATAAAATATTCAAAATATAATTAATTGACTTATTTGATAGATATTGCTAAGATTAGTGAGTGTAAAGAAAAGGGGCATATTATGTTAGATTTAAAAGAGAAATATTTAAAGTTTTTTGAAAGTAAGGGACATGTAGTTATTCCATCTGCTTCTGTTATACCTGAGAATGATCCTACTTGTCTTTTTAATACAGCGGGTATGCAACCTTTAATTCCATATTTAAAGGGAGAAAAACATCCATTAGGAACAAGACTTACAGATGTTCAAAAGTGTGTTAGAACTAATGATTTGGATTCAGTTGGAGATAGCTATCACCATACATTTTTTGAAATGTTAGGAAACTGGTCTTTGGGTGATTATTTTAAGAAAGAATCTATTAGTTGGAGTTTTGAATTTTTAACTAAAGTTTTAAATATACCCGTTAGTAAATTAGCAGTTACTGTGTTTAGAGGTAATGATATAGTAGGAAAAGATGAAGAAAGTGCTTCTATTTGGAAAAGTTTAGGTGTTAGTGAAGATAGAATTGCTTATTTAAGTGAAGAAGACAACTGGTGGCCTAATATGGAAATGCTTGGGCCATGTGGACCCGATACTGAAATTTTCTATTATAGAAGTGATGAAGAGGCTCCAAAAGTGTTTGACCCAAATGATAAAAAATGGGTAGAAATTTGGAACAATGTTTTTATGCAATATAATCATGAAGAAGGAGACAAGTTTGTTCCTTTAAAGCACAAAAATGTTGATACTGGTATGGGAGTAGAAAGAACTACTGCAATACTTGAAAATGTTGATGATAACTATTTAACTTCAATATTTAAAGATGTTATTGAAAAGATTGAAGAATTGTCTCATTTATCATATAAAGATGATAAAAATAAAGCAAGTATGAGAATAATTGCAGATCACTTAAGAAGTGCTGTTATTATATGTGGTGATGATGCAGGAATTAGACCTTCTAATACTGATCAGGGATATATTGTTAGAAGATTAATTAGAAGAGCTATTAGGCATGCTAGAAAATTAAATATTGATATTAATAGTGATTTTGTTACTGTAATTGCTAAGATGTATATTGATAAATATAAAAATACATATAAAGAATTAGAGAGAAATGAAAAATTAATATTAGAAGAACTAAATACTGAAAAAAATAAATTTGCTAGAACTCTTGAAACTGGATTAAAGGAATTCGATAAGATAGTTTCTAGGTTAAATGGTAATGAAATAGACGCTACTAATGCATTTAAATTATATGATACATATGGTTTCCCTATTGAGTTAACTATTGAACTTGCTAATGAGCAAGGAATAAAAGTAGATGAAGAAGGATTTAGAGCTAAGTTTAAAGAACATCAAGAAAAATCTAGAGCAGGAGCAGCTGGCAAATTTAAAGGTGGTTTAGCATCAACTGGAGATACTGAAACTAAGTATCATACTGCTACTCACTTATTAAATGCAGCTTTAAAAGTTGTATTAGGTGATCATGTGCATCAAAAAGGAAGTAATATTACTGCTGAAAGAATGCGTTTTGATTTTTCTCATGATTCTAAGATGACTCCTGAACAAATTAAAGAAGCAGAAGATTTAGTAAATAAATATATTAGTGAAGGAATTAATGTAGAAAGACTTGAAATGAGTAAAGAAGATGCTTTGAAAACAGGGGCTGAAGCTATGTTTATAGAAAAATATGGCGATGTTGTTACTGTTTATAAAATTGGCGATGTTTCTATTGAATTATGCGGTGGACCTCATGTTAGTAACACTAAAGAATTAGGACATTTCAAAATTATTAAAGAAGAAGCAAGCAGTGCTGGTGTTAGAAGAATAAAGGCTATTTTAGAATAGTCTTTTTTTTATCTGTAAAAAAATAAAAAAGTGTTCTAAAACTTATTTCCTTTTAATATACATTAAGTAGAAATGTAAGAGGAGGAAAAAGTTATATGAAAAATCGTCGTTTAATCTCATTTTTATCTTTATTTAGTTTGGTGTTAGTTTTATCTATTTATTATGTGCTTGTACCTGTTAGCAATACTACTTTAAATGATAATGGTATAAATGCAGATGGAGATTCTTTAGTAAGTGTCACAGATGGAGAAGATGCATATTTTGAAAATTTAGAATTAGCAAAGGTAAGTAAATTTAATGATGATATAGATGAACTTAATCACATTGTTGCTTCTAGTAGTTCTACAATGAATCAAAAAATAGAAGCACTTGAAATGATTGCACATAGAAATAAAATGAGCAAAGATGAAGCAGCATTAAAACAAGCTATTAAAGAAGCAGGATATAGTAATGCCTATGTGGAATATGAAGATAATATGGTTAATATTCTTGTTTCTAAAAAAGAAGCAACTAAAGGTGATGCTGTTACAATTATTAAGTTAGCATATGAAAAATTAGGCAATTCATATATTCCAAGTGTATCATTTAAAGCATAAATAATTGAAAAAAGGGATAAATAGTTTTATAATGATAATATGAAATGAGGGGGACTTTTATGAGCCAAGCAGTTTATCATTATATTAAAAACTATTCTAATTTTGGGAAAATTGGAATTTCTTATACAGCAATTAGCGATATGATTAAAGAAACTTTAAAGGATACTGAAAATATTTCTATCACTAAGCTTAATTGTGAAACTAAGGAAAATACATTTATTGCTAATTTATCTATTAAGGTAAATTATGGCACTAATGTAAATGAAGTAACTAATGTTATTCAAGAAAAAGTAGAGGGCGCATTAGCTAATATGTGCGAAATTGGAAACCCTAAAATTAACGTTAAAATTGATGGTATTATAGTGAAATAAACTCTTTTAAGAGTTTTTTTCTTATTTAAAGGAGAATGTTTATGATAGAGAGAGTAAAAAAGCTTAGAAAATTTATGAAAAAAGAAGAAGTAGAAGCAATGCTAATTAGTAATTTTAGTAATATCTTTTATTATTCTAATTTTACTAGTGAAGATGCTTTACTATTAATCACTAATAATAGTTGCTATTTGTTTACTGATAGTAGATATACTGTTCAAGCTAGCAATGAATGTAGTGATTTTAATGTTATAACTATTACTAGAAGCTATAGTGAAAGTATTAAAGAAATTTTAGTTAAAGAAGGAATTCGCTCTATTGGATTTGAAGAAAATCTAGAATATAATCGTTATAAAAGATTTGATGATGTTTTTGAATGCGAATTTAAACCTTTGAATATTGAAAGCATTAAAGTTATTAAAGATGAAGATGAAATAGAAAAAATTAGAAAAGCATGTAGAATTGCAGATAAATGTTATAAGCATATTTTAGGTTTTATAAAAGTAGGTATGAAAGAAATTGAAATAAGAAATGAAATGCTTAGATATATGTTAGAGCAAGGTGCTAGTAAAGAATCATTTGATATAATTGTTGCTAGTGGTAAAAGAGGAGCAATGCCACATGGTATAGCTAGTAGTAAAAAAATTAAAAATGGAGATTTTGTTACTTTAGATTTTGGATGCGTTAGTGATTTTTATTGTAGTGATATTACTAGAAGTTTTGTGATGGGTGAACCAAGCAGGGATATGCTAGAAATATATGAGATAGTAAAAGAGGCTCAACAAAAAGGATTAGATGTTGTAAAGTCTGGGATAAAAGCAAAAGATGTTGATTTTGCTTGCCGTAATTATATAGAAAAGATGGGATATGGAGATTACTTTACTCATAGTACTGGTCATGGGCTTGGAATTTTAGTTCATGATAGTTTGGCAATAAGTCCAAGAAGCGAAACTGTGTTAAAAGAAGGTATGGTATTTACTGTAGAACCAGGAATTTATATTGAAGGACTTGGTGGAATTAGAATTGAAGATGATGTAGTAGTTACAGAATCTGGATGTGAAGTTTTAACTAAATCTACTAAAAAGTTAATTAAAATTAAAGATAATAAATAAAAGCTATCAAAACATAGCTTTTTTTATTATTTATATTATTTATAATAAATTTTTACTTAAATATTATAGAAGAAAAAATAAAAATAATTTAATCTAGTAAAATAACATTTTAAAATTATAAAATCTATGTTAAAATTAGTAAGAAATGGGGTATTAGCTGTGGCTTATTCACGTAATAAATTACAAGAACTTACTATGTTTTGTATATATCAATATTTATTTTATTATAGCAGTGAAGATAAACCTTCAATTAGTGAAATAATTGAAAGTGTTTTTGATTGTGATGTTAAAAATTGTGATCCTTTTGTTAAAAAATTATTTAAAGATTCTATTAAGTATGCTGATAGTAGTATCAAAGATATTTCAATGTGCTTAAATGAATGGTCTTTTGATCGTTTGAATTTACTTGAACAAGCTATTTTACTTAGTGCTTATACTCAATTTAAATATATGGAACAACCTAAACAAGTTGTTATTAATGTAGCAGTTGAATTAGCTAAGAAATATTGTGATGATTCTTCATATAAATTTATTAATGGAGTTTTAGATAACTGCTTATGTTAAACTCTAATATTTCAATTATTAGTGTTAGTCAATTAAACACATATTTGAAAGGTATTATCGATGAAAATGAAGTGTTTAGTAATCTTTTAGTAAAGGGTGAAATATCAAATCTCAAATATCATCCAAGTGGACATATTTACTTTTCGTTAAAAGATAATGAAAGTGTTATTAAATGTGTTATGTTTAATTCTTACACTAATAATTTAAATTTTAAATTAAATGAAGGAGATAAGATTATTGTAAGTGGTACACTTAGTGTATACTTACAGGGTGGAACTTATCAAATATATGTTAAAAATATTGAAAAAGATGGTATTGGAAATTTATATTTAGAATATGAAAGACTAAAAAAGAAACTAGAAAATGAAGGAATATTTTCTATGTATCATAAAAAAGAGTTGCCTAAATATCCTTTTAGAATAGGTGTTGCTACTTCTAGTAGTGGAGCAGCTTTAAGAGATATAGTTTCTATTATCAAAAGAAGATGGCCATTAGCAAGTATTGTTGTTTTCCCATGTCTTGTCCAAGGAAATGATGCTGATAAAAGTATAATTGAAGCTTTAGAAAATTCTAAAAAAACTAATGTTGAAGTTATGATAGTTGGAAGAGGTGGAGGATCTATTGAGGACTTATGGTGTTTCAATAGCGAGAAATTAGCTTATTATATATATGATTATCCTATTCCTATTATTAGTGCGGTAGGGCATGAAACAGATTTTACAATATGCGATTTTGTATGTGATAAAAGGGCACCAACTCCTAGTGCAGCAGCAGAATTAGCTACACCAAATATTGAAAATGTTATTAGTGATTTAGATAAGTGCAAATTAGATCTTAATAAATTTATTACTAATATTATAAATAACAATAAAATGCTTATTAGTAATCTTAGTATGTCATTTAATAAAGAAAGCTTATTTAATTTAATAAATAATAAAAAAGACAATATTAAAAATCAGTTGCTTATTATGAATAATTATGCATCTAATTTATACAAAGATAACTTATTAATTATTAATAAAGAAGTTAATGATTTAAAAAATGCTTTTAATGCTAATTTAGATAAAGATAAACATGAGCTAATGAATACTATTAGTGTATTAGATAATATATCACCTCTTAAAGTATTACTTAGGGGTTATAGTGTGGTTAAAAATAGTGAAAAGACTATTAATAGTGTGAAGGATATTAATGTTAGTGATGTTATTCAAGTTAGAGTTAGCGATGGTAAATTTTATGCTAGTGTTACTAAAAAGGAGGAAAAATAAGATGGAAGAAAAAAGTTTTGAAGAAAATTTAGAGAGATTAAAAGAATTAGTAAGAGAATTACAAAGTGGTGAATTGTCACTTGATGATTCTATTAAGGTTTTTGAAGAAGGAATAAAGCTTAGTAAAATATTAGAAGATAAATTAAAAAATATTGAAGCTCAAGCAGTTAAATTATTTGAAAATAATGAATTAAAAGATTTTGAATAAGTAAGGTGATAACAATGCTAGAAGATATTAAATTACCTAATGATTTAAAAAGACTTAGTATTAATGATCTTCAGTATTTATGTAAGGATATAAGAGAAGAGATAGTTAAATCTGTTTCTATTAATGGAGGTCATTTGTCATCAAATTTGGGTGTAGTGGAGTTAACAGTGATGCTTCACTATGTTTTTAACCTACCAAAAGATAAAGTATTATTTGATGTAACTCATCAATGTTATACACATAAAATTCTTAGTGGAAGAAAGTTAGATAATCTTAGACAATTAGATTCTGTTAGTGGCTTTTATAATCCTAGTGAAAGTAATTATGATCCTTACTATACAGGACATAGTTCTACTTCTATTTCTACAGCAATGGGGATGGCTATTAGTAGAGATAGCAAAAAAGAAGATAATGAAATAGTTGTAGTAATTGGTGATGGAGCTTTAGCTAATGGAGTAGCAATGGAAGCAATTAATAATCTTTTATCTTTGAATACTAAAGTAATAATTATTGTTAATGATAATGGAATGGCTATATCTAAGAGTGTAGGAGGATTATCCAAATTTTTAGGCAAAATTAAAAAAAGTAAATATTATCAAAATGGTAAAAGACACTATGTTAATATGTTTAATAAGGGTAAAATAAGAAAATTTTTCTTTAATTGTAGTGCTAGAGTAAAAAATAGTTTTAAAAAATTAGTATGGAAGGATAATTTTCTTGAAAATATTGGCTTAGACTATTTAGGAGTTATAGATGGTCATAATTTAAATGAATTAAAAAATGCTTTAGAAATTGCTAAAAATAATAAAAATAGCATTATTGTTCATGTAAAAACGATTAAAGGACAAGGATATGAAGTAACTTCAAATGATAGTGATGGCAAATGGCATGGAGTTAATGAATTTGATTTAAATACATTTACTATTAGTAGGGGGAAAGTATGCTTTAATGATTTAGTTAGCAATTATTTAATAAATAATATAGAAAATAAAAATATTTTTGTTATTAGTAGTGCAATGAAAAGTGGAAGTAAATTAGATGAGGTATTTAATAAATATCCAGATAGATGTTTTGATGTAGGAATTAGTGAAGAACATGCGTTTGTATTTGCTAATGGGTTAGCTCTTAATGGTGGTGTTCCATACATTAGTATATATTCTACATTTATGCAAAGATGTTATGATTTCATTAGCCAAGATTTATTGCGTAATAATAGTAAATGTGTGATTGGTGTTGATAGGGTAGGACTTGTAGGACAAGATGGAGATTCTCATCATGGCATATTTGATGTAGCAATGGTTAATCATTTACCTAATACAATGATTTGTATGCCTATTTATAGTGGTGATGTTAATAAACTTATGGATATATGCTTTAATTATGATTATTTGAGCTTTATTAGAATATGCAAAAGCTGTAAAATGATTGAGAATGATGTTGATATAAGATATGGAAAGTGGAACTATTTATATAGAAAGGAAAATAGCAAGAAGGTTATCTTATCTGTTGGGCCAATTACTAGTTTATTAATTGAAAAGATTAAAGAAAGAAACTTAAATATAGATGTAGTGGGTGTTTATTTTTATAAACCATTAGATGAAGAAATGTTAAAAGATGTCTCTAATAAGTATGATGAAATATGGGTTTATGATATTTATAGTGTTAAAGAGGGATTATTTTTACCTATTTTAAATTATTATAATAGTATTGATTATAAAGGAAAAGTATCTTTTTATGGATTAGAAAATAAATTCTATAAGCAAGGTAAATATAACGAATTATTGAAATATTATAAGTTAGATGTAGATAGTGCTTTAGAAAAAATTATTTAATCTAAAGTATTAATATGTTATAATTTTAGCAGGTGATTTTTATGAGTTTTTATATACGTAATTTACTTGATAGGATATCTTCTAATTTTGACTTGCCAGTAGGAGATAGAGATAGTATTAATAAATATTTATATGATAATTTAAAAAATAATGTTTATATTTATGATGATTCAGATTTAGACATGTTATATGATTTTATGGAAAGCATAAATTTTGATATTAAATATTTAGATAGATTATTTGAAATATCATATGTTATTAAAAATTCAATAAATCTTAAAAATGATAATAAGCCTATGTTGCCAAAAGTTTTTTATGTTATAGAAATAAGCAAATTTTTTAATTCCCTTAATTTAGATATATATGATTATCCAAGTAATGATATAATGCTTAATATGACGATGTGTAGAGCAATTTATGAGATAATTGGTAATAGAAATACACTTAATAATGAAATATCAATAGTGGATTTTGCTAATAATATTTATAATGAGTTTTATAGTCATTTAGATAAGACTTATTCTATATATAAAATTATTAAAATTTCTAATATGATTAATAGAGCAATCAATGATTTAGAAATTAATGATGAAAAGATATTTTTGAGTGATGATATTAAATATTTATTTAGTATGAATGCTAGTGTAGAAAATTTATACTTATATGATATGTTTAAAAAGTACTATTCTAAATTTGGCACTAAACTATTTTGCTTAATTAAAAATTATGAAGATGAATATGGTGCTAATGAAGTTAATAGTGCTAATTTGATGAATTACTTGGATAATAAATATTTAGAAATGGAAAAAGCTAATATAGAAAAAAAGAATATTTTAACTAATTTAAAAAAGATTGATTTTAATACGAATAAGAAAATTAATGAAATATTTATTGATTTGTATGAAAAAGTTAATTTAAATAAAAATATTGAAGATTCTGTTAAAGAAAGTTTAATTAATGGATTAAACTATATTCAAAGTGAATATAGTGGCAAACAACAAGAATTTATTGATAAGAGACTTAATGAATTTTTAAGCAATTATTTATATTATGTAAATGATATAATAATACCTAATTTTAATAAAAAAGATAATTTAAATGAACTTATAGCTAATATTATTAATGAGTGTAAGGAATTTTTTGTTGTCCAAGATGGAAAAAAGTTTAAAGAGATGATTGATTTCTTTTCTAATGAGACTAATATTACTGTTGATACTATGAAAAGTGAAATTAAGAGTTCTATTGAAATATTAAAAAAAGGAGATATAGAAAAATTAAAAACAATTAATATTTGTCTAATAGACTTTACTAGTTTTGTTAAAGAAAAAAACAAAGAAGATAAATTAGAATTAGATTTACTAAAAGAAATTTTCAAGAATGATCCTAAATTATTAACTAGCAATAACGATATTAAACGTGTAACTGAATTTTTAAAAGGTGATTTAGATTTAAAAGATTATGGATACAAAAGTAGTTTTAAAATAGGAAAAGATATTTTAAGTTATGATTATTTAAAGAATTTGTTAGTTAATAATAAAGAAATATTGTTTAATACTAGCATTGATAAAATTATTGATAATTTGAATAATTTGGAAAATGTTTGTTCCTTATATGGCATTAATTTTAGAAAACTTAGATTTAATGAGGATGTTTTAGATTTATTAATTAATGAAAAAGTTCTTAATTCATTAAACAATAACTTAAAAAAATTAGAAGATATTTTAAATAAGGAAGATATTAAAAAATTAGTGGAAAAGAATCCATATATTTTGTGTATAGATGATAAAAGCTTAAATGTTATAGTTCAAAGATGTTTATTAAATAAAAATACTCAATATGATTTTTATAGTTTGTTATTTAGTGAATTATATTATTATAATGAAGACTTTAAAAAGATGAGTACTCAAAGTAAATTAGAAAGAGAATTTAAATATATTAATTTAGATATTAAGACAACTGTTCATTTTGATGCAGAGTTAATACTTGCTTCAGATTTAATTGAAACTAAAAAAGCAGATGCTATTCATTCTGCTTATATAAAAAGAGAAAAAGATATTAAAACCTTAGATGAACTTGTAGATTCACTTTCAGAAAATGATAATGTTGATGATATTTTACTTGATGTGGATGTAATTAATAAACTATATTTTAAACTTTATGATAAGGTTGGTAATCCAAAAATAATTGAAAAAGCTAGAAATATTTTAAGCGCAAAATTAGAGGAATATAAAACGCAAAAGAAAGAAACAAATGAGAAAATTAAAGAATATAGTAATAGAATGAAACGTGAAAATGGTAAGAATGAAGATTTATCATATTCTATTGAGGGAATTAGAAATTTAATTGAAGTAATTAATGATGAAGAATTAAAAAAAGAACTTAGTACTTATGTTAAAAAAACTTTATCTGTTAAATTAAAAGAAAGTATTAATTTACAAAATGAATTAGATGAAAAAATTAGTAAATCTTTTAAAATTATCAAAGAATTAGAAAAAAAAGAAGAAAGTTTAAATAATATTTTTGAATATAATGAAGATGATTTAAATTATCTTGATGGTGAAGAATATATTGATAAGAAATATTTTACTATTGATGATTTAAATAGTAAAAAAGAAGAAGTAGAAGAAAAATTTGAAATTAAAGACAATGTTATTGTGTATGCTAATGGTGTTACTTTAGATGATGTTCCTAATGATAATAATTTTATTGATAAATTTTATAAATTTTTAGTAGATCCTAATACTAGCCTTTTATCTAAAAAATTTATGGATGATAATAGTACTAAAGACATTTATGTAGAAAAGTATAAAGATCATAGAAATAAAATTTGGTCTAGAAGGGAAAGTAGAACTCCTGTTAGAGTATATTTTATGCCTATTCATACTAAATATTTTACTTGTTATTATGTTATTGGTGTTAACTATAAAGATGATGTTCATTTAGATGGTGGTTGTTCTACTGATACTGTATATACTCAAAGAATAAAAGAAACAAAAGAATTAGAAAAATATATCAATTCTTTAAGCGAGGAAGAAGCAATAGAATTTGTTAAGAAAAGTATAGAAAATCATGAAAAAATGGTTAAACCTATTGTTGATAAATATAATTTAAATAGAAAAAGTAATAAATAATTTTATAAAATCAACTAAACATAATATAATTATTAAAGGTGATTATAGTGAAAAAATGTTTGCATTGTGGTGAAGAATGTAATGATAGTGTTAGTATATGTCCTAAATGTGGTGCGCTTGTAGATAATTATGTTGATAATAAAACATATATGGATGTATATCATATTAATCATGGTAAAAAATTAAAAAATAAAAAGTTAATTCTTTGGTTTTTACTTGGAATGATTTTACCTTATATTGGTTTTCTTGTTTCTTGGTATTTTTATGAGGGTGAGAGAGAAAAAGCAAAGGCTGTTTTACTTGGAGCAATTGTTTCTAGTATAATAACAACGGTGTTAAGTTATATTTTGCCTTTAATACTTGGCAGTGGTTCTAATGAGGAACAAGGTGATGATTCTAATAAAGGACAACAAGTCAAAAATTTAATTGAAATATATAGAAGTTTATAGGGGTGTAATATGGATAAAAGTAAGATTAGAAACTTTTCTATAATTGCTCATATTGATCATGGTAAATCTACTCTTGCAGATAGAATAATTGAAATGACTGGTGCAGTAGAAAAAAGAGAAATGAAAGAGCAATTATTAGATAATATGGATATAGAAAGAGAAAGAGGAATAACAATTAAGTTAAATAGTGTTCAATTAGAGTATAAAGCAAAGGATGGAGAGACTTATACTTTTCATTTAATAGATACTCCTGGACATGTAGATTTTGCTTATGAAGTTAGTAGATCTTTAGCAGCTTGTGAAGGTGCTCTTTTAGTTGTTGATGCAACACAGGGAATTGAGGCTCAAACTATTGCTAATGTATATTTAGCTTTAGATAATGACTTAGAAATTATTCCTGTTATTAATAAAATAGATTTACCTAGTGCAGAACCAGAAAAAGTTAAGCAAGAAATAGAAGATGTAATTGGTTTAGTTACTGATCACGCTCCTTTAATAAGTGCTAAAACTGGTGTAGGAGTGGATGAGGTTTTAGAAGCAATAGTTAAGTATATACCTGCTCCTAAGGGGAGTGATGATAATCCTCTTCAAGCATTAGTGTTTGATTCTTATTATGATTCTTATAAGGGTGTTATCTTACAAGTTAGAGTTAAAGAGGGTAAGGTTTGCACAGGTGATAAAATTAAGCTTATGTCAACAGGAGCAGAATATGATGTTGTTGAAGTAGGAGTTAAAACGCCTAAGGAAGTTAGAAGAGATTATTTAGAGGCTGGAGAAGTGGGATGGATTAGCGCTTCAATTAAAGCAGTTAAGGATGTTCATGTTGGTGATACTGTTACTAATGCTAATAATCCTTGTCTTGAGGCTCTTCCTGGATATAGAGAGATGGTTCCTATGGTATATTCTGGTATATATCCTATTGATAATGCTAAATATAATGATTTAAAGGATGCTTTAGAAAAATTAAAACTTAATGATGATTCTATAGTTTTTGAACCAGAAACATCTCAAGCTTTAGGATTTGGATTTAGATGTGGATTTTTAGGATTATTGCATATGGATGTTAGTGAAGAAAGAATAGAAAGAGAGTTTAATATTCCTCTTATTGCTACTGCTCCTAGTGTTATATATCATGTATATCTTACTGATGGAACAATGATTTCTATTGATAACCCTAGTAAATTACCCGAAGTTCAAAGAATTAGTAAAATTGAAGAGCCAGTTGTAAAAACTAGTATTATGACACCTAATGAATATGTAGGACCTCTAATGGAATTATGTCAAAAGAAGAGAGGAAACTATATTGATCTTATTTATATAGATCATAATAGAATGCAATTAATATATGAAATACCACTGGCTGAAATAGTATTTGATTTCTTTGATAAACTTAAATCTTGCACTAAAGGATATGCTTCATTTGATTATGAACTTGCTGGATACAAGGAAGCAAAACTTGTTAAAATGGATATTTTGATTAATGGAGAAAGTTTGGATGCTTTATCTATTATTGTTCATAAAGATTTTGCATATCATAGAGGAAATTATATATGTGAAAAATTAAAAGAAATTATTCCTCGTCAACAATTTGAGGTTCCAATTCAAGCATGTATAAATAATAAAGCTATAGCTAGAAGTACTATAAAAGCCATGAGAAAAGATGTGCTTGCTAAATGTTATGGTGGAGATATTACTCGTAAGAAAAAACTTCTTGAAAAGCAAAAAGAAGGTAAAAAGAGAATGAAAGCTGTTGGAAGTGTAGAAGTTCCTCAAGAAGCATTTATGGCAGTTTTATCAGTTGATGATAATTAATGTTTAATTGTTTGGAATAAAATTTTAAATATGATAATATAAAGTTGTAAGGAGGAAATAGTAATGGCTAAGAAAAGTAAAGGTAAAGTATGTAATTGTGTGTTTAAAAGACTAGTTGCTTTAGTAGCTAGTGTAGTAGTATTTGTTATGACTCTACTTACAAAAGTTACAGTATCAAATACAACTACAGTTCGTGGTACTAAAACTACTATTAAAGCTGATCCTCTTGGATTCTTTGAATTCATGGATAAAGCTAAAGAAGCAGAAATATTTGGTACTGCTAGAACATTAATGCTTATTGGATTTATTCTTATAACTGTAGTAATGGCTTATTTCTTATTAACTTTCATTATTGCTTTACTTGGTAATAAAAAAGTTATGGGTAAGTTAAGTACTCTTAATGTTGTACTTTCTTTAGTTCTTGTAGTAGGAACTGTATTAGTTCTAGCTGCTGGTTTAGATAAGAATGTAATTCTTAAAGATTTAAACTATAGCACTATATCATTATTTGGTACTACTTGGATAGTTGCAATGGTATGCAGTTTAATACCTGCAACTTGTGAATTTGTTATTAAAAAATAATTAAATTAATAACTTATAAATAAAAGCAAGGAAAATTCCTTGTTTTTATTTTCTAAATTTTTAGTTTTATTTATAATATTTAAGAAGGAAGTGAAGATATGCTTTATATAATTGGAGGAGTAATTTTACTAGCTTTACTTGTTATGCTTTTGAAAAAAGTTTTTCATTTACGCGCTGAAGATCAAAATTTAAGCGATAAAGATGATTACTTGGAGAGAAGAGTAAAAAAAGATGATGAAGATAAGTAGTTTATATGTTCATATACCTTTTTGTGAACATATATGTACATATTGTGATTTTTGCAAAATGTTTTATAATGAAAAAATATGTGATAAATACTTAAATGTTTTAATTAAAGAACTTAATAATTTAAATATTAAAAATAAACTAAAAACTATTTATATTGGTGGAGGTAGTCCATCTTGTTTAAACGAAAAAGAATTAGAAAATTTGTTAAAAGAATTAAATAAATATTTAGATATAAATTATGAGTTTACTATTGAAGTAAATCCAGAAAATATAAATGAAAAGAAAGTAAAATTATTTAAAAAATATGGAATTAATAGGGTTAGTATTGGTGTACAAAGTTTCAATAAAGATATTTTGAATTTTTTAGGTAGAAAACATGATTTTAATGATGTAAAGAGAACTGTTGACCTATTAAATAAATATAATATTACTAACTATTCTTTTGATTTTATATATGGTATAAAAGGATTAACTATAGATATGATAAAAAAAAATTTAGATTTAATATTTTCTTTAAATCCTAAACATTTATCTTTTTATAGTTTAATTTTAGAAGATAATACTATTATTAAAGTGAATAATTATAAAGAACTAGATGAAGATAGCGTTAGGGAACAATATGACTTTATTTATGATGAATTATATAAAAAAGGATATATTAGATATGAAGTTAGTAATTTTGCTAAGGATAATTATGAGAGCAAACATAATTTAGTTTATTGGAATAATGAAGAGTATTATGCAATTGGTGTTGGTGCTTCTAGTTATGTTAATGGCATTAGGTATACTACTAGTAGAAATATTACTAAATATGTTAATAATACTATTGAAAAAGAAAGCTTTGCTACTAACAAAGAAAAAGAATATATTATGTTAAAGTTTAGATTAGTTAAGGGAATTGATTTAGATGAATACAAGCAATTATTTAACAAAGATTTTTTAAATGAATATAAAGATATTACTAGTAAATTTTTAAAAAATAATTTATTAATTATAGATAAAAACTATTTAAAAACCACATATAATGGTATGATGTTACTAGATAGTATTTTAGTGGAATACATGTAAGGAGGGGAATAATATGAATATAATGTTGCATGAAAAGAGATTCTTAGCTACTTTAATTGATGCAGGTATTGGTATTATTTTAGCTTTTTTGTTTAGTCTTTTATTTAATGTTTTCCTTGAAATTGAGTTTATGAATTTTGATTATTATTATTTAATTATGTTTAATATTACTATGTTTTTATATCAATTTTTATGTTTAGTTATTATGAAGAATAAAACTATAGGATTATCATTGATGGACTTAAAAATATTATCTACTGATTGGGAAAAGGTTAGTTTTAAACAAAATATATTAAGATCTATATCTATTTCTATTCCTATTTTATTTATTGCTAATCTAGTATATATGGTTAATTATCATACTAAAAGCACTACTTTATTTGATGATATTAGTGACACAATGGTTGTAAATACAGGAAATAACTATCATGTTAATGAAACTAAAATGATTGATAAAATTAAAAAAGCAGATAAAAATAGTTAATAACCAAATAAATTTAAATTAATATATGTATAGAAATAAATTCTTTATTATTTAAAGTGCTTTTTTATTATAAATATAAATTATATGTTATATTATTTGTGTAGGAGTTGTTTTTATGCAATTAATAGAAATTAATAATAAAATTCACATTGATAAAATAAAAAAAATATACTATTCTTCTTTTCCTGAAAATGAAAGAATTGATTTTCAATATTTAATTGATTTAAAATTTCCAAATAGTAAGCTTTTAGGAATTTTTAATGAGTGTTCTTTAATAGGTTTTTCTTACATTAGCATATCGGGTGATTATGTTTACATTGCTTATTTGGCAATAGATGAAGAATTTAGAAATAAAAATTATGGTACGACTGCTTTAAATTTAATTTGTGATTTGTATAATAGCAAAGTTAAAGTTTTATCTGTAGAAAAACCATATTTTCCAAAAGATATGCCATCAAGAAGAATTGGCTTTTATAAAAGAAATGGATTCTTAATAGCAAATTTTGAGTTTGAGTGGTTAGGGCAAACATATTATCCAATGTATAATGGTAAATTTGACAAGCAAAAATTTATAGATTTCTTACTTGTTTGTTTCCCAGAAAGCAAAGATTTTAAAAATATAGAAACTGAAATATAGAAAGTAAAGTAATATTATCTTTATTACTTTTAAATTAGGTAAATTTATTAACTATTTTTTGTAAATTTTAATTAATTATTTTTATTAATGTTTATAAAATGTGCTTTAATAGGCTATTATTAATATTTTTGAATATTAAAATTAATGCTTTTTTATTCTTTATGTTATTATATGAATATAGAAATTTTCTTATAGGGGGAATAATAATGAAATTAAATAAAGTGTTAAAAACTAGTTTAGCTATAGCTTTGGTGTTTGGAAGTGCTACTGTTATTGCTGGATGTGATAAAGATAATAATACCTCTGAAAAAGAAGAAAGCAAACAATATAAAATTTATAAATTAGCAGTTGAAGGCGGATTTGAAGGAACATATGAAGAATGGCTTGTTTCTATTAAAGGTGATAAAGGTGAAACAGGTGAAAAGGGTGAAACTGGTGATAAAGGGGAAAAAGGCAATGATGGAGCTACTTGGTTGACTGGAACTTCTGACCCTTTAACTACCATTGGTAAAGATGGAGATTTTTATTATAATAGTGTTTCAATGAAAATCTTTAATAAAAAAGCAGGAACTTGGGTTTTAATTTCTATTATTGAAAAAGGTGATAATGGTTTAAATGGATTAAATGGTAGAGAAGTAGAATTTAATGTTTCAGCTACACATATTCAATGGAGATATAAAACAGATGATGCTTCAGATACATGGAAAGATTTAATTGCTTTATCATTAATAAAAGGAGAAAATGGCACTGATGGATTAAATGGTGCTACATGGTTATATGGAAATACTATACCTACTAATGAAACTGAAGCTAAAGTGGGAGACTTTTATTTAAATACAGAAACTTATGATGTGTATGTTAAAAAAACTGATTTAACTTGGTCTATTGTTTGTAATTTAAAAGGTGCAACTGGTAGTAAAGGAGAAACAGGAAATAATGGAAAAGATGGTTCCAAATGGTTATCTGGGTCTACAGATCCTACAGAAAGTACTATTGCAAATGTAGGTGATTTTTATTTGAATGTAACTACTTCAGATGTATTTGTAAAGAATTCTTCTGAAGAATGGGTAAAATTATGTAATATTAAGGGAAGTAAAGGAGAAAATGGTGAAAAAGGAGAAAAAGGAGATACTGGTAATAATGGATTAGATGGCGCTCCTGGTATAGATGGTAGAGAAGTAGAGTTTAATGTATCAACTACTCATATTCAATGGAGATATGTTGGTGAAGATGAATGGAAAGATTTAGTAGCATTATCTTCATTAAAAGGACAGGATGGAGAAAATGGAGTATATGTTACTGATGTAAAAGTAGAAGCAGATAAGTGGGGCATCAATACAACTTATACATTTACTTTATCTGATGGTAATACTATTACTAAAGAAGTAAAAAACATGATTATGGAAGGCGTTTATTATTCATGTTCTAATGAAAGTGACTTTAAAGAGTTATTAAAATTAGGAATTACTAAAATTCGTTTATCTAATAGTTTTCCTGTAACTGGTAGTCGTTTAGCAGTTCTAGAAAAAGAAAATATGGTTGTAGATTTGAATGGTTATGCAATTTATCCAGCATTTGGAAGCAAACTTAATGATATATTTAGTGCACAAAGCAATAGTAAAGATTTTAATGTTAATATAACAATAAAAAATGGTAGGATAGGCGCTTATGTATATGATGAAAATTCATATAGTAATGCTGCTATTACAGTATTTGGTGGTGGATATAAAAACGATGAAATTGCATATGGAGAGTTAACTCTTAATCTTGAAAATGTAGAAGCTTATGGTACTGTATATGGTATATCTGCTAATGCAACTTGGTATAACGCTAAAATTAATGCAACTAATTCTAAATTTATAGCTAATTACTACAATGAAAATATTACTGAAGATGATTTTAAGGGAAATGTGTCTGATGAAAATAAAAAATTAGGTGCAGGTGCATATTTGCCAGCTTATAATGTTAATAATTTTATTAATTGTGAATTTGAAGGACCAACTGGAGCATATGTAAAAGGTGGTACCACTAACTTCACAAATTCCACATTCACTGGTAAAGGCCAAAAATTAGATCCTGTGAATTATATTGGTGGTTTTTACCCAACTGGTTCTGCGTTAGTAGTTGAGGCATTAGGTGGTTATCCTACTCCTGTAACTGTTAATATTAATGGTGGTAAATTTGTTAGTGATCATAATAAATTGTTAGAAAAAATTAATAATTTAGGTGAAGATGATTTAATTATTAATGGTGAAGATAGTGTTATTGTTCCTAATGGGACTTATACAGTAAGTACTGGTGATGGTTTATTAGAAATTATGATAAATGAGGGAAGTATTACTACTAATAATGAAAACATTAGAATAAACTCATACAAAGTATTAGAGAATGGAAGTATTGATGTAGATATAATTGCTTATGATAGTGGTAGTGCTACATGGAATAATTTTACAAATAATTACATTTTGTTTGAAAATAATAATCTTGTTAGTGCTGATTTGTTGCAAGAAATATATGGAACTTATACTAATTTTTATTTAAATGAAGGTGTTTTAACTAATGATTCATTAAAGTTAAATATGAATGGCACTTATAAATTACATTTAAAGGAAAATGATTTAAATGAAGAAGGATCATTTAATGTTGTAAAAATGACAAGCACTGAATATGAGATAAATTTAATTACTAGTAATGGAGAAGTAACAAGAACTATTATAATTAATGCATATACAAGCTCATTTGCATTACAATAAATATAAAAAAGAGATTCATTATTACAAGTGAATTTCTTTTATTTTACATTAGTGTTTAGTTTAATTTGCACTTATCTATATAGAAAAATTGGTAATGTTTATACAGGAGCATTTGTTGTAGCTATTCTCGCTTGCTGGATCATTACTTGTGGAAGTGCAATGTTATAATATATTTATATATTAATTTGTGCATAGAGAACTGTAATTTGCGTTACAGTTCTTTTTTTATAAAAAAATTTTTTAAAAATTAGCAATATTTTGTTGACAGTGCTAAAAAAGAGTGTATACTATAATTAGCACCAAAAGAAAACGAGTGCTAAAAGAGGTGAGATTTTGGAAAATCTTAGCAGAAAAGAAATGATTCTTAAATATATAGTAGAATTGTTTGTTAAAACCGCTCAACCTGTTGGTTCTCAATATTTAATAGAACAATACAATTTAAGTTATTCTAGTGCCACTATCAGAAATGATATGATGGAACTTGAAAATATGGGTATGCTTGAAAAAACACATACATCAAGTGGTAGAGTTCCTAGTGCTAAAGGATATCGTTATTATATTGATCATTTAAGAGATGATAACTTAAATGAAGATAAACTATTTAAACTTAAAACGGTATTAAATGATAAGTCAACTCAAGTAAGTGATGTACTTAGACATAGTTGTGCTATTTTGAGTGAGATGACATCTCTTACATCTATTATGTTAGGACCCGACGAGCTTGGAGAAATGTTAGCTAAGATACAACTTATTCCAATTAGCAATAATAGTGCAGTATGTGTACTTATTACTAGTAATGGTCATGTAGAACATAAAACATTCAATATACCTAATGGAGTTAATCCTGATGATGTAGAAAAATGTGTTGAAATTCTTAATGAGAGATTAAAAGGTACACCTTTATATGGATTAGTAGAAAAGATGATTGCACTTAAACCTGTTTTATCATTACATATAGAAAAATATGAATTATTGATTGATGCTTTTGTAAGTATGTTTAATCAAATGAGCGATTCAAGCAAAGTTAATGCTTGGGGAACTTCAAATTTGTTTGAGCAACCTGAATATGCTAACAATATTGATAAACTTAAAAAAATGGTTAAACTTATTGAAAGTAACAATGTATGGAAATTTATATTAAATAGTGATGATAATAAAAAAATCAATGTTCAAATTGGTGTTAATGATGAATTAGATGATATTAGTGTTGTAAGTGTTGATGTTAATGTAAAAGGCCAAGAAGGTGCAAAAATTGCTCTTGTTGGACCAACTAGAATGGATTATGCTAAAGTAATTGGAGTTATGGAATTCTTAGTTGAGCAACTAAAACTTACATATGGTGATGATGAGGAGGATGAGTAATGGAAGAAGAATTAAATGAAGAAGTTAATTATTCTGAAGTAGAATCAAGTAAAAAAGATAAGAAAAAAGATAAAAAATTATCTAAAGAAGAAAGAAAAATTATGGAACTTGAGGATAAAGTAAGTGAGTTAAATGAAAAATATTTATATGCATTAGCTCAAATGAAAGATCTTCATAAAACATATGAAAAAGAAAATGCAATTTCTGTTAAATATGTTACTCATGATTTAATGCTTGAGTTACTTCCTATAGTTGATGTATTTAGTTTTGTTTTGGATAATCCAAATATTCCTGATGTAGTTAGTGGCTACTTTAAAGGATTTGAACTTGTATTTAATCAGTTCAAGGAGATGATGGAAAGGCATAAAGTAGTTGAAATTGATTGTAAAGTTGGTGACAAGTTTGATCATAATATCCACAATGCTGTAGAAAAGATAGATACAGATGTTGAGGAAAACAATGATAAAATTTGTGAGTTATTACTGAAAGGTTATAAAATTGGGGACAAGGTTTTAAGACCTACTTCAGTAAAGGTATATAGTTATGTTAAAAAAGAAAATATTGAACAAAAAGAAAATTCAAGTGCCACAAGTGAAAATAGTGAAGAAGATAAGGGGGAATAAACTATGGCAAAAGAAATTATTATTGGTATCGATTTAGGAACAACAAATTCTGTTGTTTCATATTTACAAGCAGATGGTAAATGGAAAGTAATTCCTAACCCAGAGGGTAAGAATACTACTGCTTCAGTTGTTGCTTTTAAGAGTAATGGTGAAGAAGTTGTTGGTGATGGTGCTAAAAGACAAAGCGTTACTAACCCAGATACAGTAAGCTCAATAAAGAGAAAAATGGGAACTAACGAGAAAGTACACATTTCTTGTTTAAATAAAGATTTTACTCCACAAGAAGTAAGTGCTAAAATCTTGTCATATATGAAGAAGTATGCTGAAGAAAACTTAGGTCAACCTGTTAAAAAAGCTGTTATAACTGTTCCTGCTTACTTTAATGATGCTCAAAGACAAGCTACTAAAGATGCTGGACAAATTGCTGGACTAGAAGTAGTTAGAATTATTAATGAACCTACAGCTGCTGCACTTGCATATGGTATGGAAAACAAAAAAGATGAAACAGTATTAGTATATGATTTAGGTGGAGGTACATTTGATGTATCTGTACTAGAAATTGGTGATGGTACTTTTGAAGTTATTTCTACTGCTGGTGATAACAGGCTAGGTGGAGATGACTGGGATGAAGTATTAGTTAACTACATTTCAGATGAAGTTAAAAAGCAATATAATGTTGATTTAACTAAAGATAAAATGGCTATGCAAAGATTAAAAGATGCAGCAGAAAAAGCTAAGATTGATTTAAGTGGTATGTTACAAACTACTATTATGTTACCATTCATTTCAATGACTCCAACAGGACCTATTAACTTTGAAACAACATTAACAAGAGCTAAATTCCAAGAAATGACTAGACATTTACTAGAAAGAACAGAAGCTCCTGTAAAACAAGCTTTAAAAGATGCTAAGATTGATGCTAGCAAGATTGATGAAGTATTATTGGTCGGTGGTTCTACAAGAATGCCTGCTGTATATGATATGGTTAAATCTTTACTAGGTAAAGAACCTAATAAATCAGTAAACCCTGATGAAGCTGTAGCTATCGGTGCTGCTGTTCAAGGTGCTATTATTGCTGGTGATGTTACAGATGTATTATTACTTGATGTTACACCATTATCACTTGGTATTGAAACATTAGGTGGAGTTATGACTGTATTAATTCCAAGAAATACAACTATCCCAGTAACTAAATCACAAACATTCTCTACTGCTGAAGATAATCAACCAGCTGTTGATATCGTTGTATTCCAAGGTGAAAGACCAATGGCTAGAGATAACAAGATGTTAGGACATTTCAAACTAGATGGCATTAGACCTGCTAGACGTGGTGAACCAAGAATCGAAGTAAGTTTTAATATTGATGCTAATGGTATTGTTAATGTTAAAGCTAAAGATTTAGATACTAACAAGGAACAATCTATTACAATTCAAGGTAATAGCGGATTATCTAAAGAAGATATCGAAAGAATGGTTAAAGAGGCTGAATTAAATAAGGAAGCTGATGAAAAGAGAAAAGAAGAAATAGAACTTCGTAATAAAGCAGAACAATATATTAGTTCAATCGATCGTGGTCTTGAAGAACAAAAAGATAAGATTGACGCTAATCAAAGAGAACAAACTGAAAAATTAAGAGATGAATTAAAGAAAGCATTAGAAACTAATGACTATGAAACTCTTAAAAATAAGATTGGTGAATTAGAACAAGCTGCTGCTATGATGTCTCAATATGCTAACCAAGCAAGTAATGCATCAACTACTGATACTACAGAAAATACAACAACTACTGAATCTACAAACAATAATGATAAAGATGTAGTAGATGTTGATTATACTGAAAAATAATAAAGTTTAAGGGCTCAAAAGCCCTTATGCTTATGTATGGAGGGTAAATAAATGGCTGAAAAAAGAGATTATTATGAAGTGCTAGGTGTTAGTAAAGATGCTGATGCTGATACTATAAAAAAGGCTTATAGAACACTTGCTAAAAAATACCATCCTGATATTAACAAATCACCTGATGCACCTGAAAAATTTAAAGAAGTACAGGAAGCTTATGAAGTATTAAGCGATGAAACTAAGAAAAACTTATATGATAGATATGGTCATGCAGGAGTAGATCCTAATGCTAGTTCTAACATGGGTGGAGGCTTTGGTGGCTTTAACTTTAATGGCTTTGATGTGGGTGATATCTTCTCTTCTTTCTTTGGTGGAAATTCTAGACAAGCTAGAAGTAATGGTCCAATGCAAGGTGAGGATAAATACTTACGCATGGAAATAAGTTTCTTAGAGGCTGCTTTTGGTGTAAAGAAGGTTATTTCATTAACAGTAGATGAAAAATGTGTTTCTTGTAAAGGAACTGGTGCTAAAGATGGTACAGAATTAGAAACATGTTCTTCATGTCATGGTACTGGTACTGTTAGAACACAACAAAAAACAATGTTTGGTACATTTGAATCAACCACAACTTGTCCTTATTGTAAAGGTAAAGGCAAAACTATTAAAACTAAATGTCCTGATTGTAAAGGTGATGGATACATTCGTAAGAAAGTTAATGTTGATATAAATGTTCCAGCTGGTATACAAAGTGGTCAACAACTTAGAATATCTGGTAAGGGAGAAAAAGGCATTAATGGAGGGCCTAATGGTGACTTATATGTAGAAATAGTAGTAGCTAAACATAAATATTTTGAAAGACAAAATAATGATGTTTATGTAAATGTTCCTATTTCTTATGTAGATGCTGCTTTAGGATGCAAAATAGATGTTCCTACAATTCATGGTGATGTAAAAGTGGAAGTACCTGCTGGTATTCAAAATGGTCAAAAATTGCGTATTAAAGGAAAAGGTATTAAAGATTTAAGAAGTACTAATATGGGTGATGAATATATCATTCTTGATATACAAGTTCCATCTAAATTAAGTAAAGATGAAAAAGATTTGTATATGAAATTAAAAGATCTCCAAGAAAAACAAGGAGAATCAATTTTTGAAAAGTTTAAAAAAGCTTTTAAGAGTAAATAAAAAAGGCTCATATATAACAATGTAGTTATATGTGAGCTTTTTTTTAATTATTTATTTGTGATTTTTTAGAAGTATCAATACTGTTTTTAAATACATAGAATCTTTGATATAGATATTCAGTTATAAAGTTTATTAACATCATGATAATTTCAATTACTGTACCATTTAATCCTACCTTATTAACTAAATACATTTGGCCAAAGCAAACTGAAAGAGGAGTAAATATGATATAATAAGCAATTACTTTTATCATTGCTGTTTTTACATTACTAGCACTTTTAAAAGTGTATTTTCTATTAAATGTAAAATTCCAAATTACGCTTAATGTTAAGGAAATTAAATAATTCATCCACCAAAAACTATTATTATGTTTAGTTATTAATTGCAATATTTCAAAAGATGATAATTGAATTAATCCTGCACTTATTGCAATTATAGTAAATTTTATTGTTCTTAAAAATTCCTTGTTCATAAATATACCCCTTAATAAAAAAAGCCTTAGATAAAGATAATCACAAGGCTTATGCATTCAAAATGGGGTGGAAGATGGGAATCGAACCCACGCAATGTCTGGTTCACAGCCAGATGTGTTAACCACTTCACCACATCCACCATGTAATGCTTTATAAGAATATCAAATAAATCGTAAAATATCAATACTTATTTAACTTTTTATATTCCTTTTTCATTTTATTTGCAATATTTTACTAAAGTGTGTATATTATACATGGAGGGGGAATTATATATGGAAAAAATATATAATTATAATTCTCATAAACTTAATAAAACGATACGACATCGTTAATTTTTGTAATGCAAAAAAATATATAATTTATTAAAAATAAGAAAGAAAAGAGGAAAATAAAAATGAATAAATATATAGAACCAAGGATCTTAACTGGTTTTATGGAACTTTTACCAGAAGATCAAATATTATTTAATAATATGAAAAAAGTTGTAGAGGAAACATATGAAGAATATGGCTTTTTACCTATGGATAATCCTATTATTGAACTTAGTGAAGTATTACTTGCTAAGGCAGGAGGAGAAACTGAAAAACAAATATATCGTTTTACTAAAGGAGATAATGACTTATCTTTAAGATTTGATTTAACTGTTCCATTAGCTAGATATATTGCTATGAATAATGCTAATTTAGTGTTTCCATTTAAAAGATATGCAATAGGTAAAGTATATAGAGGAGAAAGACCACAAAAGGGTAGATTTCGTGAATTCTATCAATGCGATATTGATGTAATAGGTAATGAAAAAGTAGATTTAATGTATGATGCTGAAATTCCTACAGTTATTTATAATGTGTTTAAAAAATGGGGATTAAGTGATATTACTATTAATGTTAATAACCTTAAGATTTTAAATGGATTTTTTGAATATTTAGGTGTAAAAAAGGAAGATTCAAGTTTAATACTTAGAATTATTGATAAGATTGAAAAAATTGGCAAAGAAAATGTTATTAGCGAAATAAAAGAGTTAAATGCTACTAGTGAAGAGAATATTTCTAAAATAGTAGATTTTATGTCTATTAATGGAGATAGTTATAAAGAAATTATTGCTAAATTAAGAGAATTTGATGTTCTTAGTGAAACTTATAAGGAAGGCGTTAACGAATTAGAGTTTGTTTGTGATAATATGAATAAACTTGGTATGCCTTTAGAAAATTATAAAATTAATTTAACTATTACTAGAGGATTAGATTATTATACTGGTACTGTTTATGAAACATTCCTTAATAATTATAAATCTATAGGTTCTGTTAGTAGTGGTGGTAGATATGATTCTTTGACTAAATATTATACTGATAAGTCTTTCCCAGGCGTTGGTATGTCTATTGGTATTACTAGATTATTTTCTGTGTTTAAAGAGTTAGGTATTATTAATACAACTAAAAAAAGTTTATCAGATGTTATGATAGTATCATTAGATCAAGATGATAAAGCTTTAGAAATTGCTAGTAAGTTTAGAAGTAATGGAGTTAAAGTAGATATGTGTTATATTGCTAAAGGTATGAAACAAAAAATGCAATATGCTAATAGACTTGCTATACCTTATGTTGTTTTAATTGGTGAAGATGAGGTTAAAAATAATGTTTTAGCACTTAAAAATATGAATACAGGAGAACAAGTATTAGTAAGCTTTGAAGAGGCTTTAAATATACTAAAGAAATAAAATGGATGGAGTATTACTAGTAAATAAGGAAAGTGGATATAGTTCACATGATGTAGTTAGGAAACTACGAAAGTTTTTGAACACTAAAAAAGTTGGCCATTGTGGTACTTTAGACCCACTTGCTACTGGTTTACTTGTAGTAACAGTTGGTAAAGCTTTAAAAATATCGCGTTTTTTAGAGAGTGATGAAAAAGAGTATATTGCTACTATTAAGATGGGTGAGAGAACGGCTACTTTAGATAAAGAAGGAGAAGTTATAGAAACTAGAGATATAACTCCTTTTAGTAAAGAAAATGTAGAAAAAGTTTTTGCTTCATTAATAGGAAAACAAATGCAAAAACCACCTGTTTATAGTGCTGTTAGTGTTAATGGTAAAAGATTATATGAATATGCAAGAGAAAATATTGAAGTAGAAATTAAAGATAGAGAAATAGAAATTAAAAAATTAGAAATAATAGATTTAAAAAAAGATTCTTTAACATATAAAGTAATTTGCTCAAAAGGTACTTATGTTAGAGTACTTTGTGAAACTATTGCTAATAAATTAAATAACATAGGATATATGTCTTATTTAGTTAGAACTAGAATTGGAAAACTATCTTTAAGCGATGCTTATTCATTAAATGATATTGAAAATGGTAAATATAAGTTAATTAGTATAGAAAATTCTTTAAACAATTTCACTATTTTAAAATTAAAAGATGAAGAATTATTTAGAGCTAAGAATGGTAATATTTTGAATTTTTATATTGAGGGAAATGTTTTAATTATAGATGAAGATAATAATGAAGTAGCTTTGTATGAGGGAAATAAAGAAACTAATAAATTAATTTGTAATAGAGTTTTAATGGATAGAAATTAAAAATCTTTAATTATATTAATTGTTAGTTTTGTTAGACATGTTATAATAAAAAAGGTGATAAGTGATGATAGGTTTTTTAAAGGGAAAAGTAGAAATTATAACTCTTGAAAATGTTTGTATTGATGTTAATGGAGTGGGATATGAAGTATATGTTGCTAATCCTGAAAAATTTAAACTATATGATGATGTTATTATTTATACGTATTTAGCTTTGAGAGAAAATGATATTACTTTGTATGGCTTTATTAGTAAAGAAGAAAAAGAATTATTCTTAAAGTTAATTACTGTTAAGGGTATTGGCCCTAAGAGTGCTTTAGGAATGCTTGCTAAATCTGATTATAATAATTTAATTGATGCAATTGAAACGGGTAATTTAGGATATTTAAAAAAATTACCTGGTATTGGGCCAAAAGCAGCAGGACAAATTATTCTTGATTTGAAAGGACATTTAAAAGTTGATAATACTGTTTCTGTTAAAGAAAATAAGATATTTAAAGAGGCAAAGGAAGCTTTAAAAGGATTTGGTTTTAAAGTACAAGAAATTGATAATGCATTAAGTAAAATACAAGATGAGAATATAGATGTTAGTGAATGTATATTCAAAGCATTGCAATATTTAAATAGAAAGTAGGGCTAGAGATGGAAAGATTATTAGATAATAATAGAATTAGTGAAGATGATGAGGAGTTATCTTTAAGACCTACTTCACTTGATGAATATGTTGGGCAAAGTGCTATTAAAAATAATTTAAGTGTTTTTATTAAGGCTGCTCTTGAAAGAAAGGAAACACTAGATCATGTTTTACTTTATGGACCTCCTGGGTTAGGCAAAACTACTTTAGCACATGTTATCGCTCATGAAATGCATGGTAATATTAAGGTTGTTAATGGACCATCAATTGAAAAAAGTGGTGATTTGGCAGCAATACTTGCTAGTTTATCTCCAGGAGATGTTTTATTTATTGATGAAATTCATAGATTACCTAGAGTGGTTGAAGAAGTTTTATATTCTGCGATGGAAGATTTTTCTATTAGTTTAGTTGTTGGTAAGGATAATGGAGCTAGATCTATTAATATTGATTTACCGCCTTTTACTTTGGTTGGAGCTACTACTAGAGCAGGGGATTTATCTTCACCATTAAGAGACAGATTTGGTATAACTGCAAAGTTAGAATATTATACTTTAGATGAACTAAGCGCAATTGTTAAAAGAACTTCTAGAGTGTTTGGAATGGAAATAGATGAAAATGCTAAAGTAGAAGTAGCTAAAAGATCTAGAGGAACTCCACGTATCGCTAATAGACTATATCGTAGAATTAGAGATTTTGCTACAGTAAAAAAATTAAAAACAATAGATTATACTACCACTATTGAATCTTTAGATGCTTTAAAAGTTGATGAATTAGGATTAGATGATGTTGATTTGGCTTATCTTAGAGGAATTATAGAAAGATTTAAAGGAGGCCCTGTTGGAGTTGAAGCAATAGCTTTAGCAATTGGAGAAGAAGTAACTACTCTAGAAGATGTATATGAACCATATTTGTTACAGATAGGCATGATTAATAGGACTCAAAGGGGTAGAATTGCTACTGAGCTTGCTTATAAACATTTAAAAATGGATTATCAAGGTACTTTATTATAGGGTTTTGTTGATAAAAAAACATTTAAATAATATAATTTTATTGAAGGGAATGATAATTTTATGGAAGAAGTATTAATGATTGCTCTTATTGTTGTTGGTGCATTAATTGGTATAATGACATTAGTTTCATCTGTTGTTTCGACTGTTTTATTTTTTAAGTATATCAAATATAATAGAACACCAAATTATGCAGGATTAACTGGAAAGGATATTGCTAGAGATTTATTAGATAAAAATGAGTTAGAAAATATTAAAGTTTCTAAGACAGGATCATTACTATTTGGTAATAGTTATAGCTACTATTTCAAAAAAATTAGACTTAGAAGAGGTATTTATAAGAAGAGTTCAATTACTTCAATGGCTATGGCTAGTGAAAAGGTAGCTTTAGCAGTTATGGATAAAGAAGGAGATAAGGATATGAGGGATAGAGTTAAACTTGTTCCTCTTATGACTTTTGGACCTTTAGCATTCATTCCTATTATTTTAATAGGTGTTTTGCTTGATTATGTAGTTTTGCATACAGAAGGAATTGTAACTTTTGTTTTCTTAATTTTGGGTTTAGCTTTTTATGTATATTCAATAGTTTTATCAGTTAAAACATTAAAAACAGAGAAAAAAGCCCAAGTTAGAGCAGTTGAATTATTAAAAAATAATAATTTAGCTGAAGAAGATGAAATCAATATGATTAATGATTTGTATAATTTATACAATATAGAATATGTAAATGATATAATCTTATCATCACTTGAATTATTATATAGAGTTCTACAACTTGCTTTAAAAATTGTACAAAATTCTAAAAAGAAATAATTTAAATTACAAATAAAAAGAATAATGATTTGCTTACATTATTCTTTTTTTTTTACTATTTTTTTAAATTTACACCTATTATCGTTCCTAATATTATTAATAATATTTTACTGATAAAGCGCATTATTTCTTTAAAATTATTTAATGGTATTCCTACTACTAAACTTATAGAAATGTATAAAAGGGATAAGAATAGACCATTAATTAATCCTTTACTTTTCTGCTTTATTCCAAGTATTAATGCACTTATAAAAAATAAAGTTAAGGATAAAATATTAGTAGTTACTTTTGCAGCACTATAACTTAAGGCATTTGTTTGTTTTAATGTTGCTAGTAAGAGTGAAGCAATAAGAGTTGATAATAAGATGAATATTAAGGTAATAGAATAAGATTTAATTGTTTTTTTCACTTTGATGTTCCTCCTATTTAAGTGTATGAAAGGAGAGGCTTAATTTATGAATATTTACTTGTCTATTGCTATAAAAACTATTTTATTTTTGTTTGTAGTTATTATTATTTTAAAGATAATGGGTAAAAGAGAGTTAGGACAATTAAATACTTTTGATATAGTAATTTTCTTTATGATTTCTGAACTATTTTCTTTATCTATAGATGAGCCTCATGAAAATGTTTTTCAAACATTATTACCTATTATGATTATTTTTATTGTTCAAATTTTAATGTCTATTTTTGTATTAAAAAGCAATAGGATTAGAAAAATAATAGAAGAGAATCCGTCTTTTATAATTAATAATGGAGTTATAGATCAAAGAAAAATGAAAAAACTTAGATATAATATTGATGATTTGTGCGAGCAAGTTAGGATGCAGGGAGTAGATAATTTAAAAGATGTTGAATATGCAGTGTTAGAGAGTAATGGAAATTTAAGTGTAATAAAAAAAGGAGAAGAGAATAGTAAAATTCCTTTTCCTTTAATTAAGGATGGTGTTATTGATGACACTAGTTTAAAAATCATAAAAAAAGATAATGAATGGCTTATTAATAAACTTAAAGATAAAGGATATGTAGATATAAAGCAGATATTTATTTGTATGTTAGATAAAAATGATGGACTTTATATAGTAGAAAAAGATTATTGAGTTTCTTTTTCTAGTTTTAAATTTTTAAAGATGATGATAGCAAATATTATTACTAGTAGTATAAATGATATAGCAGTAGATAATGCTACCCCCATCATTTTCATTTTAGGTAATAAAACAAATAATAATCCTATTCTAACAGCAGAAGTTAAAACATCATAAAATAAGATTTGCTTTGTTTTATTTAAAGCAGTTAATGCACTTACAAATGGTGATTCTAAGTAATATAAGATGAATGGTATAGCAAATAATCTAACATATTTATAACCATCATTACTTTTATATAAAATAGTCATTAATTGACTAGGAAATATAAATAAAATTATTGAAAAAATTGCTCCAGTAATTAGGGATACTAATGATATAGATAAAAATAATTTTCTTGCTTCTTTTTTATTATCTTTTGCAATAGCAGAAGTCATTGGTTGAAGTAGCACTCTTCCATAAGCATTAGCAAAAAAACCTGGCATTAAAAGTAGAGGCATTGCATATCCTGATAAAATACCATATTCTAGAGTTATTGCATCATTTGTCATACCAGTTTTTAATAAAACGTTAGTTATAATAATAGGCTCTAACATATAGGCAATAGATCCAATAAGTCTTCCTCCTGTTAATGGTAAAGACATATTTAATATATTTTTTGTATCTAAGTTTTCTTCATTTATTATGCCTTTGAATAATTGTTTAGTTTTTGATTTTAAATTTTTAAGAGAAACTATCATGTGCGTGAGAGAAAATACTTCTCCCATACATAAACTTAAAATTGCGCCATACGCACCATACATTTCCCCACCTTTAACAAAATAACTACCGAATAATACTATAAAAGCAATTCTAGCTATCTCTTCACTTATTTGGGAATAGGCTGTTATTTCTATTTTACCAATGCCTGTATAATATCCCTTTATTAGACCACCTAAACTTATAAGAGGGATAAGTAAAGCAAGAGCATCTATTGCAAGCAAAGTTTTTCCGTTTTTTAAAATATTATTTGCAATAAAAGGAGCAAGAGCAATTATTATAATCATAAATAAACTATTTACAATGAGTGCAATAATGGATGAAGTTATTATTATGTTTTTAGCTTTTTCTGGTTTTTCTGCGATTAGTTTATTAATGCAAGTTGGTAAACTTAATTGAATGATGTTTATGAAGAATACTGCGGCAGGCATAACCATCATAAAAATACCCATACTTTCTTGGCCAATTGTTCTTGCTGTTACTACTCTTCCAATGGTAGATAAGATTTTTGTTATAAATCCTACTAATAAAAGACTTAAAGTAGCTTTAATAATTTTCTTTTTTAGCATAAATTCCACCTTTCTTATTGATAAAGTTTCTATAATTTGATAAAGTATAAGAGCGTGATATTCTTTTAATATTATAGATATTAAAATAAATGTTCGTAATTTTACTTTTAGAACAATAGTTGAGGGGGAATAAAATGAAAAAAAGAGTATTTTCATTTGTAATTATGCTTGTTGCAATGGTTGCTTTGATAGCTTTTGGTTCACCAAGTATAAAAAATGACACTAAAGTAGGAATGGAATATAATGGTGGCTTTGATATTCTTTATGAAGTTAAAACTGATAATGAGAAATTATCTGTTAAAAATTTAACTAAAACTGCTGCTGAAGGTATTGAAAAAAGATTAGATATTTCTAATGTATTAGATCCTATTGTTAGTATTGAAGGTAATAAATATGTTAGAGTAACTGTTAGTTCTTCTAACCAAATAGTAGCTGATGAAATTAGAGAAACTATTGAAAGTAGTGCTAAAATATCTTTTAGAGATTATCAAAACAATTTACTTGCTACGGGTGAAGAAATTTTAAAAGATGTAGGAGCAACTTTAAGTAGTGAAACTGATTCAAATGGTAATCCTGTTATCTTATTAAATATTAAGAATACTGATTTGCTAGGAGAAATTACTGAAACTGTTAGTGGATTAAGTGATAAACACTTAGTAGTATGGCTAGGATTTGAAGAAGGCGATGATTATGCTAATTTAAGTAGTGACGCTAGTGTTGCTAAAAAAATAATTTATAATGCTACTGTATCAAGTAAATTAACTACTGAAACTATAACTGTTACCGGTTCATTTAGTAAATCACAAGCTCAATCTACTGTTGATTTGATTAACTCAGGAACATTAGAATATAGTTTAAATGTTGTTCAAATTTCTTCTATTGAATCTAAAAATGCGGAAAAATCATTTACTAAATTATTAATTGCTGGCTTAGTTTCAGTTGTATTAATTGGAGTTGCATTAAGTGCTTATTATAAATTAGGTGGATTAATGTCTTTTGTATCTGTAGTATTCTCTACATTCTTAACTATGTTATTATTTGTAACATTTAAGGGAATCTTAAATCAACAAGCAATTGCTGCATTAATCGTATCTTTAGCTATTTTTGTAGATGCTGCTATTATCTTACTTGAAAGAGTAAAATCCGAGCAATATAATGGTAAAAGTTTAGAAAGAGCATTAAATGAAGGATACAAAAAATCAGTATTTTCAATAATAGATGCTAATATAGTTGTATTTATTATGTCTGTTGTAATGTTCTTCTTTGGAACAAGTATTGCAAATTTTGCATTAATGCTTTCATTAGCTAGTGTATGTTCGCTTGTTGTTATGACTATTGTTAATAAATTATTATTAACTTTATTAGTTAAATTAAATGTCAAACAAACATCTTTTGGTGCTAAAAAAGCATATTTAGAAAATAAAGAGTTATATTTAAATAGCAAATCTAATAAAGCTAATCCTTTAACTAAGTCAAAAAAATGTTTTATTGGTTCTGGAGTATTTGTTAGTGTAGCTATTATTGTTATGTTAGTTTTACAACTTACAATGGGTGCTATGTTTAATTACAATAGTACAGTAAAGAAACAAAGTACTATTACAGTTGTATCTTCTACTAATTATTTTGCTGATGATACACAAATCAAAGACTTCTTTGCTCAAGAAGGACTAAACTTAGAAGTAACAAATATTAAAACATCTTCTTTTGATGATGAAGGTACTACTAAATATAAAGTTACTGTTACAACTAAGGAAAGTGCTACTAGTGTAGAAAAAGAATTAAAAAATAAAATTATTGATGCTTATGGCGAAAATAAAGAATATGATGAAAGATATGAATTATATATCAATAATATAAATCCTAAATCTACAGGTATTTCACTATTAAGTGCTTTATATACTACTGGACTTGGATTACTTCTTGTTGGTGTATATATGGCAATTAGATATCGTTATAGCTATGCAATTGCTGCTATCTTATCTACTGTAAGTGCTGTGTTAATAGCAACTTTATTCTTAGGATTAACTAGAATACCAGTTGGTAGTGATGCAGTTATCAGCATATATGCTATTGCGGTATTTAGTATGAATACTTTAATTGTTATCTTTGATAGATTAAAAGAAATGATTGTTGGAAATGGTAAGAAATATATTTCTAATGAAGAAAGAAAAGAAGCAGTTACAAAAGCTATTAATGTTTCTTTCTCTAGAACAGTATTAACAACAATTGTAGTTATACTTGTATCAATAGTTCTTCTTGCATTTTCATCAACATCTAGTTATAGTTTCTATATTGCATTAGTTGTTGGACTATTTGCAAGTTCTGCATGTGCTGTATATGTTGCTAGTTACACTTGGTTATTATTTGAAAAGAGAAGTGATACTAGAAAAAGAACTTTTAAGCCTAAAAAGAAAAATACAGTATTTAAAGAATTAGAAGAACATAAATTTATTGGTATTAACGATTAATATTAAATGAGAACTATTAAGAGTTCTCATTTTTATTTATCTAATATCTTTAAAATATATTATAAATATTTTAAAATTAAAATAGATAGTTTGGGGGATAAAGTATGTATAAAGTATTAAATGTTAATGGCTATGAAGAAATTATGAAAAAATATCACCTTTCATCCCTAGCTTCAAAAGTATTAGTTAATAGAAATATAGAATTAGTTAGTAAAATAGAAGAAAAAAGTTCATATGATTATAAGGATATGGATAAAGTTGTTAGTTCTATTTTGAAAGCAATTAGTGATAAAAAGAAAATTGTTATATATGGTGACTATGATGTTGATGGTATATGTTCAGTGTCTATTTTATATAGAACATTTAAATTATTAAATTATGATGTTGGTTATTATGTTCCTAATAGATATGAGGATGGATATGGTTTAAATGTTAATAGAGTAGAACAATTTTATGATAAAGGATATTCTTTAATTATATGTGTTGATAATGGTATTAAAGCATTTGATGCTATAGAAAAAGCTAAGGAAAAAGGAATAGATGTAATTGTTTTAGATCATCATAGTAAAGAAGAAACTTTACCTAATTTTGATTTATGTTTACATCCTGAATATTCTATGTTTAGTGAGTATAACATGTGTGGTGCTTCAATTTGTTATTATGTATCTAAAGCGTTACTTGCTAGTAGAGATGATGTGTGTTTAGCATTAGCGGGTATTGCTACAATTGGAGATGTTATGCCTCTTGTTGGACAAAATAAGTTACTAGTAAAAGAATCTTTAGATATTTTAAATAAACTTAAGTATAAATCTATTAATTTATTAAATTCTAATCAAAAACAATATGATGAAAATGTAATAGGAATGCAAATTGTTCCAAAGCTTAATTCTATTGGTAGAATGTGTAGGGGAACTATTATTAATAAATTAATAACTTATTTAACTAGTAGTGATTTAAAAGAAATTGAAAATATAGCAAGTTTTATTGAAAAGACTAATGCTAGTAGGAGAGTTATTACAGAAGAATATTTTACTAAGTTAGATAAAAAAGAATATAAAGATAAAATAATTGTTGAAAAAAATGATGATATGCTAGAGGGTATTAATGGTATAATTGCAGCGCATTTTCTTAATAAATATAAATTGCCATCTATTATATTTTCTTTAGATGAATCTAAGGAGTTTTATAAGGGAAGTGCTAGATCATTAAAGAGTTTTAATATTATTGAATTAATTAAAAAGAGTAAATATGTAGAGCTTTATGGTGGTCATAAAGGTGCTGCTGGATTAACTATTAAGAAAGAAAATTATGAGAATTTTAAAAATGAAATAATTGAATTATGTAAAGATAATGAATATGAAGATGATGTATTAGAGGTAATTGAAGTTAATAGTGATGAGTTATCTTATAAATCATATTTAGATTTATTAAAGCTATCTCCTTTTGGAGAAGAAAATCCAAATCCTTTATTTATTTTAAAAAATATTAATAAAAATGATATGAAAATGAGTAAGGATGGTAAACATATTTTATTAAATATAAATAATGATACAAATTTAGTAGGTTTTGACTTAGTTAAAGATTTAAATAATGATATTATTAGTTATGATGTGATATTTAAATTAGAACCTAATAATTTATATTCTAATAAAATAACATGTAAGTGTATAAAAATGGAGGTTAGTGAAGTATGTATGAAGAAATAGTAAATGAATTAAAATCATATTTAAGTGAAGAAGAAGTAAATACATTTAAAAAGTGTTATGATGTTAGCACTAAAGAGTACGCTAATAAAATGCTTTTTAATAAAATTAATATGTTAGAGTATATTAATAAAGTTATTTTATGTTTAAGTAAATATCAAGTTGGTTTATCTAGTATTTTATCATGTCTTTTATTAAAAACTGATAATATTAATTATTCATATATTGCTAGAGAATATGGTGAAGAAGTTAGTACAATGCTGGATGCACTTGTTAGAATAGATAATGTTAAGGAAAAAACTAATAATGAAATAGACAATGAAAATTATCGTAAGATATTTGTTGCACTTGCTAAAGATTATAGAGTTTTAATTATAAGAATGGTAATGCAACAAGAATTAATGAAATATTTAGATTTATTTGATGAAGATTTTCAAAAGAAAGTTGCTAGAGAAACATTAGATGTTTATTCTCCAATTGCGCATAGACTAGGTATGTCTAAGCTTAAGAGTTCTTTAGAAAACATGTCTATTTATTACTTAGAAAGAGAAAAATATTTATATATTCAAGATATGTTAAAGCAAAAAAGCGAAGAAAGACAAAGTAAAGTGGATTCAATGATTGTTAAGATTAAAGCTTTAATGGATGAACATCATATTCCTTATTATAGTATTAAAGGTAGACCAAAAGAAATATATAGTATTTATAATAAGATGGTTAAAAAACACTTAGAATTTGATGAATTGTATGATTTACTAGCTTTACGTGTTATTACAGAAACTGAAGTAAATTGCTATGAAATACTTGGGTATATACATGCTGTTTATAAGCCTATTAATGGTAAGTTTAAAGATTATATAGCTGTACCTAAGAGCAACATGTATCAATCTTTGCATACATCAATTGTAGCAGATGATGGTAATATTTATGAAATTCAAATTCGCACTAAAAAGATGGATGAATGGGCAGAGAGTGGTGTTGCGGCACATTGGAAGTATAAAGAAGGAGATAAAGGTAATCAAGCCGAAATAGAGGAAAAACTACATTTCTTTAGAGAATTTATTAATGATAATAATGATTCTAAAGAAAATGAAGAATATGTAGAAAGCTTAACTAAGGAGATATTTGAATCTAGTATTTATGTTATGTCTCCTAGAGGAAAGGTTGTAGAATTACCGGTTGGATCTTGCCCAATTGATTTTGCATATAGAATTCATAGTAAAGTTGGTCATAGTTGTGTTGGTGCTTTAATTAATGGAGTTATGATGCCTCTTAATACTGAACTTAAAACTGGTGATGTAGTAGAAATTAAAACATCTAAAATACATACTGAACCTAGTGAAGGTTGGTTACAATTTGTTAAAAGTAGCTATGCTAAGAATATTATTAGAAAAGAATTACAAAAAATTAATCAAGTAGAATTTAGAAATGAATTAGAAGACAAAGGTAAAGCTTTACTTAATGAAGAAGCTAAAAATAAAAATGTTACTGATAAGGAATTAGAGGAAGCATTTAGTGATATTGAGTTTTTACAACAATTTGGTGCTAAAAAAGTGGAGGATTTATATTTTGTTGTATCTAATAGAACAGTAAACCCTATTAATGTTATTGATAAAGTGAAAAATAGAAGAGCTAATAATACTCCAGTATTTGAGTTTAAAAAGAAAAATATTAAAGCTAGTAATAGTGAAGGGATAATTGTAAAAGGAATTGATTCAATAAAAGTAGAGTTATCTCAATGTTGTTGTCCAATTCCTGGTGATGAAATTATTGGCTATATTTCTAGAGGAAAGGGTGTTAAAGTTCATAGAGCTAATTGTCCTACACTTAAAACATTGCAACCTAGATTTATAGAGGTTAGTTGGGATGAAAGAGTATTAGATAATGTACAACATCAAGTAGATTTAATTATAAGAGCTAGTGATAGAGCTAATTTACTTGTAGAAATAATGAATACTCTTAGTGTTTTAAAGATAACTACTTTAGAACTTAATGCTGTTTCTCATAAAGAAAACTTAAATGCATCTGTTCAATTATCTATAATGGTAAAAGATGGTGAGCAATATAAGAATGTAGAAAATGCTTTAAAGAACATTAGTGGTGTATATGAAGTTGAAAGGACTACTAGAAACTAATGAAGGAAAGATTAGATGTTTTTCTAGTTAATAAAAAGATGTATGAAACTAGAAATAAAGCTCAAAATGCAATAGAAAGTGGAGATATTAAAGTAGATAATAAGATTATTACTTCTTCATCTTTTAAGGTTAGTGAAAATAATAAGGTTGAGATAGTTTCTAATAGTTTACCTTATGTTTCTAGAGGTGGATTAAAACTAGAAAAAGCATTAAAAGTCTTTAATATAAATTGTGAAAATAAAATAGTTTTAGATATAGGTGCTAGTACTGGTGGTTTTACTGATTGTTGTTTGCAAAATAAAGCAAAAAAAGTATATGCATTAGATGTTGGAGAAAATCAGCTTCATGAATCATTAAAGAATGATAATAGAGTTATTAGTTTAGAAAAAACAAACTTTAGAAATATTAATATAGAAGAATTTAAAAATTATAATATTGATTTGGTAGTTGTAGATGTTTCTTTTATATCTTTATCATATATATTTGAAAATGTTTCTAAAATATTAAATAAAGATAAATGCTTAATTGCTTTAATAAAGCCTCAATTTGAAACTAATAAGAAAGAACATAATAAAAATGGAGTAGTTAATAATCCAAAAATTCATTTTGAAGTTATAAAAAATGTTATTAGTTACGCTAATAAATATGACTTGTATTTAAATAAATTAGATAGTTCTCCAATAAGAGGAGATAAATCTGGAAATATTGAATATATTAGTTTATTTACTTTTAATAAGGATAATATCTGTAATGAAAACATAAAGTGTGTTATAAATAATGCTTTTAATAAAGATATTTGAATAAACTTTATTTAAATATCTTTTTATTATATAATTAAATGCGTAAAAATAAGAATATTCATTGTATATATATTATTGGGGTGAGATAATGCTTAAAGAATTAACAATTAAAAATTTTGCAATAATAGAAGATTTAGATATCACTTTTAATAATGGTATGAGTGTGTTTTTAGGAGAAACTGGAGCAGGTAAGTCTATTATTATAGATGCTTTTTCTTTACTTCTTGGATATAGGGCTGACACTACTAAAGTTAGAAATGGAGAAAGTAGAGCAATTGTTGAGGCAATTATAGAGTTTAATGAAGTTTCAAGTGATTTAGAGGAATATAAGGATAATGGTAATTTATTTACTTTTACTAGAATTATTAATAGTGATTCTAATAGTATTTGTAAGATTAATGGTATTACTGTTAATATGACTACATTAAAGAATACACTTGGTAAAAAAGTTAATTTATATTCTCAACATGATTTATTTTATTTATTAGATTCTAAGTTTCATTTGAGTCTATTAGATAAATTTGGTGGTAAAGAATTAGAGAATATAAAAGAAAAATATGAAAAAAGTTATGATTTATATATGGAAAAACTTAATTATTTTAATAAGTTAAGTAAAGAGCAAGTTAATGAAGATTTAGATTATTTAAAATATCAATTAAAAGAAATTGAAGATATTGATGTTAAAGAAAATGAAATTGAAGAATTAGAACTTCAAAAAGAACGTATTAATAAGTTTAATAAGATAAATACTAATGTTAATGGTGCAATTAATATTCTTGATGGAGATAAGGGGATAAATGAATTATTATATGAAGTTAAACATTGTTTGAGTAATGTTAGTGATGATCCTATGTTTAGCGAATATGAAAATAAAATCATTGAGTTATATGAAAATAGTAAAGATTTAGCTAGTAGTTTGAAGAGTTCTTTTAATTCTTTAGATATTGATGAATCTAAGTTAAGTTATATAGAGGATAGATTATTTAAAATTAACAAATTAAAGAGAAAATATGGTAATACATATGAAGAAATAATGAATGCTAAAAAGGAATATGAAGATAAGATTAATTTATGCGATAATCGTGAATTTATAATACAAGAATTAGAAAATGAAATTAATAATATTAAAAAAGATACTTTGAATATTGCTAATAAACTTACTAGTAAAAGAAAAGAAATAGCATTAGTGCTTGAAAAAGATATTATGAAAGAATTAAAAGATTTGTATTTAGATAAAACGATATTTAAAGTTGATTTTAAAAATATTGAATTTAACAAATCAGGACAAGATAAAGTAGAGTTTTTAATTTCTACGAATGTAGGGGAAAATTTAAAACCTCTTAGTTTAGTTGCAAGTGGAGGAGAAGCATCTAGAATTACATTAGCAATTAATGTAGTGTTTAACGATATATTTGATATATCTCTTGCTATATTTGATGAAGTTGATAGTGGTGTTAGTGGGAAAGTTGCTACTAGTATTGGAGAAAAGATTAAACAATTATCTAAAAAATATCAGACTTTAGTTATTTCTCATTTACCACAAGTTTTAGCTTTTGCAGATAACTTCTACTACGTTTATAAAGAAACATTTAATAATAAAACTAAATCATTTGTTAAATTATTAGATAAAAATGAAAAAATATATGAACTTGCAAAAATATTAAGTGGAAGCGATTTACCTTCAGATAAATTTATTGAAAATGCAAAAGAATTATTAAATAAATAGAAATTAATGTAAAATTTATATTTTCTTAGAAAATCAAGACTTTTTTTAAGAAGTTAAATATTGGAAGTTTTAAAAAAGTATTAAGGTTAAAAATAAGATTGTAATCTTGCTTTCCTTTTTTTGAAAGGAGAATTTGATGCCTAAAAGAAGTGGATTACTTACATTATTTTTAACCTTTTTTATGGCTATTACTTCACCAGTTGCTATACTTGCAAAAGATCTTGTTATCGGAGGACAAAATATAGGAATTGAACTTAAAAGTAACGGGCTATTAATATCAGGTACATATGATGTAAAACAAAATGGAAAAATTTATAATCCTAAAAGCGACAGTGATATTAGAAAAGGAGATTTAATTGTTGGCATAGATGAGAATAGAATTACTTCACTAAATGATCTAGCAACTATTTTAAAGAAAGAATATGCTGACAAGGATAGTGCAAAAATTACAATACTTAGAGATGGTATTACTTATAGTAAGGTATTAAAGTTAATTAAAGATAATTATGGAAATATAAAGACAGGTTTATTTATTAAAGAAAGATTATTAGGTATTGGCACTATTACATATTATGATGAAGAAACGCATACATATGGAGCTTTGGGACATGAGATGAATGATGCTAGTTATAGCCCGAGCATAGATTTGTCTTTTGGTACTATTTATTCTAGTGATGTAACTTTAATTAGAAAGAGTAAGAATGGAAATCCAGGAGAAAAAATAGCAACCATAAATGAAGATGAAATACTAGGTGAAGTAGTAAAAAATAACGAATATGGTATTTATGGAAAGTATAGTGTTAATGTAGATGATTATATTTCCTTAGAAGTTGGTAAAAAAGAAGATGTTAAGCTTGGAAATGCTCAAATATGGACGGTTATCCATGGTGACAAAGTAGAAAAATTTGATATAGAGATAGTGAGTGTAAAGAAACAAGCAAAACAAGGTATTAAAGGTATTTCATTTAAAGTAGTAGATAAGAGGCTTTTAGATACAACAAATGGCATTGTAGCGGGAATGAGTGGATCTCCAATTATTCAGGATAATAAGATTATAGGTGCTGTTACTCATGTATTAGTAGATAAAGTAGAGTATGGTTATGGTATTTTTATTGAATGGATGATAGAAGAGTCAAATAACCTTAATGGTTGAATATAGCCTAGAAAAAATAATTTCTAGGCTTTTTTTCTATAAATCGACATTTTATTTATGATAAAAAACATACAATTTTAACAGGTGAGTGGAATGAATGCATATATAGATATATCTTTTATTTTTCATTTAATAATATGTTTAACTAGTATTAGATTTATGAAAATAATATCTAATAGTAAACTTAATAAAAAACAAATTATTATTTTAGAAATAACAAGTGTTGTTTTATATGTGAATGTTTTATTATTTCCTAATATCAGTATTTATCTTAATTTATTTTATTATATTTTATTATTTTTTATTTTCTTTAAAGGAAAATTTATAGTTCCTTTATTTACATATCTTTTTTCTTATTATGGAATAATTTCAATAATTAGAATATTTACTAGTAATATATATTTTTATAAATATATTCCAATGATCTTTATGCCTTCTTCATTTTTTTATGTATTAATTAGTCCTTTATTATTAATTATTATAAATTTAATTACTAAGAGCATTAAATCATTAATTATGTTAAAAAAATATCGTTATAATGTGAAATTAACTTTAAATGATAAAAGCTATGAAACTAGTGCTTATTTTGATAGTGGTAATACTCTTAAATATAAAGAACTGCCTGTTATTTTTTTAACTAACGAAATGAAAGATAAAAATGTTATGTATGAAAGAATGTTAGTTAATGGGATAGGGAGGGAATACAGCGAGTATATTAAAGGTAAAATATTATTTGATAATAAAGAAAAAGATGTTTATTTTGCTTATGTAAGAAAGAAAAGTTTTAATGGTTGTAAATGCTTGTTAAATGTTTATTTGTTATAAAATGGGGGAAAAGAAAATGATTGTTTTAGAAAAATTAAAAAGTTTAATTAGAAAGTTCTTTTTAGATGGTGATGTTTATTATATTAATGGAAGTGAAACTTTATTACCTCCTTTAGAAAAGGAAGAAGAAGCAGAATTATTAGAGAGAAGCAATAAAGGTGATATAAAAGCTAGAAATAAACTTATTGAGCATAATCTTAGATTAGTGGTATATGTAGCAAAAAGATTTGAAACTAATTCTTTTAATTTAGAGGATTTGATTAGTATAGGTACAATGGGTTTAATTAAGGCTATTACTACTTTTAAAGCAGATAAAAATATTAAACTTGCTACCTATGCTTCTAGGTGTATAGAAAATGAAATATTAATGTTTCTTAGAAAAAAATCAAAAATGAAAGTAGAGGTATCATTAGATGAACCTTTAAAGATGGATAGTGATGGTAATGAGTTATTACTTAGTGATGTTTTGGGTAGCGATTCTAATGAAATTAGTGAAAACTTAGTAATGGATGAAAAAAAAGAAAAATTGTATAAAGCTATTGAAACACTTAGACCTAGAGAAAAATTAATTTTAAAGATGAGATTTGGTTTATTTGATTGTGAGGAAATGACTCAAAAGGATGTTGCGGATACTTTGGGTATTTCTCAATCCTATATATCAAGATTAGAGAAAAGAATTATTAAAAAATTACAAAATAAAATGATTAAATAGTAATTGAATAAATTTGTTTTTATAGGGAATACTCCTACTAGAAAGTGGGAGATATTGTGGCTAAACACAAAGTAGAAATAACAGGTATTAAAACAACAAATTTAAATGTACTTAAAAATGAAGAGACAATTGAACTAATAAAAGAGTATAAAGAAACTAATAGTAATAGCACACTTGAAAAAATTATAATGGGTAATATGAAGTTAGTATTATCTGTTATAAAGAATTTTTCTAATAGATGTGATAATCAGGATGATTTGTTTCAAATAGGTTGTATTGGTTTAATTAAAGCTATTAATAACTTTGATGATAAATTCAATTTAAAGTTTTCTACTTATGCAGTACCTATGATAATTGGCGAAATAAAGAGATATTTGAGGGATAATACACCTGTTAGAATATCTAGACAAATTAAAGATTTAGCATATAAAAGTTTAAAAGCTAAAGAAGAATATATAGAGAAGAATAATACTGAACCTACAGAAGATGTTTTAGCTGATATTTTAAATGTAGGTACTAGTGATATACAAGAAGCACTTAACTCTACTCAAAGTGTTATGTCTTTATATGACACTGTGTATGGAGAGGGAGATGAAAGTATTTTTATTATTGATCAGTTAAGTGATGAATCTCAATCTGCTGAAAAAACAATAAACTATATAACATTGAAACAAGCATTATCTACTTTAAATAAATCTCAAAAAGAAGTTATAAGAGACAGGTATTACTTGGGAAAAACACAATTTGAAATTGCTAATGAGTTTAATATTTCACAAGCGCAAGTTTCTAGAATTGAAAAAAGTGCGATTGACTCTTTAAAATCATTTTTTTACTAATTAATCATATATTTAATTAGGTGATTAAGTTGAAATTAAAACATTTAAAGAAAAAAAGTATCATAAATGTTTATAATGGAAACTTTTTAGGTTATATAAAAGATGTTAATGTGTCTTTACATAGTGGTAATATAGAGTCATTAATTATTAAATTGCCTTTTTTTAAAAAATTTAATAGTTCTTTAAAATATAGTAAAACTATTATTTTATGGGAAAATATTGTTTCTATAGGAAAAGATGTTATTTTAGTAAATATAATTGAAAATTAGATGAAAAATCTTGTATAATAAATTAAGTAGAGGTGCTTGTTATGAGTTTTATTAATAAGTTAAAGAATAAATTATTTCCTGATGAAAAAGAAGTTTTATATTATGAAGGTTCTAAAAAAGAAGAAAAGAAGGAAAATAGATTTGTTAATGAATATGTGAGTACAGACAAGTTGCCTATAAATTATAAGCCTTTATCTTTTTCTAATACTGAAGAAATTAGTGATTCTTTAAAGAAAGGGAATACTGTTATAGTAGATGTTAGTAATTTAGATAAAGCTGAAGCACTTAGAATGATAGATTTTTTAGGTGGAGTTATGTATGCGCTAAATGGAGATATGAAGCGTCTTAATAAAACAACCTTTGAATTTAGTGTTAATAAGTAGTTTTCTTTAAATTTAAAGGGAGTTAAGGTATGGAAGATTATAATATATATTTAAAAAAAGAAGAAAAAGAAAAAATAATTGATGTTATAAAGATGGCAAAAGAAAGAAATTTAAATAAGGCAGAACTTATTGAAATTTTTCCTTTTATAATGAAATATTGTAAAAATGTACATTTTAGTGATTCTTTTTTAACACTTCCTAGTGTTGCAGTAAATGAAACTAATGAAAATGTTATAGGTAATTATAATGATTTTAATAATACTTTAACTTTTTCTAATGCTGTAATTGATAAATTATTAAATGATAAAGATAAATTATTACTAAATGTATTAGATTTATTTTCTACAATTGGGCATGAAATGATGCATTATAGTCAAAATGATACTGCAATTAAAATTAGTAATCTTTCTAGTAAATCTTTAATAAATGAAAAAATTAATAACTATGTAAGTTCCTACAAAAATGATCTTTATCTTACAAAACAAGAAATAAAGACTATCCATGAACTTGCTACTCCTTTTATAGAAAATATGCCTGCTAATTATACAAATTTAATGGATTATTATAGTGATGTTTCTTTTGCTTTATATTCAGTTTTATATGAAGAGAAAGAAGCTAGAGATTTTGAATGCAATTTTCTTATAAGTATTGAAGAATTGGTGAAAGGTACAGAAGTAGAAGAAATATGTATTAGTCATATTAATGAACTTATATCTTTTAAAAAAAATTGTGAAGATGAGATATTCTCTAAATGTAATTCAATTATAAAAGACTTTAAAAAGATGCATGATCTTAGTGTAGAAAATATAATTGAAATTGCTAAAAATGAAAATGTTTATTTGAATAAGATTGGATGTAGTCATGAATTATATGAAAGATCTTTAAAATTGCTTATTGATAATAAAGAAAATAGTCAAAAAATAGAATTATTAAAAGTTTCTGCATTTAATGCTTATAGTAATTTGTTTAATATAGTAGTTGAATCTTTAATTAATAACATTAGCTTATCTAAGACTCAAAATATTATTTGTTCATTACTTACTGGAGAAATGTATAATACTCCTTTAAAACCTAATGAAGATATATATAAATTAGATTTTAAATTTAATAACTTACTTAAACAAAATCAATTTGAAACTATATGTGAAAAATTATTAAAAGATAATAGTTTTTCTTTATTTAATACATTTATTACATACAATTCTAAATATTTAAAAAAAGTTTCTATAAATACTCTTTTAAATTATATAGATTTAATAAACAAAAAGGGAAGTAATGTTTATAAAAATAATTGTTTGAATTCATTATTTAATTATATTGAATATGATAAGAAAATTGAATTAGCTAAATCTCATAAAATGGATAATAAATCTTTAGATATATTAAAAAATGTATTAATTAATGATTGTAAATATATGTGTTTAAATGAAAATGATATAAAAAAATTGTTTGCTTATAATAAATTAAGATAAATTATTTGTTAGTAATTGATTTAATATTTTATATTTGTTATAATTTTTGCATGCGCAAATGGCGGAATGGTAGACGCAGTGGACTCAAAATCCACCGGTTAACAGCCATGAGGGTTCGAGTCCCTCTCTGCGCACCAAATTAAGCAAAATTACCTCTGTTTTATGAAAATAGGGGTTGTTTTTTTTATTAATTTATCTGTTAAGTGTATTTGCTTGACAAAAAAAATTAAAAAATATATCATATATGATATATTTAAACAATATATTTATTTAAGTGAGGGTTATGCTATGAATTGGTTTGTCAATCTACTAGAGAAAACTACATTAGTAACTCAAATTATTGTTTCATTAGCAGTTATGTTATCTTTTGGCTTTTTAATGACTAGATTTACTAAAAAGTTAAAACTTCCTAATGTTACTGGCTATATTATTGCTGGTATTATTATTGGCCCATATTGTTTGAATCTTATTCCTGGTGAATTAATTGGGCGTATGGATTTTATATCGGACATTGCTTTAGCATTTATTGCTTTTAGTGTAGGAGAGTTTTTTAAGTTCGATACTTTAAAAGAAACGGGTTGGAAGATAATTGTTTTAACAATATTTGAGGCTTTAATGGCATCAATTGTAGTTTTTATAGTAATGTATGTATTTTTACATTTAAGTTTATCTTTCTCAATTGTATTAGCTGCACTTGCTTCTGCTACTGCACCTGCTTCTACTATTATGACAATAAGACAAACAAAAGCAAAAGGAGATTTTGTTAATACTTTACTTCAAGTTGTTGCTTTGGATGATGTAGTAAGTTTAGTTGCATATAGTGTTGCTATTTCTATTGCTTTAGCTTCAACTAGTGGAAGTAGTAGTAGCTTTGAGTTTAATGTAATCATTTTACCTATTCTTAAAAACTTAGCTTGTTTAGTAATAGGTGCTGGATTTGGTTTTTTATTAGCATTATTAATGAAAGTCAAACATAGTACTGATAATAGATTAATTATTGTAATTTGTATATTATTTACATTCTGTGCTGTTGGATCGCTACTTGATGTATCACCATTACTTGGATGTATGATAATTGGGACAGTTTACATTAATGCTACTAAAGATGAAAAATTGTTCTTACAAGTTAATTACTTTAGCCCACCTATCTTACTTTTATTTTTTGTTAGTTCAGGTTTGAAATTTAATTTTTCATCATTATTAGCAGGTAATAGTGTTATTTCTACTATTCCATTATGGTCGATTGGTATTATCTATTTCTTTGTTAGAATTGTAGGAAAGTATTTAGGTGCATATTTAGGGTGTTTAACTATAAAGAAAGATAAACTTGTTAGAAATTATTTAGGGCTTGCACTTATTCCTCAAGCAGGGGTTGCTATAGGTCTTGCTGCACTTGGTGCTAGAACTCTTGGAGGAGCAGTAGGAGATGCGCTTCAAACGATTGTTCTTGCTTCAAGCGTTTTATATGAAATGGTTGGACCAGCTTGTGCTAAATTATCTTTATACTTATCAAAGTCTTATTCTACTAGACTAGAAGATATTACTGAAGTAGTTGAAGTTAAACCAGATGGTAAGGAAAAGACTGCAGCTGAAATACTAATTGAAAGGATACAAAAAATCGAAAAAGCAAATAAATATGCTTCTAAAGAAATATCAAAAGAAGAGCAAGCTTTTAACGAAGCTAGTGAAGAATCATTAGAATTTATGTATAATGATTTTAGATATAGGAACTTAAGAAGAAAAATGTAAAGGAGTGTTGATTTATGAATATTATAGATCCAATATCAAAGTTAATGGGAGAGTGGTCTAGTACTATTACACTAGGCTCAATATTTTTAAAATTGTGTTTATCAATTGTTTTATCTGCTATTCTAGGATGTGAAAGAGCAAGTAAACGACATTCTGCTGGTTTAAGAACTTTTATGGTTGTATCTTTAGCATCTACAATAGTTGGAATGCTTGATATGTTTATTATTGAAACATATGGTGCTAAATTTGCTTTTATTTCAGTTGGACTTGTTATTGCACTTGCATCACTTAGTAATAATTCAGTTATGTTTTCAGCTAAAAACCAAATTAAAGGATTAACTACTGCAGTTAGCTTATGGGGATGTGGAATTATAGGACTTAGTATAGGAATAGGTTTTTATACTATAGCTATTATTAGTTTTGTTATTTTATTATTTAGTTTGTCTTTATTACCTGTTGTAGAAAGCTATTTAAAAGACAGATCAAATCATTTTGAAATACACCTAGAATTAGATAATAAAAATAATTTACCTCGTTTTATGACTACAATTAGAGAATTAGGATTACGTATTGATGAAATAGAAGTAAATTCAGCTTATTTAAACTCTGGACTTAGTGTGTATTCTATTGCTCTTACTATTGTTAGCCCAGAATTAAAGAAATATAAAACTCATAAAGAAATTATAGCAGCTATACAATCTTTAGAGTATGTAAGTTATATTGAAGAAATGAATTAAGAAATCCTTTATGGATTTTTTTTATGGGTTAATTTTAATATAAAAATTTTCTTTATATGATATAATTTTTATAGGATGTGATAAATGAATGAAAAAGAAGTTAGTTATATTTTTAAGTTTATTTATTTTAATGTGTTCTTTTGTTAGTGGATGCTCTACAAGTAATATTAAAAAAATAGAGATAATAGAAGATTCTATTAAACGTAATTATATAGTTGGAGAAGAAGTAAGTGTAAATAATTTTGAACTTAAAGTAACATATAATAATGAAAAAGAAGAATATTATTATATTACTGATGAAAAAGTAAAATTAAATGAAATTGATAATTCAATTGTTGGTGAGCAAAAGCTTAATATTACTTTTAACTATAATAATACTGATGTTAATTTACAACTTTTTATTAATTTTGAATTACCTAATGATGTTAAAAATATTATTTCAGAAATTGATGAATTACCAGAATTAGAAAACCTAAATTTTGATTATGAAATAGTAATTGAAAATATTAAAAATGAGTATAATAAATTATCTAACTTTTACAAGTCTTATGTAGATAATTATGATAAGTTAATATCTAGTGATAAATATCTTACAAATCTTAGAAATGATAATATTACTGCTGAATTTATAGAATATAGATCTAATGTTAAGCTTAGTTTATCAAAATACTATTACTCTATAGATAGATCTAACTATTATGATAAGGAATTAAAAGAAATAGAAAAAATTTACAATTATGGTATTGAGTTATTAATGAATGATAATAACTATAATAAAATTGATTCAATTTATACATCTACTATTAATAGTATAAAGAAAGTTAATACTGCATATTTAGTTTTAATAGAGAATATGAAAAAAGAGTATATATCAAAACTAACAAAGTATTGTAATTCTTTTAATGATTCTTTATATAGTGAAGATAATGTATATAAATTAAATTTTATTTTGAATAATGGAATTAGTAATATCAATGCTTCTATTACAGAAGAAGATATAAATAAAAATTACAACAACGCTGTTAATGAATTAGATAATATTCCAAATAAAAATAAGGAAAATGAAATTTATATTAAATCTATTATTGATAAAAATATATATAATTTAAATGTTTATTATATTAGTATTGATTTTTCTAAATATAGTAACGAAAATAAAACTAATATTAGAAATAATTATTTAGCTGTAAGTTCTAAAATTAATTCATTAGATAATGAAAATGATATGATTATTTGTATTGAAAAATTTAAAGAATATGTTAATTCTATTTATTCTATTAAAGAAGAAAATGTAATTATGATAAATAATTATAAAAATGATTCTATTACATATATTACTAATTTATATAATAATTTAAATATTTATGAATATAGTGAACACAATAGAAACTTAATAGAAAATGAGTATAATACGTGCTTAGATAATATTAATAATGCTAATTCTATTGATAAAATAAGTGATGAAAGAATACATTTCTATAATTATATTAATAATGTTCCAACAATGGTAGAAGAAGCTATTAATAACTTGCCACTTAGAATAAATTCATATAAGACTAAGTTACATGATATTATTTCTACATATGATTTTTCTAAATATAATAATGAAATTTTAGAGGAAGTAAATAATATTATTAGATTAACAGAAAATAGAATGGATAATGAAATTGGTATATATACTTCAGATTCTACTATTGAAAGTATGATTAATGAAGCTATTAACACAATAAATGATTTGCTTGTTTAAAAAAAGTGTTGAAGAAATCATATCTATTGTTTATAATTTAATTAGGTGATAATCATGGATGATATAAATAATAAGATTAAAGAATTAGAAAGCAAAATTTTAAACTTAAAAGTTGAAGTTGGGGTTATTGATTCACGAATTGATACCTTATCTTGCTATAGGGGGACTGAGCATGAGCTTGAAGAGTTATATGAGCAATCTAATAATTTAGAAGATGAGATTAGTAAATTACAAAAGGAATTAAATGAACTTCAACAAAAAAAACAAACATCTACTAGAAGATAATTTTATAAGCGATAGAAATATCGCTTTTTTTATTGTTTACATAAAATGGTAATTATCTTTTTTTATAGGCCCTTTTTTTCGACAAAAAAGACCTGTTTTTTTAAAAAATTATTCCTTTATATTGATTAATTTTTTTATAAAAAGTATAGTGTTATTGTATATATTTATAAGTTGGAGGTGCAATGTATGAGTAAGCGATTTTATTGGAAAAAAATTAGGCCTATTTTGCTTACTGTAGTTATATGTTGTACTTTCTTTTTAATATTAATGGCTATAACTAGTAATAAGCAAGGCAATTTAACAATATTTGTAGATAGAAGTAGTGTTACAAAAAGTCTGTCTTTATCAGAATCTAGTTTACTTACTGATCCTAAAGGAAAAATTTATGGGCCTTCTATTGGTAATGCTTGGGACACACTTGAAAGCAATATACCTGAAGATGTTTATTTACTTGATGGAAATAATAGTGGTGAGTCATATATTGCATATACTTTTTATTTATATAATAGTGGAATTGAAACTTTGGATTATACAATGAGTTTTAATATAGAAAATACTAGTAAGAATTTGGATGAGGCTGTTAGAGTTAGATTATATATTAATGATGTGCCTACTACATATGCTAAGAAAAATAGTATTACTAATGAAGCGGAAATTGGTACTAATGCATTTGAAAGTAATAGTGTTATAACCTCTCAAACAGTTACTAATTTTGAACCAAATAAAGTTACTAAATATTCTATAGTCATATGGGTAGAGAGTGATGATGTAGATTGCACTAATGATAAAATTGGTGGTTCACTTACACTTTCTATGTCATTTAGTGTTGTAGGGATTATGTAGGAGGTAATTATATGAAAAAGAAAACAATATTTTTATTTTCATTAGTTATAGTTTTATTAGTTGCTTTCTCAAGTGCTACATATGCAGCTTTTAGTGATCAATATCATCCTAGAATTTCTAATTTAAGTTTTAATGTTAAAACACAAGAATATATGATGATTTCTAAAACTGGCGAAAAAGGTTCATTTAAAGATGAAATACCTTTTAATGAATTAGTTGATAGTGATACTGTGTTTGACCTTAAGCCATTTAATGGTTTTATAAATGGTGAAGATATACAAATTAAAAATGGTGAAACTATTATTAATACTTCTAATAACTATATTAGATTTAGTTTATATTTCTCTAGTAGTAATGATATGAACTTATATTTACTGGGTTCTGAATCAGGAAAAGTAGTAGATGCAGTTCCTTCTCAAAATGGTATATTTACTGATGAGCAAATTAACAATTATATTGATTCTCTTAGAATTGGCTTTGTAGCTTATTCTACAAATGAAACTGTTACTAGTTCTGGAACTGAAATTAGTTATTTACCTTTTGCTAGTAATATATATTCAGTTAATGAAAAAACTGATGCTTCTTATAAGAGTGGATTAAAAAAATATGATACATTTAATAGAATTTATACAGGTGGAGTTCTTAATGATAAAGTTTTATTAAATGTTAAAGCAAATAAGGTTAGTAAGATGGATGTAGTAATATGGTTAGAGAATGATGATATTAATTGTGGTGAGAGTATATTTAATACAAAACTACAAGTATATTTGAGATTCTTTGCAGTAAATGTAGAAGGAAGTGGTGAATAGAGTATAGTTTATGAAGAAAACATTTAAAATTATATTTAATATTCTATTTTCTGTAATCACTATATTTTCAATATTTATACTATTTTTAAGTATAACTAATAAAAATGATGTTCCTGTTATTGGTAAATATTCCTTATTAAGTGTAAAAGGAGATAGTATGTATCCTGTTATAAAAAATGGAGATTTGATTGTTATTAATAGGAAACATGAATCAAGTTATGAAATTAATGATATTATAAGTTTTATGGATAGTGATAGAAAAATTATAGTTACTCATCAAATAGTTGATATTGTTAATGAAAATGGTGAATTTAAATATTTAACTAAAGGTGTTAATAACAATAACATTGATGGTGATTATGTATTAGAAAATGAGATTATTGGTAAATATGAAAAATTTAAAATTCCTTTTATTGGATTTGTAATTAACTTTGCTAGTACTGCTATTGGATATATCATTTTAGTTGTTATTCCATTAGGTATATTGCTACTTATAGCAATTTATAAATTAATAAAAGAATTTGATAAAAAAGGGGAGGAATTATAGATGTCTGCTTTTGGAAAGTATTTTGGTAGATTACTTAAAGTAATATGGGAGGATATAATAGAATTTTTTAAATCTATTATTGATTTTATTGTGTCAATATTTAGATTTATTGTAAGTAACTTTTCTTATTATAAGTCAGTTTTTGATTTATATGCTCAAGATTTTAATTTTGTAGGTTGGTTATTTTTTGTCTTATCAATAATTTTAGTTCTTGGATTAATAACTTTACTTGTATTTTTAATAGTTAAATTGACCAAAAGAAGATATATAGCTAAAAGAAAAGTAAAAGATAAAATTGTTTTACTTAGAGAAATAGAAAATTTAAATCATAAAGTAATTGATCTTATGGATGAAAGAAGTCAATTATTATCTCTTAAAGTTGCTGAACTTGGGTATGCTCCTACTAAACAAGAACTAGTTAGTATAGGTAATGCTAGAAAAGTAGCAGAGAGTGAAACTACTGGAGGAGTAAATGCTGAAGAGAAACAAAATAAGAGCAAATCTAGAGGATATAAGTTTAAAACTGATAAAAAAGGCAGACCTGTATTTGGTAAAAATGGCTATCCAGAAGTAGAACCAGAATATAAAACAGATGAAAATGGAAATCATATTTTAGATGAAAATGGTAAACCTATCCCTATGGTAGATTTTGAAAGAGATGAAAAAGGAAATGTTAAATTTGACGCTAATGGTTTCCCAATTATTAAACCTTTAGAAAATGAAGAAAATACAGAGAATACTACTGATGAAGATGATGGAAAAGAAAGACTTCCTAAAGAAGTACTAGAAAAAGCTAGATTTCCTAAACTTATTACAATTGACTTTGACTACCGTAATTATAAGTTCCCAGAAATGAGTGAAGAAGAAAGTACCATGACTCTTGAACAATTAGTTAAGAGATTTAGAAACTTTGCTGCTGGTAAATTAAAACTATTCTATAGCTACAGAACACTTGCATTATTCTTTGCTGGTATGGGTACTACTCACTTTGCTATTCTAGAAGGTATATCTGGTACTGGTAAAACATCACTTCCATATGCGTTTGGTAAGTTCTTTAAAAGTAGAAGCCCAATCGTTGCTGTTCAACCATCATGGAAAGATAGATCTGAACTTATTGGTTATCTAAACGAATTTACTAAGAAGTTTAATGAATCAGCTTTCCTTGAAGAATTATATACATGTGCTAAACATAAAGAGCCAATGATTCTTGTACTAGATGAAATGAACTTAGCGCGTATCGAGTATTACTTTGCAGATTTCTTGTCTATCATGGAAATGCCTAATCGTGATGAATGGATTATTGAAATTATTAATACTAACATGGATGGTGATCCTATCTTATTAGACCATGGTAAATTTATGATACCTAAGAATGTTTGGTTCTTAGGAACAGCTAATAATGATGATTCAACATTCCTTATTACCGATAAAGTTTATGACCGTGCTATGTCAATGTCTTTAAATAAAAAGACAGTTGCATTTGAACCAGAATTTGATGCTGATAGTATTACTATGACTAGTGAATATTTTGAAAAATTGTTTGATGATGCATGTACTAAATATTCTATTAGTGAAGAAACGTTGCAAAAATTAGCTAATGTAGATAAATATATGATTACAAACTTTAAAATCTCATTTGGTAACCGTATTATGAAACAAATAAAGAGATTTGTTCCTTGTTATATGGGATGTGGTGGTACTGAGTATGAAGCTGTTGACCATTTACTTACTAGAAAGATTTTACATAAACTTGAAGCATTAAATATTTCATTTATTAAAAATGAATTAAAAGGTTTATTAACTGTTCTTGATAAAGAATTTGGTAAAGGCGTATTTGAGGATTCAATTGAATATATTAACGAATTATTAAAACAAGTATAGTAAGGAGGGTAAAAAGATGGCTATTGACATTATTAAAAAGTTTTGGGATAAACTTAGTCGTCGTCATGATAATTTAGGTAAAGATGATTCTTTTTACGCTTTATTTACTAGAGGTTTTGATAAGGCAAATGTAAAGATTGATCATATGACTAAAGTAGTTGTAAGAGAGTGTGATTTAGATTGTTTAAAAAGAATTGAAGATGGTTTGGTTGCTCTAGATATTATTACTAGAGCTCCTAAGCAATTCTTAAAAACTGAATATGAAATAATACCAGTAGAACTTGCAAAAAAAACTAATACAGAATCTATTAAACACTTATCTAGCCATTCTTATTTAATAAGTAGAGTAGATGAAGATGGGATGGTTGTTCCGACTCGTATTTTAACTGGTTTAGCAGATGATAACTTTGCTTTGTATGAAAATATTTTTATTAAGTCTTTAATTCTTAACCTTGTTACGTTTTTTGATAGAAGATTTAGTGAGTTTTTGGATGATGTAGATTTTTCCTCATTAACTGCTCTTCAAAATAAATCGGTATTTAAAGTAAAAAACTCTAAAGTTAATTTTGATATGAAACTAGATATAGTTACTGATAACTTTGATAAAGATGATATAGAAAAAATTGATGATATATTAAGTAGAGTAGCTTGGATTAAAAGAACTTTAGGTAGAGTATATGGTAGTGCATTTATGCGTAAACTTGCCGATTGTAGACCACTAGTTGGATCAATTAAGAGAACTAATATTATTACTAAGGAACCTAACTATAATATTTGTTACCACTTATGGAACTTTATTGGTTCATATGAAGGTATGGTACTTGATTTTAGAGTGGAGAAGATTCCTATTGAGTTTAGTGAAAAATATAAGAAAAAGATGAATAAAGCTATTATGTATATGTATGCAGCAGTTGATGCTTGTCAAAAAGATAATGAAAAGTATGTAGAAGCTTTAAATAAATCTATAAATCTTGTTATTAAAGATAGCAAAATTAAGAAAATCAAGAATATTATGGATCATAATAAGAGTATCGAATTAGTTGAAGAAATAGATCCTTTATTATTTAGTGAAGAAAAACAAAAAACTTTAGAAGAGTTAATTAAAGAAAGAGAATATTTAAAACAACAACTTTTAATTACTAAAGAAAGAAATAGGCAAAAAGAAAAAGAGTTAAGAGAGCAAGAAGAAGAAAAGCAAGAGTATATTAAGCTAAAACAAGAACAAATTGATGAATTGTTGAAGCAAAAAGTTGAAGCTCGTAAAGAAATGAGAAGAAGAGCTAGAATTGAAAAAGAAAAGAAAATTATTGCTCAAGAATCTAAAACTGTTAAGAAAGTTAGAGATAGAAGATATGTTGCATTAAATAAAATTAAAGAAATGCAATCTAAAATTAAAATTTGTTCTAGTAATATTGAAAAGAGTACTGGTACTATCTTTATGTTAAAACAAGAAATTAATAATAAAATTGATGTTGCTAGTAACAAACAAGAAATTGTTAATTTGAAGAAAAATCAAGTCTTATGGAAAAAAACTATTGAAAAATGTAAAAGAAAAATTAAAGTTTACGAAAATAAAGTTAAAGAAATTGATAAGAAAGTTGAAGAACTTAATAAAATCAATAAAGAAAAACGTGCTAAAAGAAAGAAAATACTTATTGAGAAAAATAGTAAATAGGGGGATGGGTTGTGTTACAATATAGGTATGATACGCAATTATTAATTGAAGGGAAAGGGTTGTCTGAAGAAAAAATTAGTGATTATATTACTAAAAATATTGAAGGAGATTGCTTGCTTGCAGTTGGTGATGATGAATTAATAAAAATTCATTTTCACACTAATACTCCTTGGAAAGTTTTAGAATATTGCGCTAGTCTTGGTGAAATTTTTGATATAGTAGTAGAAGATATGCAAAGACAATCAAATGGCTTACATGGATAAGAAAGACACATAGATGTCTTTTTTTTTTATAATTATTAGTCTCAATTTATTTTAATTTTTATTTCAATTTTTTATAATAAAAGTGTAGATATTGTTTAATTTTATTAATACAAATAAGTTTTTTTGAAAGGATGGGTGATAATAGTTTAAAAACTTATTTAGATGGGAAATATAAAATATAAGGAGTGAATATTAAAAATGGAAGAAAATGCTAAAAAAACTTTTGAATTTAAGAAATTTTTAAAAAACTTAAAAAAGCCCACTTGGCTGTTGTGCTTTTCTTTAATTATTATTGTTGTTTTTAGTTTTTTAGCAAATATGGTTAATACTTCTTTTTATAAAGTTAGTGTAAAAGATATTACTATAGAAACTAATAACAATAATGGAAAGTTGGAGGGATTATTATATATGCCTAAAACGTGTAGTAAAGATAATCCATGTCCATTAATTATTACAACTCATGGTTACTTGAATTCTAAAGAAATGCAAGATGCTCCTTCAATTGAATTATCAAAAAGAGGATATATTGTATTAGCTTTAGATATGTATGATCATGGTGATTCTACATGGGATACACCTGCTACATTTACATTTTGGCAAACTGCTTTATGGGATGCCGCTAAAATAATGTATGAGAAAGATTATGTTTTGAAATCTAGTGATGGAGACGGAATGATTGCTGTTAGTGGTCACTCTATGGGGGGCTTTTCATCTCATTTAGCTATTTATTGGGATGAATTAAATTACAAATCTATGGTAGAAGCAGGAGATAGTAATGCTCACAGGAAAATCGCTATTAATTTAGCTGCAGGGGCAGACTTTAAAAGAATGGAAATGCCTGATTCTAGAACACCTGAAAATATGAGGGTTATCATGTCTCATGAAGAAATTTTAAAAATGTATGCTGATAGAACTAGTGGTACTATTGCAGCTCATTATGATGAATTCTTTTTCTTGGATAGAGGAAGTGCAATTGATCCTAGTGATACTAGTAAAGGATATAATTTTCCTAGTAATACAGTAGTTTATAAAGATTATGTTAAAACTGAAACTGGTAAATATTATTTAGGTAATGGTACTAATTTAGAAGCTAATAAGGAATACGAAGCTGGTGTGTTCTATGATGTTTTATTAGATAGTGAAGGTAACTATGTTACTAGTGGAGAAACTTATACTGGTCAAAGAGTTATATATACGCCTAATGAAACTCATCCACAAAATCATTTTTCAGTGGAATCTACTGCATATATGATTGAATTTTATAACGAAGCATTTAAATATCAAATGGGCTTGCATAGCGATTTAGATTTTAATGCTTTAGCTTTAAAAACAGGAAAAGGTCAATCATGGTGGTTGAAAGAAACATTTGAATTTATTGCTATGATTGGATTGTTTTTATCTATTGTGCCTGCAATTATGTTATTACTTAAAACTTCTTTCTTTAGTAAAGTTATTACTACTAATGGTGTTGAAGTTAATGATGAAGATAAGAAAATTAGTAAAGGTAAGAGAGTTGGGCTTATTATTAGTGCTTGTTTAGTATCTTTAATACCTGCTTATTTCTATCCTACATTTATTACTAAGGGAAGCGGGTTATCTAACTTTACTTCTCTTGCTGAATTAATATTAAAAATAATAACAGGATTAGTTGTAGCATTATGGATTATTGTTTTAATTAGTAAGTTTACTAAAAATGAAAACACATACTTAAATGCTAAAAAAATTGCTTGGAATATTACTAAAAATTGTTTAGTAATTGCTATAGTTGCTTTAGGTCTTAGATACTTAACTACTAATGCTGGTAATGTATTAAAAGAAGGATTTTACTATAATGCTCCTACTACTAATTCAATTGGTTTCTGGGCTTTATGTAGTGCTTGTATATCTTTATTAGCTTTAGTTATTACTCATTACACTGTTAATAAAAGAGATGGCGCTACTATTAAATCATATGGTTTAAATGCTTCATTCAAACAAGTAATGCTTTCTTTACTTACTGCAGTTATTGTAGTTACAGGCGTTTATGTTATTGTATTCTTAGTTGATTTAATATTTACAACAGACTTTAGATTATGGGTATATGCAGTTAAATCATTTGGTGGTCAACACTTTGTTGCATTATTAAAATATTTACCTATATTCTTCTTATATTATTTAGTAAACTCAATTCTTGTAGTTGCTAATACAAAAAATATTAAAGGATTTAAGGGCTATTTATATGCAATGTTACTTAATGTAGGTGGACTAACATTATTCTTAATTTATCACTATGGTAAGTTATTTATAACAGGTAGTGCTGCTGTTCCTACATTAGCATTACAACCAATATTACTTTATGGCTTAATTCCTTCTCTTGCATTAGCAGCAGTATTTACTAAAAAATTATATGAAAAAACAAATAATGTTTGGTTAGCAGTATTCTTAAATTCAATTTTATTTACATTAATTACAGTAGCTAATACAACATTATATTTACTTGCAAAATAAAAGAAAGGAGAGAAAGTTATGAAAAAAATATTAAAAACGCCACATTGGTTATTTTGCATATGTATGGCTGTAGTATTAGTATTTAGTTTTTTAGCTAATATAGTTAATACTTCAGGATACAAGGTTAGTGTTAAAACAGTTAATTTTGATACTAATGATAATAATGGCAATATAGAAGGATTACTTTATATGCCAAAAGGATGTAATAAAGATAATCCATGTCCAGTAATTGTTACTACTCATGGTTATTTGAATTCAAAAGAAATGCAAGATGCTCCTTCAATTGAGTTATCAAGAAGAGGATATATAGTTCTTGCTATTGACATGTATGATCATGGTGGGTCTACTTGGGATACTCCATATCAATTTGGTTTCTATACTGTTTCTTTATGGGATGCAGTTAAATGGGTATATGATCAAGAATATACTTTAAAAGATGCTAATGGTAATGGTATGATTGCTGTTAGTGGACACTCAATGGGTGGCTTCTCTAGTGAAATGGCTGTTTTAAGAGATACTAGTGCAGCTGCTACTCAAGGGCATCAAAAAATTGCTGTAAGTTTATCTGTTGGTGCGGATTATAGATATACTAGTGAATCTATTATTAATTTGTTTGGTACTAGATCTAGTGGTATGATAATTGGTCACTATGATGAGTTCTTTGGTGATGATGGTGCTTTAGGTGCTAATACAGTTGGATATAAGGATTATATTAAAACTGAACAAGGTAAGAAATTTTTAGGCAATGGTACTAATTTAGAAACTGGTGCAGAATATGAAATGGGTAAATTTTATGATTATAGTGGAGGACAAAGAGTTATATATACTCCAAACGAAACTCACCCAATGAACCATTTTTCTGCAGAAACTACAGCATATATGATTGATTTCTATACAGAAGCATTTAATTTCCAATTACAAAAAGCTGGAATAGAAAATGTGTATGCTAATAAAAAAGGTGGTCAAACTTGGTGGTTAAAAGAAGCATTTGAATTTATTGCAATGCTTGGATTATTAGTTGCAGTTGTTCCAGCATTTAACATGTTACTTAAAGTTCCTTTCTTTGCTAAAGTAAAAACTGATGAAGAAAAACTTCCAGTTGAAAAAGAACAATCAAAAGGAAAGAAAACAGGCTTAATTGTAACAGCATTAGTTACTTCACTTATTCCTGCTTATTATTATCCAACATTTATTAATAGAACTAGCAATTTATCAATTTTCACTAAATTGACTGAATCTATTATTAGTATTTGTATTGTGTTTGTTTTAGCTGCATGGATTACTTATTTTGCTGTTAAAATGCTTAGTCAAAATGGTAATGAAGAAAAGGTTAGAAGTGGTGCTTGGGAAGTTACTAAAGGCGCTATGATAATAAGTGCATTCTCACTAGTTTTAAGATTTTTAACTACAAATGCTACTACATTATTAAAAGGCGGTTACTACTATAATGCTCCTACTGCTAATAGTATTGGCTTCTGGGCTTTATGTAGTGCAGCTGTATCAATGCTTGTAATAGCTATTGTGCATGTATTAGTTAGAAAAAATGATGAAGCTACTATTAAATCATATGGTTTAGTTGCAGGCATTAAGCAAGTTGGTTTAGCTTTATTAATTTCTATAATTCTATTTACAGGTTTATATTTAATTGTATTCTTAATCAATTTAATATTTACTACAGACTTTAGATTATGGGTATATGCAATTAAATCATTTAAATGGCATCAATTTGTATCATTCTTACGTTATGTTCCAATTTACTTTATTTACTATTTTGTTAATAGTATTGTTGTTACAAGTAACACTAAGAATGTTAAAGGATGGAAAGGAATGCTTTATGCTATAGCACTTAATGTTGGTGGATTAGTGTTATTTATGGCATATCAATATGGCAAGTTATTTATAACAGGTAGTGCTGCTGTTCCTACATTAGCTCTTGAAAGCATATTACTTGTTGGTTTAATTCCTTCATTATTAATTGCTGCTATATTTGCAAGAAAGTTCTATGAAAAAACAAATAATGTATGGACTAGTGCTTTCTTCAATACTTTCTTATTTACAATGATTGCTATTGCTAATACTACAGTTTATTTATTAGCAAAATAATAATTACTTATTTAAAGAATAACAAAGGCTCCTTTATGGAGCTTTTTGTTATTCTAGTTCTTTTTATTTTTTATGTATTATGTTAAGATATTTATGGTGATTTAAGTGCAACAATATTTTGCTAAAAATAAAGTAAATAATGAATTTATTCTTGATGAACAAGATAATTTTCATATAGAAAAAGTTATGAGAATGAAAAATGGAGATAATATTCATGTTTCATATAAAGATAAAATTTATGATTGTGAGATTGAATTTATAAAGGGTAAATTAAATATAAAATGTTTAAAAGAAACTCCTGTTAATAATGAAATAAATTGTAATGTAACTTTAGTTTATGGGTTACCTAAAGGAGATAAATTTGAATTTGTGGTGCAAAAAGCAAGTGAGTTAGGTGTTACTTCAATTGTTCCTTTTGCTGCGAATAGAAGTGTTAGTGTTGTTAGCAAAGATAAAGAAGAGAAGAAACTAGAAAGATGGAATAAAATAGCAAAAGAAGCTAGCGAACAGTCTAAAAGAAATAAATTAGTTAAAGTTGAAAAAGTTTGTGATTTAGAAGGTGTTTTAAATTATAAATCTAAACTTAATCTTATTGCCTACGAAGATGTTAGTAATGAAGGATGTAATAAACTATATAATTTATTAAGCAAAAAGTATGATAGCATTACTATAGTTGTAGGACCTGAAGGTGGATTTGAAGAGAGAGAAGTAGAATACTTACTAAATAATGGTTTTGAAGTTGTTTCTTTAGGAAAGAGAATTCTTAGAAGTGAAACTGCACCTTTATTTTTATTAAGTGTTATTGGATATATGTATGAGTGTGGTGAAGTAAATGAAAAAATTTAAAATTGTAACATTAGGATGTAAAGTAAATGCATATGAATCTGAAGCAGTTGCTAATATGCTTGAAGAAAAAGGTTATACTAGAAGTGAAGATGAGGCAGATATAGTTGTAGTTAATACTTGTAGTGTTACATCTACTAGTGATAGTAAATCAAGACAAAGAATTAGACATGAAATTAATAATAATCCTAATGCAATTATGTGTATAATGGGATGTTATAGCCAAGTTAAATCTGAGGAAGTTTCTAGTATTAGTGGAGTTAATATTGTAATAGGTACTAAATATCGTGACAAGATAGTAGATTTAATTGATGAATTTGAAAAGAATAAAAAGCAAATTATTCATATTGAAGATAGTAATTCTTTTAAAAAGTTTGAAAATTTAAGTGTAATAGATTATTTTTCTAATACAAGAGCGTATTTAAAAATACAAGATGGATGTAATAATTTCTGTAGTTATTGTATTATTCCTTATACTAGAGGTAGAGTTAGATCTAAGGATAAAAATTTAATTATTAAAGAAGCCAACAATTTGGTGAAAAAAGGATATAAAGAATTAGTTTTAACTGGTATTCATACTGGTGGATATGGATTAGATTTAGATAATTATAGATTTGAAAATTTACTTGAGGATATGGCTAATGAAGTAAAAGGAATATCTAGAATTAGAGTGTCTTCTATTGAAATACATGAACTTAATGATCATGTTATTAAATTAATGCAAGATAACAAAATATTTGTTAATCATTTCCATATTCCTTTACAATCTGGATGTGATAAGACTTTAAAAGCTATGAATAGAAAATATGATGTTAATTATTTTATTGATAGAGCTAGTATAATAAAAAATAGTTTTAAAGATTGTAATTTAACTACTGATGTTATTGTAGGTTTTCCTGGAGAAACTGATGAAGATTTTAAAATAACATGTGATAATATAAGAAAAATAGGTTTTACTAAGATTCATGTTTTTCCGTTTTCTAGTAGAAGTGGCACTGTTGCTTCAAAAATGAAAGATCAAGTTAATGGAGAAATTAAGAAAAAAAGAGTAGAAGAATTAATAAAACTATCTAAAGAGTTAGGTAAAGAATACTATAGTAAGTTTATTGATAGAAAGCTTGAAGTATTATTTGAAACTTTTGATAAAGAAACTAATATGTTAACTGGATATACAAGTAATTATATAAAGGTGCATTGTCCAGGAAATCCAAGTTTACTTAACACACTTGGAAATGTTAAATTATTAGAACTTATAGAAAAAGATAATGATTATGAGATGAAAGGGAGGTTATTATAATGAATTATGCTAGTTACATTGATCATACATTATTAAAGGCTGATGCTACAGAAAAGGATATAAAGAAACTTTGTAAAGAAGCTAAAGAGTATGGTTTCTTTAGTGTTTGTGTTAATCCATGTTTTGTAAAGTATGCTAAAAAACAACTTCGCAATAGCGGTGTTAAAGTATGTACTGTTATTGGATTTCCTTTAGGTGCTAATGTTACTAAAGTTAAGGTTTATGAAGCTAAAAAAGCTATTAGTGATGGTGCAGATGAACTTGATGTAGTCTTAAATATAGGCAAGTTTAAAGAAAAGAAATATAATTATATTATTAAAGAACTATCTAAAATAGTTAAATTATGTGGTAATAAGTTAATTACTAAGGTAATAATAGAAACTTGTTATTTAACTAAAGAAGAAATTCTTAAAGCACTTGAAGTAATATATGAAGCAGGAGTCGATTTTGTAAAAACATCTACTGGTTATGGTAAAGCTGGTGCACAGTTAGATGATGTTAAAATGATAAAGGATGCTTGTAATAATAAATTAAAGATTAAGGCAAGTGGCGGAATCAAAACTTTAGCACAAGTAAAGGAATTTATTTCAGCTGGTGCTGATAGAATTGGTACTTCTAGTGGAGTTAGTATTGTTACAGAAAAAGAAGAAAACGAATAAATTTTATTAAAATTTTGCTACAAATAGCACAAAATTAATTATTTTTGTTGATTTTATTAATTTAGTTATATATAATCATTAATGGATTAGCTAGTTTGCTTCAGAGGGAGGGAAATTGATGCCAAAAATAGCAGTACGCGATAATGAGAACTTAGACGATGCATTACGTCGTTTTAAAAGATCAGTATCCAAGGCAGGTACTCTTGCTGCAGTGAAGAAACGCGAATTCTATGTAAAGCCAGGTGTAAAACGTAAGTTAAAATCACTTGAAGCTCGCAAAAACAAAAGAAGAGATTAATTAAGAATGACCATTTGGTCATTTTTTTAATATTTTTAATAATTGTGCATATAATAAATGTGTAGATAGAAGAAATTATCTACAATACTAGTTAAAAAGGAGAAAGCTGTATGTCTTTTTCCTTTTTTTATTTTAATTAATCATATATAATTTTATTGAGGTAATAGTATGGAAAATAAAGAAAGAGCAGTGCTTGTTGGCGCTAATTTAAATGATAATAGTGATTTTTTAAATTCAATGATTGAATTAGCTTCGCTTGCTGATGCAATAGATTTAGAAGTGGTTAACTCTATATCGCAAAATGTTAAAGAAATTACTAATAATTATTATATTGGTAGTGGTAAGGTTAAGGAAATTAAAGATTATATTAAAGGTAAAAATATTGATTTAATTATTTTTAATAATGAACTTAGTGCCTTACAATTAAAAAATTTAGAAGATGATTTTTATACTAAAGTTATAGATAGAACTATGCTTATTTTAGAAATATTTGCTAGACGAGCTAGAAGTAAAGAGGCAAAAATTCAAGTAGAACTTGCTAGTTTAGAGTATATGCGTCCTAAACTAATTGGTTCTAACATTAATCTAGATAGGCAAAGAGGTGGAAAAAATAAGGGTGTAGGAGAGAAATTTCTAGAGTTAGATAAACGTAAGATAGATAAACAAATTAATGAATTAAAAAAAGAATTAGAAGAAATAGAGAAAAATAAAGAATTAACTAGTAAACTTAGAAATAGTAGTAGAATTCCTAAAGTAGCACTAGTTGGGTACACTAATGCTGGTAAATCTAGTTTAATGAATTGTATGCTTAATTTATTTGGAGAAAATGAAGAAAAAGTAGTTTTTGAAAAGGATATGTTATTTGCAACACTAGATACTTCTAGTAGAAAAATTAATGCTTATGGTAAAAGTTTTATATTATCGGATACAGTTGGGTTTGTTTCTTCTTTACCACATCATTTAGTTAAGGCTTTTAAATCTACTTTAGATGAAGTTAGAAATGCTGATTTATTACTTAATGTGATTGATATTACTAGTCCTAATTATTTGAGAGAAAAAGAAGTAACAGAATCTACTTTAAAGGACATTTTAAAAGATGAAAATAAGAAAATAATTAATGTATATAGTAAAATTGACTTGCCTACTGGTAATGTAGTTGAATTAAAAGATAATGAAGTATTTGTTTCTAGTAAAAACAATGAGGGAATAGATGAATTAGTTAGTATGATTTTAAATACTGTTTTTAGTGATTTAATAGATTGCAAAATGTTTATTCCATATGAAAAATCTAATATTTTATATGAATTAAATAAGAATTCTTTTATTAATGTTAAAGAAGAAAGAGATGAAGGTATTTATATTGAAATAGAATGTAGTAAAATTGATTATAAAAAATATAATGAATTTGTTATTAAAGAATAATTTATAGGTTATAATTAGGATAGGTGATTTAAATGAATAGAAAAATATTTTATATTGTACTTGGAGTTATTTTATTTTTATTAGTAGGTAGTAGTGTTTATACTAATTTCATTTGCAATAATCCTAATATAGTTAATTATATCTTATTAGTTCAAATATTACTTGGGGTTGTATCTGCAATCTTTACTTTATATGTAGGTAGTAGTGTTTTAACAAATAAAAAGAATTATAAGATAATGTTAATCTCTTTATTGGAAGTATTATTTACACTTATATTAGTTACTTTGAATGTTGTGTATGGATATAAAAATGTAATAAATGTGAATGTATATAATGAATATATGGAATATGTTTCTATGTACACTAATATTTATATTTATGGTTTGTTTGCTTTTGTTTTAAGTTTACTTACACTTAATAGTTTTATAGATTATAAAGTTAAAAATTAACATGTTGTTTATAAATAGTAAAAAGTTCTTATTTTAAGGGCTTTTTTATTATATTTATTAAAACTTCTTTGACAAAATATTACAAAAAAATATATAATTTAAACATAAGTGTTTAAATTATGTCGTAATGTGTCGATAATCTTTTTAATGATATTCTTTTTATAATTAATGGTCTAGATTTGTTTGTATATTTTTGTAATAAAACATATACTTTTTTTGTATTGTGTTTAAAGAGAGGGGAAAATGTATGAAACAAATTAATCTTCTTGTAGCTGAAAATAATCCAACATTACAAGAAGAAATAAAAAAAAGGTTTAAGTGTGAGGAGAGTATCAATTTATTAGATATTGTTAGTGATGGAAAGGAATGCTTAGAAAAGGTTGCTATTAATACTAATATTGATGTATTAGTACTTGATTCTGTTTTACCTACTATAGATGGTTTTGAATTAATTAAAAGAATAAAAAATAATTATAAGAGTTCTGTTAAGAAAATTATTGTAACTTCAGGATTAATTAATGATTGTTTGCTAGAATTCTTAAATGAATATGGAATCGATTTATTAATAATGAAACCATATAATATGGATGCTTTAGTTTCTAAAGTTAAAACATTAATTAATGGTTATCCTAACAATAATTATTCTTTAAAAATAAATAATACTGCTAGTGAAAGCGAAGAAGATTTTTCTAAAAATAAATTATTAAATGATATTACTCATATTTTGCATGAAGTAGGAATACCTGCTCATATTAAAGGATACAATTACTTAAGAACTGGAATAGAAGAAATGTATTATTCTACTGATATGCAAGGTAAAATTACTAAAGCTTTATATCCTTTTATTGCAAGAAAGTATTCTACCACTTCTTCACGTGTTGAAAGAGCAATTAGACATGCAATAGAAGTAGCATGGAATAGAGGTAATGTGGATTCTATTGATGATATATTTGGTTATACTATAAATGCATATAAAGCTAAGCCTACTAACTCTGAATTTATTTCTATGATTGCAGATAGATTAAAATTACAAAACAATCTTCAAAAACAAAATGAATATTACATTAAATCAATTTAAGTGAGGGTTTGACTTCACTTTTTTTATTTAAAATATATTTTATTAAATAATAAAAAGGTATTTTTTTTTATAATAATTAATATAATTATTTAGAATTTTATTCATTTATTTGCCAAATAAATTCTATTTTGATGGCTTTAGATACAATTTTTATAGTAATTTTGTTAGTTTTGGAAATTCATATGTTAAAATATATATATCAATTTGGCAAATATGTGATGCTTAATTTTTAAAAGATAGGGGGAATAATAATGAAATTAAGAAAATTTGCAAAATGTAGTTTGGCAGTTGCACTAATTTTTGGTAGTGCTGGGGCATTAGTTGGCTGTAAAAAAGATAATAATACAGTAAATAATAATTCTAAGCAATATGAAATCTATTTGTTAGCTAAAGAAGCAGGTGTTACAAATCTTACTTATGAAGAATGGTTAGTTTCAATTAAAGGAGATAAAGGAGATAAAGGTGATACAGGCGCTACTGGTGCAAAAGGAGAAAAGGGAGAAAAAGGAGAACCTGGATTAGCGGGTTCAAAAGGAGAAAAGGGAGATCCTGGAAATAATGGTAATGATGGTAAAGATGGTGCAACTTGGTTAAGTGGCACTACTGATCCTACAAATGAGGGAAAAAATGGCGATTTTTATGTTAATACTACTAACTGGACAATATTTAAAAAAGAAAATAATACATGGAATAAAATTGGCTCATTAAAAGATGAAAAAGAAGAAAAAACAATTGAATTAAAAGCAAATGGAGTATATAAATTAGATATCAGTGAAGAAGAAGGATCATTAGTTATTACTTTAGATGAAAACAAGAAAATCAAATCAGTTTTAAATGAAATTTCTGTTTCTGATGATATTGCTAATTTAAACTATTTTTTACTTGGCCTTACTCAAAATATGTATTTAAAAGTTAATGATGATGGAAAAACTGCAGAATTTGTAAATATTAATGAAGAAAATCCAGAAATTAAACCAAACGAAGCAGAACTAAATAAAAAATATACAATAAACAATCAAACTATAAGTGTGAATGTTGATGGTATGGAGATTACAGCTAAATTAAATGGTGATTTAACTATGACTGGTGAAGCTACTAATCCTTTTGTTATTGGAGATAATTTTACTGCTATTGTTTTTCATGATTATACAGAACTGGTAATGAAAATAGAAACAAAAAATAATTACCTATATGTTTTCATAGCAACTAATCCTATAGATACACAAACATTAGTGTTAAAAATAGGTGAAGAAAAAGATGAAAATATAGAATTAAAATTCTTAGAAAAATTAGATGAAGAAATGTTGAAATATATTGAAGGAACTTATACAGATGTTAGTTTTGCTGGAAAAACAGCTACTGTTTCTATTTTTGAAGACGAACTTTACTTCTATTTAGATGAAAATACTAGAATAAAAGGAACTTGGAATTATATTCCTTTTGAAAGTAGTATAAATGAAACATATGTTATAAAGTTTGAATCAAAAAATATGATCTTTGAAGCATATGTTGATTGTTATTCAAGAGAATTTTATATAAATAAAATTGAATATATTTATGAACATGAATATTACAATAACAATGATTGTATTGAACTTATAAAAGATACAGAAGGGGAAAATAACTATATTGCTAAATTTAATGGTGAAATTGCTAGTGACGCTACAGTTGTTATAGATGAAAATAATAATGGTATTGTATATGTTACAGTCAATAATGTTAAATATGAATTAAATGTTCTTTCTTCTAAATTTACTTATGCTCCTATTCCTAGCACAGAAATTATAGAAAATGTTAATAAATCAATTGAATATATAACTACAAATTTATATAATCTGCCTGAAAATACAGATGTTAATGCTTTATTAGATGAAGATAAGTTTTATACTTTAGTAGGCAGAGTTGATTATGATTATATTTATTCATATCCTAATTATATTCATATCAATGGAACTCAATATACTAATGAAAATGTAAAAGTTTCAATTGGTAACAATAATTTTATTAATAAACCTTTATGGAAATTTGAAAATAAAAAATTGTATATTTCTTCACTATTGCTTAAAGAACTAATGTTGTCTAGTACTTCTAGTGGCAATTTAGTTATTTATTTTTCTTCAAATACATTCAATGTAGAATATAATATTGACTCTTTAAATGATGTATCTAATAACAGCGTCACTATGGGAATTAATTTAGATGAAGAAAGCACTAATTTAGTAGATAACAATACTTTTACTTCTAATGATGGTAGAAATACATTAAGAATACTTTTAGGAAATTCGGATGATTTTGCTAATGTTACAGTATATACAATTAAAAAGTACTTTAATACTAATGAAACTGCTTATGGCTTTACTAAATTAGATAAAATAGGTGATAGTTATTATTTAGTATTTTATCCTAAATGGGAAAATGGAGCATATACTGAAAATAAAAATTTCAGTATGTCTTATGAATTTGTTACTAGTAATGGATATTATGGCAACTTCACATTCTATATTAATTTAGTTTCAAATGTAGGAGAATAATATTTAATATATTATAAGAAAAGGTCGAAATCATTGACCTTTTTCTATAATTTAAAATTACAAATATTCTTTAATTATAATTAAAAAAGAAAAAAAGTAATGTGTTATTTTAAAGTAAATATTATAGCAATTTGTTATAATAAAAAAGGAGATGATTTCTTATGGCAAGAGTAATAATTCATATAGATTTGAATGCTTTTTTTGCTAGTGTAGAAGAAATCAAAAATCCTAAATTAGTAGGTAAAGCACATGCGGTTGGAGGAAGTATAAAAAGAGGAGTTTTGTCTACATGCTCATATAAAGCAAGAGAACTTGGTATACATAGTGCGATGCCTGTAGCACAAGCTTTAAGAATATGTCCCAATTTAATTATTAATCCTGGAGACTATAAATTATATAAAGAATATTCTAATAAGTTTTTTACTATAGTAGAAAAATGGTGCGGTAGTAAAATGGAAATAGCTAGTATTGATGAATGCTATGTAGATGTTAGTGATTATAAGAAGTATACTGATGATTTAGTAAGTTATCTTAAGAAAATGCAATTATATATAAAAGAAACATTAAATTTAGGTTGTTCAATTGGAGTAGCGCCTAATAAGTTTTTAGCTAAAATGGCTAGTGATATGAAAAAACCAATGGGTTTAACTGTCCTTAGAAAAAGAGATATAGAGAAAATGCTATGGCCTTTAGATATAAAAGATATGTTTGGAATAGGAAAGGCTACGTATCCTAAATTAAAAGAGGTAGGAATAAATACTATTGGTGATTTAGCTCAATGTGATAATAATTATGAAGTAATGCAAATACTTGGAAAAGGATATTATTCTTATGTGAATAGAGCTAATGGTAATGACAATAGTGAAGTTATAGATTATGAAGTAGATGCTAAAAGTATTGGCAATTCTACTACTTTTGATCATGATTTGTTTGAAGAAGGGGAGATCAAAAGTGAATTAAAAGAATTATCTAAAACTGTTTCTAGAAGAATATGTAATGCATCTTCTTTAGCTTTTGGTATTTCTATTACAATAAAATATAATGATTTTACTCATATTAGTAGATCTACTAAGTTAGATGAACCTATATGTAATGATGATGAAGTGTATTTAAAAGCTTTAAAATTATTTGAAATGAATTATTATTATGATAAGCCAATTAGATTACTTGGTATTACTTTATATGATATTAAAGATAAAAGTGAAATTATAAAACAAATGAATATATTTGATATAGAAATAGATACTAAAAAGAAAACTAGTGAGATTATTAAAGAATTAAATAATTTAGTTGGTAATAATGTATTTATAAAGGCTAGTGAGGTAAAGAAAAATGATTAAGTATTTGGATATTTATAAGCAATATTTAATAGTAGAGAAAGGTTTAGCTTTAAATAGTGTTAATTCTTATATTAGAGATATTAAAGAGTTTTTTAATTTTAATAAAGATGGTGATGTTAATGGTTATTTAAAGTATCTTAATGATAATAAAGTTAAGTCATCTACTTTAAATAGAAAAATTACTTCTTTAAGTAACTATTATAAGTTTTTATGTGTGAATAGATATTGTAATAGTAATATTTTCTATAATGTAGATAGACCTAAAAATGAGAAAAAATTACCTGTATATTTAACTTATGGTGAAGTAGAGAGAATGATTAATAGTATTAAAAAAGAAGAATACTTGGAAAAGGCTTTAATTGAAGCAATATATGGGTGTGGTTTTAGAGTTAGTGAAGTTATAAATATAAAGCTTAAAGATGTACATTTTGAAGAAAAAATGATAGAATGCATAGGTAAAGGCAATAAGCAAAGATATGTTCCAATTAATAATGTAGCTTTAAATTGTATTAGAGATTACATTAGAGAAATTAGAAATAATCTTACTAAAAAATGTAATGATAACTTATTGTTTTTAAGTTATAAGGGTAAAAGAGTAACTAGACAATACGTTTTTAATCTTATAAAAGAATTAGCAAATAGAACTGGTATAAATAAAAATATATCTCCTCATACATTAAGACATAGTTTTGCTACTCATTTATTAGAAAATGGTGCAAATCTTAGAGCAGTTCAAATAATGCTTGGGCATGAGAATATTACTACAACTGAAATATATACTCATTTAAATGCTAATAAACTTTTAGAAGATTATGATAAGTATTTTGAAAAGAAGGAGAACTAATGTATGTTTAAAAGAATATTTTTAATTGTTTTTGATTCACTTGGTATTGGTGGGGGAAAGGATGCAGATAAATTTAATGATGTAGGTAGTGATACTTTAAAGAATGTATTAAATCATGGTGATGCATCTACTTTAACTACTTTAAGAGATATTGGATATTTAAATTTGTGTAGTGATCCTAAATATCATTATGATAATTATAAGGGAATTATATGTAAATTAAATGAATTAAGTGCTGGTAAAGATACTTTAACAGGACACTATGAAATGATGGGTTTATATGTTACTAAACCAAGTATTACTTTTACTGAGACAGGATTTCCTAAAGAGTTAATTGAAACTTTAGAGAAAAAATGGGGTAGAAAGATTATTGGTAATAAGAGTGCTAGTGGGACTGAAATTATTAAAGAATTAGGTGAAAGACAATTAAAAACTGGTGAAGCTATTGTTTATACATCTGCTGATTCAGTTCTTCAAATTGCTGCTAATGAAGCAGTTATACCACTTAGTGAGTTATATCGAATGTGTGAAATAGCTAGAGAAGTAACTTTAAAAGATGAATGGAAAGTAGATAGAATTATTGCTAGACCATTCGTTGGTACAAATAAGGATAATTTTACTAGAACATCTAATAGACATGATTATGCAACTAGTCCTTTTGCTCCTACATATATGGATGAGTTAAAAAAGAATAATTATGATGTTATTGCTATAGGTAAGATTAATGATATATTTAATGGGCAAGGTGTTACTGAGTTTAGTAAAACTAAATCTAATTTAGATGGTTTAAATCAAACTATAGATTTAGTAAAAAATAAAGATTTTACTGGTTTTTGCTTTGTTAATTTAGTTGAATTTGATAGTGAATATGGACATAGAAGAAATCCAGTAGGGTACTTTAATTGTTTAAAGGAAGCAAATGATAAATTAAAAGAGTTATTACCTTATTTAAGAGATGATGATTTATTAATGATTACTGCTGATCATGGTAATGACCCTACTTATAGAGGTACTGATCATACTAGAGAAATGGTTCCTCTTGTTATTTATAATAAGAATGTAAATAAGGGAACTATGTTAAAGGAAAGAATGACCTACGCAGATATTGGTGCTACTATAATAGATAATTTTAATGTAAAAAAAGAGAATCAAATTGGTGATTCTATGTTAAAGGAAATTAAGGAGGCTTTATAATGAATAAAAAGCGTAATGTTTTAATTGGTGGAGCTTGGCCATATGCTAATAGCACATTGCATATTGGACATTTAGCATGTCTTATTCCAGGAGATACACTTGCTAGATATCATAGATTAAAAGGGGATAATGTAGTATATGTTTCTGGTAGTGATTGTCATGGTACTCCTATTACAATGAAAGCTAGAAAAGAAAATATTTCTCCATCTAGTATTTGTGATGCTTGTCATAAAGGATTTGTAGAAACATTCAATTTATTAAATTTTTCATATAATTTATATACTCAAACTACTACTGAATTTCATAAAAGTGTAGTAAAAGATTTGTTAAAGAAAATCTATAATAATGGTTATATTTATGAAAAAGAAGATGATGTTTTATATTGTGAACATTGTGGTAAGATTGTAGAAGACAGGGAAATTTTATATACTTGTAAACATTGTGGTAGAACTGCTAAAGGTGATGGATGTGATTGCGGTGAAATGCCTACTTTTGATGATTTAAAGTCAGGTAAATGTGCTACATGTGGTCATGAATTAGTAGTTAGAAAAGATAAAAATTTATATTTTAAATTAAGTGCTTTTCAAAATAAATTAGAAGACTATGTTAAGTCTAATGAAAATAGATGGAGACTTAATGCTGTCAATGAAACTAAAAAATATTTAAAAATGGGCTTAATAGATAGAGCTATTACTAGAAATCTTGATTGGGGAGTAGAAGTTCCTTTTGAAGGTTATGAAAATAAAAGAATCTATGTATGGTTTGAAGCTGTACTTGGATATGTAAGTGCATGTATGAAATATTGTTTAGATAATAATTTAAATTACAATGATTATTTAAAAGAAGGTAGTTGTGATCTTTCTTATATGGCTCATGGTAAGGATAATATTACTTTCCATACTATTATATTTCCAGCATTATTAATGGCAATTAATGAAAACTATAAATTACCTACAGATATAGTATCTAGTGAATATTTAACTTTAAATGGAGATAAAATATCTAAATCTTCAGGCAATTATGAGGAAACTAAGGATATAGTAGAGAGGGGAAGTAGTGATACTTTAAGATTCTTTATGTTAGGATATGGTCCTGAAAAGAAAGATAGTGATTTTAGTAATAAATTATACGCTACTATTCATAATAGTGAAATAGTTAATAAACTTGGTAATTTTGTTAATAGAACACTTAAATTTAAAGGATTAACTGAAATAAAAAAAGATGTAATGGATGAAGAAGTAAAAAATACTATTATTAGATATTATGATGAAATTGGTTCACAAATAGAAAAATATGAATTTAAAGAGGCTTGTAAATTAATTTTAAGTTTACTTGAATATGCTAATAAGTATTATGATGAGAGTAAACCTTGGGTATTAGCAAAAGAAAATTTAGAAGAATTTAATAGAGTTATGTATACATGTTCTAATGTAATTTATAACTTAGCTAATATACTTAATCCATTTATGCCTGAAACAAGCCAAAAAATAGCTAAATTATTTGATTTTGATACTTTAGCATGGAATTACATAGAAACTAATAAAGACTTAAAAATCAAAGAATTTGAGCCATTATTTGTAAGAATGGATGTTAAATAATATTTTTACAAATGAAATATCAAAAAAATAACATAATATAAATTATGCGAAGTTGTTAAATATTTTATTTTATATATAAATAAAAAGAAGTAAAACTTATTAATTATAAAATTCTACTTCTTTTTTTGTTTCCTATTTTTTATGCTTTAAACAAAGAAAGATAATGGTGCACTAATTTACTTATTCTTAATGCTTTAGAATATTCTAAAAGCTTTTTATAATTTAAATCTAATCTATTAAAATAATAGTTAATAAATTTATTGTATTCACTTGCATCAAATCTACTTCTATCTCTTATAATGTCACATACACTTCTTTCTATATCATATATTCTTAAAATGTGACCTTTATAATTTAGCTTTATTATCCCCTGCCCATAATTGGATTTACTATCATAAAAGACTTTATATAATTTATAATTTTTAGCATTATAACTTTGAGGCACACTTATTTGTACCTTTTTTTCTATATCTTTATAAAAGTTTTGTAAGTTTAGAGATGTAAAATGAGAAAAGATTACTTTTTTTGTTCTATGTTGCATTGCATATAAAGGATCAATATCTATTTTGTTTATAGAGTATATTCCCCTACTTATTCGATATATCTTATTTTCATTTAATAATTTGTTTAGATATATTCTTGCAATGTTATTTTCTGTTACTTCTTTAGTAGTCACTATTCCCTTATTTTTATTTGCTAATTGTAATATCTCATTTTCTTTACTCATTTTTCTCACTTTCCTTATTTACTTTAATTGTATATTTAAAAAGAAAAAAAGTAAAGCAATAATAAAATAAAAAAAGCATCAATATTTTAGTATTAATGCTTTTAAAAATTATTCTAAATATGAAGTTATATCTACAAGAGGAAATTTTTCAAATAGCTTTTCTATATTATATTCTTCTCTTTCTTCTTTAGTAAATAAATGCACTACAATAGATTTTGCATCTACGATTAACCATTTACTTCCCTTTCCTTCTATCTTTTTTATGTCATAGCCATTTTTAGCTAGTTCTTGATCAACACTATTCGCTAAAGTCATTAATTGTCTATCATTAGATGCACTACAGATAACTATATAATCACATATAGGGCTTGATTCTGACACATTTATTGCAATAATGTTTTCTCCTTTTTTATCATTTAATGCTTTAATAATTGTTTCTAACATATTTATCTCTCCTTTACTTTAAATAATATTTTACAGCATTAATTGTATACTCATTCCTATAAGGAATATGTTTAGTATTTAAATAATCTATATTTTCTTTTAAAACTTCTATAAACCCTTTATCTAAATTATTAATACAAGCATTAATCATTGCGCTGCTATCATAACTCCTTAAAGGATCTAATTTATCTGATACATATACTAATTTAGCTAGTTTAGACATATTAGCATTGGCGGTAGTGTGATATTTAATAGCCTCTAATATTTCTGTATCTTCAATACCAAATTTTTTTCTAGCCAGGTATTCCCCTACATATTGATGATATAAAGATTCATTTTCATTTACTTTACTTGGATAATATTTATTCATTATCATCATTGTTTTATTTTTGGGGTATTCTTTTGCTATATCATGTAATAAAGAAGCTGTAATTACCTTATTTCTATCTAAACCATCTTTATTATTTTTATATATTTTTAAAGCAAGATTTTTTACTGACACTACATGCTTATATCTTTTACTACTTATATATTTTTTTATTTGTTTAGTTAGATATAAATTATTATTAATTATATATTTTTTTACATCTTTATCTAAATGAGTGTATTTGCCTTTTTTTATTTCACTGCTAGAGATATTACAAACTTTATTATCTAGATATATATAATCACTATTTATATCATAGTCACTATTACCTCTTCTAGCTACAATAAATTTAAAATGTTTCTTTAACATATTAAACTTATACCATTTATTTAAATTTAATATTTGATCTTCTCCAATTAAAATATAATACTCATCATCTTTATTACAAAATGAAAGTATTTTATCGTATGTTTCTTCTAAATTACTATAATCAAACTTAATATCTAATATTCCAAACTTTTTTTCTTTTTTTACTACTAGTTCAACCATTCTTTTTCTTTTTAAAAAAGGCGCTAAATTCTTTGAATTTGAGTTTTTATTCAATCCAAAGTATAATTTATCACCTTTAATTAAATTAAGCGAATTTTTAGCAATTTTAAGGTGTCCTGCATGTATTGGATCAAAACTACCATAAAAAAGTATTATTTTAGCCATTAGAATTCAATTACTGGTTTCTTACTTTTACGGTAAAAAACAATATTCCTTCCAATAAGTTGAACTATTTCGCTATTAGTTTTACTAGCTATATCAAATGCTGCTTCTTTTATATTTATCATACAATTCTTTAAAATACTAATTTTAATTAATTCATGAGCTTCAAGCGCTTTATCTAATCCATCAATTAAGTTATTACTAATGCCCTCTTTCCCTACTTGAAAAATTGGTCTTAATGTCATAGCAAGTGATCTTAATTTTACTCTTTGTTTACTATTAAGCATTAGATTAAAGCCTCCCTTAAGTATACTTTACAATTATTAGGTACATATACTTCTATTTCTTGATTAGAATATTCAAAACTAATCCATCCATAACCCGCAATTACTATATCTACTTTACCAGGAGTAGTTAATTCTATTTTCTTTAGTTTTAAATCTTCAAGTTTAGTAATCATATTAGTAGTAGGTACTATAGATTTTGATTTAACTAAGCTATTAAATGTAACTTCTTTCTTATCTAATTTTGTACGATGAACCTTAACAAAACTAGAGAAGTAACAAGTAAAGCCTGTTTCTTTACCCTTTTTAAAATCAAATGTTGCTAAACCACCTAGTAGTAAAGATTGACCTTCTTTTAATTGGAAAGTTAAAGGTTTAATTTCTTTTCTAGGTAAAATATATTTCAAAATTCTTGGTTCTACTGCATAAAGCATAGAATCTTTTTGAATAATACCTGGAGTATCATAAATGTATGAATTCATATCAAGAGGTATTCTAATAACATTTAATGTAGTTCCTGGGAATGAACTTGTTGTTATTAATTTATCTGTTTCATTACTATAATTCTTTAATAGAGAGTTAATGAATGTAGATTTTCCTACATTAGCATTACCAATAATATAAACGTCTTTATTTTCTCTTAATTCATTTATTTTATCTAATATTAAATCAATATTATAGTTGGTTTGACCACTAGACATTATTATATCAATAACATTCTTTACTCCATTTAATTCTAACTTTTCTTTAATCCAATGTAATAATTTTTCATCTTTTACTGAAGAAGGAATTAAATCTCTTTTATTTGCTAAAACTAAAACCTTTTGATTATTAATATAATTACTAATATTTTTAATTAAACTAGTTTCAAAACTGAATACATCTATTACATAAACAAGTAAAGCATCTTCTTTAGCAATACTTTTCAAAATAGTAATATAGTCATCCTCTACTAATTGAGTTTCTGTATTAGTATTATAATGTTGCAATTTAAAACATCTTTGACATAAAATATTTTCCTTTGTTTCAAGTATTTTTTCAGGAACATATCCCATTTTAGTTTCATCTTCGCATTGTAGTATTTGACCACATCCATAACAATATAACTTATCTTCCATATTACTATTCCTCCTTACTAATGCTAATTAACTTACCTTGTTTATAATATCTCTTTCTTATCTTTTTATCAATTATACGATTAAAAAAAGTAAATTTAGATTCTTTTTTCTGAAGTGGTTCTACTAAAATAGTCACACATCCAACCTTATTTGCACACCACATATCAGTTAATAATTGATCACCCACAAAGGCACACTCATTAGGATTAATATTATTATTCTCTAAAAACTTTTTTAGTTTACCTTGAGTAGGTTTTTTAGCATGTGATAAGAATCTTAAAGAACAAGGATTACAGAAAGTACTTAAACGTTTTTCATTATTATTAGAAATAATTATTAATTCTATTCCTTTTTCTTTTAATTCTTCAACAAGTTTATATACTCTTTCTGTAGGTACAGCTACATCATATCCTACTATTGTATTATCTAGATCAGATAAAATGTACTTAATCTTAAGTGATTTTAACTTAACTAAATCTATATCATATATACTATTTGAAAACCAATTTGGCATAAGCTTAGCCATAAAATCACCCATTAACATTTTACTTCAATTATTAGGAATTTAAAAGCATTTAAGAGCATTTAATTTAATAAGTGGAGGTATTATATGTTTAATTTTATATTTGATATATTTAAAGAGATAGCAGTGCTAGTTGGTTATCTTAAAAATGGAGCATATCCTATGCCCTTAAGTAGTGAAGAAGAGGAACATTATGTTAATGAATTATTTAATGGTAATAAAGAAGAAGCAAGAAAAAAACTTATAGAGCATAATCTTCGTTTAGTAGTGCATATTGCTAAAAAATATGAAGGAAGTGGTGAAACACAAGATGATTTATTTTCTATTGGAACCATTGGCTTAATAAAAGCTGTAGATTCTTTTTCTAGTGATAAAGGAGTAAAAATTGCTACTTATGCTGCTAAATGCATTGAAAATGAAATGTTAATGCATTTAAGGGCTAATAAAAAGAATTTTCAAGTTGCTTCATTATCTGATGCTATAGGTACTGATAAAGAGGGAGATGAAATAACTTTAATGGATGTGATTACTTCAAGTGATGAAGAGATTGCCCAAAAGCTTATTCATAAAGATAGAATGAAATTATTATCTGAAAATTTAAATGTTTTAGATGATAAAGAAAAAGAAATAATAGATTTAAGATATGGAATTAATGGTAAAGAGTTAACTCAAAAAGAAGTAGCTAAAAAATTTAATATTTCTAGATCTTATGTATCTAGAATAGAAAAAAGAGCTCTTATTAAGCTCTTAAATCAGATAAAAAAGGAAGAAAATGATGATTAAAGCAAACTCACCTTTTTGAATTATTTTTCTTTGATAAAGTATTAGATAAATTGGATTTTATAACTTAGCTCCAGAAATTCTTTGTATAATTTCATCTTTGCTTATCCCTTTATCTAGTAAATATCTTATTCTATTTTGCATTTTTGTATATTCTTGTACTTTTTTCTATTTTAACTATTGTACCATCATATGATTTAACATATACGTATTTCATAATAATCAACTCCAATACTATTTTTATTTATCCTTTTTTCAACATTTATATAAATAAAAAGAATTGGTTATTAGCCAATTCTAATTAATTTTATCTTTTGGAATTTTTCTTATTTTTTGCAACATTTGTTAAGTCTGACTTTATTTCCTTCAAATCAGTTTTAATTTCTTCTTTTGCTTGATTAATCTTTTCATATGTTTCTAGTTTTTCTTCTTTATCTGCTGGTATACGTTCACGAACATATGGATTACGTTTTATTGCTTCAAGTAAAAAATCTACATCATCTTTTAATTGAGGAGAAATATACGCAAAATTAAATTCATTTTCTTCAAGTAATTCTACACCAAGTTCTTTATCAGTTTGAAATTTTTCAGGAGCTTTTTTTATTAAACTTGGAGCACTTTTTATCGCTTTATAAGTTATATCTTTATCATTTTTTAAATCATCGTCAATATAAATATAATAATCAGAATTTTCGTCCAATAATTTAAGAATAAAATTCTTGTATAATTCAGGTCCCTTAAATATTTTAGGAGTAAACAAACAATGCGAAATTGCATCAGATCTAAGTTTTTCATCGCTTGATGTATAATTTTCACCTATTATATAATCTTTATATTCTAGTAAATCATACATCAATTGTTTAACATCTACTTTTTCTCCTGAAGGTGCAAGCCATTTGTATTCTTCTAATCTTTCTCTCCATTCTTTTCTTTCTAGTTCTTTTCTCTCTTCTTCAGTCATATTTTTTACCTCCTAATATATGCTTTAAAAATGCTTCTTTATTATTAGTATATAATAAATTGTATGCAAAATAAAGTAATTATTAAATTTTCCAACATTAAAAAAGAATTGGTATTAGCCAATTCTTAATAAATTATATTTTATCTTTTTGAATTATTTTCCTTTTTCTTAACGCTTGCTAAGTTAGCTTTTATTTCTTTAACATCATATTTAATATCATCCTTAGTGATTTTAATCATTTTAAATATTTCTGCATTTTGTAAAACTCTTTTTTTCTCATGATCATACATGTAATTAAATGCTTCAGGATTAGTTTTTACTACATCAAGTAAAAAATTATCACTATTTGTGTACTCACAATCTACATAGCGTATAGCCTCTGGGTTTACCTTTACTGCTTCAAGCATAAAGCCATAGGTGTTTAGTTTTTCGTATACTTGGTTCACAGCCTCTGCATTACATTTTATTGCTTCTAGCATAAAATTCTTATCATTTATAAAATATGAAATATTGCAATGAATTGCATTATTATTAGCTTTTATTGCTTTAAGCATAAAATCCTTATTTCTTCTAAATTCATTATAAGGAAGATGATCTGGTACATATTCATTTATTTTTACTGCTTCAAGTAAGAATTCTTCATCTTTTAATAATGCAGGAGAAATAAATTCAATTGCAGCAGCATTTTTTTCTAATGATTTTAAAATAAGTTTTTTATCAGATTTAAATTCATCAGGAGCATCTTTTAAATAATATCCATTAGTTAATACAGCTTTATAAGTTATATCCTTATCCTTTCTAAATTCATCAGGAAGAGACATATAATAAGAAGCATGCGTATCTAATAATTTTAAAACGAAATCTTTATATGATTCCTTAAAAATCTCAGGATGTGCCAAGCAATACTCAGCTGCATTAAATTTATATTGCTCTTTTTCAGCATCTTTTCTATCATAAGGTTCAAGAAAATCACGTTTTAATTGTTCAATATTATCTATTTCTCCTTTTGCATATTTTTGCAATCTTTTAATTAATTCTTCTCTTTCATTCTTGCTCATATCTAATACCTCCTAATATGATGCTATAAAAAAACTTTTTTACAAGGAATAATTTTTCAATAAACAACCCTTGTTATAATTAGTATATAATAAATTACATGGTAAATAAAGTTATTATCAATGTTTTTCAACATGTTCTTTAATTGATAATATTTTTTAACAATAAATACTATATAAGGTGTCAATAATTACATTAATTATAGCTTTTTTAGATTCTTCTCTTTTTGGTTTACTAATAGTTATAACTTTACTATAAAATTTCTTTTCTACTAATTGATATATAGAAAAGTAAACTAGGCCACCTTTGTTCTCAATAGGATCCTCTAAGTTTAAATTACCACTTATTCCAATACCAATATCGCTACCTGTTAATTGTGAAATAGCTTTAGCCATTGCTTTAGAAGTTTCTATACTATATACACCAAATCTATCAATAATACGGGGATCTACTCCCATTTTAACCTTATATTCGTTAGAGTAAGTGATTGCTCCATAATGAAATACTTCACTAGCACCTGGAATATTTGTAATAACACTTCCAAGCCCTCCACCAGTACAAGACTCCATCGTAGATATTGTGTGGTGTAAACTAGTCATCTTTTCAATTACTTTTTTTAGTTCATCATATTTTACGTTCATTTAAATTACCCCCTATATAGATTATTTTTCATAATGTAATCAATTATTTTACTATTTAAATATTTATTAACAGTTTTATCATTATTTTTTAATAATTTTCTAATAAGCGTAGAACTTACACTTCCTATTTCCTTTTTTATTATAATCTTATTTTTATAGTTTGTAAAATGATTATTTAAATACTCTTTTATATTAATATTATTGCGTTCATATACAATAAGATTGCAATTATCTAATATATATTCATAGTTTTTCCAAGTATTTAATTCTATTAAATTATCTGCTCCTATAACTAAATATAATTCATCATTAATATATTTTTCTTTTAACAATTTTATATTTTCATAAGTATAATGATATTTTTCTTTTTCTAAATCGCTAATTATTATTTTTTCATTATTAAATGATAATTTAAGCATATTATATCTATCTTTATATGGTATTAAATTATTTTTTAAATGATAGTTATCACCTGTTAAAATAACTATTACTTTATCCATTTCATTATTATAAATAAGAGCGTTTATCATTTTTTCATGTCCTACATGAAGAGGATTAAAACTGCCTATGCATATACCAATTTTCATTACTAACCCACCTTTAAAGTATTACCTGTAAATAAAGAATATAAATATAAACTTACTTTTTTACTAGTAATACTCTCTATATATGTTTTATAACCATTTAATTGTTTAACATATCCTTCATCTTCAATATTTGCTAGTTTATAATCTATAATATCTATGTAACTATCATATACAATCATTAAATCTATAAATCCATGTTTAAATTCATTATTTTCTTCATACATAAATTCATATTCTTTATATATTTTTCCTAATTTAATATTTTTTAAAAGATCATTATGTAAAAATTTTTCAATTATTTTTTTGTCATTTTTGTCTAACAAATAATTATCTAAATTAGGCTTATAGAAATCAATCTTTTGTAAATATCCATGCAAATAGTTACCTTTGTTCATTATATTTATGGTATTTTCATTAATTAATTCTAATTGCTTTTTAGAAAAACTGCTTTCACTTATAATTTTATTTTTAACATTAATTTCTTTATTGATAATTTTAGTTATATTAGCGTTATTTAATACTTTATTAGATTTATAAAACTTATATACGTCAGTTATCTCATAATCTTTTAAATCAATATTTTTAAAATAATTACTCATGCTACTTTTTGCATAATTAATTAAATCATTAAATCTTCTAGTTTCTCCAAGTGCTTTTTCATCTTCATCATTAAAATTACCTACAATTATCATCTTTTCTTTTGCCCTAGATAACGCAACATATAGTAGCCTTATCTTTTCACTTATCTCTTCTTTATAATATTTATCTAAATATAATTTTTTACCTATATTATTATATTTTTCATTATCAATATATAGAGGAAGTAATAATCCATATGCTTCATCATATATAAATTTCTTTTTAGAATCAAATTCACTAAATTTTTTACTAAAGCCAGCAAAATAACAAATATTAAACTCTAATCCTTTAGAGGCATGAATGGTCATAATTTTAACTGAATTCATAGAATTTTTCCTAACTGGTAACTCTATTTTAAAATCTTTATTTATAACATCATCAAAATATTTTACTACTTCATTAAGCGTATAACTTAAAGAATTAAGATCATTCATTAAATCACTTAAATAATGAATAACGGAAGTAATATCATCTACTCCATTACATTTTCTAGCTTTATAAAACACATCTAATTTTTCTAATACTAAATTATGAATTTGTATTATAGATAAACAACTATAATTATCTATTATATCTTTCAAAGATAAAAATATATCATTATTAAAATAATCATTATTAGTAATTAAATCAAATAAATAATCATCACTATACTCAAACAAGAAACTTCTTGCAACAGACATAAATGAATGTTTAAACTCTTCATCAAATTCCTTATTACTATATTTAATAATTAATTTATAAATATTTTTAAAGCATAATAATTCATCACTATATACTAAATTATTATTTTTGTATGAACTCATAGGAATATTCAAGTATTCAAACACTTTTAAATAGGTATCAAAAGGATCTTTTCTATCTATTAAAATAGTGATATCTCCATACTCTAATTTTCTCTCTATGCCATTATCTTTATCATAAACCCTATAATTATTTTTTATTTTATTTTTTATATCTTTTCCAATAATAAAAGCTTCTATTTCATCACTAGTAAAGCTAAATCCTTTTTCTTTATTATAATTATAAATTTCTAAACTATTAGATTGATTAGCAAATAAATGTTCATTATAACTTAAGTTGCCAAATATAAATTCATGACCTTTAGAGTAGTTAACTCCTCCATAATCAACTTCCATTATTTTATTAAATAAGACATTAATGTCATCTAATACTTCTTTTCTAGATCTAAAATTACGCATTAAATTAATTACTTTGCCTTTAGTTAAATCACTTGAATATGTATCATATTTGTTCAAAAAAATATTAGGGTTAGCATTTCTAAATCTATATATTGATTGCTTGATATCTCCGACCATATAAATATTATTATTTGATATATAATTCATTAATGTTTCTTGTATATCACTTGTATCTTGATATTCATCTAACATTATCTCTTTAAAACTATTTTTTAATTCATTACAAATATCTTTATTATTTTTTACTAGCTTAATTGCTAGTTTAGCAATATCCATAAATTCAAACATTTCACTTGAATACTTTAATTTATTAATTCTATTATTTATTTCACTAATAATACTAATTAATTCCTTTTCATAGTTTAAATTTTCTTTTAAAGCATTCATTATTTTTTCTTTATTATCAAATATAATTAAATCTTTAATTTCATCTTTTAATTCATTTATTTTCTTTTTATTAACTAATAAAGTTTCACTTATATTTTTTCTTTTATTTGGCAAACTAAAATTAATATTAGTTGCAATAGTATCATAATTAGAAGTAGTTAATAAAACTTCTAATTCCTTACTAATTAATTCAAAAAATTCTTCATCTTCATTAGTCTCTAAACTATTTTCCATTTCTAAATACAAATCTTTAATTAATTCTATTTTATTTAAAATTTTACTAAAGTAATCATCCCATAACTTATTTATTTTATTATCGTTTAAAGTAGTAGAATAATTACTTAAAAACTCTTCTTTTTCAATTATTAAATCAAACTTATTATTTATTTCAAAAAGTAAACTTTTTAAATCTTCATCATCTTTAAGACAAAATCTTTTTATTAAAGTTAAAAATTCATTACTCTTTTTTATATAATTTTCTTCCATTACTTCATCGATAATTTTATATTTTTCTAGTTTAAGTGCAGCTTCATTTACAATACTTACATTATTAGATATGCCTAGTAAATAATGATATTTTTTTACTAAAGACAAGGCAAAACTATCAAATGTAGTGATATAGGCACTATCAAGCAAATTTAATTGTTCTTTTAAATTTTCATTTTTCTTAATAGCTTTACGTATTCTATCTTTCATTTCAGCAGCTGCTGCATTAGTAAAAGTAAGCACTAATAATTCATTAATATTAATGCCTTTATTTAGTAAAGTAGTAACCCTCTCTGTTAATACTGCTGTTTTACCACTACCTGCTCCTGCACTTACTAGTATATTTTGAGTTGGTGAATTTATAGCATCTAATTGCTCATTAGTCCATGATCTGCCCATCTTCATCCCCCTCTACTATAACTATTGCATCTTTATACTTGTGATAACAAATATCTTTAAATTTACAATAAGTACATGAAATGTTGCTACCATCTACAATTTTAGGATTAATAGCAAAATCATTATTTAAAATGCACTCTATTGCTTCTTCTACTTTCTTTTCTACTGTATTTAATACCTCTTCATAATAAGATGAATCAAACAACTTATTATTATCTCTTAAACTACCATCTTTTTTTACTTTAATTCCATTAATAAACGAACTATCAAAATAACCATTATCAATCATTTCAATAGTATTTAAATCATCATAAGTATATCCATCTAATTTTAGTTCATCTTTAACTAGATCATCATCTAATATTTTTTGTAAGTAACATCCTACTAAGAAAACATCTGCATATTCTTTACTTTTATGCATTAAATACATATATATAGCAAGTTGCATATTTAATCCATCATTAAGATAATCAAAACTAATTTTTGGCTTTCCTGTTTTATAATCTACTACATAAGCATACTTATTATCACTAGTTAACATTATTTTATCAATAGTTCCTTTTAATATAATAGATGCTTTACTTTTTACATTAATTTCTATTTTCTTTTCACAAACTGTTTTAGTAAACTTTCCTTTACTAATTTGTTCTTTTAATAAATTAATATCTATTCTTAATTCTTCCTTTAATTTATTAAGTAATATATTTTCTTTTTCGCTAAACTCTTTATTACTTATATATTCATTATAACTTCTTTCAAAATCAAAATTACTATCATACATTTTACTTAAAACATAATGATATAATTCACCAACCTTAGTAGCAAATGTATCATCATTTTCATTAATTAAGTTAGCTATATAATATTTAAATTTACATTTATAAAAATTATCTAATGATGAATAAGATAAATTAATACTCTTATTTTTATAATTAATAAATTTATCATTTCCTAGTCCTTTAAATTTATTATCATATGTATTATATTCTTTTTCATAACTATTATATAAAAGATCTAAATTATTATTTTTATATCCATATTTATAATAATCATCTAAATATTTAGAAAGCTTTATTTTATCATATTTATTAGAATAACTTATTTTAGAATTAAAACTATAGTTGTTAATTAAATTGCAATTTATTTCATCAATTAAAGTACTAGATAGATATGAATTAAAATAATCTTTTAATTTATAAGTTATTATTAAATTCTTACAATTATTTAATTTATTAATATAATATTTTTTAATATTTTTATTAATATAATTACTAGTGGTAAATCCTAATTTCTTTTTTATATCATCACTTAAATAATCTTCATTCTTATAATATTTAGGAAAAGAATTATTAAAACCTATTAAAAAATAATAATTAGAATCATTTGTTATTTCTTCTACTTTAATGTATTCAATATAATTTTCTAATTTTCTTTCTTTAAGATATGTTTTCTTTAATTTTTTTATAAAATATTCAATATCTTTATTAAAATCTTTTATAAAATAATCTTCATTTAAAACATTAATAATTTTGTTATATATATTAGTAGTTAATTCATTATTTAAAGGATACTTTTCTTTAAACGTTTCTAACGCACTTTCTTTACTATTTTCTTCTTTTAAAAGGTTTATAAAGTCTTTTACTATTAATAAATCATATAATGAAGTTTTTTCATTTAAATAAACTGGTATATTATAAAAAGAAAAAATCTTTTTAATAAATAAATTATAAGTATCATTAACGTTAACTAATTTAATATTATTTATATTAGTACCAGAATCTATTAAATTAGCTATTTTATTTGCTACAAAGTCTACTTCATCTTCTATAAAATTAAATTCATATACATCACTAGTATATACCTCATTATCATTAATAAAAGTTACATTATTTAATTTATTAAAGACATTTTCTCTTAAAAAATTAGTTTTATCATAAGTAGTAACTATATTTTTTGAATTAAGATAATTTAAGAAGTCTTTATCATATATTAATAAATTATTAGAATCTAAATAATCTTTCATTTCTTTTAATTTATTTACTTTAAGATCATTAATAGTAACATCATTTATATAATACATATTATTTATCATTAATAGAGCATCATCATAACTAATATTATATTTTTTTGATAATTCATATATTGTTTTTTCATTATAATCAAAATAAATTTTTTTTAATAATTCTTCAATTGTATAAAAAGAAATATTAACTAACATCTTATTATTTGAAACAAATAAAAGTATTTCCCTTTTAATATTACTTGGGACTATAAAACATGTATTATCTTTTAAATATTTCAAATAATTCATATTCTCACCTATAAAAATTATATCAAATTATTACTATATTGTTATTTATTATTGCTTATTTTTTCGTGTATATAGCTTTTGGACTACTAGCAATGAATTTAGAAAAGTCATCACCATATTTATCCTTAGCTTCTTTAACTAGTTTTTTATTAATAATTAAAAATACTGAAGGAGCTTTTTTAGTTATTACTTCAAAATTTTCTTTTCCTAACTCCTTTATTACTTCTTTAAATTCTTTTATTTTATTTATAGTTAGAATAGAAGGAGTTTTTTCTATTACATCATCATACATGTCTCCAAAAATATTTTTTAATTCATTAATATTTTTCTTATTTCCATACGCTAAAATTGATGGACATCTTTCAATATACTCATCATACTTATCTTTTAATTCATCTTGTATATCTTTAATGTTATTTACTTTAGAAAAAGCTAAAATAATTGGACATTTTTCTATTAAGTAATATTTATCTTTGAACTCTTTTTTTAGCAATCTAATTTCTTTTATATTTCCATCTGATAAAATAGTTGGACAGTTTTTTATTAATTTTATATCTACTTCATCTAATATTTCTTTTATTTCATTAACATTTTCTCTAGATAAAATAGAAGGACATCTACTTATATAGTAATCATAATCTTCTTTTAATATATCTTTGATTTTATATATTCTACTTGGATCAGCAATTGCTAATACTCCAGGACATTCCTCAATTATTTCTTTATATGATTTATTGAGTATTTTTTTAACTTCTCTTATTTTTTCTACACTACTAGTGCCCAATACATTAGGACATTTATATAATAACAAATCAAAATCTTCTTTTAATTCATCTTTAAATTCTAAAAGTTTCTTTTTGTTTGTATATGCAAGCAATACAGGACATTTATCTATTATATAATCATATTTATCTTTTAAAACTTCTTTTATTTCTTTTATTTGCAATCTACTAGACTTACACAAAACTACTGAGCAATTATAAGCTATTTTATGAAAATTATCACCTAATTCCTCTTTTATACCATCTATTTGATTATCATTTAGTTGAGCTAAAAGTATAGGATTTTTATCTATAACTTTTTTAAAATCATCTTTAAAAATCTCTTTCAATTTTTTTATTTTATTTACATTATTACTTACTAATGAAATACAGTATTTATCAATAATTTCATCATATTCCATTCCTAATTCATTTTTAATATTTTCAAATGATTTAACTGTTGCTGAAGCTAATATAGAAGGATACTTTTCTACCATTTTATAAAAATTGTTGCCTAGTAAATTTTGTATACTTTCAATATTAGTAGCATTTCCTCTTAATAGTATAATTGGTGCTTTTTCAATGATATTAATAAAATTATCACCTAATAAGTCCTTTATTTTTTGAATCTCTGCACTTGATTTTCTTGATAAAATAGAAGGACAAATATCTACTAATCTATCAAAATCTTCTCCTAAAATTTTGTTTATTTCTATAATAGTACTTGCCTTTCCAAAAGCTAAAATAGAAGGACTTTTATAAATTAGATCTTTATAACTATTGGGATAATATGTTTTTAAAACATTTAGTATTAATTTCATTTCTTTACTACTATTACTTGCTAGAATAGTTGAGCATTTATTAATTAGTTTTATATTTATATTATTTTCTTTTAATATTTTTATTATTTCATGAGTTTTTTCTATAGATCCTCTTTTTAATAGTTCACCACAATTACTTAATATATAATTGGTATTTAAGTTATTTTGTTTAAATATTTCAATAAGTGATAATAAAGTTCTTTTATCATAGTTAGTTATTAAAGAATTAACTTTAGAAATTATTCTAGAAGTATCACAATTATTACTATCTAATATGTGAATTAATTCATCTATTGTTTCATTTCTACAATTAGAAATTATTTTATCTAATTTATTAATTATTTTTTTCTCTTTTAAAATATCTAAATTAATAAAAGTATCTAAAATATTCTTTACATTTTCTATATTATAAGATTCAGTGTTACTAGAAATGTCTTTAGCTTTTTCAATACTAAATCCATAATTTATTAACAAATTAATTAAATTATCTTTTCCACACAATGTATTGCTCATTATTCCAATCTCCCATATATTTTTTACCTTCTTTTCCATATGTGCTAAAATCAATCGCTCTTAATACTTTTCCTTTTTTATCATTATTTCTTATATAATAACTTAAATCATTCATACTCATTCCTACATTTATTTGAATAAGTTTTATTTCATTTTCTTCATTATATTTTTCTGCAAAATCATATACAGCTTTTTTAAACTTCTCATAAACTAATTTTAATTCATTACTATTTAAACATTCATTTACTTCAATTGTATTAAATACACCATATCCCTGTTCTTTATTTATATATAAAGTACTTTTTGCAATTATTCGACCATATCTATTTCTTATAACTAGATTTTGACAATTTGGATTTACAATACTGGCATGCATTATACTATAACCAACACCTTCAATATGTGCACAACATGAGCAATATTTACCAAGTATAAAGTTTGCCGGATCATATTTGGACAAAAACTCATATGTGAATTTTTCATTTGCTATTTTATTTAACTCATTTATTACTTCATGAGAATCTTTTAATATTTGTTTTTTAATATTATTAATATCTTCTAAAATTCTCTTTTCTTTTAATTCTTCATTTAATATATGATCTTTTATTTCTCCCTTTTTCTTCATCTCTAAATATTCTTTTCTTATATTTTTTGCATCTATAAAAGCTGTTTGATTTTTGGTATATAGGCTGATGACAGGGGCTATATCAATAGTATCTAATGTAATGCCAACAAAATTTGCTTTAGAAAAATAACTATCACAAGCACTTATTGTAACCTTACGATAACTTTGACTACCTCTATTTCTTCTATAAAATTCTTTTATAGCAAAGAATTCATTATATACTCTAGCAATATAGCCTGTAGTTTCTTCATCTTTTTTTAATAAAATATCTATGTTTTTTTTCTCCATTACAAAATTTGCCCATTCACTATTATAGTTAGAATATTCCATTTCTGAAAATATATCGCGAATATTACTATCATTAATTTTACCCTTTTCTATAAGGTTTTCTATAAAGTTACATGCTTTTTGTCTTACTACGTTATCTTCATTAAATGCACCTAAATTATTTGCAAATTTAAATAAATAATAATATTCACATTCTTTTAATTTTATTTTTTTATTTAATATTTTAATTAATCTATTGTATTCAATAGTGTTATCTACTTCATTTAAAATTCTACTAATTTCATTAAGATTTCTATTTTCTGACAAATAATTTATAAAATTTTTAACAAAATTTATTTTTTTGTAATCAATATTTTTATTTTGAGAAAATACTCCCAATAAAATAGCAGATAATTTATTGCATTTTAAATTATTTTGAATATTTTCAAAATCTACTTTATGATATATTTTTTCATCTATTTCTTCCTTACTACTTCTACCTAAAATTACCATTTTTCCAGTTGAATGATTTATATATATTCTTTTATTTTTTAACAAAAATTTATATATATTTTCTTCAAATAAATTATTAATATTATATAAACTTATTTTTTTACATTTTGATAAATTATCAAAAGTTGAATAATCTAAACTAACTTTTTCAGGTAATGAAATTTCAGTAATATTTTTACAATTGTGAAAAGCAAAATTTGCTATAGTTAATGTCTGTTTAGGAATAATTACTTTTTGTAATTTTTTACAACCACAAAAAGCTTCTTCACCAATCTTTTGAATAGTACTTGGAAAAACAACTTCTGTTAAATTAACGCAATTGAAAAATGTACAGTTTTCTATTATTTTAATATTATTTTCACTTAAATCAATTTTTTTTAAATGCCTACAATTATTAAAACAATCTGTTCCAATACTAGATACTGAACTAGGTATATTAATATATTCAATACTCTTACAATTTAAAAAACTGCTTTTTCCTATTAGTCTAACATTACTAGGCATTACAATTTCTTTCAATTTTTTACAATTATAAAATAATGAATCACAAATTACTTCTAAATTAATTGGTAATTTTATGTGTTCGAGATTTCTAGCATAACTAAACGCACTTTTACTAATTTTTGTAACACTATCTGGTATTTTTATACTATGTAAAGAAGTACATTCATTAAAAGCATATTCTCCTATTTCATTTAATGTATTAGGCAAGGTTATTGACTTTAATCTTTTACAACCACTAAAGAAATAATAAGCAATATTTTTTAGTTTGTTAGGTAGTATTATACTTTTTAAACTAGAGCAGTCATAAAACATCATTTGGTCTAATATTTCAATATTATTAGGTATTTCTATATGTTTTAAAGAAGAACATCCTTTAAATGCTTGATGTCCGATATAATTTACAGAATTAGGTATAGTTATATTATCAAGTGATATACAATCTTCAAATGCTCTATTTTCTATTCTCTCTAAATTTTTTGGCAAAGTAACTTTCTTTAATCTTTTACAACAAGAAAAAGTTTGACTATTTATTATTTTAACTTTTGATGGTATTATTGCTTCTTTTAAAGATGAGCAAAAATCAAAAGCATTTTCATCTATTGAAGAAATAGATTCTGGCAAATTTATTTTTTTTAATGATGTGCACATATAAAAAGCACTATCACCAATACTTTTTATTTTTTCATGTAAAATTACTTGTTTTATATAATCATTATTATAGTAAGCATCTTCTTCAATTAATGTTATATTAGAAGGTACTACTAAAGTTTTATTTTTACTTTTTTTAAGAAATGCCATACCTTCTATCACCCGCACAAATAGTCTATCATACTTTTATGCTTATTTAAACAAAAATTTTTTAGGCAAATAAAAAGATCTATCAAATAATTGATAAACCTTCTAACTTTTATTTATTTTAAAAAGTCTGGTAATAAGTCATCTTTAAGATTTTCTTTTTCTTCTGTTTCAGTTTTAGTTTCTTTAGTAGTATCTTCATCTATGAATAGTGAAGTTTGTTGATACTCTAATGGCGAAGTTTTCTTTGTTATTGTTTCATTTCTTACAATACTTGCTTCATCAAAATCAGTTGCAATTACAGAAACTCTTATTTCATCTTTTAATTCAGGAATAATAGATGCTCCAAAAATAATATTAATATCATTACCTGATGCTTCTCTTATAATATCTGTTATATCATTTACATCATACAAAGCAACTTCTCCACCAGTTATATTAACTATAGCTTGTCTTGCACCTTGGAATGATGCTTCTAATAGAGGAGAAGAAATAGCTTTATTAGTTGCTTCAGTTACTTTTCTTTCTCCCTTAGCACTACCAAATCCTATCATAGCAGTACCTCTATTATACATAACTGTTCTAACATCAGCAAAATCTCTATTTATTAATCCTGTATTACTAATTAAATCAGTAATAGTTCTAACACTTTGACCTAAGATATCATCTGCTAATTTAAATGATTGATCAAATGGAATTGAACCATTCATTTGTAATAATCTATCATTAGATATTATTATTAATGAATCTACATTTTCTTTTAATTCTTGTATTCCTTCACTTGCTTGAGAACTACGATTTTTTCCTTCAAAACTAAATGGACGAGTAACAACTCCTACTGTTAATGCTCCTAACTCCTTAGCAATTTTTGCTACAACTGGAGCAGCACCTGTACCAGTACCTCCACCCATTCCAGCAGCGATAAACACCATATCAGCACCATCTAACGCTTCTCTAATTTTATCTTCACTCTCTAAAGCAGCTTCTTTACCAACTGCAGGATTAGCACCAGCACCTAAACCTTTAGTAGTAGTTTCTCCTAAAATTATACGATTAGTGGCTTTTGATTTTGAAAGCATTTGAACATCTGTGTTAGCAACCCAAAACTCTACTCCAGGTATTCCAACTTCTAACATGTGATCAACTGCATTATTACCTGCTCCACCAACACCAATTACCTTGATTGTACACAAATTTTGATATGACTCAAGATTTGCAAATTTACTTTCATCGTTCATTTAAACTCCTCCTAATCTAGCTCTTCTTCATCTAATATGAACTTATCAAATTTAGAACTGCCATCTTTATTAACCATTATATCATTATAATTATTATTTTGTAAATTTATATATTTGTTTTGACTAATTTTTTTATAATTTAATCTGATTAAGCCAATAGTTTCACAATAACTAGAATTATTTAATCCTAAAATATTAGAATTATATAAAATTGCATTACATTCACATAATTCTTTTAATAATGTATCAATACCACTAATATTAGCACCATAACCTGTAATATAAATATCTAGTTCTTTTAAACTAACATCTTCTTTTACCTTGTTAATTAGATTATTTAAAACTATTCTAATATTAACATCTATAATATCATTTAATTCTTTTTCACTAATATATTTATCTTTGCTATTTTTACATACACTTAAATAACTATTATTTGAAGGCATACAACTACCAACATTGTATAACATATTTTTTAATTCTTTAGTATCAGTTATATCTAATTCACTTTGTATTTCTTTTTCTATATTAACTGTACCAAAAGGAATACTAATTTTATTTAAAAGTTTTCCTTTTTTATATAAAAGTAAACTAGTGCTATATTTATCAATATTTAAGATTGATGAGCTAATATCATCATCTTCAAAAACACCTGAATACAAACAATCAGCATCTAAATAATATTTATCCACTTTTAAATTACATTCATTAATTGTTTCTAAATAACTATTATATGTATCAGTTGGTAACATAAATACATTAAACATAGTTTTAAAAGTAGTTGATTTATATCTAATTGGAGCAAAATCCATCTTTTGTCCATCATCAAGTTGATATTCAATTGGAGCAATATTAATTATTGTTTCATTATCTTGGTGTCTAATCTTACTAGCTACTTTATATGCTTCATTAATATCATATTGGCTAATTAAATAGTTTTTACCTGTTACTGGAGAAGTTGAAGAAAAATCATTAATAATTAATTTATCACTAGGTAAACATAAAACTAATTCTTCTACTATAATCTCTGTTTTTTCTTTTATTAAGTTTATTAACTCCAAAATGGTTTTCTTTACTTCTTCTTTATCTATAATATTAGATTTTTCTAATCCTTTAGATAAACATTTAAAAGTATCGAATATATAAAACTTATCATTATAATATTCACCTATAGTCATTCTAACTAAATCATCTATAAATTCTACTGTAGTAAATATTTGATTTCTATTCATACTTAATCCTCCTTAAAACTATCAACAAGGCCGAACTTTTCTTCTTCGGGATATAAATAAGCAATTAATGCTCTATTTTCTTTAGTATATTTTAGCTTATTTTGACTAACTTCTTCCATAATTTTAGTATATTTATTTGCATTAAATTTAGTATCTAGATACACTAAATCAGTTTTAATTGTAAAATATCCAATTTTTTCATCATATCCATTTAATAAGACATAATCAAAATCAAATGAAGTTGTTTCAATTTCAATACTTTCTATATTATCTCTAACATATTTTGGAACTTGTTTGTATTTATAAGATACATTATTAAATTTATTTGAATTAACTAAACTAAAATCTGTTAGTTTATTAATCTTTTCAGCTAATGGATAATTATTTTTATCATTAACATTTCCATTGCTAAAAACAAATTTATCTCCTATTTCTCCAAGAGGATATATTTCTTCAATTTTCATTCTAACACCAAAAGGAGATTTTCTTATCTCCACATTTTCAATATATTCATTTGCTTCTAACACCTTAATAGCATTATTTTTATTAAATAACCACCAAAATTCATTCTTATTAATGTATGCTAAATCCATTAATTCTTGTTTACTATAATAAACATTTCCTGATACTTTTAAATTTATTTTAGAAAAGGGAGTAATAAAATAAACAATTAATATTAACCAAATAATAGCAACTGTTATTATTCTATTTATTTTTCTTTTTTTCATTTTTAAATGATAGTTAGTTCTCTCTAAGTCAATAGAAAAGGTTTTAGTATATGTAGTAGTATTACTATCCATAATTACACCCCTCCTATTCTATTAATTAGAATACACTTTTTTTTATTCTTTTTCAATTAATAGGAATGGTAATTATTGTATTTTATTTTAATCAATAATAATAACTTCGCTTTCTAATTTTACCTTATGATCATAAAATACTTTTGCTTTAATTATATCTATTAAAATACGGATATCTTCTCCACTTGCATTTTTTGTATTTACAATAAAATTACTATGCTTATTACTAACTAAAGCATCTTTATATTTATAGCCTTTTAGCCCACTATCTTCAATTAATTTCCATGCTTTAACATTATCTAAATTTTTAAATATTGAACCGCTATTTGGATACTCTAAAGGTTGACTGCTTTTTCTTTTATTTATACATTCTTCCATTATCTCTTTAATTTTTTCTTTATTTCCATTTATTAGCTTTATTTTACAGCCTAAAACTATCTTTTTACTATTTTTAAAAAGACTATTTCTATATGAAAAATTACAATTTTCTTTTTTAATAACTTTAAAATTTAAATCTTCATCTAAATAATATACATACTTAATAATGTCACTAAAATTATGATTATAGCATCCTGCATTCATAACTATAGCGCCACCAACACTGGCAGGAATAAAACTCAAATATTCTAATCCACTATATCCTTTCTTATACATTGAATAAGCTAAAGATAATAATAGTTCATTTGAATTTACTATTTCAAAATCTTTATTTTTGTAAAAATTCAATTTTATAATGCACTCTTTTTCTCTACTTGTAAAAATAATATTTGATCCATTCCCTAAAATATAATATTTCACTTTATATTTTCTTATTAATTTCATTACTTTTTTTAATTCTATATAACTAGTAGGCTCTATAAAATATTTACAAATACTTTTTGTTTTCATTGTATTATAGTTTTTCAAATCTATATTCTTTTTTAAAATATTTTTATTAATTTTATTTATTTCATTAATAAACTCTTTATACATCAGTTACCTCCTTTATTAAATCATATATTTTTGATGATGAATTAAAAGTAGCTAATTTCATGCTATTAAGTCTTAGTTTTATTCTAAGTGCATTATTATTTAATAATTTATCTATATTATTTTTTAAGGTCATATAAGTAAGATTTTTTTCTTCTAGTAAAAGACATGCTTCATTTTTTAATAAATAAGAAGCATTATGAAATTGATGGTTATTTACTACATATGGGCTAGGAATTAAAATTGTTGGAATACCTAAAGTAGTTATTTCACTAATTGTAGTCGCACCACTTCTACTTACTAAAACATCACATTTTTTCATATAAGCAATACTATCCTCTAAATAAGGATAAATATTAATATTACTTTTATTAGTAATTTTGTCTTTAAAACTTTCATAATGCTTTTTACCTGTTACTATATGATAAATATTACTATCATCTATACTATTAATAAACTCTATTAAAACTTTATTTACACTACTGGATCCTAAGCTTCCCATCATAATTAAAATATTATTTTTAGTCATATCTATATTTACATTGTTTCTATTTTTTATACATTCATTACTTCTAGGATTACCAACCATAACTAATTTATTTTTATGATATTCTTTAATTAAAGGAATACTATAACCTATCTTTTTAGCAAATAATCCTAAAAAGATATTAGCTTTTCCCATTGTGCTATTCTGCTCATGTAAGATAATTGGTACCTTCTTTATTCTAGATGCAATACAAACAGGAAAACTTATGTAATTACCAAATCCCACTACTGCATCTGGCTTATACTCATTAAATATTTTAATTGTTTTAAAGATGTTTTTAATAATACTAATAATAAATTTAATCTTGTTTATTAAACCATTTCTATTATTAAAGTTTAATCCAATAAAGTTTATTTCTTCTTTTTTGGCTACTTCTTCTTCAAGCTTATTTTTACACCCAATAAATAAAACATCTTCACCATAATTTTCTAAATATTTTATTAGTGAAACAGCTGGATATACATGCCCACCAGTTCCTCCACTAGTTACTACTATTTTCATAAACGCTTTCCTTTCTATCTATACCTATTAATAAACCACTCAAAAATAAAATTAAAACTAATGAAGAACCTCCATATGAAAAGAAAGGTAAAGTAATGCCTGTCACAGGAAATATTCCTACTACTACACATAAATTAATAACTACTTGTATTGCAATTAAAGATGTTATTCCTATTGCTAAAAACGATCTCTTTAAATCATCACTTTTTCTTGCTATCTTAAAACCATTTACTATTAATAAAGCAAATAATATAAGAACTATTAATGAACCGATATATCCAAATTCTTCTGCAAATATGGCAAATATAAAATCAGTTTGAGGTTCTGGCAAATAAAAGTGTTTTTGAATACTGCCATCAATTCCACTTCCAAGTAATCCTCCAGGGCCTAAAGAATATAATGATTGAATTATTTGGAAGCCTGTACCTAAAGGATCTTCCCATGGATCTATAAAAGCCGTAATTCTATTTACTCTATATGGTGCAGATATAATTAAAAAAGCAAAAGCCACTACTCCTAATACTCCAAGCCTTAAATAATTTTTAATAGATGCTCTACTTACTACACTCATAATAACAACTGCTCCAATCATTACAACCCCACTACCTAAATCTGGTTGAAGCATTATTAAAGCAAATCCAATAAAAGTTACAAGTAAAAGTGGAACAACTCCTTTATAAAATTTATTTGTATTTTTATAGTTATTAGCTAAATAACATGAACCATATATAATAATTGCTGCTTTAAAAAATTCTGCTGGCTGAACTCCAAAACTACCTATTCCAAACCAACTTCTACTTCCTCCTCTTACCATTCCTACTCCTGGTATTAAAACTAAAATTAAAAGTAATAAACCAAAATATAATATATATTTAGCGTATTTAAAAATATAATTAATATTTATTTTCATTGCTATAAACATACTAGCTACTCCTAATATTGCAAATATTAATTGTCTTTTAAAATAATATAAAGAATCATTTTCTTTATACAATGCCCATACATTACTAGCACTATAAACCTCATAAACTCCTATTATAGTTAATAAAATAGTGCAAAATAAAACTATCTTTCCATTTTTTCTTAGAGCTAATCTCATTAAATCACCCTAATAAAATATATGATTAAGATAGTTTTTATTATATCTATTTTTTATTAATATTCTTTTTTAAATTTTTACTTATTTTATCTGCAATTAAATTAATTTTTTCTATTACTTCATCATCAGTTTTATTTAATATTTTAGATATCTTATTAATATCTAGTTTATGCTCTTTATCTAAGCCTAAATAAAGCCATATAATTAATTTCTCATCATCACTTAAATCATTTAATGCTTTTTTTACATTTTCTTTGCTATCACTATTTAATACTTTTTTCAAATATACATATGTATTTTCACTTTTTGTTAAGTATTCTTTCATCATTTTTAATGAATAATATATCACTGCATATATTGCATCATTATTAGAATTATATTTTTCTTTTAATTCATTTAATGATAAAGCACTATTACCATTTAAACCATATTTATCTTCCATCACACTTTTACTTCTACTAGTTAAAGCATTAATACTATTTATTACTTTATCTTTTCCAAATTCAAGCACTAGTTTATCAAATGGATCTGCTTTTTCTCCATTAATTATATTTTCTATATTAGCAAATATTCTTTTTTCTTTCTTTATAACAACAGGACCACTTACACCATAATATTTACTTATTTTAGTAGGAGAGCCATTATTTTCATAGAAAACTCTCATAAATTCTTTATCTTTATCATTAAGTTTTAAAATGGCTTTTTTTATTTCTTCTTCATTAAATTTATTGCTTAATTTAGTAAATAAATTTTCTTTCTTTGGTTTATATTCATCTATTTCTATAGCTTTTTTTATTTTTTTTGTAAGGGCTGTCTTTTTTGAATACATAGTTTCAAGTGAAACATTATAATAGTCTGCTATTTTTTCATATGAACCATTAAAACTTTCAATTACTTTAGCAAACTCTTGATCTTTTTTATTAAGCTTTGTGATAGCTTCTTTTATAGTTTCTTCATCATAATTCTCCATTAATTTATATTTTTTAACATTTCCATTAATGATATTTTCTATATTATCAAATATTTTTCTTTCTAACTGACTCATATATGATAAAGTTCTTCCATAAATTTTAGTTACCTTAGATATCATACAATCATTTTCATAAAATATTTTCATAAACTTTTGATCTTTATTTTTAAGCTTTGTAATTACTGCTTTTATTGCTTCTTCGCCATACTTATCTTTTAAATCATTGTATAAATTCTTTTTGCTAGTAGCGCGCTTACCTGTTTCTATTATTATTTTTATTCTTTTTAATATAGTACTCTTTTTTGTATATACAGAATCTTTTTCTATTCCATAATATTTAGCAACTTCATTACAAGATCCATAAAAACTATCATATATTTCAATAAATTTTTGATCAGTTACATTAAGTTTTAAAATAGCTTCATCTAATGCTTCTTTGCCATACGTGTTTACTAATTCATTATATAAACTTTGATAATTATTTTCTTTAACATCATCAATGATATTTCCTATATTTTTAAATATTCTTTTTTCTTTTACATATATTGCTGATGCACTTATACCATAATACTTTGCTACTTCCCTACTTGAACAATTTAAATCATAAAATACCTTCATAAATTCTTGATCTTTACTGTCAAGTTTTGTAATAGCTTCTTTTATAGTTTCTTCATCATATTTATTTTTTAAATTATTGTATAAGTTTCTTTTATCATTATTATACTTACCTGTTTCAATTACTGTTTTTATTATTCTTAATATATCATTTTTTCTTTTATATACATAATTTTTATTTATTTCATAATATTTAGCTACTTCACTACAAGAGCCCTTAAAACTATCAAATATCTTAATAAACTCTTGATCTTTTATACTAAGTTTTGCAATAGCTTTATCTAGTTCTTTTTTCCCATAAATATCTACTAGTTCACTATATAAGCTCTTATATTCATCTTTAGATACACCATTAATAATATTTTCTATATTTTTAAATATCCTTTTTTCCTTTAAACATGTGGCAGATGCACTTATACCATAATACTTTGCTACTTCCCTACTTGAGCAATTTAAATCATAGAATATCTTCATAAATTCTTGATCTTTACTGTCAAGTTTTGTAATAGCTTCTTTTATAGTTTCCTCATCATATTTATTTCTTAAATTATTGTATATATTTTTTTTACTATTAGCAAATTTGCCTGTTTCTACTACTATTTTTATTTTTCTTAATATATTACCTTTTCTTGTATATACAATATTATTTTTTATTCCATAATATTTTGCTACTTCATTACAAGAACCTTTAAAACTATCAAATATTTTAATAAATTCTTGATCATCTGTACTTAACTTTAAAATAGCTTCATCTAATTTTTCTTTTCCATAAATATTTGCTAATCTATCATATAAACTTTGATAGCAATCTTTATTTACACCATTAATAACATTTTCTATATTAGCAAATACTCTCTTTTGCTTTGAACATATTGCTGATGTACTAACTTTATAATAGTCTGCTGTTTTTTTATTTGAGCAATTTAAATCATAGAATATCTTCATAAATTCTTGATCTTTACTATCAAGCTTTGTAATAGCTTCTTTTATAGTTTCTTCATCATATTTATTTTTAAAATCTCTATATAAATTTTTTTTATTGTTAAAGTGCTTGCCTGTTTCAGCTGCTATTTTTATTCTTTTTAATACCTTACTCTTTCTTGTATATACATAATCACTACTTGTTCCATAATATTTTGCCACTTGACTGTAAGAACCATTATAATTATCAAATATCTTAATAAATTCTTGATCATCTACACTTAACTTTAAAATAGCTTCATCTAATTTTTCTTTTCCATAAATATTTGTTAATACATCATATAGACTTTGATACCAGTCTTTATTTTTACCAATAATAATATTTTCTATATTAGCAAATATTCTTTTTTCCTTTGTACATGTTTCGATGGCACTTATACCATAATAATCTGCTACTTTTTTAGTTGAGCAATTTAAATCATAAAATACTTTCATGAATTCCTGATCTTTACTATCAAGTTTTGTAATAGCTTCTTTTATAGTTTCTTCATCATATTTATTTTTAAAGTCTCTATATAAATTTTTTTTATTGTTAAAGTGCTTGCCTGTTTCAGCTGCTATTTTTATTCTTTTTAATATCTTACTCTTTCTTGTATATACATAATCACTACTTATTCCATAATATTTTGCTACTTGACTATAAGAACCATTATAATTATCAAATATCTTAATAAACTCTTGATCATCTGCATTTAGCCTTAAAATAGCCTCATTTAATTTTTCTTTTCCATAAATATTTACTAATCTATCATAGAAAGTTTGTTTTTCATATGTAATAATTTTCTCTAATCTTTTAAAAACAGCATTTCTTTTATAATAGGCATTATTCCATTTAATATTATAAATTTTTATGAGTTCTTTTATAGAAAAGTTACAATTCATTAATTGGTGTAAAAAAAGCTGATCACTATCACTTAACTTTAAAATAGCATTTTCTACATTCTCTTTTCCATATTTATTTATAAATAACTCATATTTATTAACTGAATGAGAATGTTTAATTTCATTATTTACTTCTTCACTTTTATCAGATTTATCCATTTTCTTTTTTAAAGTTTTAAAACAATTTTTAATATAATTTGATACATAATTATTTTTTATATTAAGATATTTGCCTATTTCTTTTTGAGTAGTTTTATCATATCCACCTATCCCTAAATACATTTTTATAGCTGTTTTTTTAGAATCATTTAGTTTTTCTATATAATTAGTTATTTCATCCATACTATAACTAGCTAGTAATTCATTCATATAAGCAGTTTTTCTTATTTTTGAATCTTCCATTTGTTTTTTAGCATTTTCTAAAGAAATATCAAAGCTATTAATTCCTGCATTATTTTTATTAATATCTATACTTTTTTCTCTCATTGACTTTAGGCATTTATTGACTATTATTCTAATATTTTCATAACTACATCCAAAAACTTTAGCAATCTCTCTATAAGTCATTTTCTTATAGCCATCTAGTCCATAATGCATCTTTATAATTTCAATATTTTTTTGATTTGGTATACTATTTATAATTATTTCTAATAATTTTTTTGAATATTTCTTGTATTCTTCAGAATGTATATTTTCAAAGTTTTCATCATCTTCGCCAATAAAATATTCTAAATCTGTATCATCTTCTTCATTAATTTTTGAGCTTAATGAAATGTTTGTTTCTAATTGTGGTGGTCTTTTTTTCAATTCTCGATATATTTCATATTCAATACACTTATAAGCATATGATGTAAAATTTGTTTCATTCATTTTATTTATATCATAACTTTTAATTGCTTTAGTTAAACCAATATATCCTACATCTATAAATTCATCTAATATTTGTTTTTCTGTGCGTAATGGAAGATTAACTGATTTTAAAATTATATGTCTAATTAAGTTAATATTATTTAAAAATAATTTTTCATAATCTTCTTTACTTTTTGTTTCATTATACTTTATGAAAAGTTGATTATTATCATCCATTAACTCACATCCCAACATATTAATTATAATATAGCAATAAACTAATTTCAAATAAAAAATTATCTGCTCTTTTTAGCAGATAATCTCATGTTTTTTACAACATTTATAATTTTATCTTTTATTTCTTCTTCACTAGTAGAAGTTAATTTAGCAATTTCACTTATACTATATATTTTATCATTAAAACCATAATATAAATCTATTAATAATTTATCATTTTTATTTAATTCATTGTAAAGTTTCAAAATAGTTATATTATCAGCTTTTAATACATTTTTTAATTTATTTAATCTTTCATTTTTAATTTTATTATTTAGTGTTTCTTTTTTTATATCTAAATATTTTTTTATTTTAGATGGTTTTTTTCTTTTTAATTCGTTTTCTAAATCTTTAAAAAGTAATGAAATATAACCAACATGTCTACTAGACATATTAAAAAAGTTACTTATTTCGTCATTAGTCATTTTACTATACCCATCTATTCCTAAATAACATTTTACAGCAATCTTTCTTCTATCACTTAAATTATTAATTTGTTGAAGTATTTCTTCTTCAGAATATTTTTTTAATAATCTTCTTATATATAAATTATCTTCAATTAACGAATTAGAAATAACACGAGACATTTCATTAATTGATAAATTTAATTCTTCAATAGAATCAAAACCATTTCTATCTAGTATATTTTTTAATCTAAATAATTCCTTTTTATAAATAGTTTCTATATTTTGTTTACTTTGCCCAAATTCATTTCCAATTTCTACAAATCTATGCTTTTCTTCATCATTTAAGCCAAAATACATTTCAATAATTTTTTTATGATAAGGATCACTAATTTTATCAAGTAATAGTTCTGTTACTTTTTTATAATATTCATTGTTATCTTCATTAAAAACTTTTTCATAATTATCATCTTCTTTTCCTAAAAAATCACCTATAGTAGTCTCGCTATCATCATATACTGTTTTATCAATGGAAATATTAGTATCTAGTTGGGATGGACGGACTACTAAATTTTTAATAACTTCATTTCTTATACATGTATAAGCATATGTAGAAAAGTTAATTTCATCAATTTTTTGTATATCATAACTAGTAATAGCATTCATTAAACCAATATATCCAATATCTAAAAATTCATCTAATATTTGCTTTTTTGTACGTAAAGGAAGATTAACTGTTTTTAAAATAGTATATTCAACTAAATTAGTATTATTTAAAAATAGATTATTAAAATTCTCATCATTTTTATTCTCATAATACTTCAAAAAAAGTTCTTTATTATCCTTTAATTCTTCCATAAACATACCACCTATTCTTACATATTATAAATGATAATAAGAGCAATTACAAACAAAAAAATAATATGCATTTTTTCTTATTATATTATGAATTATATATTATTTTCATATTATAAAAAGTGAACCTACGTATTTGTAAGTTCACTTAAAACGCTGATATCTGCAAATTTAATTAATAATTATTATGCACCTTTTGTATATCCATCTAAACTAGTTGGAAAACTTGGTGTAGTTACATTATTACCATATTTATATTCTTGAGTTTGTTGTATATTATTATAATCATATAAGAAAAGTTCTCCTCCATCTACTTTTTTATTCATTGTTGTAGTAATTGAAGTAATTAAGTTTTCTTTTATAGTAACTGTAGTAAACTCTCTTTCCTTAAAATTATTTAAATAAATTGTAGTAACGTTATTTTTTCTTTCACCTGAAATTGTAACTTCTTCTTCATATATTTTAGAAAAATCATAAGCGATTGGTCCTAATTCAAGTGTTGAATATCTATCAGAATATGTTTTATTACCTTCATTTAGTGTATAGGATTTATCACCAATTTGAACATTATAAAATTCGTAATTTACATATTTTCCTTCTAATTTATTATTAGTAGAATCTTGTAATTCATCAGGATCAAATAGTTTTGCCTTAGTGTATGCTTGGACCTTTCCATCTTCTTCAGTAATTTTTATTTGTTGTATTTCAAAAGTAACGCTTTCAAATAAAGACGTATCATCAAAATATTTTGCATTAACATCAACCTGAATCTTAGATTGTAATGCACTATTGGTTATGGCATTTGCTAGTATAATTCTAGACTCTTGCTCCTTAATTTCTGAAAGTTGTCTTTCTAGTATTGAACTAATTCTATCAGTTGCATTATCAATAACCTTTGTTACTTCTTCGCTATTTGCATCTGATAAAGAACAGCCTGTTGTTGCTACTCCACATGTTGCACAAAGTGCTAAAACTGCTAAAATTTTTTTGCTTTTTTTCATTTTTTTACTTCCCCTTTATATTTTTATTATACTAATTTAGAATTTTAAAGCAATAAAAAAACTTCATTTTAACATATTGTTAATATATATTTATTAAAAACTTCTCCTCTATCTTTATAATTAATAAATAAATCAAAAGATGAACAACCACATGAAAATAGTATTACATCATTATCATTTACATTATTTAAAGCATCAATAATACATTCTTTTAAACCATAATTTTTATAATCTACATTAAAACTTATTTCATTACTTAATTTACCAAAACATATTTTTCTTTTTAAATCATAATTCCTTAAAAAAGAAAAATCTCCTCCTTTATTAACTCCACCAAAAATTAAAATAATATTTTTATCTTTATACACATTTAGTGCACACTTTAAAGCCTCTACAGTAGTAGCCTTAGAATCATTTACTACTATGTAATTTTTATTAAGGGGTAATTCTTCTAAGTGATATTTTAAAGGATTGAAAGATCTAATTGTTTCATAATCTATTTTAAATCCTAAAATATTTAAAATAGTTATCACTGCTTTTATATTAGATAAATTATGTTCTCCTTTTAAACTAAAATTAGTAGTTTTTAAACTAGTTTTACTATAATCTATTACTTTACTTTTTATATTATAATTAGATATATATTTTCTTATATTTTCATCTTCTAGATTAGTAATAAAGTAATTATTTTCGTTTTGTAAATTTAAAATATTAAACTTACTAGAATAATAATAGTCTAATGAAGATACATTATCTAAATGATTAACTGATAAATTTAAAATACACGATATATCAAACTTTAATTCATGCATATCCTCTAATTGGAAATTAGATATTTCTATTATTATAATTGTATAGTTATTTATTTTATCTATTAATGAAATAAGAGGAGTACCTATATTGCCTGCTAGTATTACATTATTTGTTTGTTTTTTTATACATTCATATAGTAAACTAACAGTCGTACTTTTTCCATTACTGCCTGTTACTCCTATATAATAACCTTTTTTATTAGATAATAAGTATGCTAATTCTATCTCATTAATTATATTAATGTTATTATCTTTAAGATATTTTATATAAGGATTTAAAATACTTAAACCTGGACTTCTTATTATATAAGTATATTTATTAAAATTAATAGAGTAAAAATTATCAAAAGTAATTACTTCATCAATTAAGGAATAATATTCTTTAATTTTATCTAGTTCTTCCTTATTTAAACAAATAGATACTTTTTTCTTTCTTTTTACTAATATTTCAAGACAGCACAATGCTGTTTTACCTGCTCCCAATATTAAACAATGCATCTTATATCACCTCTATTATAATTGCTAGTAAAGAAGCAAAACAGCCTATTAAATAAAACATCATTACTACTTTCCACTCTGCCCATCCTTTTTTCTCAAAATGATGATGTAAAGGAGCCATTAAAAAGATTCTTTTATGTGTTAACTTATAGTAACAAACTTGTAAAATTACACTAAAAGCTTCAAGTACAAATAAAATACCCGCTACTGCTAAAATAATCTCACTATGTAATACTATTGAACTTACTCCAAGTAATGCTCCAAGTGCTAAAGATCCACAATCACCCATAAAGATTTTTGCTGGATGAAAATTAAAAAATAAAAAGCCTATTAATGAACCTACTACTGAAACTAATAATATTGTTAATTCATAATTTCCATGTAAAATACTTATTAATATAAATGGAGTTAAACAAATCATTACAAGTCCACTTGCAAGTCCATCTAATCCATCACTTAAATTAATTGCATTAGAGCTACCTATAATAATAATTAAAATGAAAGGAATAAATAAATAAGTTGTGTTTATAATGCCATTAACTACAGGCACTACTATTCTATTTAGTGAATAGCCACCATCTTTTAAAATTAAAATAACATACAAACTAACTACTATCTCTAGCATAATTCTAATACCTGCTTTTAATCCATCATATGTTTTAATTTTTACTTTTAAATAATCATCTATAAATCCTATTAAAAAGAAACAAACAAATCCTAATATTACTGCTTTAATATCTGTGCTTAAAGAATTACCTATATTAATAGCAAAAAAAGTTAATAATGAAGATAAAACAATTGCTATTCCTCCCATTGTAGGAGTACCTTTTTTATCTATATGACTTTGTAAGTATTCTCTTTCTATTTGAGTATCATTTCTTTTTAAACTTATTTTAATAATTTTTTTAGTAATAAAAATAGTTAAAGTAAAACTTAGTAATAGAGAAATTATTAATTTAAGGAATAATATTACATTTGTAGCCATTTATAAATTAATTTTTTATCACTGCAGACAATATGCTCATCACCAATTATTTGATATTCTTCATGACCTTTTCCTAAAACCATTAAAATATCACCACATTCTATTTCTGCTAATGCCTTTCTTAAAGCTATTTCTCTATTCTCTTCTATTACTATTTTTTTCTCATTTTTACATCCTTTTAAAATATCATTAATTATTTCAAGTGGAGGTTCAAAACGTGGATTATCACTAGTAATGTACACTACATCGGCATAACTAGTAGCTATTTCTCCCATTATAGGTCTTTTACTTTTATCTCTATTTCCCCCGCATCCAAATAAAACTATTAATCTATTAGTAACTAGTGGTTTTATTTCCACTAACACTTTTTCCATTGCATCTGGAGTATGTGCATAATCTAAAATAACGCAATAATTATCATCATATACTTTCTCTAACCTACCACTTATTGTTTCTATTAGTTTAATATTTTCTATTATCTTTTCTTCATTAAAACCTAATTCTTTAGCACACAAAAACGCTGCACTTAAGTTATATACATTAACTACACCTAATAAGCTAGATTTAATATTTGTGTATTCTCCTATATCAAAACTAATTCCATCTAACCCTCTAGATATATTACTAATTCTATTCTCATTCTTTTCTAATCCATAATGAATAAGCTTAGCTTTACAATACTTTTCCATTTCAAAATGATATTTATCATCATAATTAATAATTGCAAACTTATCTTCTTTTAAACTATTAAATAGTTTTTGTTTTGCAAGTAAATAATTAGCCATTGTTATATGATAATCTAAATGTTCATGGGTTAAATTTGTATATATAGCGCCATCAAAATCTATATACTCTACTCTATTAAAAGATAAAGAATGACTTGATACTTCCATAATTACATATTTTGTTTTTCTTTTTACTGCTTTATAAAATTCTTCAGCTAATATATCTACATCTGGAGTTGTATTATCTATATATCTATTATATTTACCATCTATTACTCCAAGTGTACCTATATACATTGTTTTTGCATTTAACTTGTTTAGTAAGTCATACAAAATATAAGCAATACTTGTTTTTCCATTAGTACCTGTTATACCTATAATCTTTAGTTTATTTTGAGGATATCCATAAAAATAATAAAATAATTTTGCTTTTATTTCTTTAATATTTTTTATTTTTAATACTTTGTTTCCACTAATAGAATCCGATATTACATAACTAGCTTTATTTTTTAATACTTCATCTATATACTCATTACCATCATGAACATAACCTTTTATTGCAATAAACAAATAATCTTTTTTTACTTCTTTACTATTACAAGTTATCCCTTTTATTTCTACATTATCATCAATAAAATCGATATTCACTATTTTGAGTAGTTCTTTTAATTTCATTCTCTTACCTCCTTATTAAAATTTATTAGGAAGTAAGTTTTTTTATAACAAAAAAGAGCCGTTTGGCTCAATTTTATTTGTCATCTAAACTATGAATAACTCTATGTTCTACTTCTGCTCTTTTAGCATCATTAAATCTATCTAATGTTCCTACTAAGTATCCTGTAATTCTTCTAATTCTTTCAAAAGGAATATGTTCAAATTCAAATGTAAATGACTCATAATCTTTAGCTAATTCCTTTTTTAATCCAAGTAGTAACTCTTCTAATTCTTCTTTATTCAATTCTTTTAAAATCTTTTTAAAGTCTTCTTCACTAGTTTTCACAATATCAATCTTATTTTCACTCATAAAATATTCCCCCTATTATTGTATACCTTAATTATATAATTATTTTTAAGTGAGTAAATAAAAAATTCACATATTTAATGTGAATTTAATATTAATATTACATACAATAAAGCACATATTAGACAAACTAATATTGCTATTATACTAATAGTACTTAGATTATTTCTTTTCAATCTTAGTTCCACCTACAATACAATTGTAACGAACTTTACTCATTAATTCTCTAATAGCATCACTTATTGCTTCTCTTGGATAAGAATAAATGAATGGTACACCCATATTAATTGCATTACCTGTAATTGTATTAGTATGAGGAATTGCTGAAATAATATCTACTCCAAGCATTCTTCTTACTGCATCATCTTCAACTACAAACTTAGGTGAATCATGTTTATTAAGAACTAATTTAATTTTATCATCTACTTTTAATTTAGCTAATATATCTATTGCTAACTTAGTATTTTTAATTGAACCTAAATCTTTAGTAGTTACTAATACTATTTGATGAGATAATTGGAATAACTCTAAACATATATCATTAATAATTGATGGAGTATCAAATACTACTACATCAAAATAAACTGATAAGTTTTTAATTAATTTAGCAACCATTGATCTAGTGATATAATCTGCTTGTTCTGGTAAAACTGGTGCAGGTAAAACAAATAAGTTAGGATTTACATGTTCTATAAATAAATTCATATTAGGATTAAATTCAGGATTGCTTACTACTAAATCGTATACAGTAAATGTAGGCTTAATATTAGTAAACATACCAACATCACCAAATTGTAAACTTAAATCAACTAAACATGTTTTTAATCCAAATTCAGCAAAACTAGAAGCTAAGTTAGTTGCTATAGTAGTTTTTCCAACTCCTCCACTAGCTCCCATAACTGTAACAACATTTATATCTTTATATTTTATTTCGCTATCATCAATATGAACATATTGATCACTAATATATGTTTCTACTAAACGTTTAGATTGATCAATATTATCGATTATAACTTTAGCATCATTAGGCTTAATCATAGCGTTTACACCTATTCTATTTAAGTGTTTAGTATTAACATTAGCACCATTTTCTACAATATTAATAGCGCATGTAGGAAACTTACCCTTTAATACCCTAGCTTTTTCATAACAATCATTATTATTGTCATAATCATATAAATAAACAATGTTTTTATCTTCTGTATTTATCTTTAAAATTAAATCAGAAAATCCATTATAAATTATTACTTCGCAATCATCATTGTCGCCTATTTTTTTCCATATTTTTTCTTTATTTACAAATCCCTTATCAATAAATACTTTAAACATACATTTACCTCCTTATAATGGTTTAACATTATTTTTTTTGCTGTTTTTCTTTTCATCCAAATCTTCTTTTTTCTCTTCATAAGATAGTTCAAAATATATTAATAAACTAATTGCAGCTCTTAAAATAATTATTGCACCTAAAACTATTATTTCCGAAAAATCTCTTCTATTCATGGTAACTGTTCTAAGTATTTCTGCTGCTAACATAAATTCTAAACCTAATGCAAGGTAATTTGCAAGTATTAATTTTATTGAAGAACCATTTTCTTTATCTTTTTTGTCTTTGTTAAATAGCCCTATTATTAATTTAATAGCGGAATAAAAAGTTCCAAAAGCTATAATACCTATTCCTATTATTTCTATTACCCATATAACATAATACAAAATTTCATTAATTATTGCTTCCATTACAAGTCCACCCATCCTTATATATAATAATTTATCAAATTAACTAACAAAAATCAATTTATTACCCTTTAAATCCTCTTAGTATTAATATTTGATACAACTATACTATTATTTTTACCTTCAATAAGTATTTTATCATTACCATTAAGAATTTGTTCCATAATTTCAGAACCAATTAAATCATTAACTACATTTTTTAAACTTCTAACGCCGTCTTTTTCATAATTACATTCTTTTAATATAATTTTAGAAATTTCATCACTATTTCTTATTTCAATTTTAGGTGTAACTTTGCCAAACTTTTTACTTTCAAATTTTTTAACCATTTTTAAAATAAGATTATTAGTAATATTCATCGCATCTTTATACTCTATTTTATTAAAATGAACTAAATTATTAAAACGATTCATAATAGGAGCAGTGAACAATTTTCTAAGTTCTTCTTTTATATTTGTTTCTTGTTCTTTTTTTTCATCTGCTTCATCCCATGTTCCAAAACCAATTTTTGTATTTTTCTTATGTTCTAGTTTTTCACTAGCATTAGTAGTTGCTACAAAAACATATCCAGATAAATCATATGTATTGCCTAAAGCATCTTTAAATTTTCCTTCATCTAACATACTCATAAAAATTTCTCTTACTTCTTTTGGTGCTTTTTCAAATTCATCAAGCACTATTACACCATCTTTATTTTTAGTTAAAAATCTAGTAAAATCCGTTCCTTTTTCGCTATCTTTATAACTTTCAGGAAATCCCTTTATAGCATTTGCTGCTACATTAGAATCTTTATATCCATTCATATCTAATATTAATAATTTGTTTTCATCATTATAAATGAAATCTGCCATTAATTTAGCAGCTTCTGTTTTACCAGTACCAGTTGGACCATAAAACATAAATGTAGCTAATGGCCCTCTATTAATAGCCTTTTCTTCTTCATTTAAATTTTCTGCATTGTAAAACAAAATATTTCTCTTTAACACTTTTTTAATAGTTTCAAGTGCTTCATCTTGACCATAAATATCTTCAAAACATTTATCAAACTTTGTAAAATCTGCATTTATTTTATTACTACCTTTCTTTTTTCTTACAATAGATGATTTAGTACCACTACCACCTATATATCTATTAAATTCAAAATCATTTACTGCACAGGTTTGTTTAATGTAGCCATCAGCAACATCATATGATTGACTATCTAATCCTGCCCAAATTATATCTTCAAACAAGTTATCCATTTTAGATATATATTTAGGGTTTTTCAAACACATTTCCCATATTTGTTCATTTGTATATTTAACATTATCCCTATCTGGGAAACTCTCTAAAGCATATGTTTTCATAAATGGGATATATTTTTTTAAAATCATTTCTTCTAATACATCTAAATCGTTTTTAAATCTTTCTTCTATCATAAATAAAGAATTTTCATCAATATCATCATTAGGATAATACATTTCAAGTAAATTCACAAAATCATAGTAAACTTCATCTGCATATTCTTTACTTTCTAAATCATTTTTAATTATTTGAAGCATTTCATCATTTGTTTTTGAATCATCAAAAGACGCAAATTCAAATTCCCCTGGATACAAAAAATCTTTTATCATCTTTATAATGTTATTAACTTTCTTATAACAATGAATATAGTCATCACAATATTTTTCATAAATTTTATCCATTATAAACCACCTCAAACACAACTATATTATATTTGGTTTACTCTTTTATGTCTAGAAAAACTTTTTTAACAAAAAAATAGATATTTCTATCTATTTCCTTGGTATTATAATTATATTTTTACAATGTGGACATATATATTTTTCTTCTTGCTCATCATCCTTTTTATCATTCGTATATATTGAAGATATATCATCTAATATTTTATTGTCTTCTTTAACAACTATTCTAAGTTTTTCACCAGCTATTAAACTTCTTGAATTAATGGTAGGATTTAACTTTTCTAACGTATCCTTTTCCATCCCATACATTTTACATATTTTATTAATATCTTCACCTAATTGAACAATATGGTATTTCATATAGTTTACCTCCTAGTAAAGTATATGAAATAAGCAATTAATTATTCATAATATTCAAATTCAAAATCACAAATTCTAATAGTGTCCCCATCTTTAACACCATTTTTCTTTAAGGCTTCTTCTACTCCCATTTTATTTAAGATAGAAGCAAGTTTCATAACCCCTTCATCAGTACTAATATTGATTTTCTTATAAAGTCTTTCAATATTTTCTCCCTCAATTATGAATATTCCTTTTTCTCTTCTAATATTAAATTCATTAGTATCTTTTTCATCACTAAAGTTAAATGTAGCAACTTCTTCCATATCATTTTTATCATATAAAGGAAATTCTGGAGTTGATTTAACAAGTTCATAAGTTCTTTTAATTAAAGGAACTAAACCCTCTCTAGTAAATGAACTAACTGGGAATATTTCTACATCATCTTCTAATCTATTTTTAAAGTCTTCTAGATATAATTCACTACCATCTACATCCATTTTATTAGCTACAATAATCATTGGTCTTTCAAGTAATCTCATACCATATGCTCTTAATTCTTCTTTAATAGCTAAATAATCTTCATATGGATCTCTATGATCAGCTGCAGACATATCTATTACATGTAATATTACTCTACATCTTTCTAAGTGCTTTAAGAAATCTAATCCTAATCCCTTACCTAAATGTGCACCTTTAATTAGTCCAGGTAAATCAGCAATAACAAAATCGTAGCCTTCTACTAAAGACACAACCCCTAAATTAGGTTTTAAAGTAGTAAAATGATAATCTGCTATTTCTGGTTTTGCATTAGTTAATACGCTTAACAAAGTAGATTTACCAACTGATGGGAATCCAACTAAACCAACATCTGCTAAAAGCTTTAATTCAATTACGATATTATATTCCTCTCCATCATCGCCATTTTCAGCAATTTTAGGAGTTTGGTTTCTACTATTAGCAAATTTATAGTTTCCCTTACCACCTTTACCACCTTTAGCAATTTCTATTTTCTCTCCAGGTTTAGTAAAATCAGCAAGTATTCTTCCTGTTTCTTTTTCAGTTACAATAGTACCAACTGGAACTTCAACTATAATATCTTCACCACTTCTACCATAGCATTTTTCAGTTCCACCATTTTCACCATCATTACCAATGATTTTATGCATATACTTAAAATCTATTAAAGTAGTTAGCCCGCTATTGCTTTCAAAGATGATGCTACCACCTTTACCACCATCACCACCACTAGGGCCACCTCTATCAATAAATTTTTCACGATGAAAAGCAATGGCACCATTGCCACCTTTACCAGCTTTTACATATAGTTCTACTTTATCTATAAACATATTTCCCATAAGTTCACCTCTTTTAAAAAAGTCCCCTAAGGGACTTACTATTTTTATTATTATCTAGTTGGATATACTGATACTTTAGTACGATTTTTTCCTAAACGTTCATATTTTACATATCCATTAATTAGAGCAAATAAAGTGTCATCTCCACCGATACCTACATTTGTACCAGGATGAATTTTTGTTCCTCTTTGACGATATATAATTGATCCAGCATTAATCTTTTCTCCATCAGATTTTTTAGCACCTAATCTTTTAGATTCTGAATCACGACCATTTTTAGTTGAACCAGCACCTTTTTTAGAAGCAAATAATTGTAAATTTAACTTATAATTCATAGCACTAACCTCCTTACATTTCATTAATTTTAATATACTTTTTATAACTTTCTTCAATTGTTTTTAATTGTATGATAATTACATCCATTATTAATTGTAATTTATCATCATTTATGTCTAAGACATCAACATTAACATAACCATCTTTTATTACACAAGAAATTTTATTTTTGTTTTCATTAGTTAAAGCATTAAGTCCACCTGTGACAATTGCACTAACTCCTGCACACACAATATCTTTTCCAAATTCATCGTAATTAGAGTGCCCACTAACTTCTAATGAAGAGTACTTATTATTAGTTTTGTTAATTTTTATTTTAATCATATTAAGCTTTAATTTCTTCGATTTTTACGCGTGTATATGGTTGACGATGTCCTTGTTTTTTATGATAAGTAGTTTTAGGCTTATATTTAAATACAATTACTTTTTTAGCCTTTCCTTGTTTTTCTACTGTAGCTTTTACACTAGCACCCTTAACATAAGGAGCACCAACTTTAGTAGTGTTTTCTCCACCAACAAGTAATACCTTGTCAAATGTTACAGTATCTCCTTCTTTTACATCTAGCTTTTCAACTAATACTGAATCGCCTATAGCAACCTTTATTTGTTTTCCGCCTGTTTGAATAATTGCGTACATAAATGCACCTCCTATAATATTTTTTTGGCACTAAGACTCGCCTTTAAGGTAGTAATTTAATACTTTTAGTTAACCTTTTTAGTGCGGTTGTAGCCTCATATAGAGGTACAACGCAGTTATTCTAGCACAACAAAAATACTCTGTCAATTAATAAAGAAAAAAAGTATTAACAATCACACATGAATAAAAAAAATAACAATTTCAAATATTGTTTTTTAAATAATTCTATCTTCAATTATCTGATATATTTTATTAAACTCTGAAAACTTAATTAAGATAGTGTCTTCTTCTTTTCCTATTGTTTCTTTACCATTTTTATCTACAAATCTCAATTTACATATAGTTATTGCTTCTTTTGTAACATTTAAACTTATTAAAAAGCAACGAACCCCTTTTAAACCATTTCTTTTAACTTCTTTTTCAAAATTAGGATCAACGCTTTTTTTAGCTAAACTTATATTTTGATTTTCATAATCATAGCAAACTTTAAAGCATTTTAAAACATTTAAAACAAATTCATTAGTGCCTTCATTAGAAAAATTTCCTGTAACTTTATAATTTAAAGCTTGTGCTCCAAACCATTTTTTATGTATATCTCTTGCAAAGGGTATAATCACATAATCTTTATTTGGATATATAGTTAACTCACTTGTTGCACCTTTTAATCCATAATTTATTAGATTATTATAAATTTCTTCAATCATTTTTTCACCGCTTTTCATTATACCCTTTACTTTAGGTTAGGTATTATCCTGTATTTTTTTTGTTCTTCTTGAATATACATGTATTTTCTCCTTTACATAACTATTCTTTTAATCATGTTTTTACTTTGTGAATATTATTTGATACTGTTATTTATTATTTTTTTAGGAAATAGAAACAAAATTACTTAAGACATCTAAAGGAATACTATAACTTATTCCTTGTATTACCTTATTACTACTATCTTTTAATCTAAATGTGGTAATACCTATTAATCTTCCATTGCTATCCAATAGTGCTCCTCCACTATTACCTTCATTTATTGTAAGATCACATTGAATTGCTATAACACTTTTACTAGTTAATTCTACAGTTAATTTAGGATTTGATATTATTCCTTCAGTAATAGATATTCCATAATTATTTCCATTACCTATAGCGTATACTTTGTCTCCATAAGAGTAATTTTTTCCAAATTTAATTGGCTTTACTTTCACATTATCTAGTTTTAATAGTGCTAAATCCTTTTCAGCATCATATTTTAATATACTTACTTCCTTATATTCATCTTCATAGCTTAATCTAATCTCTACTTTATCAAATAAATTATCATTTTCATATATAATTACATGAGCGTTAGTTATTATTTTCCCATCATTACTAATAACAACTCCACTTCCATAGCCTATATCTTCTCCTTCAGTTACTCGTATTTCTACTATACTTTTATAATTGTTTTTAAATATATCACTAGCATCTTTCTTATTTAAATTAATAACTATTAACATTATTAAGCATATTAACGCAAGACTAGATATTACTAAATTTATTAAACTTAGTATACTCCTTTTTTTCTTCAATTATATCACCTTTTTTTGAATATTTGGATCATCAAAATCATAAAGAGAATTAATAAATTTGGTAAATGTAGAAGCAATTTCTTCAGTTTTCATGGTTTCATGTTCCAAATATATAACATTATTAGTCTTCCTATCAAAGCACAAAAAATCACCAAAGGAACAAATACCAAATATTATATATTTATCAGATTTATAATCTGATTTAAAATTAGCATTCCATATATTACCCTTATCATCCTTATTAAATGACATCAAATGGTCGAAAACATTCTCTTTACTAACTTTACCATCAAAAGTATTAGGAAATGGGCATGCTCCATTATTTTCTAAAATAAAATTTTTAAAATCTTTTGAAAATTTATAATTTATTTGTTCTTCAAATTCTTTTATTAATTCAACTGATTCCAGTTTATCTCCATATAGCCATTCCATAGTATTTTATCACCTTTCTATTAACAACCACTTTTTCTACAAGCAGTTCCGCCACCCCAAATGTTTCTTCCACCAGTGTGACCTGAGTTAGCATGAATTTCTTCATCTACCAATTCCATTTTACCTTTTTCTTCATTATGATGCCAAGTATATCCTTTTGGTTTTTGACTATTTTCAATTTGTTTTTGTTGTTCTTCAGTAAATTTATTCTTTAATTCAGGATTTTTTTCAACTGCTTCTTTTAATTGTTTATTACATTCTTTTTCTTGTTCCTTATCACTTGCTTTTAACTTATCTTCTGGCAATTGTGCCGTAAATGAACTATCAAATTTTGGAAAAACACCTGATACTTCTTCCCCTTTATCATTTTCTACAGTTTTTCTTTCATAAGGAACACCTGTTTCCGGGTGTGTTTTGCCTTCTAAGTGATCATTAGTTGTTGGAATGCTTTTAACATTCTCATCTTCCTTTTTATCACTTGCAAAATCAGATCCACCAGTATTTTCTCTTTCTTCTTCTATTTCTCCGACTTTAGCTCCTGCTTCTGCCAAAGTTGCATAAGTTCCACTTACTAAAGCCGTATATGTTGAAGCAATTGCAATAGCAGTAAACAATCCTGTACTTCCACCACCAATCATTCCACCAGTAGCTAATGCTAGACCGCCTACAGGTGTAGCCACTGCAACAGCTACAACTGCTACAATTGAAGAAACAACTGCTGCTCTAGCCATTACCTTTGATGCTTTTTTTAATCCTTTTTTTATTTTAGAGAAAAAGCCACAGTTTTCTAATTCATCTTCTTGCAATTCGCTTAACAATATTAATTCACCATCATCATTAAATACTGCATCTGTTTTACCATTTTCATTAATAAAAGGAACTCCTACTAGTTCTTCCGTGTATTCATTTCCGGACAAATCTATAGTTGTAATTTCTAAAACAAATACATTTTTTAATCCATCATAATCAATTTTATATGATATACTTCCAAAATTTTTATTATTTGATATACTCATGTTATCAATTTCTTCAAAAAAACTTGAATCTAAATATTGAGTTGCTTGTAATTTTATATTTGTATCTCCTACAACTAATTCCTTTTCATCAAATTCATCTAGTAGTGACATATAATCTATTTCATTTTTATTCATTATTGTTTCATGAGTTTTTATGTTATTATCGCTAAAATATATTGCGTTAAACAATGCAACTAAGCAAAAACTTAAACTTATTATTAAACTTATAATTTTATTCTTCAATTTCATTTATTTTTCCTCCCCTTTCAATAATTTTATAAGTATTTTAGAATACTAGGGAGGAACACTTTTTACAATTTTTGCATCAAAAAAGGAGCGTAAGCTCCCTATTTTATCTATAAATTTATTAATATATCTTGAAACTCTATCTAATAATTTTCTCATATTTTTCTCTCCTACATGTAGATATAATATGAAATATCATAATAGAAGTCAATATTATTATAAATATTTTTTATAATCGTATAAAATATTTTTATACATTAATTTAGTATCAATACATCACTTTTTTCAAAGTTGCTTAAATAATTTACTTCAATATTTTCTTCACAATCAAGAAAATTAATTTTTACCAATTTTTCATCATTTAATTCCCTTTCTATACTTTTTTCAATAAAAAAGCCTATTCCAAAATTTTTTAAAGTGAAATTCTTTAAAGTTTCTGTAGTATACACTTCTATTAATGGCTTTATAAAAATATTTTTATCATTTAATGCTTTATCACATATATTTCTTAAGTATCCACCGGTAGCAGGTAACACAAATTGTTTTTCATTAACATTGCTAAATTGTATATTGCTATTTTTGTAATATTCACTACTGCAGGCAAAACAACAATTTAAATCCATTATTTTTCCAAAAGTAAAATTAGAGTCTTTTTGCAAATTTATATCTATCATAATATCAATTTGATTATCAGTTAGCATTTGCTTTAGTTCTTTTGTTCCTTTTTCAACAATTTTTATATTCATTTTTTTATTCTCTAATATTTTTTTTATTTTATCAATGAGAATAAAATCTATAAGATATGTAGGACATCCTATTACTATAATATTATTTTTTAATCTGTTTGAGTTATTCAATTCCTTTTCTATCTGAAAAAATGAATCGAATGCTGATTTAACATGTTTTAAAATTTTTTTACCATCTTCTGTTAATGTTAATTTTTTGGATTTTCTATAAAATAAAGTTACAAATAATTGTTCCTCTAATTGTTTAATACTATAACTAAGTGCTGGCTGTGAAACATTAAGTAGTTTAGCAGCTTCAGAAAAACTCCCTGTAATTGCTACTGCATAGAATGCTCTATATAAGTTAAAATTACATTTGACATCTTTAAACTCTTCTTGTTGCATAAATCCACCCCTTTAAACTAATTATACATTATTAAAGCAAAAAATAAATGTTTTAATAAAATCTTATTATTCATTTTTTAACACTTCATATATAATTTCTTTTTCATTCATTATCTTTTTTTCTTTAATTATATAGTTATTTTTATTTCTATATATATCTTTTTTAGAGTGTATTTTAGTTTTATATTTATTTATAATAGTTAACCTATTAATTAAAAATAATTTCCATTTTTTATTTATATTTATAATAAATATTACATTAGTTATTATTAAAAAACTGTACACTAACCATTGTGGAGTATTTCTAGTGTAGTAAATAAAAATAATTGTAAATATTATAGAAAATATTGTAGTTATAGTCATAGATTTTTTTGAAGTAAAAAAGTTATCATTTACTATTTTTAAGATTCTTCCTCCATCTAATGGTATTATAGGTAATAAATTAAATAATAAATTAAACTTATTTATTTGATTAGCCTGTATAAAAGCATTATATGAGATAAAATCTACTTTATATAAGTATTTTAATAAATATATTGATATAAAATATGTTAATGGACCCGCTACACTAATTAAGAGTTCTTTTATAGAATCTGTATAATCTAAATTATCTATTTCAGCATTAAAACCTATTGCTAATAATTTTATTTTAGCTACTTTTAATTTAAAAAGTTTTGCTACTAGTACATGCCCTAATTCATGAATAAATGTTATTAAAAAATAAATAAAAAATAGCTTATAGCTATTAGTTAAAAGAGTAAAAAAAATGAAGATAGTCGCAAAAGGACTAACTTCAAATTTATTAAAGAAGTTCAAGAACTTGCTCATAAGTTATTTTCTCATTATTTTTACTAAACACAATTTTTACTTCTTCCTCTACTACTCCTATAACACTATCAAAATATACTCTATCATTTACTTTAACATTTACATCTACTAAGTTAGAATAAACGCTTCTAAATCCAGAATCATTTTCTACTATTACTAAATATCCAGTTTCATCACTATAGACATAAGTAACTACCCCATCATCGATGCTTTTAACTTCACTATTTCCACTTGTATACATATCATTACCTAAATGAATGTAACTAGGAATATTTGCTACTACTTGATCTGGAGTTTTCACATTATCTACAGCTCTAAAATTAATTAATTTATTCATTGTTTTATTAAAAGAAGCAAAATTAACATTTATGCCTAAACTGTTCTTTAAGAATTTACCTTTTTCATCTTTTTTAGCGTAAACTGCTACAGACAAAAATAAAGCTAAAATAACTAAAACAAACATAGATATCTTATATAACTTGCTAGGTTTAGAATATTTTTTTTGTACACTAACTACATCTACATCAACAACATCTACCTCTTGACTACTATTTCTTCTATTTTGAATACGATTTTTAATTTTATCTAATTCACTCATGATTTCCACCTCAATTAATAATATTAAATTAGATAAAATTTATGACATTATTGAAATAATTTTTCTAAAAAGCTTTTTTTACGATATTTTAATAAATCCACACTCTCTCCATTTAACCTTCTACTCATATTATCAAAACATTTAGAAGCAATACTTTTACTATTATGGCTGACTGGTACTCCTTTATTATTTCCTTCAGTTACTGCTTCATCATAATACACGACTCCTAAAACTCCTATTCCTAAAACATCTACAGCATCAGACATAGTAAGTGATATTCCCTCTTCAATATGTTTCATATTTACTCTATTAATAACTAATTTAACATCTTGAATATTATTACTATTTAAAATACCTATTACTTTATCAGCATCTCTAATTGAAGAAGCATCTAAAGTAACTACTACTATTGCTTCATCGGCATTTTTAATCGCATTATAAAAGCCTCTTTCAATTCCTGCTGGTGAATCTATTAAAATATAATCAAAATTTTCCTTTAAAGTATTAATTATTTTTTCTAAATAGCTAAAATCTATCTTTTGTACATCAATAGATTTACAAGCTGGTAAAATAAATAAATTATTACTTCTTTTATCTTTAACTAATGCTTGTGATAAACTACATAAACCACTTATAACATCTTGCATATCAAATATAACTCTATTTTCTATTCCTAGCACTACATCTAGATTTTTAAGTCCTAAATCTGCATCTATTAAACAAACTTTATTATTTTTTGATAGTGATATACCTAAATTAGATGTAACACTAGTCTTACCTACACCACCTTTACCAGATGTAACTACAATTACTCTTGCCATATATCCTCTCTCTCCTATCTATGAATCCTTCACTAACTATTCCATCATTAACTACTTTTAATATGCTATTTTTAATTTCTTCATCAACTAATAATTCACACTTACATATTTTAATTAAAGCGTTATTTATACTTGATGCGACTAGTTTATTATTTGCTCCCTTCAATTCTACATTTCCATTAATTTTACCTATAACATATAAGTTTCCATTAACAATTACTTTACTACCTATATTTATATTTCCAATTAGTAATGTATTATTATGAAATATTTTTATTTCTCCAGATCGTATATTGCCTTCATGTAAAATAATATTTTTATTAACTTCTTCTCTATAAATTATTTTATTAATATATATTGATCCAAATGATTGAAAAACATCAAATATTTGCAATATTTCTTTTGAAGATAAAGATATATTATGAATATCTAAGGTTACATTTGTTTTAAGTAAGTTATCCTTAATATATAACTTATCTAATCTTTTTTTCAAACTATCAATAAAGTTATTAAATGATAATTTATCATTAACTATAATATTTATTTTATTATCTATATTTTTAAACATAACATCCTGTTCCATTCTTTCACCTCAATTAGAATTATAGAATTCTTAACTGTCGAAAAAGAAAGAATTATTATATATATGACATCTTTTTTAAAGATATATAACCTTCTTTGCCTATAATTATGTGATCAAGCATTTTTATATCCACCACTTCACACATTTTAATAATTTTTTTAGTTATTAAAATATCTTGTACACTAGGAGTAGGATCACCACTTGGATGATTATGTAAACATATAATCTTACTTGCGCCATACATTAAAGCTTTTTTTAATATTAGATTAACATCTACAACAGAATTACTAATTCCTCCAACAAATAATTTTTCATATTTAATAATGTGTGATTTAATATTTAAAAAAATAACCATAAATACTTCTTGTTTTTCTTCTTTTAATAATAAAGAAAAATTATTATAAATATCATCTGCATTATTTATAATTTTAATACTATTTATTTTACTTATTTGGACTCTTTTTGCTATTTCCATTATTGCTAATAACTCTATTGCTTTCGCCTTTTTTATTCCATTTATTTCAATTAAGTCTTTATAATTACAATTTATTAAATCGTTAAAATTATTATATTTATTTAAAATATAATTTGATAATTCAAATACATTCATTTTTTTGGTTCCTGTTTTTAAAACTAATGCTAGCAATTCACTATTACTTAAAGTTTCTATACCATTTCTAATTGCCTTTTCTCTTGGCATTTCATCTATATTTACTAATCTTTTATTTCCCATTCAAAATTAAAACCATTTCCAAATGAAGACTTGCCTTTAGTAGATTGATATAACTTAAATACAGTAATAGTTATAAGTGCTATTGCACCAATTGCTAAAACTGTTGCAAGTTCAGGTGCCGCTCCTCCTATTATTGTTTTAAGTTCTTCATCTTTTACTAATTTATATTTCATTTAAATTTCCCCCTTTATTAATTTAATAGTAAGAAATTTTAAAAATTAATGAATTATTTTTATTTTTTTTGTATTTTCCTATTTTACTTTTTAATTGATATTATTTTTATTTTAAATTATAATGTAGTCGTAGGAGTTGGTAATAATGAAAAAAGTTAATACAGAAGAAGTTGAAAATATCTCATTAAGTGCTAAGCAAATAAAATCTAAACTTGAAGATTCTTTAGCTTATGATCATAACAAATATAAAAATGTTGACATATTATTTGACACAAAACCTAATGCATATTACAAATTACCTTTTTCAGATTTCAAAATCGCTATTAGTGAAGAATTAACTAGCCAACAAACTTTACTTGAAAATCTTAACACTTATATTAGCGATGTTAAATTAATTGAAGAAAATGAGAAAATTGAAGAATTAAAAGAAGTAGATGAAAATGATATAAACATTATTGAAGAAGTTTGTGAATTTGATGAAATTGAGGAAGAAGAGGAAGAAGAGGAAGAGGAAGAAGATGGTGAAGTTGCTATGCTTCCTTTAATGGACAGAGCAAAAAAACCTAGTCTTACTAGAATTAAAGTTGTTGATGTAGCTAAAGTAATTGAAAAAATTAAAAGAGAAGCTATTGAAAAGAATAAAGGAAAACCTGTCATTACTAGAAGACAAATAAATAAGATGTTAAAACCTTATTTGATAAAGAAAGCTGCTAGCATGGATGTTGATGGTATTGATGATGCTATGACTAGTATTGATATTTACTTAAATGCAGTAAATAAAATTGCAAATAATAATGATGCACCATTAAATGAAAATAACAATGCACCATTAGAATTAAATATTAAAGATATTTTGGAAGATTTAGAAAAATAATTAATTAAGTTTAGGGAGATCTATAATGAGTTCCATTAAATCATTATAATCTCCTTTTTTTGTACAATTATTTAGATATTCTTTACTTCTTACATAATTAGTTACTATATAGCAAGGAACTCCTATTTTTTCAATTGCTGCATCATAAAAACAATCATTTCCTATCATGATAGTTTCATCTGCATTAAGATTGTTGTTTTTTAATATTTCCATATAATAATTTTCATTAGGTTTACAATAATGTGAGTTATCATATGTTGTAATATATGAAAATAAATTTTTATCTATATTTCCCCATTCTAATCTTTTTTCTATTGCTGTTTTAGAAAATTGTGGATTAGTAGCAATTATTAAGTTGTATCCTTTTTCACTTAATACTTCTACCATAACTCTAGCTATTTCTATTTTCTTTATACATTTTTTTAAATTGTTATACTCATTATTATGAAAATCATCCATTAAATCTATAATTTCTTTTTCATTAATATTTAAATTATCTTTTATATGTTTAACAAATACTTCCTTATTTGTAAGGGGTCCTTTATTAGTACGTATTTTATTATCTCCAGATTTTACAATTAAAGAAACATCTTCATATTTATAGCCCATTTTTTTAAATTTATTAAATATATACTTTAAATACAAATAATCAAATCTTTCATGATTAGTATTAATCAAAGTGCCATCCATATCAAATATTACATTTTTAATCATTTTTTATTCTCCAACACCTTATTTAAATTATCTATTTTTTCATATTTCCCAGCATTAAAGTAATATGCATCTCCATATAACTTTATTTCTTCTTTCTTTATAGTTATAAAGCTTTCATCAGGTAAAGCTATAAATGATTGTTTTATACTATCTTTTAACAATACTTCATTAATTCTAATTTCATCATTAACATTAAAATTAGGTTCTACATTTATATTAGTTAATCCAAGTCCTTTATAATAAACAGTTTTTTCTATATTTTCATTTTTACTATAATAAACTTTACCTGCCATATTCATTGTACCTGCACTAATTCCTAATAATACGCCTTTATATCTTTTTAATATATCTTTCATTTCTATATCATTAAAGAAAGTTATTTGATCAAGAGGATCTCCACCCATAAATATAACTAAATCGCTATTTAAAATTAAACTTCTAGAAAACAAAGCATTTCTACTATCTAATACATCACTCATTTTAAATTTAAAACCAGATAATGATAATGATTTAACTATTTGTTCACTATATTTATCAGTCTTGTCATAATTATCAGGTGAACTACAAACTAATAATAAATTATTATAATTTTCTATTTCATTTTTTAAACATTCTACTAACTCTTTGTTTTCTAATTTATTTGCAATTACATTTTCTTTTTCTTTTTTATAAGTAAATTCAGGGTCACTTGTTAAAAATATTGCTTTCATTAATATCTCTCCTATTCTACCTTAAATTCTTCTCTAACTATATTATTTCTAAGCCAAATAAAACTTTCCCAATTATAAGGGTATTTATTTTTGATGTAATATGTTTTACTATTTTTATCTTCAACTGTAATCATATAAACACCATCATCCACTACTTCTTCACTAACATACTTTAAATTCCATCTTTTAAATATTACAAGAAATCTTCTTAATATTTCTTGTATTTCATATTTATTATATTTTAATGCTTTAATTTTATTATTTTCTTCTACTTCTATTTTATTTTCATTTATAGAAATAATAGTATCAGGCATAAAATCATTTATTTCTTTTATTACAATGCGCATATAAATCACCTATACTTATTCTATTATTTTTTCTTTCTATTATCAACTTTAAAGACCAACAAAGTAACACAACAAGTAAATGATAAGAATAATATTTTCATTTTAAATACTATCTAAATTAAATATAAAACTAAAAATAGCAAATTAATTCAGTTTAATTCATATATTATATAATTAATTCTAATATCAACTTTTATATGTTAATATATTTATAGAGGTGATTTTCATGGATATAATTGTAAGTAAGAAAACAGAACTAATGGGAATTATGCTTTTAATTAGTGACTATAAAGAAAAATATCCTTTTTTAGTTGAAGAGATGAATAATAAAGAATATAGGAATGAAATATTAAATACATTTTCTAAATTCAAGAATACTAAAACGATAAAATTACTAAATAAAATAATTAATACTTTATGTTTTAACTATGACGCTCCTATATATTTAATTGAACAAGTTAATGATGATTTATCATATGATAATTTACCAAGTTATCCATTTAAGGAAAGACTAGAAAGTTCAAATCTAGTAATAGATTTTCTTAATAGTTTAAAAGAATTTTCTACTCTTATAAAATTTGATGATTTCTATAATAAACATTTAAATTATTATAATGAAGGGATAACTCAAATAAATAATTTAGTTAAAGATTATAAAATAGTTAAATTTTTAAAAGATTTCTATAAAATGGATTTTAAAAATATTAATTTTATTATCAATTTAATGTTTTTCGCCACTCATGGAAATTATGGTATCAATGTAAATAATGATTTTATTTGTAATCAATGTCTTAGGGAAAGTGAAAATAATAAAATAAATTTTATAGATAGTGTTGATAACACACTTACCTTATATGTTCATGAATTTAGTCATAGCGTTGTAAATCCTTTAACTAGAAAGTATTCTACTATTACTATGGATTTTTTTAATGATATTAAAGATAAAATGATTAAACAAGCATATAATTTGCCAGAAACCATTATTGATGAACATATAGTAAGAGGAATTGAGTTAATATTTTTAAAATATTCATTTAAGGATAGTTCTAGTAATTATGTTTTAAAATGGAAAAAAGAATATGAAGAAATTGGTTTTATATATATAAATGAAATATTTAATAAATTAGATTATTACTATACTAATAAGCAAATGTATAAAGATTTTGAAGAATTCTTTCCTGAATTATTAACAACATTTAAAAGTTATTAAAATTTAATTATATTTTATTTACAAAAGACTTCTTTAATAAAATCTTTTTGTTTTTTCATTTCTTCCCCCTCCATTATATTGTGTTCTTCTGGAGTCATTTCACTAACATATTTATTAGTTTTTTTATCATAACTTAATGATGATAATGGAACTCCCTTACATAATACTTTGCTTGGTTTATTAATAAAATAATGTTCAGGTTTAAACTCACGTGTTTTTAATCTTCCATCATAATCTATAGCAGCAAGTGCAACATTATAATGTCCTTTGCTTTCTCCACCTACTTCATTTAGTTTTTCTATATATAAATTTAATAATTCTTTATCCGCTAACTCTTTTCCTTTAAAACGCCTTACTAAAGCTCCTGGTTGATCCTCTTTCTTAAACTTATCTATAATCAAGCCACTATCATTAGCGATAACAGGAAGTTTTGTTATATTTGAATATGCCTTTGCTTTGATAATAGCATTTTCTAATTCATTTTTGCCATTTTCTTCAATAACATCTGTAACTTTTATTTCATTTAAATTTGTTGTTTTCAAATTCAATTCATTACATAATTGTGAGTATATGTTTATTTTTCCTTGGTTAGAGGTTGCAATAAGGATTTTTTGTTCTTTACTTATAATTTCACAATTTTCTACATTCCATATTTCTGCTAAAGGTTCATTTAAACTTACGTTACTTTCTTCTATTCTTTTAGCATATATATTAACTGCTTCTTCTGGATTAGCAATAATATGAACACAATTTGGATTTAAAGTTTGCCTTTGAATTATTCTTTTTATTGCTACTTCCTTATCATCCATAAATCTAACTAAAACAAATTTTGGCTTATAATCTTTTAATAAATTATAAATAGCTTCTCTTTCACTTAATCTAGCATTAGTGGCATCTACAACTATTTCATCATTTTCTATAATACTATTAAGTATCTCTTCGTGGAATGCTTTAAAAACAATAATGTTATCTGCACTTGAATATACTTTTCCAATGACGCCTTTATCTGAAAGTTCTTGTCTAACTTTATCTAATTCTATAATTTTAGCTTTTGTTAATATTTTCCTAGCAAATGTTGATTTACCAGATCCTGGTATTCCTAGTAATAAGTAAACTGTTTTCATAATTATTCTCCTTTATTTTAATTAATAAAAATATATTATAAAATTTTTATTAATTGCATCATGGCGGACAGAAGGGGGATCGAACCCCTGCACCACTTTCATGATCTAATTGATTTCCAATCAATCCTCTTAACCTCTTGAGTATCTGTCCATATCTTTATTTTATCATAAAGGATAATTTTTTTATTGTTTTATGTTATAAATATGCTACATAAATTTTATATGATATTTAATTAAAATTAATAATTACTTGTGTTACAATTATTAATATGAAAAACAAACAAACACAACTTTTTATTGATTTAGTTAACAAAAAAATCATATTAAACAAAATTCCTAAATATGCAAATATTTATTCTTTTTATATTAAACAAAAACATGAGTTATCTAAATCAAATATTAATTATTTTTTTCCTTATCAAATATTAAATACATTAAATAATTCTAAACTTAAAAGTACATATATTGAATGTCTAAATACATGTAAGCCTGAGTTCTTCTATAAAAGCATAATACATGGAATATATCATAATTTAAGAGTATCTATTTTTACTTTTTATTTGTGTCATAAATTAAAACTAAATCATAATTCTACAAAAATATCCCTATATGCAGCTTTGTATCATGATATAGGAAGAGTAAATGATGCAGAAGATAATTTTCATGGTCAAAGAAGTTCTCAAATGATAGATTTATTAAACCTAGACTTATCTAATAAAGATAAACAAATTTTAAAGCTAATTATCACTGCGCATTCATTACCAGATGAAGAATTTTATAAAATGATATCTGATAACGACCAAATAGATAAAAAGTTATGTGAAACTTTATTTAAAATATTAAAAGACTCAGACGCATTAGATAGAGTTAGGTTACCTTATCCTCATGTTGATTTAAAATATTTAAGATTAAGTATTACTAAGCAAATGATTCCTTTTTCATATAACTTGTTTTATGGATGTAATTTTTTTATACAAAAACCTAAGTTAACTTCATCTGTTACTAGTATTAGTCGTGAAGAATTATTTAAACTAAGTAATAAATTTATTTTTCATGGTAGCAATAAACTTTTTGATTTATGTATTCCAAGTCAAGCTTACTGTAATACAGGAATTGTTGAAAATAGAAAATATGCTGTTTATGGAACTAGCGATATACGTTTTGCTATATGTTTTGCTTTATCTAAAGGAATTGATACATCTTGGGAAGCATTTGAAAAAGAATCTAGCTATTGTGCACATATTCATTCAAAAACAAAATTTAAAAATAATAAAGTTGGTTATCTTTATCTATTTGATAAAAAAGATTTTACTAATACTAGAGAAGAATCTATTCAATTTTTTTGCAATCATCCAGTTAAACCAATAAAAATATATAAAATATTATATAAAAATTATGAAGACTTATTTTATTATGATGATTAAAAAATAAAAAAAGTTATGAATTTTCATAACTTTCAATCATCATCTTTTTCTTCTTGCTTAGTTTTAATTATCTTTGCTATTTCCTCACTATTTTTTATATAATTTAAAGAATTAACTACTTCTTTAATATTTGTAACTTCATTAGATGATAAATTTTCTATTTGAGGTATATATAATAATGACAAAAGCCATTCTTTTTCATAATCATCTAAAATAAATTTTTTAAAATATTTTTCATAATATATTTTAGTATCAACACTTATTTCATTTAAAGTAGCAAAAGTATAAAAAACATCATAAATAGGTGGTGCTATTTCTATATTTTCTATTCCTAATATTTTTTCTTCTCTTAATATAATATGTTTATAATCAAAATCTTTATATGTAAGTGCTAGTCTAACACTTGTCTTATTTTCACTTTTATCTTTAAAGTTTTCAAGAGCTTTATTAGCCTTACTAATTGCTTCTACAAATAGAGGATAATTTAATAAAAATAACCATTGTGAAGGTGATTTATAATCTAATCTTTCTACCTCACTCATATAATTTTCTATATACTCTGTTACTTTATCAATTTTATTTGCTATAAAATCATATGTTTCATTAAAGAAACTTTCATTTGTTTTTATCGTATAAAAGCTTTTATTATGTAATTCTCCAAGTGTATTTAAAAAGAATTTTAATTTTAACTCAGGCATCATCACTTTATCTTCACTAGTCCAAGGTAAAAGCATAAAATAAATATTTTCATAATTAGAAACATATTGATTATATATATTTTTTATTGGATAAACAAAATTATCCATTTTAATTATTTTGAGTTTCTCTATTATAGAATCTAACCCAACTTGATCTATATATTTTAAAGCATAATCTTTATCTTCTGTTTTTACTTTATATACTTTATTACTTATTTTTATAAAAGAAATTACTTTAATATTATATAAATTGTATATTGTCTCTTTCATAACTATTCCATAGGTAAAAAGATTAGTTTACCCTCTTCTAATTTTTCATTTTTATTAATAGAAATCAATTTATTTAAGTTAACTTTATATTTTTCTGCTATTTCTTCATAAGTAGTTTCGTTTTTAACACAATGCAATTTCCAAGATACTTCTTCTTTTGCCTTCCTATTTGCAAAAACACTTTTTAACAAACTTCTTTTAATATCTATTTTTGGTTCTTCTTTTATTTCTTCTTCAATAATTTTTTCTTCTTCATTATTCATAATTTTCATTTCTCTATCATTAATTTCTTCAAGTTCATCTTTTTGCTCAGTTACTGTTACTTCATTATCTAAATAAGCTTCATTTTCTTCTCTATCTAAATTCATTTCTCCCTTATATTCATTTTCTTCTTCTATTTCTTTTTTAGAAATAAGTTCATTATCTTCTTGGGTAAGAAAGGTCGTTTCTATTTCTTTTATTCCCTCTAATTTTAAGATAACATTAACATTTAATTTATTTTCATCTATTTTATAGTTAAAATCATCCACTGTTACATTTAAAGCATTTCTATCTATTATTTCTTCATATGCTAAAAAGATATCTAAGTCTATATAATCAAAAAAATCTTTATCTCCTACTTCAGTTTTTGCTTTACCACTTACATTAATTTTACCCTCTAATCTAACTCCATCACTATCATTAATTGTATCAATACAATCATCTATACTAATAAGCAACAAACTAGAAATTTTACTTTCCATTTCTATTATTTTAGTTAAAGTTATTTCTTGCATATAAATTCCCCCTATATAAATGTATGAGAAATTTACCTTAAATATACAAAAAAAGAAGGCTTTAATTTTGCCTTCCAGTTTTATCTATTAATTCTATTAATTCATTTAGTGAATTTTTATTAGTAATACTAGTCAAATATACTTTAGTATTTATGACATCTATAATATTCTTTTTAAACTTACTTTTAGCACTTTGATTAAGTTTATCTGCTTTAGTACCGACGACTACTATATCTTTATTAGTTCTCATTAATAATTTAAGACAAGATATATCATCACTAGATAAGTCTCTTCTTGAATCTACTAATAAGACAAATAGTTTTATATTATCTCTATCAAAGATATATTCTTCCATCATATTAGCAAAACTTTTATCATTTAAAATAGAAGTTTTAGCATAGCCATAACCAGGTGCATCTACTATTCTATAAGTTCCATCCACTTCAAAGAAATTCAATAATTTAGTGCATCCAGGAGTAGAAGATACTCTAGCTAACTTACTATTATTACTCATAGCATTAAGCAAACTAGATTTACCAACATTACTCTTGCCTAAAAAACAAATTTCATTTAAATCATCTTTAGGCCAAGAATCTTTATTAGGTGCACTTATAATGAATTTAATTTTGGACAGAAACATTTTTACTACCATTTTTTACAAGTGCTACTTGTAATACATCATCTAATTTATCAGCAAAGACAATTTTAACACTATCTTTAACTATATCAGGAATTTCATCTAAATCTTTTTCATTTTCATGAGGAATTACAATTGTTTTAATTCCTGCTCTATGTGCTGATATTGATTTTTCTTTTAAACCACCTATTGGTAATACATTTCCTCTTAAAGTAATTTCACCAGTCATTGCTACATCATTTCTAACAGGTTCATGAGTTAAAGCACTAATAATAGCAGTAGCCATTGTAACACCTGCACTAGGCCCATCTTTTGGTACAGCACCTTCAGGAACATGGATATGAATATCTATTTTATCAAACAAGTTTTCATCTATACCAAACTTTTTAGAGTTAGCTTTAATATAATCTAAACCAATGTTAGCAGATTCCTTCATAACATCTCCTAAATTACCAGTCATTACAAGTCTTCCTTTACCAGCAAAATAGTTAACTTCAACAGGAATTAAATCTCCACCAAAATCAGTATATGCTAAACCATTAACTAAACCTACTTGGTCAACTTTATCTTTTTTAGTATAATCAAATAATTCTTTTCCTAAATATTCTTTTACTTTATTAATATCTACTAATACTTTTATAGATTCTTTATTTTTTACAAAGTTAGTAATAATTTTACGACATATAGTAGCTATATATCTTTCAAGTTGTCTAACTCCACTTTCTTTAGTGTAGTATCTTATAACATGTAAAATGGCATCATCACTAAAAGCAATTTTTGCTTTATCAAGTTCATGTGCTTTTAATTGTTTAGGTATTAAATGGTTCTTTGCTATATTTAACTTTTCAATTTCTGTATATGAAGATAAGTTAATTATTTCAAGTCTATCTCTAAGCGCTGCAGGTATATTACCAATATAGTTAGCAGTAGCAATGAATAATACTTTAGATAAATCATATGGTTCCTCTAAGTAGTGATCATTAAACATATAGTTTTGTTCAGGATCTAATACTTCAAGTAAAGCACTAGAAGGATCACCACGATAATCATTACTTAATTTATCTATTTCATCTAAAACAAACACAGGATTTATAACTCCTGCTTTTTTCATACCATTTATAATTTTACCTGGCATTGCACCAATATAAGTACGACGATGTCCCCTTATTTCAGATTCATCATGTACACCACCAAGTGATATTTTAACAAACTTACGATTTATAGCCCTAGCAATAGATAAAGCAAGAGATGTTTTACCAACACCAGGTGGGCCAATAAAGCATAAAATAGGAGATTTAACAGAATTTGTATACTTACGTACTGCTAAATACTCTAAAATTCTTTCTTTAGGTTTTTTTAGTCCATAGTGATCTTCATCTAAAACTTTTTCTACTAGATTTATATCAATGTTTTCTTCACTCATTTGATACCAAGGAAGATCCATTAATAAATCAATATAAGTTCTGATAATTCCTGCTTCAGGTGAACTAGATGGAGTTAATTCATATTTTTTAATCTCATCTAAAACTTTATTTTTTACATTTTCAGGATATGGATTATTATTAACTTTTTCTCTAATTTCATCTATATCTTGATCTTTATTAGCAATATCTCCAAGTTCTTCTTTTATAACTTTTAACTTTTCTCTTAAAATATAATCTCTTTGACCTTCTTCGAGTTTTTCTTTTACTTTATTATTGATTTCTTGTTCGATATCATTAATAAGTTTTTCTTGATTAAGTCTTTCAATAATCATATTTAATTTTTCATTAATACTATCTGCTTCTAGTATTGCTTGTTTTTTAGCTCTATCTACATCTAAATAGAACGCTAATGTATTAGCAAGGACTGATGCACTAACACCACGTGACAAGTTGCTAGCTACAGGAGCAGGCATAGCTCCAAATGATAAATTATTAGTATTAAGTGTTTTTGCTATTATTCTTACAAGTGCAGCTTCAGTTTCATAATCTCCACTGATTTCATCAGCTATATCACCTTTAGCAAATAAACATTCATCAAGAGTAATTTCTTCCATTTTAACTCTACTAATTGCTCTTAAAGTAACCTTTATGGAGCCATCTGGATTATTCTTAGTATTAGTAATTTGACATAAACAACCAACTTTATAAATGTTATTTATATCAATATCACTAATTTTTGTATTAATTTGTGAAGATAAAATTAGATAGCCGTCATGATTATCTACTGCCTTAGTAACTGCCTTTTCACTTTCCTCTTTAATAATATCTAAAGAAGCACTATTATGAGGAAACATTATAAAACCTCTTGTTACAATTAGTGGTAATGAAACTTTGTTTTTATCTAATTCCATCTACAATCTCTCCTTTTTTATATTATAAACTGTTTGCTTCTTTCAAAAATTCTACAACTTTTTGGTTCAATAAATCTCTTCTTAAGCCATCTTCTCTATTTCCTAATGCTTTCTTTATATCTTCTACAGACATACCATACATTTTAGAAATATCTTCATATGCTTTTTCAACATCTTCATTACTAACATTTATTTTTTCCACTTCAGCAACTTTTAACATAACAAAAGCTTGTTTTAAATTTTTTAATGCATCTTCTTTAATTTTACTCATTAATTGATCATTAGTCATATTAATCATTGAAAGATATGAATCTAATGTCATATTTCTAGCACTTAATTGATGTTTAATATCATCTAAATGATGACTTGCTTCATCATTAACTATTTCATCAGCTACAGTAAATGTTGCATTTTTAACAATGATATCAAGTAATTTGCCCATTGCTGCATCATTTGCCTCGTTTTCTTTTTGTGTTCTGATTTGATTGCGATAGAATTCTTTTAACTCTTCCAAGTTAGAAACACCTTCTAAATTAGCATCTAATGCTAAATCATCATCAATACTAGGTAAAGTTTTTTCTTTTACTTCATGCAACTTAATTTTGAATGTTGCATCTTTACCAGCAAGTTGAGGTGCATAGTTTTCAGGAAACTTAACATTAATGTCTTTTTCTTCTCCTGATTTCATACCAACGATTTGTTCTTCAAATCCAGGAATAAAGCTATGTGATCCTACTTCTAAATCATACTTTTCTGCTTTTCCACCTTCAAAAGCAACTCCATCAACAAATCCTTCAAAATCAATTGTAGCAATATTACCATTTTCTACTGCTGCATCTTCTTTTACAGATACTTCAGCATTCTTTTCTTGTAATGTTTTTAGTTCTTGCTCAACATCTTGATCAGTAACAACAATTACAGATTTTTCAACTTTGATATCTTTATAATCTCCTAATGTTACTTCTGGAGCACTAACTATAGTAAGAGTGAATTCAACTTCATCCATACTAATCTTACTAACACTTATTTCTGGTCTCATAATAGGATTTAAATTTTCTTCTTTTAATGTCTTTTCATAATTTTCCATTAAAACACTATTTAAAGCTTCATTCATAACTTCATCAGTAGAAATTTTACTTCTAACTAAATTATCTGGAGCTTTACCTTTTCTAAATCCAGGTATAGTAACTTTCTTTTCAAGTTTCTTATAAGCTTTTTCTATTTGTTCCTTCCATTCATTACCATTAACTTTAAAGTTAATAACTGTTTTACAATTTTCATTTTTTTCAATATTTTTTTCCATATTTTACTCTCCTTCGCACTTACAAATTATATCAAATTTTTTTTACTAGTTCAATTATATTGAACATGCACTTTCTATTTCTTTTAAATATTTATTACATTTATCTTCATTAATGCCATATAAGTCACTAAAATAGTTCATTTCTAAACTTTCATCATACATTTTACTAACATAGTATTGAAGTGAGCATGCAACATAATCATACTCCTCTTCACTTATACAAACAGGATATATATCGCTTAAGTATAACATTAGATTTTCAAGTGCCATACTACACAAATTTAAATCCTTATTACCTATCTTATCCTCTATTATTTTTCTAATATATATGTAATCTTTAGACTCTAAAACATTTTCACTTAATGAGGGAATAATCTTATACTCTTTACTTTTATTCTTTAAAACAAATTCTTTATTAACACCTTGTCCCCTCAAAGCATCAATAAGCATAACCTTATAAATATTTTTAACATCTCTTTTAAAGAATTCACTAATACAATCAAAAAAATCTCTTATATTTAATTTACATAGTTCTACAATTGCTAAAATAATTAGATTTTTATCATCTTCAACACATAATATCTCTTCAATTTTATCTCTAGATAAATTAAACTCTTTGCCTTCTTTTTCAATATAGGCTACTTCTTTATATATATCCATAAATTTATTTTCAAAATTCATTGGAATATAAGGCATTGATAGTTCCTCTTTAACTAATTTTAAAGCCTTATCTTTTTGATCAGTATTAATAAGTGAATGTAAATAAATAATCATAATATCGTAAAATTTACTAGAAAAAACTGATAACTTTTTTTCAATAAAAGTAACACAATCAGTATAATTACCACTGTCAAACATCTTTTTAAATTTCTCTAAGAGAATATTTTCATCATTACAACTTAATATATCTTCCATAACTCCCCCACCAAACAAACAATTAACAACTTACGACATGAATTTTAGCAAATATATAAATAATAAGCAAACTATTACACACTTTATTTATTAAACATTTTTTGTAATAATTTTCCTCTTTTAAAAGCTTCTTTATAAAACTCTTTTAAACTCATATCTGAATATTTTTTTTGATACTTTAATTCAAGAGTTGTATAACCATTATAACCATTCTCTTTTAAACTTTTTATTTGCTTTTCATAGTCAATAGTTCCATCAAATGGTAATAAATGTTCATCATCTTCGCCATGATTATCATGCAAATGAACAGCAAAAAACTTATTTTTAAAGAAAGAAAAATCATAAGTATCTTTAAAATGAGCATGGTCATGACCAATATCATAACAAACTCCTATATTCTTACTTTTTATATTAGCTAAAACATATTCTAAATAGCCTTTTATCTTAGTATTTTCAAAAGCTATTTTTACATTTAAAGACTCTGCATAATTAACTATTTCTTTAATTCTATTAAGACTTGCTTCACAAAAAGGAGGCGCTACAAACTTACTAGTTAGATGCATAATTACTAAATCAATCCCTAAATCATGCACATCTTTAATATCTTTTTTATATCTTTCAACATTATTACATTTTTTCAAATTATATTCTTCTTCACTAAGCCATATATCATTAATATTATCATAGCCTAAATGAACAAAAATAATATTTAAGCCCTTGCTTCTAGCATATTTCACTTGCTCTTCTTGAGATACTTTCCAAGTTTTTTTATCATACCATTGAACAAAAGCATTTTTAAAACCAGCTTCACTTATTGCATCAATAGTATCTATAGGATTACAAGTACTATTATTTTCTATACTAACTGCTAATTCATAATTATCCACCCTGCACCATTACTCCTTTTAACTTTCATTTCACTAATTTTTTCAATATCACTAATCCACACTAATGTACAATAATTTTTATTATAACACTCACTAAAATCTTTTATTTTTATATACTCATTATACTTTTCTTTTATCACATCAACAGTTTCTTTATTTAACTCAAAAAATTTAACATCACTACATTTAGCCTTATAATATACATTTTCACCTGTCTTTTTTAAATATAAAGTATCACCTATATTAACTTTATTGTATGGAGCAATTTTATGAACAGACCATCTTGATTCAATAGTTTTTTCTTTGTTTAAAATCATATTAAAATATGGTTGCTTTAATATAACTAAATGTTTCATCTTAAATAATTAGGCAAATCATTTTCATATTTTATTGCCCCTATCCTTTTGTGATTAGAAGATTTATGCATTTTATTTATTTTTTCTACATCTTCATTAACTACTCCAGTTCTAATATAGCTATCTAAATTTGCATACTTTATACCCATTTTTGCTTCATCACTACTGCCACTTAATCCATCGCTAGGAGTTTTATTTACTAAATTATTAGGTAGTCCTAGCAAAAGTCCTATTTCACAGACTTCACTTTTAGTAAAATTAGCAAGAGGAGCAAAATCTCCAACATTATCTCCCCATTTAGTAGTATAACCTACCATCGCTTCACTAAGATTAGAGGTATTAGCAACTAAATAATCTAAAGATCCCCCTATTGCATACAAAGTAGTCATTCTAATTCTAGGAGCAGCATTAATTGTAGAAACACTATTTATTTCTTTATTTAAACTTTTTAAAACTTTTTCTGTATTAGAAATAATGTCATTATATGCATTACTAATATCAACATTAACATACTTTATATTTAACAATTCACAAGAAGTAACAGCATCATTTTTATCAATCATTTTACCATTTGGCATAATAACACCTAATACTTTCTCTTTTCCTAATGCTTCAGTGCATAGTTTAGCAGTCACTAAACTATCTTTACCTCCACTCATTCCTATTACTACACCCTTAGCAAAACTATTAATTTTAAAATATTCTTTAATAAAATCAATTATTTTATCTACATCTTTTCTCTCCATTATTTTTCTCTCCTTTCATAAAAATATCTATAAATATCTCCCCAATTATTAACTTCATAAACATTATCATTTTCTTCTAATTTTTTTAAATTAGTATCTCTAAAATATAATGTTTTAATGCCATTATTAGATAATCTTTCTATTACTTTATAATCATCATCTATCATTACATCAATATTTTCTTTTATACACACATCCAATTTATTATCTTGTTTATAGTAGTATTTATCAAATTCAATATTATTCTCATTTAAAATTCTAATAGCTTCATCTTTCATTTTCTGTATAAAGCCGCCTCTAGCAGTTATAACAATAAATTCATGTCCTTCTTCTTTTAATCTTTTATATACTGGCAAAAAGCCAGGCATTATTGTATTATTTTTTGCTACTTCCATAAAATATTTATTTATAAACTTATTTTGTTCTTCTTTACTCCAATTATATCTTCCTTGAAATTTAGGCTCACTTCTATCTATTATTTTATTATTTTTTAATTCTTCAATAGCAAATATTTCTTCATATATTCTAAATAATTTTTCACTATCTATAACTACACCATCTAAATCTATACCTATTTTCATCACTAAACTCCTTATTTTAATAATTATTAATGTTTTTAATAAGCTTTTCCTTTAAATATTCATTTGAACTTCCTAACTCTTTTAAAATATATTTAGCTTCACTAACGTATCTTTTACAGTGTTCTTCACTCCAAGTATTAGGCTTACATCTCATGTTATAAGCTCTATCTGCTAGTTTTACTATACTAACTTCTTTTTTGCATTTTTTTATCCTTTCTATGCTATCCTTCATTTGATCTTCTTTTTTTATTTGTTCATTTTTAGATAACGCTAAAACACCATCTGCTATATCCTTTCCAAACTTTTCTTTTAAATCATCATAAGTTGTAGTTGTATCTTCAATAGTATCATGTAAAATAGCAACTTTAAAAGCATAATCTATGTCAAATTTTTCTTTTCCATTATAGTAAGCTTCTAATACATTTAAAAAAACTCCAAAAACATGAGTAAGGTAAGGAACTGTTGGTTCTGTCATTTTTTGATCTTTATGTGCAATAGAGGCATACATCATTACATCTTCAATATTATTTAACATAATAATCACCCAAAATTATTATAACAATTTTTTACTATTATTTCGCATATTTAAGATATAATTTATTTCAGTTTCTAATTGAACATCTTTATTTATTCTATATATTAAATCAAACTATACATATTATAATTCTAATATCTACAATCCCACAATTTAAAATCTTTTGGACTACATTTTATCACAAAACATTGCACATTATTAAAAGCATTTGGTTTCAATCCATAACATGTTATTCTTGAATGTCCTTCTAAAATAGTAAATGTTTTAAAATCAGGAGTTACTAAAATGCAAGGATCAAATTTACCACCATTTTCAAGATATTTACTACCATCAATAAATGGTTGGTTTGATATATTGAAAATTTCTTTTCCACTTTCAATTACTTTAGCTGCCTCTATAGGTGAAGAAGTGCCATTTGAAAGAAAATTCCAATAATCATAATCAATATACTTAATTTTTTTTAAATCTTTCATGTTAAAATCGACAATATAAACATCTTTTATTAAAGGAAAATTTTCAAATAAATCTATATTTTTGTTAAATCCACGATATTCACTTAATAATTTTTTTCTTTGATCATTTTGTTTTTCATTATATAAATCACCATTTATAATTATTTCTTTATCAATATTTAATAGTTTTATATATTCTTCTAATTCTTTTGAAAATCTAGTTGAATTTAATTCACCTTTTAAAAATACTTTTATCATTTCATTTTCAGTTGTTTTTCTTATAATTTTCATTTATAAAACCTCTTATAATTATTTTAACATAACAAAATTAAATAATTATGTTCTCTAAAATATATTTTATTACTATATTTGCTAATTCTACTTCTTTATTTTTAAAATTATGTCTGCAATCTTCAATAATAGTATATTCTAAATCATTGCTATTTTCTTTTAAAATATTCATATAATATTCAACACTTTTATCACTATAACAAACTATTCCTTCATCATTTCTTCCAATAACAACTCTAATTGGTAAATTGATATTTTTTAGCATACTAAAATCACCATTAGTCAAATATGGCAAATTATCTAATTCTTTACTATGAGTCATATTAAAACATGTTCTAGCAGTTATTTCACAATAATCAAAAAATTTATCTTTTAAGATATTATTATCTAATTTTTTTGAAACAAGTTTTTCTGATTCATCTATCATTTTTTTACTTATTTGGGGGAATAAATTTTGTGGACATTCTAAAATTACTCTTTTAATATTTTGAGGATAATCATAATTATTTAGATAATTAACAATTCTATTACATGCAATACTAGCACCCACTAAATATAATTCTTCAAAACCTTCTTTTTTAGCAAAATTAACCCATTCATTTAAATCACTAACGCACTTATTAAAATCTTCATTAAATGCTCCCTTTTCAACTAATATTACTTCATTATTTTCTAAATGTTTTTTTAATTTTTTTCTTATATAACTTCCCTGGGTATTTCCAAATAAAAAACTAATATTATTTTCTATGCATTTTTCTGCAATTTCACAAAAAGCTTTATCACAATTCCCTCCAAATCCGCAAAATGCAATCACACACTTTTTAGAGTTCAATTTAGCATAATAGCCACTTAATTCTAAACCATCTTTATTAAGTAATTTAATTTTATAATTATCTTTTTCAAGCATAAAAAACCTCCTCTTATTATGTCTTTATTTTAAAATTATTTAATGTTAAAAACAAATATTGATAAATATAAGTAATCATTTATATAAAAATTAACAAAGAGAAGGTTAATATGCTTGAATTGTATAAAAGAAAATTATTCTATCAGACAATAATATCTAAAAAGTGGTGCTCCCACCAAGATTCGAACTCGGAATAATAGTTTCGAAGACTATTGTGATATCCACTTCACTATGGGAGCAAATTTGATTATTTTTTAGTAAAGTAATCAAATCTATAAAATTAAGTTATATAAAAATTTTAAAAAGACTTAGTAATTAACTAAGTCATTTGGAAAGACAACATTAACATTATTATTAAAGTTATTAAATTCGTATGTATATTTTACTGTTTGCACTACAGCAGGTATTTCAGGAGTTTCCTCAGTTGCTTCTATAGCTTCTTTTAGAGTTTTCACTGTAGTAAATTCTATTTTATTAAAATAAAAATCTTTATCAATAGTTACTTTATAAACAATTTTTAAATCAGCATCACATTCTGTAGTAGTAGGGCATGCTGCAACAAATGTAGCAACGCTGTATCTCTTTAATGATTCATGTTTAGTTATTTTATAATCTGAAATAGAATTATTATCAAATGTTGGAACTAAGTTAGAAACATGATACTCACTATTTTCATCATATTTTTCTTCATATGAAATATTTTCTACATTTCTTATATCATCAATAGCTATTTTAGTATAAAACTTATTTTCACTACTTTTATAATATCTATCTAATTCAAATACTTTGTTAGGGTTGCCATTAGTTCCTTCGTTTTTAATTTCTATTTTATATGTATTAATTATAGAAGCAAAATCTATAACTTCCCTATTAGGAGTAAATTTGTACTTATATGTACCTTGTTCTTCAGTTGCTGTATTACTATTAGTAACTCTTGTATATTTAGTTAATTTATAATCAATTCCTGTGCTATTATTATAATATTTTACTGCCTCACTATAAGTTTCTTGGCTAAAATTATCACATGAACAAGCGCTTATACAAAAAGAAAAAATCAATAATGATGCTAATAATATCTTTTTCATTTTACCACTCCTTACTTAAGTATTTCTTCTCCCATGTCTATACATAATCTTTTTAATATTTTAATTTGTTCCCAAAGCTCTTCTAAATAATATGTTTCACTTATAGTTTCATAAGGACTCATTCCCTTTTGAACTATTAGTACATGTGGTCTAATAAGTCTTTTCATATCTACATTTTTATTTATAAATTCTTTAGTATCATCACTTGCTTTTTCTAACCCTTTAATTGCTTCTTGTAAAACGTAAGCAACTGCATCTTGAGCACCTTTATCCTTAGTAAACTCATAATAAGTTTCTACTTCGCATCTTTGTAAATGATATTCTATTCTTTGAATTTGAATAATTAAGTTAACACAATCCTTAATCATATTAACATTTTTAGTTTCAATAGATTCTAATAATTTTTCTTTTAGATCTTTTAGTTCCTTATTTTCTTCAAAACTAATTCCTCTAATCATTGTTTTTAAATTAGAATTAGCTAATATTTCTTCTCTTTTAGTTTGATATTGTCCTAATATATCATCAAATACTTTTTCAAGATTTTTTATTACTATGTCATTAAAAGGAATAAATGGTTTAGAATTAACTCCATCTGGAGCAATTACAATTACACCTAGTGAATGAAGAGCTTCAATGTGAGATTTAGGTAACATTTGGATTAGCTTTCTAATTTGCACTATATCATTAATGCATGCATCATTAAAAGTAATATCCTTACTTATACCTTCTTTTACACTTTCATAATTAAAAGTAAACAAATGGCTTTTTATTTTATACAATAAGTCATTACATCTAGAAATTATTATTTTATCTTCATAACCCCAGTTTTCAAAAACACCCTTTAATTGCTCGTCTTGAAGTAATTGCTCATAGAAATCCACAATATCTCCCCCTACTAAATACTTAATTATTATATACTAAAATTTGACTAAAGAATACATTTAGGAAACTTTTTTAATCACAAATAAATGTGGTTTTAAGCCTCCACTTTCTACATATATATTCTTTACTAATTTCAATTTTTTATTTTTGCTTATTAGATTTTTCATTAAAGATAACTCACTTGTTAATAAAAAGGCATATGCATTATCTTTAAGCATTGTATCTAGTTTACTTATAAATCTTCTATATAATGTTTCATTTAATTCATGATTACTTACTCTATTACCAAAAGGCATATTAGAAATAATTTCATCAAATTCAGGGCCATTATATTTAATTATATCATCACATACTAAACTAATATTAACAGGAACATTATTAGCATTTATCTTAGAATCATTAATTGCTTCTTCACTAATATCAATACCTGTAAGGCTCTTATATCCTTTAATAAAACTTCTCTCTATTAACATAGTAGATGTACCACAAAAGGCATCTAATACTTCGCTATCTTCCTTTAAATATCCTTTTATTTCTTGCATTAAAATAGAAGCAGTAGTTGGGTTAATAGAAGCTGGTAAATCAGTAACTCTATAACTATATCTAGTATCCTTTACTGTATATAATTTAAAATAAACATCAAATTTTTCTTCTCTTTCTACTAATCTTATTTCAAATTCATATAAAGAAGGATTATTAATATATTTATTTTCTAATTTTTCATCAATACTTTTCTTTAAACTTTCAATAAGTTCTATCTTACTTTTTTTATTCATAGTGCTTTTAACTTCTATTCTATAGTAAAATTTATTTTCTCCTTCATGACTTAAAGAAATAAAACCATTTTTCAAAGCATTAACTACATAATCGTTTATTTTATTTTTTTCTAAACTAATACCCTTCTTTTCAAACAATAAAGCTTCATAAAATGTTCTAAGAGAAAAGATACTATCATAATCATTTGTGCTAATAGAAATGCCATTACTTACAAACTTAGCATCTTTAAACTTGCTTTTAATTTCATTCATACATGCATTTCTTAAAGCGGGCATAATAGTTAATAAAACATTTCTTTTTTCTTTAAAACCTATAAACTTATGCTTAGTTATAGTAATATTTTTTAATAAAACTTTTTCAACACTTTTACTTATTTCATCATAGTGAACTTTTTCTATTTCTTTTTTATCTAATTTTTCTTTATATTCATTTAATTTATTATTTAATAATTCATTAATATTTTTTATTTTATAATTTCCTAAAGCTAAAATAATTGAAGGAATACAATAATTTACTTTTTCTTTATCTAAGGCATCCACTAAAAACTTACTATATTTATCATTATCTAAATTTCCTAACATAATATAAGTATTTTTTCTAACTTTACTATCTTCACTATTTAAAAGTATTAATAAAGTAGTTAAAGTTAATTTATCATTTAAATAATCACTAACTTTTTTCTTTTTAGATAATACATTTAAAGCATATGCATTATTCTTTAACTCTACATTATTTTTAATATTTTTTATAATCATTTCTAAGATATCTTCATATTCCATTAACATAAGATCTAAATATCTTAGTCTCATCTTTTCATCATTTTCTTTATAATAATTTCTTAATAATTCTTCATTGTCCATATCTAACACCCAATTTATTTTAACATACAAATAACTAATTAGATATTATTTAAGTTTAAAATTATCACAAACATTATCAATTATTTTAAAAGATTCAAGAACCTCTTTACTTAATTTATCCTTATTATTCCTTCTTTTTACAATTTCTTTAGCATAATAAATTGTTGCTTTTCTAAAATTGCATATTTCATCTTTTGTAACATAAAGTTTTCCTGTATCATAATAATTTTCTGCAACACATGAATTACAGATATGTACAAGAGGGCATGTAGTGCATCTTTTATTTAATAAGTTTAATGGGATGTTTTCAAAAAATATAAATTGATCATAATTAATTCTCTTATTTTCAGAAGTAGGCATTAACATTTGGCATGGATATTTGCATCCATCAACATCATATGAGCAGCTTTGCTTTCCTGCACCGCACCATTTTATAATAAAATCGTTGTTTCTGAATTTATAAGCATTCTCAACTAAGATATTTAATAAAGAACACACTTTTATTGTTGGATTATCTACATAATATTTAACTAATTTATTAAGTTCTTCTATGTATTTTTTTAAATTATCATCATTATAAATATTAGTATTTTTTGATAAAGCACAGTTTACCTTAAATCCATTTTCATGACAAAAAATTATACTTTCTGCCATCATGCCTATAGTATCACTTGAAATAGTCATTCTAATAGGATTTTCAATAGAATATGATTTAAAAAAGTCTAAATCTATTTTATTAAAAGAATTATTTCTATTAATGTCATGTGCTTTTTTACATCCATCTAGACTCAATTGACATGATAAAATATTTTTATTTTCAAGTAACCATTCTTTGATTTTAGAAGTTAAAATAGTTCCATTAGTAGTAAAAGCTAATCTCACATTTCCTATGTTCTTACTTTTTATATATTCAACTATACTTTTCATTTTTTCAAATTCTAATAATGGTTCTCCACCAAAAAACTGTATTTTAATATAATTGTAATTTTCATGATTTATTAACTCTTTATCTATAATTTTAACTAATTCATCATATTGTATATTTATATTTTTTTTATTATATTCATAACAATAATTACACTTTAAATTACATCTATTTGTTAATAATATTTTAATGTATTTATTGTTCAATTTCTTATCCATTTATACTCTCCTTTTAAAAAATAATGAGGCATTTCTGCCTCATTATAATTAGTCCGTTGTTTGACAATCGCCTGAGCATCCACCTGAGCAATCCCCAGTACAACTAGAATCGCATCCTCCATTGCATGAAGATTCACATGAATCACATGTGTTTGTATAGCATTCCTCATATTCTTCATTGTTTTCATTTAATTTGTTAATAGAAGATATTTCATTTAAAATGCTCTCGTTTAATCTAAACATTATTTTCACCTCCTTCTTTATTAAATTCATTTTGTATAATTTCTATACTTCTTAGCAAATTCTTTTCTTGTTTTTCAGTTAGATTAAGTCTTCCTAATTTCCATAGCATACCTTTAAAATATGAAACTGCATATATAATAATTTTCGTTAATTTACAATAGTCATCATCTTTTTTATATAAATTTCCAGTTCTAGCAAAATTAGCACCATAGCAAGTTGGACATATAGAAGCAATTTTACAATTTATGCATTTTTTATCTAGCATAGATTTATCTATTTTTTTTGAAAAATTAGCATCTATTTTTTTATCGCCTACAGATAATGGAGTAAAAAACTGGCATGGATAAAATTTTCCATCAGATGTATATGCCTTTGTGTTTGTACCTGCACCACACCATTTAGGATTATAGCTTTTATTTTGAAATGCTAAAATTCTTTCTATCTTTGAATCAAGTAAACTACATGGTTTAATATCAGGATTTTCAATATAAAAGTTTATTAATTTTAACAATTCTCTTTCTAAATATTCACAATTTTCTTTATTAGACCAATCAATATTAAAAGCAAGATTGCAGGACACCAAAAAACCTTGCTTATGGCAAAATATAACACTTTCAGCTAAATAAGGGAGCGTATTTGTTGAAATGGTCATTTTTATTGATTGATTTGGATAATTTTCTTTAAAAAATTTCAAATCAATTTGATCAAAAGAGTTACTTCTATTTAAATTATGTACTTCTCTATTACCATCTAAACTTAATCCACATATTAAGATTTTGTTTTTTTCTTTTAACCAATCTTGAATTTTACCATGAACTAATGTTCCATTTGTTGTTGTAAATAGTTGATATTTTTTCTTATAATTTTGTTTTTCCATATGTTCAATTATCTTTTTTATTGTTGGGAAAACTAAAAAAGGTTCACCACCAAATAAATGTATAGAAACATACTCAAATTCATCATCCATATTTAATTCTTTATCAATTATTTCTATTGCTTTATCACTACTCATAGATTTTGGATTTTTATATTTTTCATAACAATACATACAATTTAAGTTACAACTCTCTGTTAGTATTAAATCAATAGTCTTCATATTTTCTTTATTCATATGTTCAATCCCCCTTTTATAGTATCAATTTTTATAATTTATTTCAAATTAATAGTATATATATTATTTTTTCCAAATTACATATTGTTCATCTTGCCAATCACCTGGATGACTTGAATAAGGATATGTATAATCACTAAAATCTATTGCTTGTAAAATTTCACTAGAAGTATCATCTTTTCTAATTTGAGTTTTTAAATCATTAAAATCCATTCCAACATTTATTTGAGTTATTTTTATTTCATTTATTTCATTATATTTAGTTACAAAATCACTAATTCCTTTTTTAAACTTTTTATATATAACGTTTTTTATCTCCTCGTCAATTATATTTTCATCCACCTCAAAGTTATTAAATACCCCATAACCTTGTTCTCTATTTATGTATAGAATCGACTTAGCTATTATTCTTCCTTTACTATTTTTTATCACTAAATTTTGACAATTTGGATTTAAAACACTCGCATATACGATTCCTCTTCCTATACCTTCCAAATGTGAACAACATGAACAATATTTACCTAGCACAAAATTTTTAGGATCATATTTTGATAAAAACTCATATGTAAACTTTTTATCACTTACATCATTTAAATTTTTTATAACTTCTTTAGTATCATTTGTAATATTACTTTTTAAATTCCCTATTTCATCAAAAGTTTCTTTTAAATCTTCTTTTAAAATATTATCTTTAACTTTTTTGTCATTTTTAAGTATTAAGAATTCTGCTCTTATACTTGCCGCCTCATTAAAAGTTTCTTGTTTATTTGTAAATTTAGCAAGTTCAACAGCAATATCTCTATTAGTTTCATCTACTCCTTCAAAAGGATTTTCTCCAAAGCATTTAATAGTTCTTTCTAATGTTACCTTAAGATATCTTTGATTACCTTTGTTACTTCTACAATATTCCTTAAGTTCCAAAAATCTATTATAAGTATTTGCAATTAATTCTTCTTTATCTTCATTTTCTATCTTTATTAATTCTAATAAATTATCATCTTTCATTATAAATTCTGCCCATTCTTCCTTATAATTATCAAAATTCATTTTTTTAGTGAAAGAATCTATATCATCAAAAGTTATTAAATTCTTATCAAATAAATTTTCAATAAAATTGCATGCTTTTTGTCTTGCTATTTTATCTATATAAAAAGCCCCTAGGTTATTCATAAATTTATAAAATGATAATGCGTATTTTTTATTATCATCTAATAATTTTAATTTTTTAGATAATCTTTTCATAAAATCAAAATTATCAGTATATAAAATATAAGCATTAAAATTATGATTTTCAAAGCATTCATTAGTAACAGAAATATTGTTTTTTCTTAACATTTTAAGTTTATTATACATTTCATTATAATTATCTAATGGTAACACTAAACTATAAACTTCACCAATTTCAGAAATATCATATACCTTTTTTATATCATTTCTATTTAAAATATCTTTTGATAATATCCAATTTTCATTATTTAATTTATATATATATTTAAAATTGCAGCCTTTAAAAGCATCTTCCTCAATAACATTAATAGATTTAGGAAGTTCAATTTGTTCAATGCTTTTGCAATTTAAAAAAGCGTTTTTTTCTATCTTTTTTATTCCTTTTTCTAAATGGACATCTTTTAAATTAATATCATTAGAAAAACAATATGCTCCTATAATTGATAGTGTACAAGGCAAATAAACTTTTTCAAGATTCTTACAATTTTCAAAAGCATAATTATCAATCTTAGATACAGATCTATTAATTTTTATGCTCTTTAAACCACTTCCACTAAAAGAGTAAGCTTTAATTAATCCAACACTATCTGGCAACTCTATACTTTCTAAGTTTTTACAATTATAAAAACAGCCTATTGGAATAGCACTTACTCTATTACCTATAAATACTTTTTTTATTGAACTTTCTTTAAATGTTTCTTTTCCTAAATGTAAAACTGAATTTGGTAGTTCTACTATTTCTATATTTTCACAATGACTAAAAGCACTATCACCTATTGAATTCAATTTATTATTTAAAACTATTTCTTTTATTCCTGCTCCATAAAAAGCTCCTCTTTCTATCTTTTCTACATTAGGAGATAATTTAATTTTTTTTAATTTTGAACAATGAGAAAAAGCATAACTTCCTATAGATAATAAATCTTTCCCTAACTTTATATTTTCTAATCCACTACTACTAAAAGCGCCATTTCCTACTTCTAACACTTTATTAGGAATTATAATTGATTTCAAATTTTTACATTCATAAAAACTTTCATCAGAAATTTCTGATATTTTTTTACTTAAAATAACTTTTTCTAAATTTTTACAATTATTAAAAACTTTTTTTTCTAGTCTTACTACAGTTGATGGTAATTTAACACTTTCTAATTTATCGCAACTATCAAAAGCACTTTCTTTAATAATACTTAATCCTCTATTTAATTTTATATCTTCAATTCCTGATTTACTAAAAGCATGCTTACCTATCTCTTTTACTTTGGATGGCACATTCACATATTGTAAACTTTTCTTACCAAAAAAAGCAGCATCACCAACATTAGTGATACCTTCCCAAAACCTTTTAGGATCATTATATAAAAGATTTATTCCTTCATTATTTACTTTTTGTAGCATTACAATTTTATCTTTCATAAACTATTATCTCTTTTTCTATTTCTTTTTCCATAAAACATATTGTTCTTCTTGCCAATCGCCTTTATATAAATGATCATCTACACCATACATAGAAAAATCAATTCCTTGCAAAATATTTCCTTCTTCATCATTTTCTCTAATTAATTTTCCTAAATCGTTTAAATGCATACCAACATTTATTTTAGTAATTTTTTTGTCATATATTTCATTATATCTAGTTACAAAATCATTAATTGCTTTTTTATATTTATTATAAATTAACTCTAAATCTTGAGCATTTGCATTAGTATTTACCTCAACATTATTAAACACACCATATCCTTTTTCTCTATTTATATATAATGTTGATTTTGCAATTATTTTCCCATTTGAATCTTTTATAATTAAATTTTGACAATCAGGATGTAATATGCTTGCCTTCATTATGCCTACTCCTGCTCCATCTAAATGTGCACAACAACAGCAATATTTTCCTAAAACAAAATTTCTAGGATCATACTTAGATAAGAATTCATAACTGAACTTTTTACTAGAAACATCACTTAATGTATCTAATATAACTTGTGTGTTATCTATTATTTCTCCTCTTACATTGTCTATTTGATTAAAAACATCATTTTCTTTTAATTCTTCTTTTAAAATATGATCATTTATTAATCCTTTTTCTCTATTTTCTATATATTCTTTTCTTATTTTTTTAGCTAAATTAAATGATTCTTGATGACGTGTAAATGAACTTATAGTAGTAGAAATATCCATTGTTTCTTCATCTACATCTGAAAATGCAACTTTTGAAAAGTACTCTTTACATGCCTCCACAGTTACTTTTTTATAATGTTGATTTCCTCTATTACTTCTACTAAATTCTTTAATATTATAAAAATCATTATATGTTTTAGCAATAAATCCTGATTCATTCTTTTCACTTTCTAATAACTTTTCTAAATTTTCTTTATTCATAAAGAATTCTGCCCATTCCTTATTATAGCCATCAATTTTCATTGAATCAAAAACACTATGAACATTAGTTCCTTTTAATATTCCTTTATCACATAAATTTTCTATATAATTGCATGCTTTTTGTCTAACTATATCACTACTATTGAATGCTCCTAAATTAAAGGCTAATTTAAAGTAATCTTTTGCTATTTCATTATTATCTAAAATAATATGTTTTCTTTGTATCATACTTAAAAACTCTTTTGTATTATAAATATCTTTTAATTTGCTTTGATAATTAAATTCAATTATTTTGCTATAAATATCTTTCTTTAGTAAATTTCTTTCTTTCAATTCATCTAATTTTAGCTCACTTTTATACAAAATAATAGCAGTTGTATTATTACAGTTTAGTTTTTCTTTATACTCATCTAATTCATTTAAAATTCTAAAATTATTAGGTATATCTTTAGCATCTTTACTCGCTATTAAATACTCTCCTGTTTTATCATTTAAATAAATATTAGAAGTATCATTATTAATAAAATAATAAATAAAACTTTTATTTGCAATTTTATCTATGTCATAGCAATAAACTTTTTTATAATTGGTGTCTTCAGAAAAAGCATAACTATTTATTTCTACTCCTTTAGGAAAATGAACTTCATTTAAATTATAGCACTCAAAAAAAGCCTCATTTCCTATATATTTTAATCCGTCAGGAAAAACAAATTTTCTAATATTATTACATCCTATAAAAGCACCATTATCTATAATTTTTAAATTTTTAGGTAAAGTTATATTACTAATCGAATTACAATTACTAAAAGTACATTGACCTATTTTCTCAAGTGTATCAGGAAATTTAATTTCTTCTAATGAAGTACAATAAGAGAACGCAACATTTCCTATTTGTTTTATTTTGGTATTTGATAAATCTATTTTTTTCAAGATATCACAATTTTCAAAAGCACTATCGCCAATGTAGCATAAAGTAGTAGGAAAATCTACATTATTTAGTCTATAGCAATTGCAAAATGTTCCTCTTTCTATTCTTTCTATGTTAGGTAATTTAATTTGTTTTAATGAAGAACAGCAATTAAATGCCTCTTTACCAATATAGGCTATTGATTTTGGCAAATCTAATTCTTCTATTGCATTACATTTACTAAAAGCAGCTTCACCAATTGATTCAAGATTCTTTGACAATAGGACTTTTTTTAAGGATGAACATGAATTAAATGTAGAATTATTTAACTTAGTAACATTGCTTGCTCTCATATCTACTTTTTTTAAATCAAAGCATTTAAAGAAAGCATCTTCGCCTACTTCAGATACATTTTGAGGTATATTTATTTCAGTTAATCCGCTCTCTAAAAAAGAAAGTCTTCCTATCTTTTCAAGTGAACTTGGTAATTGAATATTATTTAAACATGTACATTTATTAAATGCTGCATCATCTATTACTTTTAAAGTATTTGGTAAATTAATATTTTTTAAAGAACTACAGTTTGCATAAGCATATTTTTCTATTATTTCTAAATTTTTAGGTAATTTAATTTTTTCTAAAGCACTACATCCAGTAAAAGCGTTGTTGGGTATTCCTTTTAATTCTCCATTAAACACAACTTCACGTATCTCATTATTATATATAAAAGTCAACTCTCCTAAATTTTGTAATGATTTAGGTAAAGTTATTTTTCTAGCTTTTATTTTAGTAAAAGCCCTTGGTTCTATTTTTTTTATTGTTTCAGGAACTATTAGTTCATATATAAAAGTATTATTAAAAGCATTAGAACCTATAGTATCAGTATCTGGCCATTTTTCATAGTTACTATAATTATTTACATCAATTATTACACCATCTTTAACGATAAAAGGCATACTATCAACCTCACTACTACTATTTTATCATATATTAATTTAAAATTAAACTATAAAATAAAAAAGCCTTTATTAGGCTTTTACTTCATTTATAATAATAGAGCTAACACTAAATTCTTTTTCTTCTACATAACCATTAACACTAACTTCTTCTTCATCCACTTCAAAGTTAAAGTTTACATTCATATCATTTAAATCATTGTATGTCATTATTAATAATTCATAGATATCTTTATTGATGATCCCTTCTTCCATCAAAGCGCTACTAACTAATTCTATCTTTATATCATTTTCTTCAAAATTAATACTTTGCTCTTTTTCTATTAAATTAAATGTATCAACTTTCTTTAATCCACTCATTACAGAAACATCTTTAAATAAAGCATTATATACACTTACTTTTTCATTACTTTCTTTTAATACTCTTCTAGTAACAGGTATATAAACAGTTTCTCCAAATTCTTCTTTTTCATAGAATACAGTTACACTAGTAGTGTTATATATATTACCTGTTGTATCATAATACTTATTGATTCCAATTGTTTTATCTAATACATTAGGCAAAGTAATACCACTTTGAGGCATACTTTCAAGTTTAACTCCATCAACACTAAGTGTTAAACCCTTTACATCATCATATTGTAATACAGTCCAAGTTAATGACTCAATAATTTGCTCTTCTTTACTTACATCTTGCTCTTTAAATTCTTTAGAAAAATCAATATTTAAGATATTATTTTCTAGTTCAATACCTTGAATTTTTACATTTTCATTTAATAAAGTATGATAACCTTTACTAGTTAAAGGACTTTCATCTCTAAGCATAGAAATAACATATCTAATATCATCTGCTAATAACTCTTTTGAATCAAAAGCAAATGTTAAAGGTACTAAATAATTATCATTATCTAGCATGTATACCCTTCTATATGTTTTTTCTTTTTCTACATTTACTACGTAGTTTTGTTTTAAATCATCATCTTTATTAGAGAAAACTAGCGCTCCTACTGTTATACATATTGCAATGAATGGAAATAAAAATATAAAAAACCTCTTCTTCATAAATTTTTTCATTACTAATCTCTCCTTTTTCTAATACAATCTATGACTATAGTTTTTTATTTATTCCATAACTTTTTGTAATATTATCAAAAAATAATGGAATTTTTATTGGTTTACAAGTTAAATAGAAATATAAAAGGCTTATAAAGACTATTAAAGATATAGAAATATACTTATTTATTCCATCACTATATACATAAACATGGTTGGCTACTAACTGTCCTACTATTATAGATATTAACAAATCTAAAATATCAATCCATAAATAAGAATTACCTATTATTCCTTTATATGTATAGTAAAAAGAAAACATAGTAACAATAGATACTACTACACTAACAAGCATAGCTAAAAAATAACTATTTTCATATAAGTTATTTGAATTATAAAAATAATAAATTGTATATACTAAAATTAAAGGAAATAGTAAAAGCTTACTATGCTCAAAAATACTTTCATTTACTGGAGCAATTAACCCTACTATCCTACTATTATTACTCCATTTATAAATAAAATGAAAAACAGTACCTATAGCAAATAAAAAAGGAATACTTATTAAAGCAAATTTTAACATTTAGATCACCTATTAAGAAAATATGAATTTATAATTATAAAAATAACCTCGATTTCTCGAGGTTATAAAGTAATTTCTTTTAATCTTATTAGTTCTACGACTGCTTGTGCTCTACCTTTCACACCAAGTTTTTGAATGACATTTGAAATATGATTTCTAACTGTCTTTTCGCTAATATATAGTAAGGAAGCTATTTGCTTAGTCGTGTTATTTGCCACTAATAGATTAAATACTTCTCTCTCTCGAGTTGTAAGTATTGATGGCATATATTAGACCTCCATTACTACTTTATAGTATGCAGAAGAATTAAATTTGCTAATTATTATCTAAAACTTTTTTTATTTCTTTTGCTATATTTAGTGGCACATATTGGCTTATTTCTTCAACAGTAGCGTTTTTTAAATCAAGAGTTGAAGGAAAGGCTTTTAAAATAGTTTCTTTCCTTTTAACTCCTAATCCTTTTACTTCATCTAGGATTGAACTAGTCAAAGATTTTTTTCTTTTGTTTATGTGAGAGGTAATAGCAAATCTATGCACTTCATCTTGCATCTTCATTAAGAAAAAGAATAAATCGCTTCTTTTATCTATATCTATTAAATCACCATTTTCATTAATTAAAGCCCTAGTATTGTGCTTATCATCTTTTACTAAACCTGCTAAATTAATATCTAAGTTTAAATCACTTACTAAATCTTTAACACTATTTAATTGATTAAGGCCTCCATCTACTATAATGAGATCAGGTTTATAATCATTTTCGGAGATAATTTTAAATAATCTACGATAGACTACCTCATGCATACTAGCAAGATCATCTTTTTTATTATCTCCTCTTATAAGATATTTCCTATATAACTTTTTGTTACTCTCTCCGTTTTCAAAACATACTTTTACGCCAATTGCTAAGTCTCCTGCAAAATGAGAATTATCGAATAAATCTATACGATGTGGGTAATTAATGTGCAATAAATTTTGTAATTTTGTTAATACTGCTTGCTTGTTTTGACTTTTTGCAAACTCATCTTCCATTGCTTTAATTGCATTTTGGCCTACCATATCCATAATATGTTTTCTAGTACCTGCTTTTGCTTCACTAACCTTTATTTCTAATACTTCACTTAGCAAGTCTTTATCTAAATATGATGGCACTACTATTTCTTTAGGTTTTACTCTTTTTAAATAGTAAGAAGTGATATATGATTCAAAACAATCTTTTAAATCACCTACTAATTCAAAAACACTACTTTCTTTACTAATAAGGGTACCATTTCTATATACAAATACTGCAAAAGAAACATATCCCTCTTTGGTATGACTAGAAAAGAAATCAACATTTAAATTTTTATTTAATTCAACGCTTTGATTTACTAATAAATGATCTAAATATTCTATCATTATTTTACACTCATTAGCCTCTTCAAATTTTAATTCATTAGCTAAATTATTCATCTTTTTAACTAATTCTTTTCTAACTTCACTAGCATCTCCATTATAAAACTTAACAATCTTATTAATTATTTCATCATATTGTTCTTTACTTACCTTATTTATACAAGGAGCTAAACACATATTTAAATGATAATATAAGCACTCTTTCTTAGGTATATTTTTGCATTTTCTTAAAGGATATATTTTGTTTAGTAAATTAATTGATTCATATGCTGCGCTTGAATCACTGAATGGGCCAAAATATTTAGCTTTTTTATCTTTTATATCTCTTGCTATTTCTAAGTAAGGATGATCTTTTAAACTCAATTTAACATAAGGATATCTTTTATCATCCTTTAGTAAAATATTAAATTTAGGATCATGTTTTTTTATTAAATTGGCTTCTAAGATTAAAGCTTCTTTTTCACTGCTTGTTATTATTAAATCAAAATCCACTACATTAGAAACCATTAAAGCGGTTTTCCCATCATGCGGTTTAGTAAAATATTGGCTTACTCTTTTTTTTAAGTTTTTAGCCTTACCTACATAAATTATTTCACCATTTTTATCTTTCATTAAATAACATCCAGGTAAATCTGGAAGTAAAGGTATTTTATCTTCTTTCATATATCTCACCTATTTTTTAAATTCAACAATTGTAGAGCCCATTCCACCATCACTCATACCACCAAAATGATACTCTATATTTTTCTCTTTTTTCAAGTATTCATGTATGGCTTTTTGAAGTTTACCTGTACCATAACCATGAATTATTCTAACACTTGGTAAATGCATTAATCTAGCCTTATCTAAATAAGGTTCTAATAAATTAAGTGCTTCTTCTACTCTTTTGCCAATAAGATTTAATTCCATACTCATTTTTTCACTTTTTACTTTACTAGATATACTAACTTTAGTTTTAACTTGTTTTGCTTTAAATCTTTCTAAATCACTACCATCAACATTTAAAGTTAAATTACCAATATTAACCCCATATTTATTTTTATTAACACTAGTAATTACCCCTACTTTACTTAAAGATACTATTTTTACATTATCACCTATTTTAAAAGTATCATTAATTTCACTTTTTTCATCTTCACTAATAAAACTATCTAATTCTTTATTAGCAATTAAAGCTTCATGCATTTTTAAATTTTCTTTTTCTTTAATACTTTTATAAATCTCATTTATTTGTTCTTTTCTCTCTTTTACTAAATCTTCTATTAGTTCTTCTGAATTTTCTTTTATTTCTTCTAATTTTTTATTTAATAATATTTCTTTTTCTTTGTTTTCTTCAATTAATCTATTTAATTTATTATTTTTAAGCTCATATTCTTTAATTAAATTTAATTGTTCTTCTAGTTTTAATTCTAATTTTTCAAGTGCTAATTCAGTTGAAGTAGAATACTCCCTCTTATAACTATATGCTTTATTTATTATATCTTTGCTTATTCCATATCTAGAAGAAATCTCTAAAGCATATGATTTACCTACTTGATTTTTTAATAAATGATAAGTAGGTTTTAAGTTAACTTTATCAAACTCCATTGAAGATACTTGAACATAATCTTGTTTAATGGCAAAAGTTTTTAAGTTTTCATAGTGAGTAGAGCTAAGCAAAAAACAATCTTTTTTATGACAATAATCAATAATTGCCATTGCTAAAGATTCACCCTCACGAGGATCAGTGCCCGCTCCTACTTCATCTAGTAACACTAATGATTTATTAGTTATGTTATTTAATATATAAGCTATATTAGAAATGTGTGAAGAAAATGTAGATAAGGATGATACAATTGATTGATTATCTCCTATATCTACATATATATTATCAAATATAGGTAATATTGCTTCTCCTTTAACAGGGATTGCGAGTCCACATTCATTCATATATGAAAGAATTCCTACTGTTTTAAGTGCTACACTTTTACCACCAGTATTAGGACCACTTATAATTAATATTTTTTTATTATCTTTGCTTAAATAAAAGTCATTGCTTACTACTTTACTTCTATCAATTAAAGGATGATTTGCCTTAATTAACTTAATTGTATCTTCACTAATAGTAGCAATCTTTCCATCAATATTATTACAATATTCTCCTTTAGCAAACATAAAATCTAACTCTAGTAAACATTCAAAATTAGTTCTTATTTCATTTGCGTATTTACATACAAGTCTTGATAATTCTGTTAATATTCTAAGTATTTCTTCATTTTCTTCATTTCTTAAAATATTTATTTTAGAAGTTATTTTGTATACTACTTCAGGCTCTACATAACTTGTATAACCACTATTAGATTCATCTACTACAATACCACCTAATTTATATTTATCAGTAGATTTAACTGCTAATACTTGTTTTCCATTTTTATATACTATATTAGTGTCATTTAAAATTGAACCATAAGTATTAATCAATTTTAATAATTTTTCTTTTATTTCACTTTCTAACTTTTTTATTTCATTTCTTATGCTTTTTAATTTACTACTCGCATCATCTTTTATTTCCCTATTATCACTAATAGTTTTTATTAAGGTATTATTAATTTCTGGGCAAATACTTAAGTAATTGATTAATGAAAAGAATGATTTAAATTCTTCTTGATTAATATTTTTAGAAAAGTTTTTGTTTTCTTTTATAATACTAAAACTAAGCTTTATATCATATAATTCATCAATATTTAAAATTGCTCCTTTACAAGCTTTATCTATACTTGAATATATATCATTTAATTCCGTAATTATTATTCTTCCATATCTACTTAAAATTCTACTAGCTTCATCAGTTTTATTTAACTCTTCTAATAATGCTTCTTTATTAGTAATTAAGTCTAAATTCATTATTTTTTCTTTGTTTAATTTCATAGAAGCATAATTAGATAAAATATTTCTAATCATATCAAATTCTAAAGATTTAATATTATTCATTAATTTCACCTCCGAAATTTTGACCAAAAACATTATAACATTTATTAATTTTGTGATAAAATAAAAATGTATCAAATAACTTAAAAAATTAAATGTCTTTAATAATTTTGTAAGAAAATCTATAGAAAGGAGTATTATCCTAATTTGCTTTATAGGATATAGTGGAAGGTATGGAAAATAACATAACTATTTCGTTAACACTTGAAAACAAGAAAATTGAGAAAATGAAAGCTTTTTATGAAGAAAATATTTTTCCAAGCAAAAGTGAGTATATTTCTACTTTAATTAAATTAGATAATGTAACTATTACTATTTATCATACTAATAAAGTAGTTTTTCAAGGTAAAGATGCTGAATACGAAGCTAAAATTTGGGGTGAACCTAATGATAAAATTATATGGAAATATGAAAAAGAACATATTGGAAGTGATGAAGTAGGAACTGGTGATTACTTTGGTCCAATGTGTGTATGTGCTAGTTATGTTACTGAAAAGGATATTGATTTTTTAAATGAACTTGGTGTTACTGATTCTAAAGTATTAACTGATGATAAAATAATTAAAATTGCTCCTTTATTAATAAAAAGAATTCCCTACTCTCAAATGAGTGTAGATCCTATTAAATATAATAGTCTAATTGAAAATGGTTATAATCAAGGCAAAATTAAAGCTATGCTTCATAATCAAGTAATTCACAATTTAAGAGTAAAATTAAATAAGCCTAAAGTGATGACTGTTATTGATCAATTTGTTAGTGAAAATAAATACTATGAATATATTAAATATTCTAAAAATATTGAAAAAGACATTACTTTTGAAACTAAAGCAGAATCTAAATATCCTGCAGTTGCAGTTTCTTCAATTATAGCAAGATATTCTTTTTTAGTAAAAATGACTGCATTATCTAAAACAATAGGAAAACTAATTCCTAAAGGAGCTGGAGAGAATGTAGATAAATTTGGAAAAGAATTCGTTGAAAAATATGGAAAAGATAAGTTAAAAGAATATACTAAATTGCATTTTGCTAATACAAAAAAGATATTATATAATTAACTAAAGTTTTCAATATTATATAAGAGCACAAACACAAATTTAACTAATAATGAAAAGATACTTATGATAATGACAATGATAAGCATCTTTTTTTATCTAATTATTTATATTTAATTTATCAAACATATTATAGTTATATATTTGTTCAATATATTTTATTTTATTTAAAATGTATTTGCTTGCAATTCTATAAGTATTTAATGCTTCTTCATAATTTTCTAATTCAGTATATACTATATCATTTCCATTTATTGTATAAATTAAATCATTAAATATACCACCTTGCAATGAAAAGAAGACATTTTGTGTGTCATAATTATTATCATCAAGTAAAGATGTTCCTAAATATAAATTAGAATTATATTTTTTTCCTAACAAATCTAATAATGTAGGTACTATATTATAAGTTGAAGCAAACTTAGTAATATTAACACCATATTCTGTATTTATATTATTATTTTCTTTATATAAATCTACTAACTCTTTGTTATAAATAATTAAAGGAGTTTTAAAAATATATGGTTTATAGTATTCTCCACCTACTGCATCATATATTAAATAACTTATATCATCATAATAAACATTGTGATCTCCATATAATACAAGCATTGTATCATTTAATAAATTTTTATCATTTAAATAATCTATTAGCATTCCAATAGATTTATCTAAATCCATTGCCATTGCTTTATAATAAATAAAGTTTTCACTAACTTTAGTATTTTTTAGAGGATTTTCCCACTTATTATTTTCTATTGCTTCATTAATTTTCAAAAAATATCCAAGTTCAGTTAATTTCTTTATATTCTTTTCACTTTTATTGTATGGTCCATGTGTAGATAAAGTAGTTATGTAACTATAAAAATGTTTTGCATCACTAGGAACTAAATATTCTAAAGATTTTTTCATAGTTTCTGAATCTAATACAAAATCTCTCCATGAATATAGTTCATCATCAAATAAGTCATTATAAAAATACATATTATCAAATCCAAGCATTGGCATTAATTTTTCTCTTGAATAAAATTTGCCTGTATTAGGATGAACATATGTTGTAACATATGAATCATCTAGATAATTTAAAATTGAATTAGTAAAGTTATACTTAACCTTATTCAACTGTAGAGTGCTACTAATAGGATAACTACCTGTAATTCCTATCATTTCAGATATATTTGTTTTATTTTTAGAATAATGGTTAGTAAAAGCTAATCCTTCATTAGCTAACTTATATAAATTAGGTGTTAAATATTCATCTATTGCAAACCACTGTGTACTCTCCATCATTATCATAATAATATTTTTATTTTGCATTGTTCCTGTATAATCAGTTGTAAGATTCTTACCTTCATTTAAATAATCATTAACTTCTTTAATTTGTTCATTATTAGCTGTGTTAGACGAAAAGAAAACATTTTTAAATTCTTTAGCATAATATCCCCATGTTCCAAAGTTCTTTAAGCTTTCTGTTTTTAAACTTAGTGAAGTATATAAATAATTATCACCAAAAACATCTTCTTTATCTTTACTTTTAATAATTAAAATTTGGCTTGTATAAATAACAGTAGACACAAACAAAATTGATAATATAAATTTAATTTGTTTTTTTATAATAAAAGAATATTTTTCTTTACAATTATCTGAATATATTTTTTTCTTCATTAAGAAAATATTTAAAGTTATATATGAGCCATATATTAAGAGAAATATAAGCACTTGTCCTACACTAAAAAAGCTAAACTCAAAAACTCTAGCTGCTTCCCTTAATAATTTAAAATATATAACCGAAAATATATCCCCACATGTATCATACATTATACAATTTGTTAAATTTAAAAGCATTTGTATAAATAGAATTGTAGATAAATATATAACTGATGCTTTTTGCGATGGAAAAAAGAATATAACTAACCCAAACAATAATAGTGTACTTACATTCATTAATATATATTTAGGAATAGCAGTTTCTCTTAAAAAGCAAAACATAACAATTTCAAGCAATAATGAAAACACGACAAAAATGCCTAGCATTAAGAATTTACTACTTGTAAATTTTTTCATGTTTCATCACCCTTTTATTATATTAGCACAAAAATATTGTTCTTTAAAGAACAATGGCAAATTTATATAATAATATATGTCTTTATTCAAAAAAATTTTATTATTTTTAAATTATTTATAAATTTTATTTTATTAAAATTGTCATTTTAATTTATTTGTGTAATCATTTTATTAGGAGGATTCTTTTAATGAATAATTTAAAGTTAATTGTTTTAAGTAATTTTAGTGAAGTTGGTAAGAAGGTTGATGAGTATCTAATGAAAGCATATAAAGCTGATAAAAGTTTTATTGTTCCAATAGATGAAGTTAGATTTAATAATGGTGAAGGTAAAGTAGTTATTAAAGATTCAATAAGAGATAAAGATATTTTTATTTTGTCTGATGTTGGTAATTACAGTTGTACTTATAATATGTTTGGATTTACTAATCACAAAAGCGCAGATGACCATTTTCAAGATATAAAACGAGTAATATATGCAATTAAAGGACAAGCAGAAAACATTCATGTTATTACCCCACTTTTATATGAAAGTAGACAGCATCGTAGAAAAGGTAGAGAATCTCTAGATTGCGCGGTAGGATTACAAGATTTAGCTAATTTAAAAGTAAAAAATATAGTTACTTTTGATGTTCATGATGTAGGTATGCAAAATGTTGTGCCACTTACTTCATTTGAAAACTTCTATCCTACTATGAACATTCTAGAAGAACTTGTTAAAAATGAAGATGTTGACTTAAACAATATACTAATGGTTGCTCCTGATACTGGTGCAGTTGATCGTGCTAGATCATTTGCTGATATATTGTCTACTAATGTTGGTATGTTTTACAAAAGAAGAGATTTAACTAAAGTTGTAAATGGTAAGAATCCTATTATTGAACATAAATATATTGGCGAAAATGTAGAAAATAAAACTATTATAGTGGTAGATGATATGATTGCTAGTGGCGATTCTATGATTGATGTAGCTAGATCTTTAAAAGCACTAGGCGCAGGAAAAATCTATTTAACTGCTACCTTCTCTTTATTTACTAATGGAATTAAAAACTTTGAAAAAGCATACGAAGAAAAACTTTTTGAAAAAATATATACAACAAACTTAACATATGTTAGTGAAGAAGCAAGCAAACAAAAATGGCTAGTAAAAGTTGATTGTTCTAAAAAAATTGCTAATATAATTGAACATTTGCATAAAAAATTACCACTAACAGAAATAATAGATGATCGTAAAAAACTAGTATAAAATAAAAAGATTCACAATGAAGTGAATCTTTTTATTTTATTTTTATCTTTTTTTATTTATTTGTATTAGTTTTTCTTTGCTTTTTTATTTCTATATAAAGTAGGTATTCCCTGCATAATAAGTAAGAACACTACATATATTAAAACATAAATAAAGAAGAATGGAACCTTAGTATCGAAAGGCAAAGCATTTCTTCTTAAATACATAAAATTCTTGTTATAATCTTTAAATATAACCAAATTTCCAAGTGTTGCCCATAAGCAACATGTAGCCATAGCAATTGTTGTTTTCCACCAATCTTTTATATCAAAATGGAAGTTATCTATTGCTATTTCTACTAGAGGAATGTATATAAGAAGCATATGAGCAGTAATTCCTTCTAATGTACCAAATGTTAAAAATTTATAATCAAAATATTCACCAAATAATACAGTTATAACGCCTCCCATAATGGCAGTACCATATACATATTTTTTTAATTCTTTTAAGTTAAAGAAGGCTACTACTGGAATGATAAATGTCATAAGTGTACATAAATGGAATGGAAATGCTGCATACCATGGATTTTCTAAGCCTTTTATAGCTCTATATATTTGATTTATTAATCTAACTGTAAATAATAAAACACTACTTATTAATACAAACCATTTTCCTGCTTTTGGATGTTTTTTAAATAGTTTATACAAAACAATAGCAAGTACTATTGTTAATGCTATCCATATAAAATGTCTATAGCCAAATGCTCCTTCTCCCTTACCTAATAATCCAATTAAGTACTCCTCATCATTGCTTTGTGTAAAAAACTTCTTAAAAAACTTCATTATAACCCCTCCTTAACACTTTCACAAAAATAAAGTAAATAATCATAGTAATTGGCACTAAATACACATAACTTGGCACTAATAGCCATAAAATTGGAGTATATTTTTGTGCTCCTTTATATTTACCTATCATGACAGTTTTAAAGGGTTTAGGTACTGCCCAATCTATATATTTATCACTATATTTTTTTAGATTGTCTGTTGGGCCAAATATAAAACTAGAATTTCTATAATTATAGTTTAAGAAATCATTTCCTCTCATATCTACAAATCCCATTTCCATAAGTATTACTTCATTTACAACTATTAAAGCTAACACTAACATGAAAGATATTGGAAAGAAAAATATTCTTTTAAATTCAAGTTTATGCAATCCATAAAATACCATATAAAAAGGCACAATAAAAATTAAATAATGACAGATATAAAATCTTATAACATCTATTTCTTTTAGACTTCTTCCAACAGCCTCTAATGGCAAAGCAATTGAAGCTATACCACTAATAACACCCATATAAAACATATAATCTTTAGCATATTTATTTTTACTTAATAGTATAAATGGGAAAATAATTGTACTTACTGCGCAAATATTTTCTGGAGTTACCTTTCTCAAACTAAGAGGAAGATCATCATAATATTTTGGCATCAATAATTTTAAAAAGTGTAAAGCAAACCCCACAAAAGAAATAACAATTAACATTTTTCTTTTAGTATCATCACTTTTATTTTTTAATAACAAACCTATTAATATTGTAAATACTAAAAATCCTACTAATCCAATAAAATAACCTGTACTACCTAATTCTACTATCACGTTTACTCATCCTCCAATACTAATTTTTCTTTTTTGCTAAATAATTGCTTTACTGCTTTTTTTGTTGGGTTAACTACTCCACCCATTATAATATCAGTAACTGGAGCAATAATAGAGTGTACAGTTAACTCTGGTATAGCGCTCGCTGCATCCATAAAAGCACTTCTTCTAACTTCTTCTTTTTCATCTTCATCATTACATTCTTCTATAATATAATTTCTTGCTAAAAATCCTGTTCTAAGCATAAAGAAGGCATTTACTGTTCCATCTAGTAAACTTCCAACAATTGGTTTTGCAAGTCCTTTTAGTGCTCCTCCAAAAATACTATTAACATCAATTTTTTGGGCACCATCAGCTATTAAGGCACTGAAACTTACATTTATATAAAATTTTAATAATCTAATAAAAGAAGGTCTAAATCCACATCTTAGAACTATCTTTTTTAATAATCTAAAGTTATTTATTACAACTATTAAAATATCTATAAAACTATTTTGTGAAATAGATGTTAAGTATAAAGTATCTCTACTTGCACTTATGACAATACTTCTGATGTCTTTTCTTAAATCCTTATTTATTACTTTATCTATTAAAGCCTTTAAAGAAACATATTTTTCTACTAGTGTCCCTTCTTTTCTTTTAAGTTCACTCTTTAATAACTCTGCATTTTCATCATTAACTAATTTCTTATTTATTAATCTTTTAGCTAGTTTTCTTAATTTCTTATAATTATTTATGACAACTATCTTTTTTTGCTTGCCTTCTAATTCTTTATGTAATCTTTCAAGTGTAAAGGAAGGAGCAAACATTACCTCTAAGAATGGTTTAATTAATAAGAAGTAAATTACAATAAATGCAGTAAAATAGTAAAAATATTTTAAGTAAACACTTATATTTTCTAAATTATTTCCTATTTTAAAAGCCATTGACACTACCCATAATATAAATGCAGTAAATCCTAATATTATAATTAAATAAGATATTATATTCTTTTTCTTCACTTCTACCACCAAGTAAATTATAAAGCAAATGAAGTTTTATAACAATAATATTATTCTTACTTCTTATTATTTTATAAAAATAATAATTTATTATTTCAAAATAATTATTATTGTTGTTATAATATTGCTTAGTAATGAGGGATTTTATGAAAGAAAGAATTAAAAATTTAAATATATATAAATTATACTCTCTATTTTTTGTAATAGTTTATTTTATTGTGTTTTTACCATTATCTATTAGAAATTTAAACATTGGTTTTACAGGATTATTTACTGATGGATTTACTCAACATGTTATTTTTATGAGGGATTATGTTAGTAAGTTTAAAGATTTTGTTATTAATCATAATTCTTTTCCAATGTTTGATTTAAATTTAGGAATGGGCGCTGATGTAATAGAAAGTTATGGCTATTATGGATTATTTGATCCATTTAATATTATTGCTATTATTTTACCTTTAAAATGGATAGAATTTAGTTATTATCTTATTTTGGTTATTAAGATGTATTTAAGTGGTTTATTCTTTATTATGTTTGCTAAAAAAATATTAATTAGTAATAAATGGGCACTACTAGCATCAGGTTTATTATATATATTTAATTCATGTATGCTTTTGTCTATTTTAAGACACATGATTTTTGCTGGAGCATTTATGATATTTCCTCTTGTTTTATTAGGTGCTTATAAAGTAATAAATAAAGAAAGACCATATGTATTAATATTTGCTACAATGTATGCTTTATTGTCGCAATTTTATTTATATGCATATATTGCATTTGGATTTGAAATATTTGTATTAATTAAATCTTTTGTTTCTAAAGATAAAAAGAAAGAATATTTTATAAATCTTATTAAAACTAACTTATTCTTTTTATTAGGTACATTACTTGGAGGATTTGTATTACTCCCTGAATTATTTGCTGTTTTAAATAATGGTAGAAGTACTGGTAACATAATGACTATTTATAGTATTGGGTATTATGCTACTTTAATATTCAGTTATTTACTTCCTGTCCCATCTCTTAATTATAGTAATAGTATTGGTAACTTCGTTGCTACTATATTAGTTCTTTTGTTCTTCATTTGTATTAAAAAAGAAAAATGGCTAAAGATATGGTTAGGAATACAGCTTCCTTTACTACTTCTATCAGTATTTGGTTATACTTTAAGTTTATTCTCCTATGTTAATAACAGATGGGCATTTATACTAATTGCCCCTATTTGCTTAATAGTTGCTTACTCTATTGAACATATAAAAGAATTTAATAGAGATAAAGTTAATTTAAGTTTAAAAATATGTTCTTATTTATTTGTATTAGCACTTATTATGCTATTAAACTGGTTAGTGATTAATTATTTAAAAATAGCAACAATTTATTCTATTTTAATTAGAGTATTAGTTACTACTTTATTACTATTATTAGAATACAAAATATATAAATTTGATTTTAATAAATTAAAAATTAAAAATTATGATAGCTACTCTATTTGTAAGGATTTAATAAAAGTTAATACTATATTGATATTTTTACTAAATATAGGTATGTGTTTTGCTTTGACTGATGGATATGTAGTTAATAAATATTATGATAATGAATTTAATTCTTCTTTAGTTGATGATAATAGCTTTTATAGAGTTAGCAAGTATGCTTATGCTGGAAACTTTATAAAACACGCTAATGATTCTATATATGGTAACTATAGTTCTACTTTCTTTTATAATACTATTAATAATCCTAAAGTATTAGATTTAGTGGAGTACTTCAACATTAACAATGAAAACGCTAATGTTGGATATAATGGAGTAGGTAAAAGATATATTTTAGAAACTATTTCTGGAGTAAAGTATTATGTTAGTAAAGATAGTGAAAATAGAAATGCACCATATAATTTCTCATATTATGATACATATGAATCTATAAAATTAAATGAAAAAGATCTAAATGTTATTTATGATGAGTTTTTGAAAGAAAATGGTAAATATGTTAAAGAGAATAACACTATATATGTAAATAATAACCCTTTACCTATTGCATTTGCTTATGATAATTATGTATTAAAAAGTGATTTAGATAAATTATCTTATTTAGAAAGACAAGCATACTTATCTAAAGCTGTTATTATAGATGAAGATAAAGAAAATATTAGTAAATATACTAGAGAAATACATAATGAATATTTAAAAGATTTGCCTTATGAAATTACAAATATATCTGGTATTACTATTAAAGATAATAAATTTATTGTTACAGATAAAAACAATGTTATTGAATTAAAAGTTACTAATAATTCAAATAGTGAATTATATGTTGAATTAGATGGAGTAGAAAATGAAGCAGATTTTAGTAAAACTATTATTGAATATTCTAGTGATGATGAACATTGGATTGAAACAATATTTTATTTGGGTGAAAACTTCTATATTGATAATCCTGATCAATTGCTTTATATGGGGTATGATGAAGAAAGTACAGAAAGAACTATTAAGTTAAAATTTAAAAATCCTGGAACTTATGATTATAAGTCATTAAATGTTTATAGTTTATCTATGGATGATATGATTAGTGATATATCTAAATTAGCTAATAACGAATTAAATAATATTGAAATAACTACTAATACTATTAAAGGTGATATTACACTAAATAATGATTCTATATTATTTATTTCTATTCCTTATAATAAAGGATTTAAAGCATATGTTAATGGTAAAGAAACTCCTATTTATAGCGCTAATATTGCATATATGGGAATATCTCTAAATGCAGGATATAATAAAGTAGAATTAAAATATGAGACACCATATTTAAAGAGTGGATTTAAAGTTTCTTTATTAGCACTTACTGTTCTTCTTGCTTATTCATTTATTGATTTAACTGTATTTATTTATAAAAAGAAAAAAGATACTTCAAAATAAATTTTAATAATAAAAAAGGATTGTTTACAAAAATAACAACCCTTTTTATATACATATTTTTTATTATCTTTTAATTAATTATATGTTTTAGGTGCAACTGCAAATCTTACATTAGTTGTACTAATAGTTACAGTTGTTTGCCAATATGGTTTAGTTTCTAAAGTAAGCTGTCCTTGACCATTATAATTAAAAGTTTTTCTATAAGTTTTACCTATCAAATCATAATCGTTATATACAGTTAAATATTCACAACTATAATCTCTTATTCTTTGGTCATATTTTCTTTCATAGTAAGTAGCACTTTTTCCATCATAAGTAGTAGAATATTTTCTAGTATATTCATCAAGATTTATAGATTTAGTAGTTATTCTATTATCTGCAAAAGTATCACTAAATTCTTTTTGTGCTTCTTGTAAACTTAAAATTTTATATTTTCCCCAAAATCCAGTACTACTTCTATATTCATTAAATAAATATTTGCCTCCTACTTTTTTCAAATAAGCACAATATGAATAAGTTTCATCAGCATTATTAATTTTATAATAATTGCATCTCATATACTCATCACCTATTTTAGTAAGCACATATCTATCTTCGGAATAGTATTTATTATTTTTATCTTTGTCCTCTATATTAGATTCATATAATGCACTAATAGTATAATCACCACTTGGAAGTCTTGTAGTTCCTGTTACTAATCCTGTATCATCTGGGATTACATTTTCTACTTCAAACATTAATATTGCTGAATTAGCTGCTAATAAATAATCACCACTATCTGCAAATTCACCAGTTGTTTCATTAACATTATAAGTAACCACTACTCTATAATTAATATCATATTGTAAACTAGATTTACTATCTTGATAATAATACCCCATGAACTTATAGCCATTAGTTTCATCTATTAATTCATTTAATGTCTTTGTCTCCATTAATGCGTTTTTCTTAGCATTTAATCTATTAAATAATTTATTTTCAACAAATGTTTTTAATTCATCTAAACTAATATTAGTAAAATAAACAGATATTCTCTTTTTATTTCCTTCTTCTAAAGTTCTTACAGCACTTAGTGTTCCAAAACTTGGCTCTTCCATACTACCTAAACGATATGTACTTTTCTCTTCATCAGTAAACCAAGTAGTTCTCTCTGGTAACACTGGAGGTGGTGTAATATCATCATAATAGAATGTTATATCAAGTCTTTTACTAGATTCTGTATATGAGAATATCATTTTAATCTTTGTATTTTGATCATAATAGTATCCATACACATAAATTGTGCCATAATTTTGTACATACATACCATCACTAGTATCATCCCATTTTGTTCTAGTAGTTTTATCTTCTTTTTTGTTGAATCCCTTTTCAGTAAATAAATACTCAATATAATCTTTATATGATTGCACAGTTATTCTATTTATTACAATACTAGCTTCCACATCTGCCACACCACTATTTTCATTTATATTTTTAGAATAAATTTCTGCTAGTCTAGGAGCTTTTAATGATGTCATTTTAATTTTTAATAATTCTTCAGTAGTAAACCAATTTTCTACAGTTTTACTTTCATCATATATATTTAGTGTCATATTTTGAAAATTTATTTCCATAGTGTCAGCAGTTCTATTATCAGCATCAACATTGTAATATTTAACATTCATATAAGTAAACTTATTATTTTCTCCATTAGATTTATATGTTTCAAAATATTGATAATTATTATTGGATTTTTTTAACTCATCAAGACTTTTAATATCTACACTTTGATTAGCAACATCATACACTAAATTTGCACCTTGATTATACAAACTTAAAACAGTTTGATTCCATGATAATTCAGTTGAATTTTGTATCACAATAGTAATTCTTTGTGTTGTTTTGTTTGCCTCAGTAACATTTCCAACAGGCTTTTGAAGTGTTACTCCATATTCAGATAAATCTTCAGGCCATAATTCTGCTTCAGTTGTATCGCCATCTCCATCTTTGTTACCTCCACATGCTGTTAATGTTACAAAACTAATCAAGAGTACAAAAACAAGCATAAGCCTTTTTAATACTTTCATATATTTTCCCCACCCTTACAATATTAAGTAATCATCTTTTTTACTTAACAATTACTTATATTCTAACATATAAATATTAAAATAATAGTAAAATTATAATAAAAACAATGCTTTAATATAAACAATTAGTTAAATATCTATTAAGCAAATATGTTTTTACATAATTAAATTTATAATAAAACCCTCACTTGATATACAAAATGAGGGTAATTTTTCTAATCTTTTTTTTCTAATTCATTTAAAAATTTTGTAAAGTACTCAGGTAACTCTGTAGTAAATGTTACTCTTTCTTTTGTAGTAGGATGAATAAAACTTAATTCTTTAGCGTGTAAATATTGCTTATTACCATATTTAAGTTTTCTTCTTCCATATAATGGATCACCCACTAAAGGATAACCAATATAATCCATATGCACTCTTATTTGGTGTGTTCTTCCAGTTTTAAGCTTGCATTCTATTAAAGTAAAATCTTTATAATATTTTAAAACAGTAAACTCTGTTATTGCTTCTTTACCATTTTTAACTACAGCCATCTTTACTCTACTTTTAGGATCTCTACCTATTGGAGCATTTATTATTCCTTTTTTTACATGCACTATACCATGCACCAAAGCAATATATGTTCTTGATGCTGTTTTATCTTTTAATTGCTCTGCTAAAAAATTATGTGCATAATCATTTTTAGCAACCATTAATAAACCACTAGTATCCTTATCTATACGATGTACAATACCAGGTCTTTTTACTCCATTAATAGCTGATAAGTCTTTACAATGATACAAAAGAGCATTTACTAAAGTATTCTTATAATTACCAGGAGCAGGATGGACAACCATACCTTGTGGTTTATTTATTACTATTACATCTTTATCTTCATAAACAATGTCTAAAGGTATATCTTGTGGCTCAACATTTAAATCTTCTGTTTCTTTAAAAGTAACTATTATTTCATCATTTAAAGCTATTTTATAAGAACACTTAGTTACCTCTTTACCATTAACCAAAACATATCCTTCATCAATTAACTTTTGAATATATTCTCTAGATAAATTATCTGTGTTATCTTTAATAAATTTATCTAATCTTATATCAATGTTATTTTCATCTACATTAAGCACTAACTGTTCCATCATGTTTTTCCTCTTTTATTACCGCTATTAGCATTAACACAACACCTATACAAATAAAAGTATCTGCAACATTAAAAACTGGAAAATCATAACCAAAAATAATAAAATCTAGAAAATCTGTTACCTTTCTAAAAAATATTCTATCAACTAAGTTTCCTATTAATCCACCTATAAACATTGCACTACTATATTTATAGAAATTACTTTTTGATTTAATCATAGTATAAATTATAGTACCAAGAGCAAATAAACTAATTATAATAAGAAATACAACATTCCCACTAAAAATGCTCCATGCCCCACCAGTATTATAGCAAAGAGTTAAATAGAAGAAATTATTTATTAACTCTTTACGATTACCTTCTACTAAATTACTAATAGCTATTCTTTTAGTTAATAAATCTAGGCCAAAGCAAACAAGAGATATTAAAACTATAATAATTAATGATTTATACTTTTTCATTATTTTTATAACTTCTCATAGAATTTCATTGCATCATTACATCTCTTACACATGCAATTTTCTACTTCACTTTCTTCAAATCTATTCCAACATCTTTCACACTTAACACCATTATGAACATTTACTTTAACTTTACTTACATCTTGCTTATACTCGTCACTTAATGAAGTTTCTACTACTTCACTAACAATAAATAATCTCTTCTTTTCTAAGTTAGATAAGTTATCAAATACCTTTTTAGTATCTGCATCTACTACTTCAAGTTCTAATGATACTTCTTGACTTGATTTTACTAAACCTTCTCCTCTAGCAACTTCTATAGCTTTTAATACATCAGTTCTAAGATTCATTAGTTTTTCAAAGTCTTTCAATAATTTTTCATTAACTTTCTCTCTAACAGGCATTGATAATAGTTGTACTGATTTACTACTTCCTGTTAATTCTGTATATAATTCATCCATAGTATGAGGAATAATTGGAGTTAATAAACGCATTAATGTATCTAATACTTTATATAAAACATTTTGAACTTGTAATCTTCTAGTACTTTTAAATGTATCACAATATAAAATATCTTTACTTAAATCTAGATAGAATGAACTTAATTCTACACTCATAAAGTTAACTATTGTAGTTAATACAGTAGCAAAATCATACTTATCATAACTATCTAATACAGTATTTTTAACTTCTTTTAATTTTTCAAGTACACATAAATCTACATATTCATATGATTTAACTGTATCACTAGTAGGTGAGAATTTACTATATTCACCATTACTTAAATTACCTACTAAGAATCTAAATGTATTTCTTATTTTTCGATAAGTTTCACTAACTTGTTTTAAGATATCTTGTCCAATCTTACAATCGGCTTGATAATCAATACTTGCTACCCATAAACGTAAAATATCTGCTCCTTGAGATTCAATTATCTTAAGTGGATCTACACCATTTCCTAAAGATTTAGACATTTTCATTCCTTTTTCATCAACTATAAATCCATGAGATACTAATTCTTTATATGGAGATTTATGATGTTTAGCTACACCTAAAATAAGTGAAGAGTTAAACCAACCTCTATATTGGTCACTTCCCTCTAAATATAAATCACAAGGATAACCCATGCCTCTTTCTACAAGTACACCAGTATGAGAAGAGCCTGAATCAAACCATACATCTAACGTATCTGTTTCTTTAGTGAACTTTCCATTAGGACTATGCGAATTTTTATAACCTTTTGGTAATAAATCTTTTACATCTAGTTCATACCAACAAGTTGATCCTTTTTCTCTAAATAGTTTAGAAATATGATCAAATACTTCTTTTTCAATTATTGGAGACTTATCTTCATTATAGATAATAGGAATTGGTAATCCCCATAATCTTTGACGTGATATACACCAATCACTTCTATCTTTAATCATATTAGTCATTCTAAGTTCGCCCCATGGATTGTGCCATTTAACGTTCTTAATTTCTTTTAATAAGTCATCTCTTATTTTATCAATTGAAGCAAACCATTGTGGAGTTGCTCTAAAGATTACTGGTTTTTTAGTTCTCCAGTCATGAGGATATGAGTGTTTGAATTTAGTAGCACCCATTAATACTCCAAGTTCATTTAACTTTTCAATTACTTTTTCATTTGCTTCATAATAAGGTAATCCTTCAAAATCACTACCAGCTTCTTTAGTCATTAATCCTCTTTCATCTACTGGGCATAAAACATCTAATCCATATTTCATACCAACATAAAAGTCTTCAGCACCATGACCAGGAGCAGTATGTACACATCCAGTACCAGCATCATCAGTTACATGGTCTCCTAAAATAACAACACTTTCTCTATTATAGAAAGGATGAGTAGTAGTTACTCCTTCTACTTCCTTACCTTTAAATAATTTAATTAATTTAACTGTTTCAAAATGTAATTCTTCTTTTAAAGTATCTTTTAATGATTCTAGGAAGACAAATCTACCTTTTTCTGTTTCAAATAATCCATATTGCATATTAGCATTTAAACATATAGCTAAGTTAGCAGGTATTGTCCAAGGAGTAGTAGTCCATATAATGAAACTATCATCACTAGTTAAAATTCCTTTTCCATCTCTTACTTTAAATGCTACATAAATTGAAGTATCTTCTTTATCATAGTATTCAATTTCTGCTTCTGCTAGAGCACTTTCACTAGTTGGTGACCAATATACTGGTTTTAATCCTTTATAAATTAATCCTTTTAATGCTAATGTTGCAAACATATCTACTTCATTTGCTTCAAATTCTTTAGCTAATGTTAAATAAGGATGATCATAATCACCGATTACACCAAGTGCTAATTGTTGTTTCATTTGTTTTTCAACTTGTGCATGAGCATATTCATCACATTTTCTTCTAAATTCACTTGGTTCAGTAGTTTTTCTATTTACTCCAGATTTAATAACAGCATTCTCAATTGGTAAACCATGTGTATCCCATCCTGGAACAAATGGTGTATAAAAACCACACATTGCTTTATATCTAACAACAAAATCCTTTAATGATTTGTTTAAAGCATGTCCTATATGCATATCACCATTAGCGTAAGGAGGACCATCGTGTAATACAAAAGGTGTATTCTTACGATTTTTGTTTAATAACTCCTCATATAATTTTTCTTTATGCCATTTTTCTCTAATCGCAGGTTCTTTATTTGGTAAGTTACCTCTCATTTCAAAATTTGTTTTTGGCATTAATAATGTTTGTTTTATTTCCATATTTTCTCCCCCATTCTAGGAACAAAAAAGAGTCCCTATCTTTTTTTCAAAATAGGAACTCAATAATTTTATAATCATCAAGCGGTACCATCCTAATTCATAGAATTTCTATGCCCTTAATTAGTGTAGTAATTAACGCTTACCATTCGTCTTTATTTACTATTATTTCAATAAAGCTCTCAAGAGTGATAAAACTAAAATAATTATTAATACTTTTCACCAAACCAGTATCTCTCTACAACATTTGTTTTAGTTTCGTGTCTCTATCAACGATTTATTTATAACAATGCAATAATTATTGCACATTAGTTAACTTTTTACAATATTTTTTAATCTAAAAACTTTATTCAGTTCTAAGTGCCACTACTGGATCTTTTTTAGCAGCCACTTGTGCAGGTATTAAACCAGCAATTAATGTTAATACAATACTAATAGCAATTAAGATAACTGCTCCCATTATAGGAAGAGAAGCCATTGATGCAAGACCTGTAAAATGTTTTAAAATAATATTTATAGGAAGTATTAAAAGCAAAGTAATAGCAATACCAAATGTTCCGCTTGCTAAGCCTATAATAAAGCTTTCTGCCGTAAACACTCTCTTTACATCTTTTTTAGATGCTCCTACACTTCTTAAAACACCAATTTCTTTAGTTCGCTCAATAACAGAAATATAAGTAATTATTCCTATCATTATAGAACTAACTACTAGTGATACACTTACGAATGCTACTAAAACATAAGTAATTGCATTTATAATAGTAGATACAGTACTCATAATTAATCCAACATAATCAGTATAAGATATTTCATCTCCAGATTCTGCAGTTTCATTATATTTATCAATGAAAGCTTTTACATGTGATTTTGACTCAAATGAATTTACATATATTTGTACTGATTCAGGAGTAAGTTCATCTACATATTCAAAACTAGTTGCACTAGAATCTAAAGTATCTTTTGCTAAATTATATTTTGTATTATGATAATCTAACATTTGTTTAGTTAAATTTTTAGTGTATGCTATTCCTCCAGTACTCAATGAACCACTGTCTGTTTTATTATTTAATCTAACTACTCCAGTAATCTTTACTTTATTATTAGTATTTTTAATAGCATTCATATAACATGCATAATATTTTGTGATGTCATATAATGGGTTATTTTCTTCTGTATCTCCTACAGTTATTTTTGCTTGATTATAAATTCTGAAATCTACATATTTATTAATAGTATTATCAAATACTATATAATCACTTTCTTCTAGAACTTTGTATTCTACTCCAATAATGTCATTATAATCAATTTTCTTTGTATACTTGTTTCCATAAACTAGATTTCTTAATACATTATCTATATCTTCATCACTAAATATACCAAGTGCATATAAAACCAATTCATCAACTTCATTATTTTTATCTAATACTAATAAAGCATTTCCATCTTCTAAAGTATAATCACCTGCTAATAAATCATATTGATCTTTAATTAAAGTTTCATTATCTATCATTTCATAAAAGATTGTTAATTTCATCATGTTAGAGGTAAATGAATTAGAACCACTACCCATGATAGTTTTAGAATCAAACCCCATAAGAGTAAAGGCTAATTCAATAACTTTAGCGCTATCTAAAGTTGTTTTATTTCCTTTTGAATCATCTTCTAAGTCTGTTTCTATAAATGAAAGAGAAGGATATTTTCTAACAAAAGAATATGTTCTATCTGTTGAATCTGTTCTAGATATTGTATACACAGGTTGTCCATATATAGTCGTAGTTTCTACTTTTGCACCAGATTGCTTTTCAAAATAGAATAAAGAATACTTAACAATCATTTTCATTAAAGCATTACTATTTGGTTGAACATTATCTATATCTGCTATTGAATTCATTTCTTTATCTTTATAAAATTCTAAGTTCATATTATAAGTGTATTGCACAGCATTTACATAATCTTTAATCTCGTCATAATTTTCTATAATATATTTTCTAAACTTTTTTAAATCATTGGCATTTAAATTACTACCTACACTATCCATAATTGAAGATATAGTATCTTTATGATAAACACCATCTAAATCATGATTTGGATCTTTAGTCTCATTATCATTTGTAAACATAGCAAGCATTAATGAAGAAAAATCTACACTTTTAGCATTTATTGTTAAAGGATAAGTAGATAAAGTATCTTCTTGTTGCTTATTTACATAAGTAGAAAAGCCACTTGAAATAGATAAAATAAGAGCTATTCCTATAATACCAATTGAACCTGCAAATGCAACTAGAATAGTTCTTGCTTTCTTAGTTAACAAGTTTTTAAAACTTAATGCTAAAGCTGTAAAGAAAGACATTCTTTTTTTCTTAGGTTTATTTGTAGTTTCTTCATCTTTAACTTCTTTTTTACTATCTTCTATTTCTTTTATTTCCTCATCTTTAGTATAAGGATTAGAATCATCTATTAAATTTCCATCTAATAGTTTAACTATTCTAGTAGAGTATTCCTTAGCTAAATCTGGGTTATGTGTAACCATTATAATAAGTTTATCTTTAGCAATCTCTTTTAAAATTTCCATTATTTGAACACTTGAAACAGTATCTAGTGCTCCAGTTGGTTCATCCGCTAAAATGATTTCAGGATCATTAACTAATGCTCTAGCAATAGCAACCCTTTGCATTTGTCCACCAGATAATTGACTAGGTTTGTTTTTGATTTTATCTTTTAGTCCTACTTTTTCTAACACACTAATTGCTCTTTTTCTTCTCTCTTCTTTACTAACTCCAGATAAAGTAAGTGCTAATTCTACATTCTCTAATACTGTTTGATGTGGTATTAAGTTATAACTTTGGAAGACAAAGCCAATACTGTGATTTCTATATGTATCCCAATCTTTATCTTTATACTCTTTAGTAGATACTCCATTAATTATTAAATCACCTGTCGTATATCTATCAAGACCACCAATTATATTAAGAAGGGTGGTTTTACCACAACCACTAGGTCCTAAAATAGAAACAAATTCATTTTTTCTAAAATTTAAACTAACACCTTTTAAGGCTTCTACTTTAGTTTCTCCCATTTCATATACTTTCTTAATATCTATTAGTCTAAGCATATAAACACACCTTTCCTTTTTTTATAAATATAATTTATAAATACTATCAAAATATTAATAACTTTAGTTATTTATGTCAATAAATACCATACTATTCTTAAAATTAACTTAATTATTTAAATAAATTTTTTAATCCAAATTTATCTAATTCATAAACATTATCACATACCTCATCTATATATTTTCTATCATGAGAAATACTAATTATACACCCATCAAAATCTTTTAAAACTTTCCTTATTACTGGATTTGATAAAGGAGATAAATTTCTAGTAGGTTCATCTAACACTAATACTTCACTTTTATCTAATATAAGTTTTATAAGTAATAGTTTAGCCTTTTGCCCTCCACTTAACTCATTTATTTTTCCATTCATCTCTTCTTCACTAAACTTTAAACTACCTAAAAAAGTCATTGCTTTAGTAATTTCTTTTTTATCTTTATTTAAACAAATAAAATCTAAGACTTTACTATTTAAATCTAATTTATCATCATAATTTTGAGGCATATATCCAACTTTATATTTATCTTTTAAACTATTATAAATAATCTTTAACAAAGTAGATTTACCTACTCCATTTTTTCCAATAATCACAAGATGATCTTTTGCTTTTATAGTTAATTTTACTTCTTCACTTAAAACCTTATTATCTATCTTTAATGGCTTTATTACTTCATTATAAATAATTTTATTTTTATTTAAATCATTACTATAATCAAATGAAATATTAATGCTATCTTCTGTATCGATTTTCTTTGTTAAATTACTTTTTTCTTTTTCAAGTCTTCTTTCAATAGCTTTAACACAATGCATTTTTTTCTTTAACAAGAAACCACCATGAGGATCTTGTCTACTTATTACTCTTTGTTCATGATCAACTCTATTATATATTTTTTGCCATCTTTTTAATTTTTCATCAAACTCTTTCTTTTCGTTTATAGATATTTGATTTTGTTTATCTATTAGATGAAGTCTATTTTCTATATAATCATTATAATTAGTCTTACATATAGTGTATTTAGCTTTTGTCTTTTTCATAATTTGCTCTAAATGAATTATTACAGTCGCAGTATTTTCTAGTAAAGTCTCATCATGACTAATAAACATAATAGCTTTATTACTTTCTTTTATAAACTTTTCTAACCATAAAAGTGTATCAATATCTAAATCATTACTAGGTTCATCTAATAATAAAATATCTGGATCATCTAGTAATATCTTTATTAATTGTATTTTTACTTTTTCTCCTCCACTTAAAGTACTTATAATTCTATTTTCATCTATTATATTTTTATCTAAATTAAACTTAGAAAAATAAGATAAAATATTTTGCGTTTCACTATATTTAGCATAATCAATTTCACTATTAACATCACTTTTTAGAAAGTAATCGAAAACACTAAAAGAATTCCACTTCTCATCTAAAATCTGCTCCAAATAACCTATTTTATATCCTGGATTAATTATATTTCCTTTAACATAACAATAATCTTTAATTAAATTAAGACTATAGATTGCTTTAATTAAGGTACTTTTACCATTACCTTCTTCTCCAATAATGGCTACTTTATCTTTTTCATGTAAAATAAAGTTAAAATTTTCTAATAATACTCTATTATTTTCTTTTTTTATTATATTTAAATTTTGAATTTCCAACATAAAATCACCCTTTCTTTAATAGAAAGGTTAAAAATAATTATATATAAAAACTAGATAAAATTATTTCTAACCATGCGTAGAAATAGTTTCCTAGTCACTATTTCTACTTAATTTAAGTTCACTTTCTTATACATATTTAATCATCTCCTAGTTAAAGTATATCATATAAAATTAAAAAAAGAAGAAATATTTTGTCTATTTCTTCTTGTAAACTATCCATTGTTCTTTTTTAGCATCTTTAAAATAATCAGGCACATTTAGTAGTGAATCGCTCTTTTCTTCTAGTTTTTTAATAGTTTGTTTTAACTTATTGTTTTCCCATCCTATATTAACTTGAGTAATAGGAACTTTATTCTCTTTATTATATTTTTCTACAAAATCATATACACCTTTTTTAAAAGTCTTATAGATTCTTTCTCTAGTTCCATCATCTTTTTTAGCATTTTCAAATCTTTCGTTACCATATTTAGTATTTACTTCTATATCATTAAATACGGCATATCCATATTTTTTATTAACATAAATAGTAGCTTTAGCAATTATCTCATTATTTAGATTTCTTATAACTAAATTTTGTATATTATCATTAGTCATAGACATTTCTAATATTTTTTTACCATAGTCTACTAAACTTGTAATAGTCGCACAACAATCACAATATGCACCTAAAATTAAATTATCAATATCATGTTTATCTAGCCATTCGTATGCAAACTCTTTATCAAAAACTCTATCTAGGTTAACTTTACTATCACTAATTTCTCTTTCTATTTTATTTTTTAACTCTTCAATATCTTGTTTTAACTCATCATTTAATATATGACTTTTAGAATCTTTTCCCTTTTTTATAATTTTTTTAGCATTTTCAAAATGATCTTTTTTTACATTCATAATTAAAGATAGTTTTTCTGCTAATTCCTTATCTTCCTTTTCTATACTTGAATATGTAGGATACATAATATAACTTTCTATTTTATTTTTAGTCGTAGGGTTACTATTTGTTCTCCCCATGCCATTTACTATAATTTTTTTCTTATTAATTTTTTCAAAATCATTCAATATATTACTCATATATGATCTATAACTAATTAAATATTCAAAATTTGGATAGAAATCTTCTCCATCTGCTTTTTCTCTTTGCGTAACAAAATTTATAAAATCAGGATTATATTTTTTTATTACTAACTTATCAAAGCAATATCTAAATTCTCCTGCTCTTATAATTTCACTATCTAATACTCTTTTTAAAAAGTCACATGTTTTTTGTGCTACATTAGTTTCCCTGCCATTTATTAAACATATCTCATTATCAAAGCAACCTAAATATATAGCAAACTTATACAAACAGTTTGTATCCTCAATAGACATATGCTCAAACTTATTTTTATACGCTTCATATATCTCTTTAAAATACTTAGTTGCCTTTTTACTTAAGACTTTTTTTAATGTTTCATCATCAAGACTATTTAATAAGTGAAGTGGCCATTTAATGTTACTATTATAATTAACTTTTGATAGTAAGCTTATTATTTCACTTTTATTATTTCCATATAAATTTTTACTTATTTCTTCTATATTAAATCTTCCATATTGTGTAGTAACATTTTCTAATCTTTCACAATTTGAAAATACATCACTATTAAAATTACACTTATCATATAAAACTATTGTTTTTAAATTTTCACAATCCGAAAATGCTTCATTGTCTGCCTCACATTTTTTACCTTTAAAAGTTATATTTCCTAAACCTGATCCTGAAAAAGCATTATATCCAATATATTCTAAAGATTCAGGAAAATCTAATTCACTTAATAGTTCGCAATTTAAAAAGGCTCCCTCATTAATACTTTGCAAATTTTTAGGAAAATTAACAAATTCTAGATTCAAACAATTTTCAAAATCTTCTCTTCCTAAATATTCTATTTTGCAATTTAAATTTATTTCTCTTAATGAAACACAATTTTTAAAAGTTCTTTCTCCTATTTCTTCAAGACTATCTGGTATATATATATTTTCAAGTATTTCACAATCTTCAAAAACTGAATCTCCTATTTTTTTTAAATTTAAAGGTAAGTATACACTACTTAAGTTTTCACATTCCATAAAGCAATTATTACCTATTGTAGTAATTGAATCATTTAAATCTATTTTATTTAATAATCTACAATAAGCAAATGTATCTTCTTCTAACTCACTAATATCTGCATATATGCTTACTCTAGTAAGATTTGGGCATGCATAAAAAGCACCTTTACCAATTGAAGTAATTCCACTTGGTATAAATATATTAGTTAATTTTTCACAATGAGAAAAAGCATATTCTTCAATAGCTTTTATACCATCAAAAGAATCAAAATAACCATTTTCATCTATATCATCATCGTCTACTTTAACTAAAACACCATTTTTTACTTCCATGATATCACCACACTTTAATAATATAATTATTATTACTTGTTGTCAAACACAAAAAAAGATAAGAATTACTCTTATCTAATTTTTATATGTACATCTCTTAATTGCTTTTCTGTTACTTCTCCTGGTGCTCCCATCATAACATCTTGAGCGTTGCTGTTAAGTGGAAAAGCAATTACTTCTCTAATGTTTTCTTCATCTCTAAGTAACATTATCATTCTATCAATTCCAGGTGCCATTCCAGCATGAGGTGGTGCCCCATACTTAAAGGCTGTATATAAAGATCTAAATTTAGTTTCTAACTCTTCTTTAGTGTATCCTGCTATTTCAAATGCCTTTTTCATTATTTCTATATCATGATTTCTAACTGCTCCACTAGATAGTTCTACACCATTGCATACGATATCATATTGATATGCTAAGACATCTTCTGGTAATTTGTTTAATAAGCTATCCATTCCACCTTGAGGCATACTAAATGGGTTGTGAGTAAATACGCAATGTTCAACTTCATCATCATATTCATACATTGGGAAATCTACTATAAAACAAAATTCAAATTTGTTTTTATCTATTAAATCTAATTTTTGTCCTAAGTATGTTCTTATTTGACCTGCAAAAGTGTTGTATCTAGTTTTATCTGCTATAAAGAATAAAACATCATCTACTTTTAAACTAGCTTTTTTAATTAAAGACTCTCTTTCTTCTTTAGTTAAAAACTTATCAATAGGTCCTTTAAAAGTCATATCTTTATTTACCGTAATATAGCCAATTCCTGGCATTCCTATACTACTAGCAAAATCTACTACATCGTTAAACCATGAGTTTGTTTTACTAGCTAAGCCTTCAACTTTAATACCTCTAACAGTTACCCCACTAAATGGTTTAAATGTTGTACTTTTAAATTCATCTGTTAAATCTACTATTATAAGTGGATTTCTTAAATCTGGTTTATCTGTACCATATTTTAACATTGATTCTTTATAAGGAATTTTTACAAATGGTGCTTTACTTACTTCTTTTGTAGAAAACTTAGTAAAAGTATCATAAAGTACTTCTTCTGCTACTTCAAAAACATCTTCTTGTTCTGCAAAAGCCATTTCAAAATCAAGTTGATAAAATTCTCCAGGGCTTCTATCTGCCCTTGCATCTTCATCTCTAAAGCATGGCGCAATTTGGAAATACCTATCAAATCCACTTACCATTAATAATTGTTTAAAGATTTGTGGAGCTTGTGGTAAAGCATAAAACTTACCATGATATTTTCTTGATGGGACAATGTAATCTCTTGCTCCTTCAGGTGAAGATACTGTTAAAATAGGAGTTTGTATTTCACTAAATCCAAGAGAAGTCATTTTTTCTCTTAAATACGCTATTACTTTAGATCTAAATAAAATGTTGTTGTGAACTTTTTCATTTCTTAAATCTAAATAACGATATTTTAATCTTGTTTCTTCGTTTATTTCTTTAGATGTCATAATTTCAAATGGAAGAACATTCTTACTTCTTCCAAGTATATCTAGTGTTTCTATTACTAATTCTATATCACCCGTTTTTAGACGTGGGTTGTACTCATCGTCATCTCTTTTTCTAATAGTACCTAGTATTGTTACAGTAGACTCTTTAGTTAAATCTTTTAATAAAGATTCATCATTGCTTACAGTTTGAATAACTCCACTTTCATCTCTAATATCAATAAAGATTACTCCACCATGGTCTCTAATGTTTTCAACCCAACCTGAAACCCTAACGGATTTAGTGATATCTTCTTTTGTAAGACTACCACAATACCGACTACGATATTTGTTTTCCTTTCTCATTTTTAATCTACCTCTTTTCTATTTCTTCTTTTAAAATTGTTTTTGTCATTACAGGGTTAGCTTGTCCTCTTGTTTGTTTCATAACTTGCCCTACAAAGAAATCAAAAACGTTACTTCTACCACCTTTATATTCTTCTATTAATTTTTGATTATTATCTAAAATAGTAGTTACGATTGTTCTAATTGAACTATCATCACTAGTTTGTTTAATTCCTAATTCATCAATAATTTTTAATGGTTCTTTATTAGTTTCTACAACTTTATAGAATACTTCTTTAGCTTGCTTTGAAGAAATCTTTCCATCTTCAACAAGTTTTACTAAATCTTTTAACATTTTAGGAGTTAAATATAAACTAGTTATTTCTTCTTCACTTTTATTTAAGTGAGCTAAAATAATTGATGTAATCCAGTTAGCACTTGTTTTAGGATTAATGCCTAACTCTATACATTTTTCAAAGTACTCTGCTACAGCTTTATCTTTTACGATAACAGTTGCATCATACTTACTTATTTCATATTCTTTCATATATTTATTTATTCTTTCAAATTGAAGCATAGGAATAGTTTTTCTAACTTCTTCTATAAAAGAATCTTTTAAAGTGTAAGGAGGGATGTTTGGTTCTATAAAGTATTTATAGTCTACTCCTTCAACCTTTTCTCTCATACGATAAGTTTTATTATCAGTGTCATCATATCTTCTTGTTTCTTGAATAATTTTTCCACCTTCATCTAAAACTTCACTTTGTCTTTTTATTTCATATTCAATTGCACTTCTTACATTTGCAAATGAGTTAATATTTTTCATTTCTACTTTAGTTCCAAGTACTGTACTTCCTTTAGGTGCTAATGATATATTAACATCACATCTCATTTGCCCTCTATCTGTTCTAGCTTCACTTACATCGCAATATAAGAAGATTTTTCTTAAAGCATCTAGGAAAGCTAAAGCTTCATCAGCACTATGCATGCATGGCTCTGTTACTGTTTCTAGAAGTGGAATACCTGCTCTATTGTAATCAATTAATGAATAGTTATCATAGTGATCTAGACTAGCTGTATCTTCTTCTAAGTGTATATCATGAATATCTATTCTTTTTATTTTTTCTCCTACAAATACATTTATATATCCATTTACTCCTACAGGATCATGCATTTGTGTAATTTGATATCCTTTTGGCAAATCTGGATAATAATAGTTTTTTCTGTCAAAATACATTTTATGAGGAACTTTACAATTAAGTGCTAAGGCCATTTTTACTGATTTTTTTACTGCCTCATAGTTTACTACTGGTAAAATACCTGGGAATGCTAAATCTATTTCGGTAATGTTACTGTTTGCTAATTCTTCATAGGCATTTAGTGAAGGAGAAAACATTTTTGTATGTGTTTTTACTTCACAGTGAACTTCTAGTCCAATAGTTACTTCATATTCCATTTATTTTACCTCCTTTGCTATTTGTCCAATGTATGGATATTTAGATTCAATAGCGTATGCTACACTTAGTAAATTTAAATCTTGTTTAACACCACTTGTAATATTTAATCCAATTGGCATTTTATCTACAAATCCACATGGGATTGTAATACTTGGAAATCCTCCAAAGTTACCTATAGCCATATGGTTTTCTAATATTAAATATCTAGTAGACAACTTATCTACATTTTCACTAATAAATTTAGGCGCTACATTTCCTTGTGCTGGAGCAATCATACCATCATACTTACTAAATAATTCAGTCATTTTATTTACAATTAATCTTCTTACTCTTTGAGCATTTAAGAATAATTTTTCTTGGTTTTCTTTTTGAAGAATATAACTTCCAAGTACAAATCTTCTCTTAATTAATTCACTAAAGCCTTTGCTTCTTGCATCAAACATAATTTGATCAATTGAAGTACCTTCTCCTCTAGGTCCAAAGATAATTCCTGTTAAGTTAGAGTTATTTGAAGTAGCCTCTGCACACGAAATTGTAAAGTAAGTTGAGAATATTGCTTCAAGTAATTTTATATCAACGCTTTCTGCATGTACTTCCATACCTAATTCTTTACATTTTTCTATCACTTCTTCAAAGTTAGAAATAATACTTTCAAGCTCATCATCATAATCATCTTTATATGTATTTCTATCTAACATCTCTTTTATGTAGAACAATTTTTTACCTTTAACGTTACTAGTTAATTCTTTAGCAAAACTTACATTAGTATCTTTAAGACTAGTCATATCTTTTTCATCATGTCCTTTAATACAATCCAAAACATACGCTACATCTTTTACACTTCTTGTAAAACATCCAACATGATCTAAAGAACAAGCGAATGGGAATAACCCAAAACGAGATACTAATCCATATGTTGGCTTATAACCTACTATTCCTCCATATGCTGCAGGTTTACGAATAGAATCTCCTGTATCACTACCTAAAGCAAATGGAACTATACCTAAAGCAACACTAGCAGCACTTCCAGCACTAGAACCACCTATTAATCTTGTATTATCCCAGGGATTACTAACAGGTCCTGTATGACCTGTTGTTCCACTTCCTCCCATTGCAAGTTCATCTAATACTGTTTTACCAATATTTATAGCTCCTGCTTTCTTTAATTTTTCTACTACAGTAGCATCAAAGAAAGGAACATAATTTTTTAATATATTAGATGAAGCTGTTGTTAATATTCCTTTAGTAGATAAGTTATCTTTAATTGCACATGGTATGCCACTTAATACACTATCACTACTTGTAGTATTACTAGCATCATCACAAATTGTAACAAACGAATTATACTCACCTTGATATTTATGTGCTAATTCAAGACTTTCTTTAATTAATTCTTCACTAGTTACTTTTTTACTATCCAAATCTTTTCTTAATTCTTCAATTGTTTTTGTTATATGCATCTTATTCCACCACCTTTGGTACTCTTATTTCTCTACCTTTTTTACTTCCAGTATTACTTAAAGCATCTTCTATTTCTATATTTCTACTATAAGAATCATTTCTTAATTCAACATCTTCTAATTCAAAAGGAAATGTCATTGGTTCCACATCACTAATATTATCTATATCTCCAATTAAATCCATTTGTTTTAAAATAACATCAAATTCATTTAACAATGTTTCATATTCTTCGTCTTTCATATCAAACATTAGTTTACTTGCATAATTTTTTAATTTTTCCTTAGTTACCATTAAAAATTCCCCCTCAACTCGTTTATTTTAACACAAAAAAACAGTAACTCATCTACTTAGGGACGAATTACTGTTAAAATTTATATCCGCGGTGCCACCCTTATTATTATATTTATAATATAATCGCTCTTTTCAGTTCTATTAAACCTAGTAACATGGTAACGGATTACTACCGATCTAAATTACTCATTTCTTTTCACTTAGATACTCCGAAGTGTTCTTCATAGTATTCTTTATTGTTAGCTCACACCATACCTAACTCGCTGTAATTAGTTTATACTATTACTTTTCTTCATCAACGTTATGCCTTATTTATATTCTTTTTTTTAAACATTGTCAACAATAAATTAATATTTTTACTTTTAAAGAAATTAATCTTCTAAATCTTTTAGTCTTTTACTTCTTTCTTTTAAATCTTTTATATTATCTGATACTTCTTTATATTTTCTTAATAATTTATCTGCTAGAGCCATATCATTATTTTTTTTAGCTTCATCTAGTTTTTTTTCTAATTCATTGAATAATAATATATTTCTATCTAATTCCTCAGCAATTAAATAGAACTCTGTTAATACTTTTGAAGTTGGCATACAATTCACTCTCCTACATATAATAATTATATCTTATTCTTTTAGTTTCTAAAATAATATCTTGTAAAAAAAAGCAATATTTTAGTATAATTCTTAAAAAGGAGTGTATTTTAATGGATACTACTAAATTCAAAAACACTTATATAAATACAAAAAATTATGAAAAACTTTCTGAAATAGAAAAAGAAAAATTTCATAAACAACTTAATAAATTAAATTTTGATTTTATTTTAAATTCTATTTTAAGTAATAAACAAGGTAATATCTCTCCTATTAACGTTTTGAAGACTAATGAAATAGAAAAGAACAAAGACTCTTATTATAAAGTTGGAATTAATGCATTAAAGGAAGGAAAAATTGCGATGGTTTCTTTAGCTGGAGGAATGGGAACTAGACTTGGAAGCAATAGTCCTAAAGGAACATATAATGTAGGAATAACAAGAGATTTATATATATTTGAATGTCAAATTACACAATTATTAAAAATAGTAAAAGAATGTGGCAATTGGATTTATTTATTTATCATGACTAGTGAAAAGAATCATGATGAAACTGTAAGCTTTTTAAAAGATAAAAATTATTTTGGATATAATGAGAAGTATATTATTTTCTTCAATCAAGAAATGAGTCCTACTACTGATTTTGAAGGAAATGTATTAATGGAAAATAATTATACAATATCCACTTCCCCTAATGGAAATGGTGGATGGTATTCTTCAATGATTAAAGAAGGATTAATGGATATACTTGAACAAAATAATATTGAGTATCTAAATGTTTATAGTATTGATAATGTATTACAAAAGATGGCAGATCCTTATTTTATAGGTGCTACTATATTAAATAATGTGGATTGTGGTGCTAAAGTTATAAAGAAAGCATATCCTGATGAAAAATTAGGAGTTATTTGTTTAGAAAATAATCATCCTTCAATCACTGAATACTATGAATTAACTGATGAACTTAGAAATTCAAAGGATGAAGAAGGTAATTATAAATATGATTATGGAGTAATACTTAATTATTTATTTAAGAAGGCATCTTTAGATAAAATTGCAACTGTTGGTTTTCCTGTTCATAAAGTTGCAAAAAAAATTCCTTATATAAATGACAATGGTAATTTAATTGAGCCAAGTGAACCTAATGGATATAAATATGAAACTTTAATATTAGATATGATAAAATTATTAGATACATGTTTACCATATGAAGTAATTAGAGAAAAAGAATTTGCTCCAATTAAGAACTTGCATGGCGTAGATTCTGTAGATACTGCTAGAGAATTATTAATTAAAAATGGTATAAAATTATAATATAAGTAATTTTTTTAAGATAGTTATTGATTTTTTTCTTTTAGAATGTTATTATACAACAGCGTAATGATTAAATAAGTAAGGGGGTAAAATAATGTCAAGAGTTTGTGCTATTACAGGTAAAGGTGCATTAAGTGGTAACAAACGTTCTCATGCATTAAATGCTACACGTAGAAAATGGAATGTTAATTTACAAAAAGTAACAATCAATGGTAAAACAGAATACGTTTCAGCACGTGCACTAAGAACCCTTAAAAAAGCTGACTAATAATATTAAGCATCAAATGATGCTTTTTTTATACTAAAAAAGATGAACATTAAGTTCATCTTTTTATTTTCTATAATTAATTCCCATTGCTTCTTTTAAGGCAAGTAAGTTTTTACTAGCTTCCTTTCTAGCATCATCACTACCCTTAAAAATAATCTTTAATATTTCATTTTTATTTTTTTCTAATTCTTTTCTTCTATTTCTAATAGGCTCTAAAGTCTCTTGTAAAACATTATTTAAGAACTTTTTAACTTTTACATCTCCAAGTCCTCCTCTTTCATAATGTGCTTTCAATTCATCAAGATTTTTATATTCAGGTAAATATTTAATAAAATGTTCATCTTTGCAAAAAGCTTCAAGATATATAAATACAGGATTACCTTCTGTTTTACCTGGATCTTCTACTTTTAAATGATTTGGATCTGTATACATACTCATAACTTTTTTCCTTATATCTTCAGGTTCATCGCTTAAATAAATACAATTACCAATTGATTTACTCATTTTTGCTTTTCCATCAGTCCCCGGTAATCTTAAACAAGTTTTATTTGTTGGTAATAAAGCTTGTGGTTCTAATAAAGTTTCTTTATATAAATTATTAAATGATCTCACTATTTCTCTTGCTTGTTCAATCATTGGCAATTGATCTTCACCTACTGGTACAATAGTTGCATTAAATGCTGTAATATCTGCGGTTTGGCTAACTGGATATGTTAAAAATCCCATAGGAATAGAGCCATTGAAGTCTCTTATTTTTAATTCTTCCTTAACAGTTGGGTTTCTCTCAAGTCTTGACAAAGTAACTAAGTTCATATAATAAAATGTAAATTCTGTTAACTCTGGTATTTCTGATTGAATAAAAATAGTAACTTTTGAAGGATCTATACCTACTGATAAATAATCTAGTGCTACTTCGATTATATTATCTCTAACCTTTTGCACATTTCCATAGTTATCTGTTAAAGCCTGTGAGTCTGCTATCATAATGTACATTTTATCATAGTTTCCTTCATTTTGAAGTCTTACTCTTTCTCTTAATGAGCCAACATAATGTCCTATATGTAATTTACCTGTTGGTCTATCTCCTGTTAAAATAATTTTTCGCATACTAACACTCCTATATATAAATATATTAATAAAACATTTTTATTCTATCACAAACTTTTTTATTTATAGTCATTTTGCCTTCACTTTATTGTAAAAAAGCCCTTTTTTGATTATAATAATTATGTAAGGAGTGATTATTTATGAATAAAATAGATACATTGAAAATGAGTATATTTAAAGATGAATGGTTTGCTCTTGAAAATAAGGATATGAATCAAGATGTTTTTAGCGAGCTTGTTAATAGTTTGAATAAAGCCTTTACTGATGAGTATGGAGTTGAAGGCGCTAAAGAACATGTTGTAAAGATAAGTAAAAATGATAGACTTGTTTTATTTATTAATGCTAAAAAAGTTCCTAATATAATTAAAAGTTTAGTTCAAATGCCTAATTATGATATCCAAATAGAATTAAATGGAAGAACTAATACAGGTGAAGAAAAAACTAAGTTAATGACTAAACCATTTGACTCAAATAGTTGTGCAGAAGTTATTCCTTATTATAATAAGAATTCTAAAAGAACTCAGTGAGTTCTTTTTTTACTTGTTGTTATTGACATATATTTATTTTAATGTATTATTTTTATTATTGAAGGTGATTTTGTGAGTTTTATTATACAATTTTATCCAAGTATAGTTTTAATTATTTTCTTTTTAGTTTTTATTCTTTTTGAAAAAACATTTTACAAAAGTATTAATAAATATTTTTCATATTCTATAATTTGTGCTATTTTACTAGTTATTTCTAATATATTAGAGGCATATACTGCTACTTTAAATTATTATTTATGGGAGAGAGTCCTATTTACTGTTTTAGATTATATATTTAGCTCATTAAGTTTACTATTGATGCTTTTTTATTTTCAAAAAACTGCAAAAGAAAAAATACTATTTTCTATTCCTCAAATAATAAATACTATATTAGTACTTTTATCTATTAAATATCATTTTATATTTTATATAAGTAATAACAACGAATTAATATATGGTAAATTAAATTTTATTCCTATAATAGTTAGATGTTTATACATCTTAATATTAGTTTACTTTATTATTAAAAGTTTAAATAAAATTACTTTTAAAGAAGGTTTTCTTCTTAGTTTAATTGCTATAAATGCCATTATTATCACAATATTAAACTTTACTAGTGATTTAGCATATATTTTATCTACAGGAGTTATAATAAATATTGTTTTCTATTATTTATTTTTATATGAAAAACGTAATAGTACTGATATTCTTACTGGTGCATTAGTTCGTAGAAAGTTTTACTCTGATGCTTCTATGTATCCAGCTACTATTAGCGCTATTATATTTATAGATGTAAATGATTTAAAAATAATTAACGATACAAAAGGTCATGAAGCTGGAGATATTGCTCTTAAAACTATTTGTAATTCTATATATAGTGAACTTAGTCTTAAAGAAAGTTTATATCGATTAGGTGGGGATGAATTTTGTATATTATGTAGAAGATCTACTAAAGAAGAAATAGATTCTTTAATAGATAATATACTTAATAATATAACTAATGAAGGGTATAGTGCTGCTATTGGATATGAAATGTATGATAAATCTTTATCTTTAGATGAAAATGTTCAAAAAGCGGATACTAAAATGTATGAGATAAAAAAGAAAAATAAAGAAAAAAATTTTTTATAATCAAACAAATTTTGTTAACAAATAGTTAATCATAATTTATGATATTTTACTTGCTTATTTATTTTTATGGTGATATACTTAGCATGCTTAATTTTTAAAACGTGATTATGCACGTTTTTATTTTGCAAAAGGAGTATAGCATGAGCATATTATTTAAAGATTTAGAATTACAGGAAGAAACATTGAAAGTATTAGATGAGTTAGGATTTAAAAATCCAACTGAGATACAAGAAAAAACAATTCCATTAGTGAAAGAAGGAATTGATGTAATAGGTTTATCTCAAACAGGAAGTGGTAAAACTCTTGCTTTTGCTTTACCTATTATTGAAAGTATAAGTAATTCTAAAAAAACTGACGCTTTAGTACTATGCCCTACTCGCGAACTTGCTTTGCAAATCGAAGAAGTATTTAAATCAATAATTAAATATCGTAAAGATATTAGTATTCTTTCAGTATATGGAGGATCCTCTATTGAAAATAACATGAGATCTTTAAGAAAAGGAGCTAATGTTGTTATCGGTACTCCTGGTAGAGTAATGGATTTAATTAGAAGAAAGTCAATGCACTTAGAAGCTTTAAAAATTGCTGTGTTAGATGAAGCTGATGAAATGCTTAATATGGGATTTAAAGAAGATGTTGAGGAAATTTTTAAATTTACTAGTGAATATAAACAAGTTGTTCTATTCTCTGCTACTATGCCTAAAGAAATATTGCAAATATCAAAATGTATACAAAAAGATCCTGCTATTATTAAAATCAATAAAAAAGAAATTACAGTTAAAACAATTGATCAATATTATATTAATGTAAGAGGCAGTGAAAAGAAACAAGCATTACTTAATCTTATATATAAATATCAACCTAATAGCGCTTTAGTATTTGCTAACACTAAAAGAATGGTTGATGAAATTTATGAATTTTTAAATGAAAGAGATTTAAAAGTTAATAAATTACATGGCGATATGTCACAAGCCGAAAGAACTAAAGTATTAAATTCATTTAAGGAAAATAAAATAAATATTTTAATTGCTAGTGATGTAGCTGCAAGAGGAATTGATGTTAATGATATTGAAATAGTATTTAACTATGATTTGCCTCAAACTCATGAATACTATGTTCATAGAATTGGGAGAACTGGTCGTGCTGGAAAATCAGGTATTGCCTATACATTCATTAATGGGAAAAGACAATTAAATGAATTAATCGAAATTGCTAAATCTACTAATTCTGATATAAAAGAAGGTAAACTTCCTAAAAAATTAGAACTTATAGAAAAGTTAAGTATTGCCTTTACTGAAAAAGTAGAAAATAAATTAAAAGATGGAAATTATGAAACATATAATTACATTTCTCAAACTTTACTTAATAAAGGTTATAAAAGTGAGCATATTATTAATGTATTATCTTCTATGCTTATTAATTTAGATATTAATGAAGTAAAAGCTGATACTAGTAATGATAAGAAAGATAAAAAAAGAAATTTAAGTGGTAAAACTTCTACATTAATCATATTCTTAGGTAGAAAAGATAGAATTAGTGCTGGTCATATAGTATGTGCAATAGTAGAAGAAACTTCTCTTGAATCTAAACAAATAGGAAAGATCCAAGTAAAAGATCATTATTCATTAGTAGATATTCCTATTGAATGTAGTAAGGAAGTTATTAAAGCTTTATCTAAAACTAAAATAAGAAACCAAAAAGTAAAAGTAGAAGAAAAAAGCAAATAAAAAATAGTTAGGTGTGCGAGACCTAACTATTTGTGAAAAATTTGCTTCTCAATTTTTTTACTATAATAGCATTATTTTTTTCTAATTAGAATAACCAATTAAAAATAGCAAATACTGGAGCACTACAGAATGGCCATGCAGGATTTTCTCCACCAGTTCCCCAAGGATCTCCAGGTTTAACAATTGTAAGAACGTTTGTTAACATATCATTTTCCCTCCTTTTGAGGCTATTTTAAGTTTTTAGAGAGACAATGAGCCTGTGAGAATATCTAACATTGGCTATTTTTTTGTCATGTATTGTAAAATGATGATAAATTTTGTATAATTTCATCTAGTGGTGATTTAATTATGGATGATTATTTTGATGATTATATTAAGATAGGCACAACTATCAAAAAATTAAGAATGCAATCAGGCATATCTCAAACTAAATTAGCTGAAGGTATATGTGATAGAACTGCTATCATCCATCTAGAAAAAGGTAGATCAAAACAACCATCTGTATATCTTTTAAATCAAATTTGTAGACGATTATCTATTACATTAGATGATTTCTTTTTAATTGCTTATGGTGGTAATATCAATCAATTATGGTTAAAGAAAAATGAAATAGATTCTTTAATGAAACTTAGAGAGTATGAAAAAGCATACTTACTTGCTAAAAAATATTTTGTAGAAAAAGTTCATCCTGTTGATGTTCAATATTTTGGCTTAGTAGAAGCTAATTATTACTACTACACTTTAGAAGAATATGAGAAGGCAAAAGAAATTTACAAAAAAGCACTTTCAATTACATGTAATGAACTAGGTGATGAAGTATACACATTAACTGAAATGAGAATTATTAATGGCTTAATATATTGTAATTGGAGATTAGATAATAAACTTGGTACTGACGAAACAATAAATTATATTAGAGTCTTAAATAATTCTATTTATAACTATCCAATGGACAAAGATTACAATATAATTATTCCTTTAATGATTTCTACAATTCATTTCTATTTCACTTTAAAATTATATGATGACACAATTACCATAATAAATAATGCAATTGAATTATCACATACTCATTGTTGTTATAGCTATTTAGGTAATTTATGGATGATGCTTGGTAATATTTATGAAATACAGCATGATGAAAAGAAAAGTAAAGAATATTATGCAAAAGCAAAAACATTCTTTAACTTATTTGGTGAAGCTAAATTGTCTGAATTATTATTTAACCATGAACTTCAAATATATGAAAATTTAACTTATTAATAATAAATAATAAAAAAATGTGCTATACTTATAAAGCATTAGCACATATCTGCACTTGTAGCTCAGCTGGATAGAGCGTCCCCCTCCTAAGGGGAAGGTCGTAGATTCGAATTCTATCAAGTGCACCACTATAAAATAAAAGAGAAGAAAAGTCTTCTCTTTTTAATTATTTAACTATATTCATAATATTAAACACGACTTATAAAAATTAAATATATCTGTGTTATCTATTGTATTGCGAAATAAATTATTTATATTATCTATTTTATTAAATGGATTAAATTTAATAAAATAAGGAACATTAGTTTTAGAGTGACCTGTTCTAGTGTATAAAGAATTATCTATTTTACTTACATCATCACTATATTTTAAGCCACCAGTTTCATGATCTGCAGTTACTACAATTGCTGTACCTTTTTGATTTTCTATTTTTTCTGATACTATCTTAATACTTTCATCAAAGCTATTTAAATATTCCATCATTTCAAATATTTGATTATTATGACTTTTTTTATCAATGTGTGCTCCCTCTATCATAAGGAAATATCCATTAGAAAAGTTTTCTTCAAAATAATTTATAGCAAACTGTGTTAACATTTCTAATGTTGGGTTTTCATTTGTTCCAATTTTTGAAACAACACTATCAAAAGTAGCAATTATTTTTGAATCATTTATATTTAAATCTTGATAGCTATTAGTATATACATATCCTTTATTTATAAAATCTTCTTTATATCCTTCATAGGTTGATTTCCCTGCTCCTAAAAATAAATCTATATTGCTATTAAGTTGACCTTTTATAATATCGTCACTATCACTTCTATCATTCGCGTGAGAAGAAAATGCTGAAGGAGTTGCTCCATTTAATGAATCCGTTGTTACTATACCTACTCCAAATCCTTTACTTTTGGCATATTCACTAATTGTAGTAATATCCTTACCATTATGTCTAGATATTTCCCTGTTATCAAACTTTTTTCCTGTAGCTAAAGCACTTGCTGATGCTGCACTATCTGTTGGGGATAATACACTATTAGAATAAGTAGTAACATATCCTTTTATATCAAAACTTTCCATATACATATCCTTATCATAATATTTAGAAGTTACTTTAATATGATTTTCTCCCATTCCATCGCCAATAAACATTACTATTTTGTTAGCATTTCCCTCTACACTAGAAAAATCAATTCTATCTCTATTTTTTCTATCTATTTTTACTCCTATATATATTCCAAAAAAAGTAACTATTACAATTAAAATAATTAAACTTATAATTATTGTTATTCTTAATTTTTTATTTTTAATCATACTTATCACCTATTTAAAGTTTATCATTAATTTTTGTAAAATAAAAAGGATTAAAATCCTTTTATGAATAAATTATTTTTTCCAAGTTCTAGGACTAAATAAAATTAATACTGGTAATATTTCAAGCCTTCCTACTAGCATAACTAAGCTTAATACAATTTTAGAAAAGCTACTGTACATAGCAAAACTAGAATATGGGCCTACTGCTTCAAATCCAGGACCAATATTAGAAATAGCCGCTATTACTGAAGAAAAATTACTTAAGAAACCATGTTCTACTTTATAAGTTCCTACATTTGCTTCTGAAACAACTTCTACTACCTTTCCATTTATAGGATCAAAAGATAATAATAGTAAAGCAATTACTACTATAACAAAATATAAGGATATGAATGAAAATACATCATTAATTGTAGATTCTTCAAGTTGCTTTCCTTCAAACTTTGTTTTAGGTACATATCTAGGATTTATTAGTTTTCGTATCTTTATTCCAAACCCTTTAAAGCACATTACAATTCTAGAAGTTTTTATACCTCCTGCAGTTGAACCTGCCATTGCTCCCATAAACATAACTATTATTAATACTGTTTTTGCTAGCATTGGCCATAAGTTAAAGTCTGTTGTAGAATATCCTGTCGTAGTTAATAAAGATGCTACTTGGAAGTATGAATGCCTAAAGGCCTCCTCTTTTGAATATACCTCCACTAAATCTTTTGCTTTTGTAACTAAACTTATAAATACTAAAGATATACTTACAACTACTATAGCAAAATATGATTTTAACTCTTCACTTTTAAATACATCTTTTATTTTACCTATTAAAATTAAATAATATAAACTAAAGTTAATTCCAAATAATAGTAAGAAAGTTGCTATTACATATTGAGAAAATGGAGAGAATAACTCCATGCTTCCTGGTATAAAACCAAATCCACCAGTTCCAGCACATCCAAATGTTGTTAATAAACTAAAGAAAAAATGATCTTTTTCATATCCTGGGATTGGCTTATCACACATTAAAATTATTATTTCTAATATAGTCATTCCTAAATATATAGAATAAAGAATTCTACTAGTAACATTAAGTTTAGAAGTTATTTTGCCTACCTTTGGCCCAGGGCTTTCTGCTTTTAATAGATGAAGTGATGATCCATCATTACTTTCAGGAATAAATATTAAAATAAATACTAGTATTCCCATACCACCAATCCAATGAGTAAAACTTCTCCAAAATAAAGAACTATGTGACAATTTAGTAATATCTACTACTATACTTGAACCAGTTGTGGTAAATCCAGACATTGTTTCAAAGAATGCATCAATAAAGTTAGGTATTTCTTTATTTATTATAAAAGGAATTGCTCCAAATAAAGTCATAATAATCCAAACTAAAGCTACTAAAGCAAATCCTTCTTTTTGATATAAATTGTCTCTACTTGGTTTTAATAATTGTAGTAAAAATCCTACTATTGCTAGCATAAAAGAAGGTATAACGAAAGCTAACACATTCATTAATGGTTCTTTATATACTAAAGACACAATAAGAGGAAATAACATTAATATTCCCTCTAATATCATAATTTTACCTAATAATTTAAATACTTTTTTAAAGTTCATATTTTCACCTCACTATTCAAATGCATCAGTAAGGTCATCAAAGTCTGTATGTGTAGTAACAACTACTACTCTATCATTAAGTTTTATGCACTCATTACCATCAGGAATAATTACCTTATTATCTCTCATAATACATCCAATAAGACAATTATCCTTAATTTTTAACTCTTTTAAAGGCTTATTATAAATATCTTCTTCTTTTTTAGCTATAAACTCTAGTGCCTCTACTTTATTTTCTACTAATCTATATAAAGTTATTACATTGCTTCCTCTTCTATTATTTAAAGCTCTAGTGTAACTTATAACTTTATTAGCAACTAAGTTTTTAGGAGAAACATAATTAACAACATCTAAAGCCCCTACTATACCAACTAACCCTTCTCTTTTAACTTTAGCAATGGTTTTCTTCACTTTTAACTTATTAGCATACATAGATACAATAATATTTTCTTCATCTACTCCTGTTAAAGAAACAAAAGCATCCATGCTTTCTATTCCTTCTTCAAGTAAAACATCATGATCAGTACCATCACCATTTATAATAGTAGCTTTAGGTAAAGATTCTGCTAATTCTTCTGCTCTTTTTTTATTTTGTTCAATAATCTTAACATTATATTTTCTTGAACATAATTCATTTGCTAAGTAATAGCCTATCTTACTACCTCCAACTATCATTATCTTTTTTAAAGGTATTTTTATTAAATTTAATTCTGTTAAAAAAAAACTTAAGGAATTAGTATCAGCAGTAAAACTAATTCTATCTCCCTTTTCAATAACAAAATTACCTGATGGTATTATTACCTCATTTTCTCTTTGTACTGCACATATTAACACTTTTGTGTTTATTTTTTTACTAATAGATACAAGTGTTTCTCCAATTAATGGATTAGTATCTTCAATTAAAACTTCTATTAAAGTAACTCTACCCTTAGCAAATCTTTCAACTTTAGCAGTTGAAGGTAAATTTATCATATTTAGTATTTCATTTGATGTTTCAAGTTCTGGATTAACAATCATTGATAAGCCAAATTCATCTTTAAAAATAGCACTTTGTCGAGCATATTCTGGATTTCTAACTCTAGCAATAGTGTGTTTTGCACCTGTTTTTTTAGCTACTAAACATGCCATAATATTTATTTCATCGCTAGAAGTTACAGCAATTACTAAATCAGCATCATTAACATTTGCTTCTTCTTGAATGTCAAGACAAGCACCATTTCCAACCACTCCAGCTATATCATACTTTTCTATTAAGTTTTCTATTTTTCCTTTATTTTCATCTATTATTACAATAGAGTGTTCTTCTTTTGATAATTGTTCTAGAATTGTTCTTCCTATTGTTCCACATCCAATTAAAACTGTTTTCATTTTCTCACCATCTATATATTCTTTAAAATGTCTCTTGCGGCAACTAATCCTGTTGCTGCAGCTGCTACTATATTCCCTGCTTTTCCTGCTCCATCACCAATAAAATATAAATTAGCATTTTCTAATTTAAAGTTATTGTTTGTTGTGATTTCGTTACTAAAAAATTTAATTTCTGGTCCATATAGTAATGTTTCTCCATTAGCTACGCCAGGTATTATTTTATCAAGTTTATCTAATCCCTCAAGAACATTAGTAATTATTCTATGAGGCATTACTAAAGCTAAATCTCCTGCTACACAATCTTTTAAAGTAGGTTCAATAAAGCCCTTATTAATACGATGCCATTCACTTCTTCTACCATTTTTCAAATCTTTTAATGTTTGAATAATTGGTTTTCCATTTCCTAAAACATTAGCAATTTTAGCAATTGATTCACCATATAAACGTGTATTAGTAGATGGTTGAGTTAAATTTATTTTACTTATAAAAGCAAAATTAGAATTATTAGATTTAGTATGCTTTAATGAATGCCCATTAACACATATATATCCATAATAATTTTCTTTTGTTACATATCCTCCAGGATTAGTACAAAACGTTCTTATCTCATCATCATAAGTATCTGTTTTAATAAATATTGTAGGATCATATATTTCATTAGTTATATCTTCTAAAACTTCTTTTCTTACTTCCACTCTTACTCCTACTTCAATACTTTGAGAAGTGTAATTTATTTTGTGCTTATCGCAGAAATTTTGCAACCATTCTGCTCCTGTTCTACCAGGTGCAACTACAACATATTTAGCATTAATTGGGTTAATATTTTTGTTAGCAAACACAATTTTATTTAACCCATTTTCATTTAATTCAATATCTTTCACATCTGCAAATTCAATAGTTTCTACACCTTTTTCATCTAAAAAATGAGTAAAGTTATCAATGTAAGTAGGAAGCATATCAGAGCCTAAATGTTTTTGCTTTATTAACATTAAACTAGCTCCTTTTAAAGCAACCTCTTTTTGTATTTGTTTACTTCTTTCAGTACTTTTTGGAAAAACATCACTATCCATACCAAATTTAGTAAATATCTCTTCTGTGTCATCTATTAGTTTGTAAGCTTCATCTCTTCCCATATACTTAAATAAATCACTTTTACCAAGCTTAGGAATAAAGTTTAATTTACCATCACTAAATGTACCTGCTCCCCCATATCCACATAAGATATTACAAGGATTACAGTTAATGCACTTACCAGTTTCTTTCATTGGACACGATCTAGTTTGTGCCTTTTTACCTTTATCTATTAATAATACTTTTAAATTTTTATTATTTTCAATTAGTTCATATGCTGCAAATAATCCAGCAGGTCCTGCTCCTATTATAGCAACATCATAGTTTTCTCTTTTTGTATTCATAAGTTTTCTCTCCCAACATGTAAATTATATAATTATTATTTTTTTTATGCAATAAATTGAGTTTCTAGTTTTGTCTATTGTAGGTTGTGTGCTAAAATTGAGTTGGTGATAAAAGTGAAGGTATTAGTATCTAAAACTTGTGGTTTATGTTATGGCTCTAATAACGCAATTACTAAAACTAGAGAATCTTTAAATGTAAAGAAAAACGTTGTCTTATATAAGGAAATATTACATAATCAAAATGTAATAAATGAATTAGAAAAAAATAATGCCAGAACTATTAATGAATTAAGTGATATAAAGGAAAAAGATTATGTTATTATACGTGCGCATGGGGAACCTTATTCTACTTATGAATACTTTAAAAATAATAATATTAGTTATCTAGATTGCACTTGTCCTAATGTTACTAATATTCATAATTTAGTTAATAAATATAATAATTTAAATTATAAAATAATTATTATAGGTAAAAAGAATCATCCTGAAGTTCTAGGAACTAAAGGATGGTGTAATGAACCATTTATTGTAGAGAAAGAAGAAGATATAAAAAATATTAATACTGATTTTAACAAATATTTTTTAGTTATTCAAACTACTTTTAATAACGATAAAGCTTTAAATTTATTATATAAAATAAAAAATCATTTAAATGATAAAGTATTAGAATATAAAAATACTATATGCAATGCGCAAAAATTAATAAATGATGATTCTATTAAATTAGCAGATGAAGTAGATTTAATGGTAGTAATTGGTGGCAAACACTCTAGTAATTCTATTGAGTTATATAATAATATAAGTAAAATTAAAAAAGCTATTTTTATAGAAAATATAAATGAAATAGATACTTATATTAGTACTGGTTATTTTAATGATATAAAAAAAATAGGCATAACAGCAGGAGCGTCTACTTTAAAAGAAGATATTGCTCAAGTAAAAAGAAAATTAGAAAGTTTACAATTAGATACATTGAATAAGTAATTTTATTATTTTATAATAAAGAAGTGGAGGTAATGAATATGAAAGTGCTAAATATATTGCTAGTAGTTACATCAATAATAGCAATGCTTGCTTTTTTAATCATTACTTGTCTTAGAATTAGAACTGTAAGAACTCAAGCTAAAAAATATGGAATGAGGAAAGAAGTTACAGATCCCCTTTTGTATTGGTTTTCTTATGTAAGTGCCTTTATAATTATTATTATAAAAATTATTATATGGGTATCAATTGGTAAAAACATGACTACTAGCCATTTAATATTTACTGAAATTGTACCTACAATTGCCTTAATTATATTTACTAGAACAATTGGTAAATCAATGATTCTACGAGCAGAAAAAAACATCTATATTAACCACTTAAAAGCAGAAATAAAAGATGTTCATAAACTTGTTAAAAAGAATAATAAATGGACTTTGTATACTACTACTGGTCAATATCCTGTATCACTTAGCAATACAACCGTATATAAAATCGCAGATATTACTGGTGCTAAAGTAGAAAAAGATGATTAATCTTTATCAAAAGTAATACTTGCTCTATAATTAGGATTAATTTTTTTTAGTTCTTTATTAATTAAATTATATAATTCTTCATTGCTATATCTAAAATCAAATGGAACTTGTAAATCAAAACAAATACAAGTTCTATTTTTTTTGTCATGTATTTTTAATTCATGAAATTTTAAATCACTGTCTATCCCTTTTATTATTACTTTTACTTTATCATGGATTTCAGTTAATAATGCATCATTTAACAATATTGGATCTATATGTATTACTAATTCGACATTAAACATTTTTCTGATTTTCTTTTCCATTGAATCCACTACACTATGCGCATCCACTAAAGACATGGAACTATCCATTTCAGCATGTAAACTCATATACACTTCACCATTACCATAATAATGAAATAAAGTATCATGCACGTCTAAAATCTTTTCATCCTTTAATACTTCTTTTATTATTTTATCTATTAATTCTTTATCTGGTGTTCCTCCAATTAACTTATCTATTGTTTCTTTAATTAAAGAGATACCACTTATTAATATATAGATAGATACTGCTAGTCCTAAATATCCATCTATATTAAAATCAAATATTTTTCCAATAAATAGCCCTAGAATTATAAATGAAGTTGTTATTACATCATTAAATGAATCTTTTGCACTTGCTTTTAAAGATATTGAATTAATGATTTTACTTGTTTTATTGTAAAAAAGGCCCATCCATACTTTCACTAAAACTGTAATACATAAGATTATTAATGTTATATAACTAAACTCTATAGGTGAAGGACTAATAACTTTTTTAAAGCTAGATATACCTAATTCAATTCCTACAAGCAAAATAATAAAGGCTATTACAAAAGCACATATGTACTCTATTCTTTGATGTCCATATGGATGCTCCTTATCTGCTGGTTTAGATGACATTTTAAAACCAATGCTAGTAATAATAGAACTTGAAGCATCACTTAAGTTATTAAAAGCATCACTAAAAATAGCTACACTTGAAGTAATAAAAGCAATTACTATTTTAGTTATAAATAAAGTAATATTTAAAATGATACCTGTTATACCTGCAAGTAAGCCATACCTTCTAATAACCTTATTATCTTTAGTGTTTTTATAATTTTTCACAAATAATTTATATAAAAAATTCATAGTCTTCCCTCTATTTCTTTTAAATAATTAAGTAATTTATTTTTACTATTGCAACATTTATCTTCAATAACTGCTTCTAGTAACAAGTTTAAATACTTACCTATTTTATCCTCTTTTATATTGAGTTTCAATAAATCATTGCCATTTATATCTAGCATTTTTAAGTTATAACATTCCTTATTTAACTCTATTTCTTTTAAAATTTTAAAAATTTCTTTATCTTCATTTAAATAACTACATTTAAAATATAATAAATTATAAATATTTTCATAACCATATTTATTTAATTTATGTTTCAAATTAATTTTATCATTAATAAACTCTATATCTTTATTAACTAAATATTTATTATTAATTTTAATGTCACTATCGTAAAAGAATAAAGCTTCTTTTTCTATAACACTCATATTATCTTTAAATAAATTAATTTTTATTTTATTTAGTTTAAAAACATCTTTAAATACTTTTTCATATTCTTTTAGTATTTTTAAATAACTATTGCCCTCTAAAATACCTATTACCTCTTTATGTAAAGTAGTAAAACTTATATCATTTAAATAATGATAGTTTTTAAATATTGCTTTACTAGTTTTTTCACTTATTTCAAAGTCTAATTTAGAAGCAAATCTAAGTGCTCTTAATATTCTTAATGCATCTTCTTCAAATCTAGTATTTGCCTCTCCAATAGTTTTAACAATTTTATTATTTAAGTCATCTATACCATTAAATAAATCAATTATATTATTACCATTACTACATAAAGCATTAATAGTAAAATCTCTTCTTACTAAATCTTCTTTTAAATTATTAGTAAATTCTACTTTACTAGGTTTTCTGTGATTAATATAATTATATTCCTTTCTAAAAGTTGTTATTTCAAAGTTATATTTGTTAATACTAAATTTAATACATCCTAAATTAGTAAAATTTTCATTTAATTCATAATCTTTAAAAAGTTTTTCTAAAACTTCACATCTAGCACTTGTAGTTATATCAACATCATAACTATCTTTATTTAATAAGTAATCACGTACAAAACCACCTACTACATAAGCTTCTTGTCCATTACTATTAATGATATCTATAACTCTTTTAACTTCAATAGGTAGTTCCATAGTTTTCACCTCTTAACACTATTATAACAAAACATTTAAAAAGTAAGGATAAATTTAAAAAAACAAATTTAATTTGCACTTTTAATATTTTTTTGCAAATTATTTTAATTTTCTTTCATTTAATTAGCTATTTTATATAAATTATAATCTTTGTTTTAACATCTATAAAATCAAAGAAGTTATAAAAGAAACCCTCACTTCATTATAAGAAATGAGGGCTTTCTTTATATTTCTTCTGTAACAATTTCTCCTTTTTTTAGAGTTTCTTTTACATTAATTATTCTTTGATTACTACTTCCTTTATATTTTAAAGATAAGTCTAATAAAGAATAAACAAATGGTCCATCAATCAAATAATCAATATATTTCAATAATTCTCTATAATTATCATTTTTTAGTTTAAGAACTTCTTCATATGTATATCCAGTATATACAATTATATTTAAGTTAAGTTCTTCTTTTATTCTTTTACATAATGCTACGCAATCATCAATCTGCATAAGTGGATCTCCTCCACTCAAAGTTACTCCATCAATATAAGGATACTTTTTGATTTTATTAATTATTTCATCAATTTTCATTTCTTTTCCTCTATTAATATCATGAGTATCAGGATTATGACATTTATAGCAATTATGGGAACATCCTTGGAAAAAGATTGTAAACCTAATTCCTGGGCCATCCACTACTGATTCTTCAACTATTCCACTAATTTTCATTATCATCAATAGAGTGTTTAACTCTATGTTCCACCTCTGCTCTCTTAGCATTATTAAATCTATCTAATGTACCTACTAAATATCCTGTTATTCTTCTAATTCTTTCAAACTTGATATTATCTTCTTTACGATGACAACAAGGACATTCATTATTTATAATTCCATTAAATCCACACACAGGGTCTCTATCTAAAGGATGGTTAACTGCTCCATATCCAATACCTTTTTCTTTCATATGACGAACAATTTTTTCAAATGCTTGTAAATTTTTACTTACATCTCCATCCATTTCTACATAACTAATATGGCCTCCATTGGTTAAGTTATGATATGGAGCTTCAATATCTATTTTTCTAAACATTGAAATAGGATAGTAAACTGGAACATGGAATGAGTTAGTATAAAATTCTTGATCAGTAACTCCTGGGATAATACCAAATATTTTTTTATCCATTTTAATAAATCTTCCTGATAAGCCTTCTGCTGGAGTAGCAATTAATGAGAAATTCATTTTATATTTTTGAGATGCTTCATCACATTTCTTTCTCATTAAACCTACTATTTCAAGGCCTAATTTTTGAGACTCTTCACTTTCTCCATGATGTTTACCTGTTAAAGCTTTTAAAGTTTCTGCTAGCCCAATAAATCCAACTGTTAAAGTACCATGTTTAATAACTTCTTCAATTTTATCATCTGGTTTTAGTTTATCTGAATCTAACCAAATACCATTACCCATTAAGAAAGGGAAATTATATACTCTTTTATTTGCTTGTACTTTAAACCTTTCAAGTAATTGATCAATAACTAAATCTACTTTCTCTGTTAGTTCTTTTTTAAAGTCTTCAATACTATCTCTATGTTTTAAAGCAATTCTAGGTAAGTTAATTGAAGTAAAACTTAAATTACCTCTTCCACATGTTACTTCCTTACTAGGATCATATACATTAGCCATTACTCTAGTACGACATCCCATGTATGCAATTTCGCTATTGTAATCGCCTTCTTTATAATAAGGTAAATTAAATGGTGCATCAATAAATGAAAAGTTAGGGAACATTCTTAAAGAACTACATTTGATAGATTTTTGAAATAAATCATAGTTAGGATCTTCTTTATTAAAGTTTATTCCTTCTTTTACTTTAAAGATTTGAATTGGGAAAATAGGTGTTTCTCCATTTCCAAGACCTTTCATAGTTGTTTCAAGTAAGCAGTCCATTACTAGTCTTCCTTCTTCACTAGTATCTGTACCATAGTTTAATGAAGAGAATGGTACTTGAGCACCAGCACGTGAATGCATTGTATTTAAGTTATGAATTAATGCTTCCATTGCTTGGTATGTTGCTTCTCTTATTTCTTTATTAGTGTTTTCTACTACTTTGCTCATTATCTTATAAACTGCTTTTTCATCTTTATACTTATTTAATAAAACATTTTTCATTTCTTCATTAAATTTATCATTTTTTAAAGCAGGAACTAATCCAGTTTTCTCTTTTATATCATTAATCATTTTCTTTACATCATCTATCGTTACATCACCATATAAGAAATCAAGAGTCTTATATAAATTATTACGATAAATTTTGATATATGATTTCCTAACTCCAATAGCCATTGCATAATCAAAGTTAGGGACACTTTGACCGCCATGTTGATCATTTTGGTTAGATTGAATTGCTATACATGCTAAAGCTGCATAACTTCTTATATCATTAGGTTCTCTTAGATATCCATGTCCTGTAGTAAAGCCATCTTTAAATAATTTAATTAAATCTATTTGACAGCATGTCATTGTTAAGGCATAGAAGTCTAAATCATGAATATGAATGTCACCATTTTGATGAGCCTTAGAAAATCTTTCAGGAATCATATTTGTTAAATAAAAATATTTTGCTGATTCACTACCATACTTTAACATTGTACCCATTGCAGTATCGCCATTTATATTAGCATTTTCTCTTTTTATATCATTTTGAAGTGCTGATTCAAAAGTAATACCTCTTAATGTTTTCATTAAGTTAGTTTTAGCTTCTCTTGCTCTACTTCTATCAGATCTATATACAATATAGTTTTTAGCTACATTATTATATCCTTTATCAATTAATACATTTTCAATTATATCTTGGATATCTTCAACTGTAGGTGTACTATTTTTAAATTTTTCATTAGCAATTCTAAGTGTTTCATCCACTACTGCTCCTACTGCTACATTTTCACTGTTTTCAGTAGCTTCAACAGCTTTAGAGATAGCATTATAAATCTTTTCTTTTTCAAATTTAACTTCTCTACCATCTCTTTTAATAATTCTTTTTACCATAATAATTCCTCCCCAATATTAAAGTAACTGTTACCATAATAGCATTAACATTAAAAATATTTTGTTGTATTTGCAACAAAATAAACAAATTTTAAAAAATGTTTTTATTAAAAAATCTCTTTTCCAAGAGATTCAATTTATATTAATATTTGTTGATTTATATTTTTGATTTTTTTCTTCATCAGGAAACTTTATACATAACATTCCATCATTATATTTAGCTTTTATCTTACTCTCATCTACTTCTCCTATATAATAGCTCCTAGAACAAGTTCCACTATATCTTTCTTGATGAATATATGTGTCTGTAGATTGATTACTATTTGAACTAGTTTTAGCTTCTACTATTAAATAGCCATCTTCATAATTTACAGTAACATTTTCTTTAGAATATCCAGAAACATCTATTTCATATACATAATCATTTCCTTCTTTTCTAATATTAGTTTTTAAAATATTGCTGCTATTAATGATAGGTAAATCAAAAAAGTTTTTTAAAAAACTTTTACTTAGAAATTCTTCACTTCCATATTTTGTTAATGTATTTTTCATACCTTTCCTCCTATTATAAGTATTTACTAATAATAAATATTTAAACTATATATTTAAAATAATATCTATATTTTTATGCTTATCATAATCTAGATCTACTAAAGGCAATCTAAGATACATAGATTTATATCCTTTTTTAGATAAAACATATTTTATTGGTATTGGATTAGTATCACAAAACAAAATATCACTTAGTTCCTTTATATATTTATCTAATACTTCGTTTTCTATTCCATTATTATAATCATCTATTAATTCTTTTACATCCTTGCCAAAAACGTGTGATATAACAGATATTACTCCATCTCCCTTTAACTTTAAAAAATCTAAAGTGTGCTTATCATCTCCACTATAAATTAAAAATAAAGGATATTTTTCTTTTACTTTTTTTATTAATTCAAAATCATTAGAGGCATGTTTTAATCCTATTATATTATCGCATTCTTTTATTAAATTTAGTAAAGTATCTACTTCTAATTTAACTATAGTTCTACTAGGAACATTATATAAAATAAATTTTTCTTTTTTAAATGTATCTGCTATCTTTTTAAAATGTTCATATATTCCTTTTTGATTTGGTTTATTATAGTAAGGAACTATCATCATTAAAGAATCATGTTTGTAGTCTTTTATTTCATTTATTAATTCTATGGTCTTATTAGTAGTGTTTTGCCCTACATTCACTATTATTTCCATATTGCTCACTTTATTTGCTATTTCAATAATTCTCTTTAATTCATTTATGCTAAGACTTGATCCTTCTCCAGTAGTTCCTCCAACTACTATTCCTTCACTTCCTTGTTTCTCTACATCTATTATTAGCCTAGCTAATTCGTCTTCATCTAATTTATAATGTTTATCAAATGGTGTTACTAAAGCTGTTATTAATTTAGACTTCATTAAATCACCCTTTCATTTTATATTATGTAAATAATAAAAATAGGTGATTTAATGAAAAAAGAGATGTTTTCATCTCCTTCAAGTTAATTTTTGTTTTTTAAAGATAGTTTTCCAAGTGTAAATACATGAACTATTTTTCCTATCATTAATACTATTTTATCACAATTATCTAATGCTATTTTTTTCCCCATAGCTTTTCCAAAAATAATAATTCCCGCTATCGTTGCACTAACTAAAGATGCTACAATCACAATATTCATCTCACTAGTTATATTTGATATTAATTTAGAAGTCACAACAGCCCCTGCGGCTCCTGACAAGATACCACATATATCACCTAAAATATCTGCTACAATACTTGCCACCTTATCAGCATTATTTATTAAAATTATACCTTCTTTTGCGCCCTTTACTTTTTTAGCAGCCATTGCCCTAAATGGGATTTCAACTGCTGCAGTTACTGCAACACCTATAATATCAGTTAATATAGAAATTGCCATAAATACTATTATAACAATTATAGCTACTACTAAATTTGCTCCATTCAATGTTAATTCACTTAAAAAGCTAAAAGAAAATGATAAAAATAAAGATACTGCTAAAACTATTAATGGCCATCTAAAATATTCCTTAAACACACTTTTCTTTCTTTGTTTGTTTTTTTCCATTTTTTAATTCCTTTCATTTTAGTAATTTTAATTATAACTTTTTCTATGTATTTTTTAAAATAAAAACGTAGTATTTATGTAAATACTACGCCTGAAGGTAATGTATTAAGTAAACCTTATGTCTTAGGTTCGGTCGAATTTCTCAAACTCGCACTTAGCGTTACCACTAGAGTAGTTTCCTATTAAGCAAGTTTACAGCACCGAATCGCCACTTAGCACACACTATAATCCTTAAAACATCTATCTTAATAACAGCCTAGAAGTTTTCCTTAACAGTTTTAGAATATCACTAGAATGTTTTGCAAGTAAGATTTCATATAAAGTAGTTTATAAAACTGGCCTAGTATTTATAAATACCTTGAATATAATCCCTCGTACTCACTCAAATCAGGCTACGCTGCACACATTTTATTGCATTGCAGGTTCAGCACAGGGAGTGTAATGTACACCCATCTGTGTCTCCACGAAAACTGGGTCGTATACTATATGCCATTATAGTGCGCCCAATAATCTTAACTCTCAGCACTCACCCTAATTTGGGCAACCAAAGCAAGCACCAAGAACTTCATAGATGTGCCCTCAAACGTCTTCATAACGTCTTCATGATAGTAAAACCGACTAGGATACTGCACCTTCTATGCATTATATTATAACACAAATAATTTTATGATTCAAATGAATACAAAAATTAAGAATTTCTAATTGCATCAATTGGTTTCTTTCTTGCAATCTTATTAACTGGTAAGAATGCTGAAATGAACGCTACAAGTACACTAACAGCAAACATTAATAATACTTGTCTAATTCCTATGTTAAGTATTGTTATTAATACACCATAGTTATTTCTCATTACACTATTTAATGCAATACATACTGCAAAACATCCACCAAATGCTAATACAAAGTTAATAAATGCTATAATAAATGCTTCATTGAAGAAGATTCTAAATACATCTATTCCTCTAGCACCAATTGCTCTTAATACTCCTATTTCTCTCTTCTTATATGAGATTGAAATAGTTATAAAGTTAAGTAATAATAATGAAGCAAATACTGCAAATCCTATACCAACATATAAGAATACTTTAGATAACGTTTCTATTAATTCATTAACTTGAGAAATGCTAGACATAACATTGTTATTCAAAGAATATATAGTTTTTCCATGATCACCATATGTATATTCAACTATTGCTTTTACTTGTTCACTATTATTTGGATCAAGTGGAGAAATAGCAAAGTTGTATACGCCACCTAAATTTTCACTAAATTTATTATAAATAGTATTTGATATAATTCCATATGTGCTTGAGTACTTACTAGCATTTTCTGTAACTTTTCCTAAATATATTCCAACTACTTTATATTCTGTGTATTCCTCTTCATAATTGTAATTAACATTAGTTCTTATCCATAGACTTTCTTCAGACATATATTCTATCATAACCGAATATAGTTCTTTTTTCTTGTTTAGAATAAATTCTTTTTCATCAACAGTACATTCTTCATGGCTAAAACTTGGTTCGCTACCATTTCCAGTAATTTTTGATAGTAAATAGTCTTTGTAATTATTTGTATTCCAAAGTGATTCATTTAGCCCATCAACACTAGTTCTATAAGATAACAACTCATTAAATTTAGCACTAGTTTCAATGTTCAAAATTGTTCCAAAAATATCTGTAACAGAGAAATTTTTGAAAAATGTAGTTAATTCTTCTTTTTGTGTATCTGTTAAATCTTCACCATAATATTGAATAAACTCAGCTTTAGAATAATTGTAAACAAAATAAATTGATGTGCCATATTCAACCTTTTTTGTGAATTCAATATTATTAATAGTTACTTTATTATCTACTACCTCAAAATCTCTAACACCATTTAAAGAAACAATATTAGTGTTTTTATTATAAATAAGATGCATTTCTGTACCATTAAGATATATTGTTGTTTCACATTCATCAGATCCATCAGATATATTTTGACAATAATTTGAATTCTCACTTTCCCAATCATTATTTGATGAATCTGTATTATACTCATAATTTCCAGTATTGAAATTACCAAAATAATTTATTATTCTCCAAGTATCAAGATATTCTTGTTCACTTGGTTTAGTTATACCTAATTCTTCTAATTTATTATTAAATTTTGCATTAAATATGCTTGATTTATAATTACTAATTAAATTATAACCTTCTATCTTAACACCATCAACAGTGTATTTTATTCCATTCATTATATTTGAACTTAGAACAACTTCATTATTTTGAAGACTTGTTTTATCTCCATTTTTCCATATTATTTCATTATTCATAGAACTTGTATAAGGAGCTATATATTCATAATTGTTATTATTATCATTCTGTGTAGGTTTTGTTGCTTTAAACATTCCATAAATACTATCACTATTGTTTATTTTACTAAACACTCCACCTTCTTTAATATTTCTATTAAAGTATCCTTCTTTAAAGTATGCTAATCCGTGATATGAATTAGAAATAAAATCGCTAAATTCATTTGAAGTCATAAAATCCTGCATATTATTTGATCCAAAACTATCTTCTTTCATCTTCTCATATCTACTTAAATCTGCATTGGTATCTAAAATACCCGTTATAGTATAAGTAGTATCACTTGATTTTATCGTTTTACCAATTAAATCGTTTTCATTTTTAATTTCAACTTTAGTAGTTGACTCACTATTAGATTTATAGCCACCTAATTTGAACATATCATATACATATTTTGTTACTACTATTTCTGTGTCAGAGGTAGGAAGATTACCTGTTAATGTTCCAAATTTGCTTACATTATCATTAGTTATTTCTACTCCGCCATAAAATTCTGGAACATATAATTTATTATTAAATTCATTTCCTTCCATTGAGTAGATATTATTAGAAAAACTGCTACTATATCCTTTACCAAAATCAAACACAGGTATAAAAGTAAATCCTGGCAAATCATTATTTAACTTAGTGAAATCCGCATCTGACAATTTACTACTATGAGAATAGTCTCCATCTGAAGACTTAATCTCTTTTGAAAAAGATGCATAGTTAACGCCACTATCCATAATAGATTTTATTGTGTTATCAACTTTATTATAACTTCCCATAGTATCTGCTAGTCCAAATAAAGCAAATGCAATAGCACTTAAAATTATAGTAAACACTAATCTTACAGGTTTAGACTTTAATCCACTAGCACCCATCTTAAAAGAATCTTTTCCAGGAAGTTTAGATTTTATTAATTTAAACTTTTTAGGATCATATTCTTTAATATTTAAATTTTCTGTATTTTTAAATGATTCCTTGTTTCCATCATCATCAATCATAGCAAACTTTTTAAATTCTTTATTTGCTTTTTCATCAACAGAAACGATAATATCTTCATCATGTTTTTCAATGAATTCTTTTAAAGTTTTAGATTTCGTTGCATCTAATTTAGTTCCCTTTTTAATAGTTAATATTTTATCGTCTACGATTTCAAAACCATCACTAACTTTAGGTTCTGACTTATACTTAACTATATCGCTAATAATTTTTCCATCTGCTAATTCAATTATACGATCACCATAACGCTCTGCAAATTCTCTATCATGAGACACTATTAAAACAAGTTTTGTTTTAGATAATTTCTTTAATGTATCTAATACTTGTCTACCAGTATTACTATCAAGTGCACCAGTAGGTTCATCTGCCATAATGATTTCTGGATTTTTAACAAGTGCTCTTGCTATTGCTACTCTTTGCTTTTGACCTCCAGACAATGTATTAGGTTTTCTTTTACCATATCCTTTTAAATCAACTTGCTCCATTAAATCATTAATAGCAGCTTTATCAGCTTTCTTTCCTTGCAACTCTAATGCTAATCCTATGTTTTTACTTACAGTAAATTCTTCTAGAATATTATATTCTTGGAATATAAATCCTATAAAAGTATTACGATAACTATCAAAATCAGCACCAGAAAAATCTTTGCTACTTTTTCCCTTTACTATAACTTCTCCACTATCATAACTATCTAGTCCACCAAGTACATTTAATAATGTTGATTTACCTGATCCAGATTTACCTAAAATAAAAACCATTCCAGTTTCTTCAAATTTTACACTAACATCATCTAATGCTTTAACAATCGGACTATCTTTAGTCTTATATTCTTTTTTTAAGTTTCTTGCTTCTAACACAATAACCATCTCCTATATTTATTTTAACTAAATCATGTTAAAAAGCAATCTTACCATTGTTTTTTTTGCTTTTTCTACATTTGCCTAGACAAAAGTTTCTTTTTTTTGACATTTTGATATTTCTTTGATATTCTTTAAATAAGGAGATGTTTGTTATGAATTCAGAAGAAATCTTTGATTTAAATATTAAAATTCAAAAAATGCTTAACAAATTATCGTTTGAAGAACTCGTTGATTTAACTGCATCCGAACTTCATGAGATATGGAAAAAGACAACATTTTATGTTGATAAAGAAACTGGAGAAACTAAGCAAGTTGAAAAATGGAAAAAACTTAATCCAAATGAAAATGAAGAAGAAAGAGAATATGTTCAAAGAATCTTAAGTGATGAAAGATTTTTTACTCTTCCTTATGTTAGAAAAGAAGAAGATGGAAATATTAGTATTGATATTGGAAAAATGAAATATTCTCAATTATCTCCACATTGGCAAAAAGAAAATAAAGAAGCTGCTGAAGTTGCAGTAGAACTAACTCTCGATAATTATGTATATTTAGCTAATCCTACTCAAAGAGAAGTGTTAGTAAAAGTTATTGGTTCTGCTATACATTTACTTTGGAAAAATAGACCTGCAAATGCATGGGCAAAAAATACTGAATTAGCTGCTAGATATTCTAATTTACCAATTGAGGAACAAAAAAAGGATGACAGACATATCTTTATTGCAGAAAAAGCAATTGAATATCTATCTAAAAAGATGGGTATTGATAAAGATTTAGAGGATGTAAAAAAATTAAAAAATAGTTCAAAAAGATAAAATTAAATTAAACAATAAATTTGAATCCTTTTAAACACTAAATGTATTAAAAGGATTTTTTATATATAAAAAAGAATTGACTATTAATCAATTTCTTAAGTTAAGCACATCCACTAATTATTTCCTGGGGTTTATAAGTTTATCTATTTTTTCAAAAGCATATTTACTACTTAAAATAATTTCTTTTCCATACTTTTCTTCTACTTCATTTTCATTCATTTCTATATAATATGTTCTATCACTATATAATATAGCAACATAATTTAATTTTGATGGTTCCCATAAATCACTTTTATATACAATAGTAATTCCTTTTTCATTGTATGCATATAAGTTACCACTATTTAATCTTATATAATTAATAATCTTAATTCTCTCCTTACTTTTATTATAAAACCTAAATCACTTATAGAACTATTCATTTCTTATTTATTCTCTTGTAATCTATTATTCTTTGACACACATCAATTAATTCTATTTATTATCACTAATAAATTCTCTACAAATTTAATGCTTTTTTGTTAATAAAAAAAGAAAGAAGGTATTTCTTCTTTCTTATATTTTTCTATAGTTATCTTATTTATTCTCTTCAGGTTTTGCTAGTAAATCTTTAATAGAAGCATTTACTCTACCTTTTTCATCTATATCAGTAACTACTACTTTAACTACTTGACCAACACTTAATACATCTTTAGGAGTATTTACTCTTTCATGTGATATTTTAGATACATGTACTAAAGCATCGCAACCTTCAAATAACTCTACAAATGCACCATAGTTTTCAAGTCTAACAACTTTAGCATCATAAATTTCTCCAACACGAGCTTCTTTAGTTAATCTTGTAATCATTGCAAGTGCTTTATTAATTGGTTCTCTATCAATGTGATATACAACAACTTTACCTTCATCACTAATATCAATCTTAACATTATCACATTTAGCAATAATATCATTGATAACTTTACCACCTGTACCAATTACATCTCTAATCTTATCTGGGTTAATTTGCATCATTCCAACTTTTGGAGCATATTTACTTAATTCAGGTCTTACTTCACTAATAGCACCCATCATGTTTTCCATAATTTGTTTTCTACCAACTTTAGCTTGAGCTAATGCTTTTCTTAGTATTTCTTCATTGATACCTGTAATCTTTATATCCATTTGTAATGCAGTTATACCTTTTTCTGTGCCTGCTACTTTAAAGTCCATATCACCAAGATGATCTTCCATACCTTGAATATCAGTTAAGATTGTATAAGGAGCACCACTATCGATTGGTCCATTAGTTATTAATCCCATTGCAATACCTGCAACTGGAGCTTTAATAGGGACACCAGCAGCCATTAATGCCATTGTTGAAGCACAAATTGATGCTTGTGAACTACTTCCATTTGATTCTAATACTTCACTTACTACTCTTATAGTATATGGGAATACATCTTCACTAGGTATTACTTGAAGTAATGCTCTTTCTCCTAAAGCACCATGTCCAATTTCTCTTCTACCAGGGCTTCCCATTCTACCAACTTCTCCAACTGAGAAAGGTGGGAAGTTATAGTGATGCATGAATCTCTTAGTTTCTTCATCAGTAACATTATCTAAGATTTGTTCATCACCTTGAGCACCTAATGTACATACTGATAATACTTGAGTTTCTCCTCTTGTAAACATTGCACTACCATGAACACGAGGTAATAAATCTACTTGTGAGTTAAGAGGTCTAATTTCAGTTATTCCTCTTCCATCAGGTCTTACTTTATCTTCAGTAATTAATCTTCTAACTTCTTCTTTTTCAATGTCATGTAATACATCTTTAACTTGCATTAAAACATTTTTCTTTTCTTTTTCATCTTTATATTCTTTTTCTTCATATAGAGCAACTACTTCTTCATTAATTGCATCAATTGCTCCATATCTTTCTAATTTTCCTGGAATCTTGATAGCTTTTAATAAACGATTTTTAGCGCGTGCTTCAACATCTTTTCTTATTTCTTCGCTAACTTCATATAATTCAATTTCTCTTTTAGCTTTTCCAACTTCTTTAATAATTTCTTCTTCAAATGCTATTAATTCTTTAATCTTTTCATGACCAAACATAATAGCACCTAGCATATCTTCTTCGCCAACTTCTTTACTGCCAGCTTCAACCATATTAATAGCTTCTTTAGTACCAGCTACTGCTAGGTTAATGTCACTACGCTCCATTTCTTCAACACTTGGATTTACAACATATTTACCATCAACTCTGCCAACATATACACCAGCTATAGGTCCATTAAATGGGATATCACTTATACATAAAGCTAAGCTTGCACCTAACATTGCTGCCATTTCTGGAGTTGCATCTTTATTAACAGACAATACTGTATTAACAACTTGAACTTCATTTCTAAATCCTTCAGCAAATAAAGGTCTAATTGGTCTATCTATTAAACGTGCTGTTAAAGTTGCATGTTCACTAGGTTTTCCTTCTCTTCTTAAAAAGCTTCCTGGTATTTTACCAACTGAATATAATTTTTCTTCAAAAGTAACAGTTAAAGGAAAGAAATCTGTATCTTTCTTTTCATCGCTTGCTACTGCTGTTGATAAAATAACTGTATCATCATATCTAACAAGAACAGAACCATCTGCTTGTTTAGCTATTTCTCCTGTTTCAACTACTAATTTTTTTCCTGCAAATTCTTTTTCAAATACTCTCTTTGCCACATTATCCACCTCACACTTTTTAATTTTACATCACTTGTTTTTTTTATTCAATTAATATAAGAATATTTTATTTGTTTATTGCAATTATTTAGATAATAGTATATTATTGCATTGTTATTTAAAGGATGATGTTAATGTATTATTTAAGAGATATTTTAGGTTGTATTAAAAGAGCTGATGAAGATTATAATTTAATTGAAGATGGCGATAAAATTGCAGTAGGAGTAAGTGGAGGTAAAGACTCTGTTTTACTTTTGTACGCAATGAATGCTTATAAAAGAATGTGTGAGAAAAAGAAAAAATTTGAAGTAATTGGTATTCATATTAAAATGGGATTTTCTAACATGGATATATCCCCACTTGAAAACTATTTTAAAGAGTTAAATATACCATTTGAAGCAGTACCATCTCATGCCTATGAAATATTAAAATTAAATGTACAAAGTAATGGAAGATTGCCTTGCTCTATTTGTTCTAAAATAAAAAAAGCTGTAGTTATAGATAATTGTAAAAGACTTGGTTGTAATAAAGTTGCTTTTGCTCATCATGCTGAAGACGCTATTGAGACTTTAATGATGAACGCTATATTTGGTGGTAGAATTGCTACTTTTAAGCCTAAAATGTATTTAGATAGAAGTGACATTACTTTTATTAGACCATTAGTTTATGCTAGAGAAAAGCAAATCATTAAATCTGCTAATAAATTAAATTTACCTCTTGTAATATCTACTTGTCCTAACGATAAACACACTGAAAGAGAAAATATGAAAACAATGCTAAAAGATTTATACAAAAAATATCCAATGGCTGAAGAAAATTTCTTGCTTATGTTACATAATCTAGATAAACTAGAATTATGGGAAAAAGAAAATAATTAGAAATTAAAAAACTTAAAATATTTTTTATTTATTAAAATTGTTACATTTTTAATTAAAAGAGAGATTACCTTTGAATTAAAAAATTTTTTTAATATAATGAAATCAAAAGAAAGGAGAATTTTTATGAAAAAAATTTTTTTATCAGTTATGTCTCTTTGCGCAATTTTTATTTTTCTTGCAGTGGGAATAACTGGTTGCAAAAAGAAAAGCGAAAAAGAATCAAATCTTAACGTAAAAGATGTATACGCAATTTCAGCTCTTTCTAGCGTTAACTATTTACAATATCTTGAAAGCACTACTTCAACTGCAAACCTTTTATCTCGTCCTGAGCAATTCAGTGATGAAAATATTAAAGGAATAAAAGATTGTCTTGAACTTTTTGATGGAGTAATTGGCGATAAAATCTCTCAAACAACATCTAAGAACACAAACAATGATGAGGCCTACTCAAATTATAATTTTGTAATGGTAATTTCTGTTCCTGGTTTGAATGACTTTATAATGTATTACAATGAACTGGAGACAAAAACATTACGTGAAATAAAAGATGAAAATGAAGAGATTGAAGTTTCAACAACTTTATCAGGAATTATGGTTGTTGGAGACTCCCGTTATGAAGTTAAAGGAAAAAGAGAATTTGAACAAGAAAATGACGAAGTAGAATCATCAATTGAATTCACTACATATAGTTCAACTAACAGGAATAATTATGTAGTTGTTTCTCAATCAATAGAGAATGAAAATAATAATCAAGAAATTGAATATGAATATAAAATTTATGTTAATGGGGCAAAAGTACAAGATTTAGAAATAGAGATGGAAATGGAAAATGGAAAGACTGAACTTAAATTTAAATTAAAAGATTTGTCTAGTGGAATTCCATCTAATACTATCTATAAAATAAAAAGAAGTACTGATGCAAATACATTTGTTGTAGAATGTTTATCAAATAACATCTTTGATACAATAAATGTTAAAAAGGTTGGTAATGATTACATCTTTAAATATAGTAATAATTTTGAAGAAACTATCTAGCTAAAACAAATGATATTATTAAATTAGAAGAATTAAATAAGGATTGTTGCATATAAAGACAATCCTTTTAATTTTACTTTATAGCATAAAAAAGGGAATTATTTATTATTTAATTCCCTAATAATTTTTTCAATTTTTTCTCCCTTTTCATAACTATCATCTAAAGTGAATGTTATATCAGGAGTTCTTCTAATTGTTAATTTTTTAGATAAAGCCGTTCTAATAACTGGTTTATATTCTTTTAATTTTTCTAATCTTGCTTCTTTATCATTATTCAAGAAACTTACATATACTTTAGCCCAAGAGTTATCATCACTAACTTTAACTCTAGTAACTGTAACTATACCTAAATCATTTGCTTTTAATTCAAATTGAATTATATCACTAATATATTTTTGGATTTGTACAGCTAACTTTTCTTGTTTTAGTTTTGCCATTAATATTCACTCCTACTTTATTTTTTACCTTTTTACTTCTTCCATTACAAATCCTTCAATATGATCTCCTTCTTTAATATCATTAAAGTTTTCAATCATAATTCCACATTCATAACCCATTGATACTTCTTTAGCATCATTTTGGAATCTCTTTAATGAAGCAAGTTTTCCTTCATATACTACTACACCATTTCTAAGTAATCTAACACCTGAGTCTCTTTTAATAGATCCACTAGTTACATAACTTCCTGCAATAGTACCAACTTTTGAAACCTTATATAATTGTCTTACTTCAGCAAGACCTGTTACTACTTCTTTGTATGTAGGTTTTAACATACCTTTCATAGCAGCTTCTATTTCTTCTACTAAAGCATAAATAATACGATGTAATCTAATATCAACTTTTTCTTCTTCAGCTTTCTTTCTAACAACAGCATCAGGTCTAACATTAAATCCATAAATAATTGCTTTAGATGCACTTGCAAGTAATACATCAGATTCAGTAATAGCACCAGATTGTGCTCTTATAACATTTATTTTAACTTCATCATTACTTAATTTTAATAATGATTGTTTAACTGCTTCACTAGATCCTTCACTATCTGCTTTAATTATTATATTAATTGTTTGTACATCTCCACCTTTAATTTGGTTGTACAAATCTTCAAGAGTAACACTAGTATTACCTTTTCTATCAGATAATGTTTTTTCTGTTAATCTCTTTTCTGCAACTTCACGTGCTTTCTTTTCATCTTTGAAAGCCATGAACTTATCTCCAGCATTAGGAACTTCACTAAGTCCTATTATTTCAACTGGAGTACTAGGTCCAGCTTCTTTAATAATCTTTCCAGAATCATTACGCATTTGTCTAATCTTGCCAAACATAGTTCCAGCAACAATACAATCACCATGTTTTAACGTTCCATTTTGTACTAATAATGTTGCTACAGTTCCTCTACCTTTTTCAAGTTTAGCTTCAATTACTGTACCATATGCATAACGAGATGGATTAGCTTTATATTCTTCTAATTCTGCTATTACTAGTAATGATTCAAGTAAGTCTTCAATACCTTGTCCTGTTTTAGCACTAACTTTACAGAAGATATTGTTTCCTCCCCATTCTTCACTAATAATGCCTATTTCACTTAATTCACTATATAATCTATCAAGATTAATTCCTGGTTTATCCATCTTATTAATAGCTACTAAAATAGGAACACCTGCAGCAGTAGCGTGGTCTATTGCTTCTTTAGTTTGAGGCATTACACCATCATCTGCAGCTACAACTATAATAACGATATCAGTTATTTGAGCACCTCTAGCTCTCATTGCAGCAAAAGCTTCATGTCCTGGAGTATCAAGGAAAGTAATTTTCTTACCTTTTATTTCTACTTGATAAGCACCAATACTTTGAGTAATACCGCCAACTTCACCTTCAACTACTTTTGTTTTTCTAATAGCATCTAGCAAAGTTGTTTTACCATGGTCTACATGTCCCATGATAGTAACAATAGGTGGCCTCTCTACTAAATTAGCAGGATCATCTACAATTTCTAAATCTTCAAAATTTTCTTCACTAACATCTTTTTCAACTTTTAAATCATAACCATAATTCATACAAACTAATTCTGCTAAAGAAACATCTAAATCAGAATTTATAGTAACCATTTTACCTTCCAAAAATAAGAATTTAATAACTTCAGTTGGGCTAACTCCAAGGTCTTTAGCTATTTCTTGAACGCTTTTACTGCCTTTAAAAACAATTATCTTTTCCCCTTCATTAACTTTATTAACTGGCTTTTTCTCAAAATTAGAAGTTCTTTTATCATAATTTTTATTATTATTTTTCTTCAATTTGATCACCATTCCTTTCTAAATTTTCTTTAAATTTTTTACTTAAATTATAATCTTTTATTCCTACAGCGCTAACTAAGTCAACCCTTCCAATTGCTTTAGTCATACTTTCTTTATCTAAACAAATTAAATACTCACATTTGTAAAAGCTACATTTATCAATAATTTTCTTTTTTGAGTTATCACTTGCATCATTTGCTACAACTACTAAACAAACTTTTTTATTTTTTATATCTTTTAAAAGTGTTTCTCCATAGCTTATTTTACCTGCACATTTACAAATACCTAAAGTATTTAAACATTTATTCATTAACTAATTTCCTTAATTCATCATATATTTCTTGCTCTATTGTGCATTCTAGTGCTCTTGATAAGCTATTCTTTTTAATTGCTATATCAATTGCCTCATTACTTCTTTTTAAATAAGCTCCTCTACCATTTGCTTTACCTGTTAAATCAATGAATACTTTTCCTTCATTGTTTTTAACAATTCTAATGAGTTCTTGTTTTGGAAGTCTCTCATTAGTAGCAATACACTTTCTTAATGGAATCTTTTTCACTAATTAGTCCTCATCGTAGTATTTATCATACTCATCATAGTCTACATCATCATAGTAGTTGTCTTCTTCATTCTCATCATCAAGTTCTTTTAACTCATCATCAGTATAAACAGGCATGTAAGATCTAGCTTCTTCTGTTTTCTTCTTAAGATTTTCAAGTTCTTTAGAAGACATAACATTTCTTTTAACTTCTTTATTATCTTCATCTTTTTTCTTTTTGTTATTAGATTGAGAAGTTCTTGTATCATCTTTTTTAGATGGTTTAACATTATCTTCTTTTAAGAACTTAGGCATTCTAAGTGGTTTATCACTCTTTTGTTTAGTTTCAGTTTTTGTTTCTACTTTAACTTCTACTTTTGTAGGTTTTTCTTCTACTACTTTTACAGGAGTAACGCTAACTTCTTCTTTAACCTCTTCTTTAGTTTCTTCTACTTTAGGTTTTTCTTCAGTCAAACTGTATTCATAATTAGCTCTAGCTTGATCAACAGTAGTATATTCAATACCTTCTGCTACTGCGTTAGATAATGTTTTAATATCAATCTTGTAACCTGTTAAATTAACAGCAAGTCTTGCATTGATACCTTTTTTACCAATTGCTAGTGAAAAACTATCATCTTTTACTACTGCAATTGCGCTCTTACCATCTTCACTAATGCTAGCACCAACAACTTCGGCTGGTTTTAATGCTTCAGCAATGTAAAGAACAGGATCACTATAATAATTAATTACATCAATTTTTTCTCCCATGATTTGATTAGAAATCTTTTGAACTCTTAATCCTTTAGGACCAATACATGCTCCAGTTGCATCTACATCTTTATTTCTTGAGAATACAGATACTTTTGCTCTATCTCCAGCAACACGTGCAATGTTTTTAATTTCTACTGTTCCATCATAAATTTCTGGAACTTCTGCTTCAAACAATCTTTTTAAGAATCCAGGAGCACTTCTAGAAATGATAACTGCAGCGCCTTGAGAACTTTTATCTACATCTACTACATATGCTCTTATTGCTTGTCCTACTTTAAATGTTTCTCCAGGAATAGTGTCATTGATTTTCATAACTGCATTACTCTTACCTACATTTACTAAAATAAAACTAGGTTCAATTCTATCAACTGTTCCAACAATAATATCATCTTTTCTGTCAATATATGCATCATAGATAGTTTGTTTTTCAAATTCTCTTATTTTTTGAGTTAATACTTGTTTAGCTTGTAATGCTGCAAGTCTTGTTAATGTATTAGGATCTACAGGAATTTCTAATACTTCTCCAACCTTGATATTAGGATTTACTTTTTTAGCATCTTCTAATTCGATTTCAAATAAATCATCTTGTACATCATCTACTACATTTTTTAATTCATATAGTTCGATTGTACCTAAATCACCATTAATATCAGCTCTACATAATACATCTGGATCAGTATTCTTTTTATATGCTTTTTCTAAAGCTTCTTTTAAAGCATCTAATACAACCTCTTTAGATATTCCTTTCTCTTGTTCAAATGCATCTAAGGCATTTATTAATTCTCTAGCATTCATTTTTACTTATTTTCCTCCTATTAAATCTTATATGTCAAATGTGCTTTTTCTATTATCTTAAATGGGATATTAACGACTTTTATACGTCCTTTAAGATTAATTTGCAGTTTTATACCATCTTCATCTACTTCTTTTAAGTCACCAACAAGTTCATCGTATCCATTAACTAATTCACTAGTTAATACTAGGATATACTTACCAAGAGCATTTTTATAGTCTTCTAATTTTTCTAGTTCTTTTTCTCTACCACTTGAAGTAACTTCTAAATAGTATTCATCTGGGATTGGGTCTTCTTTATCTAATAGTTCAGATAGCTTTTCGCTTACTTCTACACAAGTATCTAAATCCATTACATCATTTTCTTTTTCAATTAAAACCCTAAGATAGTTTTCACCATCTTCTTTCTCATACTTTAAATCATAAAGTATAAGATTTTTTCCTTTTACTACTGGTTCTACAATCTTCTTTAATTTCTCCTCTAATGTCATTTTATCCCCCCATTTAAAGAATAAAGAGAGGTCTCCCTCTCTTCAACGTTTATATCTTAACATTAATTATATAAATTATCAAGAAAAAAAGAGATATTTAATATCTCTATATTTTTAAATATCAAGTTTAGGCATACTTGCTTCATATACAGGAGCATAACTCATTCGATGATGCTTTGTTATTCCATATTTTTCAAGCGCTAATAAATGATCTTTAGTGCCATACCCTTTATTCTTTTTAAAGTTATACATTGGATATTCTTTATCTAATTCTATCATTATATTGTCTCTTGTAACCTTAGCTATAATTGAAGCCGCTGCTATTGAAAGAGACAGAGCATCACCTTTAATTAATGATAATACTGGTTTATCTATATTTTCTAGTTTCATCGCATCTACAAACACTGCATCACAATCGTTATTTGCATTTCTAACTATCTCTTCCATGCCTTCTTTAGTTGCAATGTATATATTAAGTTTATCAATAGTTTCTTCATCAATTATATTTACTTTAACTGTTAAAGCATTATCCATAATTACTTTAAATAACTCTCTTCTTTTTTTATCACTTAATTTTTTAGAATCATTGATTTCTGTATTATTGAAATCAACAGGTAATACTACCCCTGCTATTACTAAAGGCCCTGCAAGTGGCCCTCTACCAGCTTCATCAATTCCTAATATTTTAGTATATCCTTTTGCTCTAAATTCCTCTTCATACTCTAAAGATGCCATAATCAACACCAACTCTTTCTACACATAACTTACATATTATACCTTCTTTAAACTCTTTAAGTAATAAATATTTTGCTTTATCTTCATCATATTTACCATTACTTAGTAAAAGGTTTCTTCTTTTAGCAATATTAATAAAAATATCATCATCTAAAGTTTCTAAATCATATCTTTTCTTTAATGATTCTGCATAATTCTCTTTTAAAAAGTTATAACATATTTTACTTAATTCATCAGTATTTAAAATTTCTTCTTTAATTGTTCCTATTAGTGCTAATTTAATACCAATAGTTTGATTTTCAAATTTAGGCCACAATACTCCTGGAGTATCTAATAATTCTATATTTTCTGTTTTTACCCATTGTTGAGATTTAGTAACTCCTGGTTTATTACCTGCTATTACGGCTTTTCTTTTAGCCATTTTATTAATAAAGGTAGATTTACCAACATTAGGAATACCTACAACCATTGCTCTTATAGTTCTATTTTTTATTCCTTTTTTAGCATCTCTTTCAAATTTAAATTTCATTAAATCATTACATGCATTTATAATTTCTTTTAAATTAAATCCATTAACTAAATCTTGAACTACTACTTTTACATTATTATTAGAAAAATATTTAACCCATTCATTAACTATATTAATATCTGCATAATCTTTTTTACTCATCACTATTAATCTAGGCTTATTTATGTTAACAAGTTCTGGGTTCCTACTAGATAAAGGTGCGCGTGCATCTACTATTTCTATGAGCATATCAACCATTTTTTGTTTTTCATATATTTCTTTTAATGCTTTAACCATATGTCCTGGAAACCAGTTAATATTTGTTTTATTTTCCATTTTTTCACTTCCTTTATCTATTCTTTATTTAACAACAATTTAATTTTTCTATGTAGTTTTTTCTTCATCAACATAAAGTACTCAGACTATTTTATTTTTGTATCTTATCATCACTACTTATGATAAATTATAACACAAAAAAACATCTATATAGCAATCTAAAGTACATTTCTAAATTACATTTTCCTCTAAATAATTTACTTTCTTACCATGCTTTTTAGCATACTCTATTTCTGATCTAGTACTATCACCAATATATCCATTAACATTAATAACATATATTTCATCTGCCATATCTATCTTTCTTTTATGCATATCATCTAACATTATTTTAGTTTTAGTTAAAGTATCTTCATCCATATTCTCCCACACTTCTTTGTCCCCGCTATGTCCAAACAAGCCAACTGATATAACTATGTTTCCTTTTAATGTTAATTCTTTTTGCACCTTTATAAACTCATCTTTAAATCTAGTAGACCCACATAATGTTATTACTTTATATTTACTAATCATATTACTTACTCCCTTCCAACAAATTTTTATTTATATACTTCAAAGTCATTTTTTTCACTTCTAAGTCAAAAGATAAAATATCATCTATAGTTTTGAGTTCTCTTTTTTCAAATAAATTCATTATTTTTTCTATACAAGAAGGAATGTCAGTATATTTAATTTTATTATTTAAAAAAGCATCAACTAGAACTTCATTTGCTGCATTTAATATTACCATATATGAATGTCCTTTTTCTATTGCTTGATACGCTAACTTTAAACATTTAAATTTTTCTAAATTAGGTTCTTCAAAAGTTAAATTCTTTACTTCAAATAAATTTACTTTTAATGTATTATTTGCTAACCTTTTAGGATAATTAAGTGCATATGCTATTGGTATTTCCATAGACTTTGGGCCAATACTTGCCATTATTGTCCCATCTTTAAATTGAACCATAGAATGTACTAGACTCTTTCTATGTACTACAACTTGTATTTTATCTGCACTTACATTAAATAAATGCATAGCCTCTATTACCTCAAATCCTTTATTCATCATAGTTGAAGAATCAATAGTTACCTTTTTTCCCATTGACCATGTAGGATGATTTAGTGCATTACTTAAGGTAATGTTTTCATTTATATCTTTATCTATAAAAGGTCCCCCTGAAGCAGTTAAAAGTATTTTATCAATATCATTTCCTTTTTCTCCATTTAAACATTGCATAATTGCACTATGTTCACTATCAACAGTTAAAAGTTTAGCTTTATATTTTCTAGCAGCATCCATTATTATTTCTCCACCGGCCACTAAAACTTCTTTATTTGCTAAAGCTACTGTTTTACCATTTTTTATCATATTATAAGTTGGCTTTAATCCTGCAATTCCAACTAATGCAGAAATTGAAATATCAAAATCTTTAAGATTAGATATTTCTTCCATTCCTTTTTCTCCATAATAAACATTTATCTTAGGAAATTTATTTTTAATAAAGTCTGCACTTTTCTTTGATATTATATAAACATTTTGGGGATTAAATTCTTCAATTTGTTCACACAACCTGTTTATGTTTTTACCTGCAACTAAAGTAACTATTTTAAATAACTTTTTATTATTTCTAATTACATTTAATGCACTTGTGCCAATTGAACCAGTTGATCCAAATATTGCAACTTTTTTTGTCATAATATCACACTCTTTCTTTATAACTATTAATCAAAATATGTGTTTATAAGCTTCAAAGCACATTTTAATTTACTCTTCATTAGTCTTTCAACTAATAAATTATTTGTTAAAGCATTAATAGAATAAACTTTGTATTTCTATTGCTACTTTAAGTTAATAATCCATTTTTCCCACATCTCTTTTATATTTAAAATTATAACATTTAATGAAAAAAGTGGACTTAAAAATCCACTTCTATTTACATAATATTAAATTAATCTTTTGTATACACTATTTCTATGACTTTAATTTTACCATTTACTATCGTTTCAAATATTGGTTCTTTATTTTCTTTATTAACCTTTTCTTTCCAATAATTTTCTGCTAACTCAAGATTAGTTTTTTCACTTGTTGTTCCATCAAAACAATTACATGCGTCTCCTGTATAACTAGATCCATCAACTTCTACTTTTACTATTTGATAAGTAGGTCTTCCAACATATACAAAGAAATCAAACCATTTTTTAGCCTCATCATAAGTTTTCGATACATATAATGATGCTAATCTTGATGGATAGTTAGGATATTTTTCTTTTCTTACTTTTTCTAACGCTAACTCTCTTAATGCAACTTTTGTATGATGATCTAATTTTTCGTTTTTATATTTAGAAGGATTGTTATAAATATCATCTACTACAGTTTTTAAAGCATAAACTCTATCATATAATCCACTTGTATTGTCTTTATCAAATACTATAATTTGATTTAACTCCATTGGTTTATTAGTTACCACATGATAATAAATATTTTCCATGTTATTTTACCTTTTTAGGCCATCTTAACTTTAAGCCTTTACACTTTCCCTCATCAGTAACAGTTCTGCAACTTCCAAATAAAAGTATTCCATCACCTTTTATCTGTTTCTTTTTAATTGCGCCAAAATATCTAGAATCAGCAGAATTTCTTCTATTATCTCCCATAACATAATACTCATCCTTGCCTAAAGTACATTCAAATGTATCATTTCCATAAATAGACACTGTTTGGAGTTTAGTAGCTTCATCAATAAAAGTTTCTTCTACTACTTCACCATTTATATATAAAACTCCCCTAGAATATTTTAAATGTTCTCCTGGTAAACCTATTACCCTTTTTACTAGTTTTTCACTATATTTAGGATGATCTATTATAACAATATCAAATCTATCTATTCCTGACATTTTATAAAACAACCCATCAGTAATAGCTTTATCTCCATTTTTTAAAGTAGAATACATAGAATTTCCATCTACCATAACACTAATAAAGACAAAAGAAGTTAATAGTTTAGCAATTATAATACACACTACTATCATAATAATAAAACTATATGTACTCTTGTGTTTAGTATAATGTTCTTTAAATTTATTAGTTTTCTTTTCTTCCATTATTTCACCTTCTTTTGTTTCTTTATTTTATCTATCATTAAACTCGCTTTTTTTACAAAATAATCATTTTCATAATAAGGAATATTTAGTTCATTTAAATCATTTATTAATTGTTCAACACTCTTATTATTATCTTCTAACTCCGCAAATAAACCTAAATCAGGAATATATTGCAATAATATTCTTTTATTATCTATTCCATACTCTAAACATTCTTGCTCATATCTAAATAGTTCTTTATATCCAATCTTATCAAGTATTCCTTGCATTGATTCAATATTCCCTATTTCACATTTATATTTTGTTTCAGAAATTATGTCTCCTGCATCACTATATTTTTTATCTTTATACATTACAACTCTTTCAATTACTTTTTCATCTTCACATTCTTCTCTTAAAATAATACTAGATGATAAAACATTTAAATTATTAGTTTTCTTTAAATTCATATTTTCTTTAACTAAATAAATATCTTTAAGAATGAAACTTTCATTAAGCGATATTCCCTTATTAACAAAATAAAGTTTTGCTTCATCTAAACTCCATTTTAATTTAACTGTTATTTCTCTTTCAGTTTGCATTCTTATCACCTACAATTATTATAAACATATATAATAAAAAAAGGAACTTTTACGTTCCTTAATTTATTAATTAAATTCCTTAATTCTTGCAGCTTTACCAGATAAGTTACGAATGTAATTAATTTTGTTACGACGTACTTTACCTTTTCTTACTACTTCAAGTTTAGCGATTACTGGTGAGTTGTACATAAATGTTCTTTCAACACCTACTTGGTTTCCAGAAATCTTTCTAACTGTGAAAGTCTTTGAAACGCCTCCACCTTTAACTGACATAACAAGTCCTTCATAAACTTGTATACGAGATTTTTCTCCTTCAGTAATTCTTACATGAACCTTTACTGTATCTCCTGATCTAAATTCAGGAAGATCTTTTCTTAATTGAGTAGCTGTAATTTCATTTACTAAATTCATGTTCATAGTGATATCCTCCTTTTCTTATCTTAAGTGTTCATCACCATTTTGTGAGCGGACCACCTGCAGCACAATGCCTATATATACTAACAAAACTAAAATAAATTTTCAATATAAATATTTAATTTTTTAACTCTATTGCTACTATTTCATATTTATCTAATTTATCTTTATAAATGTTATTCATCGTAGTCACTAATTCTTCTTTACTACTAAAGCCAGTTTTATCTAATGGTAAGGTATTTGCTAACTCTTCAAATGATTTGAAATAATGTAATTCTTTCACTTTTTTATAAAAATATTCCTTATGATCAGGTTCTTTTAAGAAACATATTTCATCTTTTACTTTTATTTCTTTTCTCTTTTCATCATTCATTCTTAATTCATATGTTTTTTTATCATCTTTTATTAAGTAAAAATATTTATCAATTAATTTTAATGAATGAATTTTTATCTTTTTACTTTTTTTAATTGCTTCTACTTCCCATCTTCCTACTTCATTATTTTTTATTTCATCCATTAATTCTTTTTCTTCATCACTTAATTTATAGTTTTCTAATAAATCTTTTCTTCTATTTAAAGTAAGTTTTAAACTTTCTTTTTTTCTCCATTTTTCTATTATCTTATGATTCCCGCAAAATAATATTTCTGGTATTTCTTTTCCTTCATAATTTTTAGGTAATGTATATTGAGGATACTCAAGTAACCCATTTTCATAAGATTCATCTTCAATTGATTCCGCATTAATCGCGCCATCAAGTAGTCTAATTATAGAGTCTGCTAAAATCATCGAAGGCAATTCTCCTCCTGTTAGAATATAATCTCCTATACTTATTTCTTCATCTACATGATCTAATATTCTTTCATCTATTCCCTCATAATGACCACATAAAAACACTAAATCTTTATTTGAAGAAGCTAACTCTCGAGCTTTCTTTTGATTGTAGGTATTTCCTTTGCTAGATAAAAATATTACTTTGCTATTCTTATTATTATCTTTTATAGCTTTAATAACAGGATCACATTTAAGCACTACACCTGCTCCTCCACCTACTACAACATCATCTACTCTTTTATTTTTATCTTCACTATAATCTCTAATATTTACTACTTTAAATTCTACTACTCCTTTATTAACTGCTTTATCTATAATTGAAGTATTAATAAAGTTATCATACATACTAGGAAATAATGTTAAAAATGTTATTTTCATAATAATCCCTCTATATTTTTTAATACTATTTTTTTATTTTCAGTATCAATACTTTCTATAAATTCATCTAAAAAAGGAACTAATATTTCTTTATTTCCTTTTACTCTAATTAAACTTTGTCTAGTATTATCAGTAATTTCACTAATAACTCCTATTTTAGAATCTTTATAATAAACTTCCATATCTAATAATTCATAATAATAAAAACTATCTTTATCTAATTTTTTTAAAGATTCACTATCAATCAATAAACTACTTTCTTTTAAAAGTTCTGCTTCTTCAATTGTATTTACTTCACTAAATTTAACATACAAAAATCTATCATTTTTTCTAAATGATGATACTTTATAATTAACGTCAATGTTTTTATCCTTATTATATATATTAATTATATTTCCTTTTTTAAATCTTTCATTTATAAAATCACTAGATGATATAACTTTTACTTCGCCTTTTAATCCACATGTATTTACAATTCTTCCTATTTCTACTTTACTCATTATAATCATCCTTTCAAATTATCTACTATCTTTTTTAATGAACTAACAAAAGCATCTATTTCTTCTTTAGTTGTTAAATGTGATAATGATATTCTTAAACTGTTTTTACTAATAGTTGTATCTTTAGTAAGTTCATAAAGTGATGCACTATAATCTTTGCTTCTAGATGAACAAGCACTCTTAGTAGATACATATATACCTAAAGAAGATAAGGCATTTACAATAACTTCTCCTCTTTTATTTTTGATATAAATGTTTAGTATATATGGAGTAGAATTTAAAGGACTATTAATAACAACATTATCTATCTTTTTTAAAGAATTAATTAAATATTCTTTTAACTCTTTAACATATTTATAATGTTCATCAAAATTTTCTAATCCTAATCTTAAACTTTTAGCTAACATGACATGACTTGGCCAGTTACTAGTACCACCTCTAAAACCATTTTCTTGTTGCCCACCACTTAATATAGGTAATAGTCTTACTTTTTCTTTTTTAACTAAAACCGAACTACCTTTTAACCCATAAAATTTATGGCTAGAAAAATTATAAAAATCTGCTAGATTATAATCTAACTTTTCTTTACACATTGCTTGTGTAGCATCTATATGATATAAAGCAGTGGAGTTTTCTTTAATTATTTTAGAAATTTCTTTTATATCTTGAATACTTCCCATTTCATTATTTACTGCTATTATACTAACTAAAATAGTGTCTTTTCTTAAACTGTTTTTTAATTCATCTAAATCTATTTTACCTTCACTATTAACACTTAAATAAGTAATCTCAAAGCCAAAGTTTTCTTCTAATTGCTTACATGAATCTAAAACACTAGGATGTTCTATTTTGGTTGTAATAATATGTTTTCCTCTATTTTGGTATGCGAAAGCAACTCCTTTAATAGCAAGGTTATTTGATTCTGTTGAACCCGAAGTAAATATAATCTCATCTTCTTTTACATGCAATAAACTAGCTATTTGATTTCTTGCTTGCTTAAGATAAAAGGCTGCTTTATTACCTACTTCATGAATCGAATCACTATTACCAAAATTTTCTTTTAATAATTTATAGTAGCTATCTAAAACCTTGTTATCAACAGGAGTAGTAGCTGCATAATCTAAATATATATCAGTCATCTTTATTTCCTTTTCTTCTCATCATTTCTTCATAAGCTTTAGGATGTACTTCTTGCAACACTTCACTAACACTATCAATAGCAAATTCAAATTCTCCATTTTCAAAGTGAACTTGTGCTCTATTTAATACTTCATTAACTGTAGAAAAACTACTTCTATATTTATTTGTAAAAATAATAATATTTTGTGCCATATTATACATTTTTAAGCTATTCTTCATATCTAATAAAAGTTTTTCTGCAACATTAGTTAAATTCTTACAATTTTCATTTACATATTCTACATTAATAGGTTTTGTTTTTAATGACTTGTTAATGTTTTGAATCATATTGCATACATAGTTGTATTCATCTTCATACATTGTTGATAACACTTTATGATTAAGTCCTTTTAATGTATTAAAAATAGTAGTTATTTCTAAACTATAATTATTAACTTTTTCATAAGAATATTCACTATCATTTTTTAAAGATAAAATATAATTTTGATAATCATTTAATTTATCTTCTACTTCTCCGCCAAACTCTGCTAACTCGCCCATTTTATTAGTTAATATAGAATACGGTTGTTTAGTGGCTGAATGTATGTAAGCATCTAGTTCCATTTTTATTCTATTTAAAATATGGATTTGTGTCTCTAATGTTCCTAACTCTGTATATCTATTTTCATCAAATAAATATACTCCCTTTATTGTACTAGTATCTCTTTTTGCTTTTAAAAATTTCTTGTTTATTTCATCTATATTTTCATACACAGTATCAATATATTTATTAAAATGATCTTTAGCAGTAACTTCTTTTTCTAATAGTTCATTTAAATTCTCTATATCATATACAACTTCTTTTATTGAATCATTTATGTCTTCATAATTAAATTGTTCGAATCTAATTTTTATTTCATCTAGTGAAGCCTTGATTTTTTCTTCCATAGCAGAAGCTTTAATACTAAATAAAGGATATCCTTCATCTTTCATCTTTTTATAATTGTTCATTGCTGTTTCTAATCTTTTTGGAAGAACTTGCATACTAAAAGAAACTATTTCTGGCATTTTTGCTAAGTGACCTTCATAAAAATTAACTTCTGTTTGTAATTCATTAATTAACTCCTCAGCATCTTTATAGTAAGCATTTTCTAACTTATTATCTAATTTAACTACTGTTTTTTCTAATTCATTAATTTTCTTTTCAAATATTTTACTGCATATAGAAAGTTCTTCTTTATGCTCATAAAAAGAGGCTTTTAATTGTCTAAATTGCTCCTTTAAAGGCACAACTATTTCTCTTAATTCATCTTCTTTACTTGTAACTTCATTTATATTAGCATCTATTTTATTTAATTCTCCAGCATAAGTATTAATAGTATTTTCTAACTCTAATAGGGACTCTTTTGCTGTTTTATAATCCTTGTCACTAAACAAAACATCAATCTTAGTAATAGCAGCTTCTATTCCAAGAGAATAAGTGTCTACTATTTCTTTAAATTTTTCATTCACTTCATTATATACATCAACATATTCTTTATTATTTTCACTAATACTTTTTAATTTATTTATTTTTGCATCTAAGTTTGAATTACTAACATTTTTATATTTTGTTTTTAAATTATTATAATTTCTTTTAATTTTATTTTTCTTAGATACTTTTACAGTTATAACAGTTGCTACACTTCCTAAAGCAAAACATGCCACAATAATTACATAATAAATAGGGTTCATACTACATACCTCCAATTCATAACAATTATATCATTGTTTTTTTGTTTTTCATACAAATTACCTAGATATAATATAAATTTATACTATTAATGTATTTAATTTTTGAAGTTTTAATTGACAAATTTATAAACTATGTTTATTATTATCTTGCATGTACTTGCAGCAGACAAATACTTTCTGTTTGGAGTTATTAACATTAGGATTAAAGTAACCTATGCTGAAGGGTGAAATAAATAGTAATAACAGCCAGGAAAAGGAATTTGTACACTTATGTAAGTTTATGCAAATAAACTGACAAAAGGAGGAAAATAAATGTCACGTTATACAGGACCAAAATGGAAAATCTCTCGTAGATTAGATTTCTCAATTCTTGAAACTGGTGATGAACTAAAAAAACGTCCATATGGACCAGGACCTCAAGGAAAGAACAAAAAGAAGAAAATATCAGAATATGGTAAACAATTACAAGAAAAACAAAAAGTTAGAACAATGTATGGAGTAAATGAAAGACAATTTAGAAAAACATTTGAAATTGCTAAAAAGTCTGAAGAAGTTACAGGTTCTCGTTTCTTAGTTTTACTTGAATCAAGATTAGACAATATCGTTTATAGAATGGGTATTGCTCGTACTCGTGATCAAGCTAGACAATTAGTTAACCATGGCCATATCTTAGTAGATGGTAAGAAAGTAGATATCCCTTCATATGCAGTTAAACCTGGACAAACAATTGCATTAAAGGAAACTTCTAGAAACTTAAAAGTTGTAAAAGAATCATTAGATATTCTTCAAACAATTCCTGCTTATGTTTCATTCGATAAAGAAAAAATGGAAGGTACTTATGTAAGATTACCTGAAAGAGTTGAATTATCACCTGAAATTAACGAAGCTCTAATCGTTGAATACTACAACAGAATCGACTAATTTTAAATTTATTTCAGCAATTAAAAAGATTTGTGAAAGCAAATCTTTTTTTATTAATATAAAAATGTAATACTTATTTATGAAAAGAGTGATATAAATGCTAAAAAAGCTTAATTTAAATGATTTTGATGAAGTTTATAAATTGTTACAAGAAAATTTTAACTCTAATGAATATGGAACATATGATAAACAAAAAGAACTTTTTACAGATTCTTTATACACTCCATATGGAATAAAGAAAAACAACAAAATTATTGCTTTCATTTCTATTTGGTCATTAAGCAATTTTTCTTTTATAGAACACTTTGTAGTTGATAAACAATATAGAAAAAAAGGATTAGGAACTAAAATACTTAATGAAGCCTTAAAGCTAACTAATAGATTAACTTGTTTAGAAGTAGAATTACCAGTAAATAAATTAAGCCTTAAAAGAATAGAATTTTATAAAAGAAATGGATTTTATTTAAATGAATATAATTATAAGCAACCTCCAATGGCAATTAATAAACAACCTATAGATTTATTAATAATGACTTTTCCTAAAGCCATTGATGAAAAAGAATTTAATAGTATAAAGTTAGAATTATATAATAGTGTGTATTCTAAATATAAAAATTAAAAAAATGATGTAAATTTCAAATGTTGAGTTTAATCAACAAAAGCAATCCACATCAATTAAAGTTATTTATTTGGCTATTATTTTTATTACTTCTTGTTTATTACTACCATCCGTGCTTTTTATATATACTGTGATTGTTCCCTTTTTATTAAATATTACAGTGCCAAATTCATTTACAGTAGCAACCGTTGTATTTTCATCATATATAAATTTTACTATTTTTCTAGTAGCATCGTCTGGATATACATGCCATTGTAATTGAACTGTTGTAGGATTTTCTTCATTCTTAACAAAATTAGTTACAATGTATTTAGTACCATCACTTGCTACCTTTAAGTTTTCATTAGTGCATTCAATATTAGTTACATATACTGTTTGATTAAATGTTTCTATTTTTAATCCAAAAAAGCTTACTACCGCTATCGCTATTACATATATTATTCCTATTAATACTATTACCAATTTTTTCATAAACTATCTCTCCATATAATATAATTTTATCTTATTTAAAAGCATATACGCTCTAAATATCATTAAGAATAGTCCTATAAGCATTATTTTTATATATGTTATAATAGAGTTATTTTCAATTAACAAGAATAATAAAATACCAAATATAGCAAATGATCCTAAAAAGGCAATAACAGTTGATTTGCTTTCGTTAGGATTATTTTCATCTCCTCCAATTGTTGCATATAATTCAGTTTGAGGATTCATAACATCTAATTCTGCACTATAAAACAAATGAGCAAAATAAATAAACATTGCTGCTAATATTAAAACTAATGATTTAGAAACTCCAATAGGAGTATTTTTTATTAATACAATTAATGTTGCAATAAATGAAGCAACCATAAATAATGTATTAAAAATAAGTTTTGATAGTAACAAAGGTTGATACTTTGATGGTTGTACTTTTATTAAATAACTACTCCTTCCATCTCTAGAGAAAGCACTAGCAGCATAATAATTACTAGTTAAGGCTATAAGTAAAATAATTAAAACATTAAATGCTATCGCCATATTGTTTCCTAAAATTCTTGTATTCATTGCTGCAAACATTTTATTTAGGAAAAATATTAAAACTGGCATTGATATCAATAAACCAATGTTTGTAAATAATCTTTCTGGTTGTCTAAAGTTAAGTAACATTTCTGTTCTTATAGAAGAAAACTTTTTGTTTGTTACGACATTATTTTTAGATTTTACTTTTTCTTTTCTATATTCAAAAGGTTTACTAGCCATCTTGTAAAATAAAGGTTTTACTATTAACATGCCTATTACAAATAACGCTACTAAAGTTAATAATAAATATAAGAAAGTTAGCATTGTAGGTCCTGTAAATAATTTATTTGTTAAATTAACTCTAACACCTACTATCATTAATACTAATTTATAAAATATGTTAAACTTAACTATAAAATTATTTAAAAAATCTTGTATCTTCCAAAATGTAGTACCCCATGTTCCTATTAAATCAATATTAGATGGAATGACCGCTATTATTTTTACAACAATGTATGTTAAGGATCCAATAAGAATAACTAAAGATGCTATTTGAAGTCTCTTATATTGTCTAAACATATTATAAAACAGCATAGTTGGTATAGATAAAATTGCTCCTAATAATACAGGTACCATTGAGATAAATACAAAGCATACTATTAACCACAAATAATATATAAAACTAAAGCCATTTATCATTCCAAATGCAATAAACATAGGAACCATAAAAGAAAAGTTTCTTAAAACTTCATATATATAGAATACTATTAGTTTAGATAAGTAAACCTGTATTGCTGTACAAGGTAGTGTTAATAATACTGGATTATCATATGAATAATACATATTTTTGGTTAAAGACATTGTTGCAGATATTATTGAAATAATTAACATTACTACAAATACTACTGTTATAACACTTGTAGGTATTATATTTATTAATGAAAATAAGCCTAAGTATCTACATAAAAATAATAATCCAAAGCATAATGCCACAATAAGAGCAAATCTTAATATGCCAAAAATAGCATTAAACAAAACATTTTTACTTATAAAACTTTTACCTTTTAAATCAAGTTTTTCTTTTAACTGCATTATAACTAAAGTCATTAAAGCTTTCATTATTCTTCACCTTTAACTTCTTTAGATTCTTCATCTTGATTTATATTTTGTAAATAGAAATCTTCTAAATTTATATGCTTTTTATCTAAATCTTTAACCTTAACATCACACAAAATAGTTCCCTTTTTAATAATTGCTATTCTATCGCATATTTTTTCTACTACATCAATAATATGAGAAGAGAAAAACACAATATTTCCTTCTTTTGCGTGCTCTTTCATACATTCTTTAACTTCATAAATACTAGTTGGATCTAGCCCCGTTAAAGGTTCATCTAGTATCCATACTTTTGGATTATGCACTAAAGCAGCCATAATAGCAATTTTTTGTTTCATACCATGAGAATATGTTTTCATCTGATTATCAAATGCAGTTTGCAAATTAAAGTTTGTAACATACTTATTAATTCTTTCATCTCTATCTTCCTTACTTACTTCATATAAGTCTGCTATATAGTTAATATATTCTCTACCTGTTAAATTCTCATATAAAGCATAGTGATCAGGTACAAAACCTATTTCTTTTTTTGCTTGAACAGATTGTCTTTGAACATCATATCCACATACCTCTATACTTCCACTAGTAATAGTTTGTATACCTACAATACTTTTTATTATTGTAGATTTTCCTGCACCATTAGGGCCTAAAAATCCAAATATTTCTCCTCCATTTACTTTAAATGAAGCGTCTTTAACAGAATAATGTTTATTAATACCATATTTTTTAGAGAATTTCTTTAACTCTAAACATGGTTCACTATTTCCACTCATAGGTTCATTTTCATTCCTTCCTTGCATTAGAAATGCTAATTCTCTTTTCATTCTTCTATATTCTTTTTCTTTTAATCTTCTATCTTCACTTAAATCCCACATTTGGAATAACTGTTCATATAAGAACCACATTGCAAGTGATATAAAAATATAAACTGTAAAGAATAAAGATTGATAGACTGGATAAAATGTTAAGGTTAAATCTTTTACTTTAAAGCTAACTACATAATCTCTAGTACGCCTTGCCCAGTCTCCTAGTTTATCTACAATGAAATCACTATTTAGGAAAAAGAAATCTACATTTCCATAGTTACTAAACCAAGCATTTATTACTAGAATAAATATAAAGTAAATTAAGAAAGCTATCATTGAATATATCCATTGCTTTAGTTTTGGCCTTTTAAACATTCCAAGTGCTACTACTAAAACAGGCATAAAGAAAGCACTAAAGTGATTTATCCAGAATAAAATGCTAGATGAACTTAAAACATTTAAATCATCTCCTGTATTTGGCATTGCCATAGCAAGAAATGCTCCCATTACATTAATGAAAAATGTAAAATAGAATAATCTATTTAATTTAAATATTAAACATATAGGCACTATATACATAGCAGTATGGCATAAGTGTATAGGCCAATCTATTGGGGATTTAACATGCTCAAAATTAAATCTAAGCATAAAACTCCATAAAACTGCTAAAGATAAATAAATTAAAGAGAATCTTCTAACCTCTTCACTTTTATCTTTTAAACCATAATATATACCTACAGGAATAATAATACTCAAATAAAGCATTAGCCTGTGTTCTGGAGAAAATGATTTAAATTCTAAAGATTCATTTTTTGCATATCCAAATAATCCTTGTACCATATAGCAAGGCATAATTGCTATTAATATAGGAATTATAGATAAAAGCATGTTCTTTATTTCTATTTTATCTACTTTAAAATAATCTTTTCTAACAAATAAGGCACCAACATATGATATAGAAATAATAATTTCTAATGACATCAGCAATGTTCTAAAATCAAATCCATTAAAAGCATCTAATCCTGATATTGATTTAGCATATATAAAGAAAAATATATAATCTAAAATTAATATAGGAAAAGCAAAAAATTTAAGTAAGTTTTGTATGTTTTTAATTTTAAAAAATGAATTAAGTGTAATAAGTAAAATACTAGCATAAGAAAACCATACAAGTAGTAATCCTATAATAGTAAATCCCACTTTACTTCCAAATGGAGAGTACATATTGAGACCTCTTACAGTATCAATTGCACTATCTCCATAGATGTATCTAGTAACTGCTATTACAAATAAAGTAACAGAAACTATTTTTAAAATTAAATCTTTTTTATTATTACATTTTTTTAATAAGAAATATAATCCAACAGAACCACCAATACTCATTAAAAAGATTAATACATAATATAAAACTAGCAAATGTATCAGATCCTTTCTTTATGTGTAAAAACTAATTATGGAAATATCCTAAAGATATTCCTATACCTTGGTAGTATAGCCCTATATAATCTCCTGCACTTAGTGCTGCTTCTTTTTGTGCATTATTTAAGCTCTTTAAATATAACTGTTGATTACCAGTTGCTACAGTTTCAATGTAATCATTTTCAGCATAGAAATTTTGTAACAAGAAATTTACATTATCAGGACTAACAATGTATCCAAGGCCACCTTCAGCAGTTTTGAATACAGGTGCTTTATTTTCTGTAACATTAAGAATTAAATTAGTATCTGCATTTTCATTTTTCATTAAATTAACAACTTCTTTACTACCTACAACTACTTTTCCTTGGGCTCCTTGTCCTCCAAGTCCCATACCATTTGTCATATTTATAGCAATTATATTCATTTTATCTACACCATTTTCAGTTTTAACAAATGATCCATTATTACCAAATGTAGCATTAAGTTTTTTAATGTTTGCTGCTATATCAGTTAATCCTAGTTTTACAAACCATGCTTCAGTTCCAGCAACATAGCTTTCAATAATAGTTTTTTCATCAACTACAACATTAGGAATACTATTAGTCCCACATGTATAGCAATCTGATTTATTTGGATCAATATGTTGAAGAATCATTGCTGGTCCACCAGCTCTTTTTAATTCACTATTAGTTATTGTTAAATCATTGCCTCCCCAAGAGAAAATTAGTCCTTGATATGCATCATACGATTTTACATGATTAAGATTTAAATTAGCTCCATAAAATTCCATATAACTATTAATGTAGAAAGTTTTAATTATCATATTATCAAACACTACTTTATGTCCATGAGCTTTATTCATTATTAATCCACCAAAGCCTTCTTCACTATCTACTCTATTAGCATTTCCGATTAAAGATAAGTTTTCAAATGAAGCCACACTATTTTTACTATATGTAGCTACTTGCTCTTCTTCCATATATGTTTTAAATACCGAAGAGTGACTAACGCCATCACTAGCAGTTTCAGTATCAACTAAAGGTAATTTACTAAAATCAATTGTAAAATAGTTGCCATAAATTTTGAACTCTCCGCCTAAAGCAACTTTATGAGTATATAAATCTAGATAATCTCTTAAATGATTGTTTAATACAAAAGCTGAAGGTAAATCATTAGTTGTAACTTCTAAATCATTATGTAAAACTAATCCCTTTAAATCAGCTGGTTTAGTAATATTAGCATTAGCTAGAAAGGTAGTCCATTCTAAGTTTAAATCAATATTGCTACTATCATCATAGTTGTTCATTAAGCCTAACTCTTTTGCATTAGTAACATTATATCCATCTACTACTTTAAATTCTAAAGATAAAGTCCATTGTTCAACTTCTAATAATTGTTCTTCATTTAGATAATAAGGTCTAACCTCTAGTTTAAATTGTTTACCAATTGCATCTTCTGTAAAATCATAACTAGAATTCATATCATCTATTGTTACATAAGTTGCAACATTTTCTTCACTAACTAATTCATAGTTATTATCACTGTTTAACAAATATATTTTTGATATACTTCTATATTTATTAATAGTCATTAAATCATCATTATCATCTAGTGCTGTTAAATTAGGGAAGAAAACAAATGGATTGTCATCTCCTACGACATAAATATTATCTCTAACATAAAACTCTGTTTCTTTGTTTTCTTGAACACTAGTGTTATTGTTTCTATTAACTATAGATTGTGGTAACTCAATACCATTTAAAGTGTAATATTCATCTTCATTATTAGTTACCTTTAATGTTACTTCAATACTCTTAGTATCATAAGTTATAGTTACTTTATGATTACCAATTGTAGCAGTAGAGAATTCACTTATAGTTAGTTTATCCTTTCCTACTTCTTCAGTTGTATTATCATTATACGAAACAATTACTTTTAAATCATCAAATGAATATTCTGCATTTTGCAAATACATATATTGAAGAGTTCCTTCTTTTATTTTTAAACTTAATATTTTTCTGTCTCCACATGCAGTAATCACACAAAGTAACATTACTAGCATAGTAAAGAAACCTGCTATTCTCTTTATTTTACTTTTCATTACAATTCCTCCCTTAGACAATTTTATATAAAGAGTGAGCTATAATTTATTCTCGCAAAGAAGCCTGTTTATTAGAATACAAAAAAGGATTAGAGTTGTCTAATCTATCAAACGCATAATTTATAATTAGTTGTATTTGAACACTAAAACTATTATTTTTAAAATTATCGTTAATTTCTGACAATAGTGAACAATTTTTTCTAATCACTTCTACAATAGTTGTAATAACAAAATATATTAATCCGGAATTAATAAATATTGGACACATTCCATTAATACTATTTAATGGTTCTTTGAAATTTATTTGTGATAAAAACTCTGTATTGATATTATAGTTAAAAAAAGGAACTTTAAACATAATATATTGAAGGAACGATATAAAAAATAAAAGCGCTAACTTTTTATAATTAAAAAACTTATAAGTAAATTTAGTAATCATATATTTTCCTCCTTTAACAAGAATATTTTATCATATTTTGTCAAAAATAAATACATATCCAATTTAAAACAAAGTTTTATACTGTGGAAAAGCAAAAAAAGTGGAGTATTCTCCACCTTTTTTATTTCTTATAGAAATAAAACTTTCAAAAAGTTTTTCTTTCCTTTTTTTACCAATATATAGTTTTCTGTTAGTGTTTCACGTGACACAGAATAGTTAATATCTGTTATTTTCTGGTCATTTACACATAAACCTCCCTGTTGAATAAGTCTTCTTGCTTCAGACTTAGATTGAATGAAATTTGTCTTAACAACTAAATCCATAATATTAATTCCATTATCTAGTTCACTAGCTTCTAACTTTGCTTCAGGCACATTATCTAAGTTTACTCCACCACTAAATAAAGCTTTGCAAGCTTCTACTACTTTATCAGCTTCTTCTTTACCATGTACTAATTCAGTTAAGTGATATGCTAATATTTCTTTCTTTTCATTAATTCTGCTAGCATCCCATTTTTCCATTTCTTCAATTTGTTCAATAGGAATAAACGTTAAAAGTTTAAAACATTTCATAACATCTGCATCATCAACGTTTCTCCAATATTGATAAAAATCAAATGGACTTGTCTTTTTAGGATCTAACCATACTGCTCCATTAGCAGTTTTTCCCATTTTTTTACCTTCACTATTTAAAAGTAAAGTTATAGTCATCGCATATGCATCCTTACCAGTTTTCTTACGAATTAATTCAGTTCCACCAAGCATATTACTCCATTGGTCATCTCCACCAAATTGCATATTACAGCCATAGTGTTCATGTAAGTAATAGAAATCATAAGATTGCATGATCATATAGTTAAATTCAAAGAAACTTAATCCTCTTTCCATTCTTTGTTTATAGCATTCTGCCCTTAACATATTGTTAACAGAAAAGCATGGTCCTACTTCTCTTAGTAAGTCTATATATTTTAAATCTAATAGCCAATCTGCATTATTAACAACTATTGCTTTATCTTCACCAAACTCTATAAATTTACTTATTTGTTTTAAAAAGCACTCACAATTATGCTTAATAGTTTCTGGCCCCATCATAGCTCTCATATCTGTTCTGCCTGATGGATCTCCAATAAATCCTGTGCCTCCACCCAATAATACAACTGGCTTATTGCCTGCCATTTGTAGTCTCTTCATTAAGCATAAAGCCATAAAGTGACCTACATGTAATGAATCAGCAGTAGGGTCAAATCCAATATAAAATTTTGCTCCTCCTGTATTTACTAAATTTCTAATTTCTTTTTCATCAGTTACTTGTGCTATTAACCCTCTTCTTTGTAACTCTTCATAAATTTCCATATTTTTTCCTCCTTAAATAAAAAAATTCCTATTTATAAAAATAGGAACTCAATAGTATATATCAAGCGGTACCATCCTAATTCATAGAATTTCTATGCCCTTAATTAGTAATATAACGTTTACAACTCGTCTTTACTTTTCATAAAGAACTCCAGGGTGTATTTCAATAAGCTTTTTATTAGTTTTCACCAACCACTAACTCTCTATAAAAAACAACTTATTTACTTATTCCTTTCATCGTTTTTTATAATTTATCATAATTAGAAATATAAATCAATATTTATCATTTTTTCTTATGTTTTTTAGTTCTTTTTATATTATCTTCTTTAATATAATTACTCTTATAAAAATCAACATCTTCTAGTAAAGCATTAATATATTTTTTATTTTTTAAATCTTCTTTTAAAAGTTCAGAACATTTTATTTTATAAATTTGTTCTTGTGTTAATAATCTTAATGAATAATAATTTGAATCAATTATATTTATACTATATGATTCTCTTTGAATTGTGCTATAGTATTCTAAAAAATCTTTAACAAAAGATACTTCTTTATGTTCTATTTTAAGAAAATCACAAATTTTCTTGTTTTGAGAAATAAGATATAACCTTTTAGTTGTTTCATGTAAAGTAGCAAATTCACTTTCTAATTTATTAAATCTATCTTCACTTAAATAATTTAAAAATTTTTTATACATTTTATTTATTTCTAATTTATATAATTCATAGTTTTTTCTTTCATCTTCATCTAGCATATCTAAATTTGTTTTACAAAATTGCATAGAAAACTTATTATACATCGCACGTATATTTTCTTTTAAAAAGATGTACTCATCTAAATTTATGTTTTTATTTTCTTTTAAATATTTTACTAATTTAAAAACTTGTTCATAATCATTATTAAATTTGCTAATAGATTTAAGTTCATAAACATATCTTCCATTACTTGTATCCCTGTATAGGATATATGGAAGAAGATATTTATTTAATCCTAAGTTCTTACTTTTTGAAAGTTCATATACTTCTTTAAAACTTCCTGATTTAGATAAAGCACTTATAGTTTCATTTCTTAAGTTAATAACTTCTTTTATTGTTTCATTATTAGCAATATGTTTTTCTAATAAATTAAGTTGGTCTATTAAATCTTCTAATCTTTTCATTTTTAATAATTATACTTTCTTAATAAAGATTTATTTTGTAGCATTTGTTCTCTTGAAAGTTTCTTTTCTTTCATTATTTTATTTACTAAAGCTTTTCTTTCGGCCATAGTCATATTTGCTTTCTTATCTACCATTACTTTTCTAACCATGCCTTTTTCCATCATTTGTTTTAACATGTCTTCTAGGTTATTTTCCTTAACATCTTTTTCCGATACTAAATATCCTCCCTTAACAAAACTATTTTCAAACTCTAAATTATCATTTGTACTAAAGCCTATATTGCCAGCAATACCTAATCTTTGATTAATTTTTGAATTAAACTTTTCTAGTCCATTCTTTCTTTCATCAAGATCCATATCTTCATAATCTTCACACATTTTTTCAAAAGTTCTCTCGCCAACTGAAGCAATAAGACCATCCATATTTAAATCAATCGCTTCATTAAATGTTTCAAACATTGCGTCTATTTCTTCATCAGTAAGTTCTTCTTCTTTTTCTTCATCTAATCCATTTTCTTTTAGCATTTCGTTTAAGTTATCATTTAACATATTAAATTCATCTTGAGTTAGCTTATTTTTTTCTAAAGCTTCTTCTAATTGTTTTTTAGCTTTTTTAGCATCTTTTTTCATTTTAAAAATATTTTTAGGTATAAACTCTAATTCACCATTTTCATTTGTTTTAGTTTTAAATGGAAAATACACACTTGATTTAATATTTGCCTTTTTTAGCAAATCCATAATATCATCTTTTTCATTTTCTATTATATTAAAGCTTTTCTTTAATTCATCACGCGCAAGCACTACTTGAGTTTTTTTCTTTTCCTCTTCTTTTGAGATTTTTTGTGCAATTAAAATAGATTCTTTTGTAGAATCCCATAAAGATCCCATTTCTATTACTTTTGGCATGCTACTCATAACAATCACCTACTTAATATTATTATAAATAATTTTATGTTAAACAACAAGCATAAAAACAATTTGTAACAAAAAAAGGATTAAGAATTTATTTTCTTAACCCTAATATATAAAGACGATGTTTACTTTTTTCTTTAACTATCGCTATTTTCTGAACTATTTGAGTTAGTTAAAGAAGTTATTTTACTAGAAAGAAGCTTTATATGTTCTTTAATCATGTCTAAAGCATCACTTGCTTTATTTTTCATATCTTTGACTGTTAAACTATCTATTTTAGTTTTAATTTCTTCGTATTTTGTTTCTAATTCTTTTTTATACTTTTGCATTTGATCTGGCTTTAAGTTATTTAAAAAGTCTTTCATTTGCTTTTCTACTTTTTTAAGTTTTCTTTTTAAACATCTAACTTTTTGATCTGCACTATTAGAAGTAGTATACAAATAAGTTGCACCTACTCCAAGGCCTATACCAAGTAACAAACACATTGTTTTTTTGTTACATAATAACACTTAAATCACCCTTTTTAATACATTTCTTTCTATAACATCGTCATATTTATTATTTACTAATTTTTCTTTTTAACTCTATTATTTTATTTCTTACATCATTCATATTTTTGGAACTCATAAATAAATATACAGCATCATTTATTTCAGATATTTTTTTATATTCTTCTTCATTTAAAGTTTTAACTTTACTACTAAATAAGCATAAATATGTTTCATCTATGTCTATTCCTTTTTCTTTTACGCTGCATGATGGAAAAGGTAAAACATATGCTAAATCTGATTTAGATAATGATTCCGCTATTTGTCTTGCAAATGTATATACTCTAGAGTACCTGTCTCCTCTAAAAAAGGCTACTAGTGTCTTATCTTTATATTTTTGTCTTACTGCATTAATGGTGGCTCTTATTTCACTAGGATGATGAGCGTAATCATCTATATAAACACTATTGTCTACTATTAATTCATTAAACCTCCTTTTAACACACTTAAATTTTTTCAATCCATTTTCTATTATTTCTATATTTAAACCTAGATATAAGCCTACACTAATACTTGCAAGTGTATTATAGACCATATGATGCCCAAAAAAAGGAAAACTAACTCTTTTCAAAAACTCATTTTTATAGTATAAATCATAACTTATACCATTACTATTTTCTTCTATATTTTTAGCTATAACATCATTATAATCTTCTAATCCATACTTTAAAACACCATTTAAATTGCTTAAATAATAGTTATCTCCATTTACTATAACTTTATCTTTTGCTTGTTTAATAAATTTATAAAAAGCATTTATATAATCTTCTTCTTTTTTAAAATAATCTACATGATCATAATCTATATTATTAACTAAAACAATATTACTATGATACTTTAAAAAGTGTTCTTTTTGTTCACATGCCTCAAAAACAAAATAATTAGATAATGGAGTAACATGACTTGTACCATCTCCAATTAAATAGCCACACTCATCTACTTCATTTAAAATGTGTGCAATTAGAGAGGTTGTCGTAGTTTTACCATGACTTCCACTAACTGCAATACTATAATAGTTTTCTATAAATTTACTTAAAAAATCATTGTATTCATAATAAACATTTTCTTTCTTTGCTTTGATAACTTCTTCATTATCGCTATTAATAAATTTATGCCCTATTATTACAACATAATCTTTATCAAAATTATCTTTATTAAAGCTTAATATATCAATATTTCTTTTTTTTAACTCTTCTTGAGTAAATATATATTCACTAACATCACTACCTTGTACTTCTTCTCCTTTATCTTTTAATAACATTGATAAAGAAGACATTCCACTACCCTTAATACCAATAAAATGATATTTCATAAAAAAAGTCACCCCTACATTATATGTAAAGCATGACTTTAATATAATTTTATTCTTTATTTATAATCTTTTAAAATTATCTATTTTTAATCTTCTTATTAGCATTTTTAACCATTTCAATAAATTCTTTCATTGTTATTTTTTTTACATCTTTAATCCCATTATTAACTATATAATCACAAGCCTCTTCAAGTTTATCTTTTTTCTTGCCTATAACTAAATAATCACATTTAGTTAAACTAGTCTCACAACTAAATCCTTTTTTATAAATTCTTTCAATGAAATTTTTCTTTTCATCTAATCTATCTATATTTAAAGAATGTGAAAAGCATACCTTAATAGTTTCACCTTTAAGATTCTTATTTAACTCTTTTACTTTAGTAATATATTTTGTTTTAGATTTAGATGAATTATCTTTATAATTTTTATAGTCTACAGTTTTATTTTTATAAAGCTTTAATAAGCAATCTATATCACAATTCATTTTTTTACATATTTCTCTAGTTGCAACCATAGTCATTTCTGCATCATCTTCACTATTATGCTCTACAAATAAGCTTAAATCTATATTAAATTCTTTTATTAGTTTTCCAAGTGATATAAATTCTTTTTCTTTAGAAAAATCTTTATATATTCTTTGAATATCATAACTTTTTACTCTTATAATAGGTAGTTCATATCTTTCACACTCATCCATTAAATCTTTAATATCATTATGAACATCATATCCTAATACTATATGATCTTCATTTTCTAATAAGTTTTTTATTTTTTCATAATAAAAAGGGAAAATTTCTTTAGCCTCTAATTCATCAATTGTATATTTAACAATATTTTTCATTACATAACTACTATAATCTTTTCTTTCAATATTAGGATTTATAATTAAGTCTGCTTTTTCTAATATGTTAAAAGAAGAAGTAGCTACTACATACCCTAGAGAACATATTTTGGCTTTACCTTCTATATTGCTTGCACATTCAATATCAAAATATACATATTTCATACTTAAAACTCCTAACAAAAGTATTATAACATAAATTATTAGTTTAAATAAAAACAATATTAAAAAACGGAAAATTATCTTTATAAATAGTTTTCCGTAGTTTTCCGCTTTTTAACAATAATTGAAATTGTCTATTGTCAGTTAGTCTTTAGAGTGACTATCTTGCCATGAATCGTTAGCCCATGGTGTATGTGACCAAGAATCTTTTCCAGACATTTCTAATACTTTATGATATTTCATCATTATTCTTAATCCGTTCATTTATTTCACCTCCTCTGCAAATTTATTCACTATTTCCTTAACATGGTTATAAAAACGAATATATGCTTTACAGAAATAATTTTTTCCATCTACATCATTCCTGTGGCATCCTGTTCTACACACAGAATATACTTCACATTTTTCGCAAGTAGGTAAAACAAGTTTCACTTGATTCATTTTGTCTATATATTTTTGACTATTATATATTTCTTCTATCTCATCTGTTACTATATTACCAAATGGTTTTGCATCACTAATATCATCATCACAAAAGAATAAATCACCATTAGTAGAAACAGTTAAATACTGTCCACATCTTTTCCTATAATTAAGGTTACATACATTTTGTCCTTCTGCTCCCAAGCAATTTTGAATTGCATAATCAAATTCTCTAATATTAAGTTCATAGTCTCCATAAAAATATAAATCAAAAAATTCGATTAGGAAGTCTGCTAGCACATCATTATCTACAGTTGCTCCTTCTCCAAAACATCTTAATAGTCCTACAGTATGAATATTATTGTTTTTATAAAATTCATATAATTCTTTTGCTTTTCCTTTATGGGCATTTGTTATAACAGTTAATACACCGCATTTCACTCCTGCCTCAGTTAACTTTTTATATGTGTTTAGAGAATTTTCTGTAATACTTGTATTTTTATTGCATGATTTTCTACCCATTTCATTCAAGTATGCTGGACCATCTATACTAATTCCAACATTTATTTTTTCCTTTACTAATAAATCAATTAATTTATCAGATACAAATTGGCCATTAGATTGAATAGAAAATGAATATGATATTTTATCATCATATTTTTTTGACACACTTTTTACATAGTTTATTAATTTTTTTAATTCCTCTATTGGAAATAAAGTAGGTTCTCCACCATGAAGACAAAAATCAACACCTAAATAATCATTATTATAATTATATTCAAAAGTTTTATCTATGGTTTTTTTCCATACTTCTTCAGGCATTATTTTATTAAATGCATTTGATTTTAAAGTTCTTTTGTAGTAGCAATATGCACAATCTAAATTACATAAATTAGTTAATTTCATTATAGGTTGAAAAGTTTTCATATAATAATTCTCCTTGTGTTTTTTTATATTATATCTTAATTTATTTTCATTTGCAAACTTAAACTAAACTCTACATTTTTTGCTTTGTTTATTTTCTATTATTATCCAGTTTATTAAACCATAAATATTCATTATTAGATATATAATAGATACCACTAACATCATTTCTGAATATGTAGAATTTTTTCCAAAGTTAATAGTCCATATTATTAAGTCTAAGACATTATTTACTAACCATACATACCAACCTTCTCTGTATGCTAAAACATTTAGTATACCTCCACCAACATTTACTAGTTGACTTGTTGCATCTAAATACGATAATTGTTGCCTAGGAATCAAGTTCAATAAATATCCTAATAAAGCACTTCCTGCACTAATACCTAAAGTTAATAAAATTCCTGATTTTAATTTTAAAGATTTTATTTTAACAATATGATTTTCATCTTCTTTTTTCTTCCATTTTACAATTCCATATATTTGGAAAGGTATATAGAATATTACAGTAAATATAGCAAAACCATGTAAGCCATTATAGAAGCAAGTAGCACTATATGTTAAACTAAAAATTATTCCAAATATATAATTATACCATTTACCAATTGCCGCATAATATGCATTTAAAAAACCTGCCATTAGAGTGATTAATCCTAATTTATAATCATTAAAAATGATGCCAAAAAAGATTGATACTAATATTATTAGTATTGGTATTATTACATTTACTACTACTTTCTTCATATAAACTACTTTCCTTAATTTAGTATTTATTATTTATTATGTATTTCATAATTATAACTAGTTTTGCACATATCCTTTAATGTATATTTTGCCTTCCATCCTAATTCTTTTTCTGCTTTAGTTGAACTAGCATAACACTCTGCTATATCGCCATCTCTTCTTGAAGTATATGAATATTTTACTTTATTTCCACATACTGTATTATATTCATTAACCATTTCTAGCACTGATATTCCTTTACCTGTGCCTAAATTATATATTTCATAACCTTTCATTGTATTAAATCTTTTAAGTGCAGCTACATGTCCACTTGCTAAATCACAAACATGAATATAATCTCTTACACCTGTACCATCAATAGTAGGGTAATCATTTCCAAATATTTTTAATTCATCAAGTTTTCCTGTAGCTACTCTAGCAATAAATGGCATTAAATTGTTTGGCTTTCCATTTGGATTTTCTCCAATTAGTCCACTTTCATGAGCTCCTACTGGATTAAAATATCTTAAAATAACACTTTTAAAGTTAGAGTTTGCTACACATACATCCTTTATTATTTCTTCAATAAACAATTTTGTTCTTCCATATGGATTTGTAGCACCTGTTTGCATATTTTCAGTAAATGGGACTTTATTATTACCACCATACACTGTTGCAGATGAACTAAATATTAAATCATTAACATTATACTTTTGCATGCACTCTATTAAATTTATAGTAGATGTCAAATTATTTTCATAGTATTTTAATGGAATACTTACTGATTCACCTACAGCTTTAAGACCAGCAAAATGAATTACTGCATCTATTTTATTATTTTTAAAATACTCATCTAATTTTTCTTTATCACACAAATCAAAAATATCTAAACCAACCTTTTTGTTAGTTATCTTTTCAATTGCATCCTTTACTGTAACTTTACTATTACTTAAATTATCAATAATAGCTACATCATACCCATTTTCAAGTAGGCATACTGCTGTATGTGAGCCAATATACCCTAAACCACCTGTTAATAATACTTTCATATTTTATCCCCCTTAAACTAATTAATATTATATCATTTTTTATTTTTACTCATATTATTTAGATATAAATTATTACTTTAATATTATATTTATAAAAACCTATTTTAATGAAAGCATTATAAAAGACCACATTTATTTTCTTTTACAACATATCTTATAGTAAGAAAGGAGGAATAAAAGTGAATAAAAATAATTATTCATATAATCCCAAAAAACAAGATCCTAATAAAGTAAAGAAATGTTGTTGTGAAAGTAAATATGATCCTAAGCCATTTGATGCTAATAAAAGTAATAAATATTCAAATTATAATAAATCTAATTAATTTTCTTATATTTATGAATTAAATCATTTCTTAAGTCCCATAGTTTTTGAGATAAATCTACATAATAAACATGTGGATTATCAAATCTTTTTATCTCATCATATAATGTTTTTAACTCTAATTGTACATATTGTTTTATTTCTTTTAAAGAAGGTAATTCATTAACTAATTTACCATCTCTAATAATAATGTTTAACATTGGTCTAACTTTAGCATCTTCTACAACTGTTCTTTTATAAGTAAAGTTAGGATCAAAAATTTCAATGTCCCCATCATCTAATGTTTCATCTCGTAAAGTAATTAAATCTGCTTTAGCAAAACAAGTTTTATCATATAATCTATAAACTTGTTTAAAGCCAGGTATAGTCATTTTACTAACATTATCGCTTAATTTAATTTTAGGTATTATTACACTATCCTTTTCAATTGCACCTAGTTTGTATACTCCTCCAAATACTGGGTCACTCTTTGCACAAATTAATCTTTCTCCAACTCCAAAAAGATCAATTGGTGCCTCTTGTTCGATAATAAGTTCTTTAATTAAATACTCATCAAGTGAGTTAGAAACACATATAATACATTCTGTTAGTCCCGCTTCATCAAGCATCTTACGTGCCTTTTTAGATAAGTATGCTAAGTCCCCTGAGTCTATTCTAATTCCTAAAGGTTTATATCCTTTATCCTTTAACTCTTTTAAAGCTATAATAGCATTTGGTACTCCTGATTTTAGAGTATCATATGAATCAACTAATAATAATGCATTATTTGGAAATGTATTGCAATATGCTCTAAAAGCATCTAACTCTGTATCAAAACTTTGTACATAACTGTGTGCCATTGTCCCCATTACTTCCATATTATACATTTTTCCCAAAATTGTGTTACTTGATCCTGCTGCTCCTGCAATGTAAGCCGCTCTTGCCCCATATATACTAGCATCTACTCCATGTGCTCTTCTTGCCCCAAACTCCATTATTTTTCTTCCTCTTGCACTAGTAACAATACGATTTGTTTTAGTTGCAATTAAGCTTTCATGATTAAACTCTATTAATAACATAGTTTCTACTAATTGAGCATCTACTAAATTTGCTCTTATAGTCATTATAGGTTCATAAGGAAACATTACACTTCCTTCCTTAAATGAATATAAATCTCCTTTGAACTTAAAATTAGAAAGATATGTTAAAAAATCTTCACTAAATACATTTTTACTTTTCAAAAACTCTATATCTTCTTTATCAAAATGCAAATTTGTTAAATAATCTACTATTTGCTCTAAGCCACAAAAAATAGCAAATCCAGCATTATCAGGATTCTTTCTATAAAAGACATCAAAGTATGCTATCTCATTATTTCTTCCTTCCTTAAAATAAGAATAAGCCATTGTTAATTCATAATAATCCATTACTAAACTTTTATTATACATATCTATTCCTCACTTTCATATTCATAATTAAATTTAAATAACTTGGAGGGCCTAAATCCTCCTTTTTTATCACTATACTTATTTGTTTCAATAACTAAATGATTTATCTTTCTTCTAAAATTAGCTTTTAATAATTCTTTATCTAAAATTATTTCATATACTTTCTGCAACTCACTCAAAGTAAAATATTCATTCATTAAATTAAAAGCAATATCTGTATATTCAATTTTATTTCTTAATCTTTCTATTGCATATCCTATAATCTTACTGTGATCAAATGCTAACTCACCCTTATCTATAATATTAACTTTTTTCTCTTTATGACCATTAGTATATTTTTCTACTACTTCTAATTTACAAGTAATAACCATTTCATTTGTTAATGTTAATTTATATATTTTTCTTACTTCTTTGCTTTCTTTATTTTTAGTTTGCTCTATTAATTTATAATCTACATTGAACCATCTAGCATCACTCGCATCATCACCTGCTAAAACATTTAGTTTGTCACTATTTACTAAAGCCATATATGCACAACTTATAATTCTATCTCTAGGATCCCTATTAACATCTCCATATGTATATAATTGCTCTAAATACACATTATCGACATTAGTTTCTTCTTTTAATTCTCTAATAGCGCTTTCTTCAAGTGATTCATTCATATTAATAAATCCACCTGGTAATGCCCATTTTCCTAAATAAGGATGTCCACCTCTTTTTACTAATAAAACTGATAATTTTTTTTCATCTAGTTTACGATAGTTTGCACTCTTCTCATCAAGTATAGTGAATATTAACATATCTACTGTTACTGATGGTTTCTTATAAATACTGCTATCATAATTTTTCAAAAATTCTTGTTCAGTCATGTTTTCACCTCTTTTTATCATTTTGTTATTATCATAATAATGCTATCAAAGTATAAAATCAAGTAAAAGTAATCTAATTTAATATTTTTTTATATATTTTTATAGAAGGAGGTTAATAAAATGAACAATGAAACTGATAACACCTATGAATTTGGAGATATGAGTTGTAACGCTTTTGTTGACCTTCTTTTATCCTTAAATGAATATGAACTTACTATTTTAGGATGCGCTATTGGAATACTACTTATACCATCTACAACAGTTAACCAACAAAACTCTTTAGGAAATTTTTTTGAACTAATTGGTCAAGTGCTTTTAACAGCAAGTTCTCAAGCTATTAATTTACAACCCAATGGTCCTAGTAGAGTAGAACTCGCTAAAAGGATCAAAGAGTTAGAAAAAGAATTAGAGAAAATAAAAAGAGATTGTTGTAATAACAATCCCTAATTGTAATTATTTTGATTTTTATCGTAAAGATGATGTGTATTTTTTATCTTTTTCTTCCATATTATTTATTATTATGTCATCACAAGCAATAATCAATGGTTCTCCATTGTCAATTGGAATTATAAAGTTATTTCTTTCATATTTTATATTTCCTAACAATGAACATCCATCATATTTTTGTATATCAATAGCTTTTAAAACATTAACAAATTCTATTTTAAGTAAAGATGTGAACATATCTCTTGTAGATATAAAAATTAAATTATTATGATTATTTCTCAAATTTAAAATTTGATCATCACAAAATTCAATAGAACATATGTATTCAATCTTTTTATTCATTTTACCTTTTACCTCCAAATTATTAGCCATAAAATACATGTGAATGTTTTTTATTACTTCTGTTTGTTAAACTTCCAGGATGAAAATGTGAAAGTCCTCCTTTATGCGCTGGATGTGGTATTGGCGTTGTACCAGGATCACTAGCTAAAGTTGCTGCTTTTAATGCATCACTTGGATTCGCACAATATGCCCCTAAAAACAAGATGTTCAAAGATAATACAGCTGCTGCCATTTCTACAGTCAAGCCTATAGAATCAAATACAACAGGATACCCCTCAAACATAGGTGTGGTAGCTAATCTGCATGCTGCATTTTTCTCATTTGTATATTCTATTTCAATATCTCTAGTTGTAACTTTATCCATGACTATAACTGTACTTGCTGTTAGAACAGCTACATCTAATATGTCTTTTACGCCATCTAATACATCTGAATAATCATCAACATATTCTATAACTTCAACTACTTCTTTAGCAACAAATAATCCAACAATCCAATTCCATGCTGTAGTTAATGCATCTTTTACCCAATTTCCTATATCAACTAATAATTGATATGCTTCATCAATAATAGTTTCTATTAATAATCCAGCTTGTGTAAATACATCAGGATCTGCAGTTGCTAAATAAAATACTCCTGCCATTAAAACTATTAGCGCAATTGTTCCTACTTCAACAAGTACCATAGTTTCTGCCATCAATGTAGCATATGTTTCATTTGAATCATTATCAGCATTTAACAATTTATCATAAAATTTGTTATGTGCATATGTAGATGTATCAACACTTTTTCTTGAATATGCCAAACTAGAAACTGTACTTTTTTGCTCAATTTCTATATGCATTTTATCATCTTCAACATATGTTTTTACTTTTGATTTTTCACCATTTTTAACAAATTCTCTATATATAACATTTCCTTGTGGATCTTTATAATCAACAACGCCTACATTTTCATCACGATTTATAGCAAACATTACTTCTTTTGTATAACTTTCACCATTAGAATTAGTTCCTGTTACATTTAAAAAATAAATTCCATCATTTTTTACAACATAATTTCTATCTATTCTATTATCGTTCAATGTAGCAGTGTATTTTACTCCATACTTATCGCTATCATGAGTCCAATTTATTGTAACATTACTATTGTATATACCTTCGTTTGAAACACCTTCAACTATTGCATTTAAACTAATTAATAATTTAGCATTTGCATATTCATATTCTCCATATGAATATATTGGCTTAGTATAATCATCAACATACTTATATGTTTCTTCTACATATCGTGTAATAGGATTAGAAAGATCATCAATTGTTTCAATATATGAAGTTCTAGATCTATCTCTATATTTATATTCCTTAGACTTACAAATTCCTAAAAATCCTCTTCTAGTACAAACACTTCCTAAATATTCTCTTTCATATGTATCAGTTGAGTATTTTTTAGATCCCCATATCCAATCACTACTATCGCTTAATTTATTTGCTCTTTGATATGTATTCCAACCACTCCATGAATTATAACGTACAACATCTTTTTTATTGTATCCTATAATTTCATTGTGAGCTGCAGCATCTACAACTTTTTTTTGCTCAAATCCTTGTAACGAAGATTCCTTGTGTTCTTCTACCTCGTATAAAGCCCCCATAATCCACACGTCATCGGATACTTTTGTATATCCTTCTTCATACCATCTGTTTCTTGTTCTATCTCTATACTCATAGTCTATATTTGTACAAATAAACAAAAACCAAGAAGAACATTTTAGTCCTAAATATTCTCTTTCATATGTATTTTCTTCAGATGAATATTTAGTATTGGCACCAAACAGCTTAGCAATAGCCCATGGACTGTCAGATAACCTTTTATCACTAATAAAAGTATTCCATGGTGACCATTCATCATACTTCCACTCATTAGCAACTAATTCTTCTTTCTTTTCCTCTGCTGATATTACTTCATTTTGAGAAATTGAATATAAAGATGTTACTATTAGTGATAATATAACAACAAATATAAATAGTTTCTTTTTCATTTTATCCCCCCTCCTATTTATTAATTGTTTCTATCGGCCTTGTTGAAAATATATCTTTCAAAGCTAATAGGCAGAATAAATTTGTTAGAACTACCAATAAAGCAATAATCTCTATCATAGCTCCTACATTAAAATATAATACAGTAATAGTTACATTAAAACTATTACTTATAATTTTATTAATTAATGAATTAGTTAATATCCCTATGGAAATAGATAGTACAGAAACAATTATAGTAACCATTCCACTTTCAAGTAAAAATATTTTACATATATCAAAATTTGTTGCACCTAAAGACTTTAAAATTCCTATATCATGTAATCTGTCAACAATAGTAGATTTTATTGTAGACAAAATTAATAGGCAACTAAAAATTATAAGTGTTACTATAATTACTATAAAAATTGTTTTTAAACTATCAAAAATATTATCACTTACATATAAAGCTTCACTATATGATGTATTATGTCTATAACCTAAATTTTCCAAATCATTCAACAATTGAATACTTTGATTTTTATTATCATTTTGAAGTTCCATGTAAACTCCAGAATACATCCATGAATTTGAAACTATAATATCTTCATATAATATATCAAAATCATTATTAGAAACATATACACCACTTTCATGTTCAACCACGCCAACCACTTTATAAACTATTGACTTACTTTTTTTATTTAAAGCATCATATGAATATTCTAACCATATATTTGTGTTTAAATAATCATCAACAATAGAATTATTATCATATATACTTTGTTTACTAATTTTAAATATTTCAGAAAATGTTTGAATATCTAGAATTATTTCATTGTCGTTTTCTATATTTCTACTATTTCCTAAAAAAGGCATATTTGCTGCAGACCATGACAAAGATAATATATTAAAATTTTGGGATGTATAATTATATTTCAATTTCATTTCATTACTTGTAAATGAATTTAAAATACTAGAAAATTCAAAACTATCTTTTACATAAATCAAAGAGTAATCGTTACTTTTATGAACTTGGAAATTATTTAACAATTGATTAAAATATCCATTTCTTTCATAATTTTTAAGTTTTTCATATTCTTTGTGAGAATCTTCAACAACTCCAACAATTTTAAGATTAGAACCTAAATTGTTTATTGGTAAATAGTTATTTATTATTTGATCATATGATTTAATATCTTTGTATACAAATTTTGTTATCATTTCTGCTAAATATTCACTAACTAATATTTCACCATTGTCAACAGGTAATGTACCATATTTTAATTTATGTGATATATTACTCATATTTTTCACATAAACAATTCCTTTTATTGTATTATCATAATATGGATTAGTAGAATCATAATCATCTTCGTTACTTATATAAAGGTTAACTGCTTTTAAATAATTAAATTCTATATTATTATATTTATTTTTTAAAATTTCTATGTCATTTTTTGTTGCTGATGAAGTTTCTGTCCAGCAAACTTTTGATATTCCTTTGCCTTCACAATATTCTTTACTTTTAATTAAATTAATTGTTTCAATCCCATTGTTTTTAAAATTATTATATGCAGAAGAACCCTTATCATATTTAAAAAAATGTAATGATGAAAATAAAAATGAAAATGTTATTGTTAGCAAAAGAATCATGTTAACAAATTTTAATTTTCTATTTTTAATATTTGATGTTGCAAATTTAAATATTCTTTTATTGCCAAGTTTACTTTTTTTTAAAATTTCTATTTTCTCATTATTTTCACTATCATTACATTCTATAGTGTTAGATTCTATAATTCCATTATTTATTTTCACTACACCATCACTATATTTTTTGACAATTTTTTCATCATGCGTAACCATTATAACTAACATTTTTTCTGAAATATTTTTTAAAATATTCATAACTTTATTAGCATTTTCTTTATCTAAATTTCCTGTTGGCTCATCTACTAATAATATCTTTGGTTCTTTTATAAGAGCTCGTGCTATTGCTACTCTCTGCTTTTCACCACCACTAATTTGATTAGGATATTTATAATCTATGGAAGAAATATCTAATTTATTAAGTACTGTAGTTATTTTTGAATCCATAGATAATTCATCGCAATTTTGAAGTTCTAAAGCTAAGGATATATTATCATAGACAGTATATTCATCAATTAAATTAAAATTTTGAAAAACAAAACCAATCATTGTATTTCTATAGTAATCCAATTCTCTTGATGATAATTGATTTATTTCTATATCATCTATATACATATTTCCTGTTGTTGGCTTATCTAAGCATCCTAAAATATTTAATAAAGTTGACTTTCCACTACCACTTTTTCCAATAATAGAATAAAAGCCCTTAGATGGAAAATTTAATGAGATATTATTTAATGCGGTTTTTCTTCTATTTTTCACTACATAAGTTTTTGTAACACCATTTAATTTAATCATCGTATCACCTCAACTTAAATTATTAATATAATAAGTTTTTTTTTTATAAAATGCAACTAAATCTTTTTATTAAAAGTTAAATAAAGTATTATATTAATAGGTGATTTATATGAAAAGAATTTTTTTAATACCAATATGTTTATTATCAATAGTAGGATGTTCTTGCAACAAAGAAAGTTTTTCAATTGAAAAATTCAAAACTTATAATAGCAATGACATATCTACATATAAAATGGAGTATATTGAAGAAAATAATGATATAGTTGAGAAAAAATTTGAAGTTTATAGCAACTGCGATAGTACTGCATGTGAATATTATGTAAAAAAAGAAGAAAATAACTTAGTTTTTGAATATACATATAAATATCTAAATAACCATTATCTTATTTATACTAAAACAAATGGCGTTTTAACAAAAACAAATGAATTACGTGAAGGTATTAAAGTCAGTGACAAAAACTTTGAAGTAAGCATACATACTCTTAAGGAATTTATTAAAAATGATATTGCTTTATATGATAAGGGCGATGACAATTTTGAAACTAAAATAAGCAAAAATAAATATCTTACTACATATAAAGCATATACTATTGATAATGTTTTATCAGAAAAAACTATTAATCAATATTCTTTTGATAAAGAAAATATTTCTAGTTTAGAAAGAAAAAAAGAAATATATTCTCAAGAAAATAATGAAATATTAAATACAAAAAAAATATATATAAATATTAAATATAATAATGTTGTTATACCAGAATAATTATTTTTATTTATCCATAAAAAAAAGCAGATAATCTGCTTTTTTTGTTTATCTTTAATTATAGAGGTAAATCTTTCTTCTTAAACTTAATAGATCCAAGTATATATCCTACAAGTCCAATAACTACTAAGATACATAGTTTCCAAATAAAGGCATTTGTTCCATTAATTATAGATATTGTATCAAATAAAGATATAATTGAAACATAGTTAAAGTTATTTAGAGCATCTAATCTTACTATTGAAGGAATTACTTTTGAGCCAAATAATCCTAACATTGTAGCAACTAGGAAGAACATACTAATTCCTCCACCAATTGACATAGAATATTTACTTCTATCAAAATAGCAAGAAGCAAAATAACAAATACCAGACATTGCAAATAATACAATGAATGCACCTAAGTTAAATAGTAATACTTTACCATATGTTAAGCTAGTTTCTACTTTATCTAATACTTGTGATAAGCATATACAGCTAGTAATTGAAGTAAGCGCAAACATAGCAAATAATGAACCAACTAAAAAGATTGCTTGAGTAAATACAACTTGTTTTCTTTTAGTAGATGTAGATAATACATAAGCCATTGATCCACTATCAACTTGTCCTGCGATTAAGTTATTAGATACCATGATTAAATATATTATTGGTAATAATAATCCAGCCATTTTAAAGAAGATAGAACCAACTATTAAGCTAAATAAATCCATTTGACCTACTTCTTGTAAAGCTTCACTAACACTTTTTGGTAATGATGATAATAAACTATTTGATAAATCACCTTTTAAAGTATTTTGCATAGTTAGTATTGCCTCATTATAAGCTTCTTCACTAGCGTATTCATTATTATTCTTTTTCTCATTAATTAAACTCATTTCATATTCATATCTTGTTTTATATGATAATAATGTTGTTTTTGCTAAGTGTTTAATTCCAGTATAGTTGTAACCAAATGCTTCATATTTTTCTTTAGTTACATTATATTTTGCAAGTTGAGATAACATTAAATTAACATTTTCTTCACTGCTCATATTACCTGCTAAAAAGATTGATGAACACTCTTCAGATCTATTAGTAATATATGCTATTCTTTCATCTGAAGTTAAATATGCTGAATCAGTTGCATTACTTACTAAACTCATAATATCATAGTTAGAGGGAGCATCTTCATTTAAACTAGTATAAAAACTATCAAATTCATTAGATGGATTAATATTGTACATTACTACTCCTAATAATTCTTTATATTCTTTTGAATCTTCAGTAGCTTCTTTATTAATTTTCTTTGCATTTTTTAATTCTAATTCTTTTACGCTATTTAATCCTACTAAATAAGCAGCTTTTACTACTCCTGTATTTCCAATTGGTTTAGATGCATTCCAAACAGTCAATGCTTGAGTATATGCCTCTACTGTTTCATAATCACTTTGGACTGGCATACTATTTTTCCAATCATTGAAATTCTTTAAATATGCTTGTTCTACTAATACTGTTGCTTGAGGCATACTATTTTTCCAAGTTAAAGCAGCACTAACGTATTCTTCATCACTTTCATAGTTACTTCTACTAGGTTCATTTGCAAGCCATGCTTCAAATTTAACATTATATGTAATTGCAGATTGTAAGCTAATAGTAAATGAACTATCAAAAGTCATTAATCCTTCATTTGCTATGTTGTAATAATTAATAGCTCTTGCTTCCATTTGACTTTCTATTTCTTCTTTAATAATAGTGTCTTGCATAGAATCTTTAACTTCACCAATACTTCCACCGCCACTAATAAGTATTACGCATGATAACATAAAACATACTGCAACAGTGATGATAGCCCACATTATTCCATTAGCTTTACATGATTGTTTAAACAAAGCTTTACTAAACATTTTTATCATTCCTTTCTTTCTTTTTTAATACTTCTTTAAAATGTTTTTCTAAGGTATATTTAACTTCAGACATAAATTTTACATTTAATCCTTTTAGTTTTTTAAATAACTCATTTATTTCTTCATTTTTAACATTAACCGTAACTTGATTATATTGTTTTTGAACTCTTATAGTTTTAAAACCAAATTCATTAAATTTATCAAAATCTTCTTTATTATTAAATTCTATTTTAAAATCTTTACTAGGTCTATTCTTTATATCATTCATATTAGCAACATCAATAATATGTCCATTACTAATTAGAGCTACTTTATCACATGTTTGTTCCATTTCTTCAAACATATGACTACTCATAAATATTGTTTTACCTTTTTTATGCTCTTCTTTTATTATATTTAAGAATGCTACTCTCATTAAAGGATCAAGTCCAGTTGTAGGTTCATCTAGAATAATAATATCAGCATTGTTCATTAAGACTGCTACTAAAGCTGTCTTTTGTTTCATACCTTTACTCATTCTTTTTAAATTAGCTCTTGGATCTAATTGTAATTTTTCAATTAATTCATTAGCGTAACTCATGTCTTTTAATCCATAGAAGTCTGCTTGAGATTTAAGAAATTCTGTACCTGTTTTTAAATCAGGGAAAGCTATTTCTCCAGGAACATATCCTACATGTTTTGCTATCTCACTAGCATTTTTCCATGACTCTAATCCATTTACATACACATGTCCACTTGTTGGTTTAACAAATCCTAAAATGTTTCTAATAGTAGTTGTCTTACCACTTCCATTTGTTCCTACAAATCCAACCATTTCACCTTTTTTAATAGTAAGATTTATATCAAATATTCCTTGATTATTACCATAATCTTTTGTAAGGCTTTCTATAACTATTACCTCATCCATTATAAAGCACCTCCAAAATCTTTTTCTTCTTTATAGAATTTCATAAAGTAATCCTCTAATGTTTCTTTCTTATTACTAAATTCTTTTAAAGAATAATCTGATAATACTTCTATTACTTTATTTATCTTATCATCACTAGTAGCAATAAAAACATAATCATTATTTTCATCTTTATCGAGTATCTTATATATCTCTCTTTCTTTACTACTTTCTTTAATAAAGTTTTTATAATCATTACTAGTAGCAAACTTTATTTCATAGTACTTAGTAGTAGCATGTTTTAAATCATTAGCAATAAACTCTGAAACTATTTTTCCATCTTTTATAATAGCTATACGATCACAAGTTGCATCTACTTCGCTAAAGATATGACTAGACAAAAGAATTGTTTTTCCTCTTTCTTTTTCTTCTTTTATAAAATCAATAAATGTTTCTTGCATAACTGGATCAAGTCCACTAGTAGGCTCATCTAGTATTAAAACATCTGGATCACTCATAAAGGCTGTAACAATAGCAAGTTTTCTTTTTACTCCTAAACTCATTCTCTTTGTTTCACCTTTTAAAGTAATATCATCTAGTTTAAACATCTCTAACATCCTTTTTAATTGTTCTTCATTATGAATGTGTTGTAAATCTTGCATCATTCTAATAAACTCCCAACCTGTAAGTCCTGCAGGCAAGGCAATTTCACCAGGAATATAGCCAACTTTATTAAGGATTTCATCGTACTTTTGGAAAGTTTCTTTATCAAATATCTTAGTTGATCCCTCTTGTGGTTTAGAAAATCCCATTAAATGTCTTATAGTAGTAGATTTTCCTGCACCATTAGGACCTAAGAAGCCAAATACCTCTCCCTTATTAATTTTAAATGATACATTGAAAACTCCTCTTCCTGAGCCATAATCTTTGGTTAAATTATTTACTTCAATAATACTCATTTAATCGCCCCTTTTTAATTTGCATATGTCAATTTATTTGACACATGTCTAATAATATGTTATTTTAAATAAAAAGGCAACATATTTAATTTAACATTATTTTTATGTTGTATATATATTAGACATTTTATTCAGATTGTCTAGAAAGAGGGAGTATTTATGGAAGAAATGTTAAGTAAAAAATTTAATAGAACTGATAAGCAAATTATAAATGCTTTTATGAGACTATTAGCAGAAAGATCAATTGATAAGATAAATGTAATTGATATTTGCGAGGAAGCAATGATTAAAAGAGCTACTTTTTATAATCACTTTGAAAGTAAGGAACAAGTGTTTTATGCTATTATTGATGAAATAGAAAATGATTTATTTTTATCAATAGTTGAAAATGAAGAAAATTACACTCTTCAAAAAATGTTAGAAATGATGGCGGCTAGAACCGTTGATTTTTTAATTGATAATAAAGAAAGAATTACTGTTGCTATTAATAATATTAGAAATAAAACATATGAAACTATTATTGTAGAATCTATAAATAGAAGTATTAGATATTTAATTAATAAAAATAAAGATAGAATAAATATAAACTTTCCTATCGAAATGGCTTCTAGATTCTTTAGTGGTGGTTTTACTGCTCTTGCTGTTTGGTGGCTTACTACTGATAATAATTGTACTAAAGAAGACTTACTTACAATGGTAAATTCTTTATTAAAGAAGATTCTTGCATAAAAAAAGATGCTTTTTAAGCATCTATTCTAATTCGAACTTACCTGTATATAGTTTATAGTAAGTTCCTTTTTGTTTTATTAATTCTTCATGATTTCCTCTTTCAATAATTCTTCCCTTATCCATTACTAGAATAACATCAGAATTATGAATAGTAGATAATCTATGCGCTATAACAAATACTGTTCTACCTTTCATTAGCTTATCCATTCCATCTTGAACAAGTTTTTCACTTCTTGTATCGATTGAAGATGTTGCTTCATCTAGAATCATAGCTGGTGCATCTGCGACTGCTGCTCTTGCTATTGATAATAATTGTCTTTGACCTTGAGATAAATTAGCACCATTATTAGTTAACATTGTATTGTATCCTTCTGGTAATCTAGTAATAAAATCATCAGCATTTGCAAGTTTAGCAGCCTCTATACATTCTTCATCAGTAGCGCTCAACTTACCATATCTAATATTTTCCATTACTGTTCCAGTAAATAAATTTGTGTCTTGCAATACCATTCCAAAGGACTTTCTTAAGTTCTTTTTCTTTATCTTTTTAATATTTATATCATCATATCTTATCTTACCATCTTGAATATCATAAAAACGATTTATTAAATTAGTAATTGTTGTTTTACCTGCTCCAGTTGCACCTACTAGTGCTATCTTTTGTCCTGGTTTTGCATGCATCGTTATATCAAATAGAATTTGTTTTCCTTCAACATAACTAAAATCAACATCCTCAAATTCTATTTTTCCTTTTAATTCTTCATAAGTTGTTGTATCAGTATCTTTATGATAATGTTTCCATGCCCATAATCCTGTTTTTTCTTCACATTCACTAACTGTTCCATCTTCATTTCTTTTAGCATTTACAAGTACAACATAACCATCATCAATTTCTTCTTTTTGATCAAGTAAAGCAAATACTCTACTAACACCTGCAAGCCCCATTGCTACCATTGATACTTGATATGAAACTTGACCTATTGTTTGAGAAAATTGTCTTGATAATGATAAAAATGAAATTATAATTCCAGGAGTTAAAACCGATAATCCTCTAAAAGATATATTTTTTGCTCCATGCAATGCTAAGAAAGCACCAATAAAAGCTACTAAAACATAAGTTATATTACCTATATTTCCTAGTATTGGCATAAGAATATTACCATACTTATTAGCTGTTTCACTATCTTTAAATAGTTGTTCATTTAACTTGTCAAAATCTTTCTTTGATTCTTCTTCATGAGTAAATACTTTTATGACTTTTTGTCCTTTAATCATCTCTTCAACAAACCCTTCTTCATCTGCTAAAGATTTTTGTTGTGCTACCATGTATTTAGAACTAGCACCACCTACTTTTTTAACAACAAAGAACATAATAATTGTGCAGACTAACATAACTAAAGTTAACCATAAACTAAAAGATAACATCATTCCAATAACAACAGCAATTTGTATTCCTGACATAAAAATACTAGGTAAACTTTGGCCAATTAATTGTCTTAATGCATCAGTATCGTTAGTGTACGTACTCATTATTTCACCATGAGCATGTGTATCAAAATAGCTAATTGGTAAATCTTGCATTTTATTGAACATATCTTTTCTATAATTATATAAAGTGCCTTGAGTTACACCTGCCATTAACTGGTTATATGTTAATGATGCTAACACTCCTAAACTATATATAAATATCATAGAACATATAATTGATGTTAGCTTATCTTTGACACTAGCAAATCCATTACTAATACCAGGAGTTATTACATCATCTACTATTTGTTGAGTATAAGTTGAAGCAACTGTACCAGCAGCTCCACTTAATATTAAACAAATCATTACTATAATTAATTGCCATTTATACTTTTTAAATACATATTTTATTAATCTTTTGAATGTGCCTTTAGGAACCTTTATTTTAGGTCCTCCCATTCCTCTTCTCATATTCATTCTACCAACAGCCATTTTACTCACTCCCTTTCTTATTAGAAGATTTAACTTGTGAATAATATACTTCTTTATATATTTCACTATTCTTTAATAATTCATCATGAGTTCCAACATCTACTATTTTACCACCATCTAAAACAACTATCTTATCTGCATCTTGAATAGAAGATATTCTTTGAGCAATTATTATTTTAGTAGTATTTGGTATTTCTTCTTTCATTGCTTTTCTAATTAAAGCATCAGTTTTAGTATCTACAGCACTAGTAGAATCATCAAAGATTAATATTTTTGGTTTCTTTAATAATGCTCTAGCAATACATAATCTTTGCTTTTGTCCACCTGATACATTTGTTCCACCTTGTTCAATATAAGTATCATAACCTTCACTAAATTTAGAAACAAATTCATCTGCTTGAGCTAATTTACATGCTCTAACTATTTCTTCATCACTAGCATTTTTATCTCCCCATTTCAAATTATCTTTAACTGTTCCTGAGAATAAAACATTCTTTTGTAAAACCATTGCTACTTGATCTCTAAGTGCTTTTAAATCATATTCTTTTACATCTTTATTACCAACAAGAACTCTTCCTTCAGTTGTATCAAACAAACGAGGAATAAGTTGCACTAGTGTAGTTTTAGATGAACCAGTTGCTCCTATAATACCTACTGTTTCTCCTGATTTAATGCTTAAATTAATATCTGATAAAGCATATTTTTCTGCATCTTTAGCATATTTAAAAGAAACATTTTCAAACACAATATTACCATCACTAACTTCTTTAATACCATTTTCAGGGCTAGTTAAAATAGATTTATGTTCTAATACTTCTACTATTCTTTTTGCTGATGTTAGCGACATTGATAACATTACAAATATCATAGAAAGCATCATACAAGATGATAATATTTGAATTCCATAATTAATAAGTGAAGATAACTTACCAGCAGTTAAAGATACTTCATTAGTATTAATAATCATTTTAGATCCTAAATAAGATACTAGTAAACTAGCTGTATATATACATATATTCATAACTGGTAAGTTAAGTGCAATAAGTCTTTCTGCTTTAGTAAAACTCTTTCTAACATCATTTGATGCTTTATCAAATTTTTCCTTTTCAAAATCTTCTCTTGCAAAAGACTTTACTACTCTAATACCACTTACATTTTCTTGAATAGAGTTATTTAAAGAATCATACTTTTTAAATATTCTTTGAAATAAAGGGCTTACTACTTTTATTAATAAGAAAAGAATTGCTAAAACTACTGGAAGTAATGCTAAAAAGATTAAAGATAATTTAGCATTTATTGCTACTGCCATTGAGAATGAAAATATTATCATAAGTGGTACTCTAATAACAATTCTAGTACACATTTGATATGCCATTTGCGTATTACTTACATCTGTTGTTAATCTTGTTACTAATGAAGATTGTGAAAATTTATCTACATCTTCAAAAGCATAATCTTGTATAGCATAATATAAATCATGCCTTAAATTTTTAGCAAATCCACAAGAAGAACTAGCTGCGCATCTACCACTCATTATACCTGCATATAAAGATGCAAAAGCTAATGCTAACAATATACTTCCATATATAAATAAAGCTTTCATTCCTTCTCCTCTTATAGTATCAATTAACATTGCCATTACAAATGGAATAATACATTCTAATACTACTTCTAAGGCTGTAAATATAATTGTTTGTATTGCTTTACCCTTATATTCTCTTGCACTTTTTAATAATGTTTTAAACATTTATTTTTCCTCCTTTAAATTTATATATATCTTTTTTAAATCATTTATAAATCTTTCTTTTTCTTCTTTTTCAAAATTTTTAAAAACAACGTTTTCTAGTAAAGACTGATGTTTTTTAACCTTTTCCTCATTTATTAAACACTTAGGCAAAAGAGTTAACTTATTCACTCTTTTTTCTCTATTAACTTTAATAAAGCCACCATTTTCTAATCTTGAAATAATACCTGATACAGTAACATGACTTATATTAAATTCTTTTTCTATATCTTTTTGAGTAATATTCTTATCTTTATTTGCATTCAAATATCTAATTATTCTTCCCTGCGTCATAGTTAAATCATATTCTTTTAAGTTTTTATTTATTTGTTTTTCTATCATATCATTAATTTTCTTAATGTATATCCCTACTCCATCTTCCATAAAACCGCTCCTTTATGTAGCACGCTACTAATTATATATTTATTACTATTTTATGTAAACAATTTATATATATTTTATTTAATAATTTTGTTTACATGAAAAGTTCATTAAAAGTAAAAAATAGTTTATAATCTTTATGAGAAAAGAGGATTGATTTTATGAATAAATTTTTTGTTAGATTAGAACAATTTGCTGTTGTTACTTATATTAGAATGTTAAAGGAAAAAACTCCTAAATTATATACTGGTGAAAATTCTTCTTTTGAATTAGTAAAAGAAATGAAAAAGAATAAAGTTAGTAATATTTTGGTTGTTACAGATAAAACTATTATGAAATTAAATTTAATTGGTTCTTTACTAGATACTATTAAAGCTAATAATATAAATTATAGTTTATTTGATGAAGTAGAGAGTGATCCTAGCATTGAAACTGTAGAAAAAGGATTTAGTTTTTATAATGAAAATAAGTGTGATGCTATTATTGCTATTGGTGGTGGTAGTGTCATTGATGCAAGTAAGGTAATTGGTGCTAGAGTTAGTGATCCTAATAGAAGTGTTTTAAAGCTAAAAAGATTAATTGGTGGTGTTAGAAAATTTACAATTCCTTTTTATGTAATGCCTACAACTAGTGGAACAGGTAGTGAGAATACTTTATATGCCCTAGTTACAAATAAGCAAACTAATGAAAAATATCCTTTATTTAGTAATAAATATATTGCTGATTATGTAGCGCTTGATCCTATGATGACTATTAATTTACCTATTAATTTTACAGCATATACTGGAATGGATGCTTTAACTCATGCTATTGAATCATACGTTAGTACTTTTGCTAAATATTTTAAGAAAGATAAGCAAGAGGGACTTGAGGCTTCTAAAATGGTAATTGAGAATTTAGAGAAAGTATATAAAGAACCTACTAATTTAAAGTATCGTGAAAATATGGCCATTGCTTCTTATAAAGGAGGACTTGCTTTTAGAAGAATTAGTATAGGTTATGTGCATAATTTTGCTCATAGAATGGGTGAACTTTATCATATTCCTCATGGGCTTGCAATTGCTATTATTTTGCCTTACATATTAGAGTTTATGCTTCCTAAAGCTAGTAAACAATTAAGTGAACTTGCAATAAATGCTAAACTTGGAAGTAAGGATGAAGATGAATTAGTTTTAGCAAATAAATTTATTGATAAGATAAAAGAAATGAATAAAGAATTTAATATACCTACTACTATTAAGCAAATTAAAGATAAAGATTATCCTCTCCTTGTAAAGAGAATATTTAAAGAAGGTAATTTATGTGGTAATCCTCGTTTAATGAGTAAAAAACAATGTATAGAAATACTAGATAAATTACGAGGAAAGAACAATGAAAAATAAACAAATATCTTTAATAATATATTTAATTGCACAATTAATTATATATTCATTTACAATTTGTTTTAATAACATATTTAATGAAAATATAATGTTTATTATAAGTAGTGTTTTATCTTTTAGTTTAGGGATTTATTTGTTTTGTAAAACTAAAGATTACTATATTATGATTACATCAATAGGAATAAACGTATTAATTAGTATTTTTAATCTTTATTTAATTAATTTTAAATATATTGTTTATTTCTTACTAAATTTAGTTCAAATATTATATTTTCTTAGAATATATATAAATAGTGAAAACAAGAAAAAAGATTTAATTATTAGATTAATAGAATTAGTATTAGGCCTTGTTCTTAGTTTTATACTATTAAGAAATAAAACTGATTATATTTCTATTTTATTTACTTTATATATTTCAAATCTTTTCTTTAATATCTTGTACACTATAAAAGATATAGGTTTTAATAACTTTTTCCCTATTGGACTATTTATTCTATTTATATCTGCTATCTTTTCTTTATTTATAGGAGTAGAAGATTATATAACTGTTAATATTCCATTTATTAACATTATAAATGATTTTCCTTTTAGCTTAGTATTAATGTTTGAAATGCCTGCAAATGTAGTTTTAGCATGTAGTGTGTTTACTGTTAATAGGAGAATGTTTAGTAAAATAAATAATGAAGAAGAGGAAGAAGGATAAAAAAAAGACATTTTTGATGTCTTTTTAATTTGCATAAAATATTATACTTTTATTTTCTTTAATAGCTTTATTTATTATTTCTAATAAGAGATCAAATTCTTCATCAAATTCTTCATTTAATGTAGCATCTTTAACACTTTCCATTACTCTTTTTTTATTAAGTCGTTGCTTTTCTACACATTTTTTTAATTCATTTAAATTAGTTGATGTTGTTACAATTGATGCTCCTGTATTTTCAAAGCCTTTATTTTTTTTAAAATTGTTTTTCACATTTAATGTTTCTACAGATTTAGTATCTTTATAAAAAGTCCACCAAAAGTCTTCTAATAAAGTAATGCAATCATATTTATTAGGATCATAAAAATCATCTGGATCACTTAAATTATTTTTTTCTTTTTCTAAATCATCTATTATACCAAATTCATATTTTTCAAAATCATATATATCTTCCATTTTACTTATCTCCCTTTTGATACTTTCTCCAGCAATTGTAACACATTGCCATATATTTTTCATCTCCACCAATTTGTATCTCATCGCCACTAGTAACTATTTTACCATTAACAAATCTAGCATTAATAGTAGCTTTAGCACCACATGAACAAATTGATTTTATTTCAGTTATACTATCTGCTATTTCTATAAGTCTTTTACTTCCTTCAAATAAATAACTTTTAAAATTAGTTTTTAATCCATAGCATAAAACAGGTATTTTTATTGATATTTCTTTGCAATCATTAATTTGTGCTTCTGTACAAAACTGTGCTTCATCTACTATCATTACATCATATTTTTTCTTTTTATTTAATTCATTAAACAAATCTAATAAGTTTTGATCTTTTTCTAATAAAACACATTCACTTTGAATACCTATTCTACTTTTTACAACTGCTTTTCCTTCTTCATTATAATCGCGAGTATCAATACTTGGCTTAATTAATAATACATTAAATCCTCTTTGCTCATAGTTAAATTTACAAATTAATGCTTGTGCACTTTTGGAACACCCCATTGCTCCATATTTGAAATACAACTTAGGCATATCTCCCCACCTCTTAAGATGATATTAACACACTTCATTAATTAAGGTATAAAGATATTGCTAACAAAAATTAAATATTTTATGTCAATCTTTTTTATATGTTTTAGGAAATATTTTTTTGTCAATATAAATTTACTTGACTTTAAAAAATTATTTATATAAGATTATTATTGTAAAAGAAAGGGAGAATGAATTATGTATAATCCATCTTTATGGTTACATCATAATAGTTAATTGGTACTTGCAACTAATATATGTTTTGTAAGTACTTTTAGTGATGCAAAGCATATAAGTGGATTTATATATTTCTTTTATTATAAAAATTATACCTGTCTATATGCTTTGTAAAATCATAGACAGGTTTTTTATTTAGAAAAAGGAGGAAATAATATGTATATTTGTAAATCATGGCTACATCGTCATAGCTTGTTATAAGTGCTTGCATTCTTATTATGTTTTGTAGGCACTTTTGGTCATGTAAAACATATAAGATTAATTATACATATTATTATAATTTAATACCCACCTATATGTTTTTGTATATGACTAATAGGTGGGTTTTATTTTATAAGAAAGAAAGAGGAAAATTAAAAATGAAAAATTTAGAAATATTAAAAGATTTAGTATCAATAAAAAGCTTTGATACTAATAGCAATGAGGAAATAATTAATTATTTAATAAAAAAGTTTGAACCTTATGCAGAAGAAATTAAAATTATAAATAATTACAAATTAAACAAAAAGAAAAACTTATTAATTGGATTAAATACTAAAATAACTAATATTAATGATGCAATTGTTCTTTCTGGACACATTGATACTGTAGTTGCAGATGAATCTTTGTACAAAACAAATCCATGCATTCCAACTTTAATTGATGATAAACTATATGGACTTGGAACTATTGATATGAAAAGTTATTTTGCTATTATATTAAATAACATTGAAGAGTTAAAAAAAATTAAAAAGCCAATAATTATAGCTATTACTAGTGATGAAGAAACTAATTTTGAGGGAATTGAAAATATATCTTCTTACTTAAAAGAAAAAAATGTAATTCCTTACTTTACAATAGTTGGTGAACCAACAAATATGAAAATATGTACATCTAGTAAAAGTTGCTATGAATATCAAATAGATATAACTGGGCTTGGATGCCACAGCAGTAAACCTCAAAATGGGATAAATGCAAACTATATTGCTGCTAAATTTATTACTTTTATTGAAAAACTTAGCTTTAAATACCCAAATACTACTCTTAATTGTGGAATTATGCAAGGTGGTGATAAAGTAAATATTGTATCTCCTAATAGTAAAATTGTATTTGATTTAAGAACTGATAATAAATCATTAATAGACAAAGTATTAAAAGATATAAGAAACAAAATTGCTTATTTAAAGAAAAAATATAGTGGATGCTCAATTGAACTTTCTAATAATTTATCAATTTTACCACTTGAAAGAAGAAATAGTTTAATTATTGAAAAGCTATTAAGAAAGTTTAATTTAGAAGAAAATGAATTTACTGGTGGATGTGAAGCCGGATACTTTCAAGCATTAGGAGGCGATTCAATATTATTTGGAGTTGGAGACCTTGCTTTAGCGCACAAACCAAATGAATTTGTAAATATTAATGAGTTTGAAAAATATAATGATATGTTTATTAGTTTTATAAAAAGTTTATAATAAAAAGCATGAGTTAATTCTCATGCTTTTTGTTACATCTTCATTGTTTGTTTTGTTTGATATATTTTTCTACTACTAATATCTCTTTTTACTGCATCTTCAAGAATATTTGTTACTAGCCTATTTGTTCCTTCATATATATAAGTGTCTGATTCTGTTTTGCTAGTTATATAACCATCTTCTTTATTCCATGATTGTTTTATTTCTCCATATGTATCCTTTTGATAAGGATGATAATGATGAACATTTTCAATACGAGTATATTCTGCTATTTCATTAGTTTCTCCCAGTTTTAAAGTTTCTAAACTTTGTGTCATAAGATTTAACTCTTTGTCTTCTGCGTGTGGTATTATTGCTCTCATATTTACTTTATATAATGTTTTTGATACCTTATCAAAGAAAACAGCTGACATACTTTGAAGTTCATCTTTACTTATATTATTGTCAAAATGCTCTATTTCTCCATATCTAATGTCAAAAGTTTTCTTAGAAAAAAGTAAATCTTTTAAAATTCTTGCTGTATTAGATATTCTTTCCTTAAATTCTTCTGGTGCTTCTTGTTTTACTTTTATTTGTTCTTCAACCTTCTTCTTATTAAAAAGACCCATTTTAATCAACTCCTATTTAAAATTATTTTAACACGCAAAAAACAATATTAAAAGAAAAAAATATTTTTATATAAAAAAAGCGAGGTTTTAAGCTCGCTTTTAACAATTTAATTAACCTAAAAGTATATGTTTGAATAGTAAGCACCAAACTAAGTCAACCCAACCAAATACAATACCAAATACTGTTACTACTACTGCTAGAACAACATCAATAAGACCTTTAGTACGTAGTGCTTTACTCCATCTTACTAATACTTCTGTTACCCAGTTAACACCAGGAATTAATAATAAGATAATTTGAACTAATCTAGATTGTTTATTAAACCACTTATCACATTTCATAGTTAATTGTCCTCCTTATGTTTTTTATTTTATCACATTACAATTTCATATGTTAAATTTTTAAGATATTTCTTTTATAAAATTTATACAATTTATTAAAAAAGTCTAGAAACATCTAGACTTTATATTTTTTTATTTGGCTGGGGTACTTGGATTCGAACCAAGGAAATGGGAGATTCAGAGTCTCCTGCCTTACCGCTTGGCTATACCCCAACGACTTTTGTATTATAACATCTTTTCATAAAAAGAGAAATATTATAAGCGAATATAACATATATATTAGTAGGAGGAAAAAAGATGAAAGAAGTTACTAATTTTTTTGATTCATTGCCTTATATAGTAAAAATCATTCTTGCCTTACCTGTGTTTGATGGCTTATGTTATGGTATCTATCGTATTTGTAAAGGTCATTTAATTTCAGGAATTATTTGGATCTTTTTAGGATTTGCAGTAGTAGGTTCAATCATTGATCTTTACACTTTAATTACTGAAAAGAAAGTTACTGTTTGGGCAGACTAAGAAGACACATATGTGTCTTTTTATTTTTACTTTAATGTAAACATATTTTATGTTAATATATTTACACAAGAGGTGATTTTTGTGAAAACTATTATATTTGATTTTGATGGAACTTTAACTAAAAAGAATAATGAAATATGGAGAAATATCTGGAGAGAATTAGATGCTCTTGATATTGATGATATGCTATACAAAGAATTTGAAAAAGGTGAAATAGATTATGAAGAATGGTCTAAGAAAATTGAAAAAGTTTATATTGATAAAAAATTGTCTAGAGCTACTTTAGATAAATTAATTAATAACATTGAAATGATGAATGGGTTAGAAGAAACTTTTAAAGAACTAAAGAAAAGGAACTATAATTTATGCATTTTAAGTGGAGGTATTAATTATGTTATTAGTTCACTTTTAAAAGATAATATAAAATATTTTGAAGATATTAAGTGTAATACTTTTACATTTGATGAAAATGGTCTTTTAAAGAGCATTAATCAAGAAGATTCTGATGAAGAAGGTAAAGCTAGATACATAAAAAAATATATGAAAACTCATAATTGTAAACCTAGTGATATAGTTTTTGTAGGTAATGGTCATAATGATAGATTTGTTTCAAGTACTGGATGTCACACTATATGTTTAAATCCTAATCATGTTAACTATAAGGATACTAGTATATGGAGTCATTATATTGAAAAAAGTGATAATCTAATGGATATATTAAAAGTTATAGATAGTATAAAAGAGGTTAAACGTTAAATTTAACCTCTTTTGATTTTTAAGTAGATATAATTATTATTGAGATATTTTTTACATAATAGATTACTTCTGTTATTTCTTTTAGCATAGAATTTATTTTTTAAACAAAACTTAAAAGATAAAAAATTATCTTCTATAACCTTTATTATTCTTAAATGTTCCCTTACTTCTACCTTTATTATTTCTAGTATATCCTTTCATTTTTAAAATGTTTTGGATACTTTGTCCACTAGTTTCATTATATTCTCCCATTGCTAAAAAATGAGTAGAGCTTATTTCATCTTTATTTTTTCCAAAGAATTCAAATTCAATAGAATCCAAATCAAAAGTTGGATCAAAATAATATGCTTTATTTTTTAAATATATCTTACTTATTTGATGATTACTTAAAACGGTTCTTCTAAAATCTACTTGTTTAGCACTACAATAGGCAGGAAGCGCTACTACATCTACAAGTGAACATAAATAGTTAAATAAACCTGATACACCAACGCATACACCTTTTTTATAATATAAAGTAGTAAATGATGATCTAATTACTTTATTATATTTCTCTCTTGAATCTTGCAAAGGTGAGTTTTCGTTCATCTTTAATCCTTCATAATCATAAGAGATATGATTACATATCCATTTATAAATATCACTTACTTTATCCATCTTTTCTTCATCATATTTACAACAATCATCGACTATTTCTTTAGCTAAGTTATATGCCACTAACATATTATAGTCATTTATATCACTACGATATCCTGGACATAATTCTGAATAATTAAAACATCTTATATCACTAGTTATATTCTTCTTATAATAATCATTTAGTTTATCAAAATATATTGTAGGTAAATATATTTCTCTTTTAGTAGTATTTTTATTTTTTATAAAATATTTAGCAAGTGTATCTATATCTTCTACTTTCTTTAATCTATAACATCCAGCTAAATCCATACTTATACTTTTAACATTATTTAATGAAAATAAATTTTTAACTTCCTTTAAATAAACACATTCCGTTAATTCTATATCTTTTAAATTTTTAAAATACTTTAAATCTATAGTTTTAATATTTCTTTGCCTAGATAAATTTAAAGATTTTAAATTTTTTAATTGATATATATATTTTAAATCTTCTTCTTTTATTTGATTTTTAGTATATTCTCCATAATAATACATAAATACTTTTTGCATACTAAAGTCTTCATTGCTTTTATTTTTTCTATATATTTCTTTATACTCAAAAATATTAGTAGAATCTTCTTTTCCCACTATTTCTAACATTTCTAGATTAATTAGTTTTTCTATTCCTTTTAAAGTATCTATATCATCTATTCTTAAATAAGTTATTTTACTTAAAAAAGCATCATCAAAAACATTAGAAGTATTCTTAACTACTAACATATTATTAATAGAATCAAATAATTTAATATTTTCCTCTTTTTTAAGCATACTTATCACCTACTTAAATTATAATAACATTTGCTTTATAAAACAAAAGGATTTAGCAATATTGTTAAATCCTTTTACTTTTTATTATGTTATTTTCTTTATTATTTACTTTATTTCTAATATATATAAGTACTTGCTCATATAAGTTTTCTACATATTTTTCCTGCTCTAATTCATCTTCATATAAATAGTTATCTAATCCAGGAGCGCTATTAACTTCTAATATTTTATACTCTTTGTTACTAGGATCACTAATTGAAGAGGTAATTATATCTATCCCACACATATCTAAATTTAATGATTTTGCTACTGCTACTACCATATTTTTAAAGAAAGGAGTTATTTTATTTGTATAATCAACTGATGTCCCTCCAAGAGATAAATTAGCTATATTTTGTAAATTTAAAGTTTTACCTTCTTCTAACACACTATCTAATTTATATCCTTTATCTTTAATACACTTTAATGTTCTTTCATCATTTTTATCTACTTTTTTATCTCTATCATTTTCTATAAATTCTTTAACTTTTAAGTCTAATAATTGTTCAATTGTATGAACACCATCACCTACTATATGAAAAGGTACTCTTTTATAAGCTTGAATAACTTTATCTCCTAAAACTACTACTCTAAAATCATTACCTTCAACGTATTCTTGAATAATAAATGTTCTTGATTTACTTTGTAAAGATATTTTTATTGCTTCGCTTGCTTCATTATAATTATTAACTTTTGTAATTCCTATTCCTTGTGATAAAGTAGATGGCTTGATAATTAAAGGATAATTAAAACCATTTTTTCCTACTTCTTTAAAAAAATCTAACATTGGTTTATATAAGGAATCGTTCTTTTTAGTAGTTTCTCTAGTATAATTTATAGATTTAGGAACCATAAATCCAATTCTTTCTAAAAATGATGTACACATATCCTTATTACTACATATCTTTATACTACCTACTGGATTTATATTAAAAGGAGAATCCCATACTGCGAAAGTTCCCTTTTCAAACATTAATATTGCACATGATCCACTATAAGTATTGTTTAATAAGTATGGTATGTTGTATTTAGTAGCTAATTTAATTATTACTGGAAGAGAAAAACTTCCTTTATTTATCTTTTCTAATATATCCATACTCATTACCTTTTAAAAGCTAAACTTTTATTAAAGTTTTCATAGATTGTTTTTTCTTCATTTTTTTTCAATTCTAGATTTAAGTTTTTATAAATTGCTGTTCTATATATATGTTTAGCCATTTCATAATTTTCTTTACTTAACCTAGAAAAGTTTTCCATCATTATTCCACTATTGATTTCTAGTATTCTATATATTCCTTCTTTATCTTTTACTATATCTACTGAAGCAAATTTTAATCCTAAAATACTAGCAGTTTTCAAAGCAAAATTAGTTAATTTTTCAATTTCTTTTTTATCTTTTACAAGCACAGGAAGTGAACCTTGTCCAAGATTATGCTTCCAAGATACTGTTACTTTTTCTTTCTCTTTTGGTACATATTTTAAATCTAATTTTTCAGATATTTCTACATCTTCAAAATTTGCATCCTTTATAAGTTTTTCTAAAGAATCTACGCCATTACCTACTACATTTGGTCTTTGTTTTGCATAAACTAACATAGCTTTATCATCTACTATAATTGTTCTATATTCATTTTCTATATCAATGAATGGAGAAATTGTAAGTGAATGTTTTCTTCCTAATATATCAAATACTGCAGACTCTAATTCTTTTTGATTTTCACACTTATAAACACCAGTTCCTCCACTACCAGTATTTGTTTTAACAACTAACTTACCATTATCTTTTAACATTTTAGTAAGCGTACCCCATATACCTTCTTTTCCAACCATTGGACTGCTACTATCTTCAAAATAAAGATGAGGAATGTGAGGAATATTATTGTATTTTAATACTTCTGAAAGTCCTGCTTTATCATCACATATTTTACTTATTGCTGCATCATTATTAGCAAACTTATAATTATAAATCATAGTATTTTTGCCATTTTTACTTAATTGAATTATATAGTTATCAGAAAAAGAAGCATACTCTATATTATCTTCTTTACAAATTTCCTCTACTATTTTTACTAATTGTCTTTTTGGGTATCCCATCTACAAGCACCTCCAACTAGTAAAAATTGTAACACTTATAAAGAAATTATTCAATTACTAAATCTTTTAGTGCATCTATATTTATTTTCTTTTTAAGCTTTTTATATATACATATATAACAAATCATATGAATAGTAGAAGTAACTATCCAAGACAAAGGATAAGAATAATATAATACTTGTAATGAATGATTTGCTCTAAAAACAGTATGGATCCACACTATTCTAAGAACACATATCCCTAAAACAGAAACTATCATTGGCGTAATAGAGTATCCTAATCCTCTAAGACCACCTACTAATACATCTGTTATTCCACATGTAAAATAAGTTAAGCCAATTATAGTTAATCTAATAAGTCCATATTTTATAGAATCATCTCCATTAGTATATAACCCTAGTAAAGGTTTGCCTAGTATTACAGCAATTCCTCCTACTACCATGCCTACTAATGTTACAAGAAGTAAACTACTTAATAAAACTTTTTTACAATTTTTAATCTTTTTAGCTCCATAGTTCTGGCTAGTAAAAGTTAAACACGCTTGATAAAAAGCATTCATTGATGAATAGATAAAGTTTCCTATATTAGCTGAAGCTGCATTGCCTGCTACAACTGAAGTGGATTTAAAGGAATTTACAGCTTTTTGAATTGATATATTACTAATTGCAAATAAAGAATTTTGAATTCCTGCTGGTAAACCTATTAAGACTATTTCTCCTAATGATTTAGAGTCTATTTTTAATTTTTTTAAATTTAAATGTATATATCCCTCTGTTTTTATCAAACAACGTATTACTAATACAGCAGATATTATTTGAGATATAACAGTAGCTATAGCAACTCCTGCAACATCCATCTTACACACTATTACTAAAAATAAATTTAATAAAGCATTAACTACTCCTGCAATAAACAAATAAATTAAAGGCTTTCTAGTTTCTCCTATTGCTCTTAATATACTAGCGCCAAAATTATATACAAGATTAAAAATAGAACCTAAAAAATAAATTATTAAATATGTGCTTGCTTTACCAATTATATCAGAAGGTGTATCCATTTTTTCTAAACAGAATCTAGAAGCAAACACTCCAAATAAAGTAACAATAACGCCTACTATCAAACTAAATAATATTGAAGTATGAACTAATTTTTCACACTTTTCTTTATCTTGTTTTCCAATAGACCTTGCTACAGCTACATTCGCGCCTACTGAAAATCCTATAAATAAGTTTACTATTAAACTAACTAGTGATGTGGTGGATCCTACTGCTGCTAAAGAATCATCTCCTGCAAATTTACCAACTACTATTAAATCACACGCATTAAATAATAATTGCAAGATACTACTTAACATTACGGGAATAGCAAAAACGATAATTTTTTTCATTAAATTACCATTTAACATATCCACTTCTTTATTATTCATAACATCACTACCTATCTAACAAGTAGTATTATACACTTATATTTATTTTAATAAAGGTTAACCATCCTAATAATGTATTAATAGCAAAGTATACTAAACACCATAAAACATTTAAAACTCCAATATCATTGTAATGATACATTTGTTTTATTGTTGTCATTTTAAAATATATTATTCATCAAAAAGAAAAAGACCTTTCGGTCTTAAATTTCTCTAGTTAAGTTAATTCCTTCTTTAAATCCACAAGGACTAGTGCATTTAAAGTCACAGAATGTACATCTCGCTCCTTTAGTATATTTAGCAATATCTTCTGCCTTTTTACTATTTTTAGCTTTTAATGCTTTTTCGTATGCAAGTAGTGTATCTCTAGTTTGTTCAGCTATTTCAAGTTGAGCAGCACTACATAGCCTTTCTTTACATTTTAAAATAAAGTTATCATAAGTTCCACATTCATTAATTAAAACTAATTCTCCTTGAGGGGTAATATTCTTTAATGAACTTATATCCTCTAACCATTCATTTACTAGTTTTTTATCATTTTTAATAATAGGAGGAACATAGTATTCTTTATCTTCTAAAATTTGTATTTCATAATCTAATGTACGGTGTCTTTGTGCTTGTGCTAAATCAGCAAACGTTGCTTTATATAATGTTGAATATACTTTATCTCCATAATATACTTCAGTATCTTTTAAATCTTTTTTTATTAAAGAGAATTCTCTATGCTTTTCATTTTGCATTAATCCTTTTTCTAACACATTAAGTCTGTCTAATTCATTTAATAATTCTCCCATTGCAACATTTAGTTTTCTTTCAAACGGATTGTTCATATCCGCTTTTTCCATATATTCTTTCATCCATGAAGCAATATAGTTTATTTGTCTAAATGATGTAGTATAAGCCATTTGTGTTGGCATAAATACTGATACTAAATATCTAGCATTTTCTTGAGCTAATTTTAAGATTTTTCTATCATCAAACACATGCCCATATTTTTCTTTTATTTTATCTTTATATATTTCTATCCATTTATTATATAGTTCAACTTCTCTTTCACTAATTACTGAATCTCCACTTTTAACAACTGGTGTATATCTTGCTGATTTTTCACTAGTAGTGTACTCGTGTTCATTATTTAAAAACATTGATAACATTTTAGGTAAGTTTTGAAAATTAAAACTAATAAATATATGATCATATACACTATGATGGCCATTATTTAAAGTCATATCAATTCTTCTTTTTGTTTTTTCTATTGGTTCATTTAATAAGTGATTAAATCCTTCCCTGTCATAACAAATACCTGCAAATTTACCACATAATAATAATGCTTTTTCCTTATCAAATGTTCCATCATCTTTAACATATCCAGATGATACAATATCTACTTTAATATTAAATTTTTCCATACACACATTCCCCCCATTTGTTTGTATTTCTATAATTCTATCTTATACAATAAATTTTTCAAATACTAAGATTAACTATTTTTTGGTTTTATAAATCTTAATACTTGTTTCATATTTTCAATTTCAAAATGTGGCCCTGTATATATTTCTCCATCTAAGCATATTTTAAAATTATCTGGAGCATCAATAGTTACTCTAGTTGCTCTACAATACTTAATACATTTTTTAAATTTAGGATCCTCTAATTGTTTTCCAACTTTGTAAGGGCCTAGTAAAGAAGCAAATTTAAAAATAGAAATAGGTTTAACAACACTTACTTCAAGTAGTCCATCTTCATTATTAGATCTAGGTGCACATAAATATGCTCCACCTACATATTTACCATTAGCAACAGTGCTTAAAAGAATTCTTTTTTCTGCTAAGACTTCTCCATCCGCAACTACTCTACATTTATTTCTTCTAGCAGTAAAAATAGATTTAATAATACCTGTGGTGTATGATCTTTTACCACCAATTATTTTTTTTCTCCTAACTTTATTTGCAGTATCACAGACAGAAGCATCAAAGCCAAAATTAGTAACATTGACACTATACTTATCATTTACTTTCATTACATCTATTCTAGTTTCTATACCATTTATAATATTATCTAAGTTTAAGAAGTTATTTACTCCACCATATACTTTTACAAAATCATTGCCACTTCCACATGGAAAACAAGTAACAATAGCATTATTAAATCCTATAACTGCACTTACAACAGCGTTTAAAGTACCATCTCCACCACATGCACAAAAGACTGTATCTTCTTTATGAGTCTTGCAATAATTTTGAATGTATTCTATTGTTGATTCTTTACTACTACCAATAAAAGTTGAATACTCAATTTTTCCTTCATATTTTTTTAATTGTTCAAACAAGCCATCCTTCAATTCACTTTTCCCTGAATTTGGATTAATGATGAAAACATACTTCACACTACCACTCCTCTAATACATAAGACTTAATACAACCAATAATAAGCCTACAAAATAAGTTCCACTATTACATCTTAATATCCAATTTTTATGACATTTAAATTTGTGTGTCATTAAAAAGTAATCAGATATCATAAATAAGAATAAGCCAAAACCAAATAAAATCATTTTAGTATTAGCAAAATAAACAGCTAGAGCTAGTCCTAATGTTCCATGTAAAGATACTGAACAAACATAACTTAAAATAGGAATTGTTTTTGTTTTAAAATTTAAGACTTTTAAAATTGTTAAAGTTAAAAAAGTTCCCCATGTTAACATAAATAAAGGAATAAACCACCATATTCTACTAAATGGCACATTATTCATTCCTACTAATACCCACTCATATGAAAAAAATAAAATATTAGAAACTATAAATGATATTCCTCCTTTAGTAAAACTATAAAGTAGCCACACATCTCCTACATACGCCATAATAATAGCTAAAAGCATAATTAAATGAATACTAAAAAAGTCATAATGCAAACAATACATTACAATACCAAATACTAAAAACATCGATGCTAAAATTATTTTGTTAATTGCTCTTCTTTTGTGATTACCACTTGTTTCAGAGAAGAAATAACTGATTAATACTCCTAAATATAATATGATAAATACTATACATAATGGATTCATAAGTTTTCCCCTTTCGGTATATCTATATTTCTATATTATCAAATTAATTTCTATTATTCAATTAATGCTAGTTAATTATGCAAATTAATTATTTTAAGCCTATTTTTTTCTTATAAAAACACCTACCTAATTGGTAAAACATATTATATCTTGAGGTGTTAGGAATGATTAACTGGTTTATTAACTTAAATGCTATTATGCAAGCTTTATTAGCAACATTATTTACTTGGTTTATTACTGCATTAGGGGCACTTGTTGTATGCTTTTTTAAAAGCATAAATCAAAAATTATTAGACTTAATGTTAGGTTTTGCATCAGGTGTTATGATAGCAGCATCTTTTTGGTCTTTGCTCGCTCCTTCAATTGAGTTAAGTGAAAAGTTAGGATACATTAAATGGTTGTTGCCTAGTGTTGGCTTTATTTCTGGAGGAATATTCGTTATCTTTGCTGATAAATTTTTAGACAAAATGCTTAGTAAAAAAGATGATTGTTTAGAACACTCTTCATCTAAAAGAAGAAGCGTTTTACTTGTCCTTGCTGTTACTTTGCATAATATTCCTGAAGGTTTAGCTGTAGGAGTTGCTTTTGGTGGCATTGTTAAAGGAATACCTGAAGCTAGTGTTATTTCTGCTGCTTTACTTGCTCTTGGTATTGGACTACAAAATTTTCCTGAAGGTGCTGCAGTTTCTTTACCTTTAAGAAGAGAAGGCTACTCTATAAAAAAATCTTTATTTTATGGTCAAGCAAGTGGAATAGTAGAACCAATAGCAGGAGTAATAGGTGCACTTTTAGCTGTTAAAGCTCAAGCAATACTTCCGTTTTTATTAGCATTTAGTGCGGGAGCAATGATAGGAGTAGTAGGTTCAGAACTTATTCCAGAATCAACTAAAAAAAGCAAAGCCATGGCAACTATTGGATTACTATTTGGATTTATGTTAATGATGGTGCTTGATGTAGCACTAGGTTAATTTAAAAATAGAAAAATTATTCTTTTTATTTAATCATTTTGTGGATATATGTATAATAAAAACATGGAGTGATAAATATGAAAATAGCATTATTAAATTGTAATTTATTTGATGGTAACAAAGATAGTGATATTAAATTAGTTAATATTCTACTTGATGGTGAAATAATTGAAAAAATAGTAGATGTTAATGAAGAATTAAGTGATGAATATGTAAAGATTGATTTAGAAAACAAATATGTCGTGCCCGGATTAATTAATTTACATTCTCATTTATTTGGGAGTGGAAAGCCTAGTAAAACACTTGGCGGCAAAAGCAAAAAACAACAAAGAATAATTAAATTTTGTGGAACTAAATTAGGGCAAAAGATACTAAAAGGTTTAGTAAAGAAACATGTGAAAGAAGAACTATATTCTGGTGTTACTACTTTAAGAAGCTCTGGAGATTTTTACTACAGTGATGTTAATGTTAGAGATTTAGTTAATGAGGGAAAAGCTGTTGGTCCTAAAATGATAGTTCCTGGTCCTGCGATTACTGTTAGTGGAGGACATGGTGATGGAACATTTGCAATGACTGGAGATACAAAAGAAGAACTAACTAGTTTAGTTAATCTTAATAAAGAACATAATGTGGATTATATAAAAATTTGTGTTACTGGTGGAGTTATGGATGCTAAAAAGAAAGGTGAACCAGGAGAGTTAAAAATGAATTTAGAACAAACTAAAACTATATGTGATTTAGCTCATAAATATGGTTTTAAAGTTGCTTCTCATACAGAAAGTAATGCTGGTGTTAAAGTAGCACTTGAAGGTGGAGTTGATACTATTGAGCATGGTAGTTTTATTGATGAAGAAGATATAAAAATGTATAAAAAAACTGGGTCAGTAAATGTGTTCACTATTTCCCCTGCTCTTCCTTTATCTAAATTTGAACCTAGTGTTACTCTTCTTGACGAATTAAGTATTTATAACAGCGATGTGGTAGTTAAAGGTATGATTGATGGTGCTAAAAAATGTATAGAAAATGATATTTTGGTTGGTTTAGGAACTGATGCTTCTTGTCCATTTGCTACTCAATATGGTATGTGGAGAGAGGTATATCAATTTGCCAAATACGTTGGTGTTTCTAATAAATTTGCTTTATATAGTGCTACTTTAGTAAATGCTAAGATATTAAATATGGATAAAGAAATAGGTAGTGTTGAGCCTAATAAAATTGCTGATTTACTAATATTAGAAAATAATCCACTTGAAGATTTAGAAGCTTTAAGAGATATAGATATGATTATTAATAAAGGAACAATTATTAATAAACCTAAAATAAAAAAGAATAAGTATATAGAAGATAAGCTTGATACATTATTATAAGCAAAAAAACAGGATTATTATTTCCTGTTTTTCTTTTCTTGCTTTATGTATTTTTCAAATTTCTTTTTATTATTTTCATTTAATACTTCATATATTTTTAATTGATTTTCTCTTTTTGCTCTTTTAAAAGCATTAGTAAACCATGCATTAATATCCATATCTAAATCATCTTCTTTAATTAAGTTAATAGATCTTACATCTTTTTTTATTGCAATTTTTTGTATGTCACCATCAGGCATATTTATTTTACTTATTAATCTATAGTCTCTACTTATAACATATTTTTGCACTAATGCAGTAGGATACTTAATATATTGAACAACACTTTTATTTTGCTTAACTGCTGCTAGTTGAATTAATTCAGATGGTTTTCTTATATATTTAATAGCGTAAGGATTTTTCATTACTGCTAATAACTGAACTTTAATTGTAGGATTATTTATGTTTCCTATGCTAAATGTATTATTTTCAACTGCTTTTAATTGAATTTCTTCACTTGGATTATTTATATATTTAATTAGGAATCCATCTTTTTCTACAACTTCCATTTTAGTTTGCTCTGTAGGATTTTTTATCATAGGATAATTAACTAAATGGTGTTCTACTAAATAACTTTGAGCAGTTTGGGATAATTCCATATTTAGGATAGATTCTATATTTCTATCAATTGCTATAATTTGAACTTCGCTTGAAGGATTTTTTATAAGTTTAATATAAAAAGCATTAAAACTTACTGCTTTTTGTATAACATTTTCAGTTGGATTACTTATAAGTTTGAAATTATTATAGTTCTTCTTTAACATATCTAGTTGAATATCTTCAGGAATATTTTTAACATATTGCATAGAAGTTAATTCTTTTTCATAACAATATCTTATTATTTCACTAGTAGGCTTATTTATATATTTAATATTATTTGGATTTTTTTCTACTAAATACTTTTGAGCAGTTATGCACATATTTTTTATACTAGAACCTAAAGAATAATCTTTACTTATTAATTCCATTTGTTCCTTTAATTTCATAACCACACCTGCTTTCTAGTAAAATTATATCAAACATATAAAACTTTTCAACATCTTTTTTTTACTAGTTAAACACAATTAAAATTCAAATTTATATTTATTAAGTCTTTTATCTAATTCATTTATAACTTCTATTTCTTCTTTTTCATCTTTTGCTTTAAAAGTCATAGAAAATCTAATATATTTTCCTTCGTTATCATATGGTATTACCATTATGTATACATTTTCTATTAGCCATAAAGCAAATTCTTCAGCACTTTCAAAACTAACACCATTGCATTTTTTAGGAATATTTACATACTCATAAAATCCAGCTTTAGGGACTCCTGCTTTAAAGCCATGTTTTACTAATACTTTATTTACTAATTCATGTCTTCTTTTATATATTTTTTTATTCTCATTTGTAATTAAATCATAATTATTTAAAGCAGTAATACATGCTTTTTGAATAGCTAAAAATTGCCCTGAATCCATGTTTTCTTTTATTGTACCATATGCCTTAACAATATCTTTATTCCCTGCAATAAACCCTATTCTCCATCCAGTCATATTAAAACCTTTAGAAAAGGAGTAAAGTTCTACCCCTACATCTTTTGCTCCTTCAACACTAAGAAAGCTAACTTTATCTATATTATCAAAACATAAGTCAATATATGCAGCATCATGAACTACAATAAAATTGTATTTTTTAGCATACCTAACTACTTCTTTAAAGAACTCTTTTGTTGCTACTGCCCCTGTTGGATTATTAGGATAATTTATATATAACAATTTACATTTTTTTAAAATATTTTCTTCAATTTCATCAAAATCAATTAAATATTTATTAAATCTATTTAACTTATATTCATATACATTACAATCTAACCATTTTCCCATATTTGACATTACACTATATCCAGGACTTGTTGTAATAATATAGTCATCTTTATTAACAAATGCTAATGGTAAAATATTCAATGCTTCTTTAATCCCCATACAATGCATTACTTCACTTTTATAGTCTACATCTACATTATGCTCTACCCTTAAATATCCAGCACATGCTTTATTAAACTCTAAACAACCATTGTCCGCATACTCTCTATTTTCCCATTTTTTAGCCTCATTATATAAAGAATCTATAACTAAATCACTAGCCTTTTTATCTGGTTCACCTATTCCAAAATCAATAACATCATAACCATTTCTAAGTGCTTCTTCTTTAGCTTTTTTTATTTTAGTAAATCTATAAATATTAGTGTTACTTAAATAGTTTTTACCACCTATTCTACTTGCAAATAATTCATTTATATCAAACATTTATATTTCCCCCTTATATACTAAATTAGCCTCACCTTTAAGTTTAATTACATTATCTAGAATTTCTATTTCTAAAATTCCACCATCCATTTTGCAATTAACTTTATTATTAATTAAATTATCTTTATATAGTGCTGATGTTACTGCTACTGCTCCACTTCCACAACCTAAAGTTTCTCCAACTCCTCTTTCATTAACTTTAACTTCTATATTATTTTTATCTTTAATTTTTACATTTTCTACATTACAATCATATTTACTTCTAACTTTATTAATAAAACTATTAAAATCTTTTATATTAATAGAAAAAACATGAAGATTACCACTATTCACTACATAATAATCATCTTCTTTTTTTATATTATTAATTTCATTAAAATCCACTTCATAAATATTATCTTTTATATGATTTACATTATAAGTGCTTGCTATAGTTCTTACTTTAAAGTTTTCTTTATTTAATCTAGAGTGTAAATAGTTCCCTACACACCTAAGCCCATTACCACAGGTTGTAGCTTCACTACCATCTGCATTATATATTTTAATATCTATAATGCTTTCATTTATATCTTTAATAATAATAACTCCATCTGCACCTACCCCACTATGCCTATCACACATCTTAATAACATCAACTTCTTTACTAACAATTATAAAATCATTTTTAATAGCTTCATATTTTTCAAACTTCATACTTTTCACCATTAATTAACTTATTTAAAATCATCACAGCATTATAAGCTGCGCCTAAATATAAGTTATCTCCCACTATAAAATAGTTAACTGCAAATTCATTAAATAAATCTTTTCTTATTCTCCCTATAATTGCTTTTTTATTATAGTAACAATCTCTTACAAGTGGATATTCTTGATTTACTATATCATCTTTAAGTTCTAAGTATTCATCTTCTTTTATTTTATTTATAAACTCATTTATATTTAATTTATTATTTAATTCTACATATACACTTTCAGCGTGTCCTCTATATATAGGGACTCTAACACATGTTGCTATTAAATCTATATGATCACCCAATATTTTTTTTGTTTCGTTAGTCATCTTTAATTCTTCTTTTGTATATCTACTTTCTAAATCAAAAGAATCTATTTGAGGTATTACATTATCCTTTATTGAATAATGTTTGTTGCTTGAAGGAAAGGGAAAAGAAGTATAATTAGGTAAATTTATATGTTGATTTATTGAATATTCTTCTAATGCTTGTTTTCCTATCCCACTTACACTTTGATAGGTAGACACTACTACTTTTTTTATACCATATAACTCATCTAATACTTTTAAACTTTTCATTAACTCAATAGTAGAACAATTAGGATTTGCAATTATTCCTTTATGTGAATATATTTCCTTATCATTACTACCAATACTAACTAAAGGCACTTCTTTATTCATTCTATAAAAAGAAGAATTATCTATTACTATACATCCTTTACTAACTGCAACTGGTGCATACTTTTCACTTACTTCATTTCCACCACTAAAAAGAACATAATTTAATCCATTAAAACTATCTTCAGTTAATTCTTCTACTTTATAACTAGCTTTACTAGTATTTATTGCTTTGCCTTTACTTCTACTTGAAGCATAGCAAAAAATATTGATGCTTGGATTATTTAATTCTTCTAAACACTTAATCATCTCTAAACCTACTAATCCAGTAGCGCCTACTACTCCAACATTTATATCCATTTTATCACCATTACATTATATGTATTAACTACCTAATATATTTATCTAATATTTCATCTATTTCTATATTTTTGCCTTTTAAATAAACTATATTTTTAACAATAATTAAATCGTCTAATTTAATCTTTTTATCTATTATTACTTTAAATATTTCATTAAATATATTCATATCTTTAAAAACTATTTTTATTTCATTATCTTCTTTATTTACAAATAAAATATTTTCATCACTTTGAGTATCACTAATAATAGTTCCTTCATCATTATCTATATTTCTAATATCAATAATAACTTTTTTATCTTTAGCGTATTTTATTGTCTTTTTAGAAAACATTTTACTACCTGCATTTAATAAGCTAATCATTTCATCATAACTAACACACTTAATTACTTTATCCAACCTTTCTATACGTGGATCCTTTTTATAAACTCCATTTACTTCTTTAATAATATACGCTTTATCTAAATTAAAATATTTAGCAATAATAACTGCTGTTAAATCACTTGTATTTCTACCTAAACTTATAATTTTTCCTTCCATTGATTCTCCAATAAATCCTGGGACTACTACTATATCGTTATCATTTATAAGTTCACCTAAATAACTCATATCAATGCCTATGATATTGCCATCTTGATAACTATTATCACATGTTATACCTATTTCATCATAATAAGCATTATTTACTTTAAAGCCTTCTCTTAATAATTCATTTTTTATTATTAAAGATGAATATATTTCTCCAAAAGTCATTAATTGATCTTTATCATAGTTACTTAATAATTCTATATTTTTAGCTAAATGATCAGTAGAAAAATAATCTTTTTCTCTACCAAACGCTGACACTACCATAAAGATTTTTACTCCTTCATTAATTTTATTTTTAAAAAACTTATATATTTTCTTCCTTTTACTCTCATCTTTTAAAATAGTTCCCCCATATTTATATACCTCTATCATTATTTTCACCCATTACATAATATGAATTAGTTAGACTTTTGACATAACTCTAATTATATTTGTGAAAATATGCTATATTATAATTAAAGGAGTAAAGATAATGGAAAATAGTTTTGAATGTTCTAATACTAATAAAAGATATCACACATTTGATTATTATTTAAAAAATAAATATCATGAAAAAGTATTTAAAGTATCTTTAAATGCTGGTTTTACATGTCCTAATAGAGATGGTAAAGTTGGATATGGCGGATGTACATTTTGTTCTAACTTAGGTGGAGGAGAAAATGGTGGTAATATTCATGATGAATTAGATGTTCAATTTAATAAAATGAAAGATATTATGCATCTAAAATGGCCTGCTTCTAAATATATTGCTTATTTTCAAGCTTTTTCTAACACCTATGCTCCAGTTAATATTTTAAAAGAGTTATATGAACCTTTTGTTTATAAAGAAGATGTAGTGGCTATTTCTATTGCTACACGTGCTGATTGTTTAGAGGATGATGTTATAGATTATCTTGCTTCAATTAATGAAAGAAGAGATTTATGGGTAGAAATTGGTTTACAAACAAGTAATGATGAAACTGCTAAACTAATTAATAGAGGTTATGATTATAATACTTTTGTTGATTCTGTTAATAAACTTAGAAAGCATAACATTAATGTAACTGTTCATATTATTAATGGGTTACCTAATGAAACTAAAGAAATGATGATTAAAACTGTACAAGATATAAATAAACTTGATATTCAAGGAATAAAAATTCATTCTTTAAATATTTTAAAAGATAGTGTTATGGGGAATGATTTTTATAATCATCCTTTTAAAATATTAAGTAAAAATGATTATATTGATGTAGTTATTAAACAACTTGAAAATTTAAGAAAAGAAATAGTGGTTCAACGTCTTACCTCTGATCCAATAAAGGAAAATTTAATTGCACCTAAATGGAATACAGATAAAATTCAATTGTTAAATGATATAGATAAAGAAATGGTTAAAAGAGATACTTATCAAGGTAAGGCATTAGAAAGTAAAGAAAAAAAATTATCTCCTTCTGTTATCTATTATCATGATTTAATAAATAATTTTGCAAGTAAAGATAAAATAGCAATAGATGCTACTTTAGGTAATGGTAATGATTCTTTATTTTTAGCTAATTTATTCAAAAAAGTATATTCTTTTGATATACAAGATTTAGCTGTTAAAAGAAGTAAAGAAAAGCTAAAAGATTATGATAATGTAATAGTAACTCAAGCTAATCATATGTATGTAGATAATTATGTGAAAGAAAAAGTTGATTTAGTTACTTTTAATTTAGGATTTCTTCCTGGTAGTGATAAAAAAATATGCACTAATAGTTACACTACTATTAATGCATTAAAGAAATGTTATGAATTATTAAATGATAATGGTCTTATAATTATTACTACTTATAGTAGACATTTAGGTGGTAGTAAAGAAGCTAATGATATAGATGACTTTTTGAGTAATAGTAATTATAAATATGATAAAAAAAGATTTGATTATGAACTTGTGTATGTGATTAGAAAAGATCATTAGTTATAATAAATTATTAAAATTTCTTTTCATTTTTAATGAAATCCATTAAGTTTTCATGAATTATTCCATTTCTTTTTTGTAACAATACATCTGTTGTAAGTAAATACTTAGGATAATTATCCCAAGTGATACTTTCTAAGCTTTTGTATTCTCTATCTTCAGTTTCTTTGCTAGCTAATATTGTATATGCAACTTGAACATATGAATAATTTAGTTCATTGTCTCTAAGAATGAAATCACACTCTAATTTACCAACTTTACCAACACTAATCGAATATCCCATGCTACTAGCGTATATATATACTAAATTTTCTAATGCTGGTCCGAAATTAATTCTATTGTCTGTATTTAATGCATAATAAAAAGATAAATCTGATAAATAAAATTTCTTTTCTCCACTTAAAGACTTTCTAGATTTCATATCAAAACGATTGCATGGCATGATTATTTTTGAACTTACAAGTGCTTCAATATATTTATTAATAGTTTCTCTTTTAATAGAAATGCCATTTTTTTCTAAATCATTAACAATATTTTTAATACTTGTTGTAGATCCAAAATTATTAATTATATATGTCATAACCACATCAAAGACATATTTATTTTTTATTTTAATTCTTTGCTTTATATCCTTTTCAAAAATTTCATTTATAAGATTTTTTGTATAATTTCTCTTATCATCAATGGAGTCAAGCTTTAAAACATATGGAAATCCACCTTCTAATATATAATTTCTTAATTCTATCAAATTATCACTTGAAACATTTTTCTTAAAAAATGTTTTAGCTTCAATATACTCATCAAATGATAATGGTAAAATATTGAATTCAATATATCTACCCGTTAGTTTAGTTGCTAGTTCTCCTGATAATAAATAAGAATTTGATCCTGTAATAAAAATTGAAAAGTCACCTTCTTCTCTCCAAGCATTTATAATTTTTTCAAATCCTTTTACATTTTGAATTTCATCTATAAACAAATATTTTTTTCCTTTCGAATCACAATTTTTTGATATAATTTCATCGAGTTTTTCAATTGTATCAACATTTATATATGGCTTTTTATCTAAATTAAAATATAAAATATTATTTTTGTTTACACCTTGCTCTAAAAGTTCTTGCATTATTAAATTCATTATAGATGATTTTCCACAACGTCTAACTCCAGTTAAAACTTTAATAATTTCACATTCATGATAGAAACCACGTATTTTTTTTAAATATTTTTCTCTTTTATATAAATCGTTTTTTATTTCAAGTTCCATATTATATCACCTATAATATTTATACTACAAATAATAGAAAAGCGCTAGTTATGGGTGTATATTTTTAATTATTTTCAAAAAATACCCCCATAACTGGTTCTTAAAACATTTTTTAGTTAAATAAAAAGACTTTATATTAAGGTTATAAAGTCCTTTCTAATGTCTATACTATGGGATCTATTCTATAAACATTTAATGTTGCTACTACTGAAGTTACTTTACCACTAGTATCTTTTTTGTATTCTAAGTTACCTACTTTATAATACATTTTTCCTCCTACTACTGGAGTTGTAGCTGATTTCCAGTCCACTTTACCTACATCTTCATATTCTATATGATCAACTTTAAAATATGAAGTGTAATTAGTAGCCCAATCTGCTGGTGCTGCAGTTAATAGTGTATAAACATAATTTCCTTCAACACCTGTTCTTGTATAGTATGTCCTTGTAGCAAATGCAGGAGCACTTTCTCCTGTTACTGATACATATACATTTTTAGGAGTAGCTATTATTTCTCCATAACTATGAGATATAAAATATGCTGTCCCTTTTTTCTCTCTTTCTAGATTCTTAACTGTTTGGTTTACACTACCATCATCATTGGCACCAAATGTTTGAGTAATATAATATTTACCATCATCAGATTTTTTCAGTGTATAAATAAAATAACCTACATCTATACTTCCATCCTCATTGTTAGTCGCATGTAAATATGTTCCTTTATATTTATTCATTGCTGTAATAAGAGAATCTCCATCTCCTTTTACTGTTTTATAATCCGACTCTGAAGTTACTGATGAACTAGTAAATGTATCTGGTTTCTTTGCATCTTTTCCACATCCAACTAATGATAGTGACATTAATGTAGCTAAGCTTAATAATCCTATTTTTTTCATAAATTTCCTCCATTCAATATTATTATTTTCTATATTTTGAAATTTATGAGTATAAAAAAACTTAATTACGTTTGCAGCCATAATTAAGTTTCTTTTTTATTTTAATTTTAACTATTTATATTAGTTATTGAATGTTAAAGTTTGTTGTGACATCATACCACAAGTTAAAGTAGTATCTAATGCAAATCTTCTTGCCCAGTTTGTTTGAGTAGTATATTTACTTGCATCTAATGTAGTAGCTTGTTCTTCAGTAATTACAGCACCTTTTGCTCCAACACCTTCAACTGTTTCATTTAATACTTTTCTAGTTTCCCAGTTACCGTATGCAGCATTAATTAAAGCATAGTTATTAGCAGCATCAGCAGTTAATGCAACATTTTTAGCAGCTAATTTAGTATTCCAGAAAGATTCTCTGATAAATGGATATCTTCTACTAGGATCTCCTGAATATACAGCACATTTAGCATGACTCTTAGCATCTTCTTCTGTATTCCATTTTAATAAAGAATTTCCACTCATTGAATCATAAGCAGCTGTAATAACGATTGATTCAGGAACAACATAATATACAGTTCCTCCACCATTAATAACTTTGTTAGCAAAAGCTAATTTTTTAGCATCAGTATCCATAGCAGCCCATGTAGCAGCTTGAGAAGCTATTGTTGGAGAATAATGACTAAATACTTCTAATTTTTCAGCATCAGAACTAGATGCATTTAAAACATGTACTTTACCATTATATTGAATACCATATGAATGATAATAATCAGCTTCTGTAGCATATCCTGTTGGATAAGCACTATCAGTTGAATTTAATTGTCTTAGCCATGTTATACTAACATTTTGGTTAATAGCAAAGTCATTAACTTTGCCAGTTCCTCCTTCACCCATACCATATAGTTTGAATGAATTTGGATCTATTACTAATTCTACATTTGTATTAGCAACTTTTACTTCTGATTTTCCATTAACTTTAGTTGGTACAGCTGTAGCAATTGAGAACATAGAACGATAATTATAACCTTTCTTTGTTCCATTAGGTAACAATAATTCATCACCTTTCAAGAATTCTCTAATTGTTTCTTTCTTTAATTCTTCTGTCCAAGCAAAAGCTCCCATATTAATTCCTTTTCCTTGTTCTGTAGCAGATGTTGCCATATCCACTGTTTCAATCCAACCATGATCTCTTGCCCATTTAGCATATTCTTCTTCTGTTGGTTGTTTGTTACATCCTGCAACTCCTAGTACCATTAATGCTGCCAAAGAAGCAGCACCTACTTTTAAACCTTTTTTCATTAAAATTCCCCTTTCATCTTTTCTTACTTATATTTTACAATATTAAATATGAAATTCAATTTTTCTATATTGTTTTTTTATATTTTTTCAAAAAAAGGGATAATTTTTTTATTATCCCCACAAACTATTATTAGCCAAAATATCTATCTGCATGATATTTAAATACAGCATGAAGAATTCTTAAGATATTATTAGTAGATACAGATGCTCCTGAAAAAGCATCGAAAGTTTCTTGACTCATCACATTTGCTGTTTTTAAATCATCAACGAAATTATATTGATCTAATTCAGCTTTTGTTTTTCCTATTAATAAAGGAATATAATCTTCTCTTATGCTAGGATAATATCCACCCTCTGGATTAGCTGTTTTTTCAAAAGTAGCAACAATTTTATCTCCACTATAAATAGGAGAAGAATCACCCCAGAAACCAGCAGTATAGTGTCCTGTACCATCTCTATCAAATGATAATTTTTGAAGTACTGATTCTTCTGCATTTTCACTCTCTGGAATAGTTAATTCCATGTATGCAGTTTGCCAATAGTTAACATCAGCTGTTCTACATGTACATGATAAATAAGTAACTTGATATTTAACATAGTTTTCTACTCTATCTCTATAAACAAAGTTTACTAGAGCATAGAATTTCCATTCATTTCTTGGCCCATTTACATGATTAAACGGGATAATAGCAATAGGATTTGCTTCATCCATATTTAAAGTCCCATTTAACATTCTATTAATGTCTTCAACTGTAGGATTTTCTGTGCATCCTTTAGAAGTTCCATTATCTTTGTCATTATTTTTGCCACATGCAGTAGTTAATAGCATCATGCAACACATAAATAATCCACAAATAGATTTAAATATTTTTTTCATATTGTCTTTTTCCTTTCCTTTTTATTTTATTGGTGTTAATTCATCTAATATTCCAAAGTTAAATGTATATTTAACATCACCACATCCATTAACAAAGTATTTGTTAGTTGTAATGCTTTTATAACTTGGAATACCTTCTGAATTAATTACTCCACCTACATTATAAAGCAAATTTCCATCATATCCAAGTTGTATAAGCAAATTTATCATATAACTTGATTCAGAACCTGCTTGTGATATTAAAAATATATATTTATCTTTAGAAAATAATGATTTAACAATTCTTTCCGATTCTTCATATTGAGCAATAAAACCTCCAACTTGCCCTGCTGGTATGTTTTTACCTGTTGAATCAGTTGTTGCCTTCATTCTATACAAAGAGTCATATTCATTAAAAGAAGCTATAAATGATAAAAAAGGAATAAATTCGAAACCTGCTACATGTCCTTCTTTCATTATAGATGTTGAACTCCTTAGATCCACATATTGAACATTTTCCATGAACATATATTTATCTATATTTTTGGTATTAATAGGGCTTGTTAAAACAGAGGTATCATTTGCATTTTCTTTTATTGGTATAACAAGATTTTCTTCTTTTTTACAAGAACATCCTGTAATCAAAAGCATAATAAGTAAAAATATAGTTATTCCTTTTTTCATATAACTCTCCTTAAAAAAAATAGAAAGGTAATGCCTTTCTATTTTAAATACAAACATTAATTAATTATTTAGATAAAGCATTTTTTACAGCTTTTAATACTCTATTTGATGATAATGAAGCACCTGTAGCTACATCTGTTCCACTTGCTGTGTTAGTTGCACCTAACATAGTGTTAATGTCTGCTAAAGTTTTTCCTTTTAAACCATTTAAGAAAGTATATTTAGCTTTTAACCAAGTTTCAGGATTCCATTCTCCTCCAGCTGTACCTGTAAATTCTTTATTTCCAACTACGTATACATTTTCAATTTTTCCTTGTGCATCAACAACTACTTTAACATTTGCAGTATAAGTTGCTGTACCAATTGTTTCAGTATAAGTTCCTTCTTTATAAGTTACTTCAGCATCACTTAATGTTACAATATGATTTTTATAATTGTCATAGTTAGCATCTTTAACATAGTTATTATATCCACCTACATTATAAACTTTTGACATATCCCATCCATATCTTTCTAAAATATTCATCATATGTACTACACGTCCACCACTTGCACATGATAAGAAAATTGTTTTATCTTTAGGGAAAATTTGCTCAAGTAAAGTTACTGAATAAGTATATTTAGGAGTGTAATCCTTATTGAATAATTGTTTTTCAGTAGTAGCACCACTGCTATAAATATCTTCAAAGAATTCAATATGTTCAAATCCTTTAAGTGCTCCACCAGATGATAATACTTCTTGGTATCCACGTAAATCAACATATTTAACATCACTTCTACCTAAATACTGATACAAGTTATGTACGTTAATTCCAGAGCATGAATTGCTGTAATCATTTGATAAGCATGCACTTCCATCTGTAGTTTCTGCAAGTCTTGCTACAGGTAATTCAGGTAGTTTATCTTTTTTGCCACATCCTGTTACCCCACCGAATACTAATAATGCTGCTAAAGAAGCAGCTCCAATTTTAAGTCCTTTTTTCATAAATTATTTTTCTCCTTTGCCTTTTCTTGCTTATATTTTACTAATTAATTTTTTTTAATTCAATTTTTTTAGCCTTTTTTAATTAAATATTGAAAATATTATTTATTTTTTATACCAAAATACATTTTGGTAAACTTAGTTTTGTTTTTATTATATGGGGGGTATTTCAAATTTACTTCTTTTGAAGCGCTTTTCTTTAAAATACTTTTTTTATGAGAAAATACCTCAAATGATTTTTTACCATGATATGAACCCATGCCACTCAAGCCTACTCCTCCAAAAGGAAGTTTTTCTTCTGTTAAATGCATTATTGTATCATTAATGCATCCTCCTCCAAAAGAAACATTTTTAATTACTTTTTTATAGTTCTTACCAAAATAATATAATGCTAATGGCTTATCTAAGTCTTTCAAATGGTTAATAACATCGTCTAAATTATTAAATTCAATGATAGGCATTATAGGTCCAAATATTTCTTCTTTCATTATTTCATCACTAAATGAAACATTTTCTAATATTGTAGGTTCTAACGTGTTATTTAAGATATTACCCCCAAACACTAATTTCTTTTTATCTATTAATGATAATAGTTTATTAGTATATTTTTCATTTATTACATTAGTAAAGTTTTCACTAAGTTTATTTTCGTTATAATAAAATTCTTGAGTATATTTAATTGCTTGTTTTATAAACTCTCTTTTAATATCACTGTGCACTAAAATATAATCTGGTGCTACACAAGTTTGTCCAGCATTTAAAAATTTACCCCATACTACTCTTTTAGCAGTTTTACTAACATTGCAATCTTTATCTACAATGCAAGGAGATTTACCTCCTAATTCTAAAGTCATTGGAGTAAGATATTTAGCTTGTCTAGACATTAAATCTCTCGCAACACTTGGAGATCCAGTATAAAAAACATAATCAAATTTTAAATCAAATAATTTATCCATATTTTCTTTAGTATTTTCCATTACATAAATGTATTCATCATTAAATACGCTTAATATATTTTCTATTACTTTAGTAATTTTCGGAGTATTTCTAGAACTCTTTAAATACACTGTATTACCACAAGCCATTGAAGCAATTAAAGGCATCATTGTTAATTGAAATGGATAGTTCCATGGTGATACTACTAAAGTATTTCCATATGGCTCACTAACTATATATCCACTTGAAGGAAAGTTAATTAAAGAAGTTCTAACTTTTCTAGGCTTTGCTAATTTTTTTAAATGCTTTATAAAATATCTTATTTCTTTTATAACTAAGCCAACTTCAGTAGAGTACACATCAAATTCACATTTATTATAATCATCTTTAAATGCACTAATTAAATCATTCATATTATAATAAATACTTTCTTCAAGCATCTTTAAACACTCTATTCTAAAATTAAGATTTAAAGTTACTCCACTTTTAAAAAACTCTCTTTGCTTTTCTAATACACTATCCATACTTACTCCCCCTTATACTTATTTATTAAATTTTCTAATTCACAAGCTTGTTTATAACATATATTTAGTGTTTCTAGCTCTGTTTCATTCTTTTTAACATTTAATAATAGTTCATAGTCAATATTTACTTCATTACACTTAGCTAACTTTTTAGCTAATTCTTCCCAATCTATATTTCCATATTTATTAAAAGTATGACTATCTTCATCTCCCATATTATCATGTAAATGTATGCAAATTAACTTATCTCCATACTTCCCTAAATAATCAAAATAAGAGTCGAAGCAATGATTATGCCCTGAATCATAACAAAACCTTAAGTGCTTATTATTAATATGTTCAAAGACATACATAAAAGGTTCTCTTTCATCTATATTTTCAATAGCTAAGGGAACATTTAATTTTTCGCATACTTTTAATACTCTATTTAATCTTTCTACTCCTATCATATTTGGATCACCACATAAGTGCACCACTACACAAATAAAGCCATATTTATGCGCTATTTTTACATCTCTAATTAAATTTTTTTCTAACTTATCGCCTATTTTATTATCTTTAAAAAAATTTGGTAGTTCTACTGTTTTATAAGACATATGCAAACTAGATAGTTTAATACCATATTTTTTAAACATTCTAATTTGATTTTTAATTGAACCATTTTGACTTTTAAAATCTTTATCAGCGTTTGTAATTACACAATCAAACCCTGCATTTTTTATATTTTTTACTCTTTCTTTATAATTTGACTTAAATCCATAATAAAAACTAATACCTTTATTCATTTCCTTTTCTCCTACCTTTTATATCTTATCACAAAATAAAAAAGTAGCAGTGCTACTTTATACATTTTATTTATTTTTTATGAATACATCCATTTTATTATTAGGAATACTAATACCATTAATATCAAATTCTCTTTTTATCTCTTCAAGCAAAAAATAATATAAATCCCAATATTTATCATTATCACACCATACTTTTAATACTATTTCTATAGAATCTTTTTTATAAGAGTTAATATTAATAAATGGTACAATATTTATATAATACATATTAGACTTTTCAACACTTTCTCTAATTGCTTTTTTTACTACTAATAAATCACTATTTTTATTTACATCTACTAGCATATCTAATCTTCTTAACTTTTTACTAGAATAATTGATTACTAGTGAATCTGCTACTTTACCATTAGGCATAGTTATTACTTTATTATCTATTGTAACTATATATGTATAAAATAATTTAATATCATCAACTGTCCCGCTTACTCCATTGCACTCTATATAATCTCCAAGCTTATATGGCCTCATAACTAAAACAATTACTCCTCCTGCAAAATTAGCCAAAGAGCCTTGCAAAGCTAAACCTATTCCAAGTCCAATAGAAGTAATAGTTGCAGCAATTGATGAAGTCTCTATTCCTATATACCCTAAAAAGCATACAAATGCTAAAAACTTTAATACTTTTCTAAAAGCACTTAATCCAACTCTAGTAATAGTTTCATCTAAATGTTTCTTTTTCTTTTTTATTCTATTTTCTAGTCTTTTAGCTAAAAAGTTAATGAGTTTAAAAGTTATATATAAAGCAAAAAGAGCAAGCACTAATCTTACTCCTTCAGTAGTTATCCAATGTATAATTTTATCCAATATTTCTTTAAATGACATTTATATCACCTATAATAAGTATTAACAAATTATAAGTATATAAACATTATTTTTCAAAATCATAACTAACTATTTTAGCATTAACACTTCTAAGAGGATAAACATATCCATCTTCTGGTAAACCATTAAAATAGCAATAAATTGCTCTTCCTATATCATTATGACCAATAATTAAAATATCTTTTCCTTTATATTCTTCTTTTATTTTATCCAAAAAATCATATACTCTTCCAAACACTTCAGATAATCTTTCTATATTTTTATTATTATCATCTTTGAAATAATTCCAATACTTTTCAGGTTTCATTTTAGTAACAGGTTTATTTTCATACTTACCAAATGATCTTTCTACTAAACAATCTTCATAAATAACTGGAGCATTATGATATTTGTTTATTTCTGCACAAGTTTGTTTTGCTCTAGTTAATGGTGAACAAAAGATAATATCTATATGCAAATCTTTTGTTTCTATAGCTTCTTTTTTAGCATCTTCAATACCTTGTTCATTTAAAGGTACATCATATCTCCCTGACAACAATCTTTTAACATTGTTATCTGTTTTACCATGTCTCATAAAATATAGCATGTATATCACCCACTTCTATTATACATAAAATTTTATCTTTTAATATATTATATGCTGTGATATAATTTTTTTAGGTGAGATTATGAGCAAAAAAACTTTCAAAGCATATATAGATGATAAAGAAATAGAATATGAAATATTATGCACATATACACTAACTGATACTAATAAAAATTACATTATTTATACAGATAATTTATATGATACTAATAATAACCTTAATGTTTATGCTTCTATTTACTATCCAAATAATCTTAGTAAAGGTTTTGATAATATAGTAACAGATTATGAATGGGAAAAAGTAAATGAAATGTTAAAGCAGGTGTTTGTTAATGAATAAAGATGAAAAATATTTATTAGCGGGTTCTTCTTTACATACAATTGTTAATTTAGGTTTAATAGGAGTTGAATGGGCACTTTTTGCCTATCTTGTTTATATACGACCACTAACTAATAAAAATTATAATTTAAAAAAAGATTTTAATGCTAAAAAAATTAAAATCGTTGATTTTCCTAAAGATATAATCGAAAACACAAATAAAGTAAATTCTAATAAAATTAACACTATAAATGAGGATCAAATAAAAAAATTTGTTAGTGTTTTAGAAAAAAATACAAAGGAAGAAAACTTAAAGTTATTGAATAATAATTTAAAAACTTTAAATATTAAAAAAAGTTCTTTTTTCTTTCATAAAATGCTTGGTATTGATACAATTGCGGCATATGTTGTTGGAACCAATACTATTAAACTATCAGAAAAAGAATATAATGATGCCATTTATCATGAGCTTTTTCATTTAGCTAGTTCATATTATTATAAAAAGGAAAAGATTTATTTTTCTGGATTTTCTGTTTTATATAGCAACAATCAAGGCATGGGTAATGGTATAAATGAGGGATATACACAATTATTGACTAATAGATTATTTAATGATACTACTCCTTATTATGTTATGGAGCAAAATTGTGCTTCTATAGTAGAAGCTATTGTTGGCAAAGAAAAAATTATGGATTTATATTTTAATGCTGATTTAAATGGTTTAATAAGTGAACTTAGCAAATATTCTAGTAAAGATGATGCTTATAATTTTATTAGAAATTTGGATATATTATCTGCTCATATAGCAGATAATCATTTAAATAAAAAATCTAGAGCTTTATTAACTGATTTATTATATGATGTTAATACTTTTTTAACTGATTCATTTAATAAGAAATTAGTCTCTATGGGATACACTGATTCAGAGAAGGAAGCAATATTAGATAAATTTTATGGTGCTTTCCCTTATGAAGTTACTTTTAATGGATTTACATATAATGTTTTTTATTCATCTAAGCAAAAGAAAAAATAAAATTAATAAGTTTTTTAATTATTATATTATATAATGATAATGGTGACTTTTATGAATTATAAAGATATTTTAAATTCTGATTATTTTAATGAAACATATTCTAAAATTAAAGAATTAAAAAAAGATTTTCCTGTAGATCATGCTTTTATTCATATTAATAATGTTATTGAATACGCTAAAATGTGTGCTTCTATTTTTAATCTTAATAATAAACAAAAGGAACTTTTATTAATTGCTTGTTGCTTACATGATATTGGTTATTTAAAAGGTAGAGAAGATCATGCTCATACAGGTAGTATTTTAGCTAGAGAATATCTTTTAAAAAATAATTTTAATAACGGAGATATTGATACTATATGCAGAGCTATTTCTAATCATGGAGGAAAAGAATTAGATAATTTTAGTGATCCTGTTTCTTTATGTTTAGCTATTAGTGATAAACTGGATTTTACAAGTAGTAGATACCGTATAAATGATTTAGAATATCCAAGTAGTCAAATATTCCCTTATATTGAAAAGAATACTTTAAGTTATGAAAATAATAATCTTATTTTAGCAATTAGAGTTAAGAAAGAATTTAATAGAGATTTGTTTATTCAAAGCAATTATTATAAAAAATTAAATAATTTCTTTAAATTAGTATGTGAAACACTAAATTGTTCTTTTAATATAAATTATTTATATTAAAAAAATACCTTTGTTTATTGGAAATACCCCTATAAAAATTGCAAAATATTATTAAAGATAGGGGGAAAAAGGTATTATGCCTAAATTTGATGCAGTTGTAATTGATGCTGGTACTGGAGGATTATCCGCAGCATTAACTCTTGCTTCTAATGGCAAGAAAATATTACTTTTAGAACAGCACAATTTACCTGGAGGATGCTCTACTAGTTTTATACGTGGTAGATTTGAATTTGATGCATCTTTACATGAATATTGTGCAAGATGTAGAGGTAGAATCTGTGGCTGGTGTAGAAGCAAACTATTATTAGGAACTGTATTTATTCCTAAAGAAACTGATGGAAGAAGACAAGCTGATAAAGTATGGGGATATATTCATCCTTGTGCTTCATACGCTACATCTGATTTATATATTGAAGTACCTAACAACAAATAATTTCACTTATGTTTATTAGAAAAGGAGAATGATTTTTTCATTCTCCTTTTTATTTATCTTACTTTTTGTGCTTTTACTATAAAGCCTAATTCCATCATTTTTTTTACTTCTTCATCTTTTAAATATTTTTCAAAGTTTTTATACTTCTCATATGTTTCTTTACTCATTATAAATGTTTGATTATTTATAAAGTTTGTTACAATATAGCCTTTTTCTCCCTCATACTCATAATTATAGATTGAATATTTATACATTATTTATCCTCCTTAAATTTTTATAATGCGTTTTATTCTCTTTATAGGATATTTTGATAATTAAAATATTATTATAAATATTTATATTCTCCCCATAATTATTAAAATTATCCATTACTATTAACAAATTATTTCCCCAAATAATAAGTTAATTTTAACACTATTGTTCTTCTCTTTTAAAAAGGGCCGAACAGGTATCTATCTTACCATTAATCACCCATATATATAAAGCGTTTTCGACATTTTTTTATCTTTTTTTCATATTGTTTTTTATTAGTAAAATTGCTATTTATTTTTGTTGCAAATTTCATTTTATTTATATATACTAGTAGTGTAATATTTCAATTAGACCATTCGCGATGTATTACATAAGAACAATAATAAAGACTAGGTTAAAATCTTCTTTATGAATGGCAAAAATATAAGATATGCAATTTCTTGGTTGTGTTTTTGCTATTTATTAAAGGAGGTTTTTTTATTTATATACAACCACTGTAATTAGAATAAAGGAGGAATTATATTATGATAAAATTCAATTACAAAGATGTAGCAAAAGAGCAAGGTTGGTCGTTTGAAGCAATAAATCCTGTATGTGAGTATTCTAGTGATTATTACTATTACAAAGAGGTAGCTAAAGAAATAACTCCTGATGTAGTAATGCTAGATATAGGATGTGGTAGTGCTGAAAAAGCATTTGGTTATTATGAAAATGCTAAAAAAATAATAATGTTAGATAATGAAGTAGAAATGTTAAAGAAGGCAAAAGAAAACTGCATTACTAAATTAAGCGAAAAGAATGCTAAAAAGTTTTCTTTTGATTTAGGTGATGGAACTACTAAGTTAAACTATCCTGATGAAACATTTGATTTAGTTGTGTCTAGACATTGTGGGGGAAACATAAATGAAATCTTTAGAGTTTTGAAAAAAGGTGGTATTTATATTTCTGAAGACATTGATCACACAGATGCATTAGAATTGAAAGAATATTTTAAAAGAGGTCAAGGATATGAGAATTTAAAGACTAATAATATTGAAAAGAGAAAAATATTAAACGAAAGTTTTGATGTTGGTTTTTCTAATATTGAACTTAAGAATTTCTACTATATTGAGTATTACCCTAATAAAGAACAATTAAAATATCTATTAACTCACACTCCAATACTTGAATATCTAGATGAAAGTGATGAAGAAACACTAGCTTCATACATAAAGGATTATTCAACTGAAAAAGGAATAAAATTAGTAAGACGATTATATGCTTTTAAGCTTGTAAAATAAAAGGAAGTTTGCCCTTCCTTTTATTTTATAATTACAAATGTTTTTACTTCATGTAAATTATTATTTATATAATATTCTTTTGTATCTTCATATTCTAATACTGTGTTAAATAAAGTAAATTCTTTATTATCTTTAGTAACTTTTACTTGATCAAATATATATGTATTTAAACAACTTACTAATATACCTTCGTCATAATAATCTTTATTTCCATCCAAGTTTTCTTTGAATTCATTTACTGCATAAAGTCTATTAGAATCACTATTTATATTTATATACATATAAAGTTTATTATTTGAAGAAGTTAATACTTCTACACTTTCATAATTGCTACTTGTGACATGTATCCATTTATCACTTGAGTCTAGAACCATATCACTTTCACTTGTATTTCCTTCTAGATCTTTTAAAATATAGAATTCTATTTCACTATTACTAGGATCTTTATATACTTCACTAAAATCCAATTTTTTCTTTTCTTTATTACCTTTTACTACAGCGTTATATCTAAGTATTAGAGTATCTTTATTTAATGGTGATATTTTATATGTTAACTCTAAAGGAGTTGATACTGCTTGTGATTGACTAACTGCGTATAACCCTATAGTTTCTAAAGTGTTACTGTTAGATATAACTTGTTTCCATTCTCTTCCATATATAAAACTATCATTATAATCTTCTGCTTTCATTTCTAATTCATATACAAATGTTTTTTCATTTTGTTTTAATATATAATAGTAATGCGCATGATTTTCATTTTTAGTTATTTTATACCCATAAGCCGTTCTGTATGCTACTACATTACTTGTATCAGTATATAAAGTGTTAATTACACCATACAATTCAGTTGTATCACTCATTAATTGATCTGTTGATGTTATTTTAAATGTAGCCACATCAAAATTATATAATTGTATAAGCTCTGAAATATTTCTTGATAAGTCTTCTGTTCTATCACCTGCATTATTAGTTACAATTGCGCTCACTGTTAATCTTGAAAAATCATAAAATGAAGGAAATTTAACTTTTAACGTTATTTCTTTTGTGCTAGTAGAACTAACTTCTTCATCTAATACCCAAACAAGTTTATTACTAAAGTTTACTAAAGGCGTATATAATGTATATGCATCTCTAACACTTACTTCTATATATTTATTAGATAAAACATCTTTTGAAATATTTAATGAATAAACATTATCCATATTAGTAGTATCAATATCAACATTTAAAATAGCTCCACCATATATTGCCATTGCTTGGTTTGTATTATTATTTGCATAATAAGTAAACATTTTAGCAGGTTCTATTAAATCCTTTATATCATCATAAGTAAACCATACATATATTGTGTTATTAACTATTTTTGAATTAGATGATACTAAAGTAATGCTAGTATTTCCTAGTTTAACTTTAGTATTATTATAAATTTTTTGCATTGTTGCTTGGCTATAATTAATACCAAACATTGGTCTTATTCCAAATACGAATAATTTATCATTATTAATTATATCATTATTTTTCAAATCAAATTTTGTAGTTTCTATTGTTTCTTCACCTATATACATTAAAGCCCCTCTATATCCCTCTTTTTGAGAATATGCACTTACATAAGGTAATCTTCCACTACCTGGGCCAGTTACTATTGTATTAGAATAATTTTGACCATTTATTTCTACATTTTCTCCATGTGTTGTACTAGATGTAGGCATATACCATTCTACTGTATAGTTTTTATCTAAATCATTATAAAAATCAATTGTAAAACTATCCGGATAATAAGATTCTACTTTATTTTCATTAGCATGTAATTCGTTATTTATTTTACTAGTTAATGAATATTTTTCTAATCTTATATAATTACTATTAGTATTAAAATACAAGCTTTGATCATTTAGAGTAATATTATATTTATCAATAAATTTATTATCAAATTTTGCTACCACACTATTACCATATTCAAAAGTTACTTTTTTATTTGCAACAGTTAACTTTTTGTAATATTCATTGTTATTTAATAAATCTATAGTTTTTATTTTGGTAGTACTATTTTCAAAAGTTACTTCTTTTATTTCTTCATAAAATTTTACATTAGAGTTAAAATCATAAGTCATATTTAATTTAGTTTTTTCTAGCGAAGAAGCATCTACTTGTATATTAGTATCACTATTTACATTATTAATTGCATATCTAACAAATCTACCTTTTAATTCATCATTTTCAGTAAAACTTGTTACCAAAGTATGGTTACCATTTATGTTGACAACATACTTTTCTGTACTTTCATAACTTAATTCAGTATTATTTAATTTAACTTTTAAGTTATTTGAAGAGTACCCCTCAGGAATATATACTTCATAATAAGTTGATTCTCCTTTTTCAATTTGTGACATTGAATTTTTGAACATTCCATATATTATTTCGTTTGTTTCATTGCTTGGTTGAGCAACATTTGCACTTAAAGAATAATATGTTGGGTTCTTATTTTTCCCACAACCTACTAGCACTAAAAGTGATGATACTATTAGACATATACATGTAAAGAAACCTTTAATTTCTCTTTTCATTATAATTTCCCCTTTCTTGTTATTTTTAGTATAACATATAAATTTATATAAAATCATTGTTTTAACTATAAAATATAAAGTTAGCAGTTTTATGATAATTAAACAATTTAATAACGTGTTATAAATTATACTTATATCAATTATAAAATATTTGTTATTCAAATTATGTCATCGTTTATCTATAATAACTTCGTAAGCAAGAAAAGGAGATGGAGTTATGGAGTTCTTGTCACAAGAAAAAAATGAAAATTTTTATTACGATGGAAAGGATAGTTGGTTTAACGTTAACACTAATGAACGTGTTATGAAAGAAGTTAGTTTTGAACCATATAGAGGTGATGAAGCATCTATTAGGTTTTACTCAACTGGTGCATTAGTTACTTACAAAATATTTAATTTTCTTAAGATTTATTTTGTTAGAAATGATGGTAAAAGATTGTTTAACTTTGAGCCAGAAGATGTTCACAAAATGGAAAAACGTTTTACTTATGTTGCAGGATATGGTTGTGGGACTGGCGTATTATTAAGTTTGCAATATGAAGATAACAGTAGCCACTATGAATATCACACTTATGGTGGTGTTGTAATTAGATCAAATGATTTTTGTGATTTAGTTAAAAAGGTTAATAAATTTGAAGAAAAAATGAATGTGTATTATAGTGAAGCAAACAAGAAAAAAGAAATTTTAAAAAAAATAGAAGAAGAAAATAATAAAGGAAAGAGGATATAATTATGAAATTTTTAAAACAAGAAGAAAACAAACATTTTTATTATAGTGGTAAAGGAAATTTATTTTGCACTAATTCAGAAAATTGTATAGCACATATAAAAGATGAGAGTGAATTAAAGGATAAAGAAATAGATAAAGTGACATTTTATTCATCTGGTGCATTACTAAAAACAAAAACTGAAGAAACATTAGAATACTTATTTGTTCAAAATAATGCAGAGAGAACTTTCTCTTTGTATGTTGATAATTGGAATGAAAAAGAGTGTCCTTTTTATGAGATTAAACCATATGTGTGTGGAACTGGCATTTTAGTAGCTTATCAATGTTTTAGTGGTGAGACAAATTATACATACCATACATATACAGGAATGCTAATTAAAGATAAAGACTTTGATTCTATAATTAAAAGAATTGATAAATATGAAGATAGAATTGGAGTATGCTTTAATGATGTTAATGAAACTAAAGAAGTTATTAAATTAGTAAAAAAAGATTGTGAAAAATTAAAAAGCAAAAATAAGACAAGATAGTAAAAAGGTATGAGAGTCATACCTTTTTATTCATTTATTATATCCACAAATTTATTTAAAACTTTATTAGATGTTTCTTTACTAGTTAAGCATATTATTTTTCTAGCACATATAGTTAAACTTGGAAATATTACACTTACATTGTCCTTACCTATAACATCTTTATAATACTCAATATTTACAAAAGCCATACCATAGCCTTTTTTTACAAATTCATATAATAATATATAATTATCTAATTCATATTTAGGTTTTAGCTTAATATGTTCTTTTTCAAAAAAGTTATCTATTGTAATTCTCGAATTATTATTAATACTAGGTAACATTAATTCATTAATTGGAAATTTATTTAATTCTATGTTATTAGAGTTATATTTTTCTTTATATTTTTTATTACCTATTAATTTATACTCTATATCAAATTGCTTTATTAAGTTAAAATCTTTTTCTCTATCATTTTTATCTACAAATATGATATCTAAGTCATTATTATATAACCTTTCAATTAATTTATCTTTTGTTCCTCTTTGCATAACTATTTGAATATTAGGATATTTATTAACAAACTTAGTTAAGTATTCTAAAACAATTTGATTTATATTTGAACTAGATGTGCCTATTCTTAGGGAGCCTTCTTCTAGTTTATTATATCTTTCAGCGCTTTTTTCTATATCATCTAACTCTTCAATTACATTTTTAACCTTATTGTATAGAATTTTACCATAACTTGTTAGTTCTACGCCTTTACTTTTTCTTATAAATAGTTTTTGATTTAGTTCCTTTTCTAATTCTTTTATAGAGAATGATACTGCTGGTTGAGATGTATATAATATTTCGCTTGCTTTAGATAAGTTTTTTTCTTTTGCTACATGATAAAACACTCTATATAAATTATAATTAGTCATAAATTTTTCTTATATCTCCTTTTGATAACACTTTTTATTTATTATAACAATGTTGCTTTAAATATCAATGCAATATATCTTTTTAATATTATTTAATTTACATATTTAATATAAATGTCTATAATTTAATTACATTAGTAAAAGGAGGAAAAGTATTTATGAAACTAGATATAGAGGAGTTAAAAAGCGAAAATATAGATTCTTTAAATGAAGCTGAGCTTAATTCTTTAAAATTAAAACTTAACAATAATATATATGCTTCTGAAAAAATAGCCAAGATTAGTCTTTATAAATTTATTTATAATACTTTAGGATATATTGCAGGCCTTACTATTGGTGCATGTATTGGTAGAATTATGTTGAATCACATTTATAATGGTTCTTTTTATATTAAAGATTATATGTTTAACATTATATTAGCAGTAATATTAACTATATTAACTATTATTAGTCACGTAGCACTTTATAAATCAAAAGCATATAGTAAGAATCTTAAAACTGTTTGTTCAAATAAAATTGATGAGATTGATAAGAAATTATATTCTATAAAATTAAATAGTGAAAATTCTAATAATCAAAAAGAAGCAAATTAATGCTTCTTTTTTTTGTAATCCATATTAAAGATTTTATTTATTTTCTAATTCTTTTATTTCTTCAATTGACTCTACATTTTTAAGTTTTCTTTGCATTGCTCTTGTTCTAGTGCCTACTAGTTTTTCTAGTTCATCTCCTGCTTGATTGAATTTCTTTTGTGTTTTATCTAGAGCATCTGCGAATGTATCGAATTCTGTTTTAATTGATGTTAATAGCTTGAATACATCTGCACTCTTCTTTTGAATGACTAGTGATTTAAAGCCCATTTGTAAAGCATTTAGTAAAGCTGAGAATGTAGAAGGTCCTGTTACACTTACATTATAGTTTCTTTGTAATTCTTCAAATAATCCCATATTTATTACTTCTGCATATAAGCCCTCAATTGGTAAAAACATAATAGCAAACGCAGTAGTATTTGGAGCATCTATATATTTACTTGAAATATCTTTAGCAAACGTTATTATATTCGCTTTTAATTCTTTTCTAGCTGCTTCTACCCCATCTTTATCTGCTTTATCTATTGCTTCTTGTATACGATGATATGCTTCTGTTGGAAATTTAGAATCTACTGGTAAATAGATACTTTCTCCATCTTTACTACCAGGCATTTTAATAGCAAATTCCACTCTATCATTTGAACCTGCTTTAGTTATAACATTTTCTTCATATTGATCTTTAGTTAATATTTCTCTTATTAAATTACCTAAAATAACTTCTCCTACTATTCCCTTAGTTTTAACATTTGCTAAAACATTTTTCAAAGAGCTAACATCTGTTGCTAAGCCTTTTATTTCGCCTATTGCTTGATTTACTCCACTTATTTGTTCTAATACATTTTTAAATGAATTATTTAATCTTTCTTCTAATGTTTTTTTCAAATTATCATCTACAACATTTTGAATCTTTTCTAATTTTTCATTATTATCTTTTCTAATATTATCCATATTATCTTTTATTAATTTAGAAAATTCATCTAATTTATCTTTTATATCTTTGATAGATTTATCATTATTTTTACCTATTAATTCATTAATATCTTTAAATGCATTATTAAGTTTTCCTATTTCTTCATCTTGTCCTTTTTTGATAGTGTTCTCAAAATTTTTCATAGAATCATTAATAGTCTTAATGTTACTTGTATTATTTTCTAACATTTTAATTTGGAATTCTTTATTCTCTTTGTTTAATTTATCTATTTCTTCTTTTAATTCTTTTAGTTTGTCATTTATTTGTTCTATGAAGTTTCTGTTTTGAGCCATTACACTATTAACTATTGCAGTAGTAATACTAGTATAAGACTCCATTACCACTTTCTTTATTTCATTTATATCATTATTAGATAAAGCACTATTATTAGATTTACTATTTTTATTTAAATTAAATAAGATTATTAGATTAACTCCTGCTAGTAATATAACTACAATTATTAAAATATTTGTTATCATAAATTTACCCCCTACCTTATACTTCTAGATTTTTGTAACAACTGAGCAACTATTTTTTTATCTGCATCAGCAAAATCCATTTTACTTAACTCTTCTATTTTTACCCATTTAGAATCCATATGCTCTTTTAATTCTAAATTTCCATTTATGATAGAGCATAAATACACCGGCATTGTTAAATGAAACTCTTGATAGTCATGTTCAACTGTCATTAAATATTTATCAGGATTAATATAAGTATTTAATTCTTCTTTAATTTCTCTAATTAAAGCTTCCTCATTACTTTCGCCTTTTTCTATTCCTCCACCTGGAAATTCCCATTTACCTCCATGATCATCATTTATTTTTCTTTGTGCACAAAATACTTTATCATGTTTTAAGATAACTGCTGCCACTGCATTTACTACTTTCATACTATCACCACTTTTAGTATAACAAATTGTAATATTTTTTTATAGTTTTATCTTAGAAAGTATTATTGATATAAAATTATTATTTAATTCACTAATAGCAAAACATTTCTTTCCTATATCTTTAATGGAAGCCCCTATATGATATAGTTTTATGTTATCTATTATTAAAAATCTATCATGAAATGAACTATTATAAATAATATTTATTTTTCCATATTGTTTATTAAACTTATTTATTGTTGTTTCATTTAACACTGATTCTATATATTCTTTATTAGTTATTATAGTTATAATTACATTATTATTTTTATAACTTAAAATATCTAATGTTTCTTTTCCAATATAATTATCTATTAAAACTATTTTACTATTTGCTTTTTTTATTATTTCTATTATCTTACTATGTGCATCATAGAACTCTCCATTAAAGAAAATTGATTCTTTATTATCTTTGTTTTTTATTTCTACTTTTTCTAGTCTTTTATCAAAGATATCCATTCTATTATTTATGCTTATAACACTTGTCATTAACTCTTTATAATTATCATTATATTGAGTTACTCTTTTTTCATCTATTACAAAACCTTTCATTAAATATTGTTTTAATACTTTATTAGCCCATTTTCTAAAAAATATTCCTTTTTGGGAGTTTATTCTATAGCCTATAGAAATAATCATATCTAAGTTATAATTTATTATTTCTCTTACTACTTCTCTTTCATTTTCTATTTGAACTGTCAAAATTTTCTTGACAGTTGCCCCATCTAACTCACCTTCATTTAATATATTATTTGCATGAAAACTTATGTTTTGTTTCGTTGTTTCAAATAGAACAGTCAATTGATTTTGTGATAGCCAGAATGTATCTTCACTTGGGCTAATTCGCACTTCTAATCTAACATTACCATCATTAAAAACCTCGATAGGAAGCCACTTTTCGCTATTTTTATTTCTTAATTCATTTAATAAGTTCTTACTAAAGTTTATAAAGTCTTTTGTTATATCTACATTTATTTTATAACCTATTTTTTCTATTACTTCTAGTGAATAATGTTTCTTATAATATGTTCTTCCTTTAACGACCATATGTGCTAATTTAGCACAACATCTATCACTATTTGGAATGTTTTGCTTAATAATTCTACCTATCCACGATCTTTCTATTTTATATAATTTAGACAGATCATCTTGGTTCAGCCACACGCTTTCATAATCTAAATCTACTTTTACTTCTAATTCCATTTCATCATTTTTATATACTTCTTTTATATATTCTTTATTCATTAAACAAGTCTCCTTTATATAATCTATACAATCAACTCATCTATTTTTATTTAATTTTTTCTAAAAAAATAAAAATTAATGAATATATATGATAGTATAAAAATAAATGGAGGTATGTTTATTATGGTTATGAGTAAATCATTTGTTAGGATAGTTAATTTAATAATATTTTTATTGAGTTTTGTTATTATGTGTTTATTAAGTTATGATCACCCTATTGATTTTGTTGCAGCACTTCTAGCATTTATTATTTTTTATATTTCATTTATGACATTTATGTTTACCTTTGAAGACTCATTAAAGAAAATTAGATATAAAAATATAAAGAAAAGGTTAAATAATAATATAAAAGTTAAAAGTGAAGAAGAAATAGAAAATGATTTTCATATGCTTGGACTTACTGCATATGGTAGTAATCTTAAAAAAGTATACTTTAGTGAAGATGGAACTAAAAGGGCTGTAATAACTGCTAATGAAAATGGAGCCTTTATATCTCCTGAAAAACTTGTAATTACATCTAAAGATGATGATTATGAAATGGATTATGCAAGATGGGAATATGATATATATTTTCTACATGGTGAATATTATGCTGATATAGATACTTTACTAAATGATTGCAAAGAACAATTAAAAGATTATCATGAAGAAAAGATACCTGAAGAGGTTTTTAACACTAAGAGTTCTTTTGTAACAATAAGGTGGAAAACTAAAAGATTAAAGAGGGAATTACCTTATGGATCTAATTACCCTGTTTTAATAAGATTAAGTAATGGTAATGAAGTTGAAGCAAAGATTTTTCCTGATTATTGGTATGATTTGAATTCATGTCAGGCATACTTATATACATATTATTTTAAATTAGAAAAGAAAGACAAATTTTATATAATAGAAGACAATAAAATAGTAGCTAAAGGGAAAATAATATACTAGTATCTTCTTTTTATAATATCATCTTCATTTAAATGACCTATTAATAAAGAAGAGTTTTTATCATGCTTTTCAAAGTTTTCTTTTACCTTTTTTTCATCATAATTAGCATAGCAATACTTACAAAAGTGTTTACAACTATTATATTCTCCTATATCTACCATCATTACACATTTGCACTTATTTCCTTTTCTAGCATCCCATTTTTTATATATTTTATTAGTTAATTTAAATGCTAATTCTTTAGATAAACATTCTCCTTTTATAAACCCATACTTTACTAAATTATTATCTTCAAAACATGTTTGAACACTCATATTATTCTTGCTTGCTATTTTACTAAAGTTAATACCAATCATTTTGTAATCTTCTTCATTAAACTCTTTATATTTTAAGATTTTTTCATTCTTTTTTACATTTTTGTATATGTCTATGAAAGATACTATTATATGTTTCACATACCCATTTAGTAACTCACATAATTTATTAAATGCTTTTATGTGGTACTCAACACTATATTTATCACTAATAAAAATAGGATCATATCTAACATATACATTATCTATTCCTATTATATTAGATATCTTTTTTATGCCTTCAATTACTTCTTTTTTAGATGTAACATTGGGTTCTACATCTTTATTATATGGAGTTAAAGTAATATGGAATAAAATAGGTTTATTTATTTTTTTTAAATGGTTTATTATAGGGAGAGGATTTTTAGTACAAAACATAATTGCATCTACATCTTCAAAGTATATTCTATTAACAAGTTTAGGATAAAAAGGATTTCTAACATCTACATACCCTTCTTTAAATCTATTCATAAACCATTCACTATAAAAGCCTACTATATCTGTTCTTCCACTTACATTTAAAATCATATTAATACCTCTATAATTTATATTATATAATATTTTTCTTTTCTGATTATTAAGTTAATAATATTAATATTAACAATTAAGGAGATAGTTTATGATTAATAAAATTAAATTTATTTGTAGTGTGGAATTTTATGATGATGAAATACTTAATATAGAAAAAAGAAGTAATGATATTACTTTTATGATGACTAGTAATAATCATACTTCTTTACTAAAATTAGAATTTATTAATGTTACTAACTCTTTAAATATAACTAATTATTCTTTATTAGGTAAAATAGAATATAAAGATAATTCCTTTATATTACCACTAGAAAATAATAAATTAATTATTAATGCAAGTGATGTAGTTATAAATGATATGAATGAAGATGATAATAAATATGTTAAATATCTAAGATAATAATTATATTTTTTTAAACATCGTTATCATTCTATCTTCATATTTATGATTGTAATAGAATTTTTTTGCATTTTCATTGTAAGCAAATACATCTAGTTGTACGTACTCACAACCTATGCTTTTAAAATATTTTTCTATTTTTTCTAGTAGCAAAGTGCCTACTCCATCATTTCTAGAATTCTTACTTACAATTAATTCTGCGACTATTCCTTTTTTTGGGCATGAATAACATAAACTATCTTTATCATTATATTCTTCTACATAGCCAGCAGTTAATCCTAATATTTTATCATCATTTATGGCAACAAATACTTTTCCTTCATTCTTTGAGCGCTCATCTAGCATATAGTTAAAGTACTCTTCTTTGTATCTAGGAGATATAATATTCAAATTATACTTATCTATCTCTATAACATATTCTTGTAATTCTACAAGTAAATCTTTTACTTGTTCTATATGTTCATCATTTAACTCTATTATTTTCATTAAAAATTCTCCTTTAATATTTTGAATTAGTTCTCATAGCATTCAATATAGCAATCACCGATACACCTACATCTGCTAGAATTGCTAACCACATATTAGCTATACCAATAGCAGATAACAATAAAACTAATACTTTTACTCCTAAAGCAAAGTAAATATTTTCTTTTACTATTCTAAGAGTCTTTCTTGCTATTTTTTTAGCTGTGCTTATAGAATCTAAATTATCATTCATTAATACTATATCAGAAGCTTCTATTGCTGCATCTGATCCTACTGCTCCCATAGCAATACCTATATCAGATTTCATTAAAACAGGGGCATCATTTATTCCATCACCCACAAAACACAAAACATCATTTTGTTTCTTTTCTTTTAATAATTTATCTACTTCTTCTACTTTATTTTGAGGAAGCAAAGATGCTTTATATTCACTTAGCCCTAATACATCTGCTACATGTTTTGCTATTACTTCGTTATCACCTGTAAGCATTATTGTCTTAGCACCTATACTATTTAAATAACTAATCATTTCTTTAGCTTCATCTTTTATTTCATCTGCTATAACAATAGAACCTATAAATTCCTTGTTAAGTGCCACATATACAATAGTTCCTATTCCATTAGATTTTATAAATTCTATATCATTAGCTTTCATTAACTTTTCATTACCACAATAAATTATATCTTTACCTTTTGCTATAATTCCTTTGCCTGCAACATCTTCTACTTCATAGTTAGTGTCTATCTTTTTACCATATGCTGCTTTTATAGACATTGCTATTGGGTGATTAGAATTAGCTTCTGCAATAGATGCTAGTTTCAATAATTCTTCTTTTTTATCACTAGGATATACTTCACTAACTGCAAAGTTACCTTTAGTTAGTGTTCCTGTTTTATCAAATACAAAGATATTTGCTTCATTAAACTTTTCTAAATAACTAGAGCCTTTTACTAGTATACCATAACGAGATGCTCCTCCAATTCCTGCAAAGAAAGATAAAGGAATAGAGATAACTAAAGCACATGGGCAAGATACTACTAAGAAGTTAAGTGATCTTTCTAACCAACTAATCCAATTTGAAGTTACTAAACCACCTATTAATACTAATAGTAATGCTCCAATTACAACTATAGGAGTATAGTATCTAGCAAACTTAGATATAAAGTTTTCTGATTTAGATTTCTTACTTGAAGCATTTTCTACTAAATCTAATATTTTAGATACTGTAGAATCATAAAAGGCTTTTTCTACCTTTACTTCAAGAGTACCTGTTAAATTAACTGTACCACTAATTACATTAGATGATACACTTACTTCTTGTGGCAAAGATTCTCCAGTTAAAGCTTTGGTATCTAAAGTAGATGTACCTTGTATTACAACTCCATCTAATGCTACTTTTTCTCCTGGTTTAATTAGAATGATGTCTCCAACTTTTACTTCACTTGGATCTACTTCTTCATAACTTCCATCACTCTTTTTCAAGTTAGCATAATCAGGTCTAATTTCCATTAAAGAAGAAATAGATTTTCTTGATTTGCCTACTGCATAACTTTGGAACCATTCTCCTACTTGGTAGAATAAAAGAACTGCTACTGCTTCAGGAAAATCTTGTATAGCAAAAGCTCCAACTGTAGCAATACACATCAAAAAGTTTTCATCTAATACTTGGCCTCTAAAGATATTTTTTATTGCTTTTAGTAATACATCATAACCAATTAATAAATAAACAATAAAATATAAACCAAGTGGTAAAATGAAACTTATTTTTTTATTACTAATAACTGTATCTAATCCAATTACTAAATCTAATACAAACAAAATTGCAAACAATGCTAGAGATACAATTATTCTAATTAAATTCTTTCTTTGCTTTTTTGACATATATATGCTCCTTATCTCACAATAGTGCAATCAGGCTCTATTTTTTTACATACTTTAACTACTTCCTCAATAACTTCTTTTTCATTTGCTTCATCTTCAAACTCAATAGTCATCTTTTGAGCCATAAAGCTTACACTGACATCTTTTACTCCTATTACTTTTTTTACTCCATCTTGCATCTTTTCTGCACATAATGCACAATCTAAATCTTCTAATTTAAAAAACTTTTTCATAATATATTCCTCCTTAATTTGATTATATGAGCAACTATTCAATTAACTAATACTTTAAAATGGTATCTCTACCATTTATTAATTATTATTCATTAATATGATCTAATGCACACTTGAAGATTGTTTCTACATGATCATCATCTATTGAATAGTATACTTCTTTACCTTTCTTTCTACTTTTAACTAAATGTGCTTGTCTTAGTACTCTTAATTGATGAGAAACTGCAGATGCATTAAGTCCAACATTTTCACATATTTTACCTACATTTAATTCTCCATTTTTTAATGAATATAAGATTTTTACTCTAGTATTATCTCCTAGTATTTTAAAAAGATCTGCTATTTCATTAAGAGTTTCTTCTGCGGGCAAGTTAAACATTTTACTTTCTTCCATCTTTGTCCCTCCCTAGTACAAATAAAGATTATCATAATTTGAATATATATTCAAGTGTTCAAGTGTGATTATTGCATTTTTGTTCATTAATTATGGCAAAGGTCTTTTTCACATATTTTTATAATATTTTCTACGCTTTCAATTACATCATCATATGCTATTTTATATGCATAGTTATTATTTTTTGAAAAATTAATCCATTTATTATTCAAAATTTTACTATTTTTTATTGTTTCAAATTTTTCTATAATATTACCTTTAAAATTTCTTTGTTTGAAAGTGTTTGCTACTGCTCTTGCTAAATGTTTTTCATTTAATTCATTCAAATGCAAACTACATATTAGATATATATCAAAGTAATCCTTCATTCTACTATTGGCTTCAGATTTACTTAAAATACTTTCTATTTTTTCAGCTATTATAGTTTCTTTATTATACGCCAATATTTTTATGGCTTTGTTTTCTAAAATGCAATTGTATGTATATTCTATTTCTTTTGGAGTTATAACATCTCCTGTAGCTATGTCAACATGAAAGTTTTCTTTTATTTTTCCTACATGTACTTCTAAAAAAACTTTATAGCCCTCATATTTATCATTTTCTTTTATTTTTTCTATTTTATTAAGTGATATTTTAGCATCATCACCTATATCAATATTTATAATCGTTTCGATGGCTTTTGTTATATTATCTTCATCAAGTTTCATATTTTTTATTGCTGTATCTATATCTAATGTACTTCTTTTTTTGTACACCAATAAAACTACTTAGATAAAATCCTCCTTTTAATATAAAATTATCTCTGTATTTACTAACAGCAAGTCTTTCTATAAATCTATCATACATGTATATTCTTAATATGATGTTAAAATCAACACTTATAATTTTTGAAAGATTTCTGACTTTATCTTTTAGTTGCATTTCTTTCATATTAACATCTCCACAAAACTTACTACTTTTCCTTTTATTTTCATCTTATCAGCATATTCAAAAAGTTTATTTAAATCTTTATCATTGCTATTTAAATAAGTTCTTATTGAGTATTTAACACTATCAAAATTCATTCGATTTTTAGATTTAATAATGTCACATATGCATCTTTCCTTATCATATGCTTTTACTTTGTTTCCAAATGGAGTTTCAACATATGTAATACCTAATTCATAAATAGATGAATCAACATAAAAAATATTGTTATTTTTATTTAATTTACTAACATGATATTCTTTTGGTATAGTAATTGAATATTTATATGTAATCTCTTCTGTTAAACCATGAAAGTACAAAGCATTCATATGAGAAAATATTATTTTTTTGTATTTTTGTTGTAACACATAGTAACTGTCTTCTATTTTATCATTAAGTATGTATATCCCCTTTTCCACCTTTTCTATTATCTTTTCTTTTTCTAATATAGATAAATAATTTCTGCTTATATTTAAAGGTTTTAACATTTTTGCCATTATATACCCTTTGTTAAGTTTCATTATTTCTATTATTAAATTTTTGTAAGATTCCATAATTTTATTTTTAAAACTAATATTTTTTATTATATTATTTGCTAAATATTCAGTTTGTTCCTCATTTATTTGATTTTCATTATTTTCATATAACTTTATATATTCTTTTATATATTTTTCATTATACATTTTGCAATCCTCCGCTAGCATTAACATTTACACTTATATTTTATATAATATCAGTGTATTTGTCAATGCGCAAAATTTTTAATGTATAAAAAAAGCAATATCATGTCTTAATATAGTTTTTACAACTATAATAAAAATGTTGATATTGCATTTTACTAATTATTTTATATTTATTTTGATTCCTTATATTCTTTCAAGAAGCAAGTTGCATAATATTTTATATCATCTTCACTGCATAATCCTTTAGCAATAGATATTTTAAATAGATCCATGTTAAATAATTTGAATTCTTCTTCATTAACATATTCTTTCCAATCTTCATATTTAAATAATCCATATTTTTTAATATCTTCATTTTTCTTATTTTCATCATATTTCAAGTTAGAAGCAAATTCAAATATATTAAACATTCCATCTAATGCATCAGATATGCATAGTAAAGAGTTAGCAACATGGTTTACATATTTAGCGGATAATATAGAATAGCAATCAGAAGTTTTCATACCACATTTGTAATCCTCTAATCTAACTTTACCTACTTCATATTTGCTATTAACTAAGTTTACCTTAATGAAGGTATGTCCAACATATTCTCTAACATTGTCTTGTCCTATAATAACATACTTATTTAAATTAACATCAAAGAATCCATGATGATCAAATACTTCAATAGATGAATTATCATCAAACTTTAATGTAGTAGTAGCATAATTTCCTATATTAGTATGTCTTACAAAACATTTTGTAGCAGAAGATAATTTTCCTGTATCATGATCTACAACCAATATTTCATCATCTTCTTCTATGTCTTCAATTTTTTTCTTTGTTCCATCTTTTAAACTAATTAAAGTTCCTTTAGCAAAACAACCATCTGAGTATGAGCCATCTGAATATTCAGAATAATCGTCATAATTAGTATAGTCATCGTAATTAGTATAATTATCATAATTGTCATAGTTTGAGTAGTCATCATAATTATCATAATTTGAATAGTCATCATAGTTTGAATAATTAAATGCATTCAATATCATTCCATTAGGAGTAACCACTTTTTTACTTTGATTAAAATAAATTAATAGTAATTCCTCTAATGTGAATCTGTTCAAATCTAAAGTCATAATCATATCTCCTTTCTATTAGCTAAACAGCCACCATAACACTTGGTTGGAAACAATTTACATTGTTTACATTTTTCATTTATAGGTTTCTTTGAAATAATATTATCATATTTTTCTATATAATACTCCCTTAAATCAGAAATATTTTTAAAATCACTTATATTAACTTTAGAAATGTCAGACATTCCAAAGCATCTTATTGCAGTTAAATTAGGCAAAATATCAATTACTGGTTGGCATACGCTTTGCTCTAAAGGAATAAGCATTCTTGTATGTGTGCATAATCCCATTAATTCCATATCTTGTAATTCCTGTTCACTCCATATACAAGGTGCAGGTAAGTTACAATCAAATTTAAATGCTATTCCTCTCACTAACAATGATTTAGTTATCTCTAAAACTTTATTTTTTAAGCTTAAGAAATGCTCTAATCCTGTTTTTTCTGTTCCATAAGCAGGAACTACAATTGATAATCTAACTTGATTAACATTGTACTTTTCTGCTATATCAATAAAGAAAGAATAATCTATATTTGCATATATATTAAGTCCTATTGTTAATCTATTTTTCTTATTATACTTATTAACAAGTAAATCTATTGCCTCTACCGTTTTTTCAAAGTTTGCTTGTCCTACATCATTTGGAGAATTAACGTTTATAAGTACCCCCACTTTTTCATTTGCTATATAGTCTATATGTTCTTTTATTAATACTCCATTTGTAAATACTGTTACTCTTTTAACATCATCTCTATTAATAAGGTAATTTATAAAAGTATCAAACTCAGGATGAAGTAATGGTTCACCACCAATTATTCCAACTTGACCTACTTTTCCGCCATCATTCTTAGTTAATATAAAATCAACTGCTTTTTTAAAGTTTTCAAATGACATGTTGTTTTTCTTTACATTAACGAATTCTGAAGCGAAACAATAAGGACATTTTTGATTGCAATTTTCATTAATCATTATGTTTGACATAATTTGTCCTCCTTATCATTTCTAGAACTTCAATATTCTTTATATTATCATAATTTTCATTTATATATTTTCTTATATAAGGGATCATTTCTTTATATACATTGCACATAAAACCAGAAGGTTTGCTAACATCTCCTCCTAATAATGAATCGTTGTTGCATCCTCCTTGACAAAATGAATAATAATCACATTTTTCATAGCAATTGTTTCTTCTTGTAATAGCTTGTTTTAATAATTTAGCAAAATTTTCACTATTGAAGGCATCCTTCAATTCATTAATATCTTTTATGTTTCCTAGGCAATAATCTTCAGTGTAACTTCTACCGCAAGGATACATATAGCCATCATGATTAATAGATACCCATTTAGATAAGCATCCACATTGGCTACATTCATGTCCTTTGTTAGTTATAGCTATTAATACTAAATTAAATATTGGATCAAATGTATTTAATGGTTTTTCATCATTTATCCATTTAACAAATAAAGGTTTAAGCATATCTGTATATTCTTTATAATCTATTAAATATTCTTCAAATTCTTTAGCACTTCCACTTTTAAAAACTGGATTCATTTTTAAATGTACTTTATTCTTCTTTGCAAAATCATAATATTCACCTATTTTATCTATATTAGCCTTTGTGATAACTCCTAAAAGATTCACTTTATATCCTTTAGATTTTAATCTAAGAACATTATCTGTTACTTCCTTAGTTTTATCTCTTAAATCATTTAAAGAACCTGGCCCATCAAAAGATACTGCAGGCATAATACCATTTTTTTCAAACAAGTCGCAAAACTTTTCATTTAAGAAGAAGCCATTTGTTTGAACTCCCATTTTTAAATCCAGTCCATCCCTTTTATATTTATTAATTATATCCATTGCTTTTTCAAAAAAATCATATCCCATTAATAAAGGTTCTCCACCATGGAATATTAATTCAACTGAATTATAGCAAGAAAAAGATTTCTTAACTATTTCTTCAAATAGTTCTATTGACATTTTTCCATGTTCATAATGTGTATCTGCATGATAACAATATTTACATCTAAAATTACATTCAGAAGTAGGTTTTAATATAATAGTTATTTTTTTCACTCACTAACACCACCAATAATAAGATTTATTTATAAGAAAATGATAACATTTATAACACAATAAATCTATTATTTTTTTGCTTTAATATTTTAAATATAAATTACGCTTTTTCTAATATTAATCCCTTTGTATGCAAATCGTCACATTCATACTCATTTTCATTTTTGTTATATTCATAAAATTCGCACAATTTTTCTATAAACTTTTTGCTTTCTTTATCAAATTTTCCTATGCGCTAGATCCAATCTTAACTAACATTAGAGTTTCAATTCTTTTTTCTATATTTATCAAATCATTTTTTTATCTTTTCTAATACTCCATTAATAGCTCTAAATAACCCCACTTGATTATCTAAATCGTATACATTTTTTGGACCATGTAATAAATTGTTCCTAATTTTATATATGAATAACAAGCATCCATATGTGTTATCCTTACTATTTTCAATAAAATCAATTATTTCACTCTTATATTCTTCTAACAAATGATGTGCATTTTCATCTTCTATATGGTAATCATAATAATCTTTCCATTTTTCTACATTTAGAGCTAATTTTCTATCGTTAATAGCATCTTTTAATTTTTGGACACTTTCACAATCAAAAGAAATAGTTTTTATTTTTTCTTTTATTTGCGCTATTCCCAAATTATAATTAAAAAAATTTTTTTCAAGCATATTCCACAAAACAGAAAATTTACCTATTTCTATTAATGTATTTTCCCTAATTTGAATGTTTTTTACTAAAATCATATAATATTCCTCCTAAAAGTTAAAAATCATTTTCTATATTTAATCAAAATTCACCAATCGAATTAAAAATTATTAATTATATTAGTAAGCTATTCTACATCAAACTATCTGACTTGCCCATATTGCATCTTTCACATAAGGTTTGAAGATTATCTAATGTTGTTTTGCCACCTTTTGCTAATGGAATTATGTGATCAACATGAAGATGCACTCCATCTTTACTGCTTGCACCACATATCCTACATCTGTAGTTATCCCTTTTTAGAACTTTAAATCTAAGTTCATCTGTTACCTTAGCTCTTTCTACTGCCTCTATTCTCTTATATATGTCATAACTTACTTTCTCTTCTTTAACATTATTTAATATATCTTCAAATTGTTTAAAAGTAAAAGTATCATTTTTTGATAAATGTACTCTATCTCCTTTTGACACATATTTTATACAAACATGAATTAAAATGTAATTATTATAATTTTCTATTCGCTCGTTCAGAAGTTTTTCTTCATACATATGATATTTTTTATATTTTAAATTTAATTCTTTACATTTTTCTTCAGTAAAATACAAATTATTTTTCAATATTTCAATATCATTATCATATTTATTAATTATTTGTTCGTTATACTTATAATCATCATATAATTGCTGAAAATATTCTATATTTTCTCTTATTTTACACTCTAAATAACCTTTTTCACTAACATTGTAATAATCTCTTTTTATATTGTAAATTTGTTCATAAAATAAATTGTTATCAATATTTTTCAAAATCGTTTCTTCATTTAATTTATTTAGTTTATTTATTGTTTTACTATTATTTAATACATATTCTTTAGTCTTTTTATCAATATGCTTTTTTATAAATTTGAATATTAAAATCCCAATTAATATAAATGCAATTCCAATAATTGTCCATATAAACACCCATTTATATGGAATAAGAATATTTTTAATAAACTTACTAATCAATTTCGCTATAAAAGAAATTAATGCAATTACTCCTATACCCATTGCAAGAACTACTTTCCAATCTATTTCATCATAATACTTTTTAGACATAAAAACACCTTCAATCTTATTTTATTATAAAGCAAATTATTTATTAACAATTCATTTTTATTTATATTTATTAAATGGAATGTCATTCTTTTTTTCTTTTGCTTCATCGTTTTTCTAATATTTTGATAAGTATTACGTCTCCAATATAAAATAATCTTTTATATATATTAGTTCATTATTATATAAATTTTTTTAAATTTTTAAAGAAATTTGATTTTGCATGTTATATTCAAAATTATTTTTTTCATTTTTAAATATTTCTTTTAGTTCTTCAATTTCACTTTTTATGTCATCACAAGATAAATTTAAAGCATACTCCAATGGGACTACTTGTCCATAATAATGAACACATTGATTAAGCATAACTTTTTTACTCATTAAAATCTCTTTTAAATTTTCTGTTATTGTTTCTATTTTATTTTGGCCATTTTTAGGTAATAAATAATTAATTTTTTCTGTTATTGTTTTTCTACTTAAAAAAATGCATTTATCATTTTCACTTGGTATTATATTATATAAACTTTTTTCTATCCAAATTCTTAAAGCACACATGTATAATATCTTTAAGTATGCATTAGTATAAAAATCATCTGATTTAAACCCATTAAAATTTTCTATTGAATTTACTAATTTGATGTTCGATATATTATCTTTATTGTCTTTATAAAAATGTTCTTCTGTATCATAATGAAAAACTTTTTGTGCTTCTTCTGAATTTTCACTATCTTTTTCTTTTATTGCTTGTATAAGACCAGTAGTTTCGGCTCTATCTTCCAAATTTGCCAGTGAGATTAAATTATTCTTTTGATTTTTTACTTCTATTTTGTTAATTTTGATAACTCCATTAATTTTATCCAAATAATAATAATCAAAATTATTTGCATTTTGCGAATATATAATATTTAAAAGTCTAATTGAATGAGTTAACACTATCAATTCTTTTTTATTAGACTGTTTTACAATTTCAAAAGCTATTTTATATTGATTAATCATATCTAAACTTGATACAGGGTCATCTAAAAGTATAATTTCTTTATTACTGCCAATAAATGAATATATTTTAAATAAAAAGCAAATAAGATTGAATTCACCTGTACTGTAAGTTTCAAGTTTTCTTCCAAAGTCTATCATTACTAAAAAATTTTTGTCATCATAAGTAATTTTATCACCAGTAACATTAAAATATTTTTTTAAATCCCTTTCTAATCCATTTCTAACATTTTTAATATTTTCAAAAAATTCTTTTTGCCTCTCATGTAAAAAATTTAAACTTTTTTGTTTTTCTTGAAATTCTTCATAATTTTTGCTTATTAACTTAAATTTTTCAGTATCTCCTTCACACATTACGAATTCACTTTTCAGAGATTCATTTTCTTCTAATATTCTACACGCCTCAATCAAATCATCAACAATTTTTCTAGTAATATTAATATGATTTCTATCGTTAATTTTTTTTATTACTTCGGACTTTATTCCTTCTAGTTTTCTCTTTTTATCTTCAACTATCTTTTTTACATTTTCTACATTTGATCCGCATACTGGACACTTTCCATCTTTTTCATCAATAATATTTGTAATTATACTTAAAGCCTCTTCAAGCATTTGCTTTTTATAATTTTCTATTTCACTTTCTGCATTAGATAATTGTTTTAAATCACTATATAAATCTGTAAATGTACTTAGTTTGATGTTTTCATCAATTAGTTTTCTAATTTCTTTTATGTCTGTTTCTTTCTCATTAAACCCTAAAAATTTACTATTAGTTTTTCTCATATTTTCTGCTTTTTCCCCAAATATTTTTGCCTTTTCTTTAGTTGTTAAATTTAAATTTTTCATATTGCTTTTTATCATATTATTTATGTTATCACTTATAACTTTACTTTCTTCTAATAAACTATTTACTTCATTAATATTTGGCGATATCTTCAATATTTTATCATCTTTATAGATATTTTTTATTTCTCCATATTCTACGAAATCGATTTTTCCACTGTTTGCTTCTTTTATACACCTATATAATGTTGTTTTTCCTATTCCATTAAATCCAAAAATGATTTTAGATTTTCTATCGTCTGGTATTTCAAAATCATCATCAATTTCATCTTTAAACCAATCATAATTGCTGCATATCATACTTTTTTTTAGTATACTTGTCATATTTACTCCACCCCTATTCATTATTTCAAATTGTAACTGTTGTTTTTTTTATTACAAAAAGGCCAACGAAAAACCTTTTTAGGATTTTCATTGACCTTTAACACTTATATATATTATATCATCTACAATTCTATTAATCTATAATTTATAGATATATTTTGATTTAGTATCATCTAGCTTTATTAACCTTCTTTTAAAAGAAAAAGAATCTTTCGATTCTTTATTTATTTTTTCTTTTTTTCTTCTTTTCTTTTATCGTTTATATACTCTACTTCTTTTTCTCCAATTGCTGTTATTCCTTCTTTTGCTTGAATCTTTTATGCAATTGGCTTTTTAAATTTTGTATACCAGAAATTAGTGCTGTATCTATATCCATAATCTACTGGAGCATTAGGAAATCCATTAGTTTTTACTCCATTTATAATCGTATTATAGTATTTTTCTTTCATCCATATCTTATCTATTTTAAAAATAAAACGTGCTCCAAATTTACTAGTAATACCATTGAAATTACGATATGGTCCTTCATATCCTTCTAAACATCCTGGTTTATCTTCAAAAGCATTTTCTAATGAATCATCCCAACTACATTCAAATACTTGATATGCATCACTAATTAATTCAGGTCTATCTTCTTTTTTCATATTAAATAAGCAATCTTTCATCTTTTTTTAAATAATTTCTCCTGGAAATCCAAGTCTTACTGCTTCTTTAAAATACTTTCTATCATCAGTAATAAAATTAAGTGTCACTTTCTTACTTCTTAAAATATTTTGAGCAGTATTACTACTATTTCTAAACTCTAGAATCATAGCATAATAATCTTTTCCTGCTATATAGTATGGGAAACATAATGAATATGCTCCTAGATTAGTTTTTCCTTATTCACTTATTGTTGATACTAGAATTGTAGGCACAGGAAAAAATGATGATGTTTGATAAAAATTATCTACTATTCTTAAATCTTTAAAATTACTCATATTATCTCTCCTCTTTTTATAAATTATATTATTTCATATATTTAAAATCTATGTTTTGAGTCTTTACAAATTAATCATTTATAAAAACATGAATTTTTATTGTATCCTTATTTCTTTTAATTTTTTATTAAAATATTTATAATAAATAAAAGAAAAGAGGTAATAATATGGCTTGTACAACTATACTTGTTGGAAAAGATGCTAGTTATGATGGTTCTACTATGATAGCTAGAAATGATGATGGTTTTTTTGATGTTAAGAAATTAGTGGTGGTTAATCCTAAAGATCAACCTAAAAAATATAAAAGTGTTATATCTCATTTAGAGATTGAACTACCTGATAATCCTTTAAGATATACTTCTTGTCCTAGTGTAGATAAATCACAAGGTATATGGGCTGCATGTGGTATAAATGAAGCAAATGTATGTATGACTGCAACTGAAACTATAACTAGTAATGCAAGAGTACTTGGAGTAGATCCTTATGTTAAGTATGAAAAGAAAACATCTAAAAAAGAAAAAGATAAAATTGGAGGAATCGGTGAAGAAGATTTAGTAGTTCTTGTTTTACCATATATTCGTAGTGCTAAAGAAGGTGTTATTAGACTTGGCTCTTTACTTGAAAAATATGGGACTTATGAACCTAATGGTATTGCTTTTTCAGATAAAGATGAAATATGGTATTTAGAAACTATTGGTGGGCATCACTATATTGCTAGAAGAGTAGAAGATTCAGAATATGTTATTATGCCTAATCAATTTGGTTTAGATCGTTTTGATTTTGAAGATGCAGAAAACAAACAAGAAAAAAATATGTGTTCTAAAGATTTAAGAAAGTTTGTTATTGATAATAATTTATATTTAGGAGATTTAAGTAAACCATTTAATCCACGTTTAGCGTTTGGAAGTAGGAGTGATTCTGATCATGTTTATAATACTCCTAGAGCGTGGTTTATGGGTAGATACTTTAATCCTACTACTTATAAATGGGATGGAGAAGATGCTGATTTTACTCCTGAAAGTGATAATATTCCTTGGGCTTTAAAGCCAGAGAATAAGATTACTATTGAAGATGTGAAATACATTCTTTCATCTTATTATCAAGGAACTCCATATAATCCATATAAAGGAAAAGGGAATGTAGTTGGTGGTATATATAGACCAATTGGAATAAGTAGAACTGGAGTTATGGCTATCCTTCAAATTCGTAATAATGTACCTAGTGAAATTGCAGCACTTGAATGGTTATCATTTGGTTCTAATTCTTTTAACTGTAGTATTCCTTTCTACACTAATACTAATAAAATGCCTAAATATGTTAGTGATGTTTCTTTAGAAGTATCTACTAATAACTTATATTGGCCTAGTAGACTTATTGGTGCTCTAGCAGATCCTTATTTTGGAAGTAGTATAATTCATGTTGAACGTTACCAAAATTCTGTAGCAAATGATTCTCATGCTTTATTAAATGAATATGATAAAAAGATGATTGAAACTAATGATTATTCTTTAATTAATGAAGCTAATGAAAAACTTGCTAATATGTGTAAGAAACATACTAATAAAGCACTTAAACAAGTATTACATGTATCTAGTCTTAATATGAAGAATGGATATAATAGATCTGATAATTAATTAATAATAATTTATATATTAAATAGCCCTAGTTTAACTAGGGCTGTTTTTTATTATAATTTTTACACACCCACTAAAATAGTGTCATTTATTTCTTTTTCTAATACAGATAAACTATCTAATATTTCATCAAATGTAGGTATATCACCATATAACATATCTTTCATGTTTTTATAGTCTGCTTTTAATTGATCTATTCTTTCTTTACCAGGAATTAACTTAATTTTACCTTGTTCTATTTCTTCATATCTAGAGTAGCTATCCCTGTAAAATTTATTTTTAAATAAGATTACTTCATTTAACAAGCCTATATCATTTAATGCATTATTTTTATATTCTGTTTTCATAAACATGTATATATCATAATAATGTCTTGAATAACGTGATGGTAAAATTTTATCCATAGGTCTATTAGCAACACTATGTAAGATTGTAATTTTCTCCCAAAATGTTCTTTTAGGTTCAACTGTTAATACAGAAATTGATAACTCACCAAAGTATTTTTTAATTTTTCCTCTATATATGGTGTTACTTTAATATTTGATGATGGAGTTAATGCTGCAATAGGACCTATCTCTAATCTTATATATTGTAAAATTGCTTCTGACTCATATAATTTAGGATAATAAATATTAACTATTTGGTCATCATCTTCACTAACTTCTATTTTTATTTCATCTTTAACATACTCTTTTAAAACTCTTATTAACTCTGGTATTAATTTTTCTTTTATAAATGTTCCTGCTTCTGCATTTAACATTTTATTGTATCTTAGCTGTGCTGTATTACTTCTATCTAGCATAGGTTCCTCTTCACTTACACCTAAACTAGTCCAATTTAATATTAAATCTATATCTTCAGAAAAACGATTTATAATATTAAATCCTTTTGATAAACTAGTACCACCTTTAAATGTAAAAGCATCCTTATATTTAATTTTATTAAAAATCACATCTAACATTAAACAAACCCAAAAATCTTTTTCTATTATTGCTGGATTTAATCCACTGCCAACAGCACACTTTTCAATAATAATTTTTTTATTATTCATATCAAAGTTTGCAAATCTATACATTTATTATTCTCCTTTCGCACAAATAACTTTAATAAATTGATAAATCCATAAATTTGTTTTTCTTGCTTCTGTTAATAATATTTGCTTTGATTCTTCTGGTATTTTTTTAGCTATTTTTTCACATATTTCTTTACTTATATTTTGCTTTCCTAATGCTTTTAATGACTGTATAACTACATTAGTAATATAAGAATAATTAGATATTTCTTTCTTATTAGAATGCCTAAATTCAATAATTAATTTTTCTATGTTGTAAATTCTGCAAGGCCCATCACTAATAAAAATATATTTAGCAGGTACTTGAGTAGATAATCCTAATAAATTAAGACAATAGTTACCACCAGGCGCTATATTCCAATTGAATTTTCTTGCTAATGCAAAAGCACACTCTACAATAGGTGGAGCTGCATACATCTTAAAAAATTCATTATATTCCGTTTTATAATAAACTCCAGGAAATACATTTCTTATCTTATCTTCTTTTGCTAATCTTTCAAAAACTTTTCTTATTCCATCATAACTACCAAGTTCTATAAAATCAGATGTACAAAAAGCTTTCATATTCTCTTTTTCAATTTTTTCTAACATTTTATTTTTTAATGATTCGCTCATAAAAAATCACCATTTGTCACAATTATTATATTTTTTTTGTGACATAAAATCAATAAATATTATAATATTGTTATTAAATGAATAGCAAATAAAAGCAATATTTCACCTCCTTGTATATTTTTATAGTTAATTAAATAAAGTTTTCTAGTCTCTTACTATTAACTGCATACCCTTCAAGCAAATACTTTTTCAACACATTATTAGCCCATTTTCTAAATGCTATACCTCTTTTAGATTTAACTCTATATCCAACACTAATAATCATATCTAAATTATAGAAATCAACTAAATGTGTTTGACTTTTGCCTTCAATAGCCCCATGTTTAGTGGTTGTTGCAAATTTTGCAATAACCTCTTCTTTTTCTAATTCTTCATCTAAAATATTTTTTATATGCCTAGAAATAACAGACTTATCTCTATCAAATAACTTCGCTATTTCATCTAGATTCAACCACACAGTCTCATTTTCTTTATCTACTTTAACCTCTAATTCTAAATTATCATCATTAAATACTACTAAATTATATTTTTTCATCTTGTATCTCTCCTTTACTTAAATAATTTGATTTCTATAATTTAATAATCATTTATTTTAAGTAAAGACATATAAAAAAAGCATTATCTACACCTCCAATATAGTCAATTTACTACTATAATGAAAGCATTGATACTGCCCTCGTTTCATTACAAAAATATTCTATCATATTTGTCTAATATTGTATATTTTTGTCGATAGTTAATCTATGAAAATAATTTTTATTTATATTCTAATAATTACATATAGTTTTCTATATGTATGTTATATATAAAATAATTTAGCACTGTATTATTTTTGCTTAGTCAATAAATCATTACCTTTTAATTTCACTTTCAAGTACAAATTTATTTCTTAAAGTGAAATACTTTTCTTAAATATTATTAATACCTTTTCATTTTTATTATTAAAGAAAAATTTGCAAAAATTGCTGTTTTCGCAAGATAAATTTTCATTATTAGAACATTTTTTATACATCATGTTTATAAAAATTCATCAATATATAATTTCATTATGTTTTTCCCTAATTATATGGCATATCAAAATAGCATTTTTTCACATTATATTTTAATTAATATCAATGATGATAAAAGGTATTATAATTCATCAAACAAATTATGTCTGTCGAAAGCATTAATTTTCCCAAAATCTAATACCTGACCATCTTTTATTTTAACGCTATTATATTTGAAAATTGAACATATAAATAATTGATTATTTTTAAAATTATTTTTAATCATACCCAAAACTTTTTCTATTGTTTTTTGCTCTACCTCTTTACCACTTGGTGAATCTATAAAAACTGGAAAAGTAATTCCCGTTTTTTCTTGTAGCAAAGAAATATAAGCTAGTTTATAAGCTATTACCATTTTATATAAAATTGCCCCAGAAAAAGATTGTGTGTTTTTCAAAAAAATCATATCAGGTTTAAATTCTATACCTATTTGTAATTTATCCCAGTTTTTCTTTATTTTATCTATAAGCTTATTTACCCATTCATTATCTTTTTTTGTAATTTCCTCTATTTTTCTTTGAAGTTCCTTCTTTTCCTTATCTAATTCTCCTATAACTTTGGTAACTTGAATCATGTCAATTTCCGCTTTTCTTACTATAGAATTAAATTGCTCAAGTGATGTATCAATATCAATTAAATTATTATTTTTTCTTTTCGTTTCTTTTAATGATAATTCTTTTTTTAAATTATCCCGTTTGAGCGTTAATTCATTTATTCTTAATTGATTTATGGTATCTATATCTTTGAAATTTGTCAAATGCTCTTTCTTAATTATGTGATTTTTCCCATCAATTGTCACTTGTATACCTAAATTTTCAATATACTTTCCAAACTTGTCATTGCTATTTTTTGTATATTTCAAATTGCGTATTTGATTATTTAATATGTTTATTTTATTTTTTAAAGAAGCAATCTCATTTTCTAATGTTTCATCATATACTCCTAATGTCAAATTATTATCATAATTTTTTATCTGTTCTTGATATATTTTTACATTTTGCATTAACTTATATTTATTTTCCATCTCAATGATATTTTTATTTTTCTCCACTAAACATGAAACATCTTTATCATTCAATCCTCTCAAAAATGCATCAATATTAAAATTATTTTCTCCTATCATTTTTCCCCTATTAAGCATTGTCCAACCATTGTCTTGATCAATATAAAGAATAGATAATAAACTATTTATCAAATCATTATTTGAAATTCCAAAAACAATAGACATAATTTTGTTATTATCTATTTCAACATTATATGACTCATTATTTATCCAAATCAACTGGTCAATTCTTTTTATATTTATTATTTGATTTGATCTTTCTAATGTAATATCAAATTCATAATTTTTAAAATCAACCTTTTTTGTTGATGGAATTTTAAAACCAAGAGAATACAGTAATGACCTTAAAAATGTTGTTTTCCCCGTTGAATTTACTTTACTATAAAAAAACATTAAATTTTCATCAAAATCAAACTGTTTTGGCACAAAATCAAGTTTATGTCTAATATTAAAACTTTTTATTATCATACTATATGTCAGCCTCTTTCTTTATATTACTTATAACAAAATCTTTTTTAAATATTTCTAGCAAAAGAATTTTTATCAAACCTTCTTTTATTTTTGAATCACCATTATATTCTACTAATTCTTCATATTTACTCCATTTCTGTTTTATATAATCATATTTATTATTGTAACTCGTTTTATTTTCTATATAGTCAGAAAGTATTCTTATTATGTTAGTATAGTCCCATTCTAATTCTGACAGCACCTTTTCATAAATCTGATGACAGTCAAAATAGTATTCTTCATCCATAACTTTTGAGAATTCTTCTTCTCGCATTGTCTCTTTTAGATATGGCAATACTACATAATAAACTAGTTTTTCTTTTGAAATTTCATATGATCTATGAGTTGCATTAATAAGATTTTCAGTTATAAGCTCATCATAAATAACTCTACTTTTAGAATCATCCTTTATAGCTTTTTGCAAAAAATACGACAATTCCTTTATAACTAACTTTTTTTTCGATTCTTTGTTTCCATAAAAATGAAGAATATCCACAGATAAATTATCATAATATTTAAAATTATCACCTAAAATTTTCTTAATTTTATTTTTGGCTTTCGCATCCAAATCGTTGAAACTATAACTAGTCCCATAATCATAATATTTTTTATTTCTTGTATTGAATGGATCGCAAATATTGGATACATATAGTAATTTCACATTATCACCACTACAATCATTTAACGATTTTAGCGCTTTATTATAATGGCTACCAACACTATCTCTTTTGTCAACATCATAAAGGCACTTGACTTGGGCATATACTTTACCATATTTTGTTTTAATCTCTATATCCTCTTTACTTCCTTCTATATTTAAGTATAAATTGTTTTTTATATCTTTGAAAAATAAATATATACCAGTGCTTATTTGAAAGAACCATCCGTTAATGCTAGCCGAAGCATTTCTATCAATTTCATCATTAGTTTTACTCATTGTATTTTTCTCCTTATCTAATTATTTCATATAACAAATAATATCATAAATTTTCCAAATAAAAAAACAGATAATTATCTTATCTAGTATTTTTTAATTTTCATTTTCTATTATTTTTGAAACAATATATCCAATCCTCTTTATAACACCTGTAACCAATGCATTCCCCATCATAAAATATCTTTTTCTCTCTGGTAACACACAAGTCCAATTATCTGGAAATTGATTTAATCTTTCACATTCTACTGGTGTTAAAATTCTTCTTTTACCCGTACATGGATCATCAATTATATGAGTACTTCTATTAAGTGTACCTTCACTTGTTAACATAGTTCTTCCTGGTAACTGTAATGAATCTGTAGGAGACATAGCTCCTTCCGAGTATAAATATTTTATTCCCAGTTTGGAAGTTCTTGGTATTTTTTTACTACCTCTAAGATATTTAAACTTTTCTTGTTTAACATCATCCAAATAAAAACGACTATCAATAGGCTCATATTGAATTATTTGTTCTAATTTAATTGGAGATACATAAATAGGAATAACTTTATATGTGTATATTTTTCCATTAATCATATATCCAGAATTTTCAAAGCACTCACTAAAATCATTAGATACATCTAATATTGTTTTATGATTTTTCTTCAATAGAATTGGTTCTATTTTTTTATCAAAATCTTCAACAGGAAAAGCACTTGCAAACACTCCATACTCTTTAATAATATTTTCAGCACTTATCTTTTTTGTTTTTTTATAATACTCTGTTGTTTTATTGTATGCAAAAATATAAATTCTTCTTCTCCTTTGAGGGAAGCCATAATTTGCTGCATTTATGACTCTCCACTCAACTACATATCCCAAATCATCTAAACAGCGTAGCATTATTCCAAAATCTCTTCCTTTTTGTTTTGATGGAGACTTAAGTAATCTATCTACATTTTCTAATAAGACAAAGGGAGTTTTCTTAGCCTTTAATATATCAACTATATCCCACCACAATACACCTTTTTTTCCTTCAATACCTTTTTCATTAGAAAGAGATCTAGCTACAGAATAATCTTGACAAGGAAAACCGCCGCATAAAAGAGAATGATCAGGTATACTTTTTTTATCTACCAAACTAATATTTAAATTACTTAATTCATCATCGGAAGAATTAAATCTTTTTTTGTAACACTCATAAGCATATTGTTTAGATGTTGATGGTTCCCATTGATTAGCCCAAACAAATTTAAAATTATTTTTTTCTATCGCTAAGCCTTTTTTATTTATTTTTTTTATATCATTTAGACCTATTCTGAATCCTCCAACACCCGCAAATAATTCTATAACAGTTTTTTCCATAAATTACCCCATCCATTCAGTATATTATTCATACAGTTTTAACAACTCCTCAAATGTTATTTCAATTCCACACTTTTTCAATCTGTCTTTTCTCTCGTTATATAACTTTTCTAAAATATCTTTGTAATAATCACCATAATGCAATCTATTATGACATTCACTACAAAGAGAAACAATATTTGCTTCTACATCTAAATTAACATTGTAATACTTTTGATATTTCAATGGTATCAGATGATGAGCTTCTGTATACATAACATTTAATTTTTTCCTTTTAAAAGAAATATGTTTTATTGAAAATTCACAACAAAAATTTGACAACTTCAATGCATTATAAGAAACAATAGAATCTCTATAACATTTATTTATATTATTTATGTCTTTTTTATAAAGTTCTTTTATCTTATCTTCAATAAAAGTAAATTTATACTTTTCAAATTTAGCATTAATTAATTCTTTTAATCCATTATCAGCATCATTATTTGCTACTATTTCATTAATGTCTATAGTATATTCGCCTTTTTTAAAGTTCAAATACACTTTCTTTAATTCACTAATTTTTTCTTTTTCAATATACTCATCCCATATTTTTTTATAATCTTCATCAATAATATTTTCGCTCACATTGAATGACGGATCTATGCTTTTAAAAATAGAAATAGCATACACAATATTTTGAGAACTTATATCCTTATGAAAATAAGTATTTATTTTATCAGTAAAATCTTTTACTGCTTTTTGACTTAATTTATCTCTATCAAAATAATATAACGCAAGTATCAAACTTAATTCGTCTTTAGAAAATTTATTCATAATATTTACCTTCTACTACTATTTTTTTTATAAACGTATTGTTAAGCCAAAAACTATGTTTTACAAAATCTTCTTTTTTTGTAAATTTATCTTTTACAGGTAAAGGAAGTGTATCTTCTGCATTTTGTGCATGAGGCCTAACGTGCACATACTTTGTTTCAGATTTCGATGGAAAAAAAGTTATATATCTATTTCTATCATCTATATAATTAACTATTTTACCTTCTAACACTAAATTTTTTGTATAGTTCCATATAGATTTAACTTCCGATTCTAAAATGTCATCAGGCATTTTCCAAACTTTGATGCCAACAAACTTGCTATCATTATAATCTTTTTTAAAGACTACAAACACAAAAATATTTTTAATAAAATAGTTTCTTAATGAACTTGATTCCCATTTTTCCTCAACAATTTCAGCATACTTAAAAACATTTAATGATATTGACTCTTTTAAATTATCATTCCATTCTAAATTTATAGTTTTAATAATACAATTTAATTCCTTGAATAGACTAACAATTTTTTCTTTATTATCAGATTTGTTTATAATTGAATCAAAAATCATTCTGTTGACATTTTTAGCATTTGAATCGATACATAATTTACTTTTTATTTCTTCAACTTTTTTTCCTTTTATTTTATCAACTTCTATATTGAGTAAGTCACATAAAGAAACTATTTTATTAATCATTATTTACACCCCTACTTTTTATATGATTCAATTATATCATCTTTTGACATAAATGAATCATTTTCAAACTCTTGGCCACCTATTTCTATATTGCTTGAATCCAGAATTCTTAGCATTCTTTGTTCTTTTAGTTCTAATCTATTATCCACAGCTTCATCTATTGTATCTTCATTAATAAGAAAATAATAATTCGCTGTGGTTCCTAACGGCATGTTAATTCTATGTATTCTATCTTTTGATTGAATAAATTGTGCTGCATTATAATTTCTATTTACATATATAGCATGTTGACAAACTTTGTGCAATGATATTGACTCAGCTAATGTAGCAGGATTAGCTATAAGAATCATACTATTGCCATATTTAAATCTATTTATAGCATCTATTCTATCGTTTCCATTAACTGTTCCATTTATAATCTCAACTCGCGAATTTTGCTTATTATTTAGTAAATTTTTCAAGCAATACATATTTTGAACAAACACATCCCAAATAATAACTTTTTTTCCTTGTTTTACTAAATCAACAGCAATCTCCACTGCTTTATCATTTTTGGGAATACTAAGTGCCCCTAATTCAAACTTATATATTAATTTTGCTATGTTACTATTTGCAATTTTATTTCTTATCAAATTATCTGCTTTCATCAATAAATCATTTTGAGAATCATCAATTTCATATTCGTCACAATACTCTTTCATATATTCATCAATAGAATTCACTATACTCTTCGATAGCAGACCAGGATTGGCTGAAACTTGCATTTTTCTTATCGCTACTGCTTTCATTAAATTTAAATTGAAAGATGATTCCCAATCATCATCTATTTCAAATGAAAATTTATTTAAAAAATCATATACTTCTAATTGATTGTCTGACAAATTACATGAAACATAATTGTATACTGGTTCTGACAATTCTTTTGTTTCTAATAGATATTTTTTTGAAACTCTGGAATAATATGGAGCTATGCTATTCATCAAATTTTTTTCATCCTCTTCTTTAATACCATTTTTAGTAAATGAAGAGAGAACTTTATAATTAAACGGTATTATCTTGTCATAAGGAGAATAAATATTCATTAATGAATACAAATCTTCATAACCATTTGGCATCGGCGTACCTGTTAAAACAATCCTTGCTTTTGCAGATTTAGTTATTTCTAAAACTGCTTTTGTTATATTTGCATTAGGATTTTTTTCTTTATGCGCTTCATCTATTATCAACATTACTTTTTTGTTATTAAAATAATCGATAATATCTTTAGTAAATCTCCATGCCTTATCTACATTAATAAATAATATTTCTGAATGATTGGATATAGATGATGACAAATAACTTTTAACATCATCTTTTGCACTATTAGCCAAATTTATAAAGGATGGTTCTTTATTAAAACAAGTGATATATTCATCATACCATGCATTAAAAGAATTTATAGGACCGATAATCACCATATAATCAACTTGATTTTTATGTTTCAAATAATTATATGCGGCATAAGAAATAATTGTTTTCCCTGATCCAGGAACTGAAAAATCAAATCCACCATTATTTATCGTAAGATAGTAAGATGCAGTATATTGGTATGGCCTAAGTTTTATTTTTAATGAGTAATCACAGTACTCGCAATATTTTTTAAAGGAATCATCTTCAAATATATTCTCACTTTTCAATTTTCTTAATAGCTCTGTGTTGGATTTAAATGAGTCATGACTCATATTATTGTGAGATATCTTTTCATTTATATAATCATCTCTTATTATTTCTATCTGTAAAACAGATTCAATAAAATTAAAAATTTTAGAAATTTCATCGCTAATAAGATTTTCATCATTTATAAGAAAAGTTATAATCAAAGCATCTTCTTCTAACACATATTTTATATGTTGATTTGAATTTAAAAATATTCTTATTTTGGTTATTTTTCTTTGGTTTGCTGTTGGAATATTTATAATTTTCAATATTTTATCTTTATACAATATTTTTGAATTGTCCATTATTCATAATCCTTTGTAATTTTATAAATATCCTTAGAAACTTGTTTTAAAATTTGCAAATCTGCATTAGAAATTTTTTCCTTATTATCTAATAATTCCATTAAATTTCTTACTTTTAATTGTATAGTAGAAACCAATAAAGTAACATCTTTATCTTTTATAGTTTCAGCCAATTTGACAGAAGCATTGCTAAGATTCTGTGCAAATTTCTTTTTGCCTAATTGTTCCCAGTCACTTTCATTTTGAGGGTTATTTGCCTCAATAATATTTTCATGATTTTTATAGAATTCATTCCATATATCTTTCTTTATAAATACTCCATTTGTTTTATTTGGCTTACCAATTAACACATCTCTATATTTTTTACCTTCAAATTTAGAGCGCAAGTAGTCATAACATACTTGTTTAAAATTAGCAACATCTTCATCTGAATATTCCCAATCATATGTCGCATATGTTCCATTATCCATTTTTTTAAAAACAGTTTTAGTATTTATAAATTGGTCTTCTAAACCGGCAAGTAAAGTGAAATGATTAGGTTTTCCAATCGCATCTAAATATTCATTCATTAATTTAAAAATTTCTCTTTTTTCTTTTACCTCTCCTTCAGTTATATTCATATAATTTGCGATTTGCTGATCATTATAATCTGCTTTACTAAGATTATCAACTTTAATATAAATGCAAATAGGATTATAGTCTAATTTTTTATCTTCGCCAATTTGAATTCTTGTTTCTAATGCCATTATTTCTCTTTCATCTATATCTTCTGTTAAAATAATAGCGTTAAAGAATCTGAATTCTTCTAAATTTTTACCAAATTTAGTTCCTGCTCCTCTAAAAAGTTTTCTTAGCAAAGTTGCTCTTCTGTTTCCATCTATAATGATTCCATCATTTGTAATTATTCCATCTACTTGTTGTCCCTTATCTGCTAAATCCTTTAATGTGCGTTCATTGTCTTTAGGCGATTCCTCTTCAATCAATTGATATACAAATTCAACATCTTGTGGACTATCATGTGATAATTTTCTTTCCTCTGACGCCTCATACTCTCTTATTTTCCATGCTATTCTATCATTTAAAACATTAGGTGCTAAATACTCCAACGGTATTCTATAAACATTAAATGTTGACCCTTTTCTAATTGGTAATGTTTGGCCTGTTTTAATAGGCTGATTAGAGTCTATTATTTTCTTTATTTTTTCCTTAGCTTCTTCTCTTGTGTAAAACATAATACTCCTCCTAGTTAAATTTAACAATCCAATAATTTTATTGTACATAGATAAAACATTTATCTTTTTAAAGATTTTATTGTTCTTTTAAAAATTTTAACATTTTTATGTAAAAACAACAATTCTTAATTATGTATAATTGAAACTTTTTTGACATATTTATGAAAATACTATGTATCTTCTAGCTTTTAATGACTCATGTTTCAAAAATTAGCGCCACCGTGCAATCATTTAATTTTAATGCCGGCACCTATTTTTACAAAAGATTTCGTTTAAAAATTATTAATCTATTGTTAACATCATTGGAAAAAATCTTATTATTTCTCTATAAATTCTGCTAATTTTCTTTAAAATTAAAAACTATAAGTTCAAAGCAAAAAAACTCATTTATATATTTTTTTAGTTCTTCGAAACTTATATAATCAGATACACAAGATTTAATAAATAAAAGCAACCCAGAATCAATACTAGTAAAAGAATTTTTTAAAGAATTAGTAGGTTATTATTCAGCAAATCTTTCTCAATCTGTATTAAGAGATATTAGTGTACAAAAAACAAATGTACGTATACAGGTGGTGGTATTCCTTTTGGTTATAAAATTGATGAAGGAAAAAATCACATTATAAATCTGTGACTTCTATTTATTTAAAACAAGTTTTTAATTTATACATATCTTGTGAACAAAGTTACAAAAATAGCATAATATTTAAACAATAACGAATTTAAAGCCTCAAGAAGCACACCATTTAGGAAACAATCCATATATAAACTACTAACTAATGAAAAAAATATTGATGTTTTTAGATATAAAAATTATGTAAATGAAAATGGAATACTATCTATAGCTGGCACAGAAACATTTAATAAAGTTCAAAATCTTGCTAATAGAGTTCACAAAAAGCCTATTTTTAGGAATAAATAGCATTTTTTATTATCTGGCAAGGTATTTTGTGGAGAATGCAACAATCCGCTAATAGGAAAAGAGAAAATCAAAGTGTATCATTATTATTTATGCAAAAACAAATGTTATAAAAACTATAGAAAGGATTTTCTAGAATATTTTGTTATTAGTAACACTAGAGAATCTATATTGTAAGAAGATATCTTGTTACATATAAGTAAGATTGCTTATGATGCTTATACAAAAGCAATAAGAAATGATACAACAGTAAAAAATTAGCAAACCAATAAGCAATATAATTAAAGCTATAGAAGAATGTATTATCACATCATCAGCAAAAGATAAGTTCATTTTTTTATATTAACTATTTTACATTCTCTATTGTATATATTTATTTTTTAGTTCTTTTATATTACTTTAAATATTTTTCTTCTGCATCTTTAAATTTTTTGTCTGTTTGTTTTATCAAATCATCTTTACAATTTTTTAAATTTGATAAATGATTATATAAATTTTCATAAATTATCTTTTGTGCTGGATTTGGCAACAAAGTTTCTTTATATTCATCCATTTCAATATCATTTTCCATAATAAAATCTATCATAGAAAGTATATCTTCTTTTGATATCATTTCAATATTTTTATATTGATTATCAATACTCTTTTCCTTATCTATATTAGAAGGATTAATAAAAAATCCTTTTTGTTCTCTAATCTTCAATAATTTCATATTTGTCATTCCTTTCTTTATAAGCTTCTTTACTTGCCTCCATGGTTGATAAAAGCACATCTGATAATTTTATTCTATCCCCATTTTCCGCAACTAAATATTCATCTGTTGCCCTTCCACAATAATGTAAAAACATATTGTTTTTTATTTCGTGATATATATAATAATCTGGTTTTAAAGAAACGCCTATATTATTGTTATGTGTAGAAATAAATATCGTACATTTATTAGAAATATTATGCAATATTGAATTTATTTCTTTATTTATAAACGGATTATCAAAAGATGATTCCATCTCATCAATCAAAACTGTATCAAAAGCTTGATATCCAAGCAATTTATTTAGCAAAATATACTCTGCCCTTTGACCTCCTGATAGTTCCTTATTATTTTCATTTAGTACACTCACATCATAATCCACAAAAAATAAGCATCTATTATCTCCTCTTCCATTTCTTATATTTATGTCACCCTTTGCTTTAATATAAGCATCAATAGGTTTATCAACTACTAAATAATCAATAGAATTACTTTGTGCAACCCTTAGGTTACTTTTTAATTTCGTTTTATTTGTTTGCCTAAAGCATTTAATTTCTTTACTGAAATTTTTAGTAACTTGTTTGGAAAAAGCTATTTTTGATTTATAGTTATTAATTAAGTCATTGAATTTTTTACTTGCATACCTTATCTTAAAAACATCAATAAAACTCACGTCTTTAATTTGAACTGCACTAGATTTTGTACCTAATTGTGTTGAAATTAATTTTGCAATTTCATTTGTTTTATCAATTGAAATATTAGTAATTTTTATTTTTTTCCATTCACAAATAATGTCTTTTAATAAATTTTTTAATGCATCAAAACTAATATGATTTTCAACAATATTTTTTAATTTACCAGACGAATCTAACAAAGCAAAAACAGAATCATAGATGTTTTTTATTTTATTTTCATCTTCATTTTCAATCTTTTCAAAATTAAATAACGGAGATTTAGAAAATAAATCTGATATCGAATTAGTTGCGTTTTTTTTAAGCGTGCTAACATAATCACTTAATTGTGAATCTAATGTATTATCATACACCTCATCAATATAATCAAATACATCAAGCAATTCCTTATTATAAGAAAGAACAATTTCAGATTCATTATTTTTTATTTCCGTTTTAAATACAGTATCTGTACATTCTTTTGCAATTTCAAATTGTTGTATATATAATGTGTTTTTATCTTCTTTTTCATTAATATGATTTAATGTGTATGTTTTCCCTGAAGATCTGTTTCCTAATAAAACATTAATTCCTGGATAGCTATAAGCATTTCCATTTAAAATTTCAAATAGATTCTTATCTTCACTTTTAGTCAATTCAACATAGTTTGCATTTTTCAAAGATTCTTTTATTGATTTTAAAGAAGGATTATCACAATCTAAATAAGTAAATCTACTTTTATTTTGATAATCTTGTATTTCATCACTTAATCCTATTCTAATGTCACTAAAGCGAACAGGCGTGAAATTTCCTTCTTTTTTTAACAGAAAAAAATGTTTTTGAGAGTCAACTTCGCCAACATTAATTTTATCCGTAATACAATTAATAGTTTCAATTTGTAAATTATGATTTTTTTTTAAGTGTGGAATAATTAAATAATTTTTATTAGCAAACAGTTCATTGAATTGATTCATTGACATTTTGTATTTATCATCCATTTCCTCAGATTCAATTATTTTGGATATTTTACATAACTCCTGCTTGTTTATATCGTTATTTTCAGCAATAACTAATACGTGTCCTTCTTCTAAACTTATCTCTATTCCCGGAAATATTTTCACATTGTAATCTTTCAAATCGTTTTCAATAATATTAAAATTACTTGCATCAAACAAATTGTGATTGGTAATTGCAATCATATCAAAATTATTACTTTTTATGTATTCAGTCATGTACTCTGAATTATAATTGAAGGGATTATCTAGATATTTATTTGCTACAGTATGGATATGAAAATCAATTTTTTTCATTATATTACTCCTTTTCAATAATTAGTTCTATTATATTATTGAGGTTATTTCATTTTTCGACTACAAGTTCAATTACTCATGTATATTATATATTTTGCTAATATATTTGTCTATATTGTATAGGTGATATTTTTAATCTTGATACAATTCTTTTCATATTATAATAATTTATATATTCTTAATAATTATTTTTAAATGTTTCAACAAAGAAAATGTATCTTTTTCCCATACCATATTTATGTTTTATTATTTAAAAAAGTTTTCTATTAGTGAATTATATAAACATAATTTTCATATTTATTACATTACAATTGTATTTCTTTGATAACTCTAATGATAGCATTCCTTCTATTAGATGTTATTTTATCATTATTAATTTTTCTTCTATAGTAATTTTCATATAATAAAACTCCCACCTGTTAACTATATATTAGTTTAACAAATGGGAGTAATTTCATTAACTGTGGTGGGGTCGAGGGGACTTGAACCCCTACGATCACTCGCCAGATTCTAAGTCTGGTGCGTCTGCCAGTTCCGCCACGACCCCAAACATATTCTTTAAATTAAATGGTGCTGGCTAAAGGACTTGAACCCTCAACCTACTGATTACAAGTCAGTTGCTCTACCAATTGAGCTAAGCCAGCACTACTTATATGGTGACCAGTACGGGATTCGAACCCGTGTATGCAGCCGTGAAAGGGCTGTGAGTTAAGCCGCTTCTCCAACTGGCCAAATGGCGCCTAGTGTAGGACTCGAACCTACGACCGATCGGTTAACAGCCGATTGCTCTACCGACTGAGCTAACTAGGCAATTAATGGTGGGCCTGAATGGAATCGAACCATCGACCTCACCCTTATCAGGGGTGCGCTCTAACCATCTGAGCTACAGGCCCGCAATATCTTGTTTTTGACATCCCTTTTTATCATGAACGCTCTTGTATTCTAACATTTAATAATACATGTGTCAACAACAAGATATAAATTTTTTATATTTTTTTCAACTTTTTTAAGTCGTCAATCATAGCTAATAATTTTTCTTTATCTAAGCCTTTAGCACCACTAGCAAACTTGTGTCCTCCACCACCATATTTTTGAGCAACTTCTACTATTGGAATCACTTTAGATCTAATGGAACAGCGATATAAACCATCTGTATCCTCTGATGCTGCTAGTATAATTTCAAACTCTTCTATTCTATTAAAAGAAGCAATCTTTTCATTAGCGCTAGATGCACTTACACCTAACTCTTTTAAATCTTGTGCACTATTAATATAATATGCAAGTCCACTATCTTTGTCATAAACTATTTTTGAAAACAAATTGTTTACAAGTTTACTATCTTCTAAACTATTCATATCCACAATATAGAAAATATCATTATAAGCATTAAATTTACCTACTTTAAGTAATTTAGATGCTATTTCAAAAGTCTTATAATCACATGCTTCATAAAAGAAATGTCCAGAATCACTAGCAATACCTGAAAACAAGTATTTACATACATTAGTGTTCATTTTTTTAAATTTACAACTAAGCATAAAATCAGCTATAATTTGAGCACATGAAATAGATTTACTATCTACATACATATAATCAAATTTATCCGCCCCAAAAGTATTATGATGATCTATACATATAGTATAATCAGCTTTTTCAAATAGTTCTCCTCCATCAGTTCTTTTTAATTGATTTACATCAACACAAATTGCTAAATAAGGAACATTTTCAAAATCTATTTTATCGCTTTCTGGAATAAACTTTTTCTTATATGTATATTTAGAATGATTTTCTCCTACACAATATACTTTTTTATTTTTAAAGTTTAAGTTAATCCATTCTTTTAAACCAAATTGTGAACCAAGGGCATCTAAATCACTATTAAGATGCCTAGCAATCACAATATAATCATATTTTTTTATTTTTTCTACTACTAATTTAAAGTTTTTATTCATATTATAAGCCTAATAATCTAACTGTATCTCTAGCAATAACTAGTTCTTCATTAGTAGGAATAACTAATACTTTAACTTTAGAATCTTTACTAGATATAACCTTAAATTCACCACGGCAATTATTAGCATCTACATCAATTTTAGTACCCATAGTAGGTTCTAATTGCTTGCATACTTCTTCTCTCATTCCAATATTATTTTCACCAAGTCCTGCAGTGAATACGATAGCATCACATCCACCAAGAATAGCATAATAAGAACCTATAGTCTTAACAATACTTCTAATTTGCATATCTTGTGCTAATTTAGCTCTCTTATTTCCTTCTTTAATAGCATTTTCAATATCTCTACTATCGCTTGAAATACCACTTATTCCAAGTAATCCTGATTTCTTATTGAAAGCATTTAATACTTCTTCGGCACTCATACCAGTCTTTTTCATCATATATGTAACTACAGCTGGATCGATATCACCAGTTCTAGTACCCATAACTACACCAGCAAGAGGAGTGAATCCCATTGAAGTATCTTGACACTTACCACCTAATACAGCACTAACACTAGCACCATTACCAATATGACAAGTAATAACTTTAGAATCTTTTCCAAGTTTTAAATATTTAATTGCTTCTTCACTAACAAATTCATGAGAAGTACCATGTGCACCATATCTTCTTACACCATACTTTTCATACCATTCATATGGAGTAGCATACATATATGCAGTTTCTGGCATATTAGCATGGAAAGCAGTATCAAATACTAATACATGTCCTGCTCCTTTTAAAGCTTCTTTAAATGCTTTATAACCTACTATAGCAGCAGGATTATGTAAAGGAGCTAAATCAGAAATAGTACTTAACTTTTCTATTGTTCCTTCTACTACTTTTGTAGATTCAGTAAACAAGTTACCACCTTGTACTACACGATGTCCTACACCTTCAATTTCATTTAAGTTTTTAACAACTTTTAAATCTACTAATGTTTTAAGTAAGTGTTCTACTGCTACTGCATGATCCTTAATAGGTAAAACCTTTTTAACTTTTTCTCCATTTAATTTGTAAGTAAAATAAGCATCTTCAAAGCCTATTCTCTCTACATTACCTGATATTAAAACTTTTTCTTCTGGCATTTCAAATAATTGGAACTTTAATGATGAACTACCAGCATTAATTGACATTACTTTTGTCATTTTTCTTTCCCCCTAATTTTACATTTTATATTTTACTTTTTTCATTTCTAATAGTCTATAATTTTTAAAATAAAATATCTTATTACCTACTTTATTTAACTATTTATATTATAATGTATATAAAATTGGAGGCATCACAATGCATGAATTATTAGAATTATTAAAGGATGGAAAGACTAAAGAAGCCCTAAAAGGATTTCAAAGATTATATAAGACAACTAATGATATAATAGCTTTATATTATGTAGTAGCTATTGAATGTACATATGGATATGATAGTAGTATTGAAGAATTAAAAAAGAATTTTGAAATTTTATATAATTATGACAAAGAAATGAAAATGAATATTATGGAATTTTATGTTCCTTTCTTACTTGACATAGAAGAATATAAGGAATGTTTAAAAATAACTAAAGAAGCATTTAAACTACATTTAGATTCTCCTTTATATTATTTTGCTTACGCTAAATGTTTAGTTCAAGAAGCACACTATAAAAAGCATAATAAAAACATTCTTAATAAGGCAATTGACTATTCATATAAATGTTTAGAAGACTATGAATTAGATGAATATAAAAAAGAACTTGTATACGCTAATTTAATAGCAGCTTATATTTTAAAAGAAGAATATAACACTGCATATGAATTAATAAATAAGCTATATGTTACTTTACCAAATGCATCTTTTATTGATAAATTAAAATTAAATGTTGCTTTTAATGAAAATAACAAAGAAATAATCGATCAAATGGATAATGAAATTAGTCCTAATGAAAATAATGCTAATATATTTTTAGCTATTTCAGAATACTACCTAGACAACAAATATTACGATGAAATGATTAAAATCAATGAGAAAGTCAAACCTTATTTAGATGATAAAACAATTGCTACTAAAAATATAGCTATTGCTTATTTATATAAAGGTGAGAATGATAAAGTTATAGATTTATTAAATAAAGAAACTTTAACTGATCTATATGCTCATAATGTGTTACTTGGCGATGCTTATTTTTATAAACATGATAAGATGAGTTTACTTACTTCAATTAACTTATATAAAAAAGCTTTAGAAATAGCACCTGAAAATAAAGGCAAAGTTTTACAATATATCGCAGATTGCTATTGTGACATGAGTAAACCAGATGAATTAAAAGAAATAATAAAAGAATTAAAAAGAATTAATTATATGAATCTTGCTAATTACTATGCAGCTTACTACTACAGACTAACCAAGCAATTTGATGAAGCGGAAAAGTTAATAAAACTTATAAAAAATGATGATGTAGCGGATTATAAAATTAAATCATTAATATCAAATTGTTATAAAAATCCAGAAATATTAAACAAATATGAAAATGAAGTATTTAATAGTGATGATACGTATTCTTTAAGAGACTGTTTATTATATACAATGCTTGGTGATTATGGTAATAAAATAGATATGGATAAGGCTAGTGAATACGCTAAAAAGTTAGAAGCCAAAAAAGATCTACATACATGTGCTTACTCTACTTTAAGTAATTATTATTTATTAACTAAAGATTATAAAAAATCTTATGAATTAGCCTTGATTGGTTATAACAAATACTTAAATGGGGAAGAAGCATGTGAATGTTGTGCAGCTTATGTTGCTTATCATAAGTTATATGGTTTAGGTTGTGAAAAGAATGTTAAAGAAGCCTATAAAATATGCATAGATACAGAAAGAAGACAACTTGGAGATATAAATGAAAATCTTGGAAGTGTATACGCTACTTGTTGTATAGAATTAAATTTAAATCTTACTCATATATATGAATTATTAATTAGAACAGTTTACAGGAGATACTCCATAGAAAGATACTCTATGATTATAAGGGTTGGTAAACTATTAAATAAAGATGTATCTTACTATGAAAAGATGTTTAAAGAATCTTTAAAACATTGTAGTCTTAGAGAAAAAGAGTTTTATTTAAAAGAAAAAGATAAATTCTTTATGAATAATTATTAAAAAAATACTTAATCATTTTTACTAATCAAGTATTCTTTTGCTACTTCTAATAGTGATTCTATTAAAGTAGGATTTTTTTCTACACTCATTATATCCATTTTTCCATCATTTACTCTTAAAAAAGCTACTGGAGAGATATTAATACCTCCTCCACTTCCTCCTCCAAATGGGTACAGTTCATCACTTAGCTCTATATTATAAGCTTTACCTGTTTGTTTAGTAGAAAACTCACTTCCACCTGCTCCAAAGCCAAATACTACTTTAGATATAGGAATAATAATATTATCCTCATCTACTCTTATAGGTTGTCCTACTATTTTACTAACATCTACCATTTTAGTTATATTTTCTAATGATATATCCAATAAATCATTAATGGGATTTTGTCTCACTCTTTTTGCCTCCTAATACTTGCTTTAATATTATTCCCATCTTAACATAAAAAATACTTTTAAACTTTATACTCCTTTTTCCTAAATATCTAATGTTATAAGTAAACTCACTATTTTTCATCATTAAATAATTTTTTAAAACTGCTAGAATAATATTTAAATATCCAAATATTTCTCCTCCATACTCATAATCTAAATTAAGTCCACTCATCTTTAAATCAATCGATTTTATCCTTATTTTATTTAATAATTTAATCATACTTACTTGCTTTTTAATTTCATCATTATGGTTATTATCAAATAAAATAAGCATATTTATTTTTATAGTAACTAAATTACTAATCTTTACATACAAGTACTCTAATTCATTCCATATAACTACTTTAAAAGGATAAAAAAGTAAAAACACTATTAATATTAATAAAAGAATTATTAATGTAATTCCTACTTGTAACATAATAAATCACCTATTTATATTATTAACAAAAAAACGGCACTTCATGAGCACCGTTTTTTTATGTTTAATAATTTGGCAATTATTGAGCACGACCTGCCATTTGGTTTTTAGCATAAGATACTAAACGTTTAGTGATTTCACCACCAACTGAACCATTAGCTCTAGCTGTAGCATCAGCACCTAATTCAACACCAAATTCGTTAGCGATTTCATACTTTAATGGATCTAAAGCTTTGCTTGATCTGTTTGTTGTTGATGTTTGACTATTTTTATTCATGATAATTCACCTCCTGCATTAGTATTTTTTGCAGTATTAGAATTTTTAATCATAAATTTTTTTACATTTATTTCCTATAAATAATCATTTTCAAATAATTCATCATTAATAATTACTGTATTTATGTTTCCCATTATTTCATCTATTAATTCTTTATAATTAAACTTATTTTCATAGTTAATTGCTGTTTCTAAATTAGGTTTAGTAACGGGATTTTTAGGAGTAAAAATTGTACAACAATCTTCAAATGGTCTAATAGATATATCATAAGTATCTATTTTTCTAGCAATATCAATTATTTCAATTTTATCAAAACACGCTAATGGTCTAATCATTGGATAATTAGTAACATCATTAATTACTTGCATACTATTTAAAGTTTGTGATGCCACTTGTCCTATACTTTCTCCACTTACTAAAGCCAAGCAATTGTTTTTCTTAGCTACTAATTCACTAATACGATACATCATCCTTCTCATAATTGTAATTGCGTATGACTCATCTACATGTTCATAGATTGCTTCTTGAAGTTTAGTAAAAGATATAATATGTAATTTAATATTAGGTTGTAATGCATTTAATTTGTGCGCTAAATCATATACTTTTTCTTCTGCTGCTTTACTGGTATATGGGAAAGATGCAAAGTGAATACACTCTATTGTTACTCCTCTTTTCATCATTTCAAAACACGCTACTGGAGAATCAATTCCTCCACTTAGAAGTACTAAAGCTTTTCCTCCTATTCCAAGAGGATAACCACCTACTCCTTTATGTTTTTCAAAATATAAATAGATTCCTTCATTTCTTACTTCAATATTAAATCTCAAACTAGGATTATGAACATCTACTTTTACATCTTTATTTTTTAATATAATTGTAGCTATTCTTCTGTTTATTTCCATAGATTCTATTTCAAAAGTTTTATCTGCTCTTTTAGCATCTACTTTAAAAGTATCAAATTCAATATCTTTAATAACTTCTTCAACTATTTTTTCTAAAGCTTCCATACTTTTTTCCATAAAATAAACAGGTGAAAAAGAAGATATTCCTGAAATCATTTCTAATTTTGAATATAACTCTTTAGGATCTGTACCATTTAATTCAATATATAAACGATCATATCTATTTATAAAATTTAATTTTTCATTATCTTTTAAAGCATTTTTGACATTTTTAAATAAGCATTTAATAAAATCTTTTTTATTTTTACCTTTAGTACCTATTTCACCATATCTTATTACAATATACTTATACTCCATATTATTTCCTTTCTTTAAAAAAAGCCCTAAGGGCTTATTTTCTAACTTCGAATTTTAATCTAATTTTCTTGCTATTAAGCTTTGCACTAGCGTTAACAACATCTCTAATTGCTTCTGCTACTACACCTTTTTTACCAATTAGCTTTCCAACATCTTTTTCATCGCAATATATTACATAACTTGTTTCATATAAGTTTTCTTGATCCATTAAAACTACTTTTAATTTATCAGGCTCTGATACAAGTGGTGTAATAACATCAAGAATAATTTGTTCGTAATTCATAAGTTATTCTCCTTATTTAGATGCTTTTGTATCTTGGAATTTCTTCATAACTCCAGCATTAGTTAATAAAGTTTTAACTGTATCTGTAGGTTGAGCACCAACACTTAACCATTTTAAAGCTACTTCTTCATTAATATCACATGTAGCTGGTTTTGTATTAGGGTTATAAGTTCCAACGATTTCTAAGAATCTTCCATCACGAGGATATCTAGAATCTGCTGCAACTATACGATAAAGTGCTAAGCCATGTCTACCTGTTCTTTTAAGTCTAATCTTAACTGCCATATATTTTCCCTCCATTTACATGAAGTATTGTATTATATAAAATAAAAAGTGTCAAGTATTTTTACTTAACACTTATATTTTTTATTTAATTAATGTAATACCTTTTTAGGAGCTTTCTTTAATGCTTCCATTTTTTCAATTGTTTTATGTGGTCCAAAGAATACTAAATCTTTTTCAAGTACACTTGCATCCTTTTCATAACAATTAGCAAATTCATTAATAAATTCTTTAACTTCTTCTAAAGCATTTTTTATATCAGCTTGAAAAAAATAACCTTCTTTATACATTTTATCATATAAATTTATTACATCTTCTTTACTTTCAACTTTTACATCACCAGTAATAACATATTCTCTCATTTGTTCTAACACATATTCTTCTAAACTAATTTGCTTTTTCATCTAACTTTTCCCCCTTAACTACCTTTTTTTAGCTTTTTTCATTGCTTCTTTTAAACCTTTTTTAGCAACTTTAGCACCTAATTTAGCATTTTTTGATTGTCTTTCTTTTTTTAATTGCTTTGCTCTTTGAGTAACACTTTTATGTAAATCATCTTTCATCTTTTGAATTTCTTTTTTCTCTTCTTCTATTTTCTTATTACTATTTAAAATAAATATATAGAAGATAAATCCTATTAAAGATCCAAATGTCTCAAATTCTATTTTTTCATTATTTCTAATATCCATTAATGAATAAGAGGCATCATCTAAGCAATCAACTACTAAAATATAATTTTCAACTTTACCAATAATTAAATCGCTTTCAGGAATCTCTATCTCTTTACGGATTTTACTTAAGAAGTTTCTTGCATAAATACTATTGGGATAATCTTTATTAGTAACTGAGAATAGTTCTACTCCTACAAAACATCCTCCATTTAAATAACTTAAAAATTCAACATAATTTGCAGGAAGTTCATATCCAAGCTCTTTTTCTATTTCTTCAAGTAAATCATAATCATCATCTGTTATTCCCTCATAGAATACAGCGTCTTTGCTATGTCCTATAAGTTTTGCAAATGTTGTAAAGTAGTCTGTACCACTTGTATTATTTAGTAACTGCGCTAATGAAATTTCTTTTAACTCCATTTAGATTCCCCCGGTTCATACATACTTATTTTATTAATTTATTTAAAAATAATCAATGATAAAGTTTTTTTTTGCTCATTTTATCTATATTTTTTCTTTAAATTTTGAGAATATGCTATATTATTTTTTAGCGAGGTGATTTAAGTGAGTGATTTTATTAATGTAATAGGGGCTGGTTTAGCGGGTAGTGAAGCTGCTTATCAAATAGCAAAAAGAGGTATAAAAGTAAAACTTTATGAAATGAGGCCTCATAAAGATGCTAAAGCTCATCACACAGATAAATTTGCTGAACTTGTTTGCTCTAACTCATTAAAAAGTAATGCTTTAGATAATGCATCTGGTTTAATGAAAGAAGAAATGAGAATGTTAGATAGCATTATAATTAAATGTGCAGATGCTACTAAAGTGCCTGCTGGTCAATCTTTAAGTGTAGATAGAGAGGAGTTTTCTTCTCTTGTTACAAAATTAATAAAAGAAAATCCATTAATTGAAGTTATAAATGAAGAAGTTACTAAATTACCTGAGGGAATAACTATAATTGCTACAGGTCCTTTAACTAGTGATTTGTTTAGTAAAGAAATAAAAAAATTATTAAATGATGATAGTTTGTATTTTTATGATGCAAGTGCCCCTTTAATTGATGCTAATACGATCAATATGGATATTGCTTATAAAAAATCTAGATATGATAAGGGAGAAGCTGATTATATAAATTGTCCTTTTACTAAAGAAGAATTTTTTACTTTTTATGATGCACTTATAAATGCCGAAAGAGCACCCTTACATGATTTTGAAAAAGAAAATCATTTTGAAGCTTGTATGCCAATTGAAGTTATTGCTAAAAGAGGATTTAAATCTTTGACATTTGGTCCTATGAAACCCGTTGGATTAGAGGATAAAAATGGAAAAAGACCTTTTGCAGTGGTTCAATTAAGACAAGATAATAAAGAAAGTAGTTTATATAATATTGTAGGTTTTCAAACAAATTTAAAATGGGGAGAACAAGCTAGAGTATTTAAACTTATACCTGGACTTGAAAATGCCTCTATTTATAGATATGGTGTTATGCATAGGAACACTTTTATTAACGCTCCTAAACATTTATTACCTACAATGCAACTAAAAGAAAATAATAAAGTATTTATTGCTGGTCAATTAAGTGGTGTTGAAGGATATATAGAATCTAGCGCTAGTGCAATAGTTGCAGCAATCAACGCTACTAAACTATTAAAAAATGAAGAGTTAGTTACTTTACCTTTAGATACTGTTATAGGTTCACTAATAAATTATATATGTACTGCAGAGTTAAAATCATTTCAACCAATGAATTCTAATTATGGTGTTTTAAGCAATAAAAATAAAGATAAAATGGTATTAAAGGATTTATCTTTAAATGCTTTAAGGGAATGGATTAATAAGTATGAATAAGTTAAATGAATTTCTAACATATTTAGAAGTAGAGAAAAGATATTCTATCAATACTATTAATGCTTATAAAAGAGATTTAACTGACTTTAATAAATTTTTAATTAAAGAAGAAATAAAAGAAGTAGATGATATAGCAATTAAAAATTATTTAGCTAGTTTATACCTTATTAATTTAACTAAAAAAACTATTGCTAGAAGAATTGCATCTATCAAAAGTTATTATAAATTTATTAATAAAAAATATGGTATTAATAATGAATTTGTAAATAGTGTATCTTCTCCTAAAAAAGATAAACTATTACCTGAATTAATATATAAGGAAGAAATACAAAAAATTTTAAATTATAACTTTAATGGTAAATTTTGCTATAGAAATAAGGCTATTATTAATTTGCTTTATAGTAGCGGAGTTCGTGTTAGTGAATTATGTAATATAACTTTACCATCAATAAATCTAGAAGACAGATATTTAATAGTTGTTGGTAAAGGCAAAAAAACTAGAATATGTCCTTTTAGTAGTGATAGTAAAAGAATTATTGAAAATTATTTAATAATGGAAAGAAATAAAATTGCTAAATGCAATTACTTATTCATTAATAAATATGGTAATAAGTTAACTACTAGAGCAGTTGAAAATATTATTAATGAGTTATCAGTTAGATTATTTAATAACAAAAAATTACATCCACATTTATTTAGGCATACATACGCTACTAATTTATTAAATAATGGTGCTGATTTGCGTACTGTACAGGAACTTTTAGGTCATAGTAGTCTTAACGCAACACAAGTTTATACACACTTAGCAAATAAAGATATAGAAAACATTTATAAAATTTCCCACCCACGTGAGCAAACTAATTAATTTAGTTTGACATAATGTGTCAAAAAATGTAGAATTAAATTAGAAAAATATTCGTTATAGAAGGTGATGAAAAATGGCTAAAGTAAAAAATAAAAAAGTTAAAGAATTTACTACTAGAAAAGAATTTATTCCTTTAGCAGAAAGAAAGAAATCACTTCTTTCTTATGACACTCCTGGTAGAGAGCCTTATTCACCTGAAATAGAAGAACATATTGAATCATATAGAGATCAAATAAGTTATCTTGAATCTTGTAAAAAATCTATTGCTAATGTTTTTTCATTGCTTGAAAGTGAAAAAAAGAGTGTAACAGATAGTGATGATGAAAATAAACAAAAAGTAAAATTTCCTAATGAATATAAAACATTTTTCTTATCTAAGGCACTTATTTTAGCTACTCCTTTTATTTTAGGAGTTGGAACTTATATTTTATCTATTAAAGCTGGAGGTTTTTCTCAATTATTTACCTCTGCTACATTTCCTTCATTCTTTAAGTCTTTACTAGCAGGTGGTATATTTGGTATTTTTGTTGGTGGAGCAGATTATGCAAGAAATAGGCTACTAAATACTGAAAATAGAATTAATGAAAAAAAGAAAAAATTTGAAGAAAAAAATAAAAAAAGATTAGAAAAATTAAAACAACCTAGAAAATCAATTTTATTTTCTATTCATGATAAAGTAGAAAAAAGAAGGCTTGCATTAGCACGTATGACATATGATGTTGAAAAAGAATTAGATCATATAATTGCCGGTGATCCATCATTCTTTATAAAAGATGGTAAATTAAAAGATTGTTTTAGTTTTTTGCCAAGAAGAAAGAAAAAAGGATTACTTAATGCTTTAAAGGAAATACAAATAAGAAATGATAAATTAGATGCTTTATCTGTAATAGCTGATGAAATTAAAGAAGAGGAAGTTTTAAGAGCTAGTAGAAGAGTTGAAAAAGAAGTTACTCTTACTACTTCAGAAGTTAAAAATAATGAAGTTCGTGAATTCACAGCAGAGTTTTCTCGCCCTTTAACTAGAAAAGATCAAGAAGAAGATATTGCTAAATTAAAAGAAGAATTCAAAAAGAATAAGAGTAAAAAATAAAGATAATTAACCAAAAGCAACTTACTTACATAATATATTGTATTAAGTTGTTTTTTTATTTCTCTAATCTTTTATTAACACAAATAAGGCTTGTGAATAAAATATATTAGATAGGAGGTGTAATAAATGTATTACTATGGAAATGGATATGGAGGAGCTCCAATGACTGGAGGATATTATCCATACGCACCTTACCCAGCTCAAAATAATGCTGGTAGTTTATGGGCTATAGTTTTAGTAATCTTTATACTATTTGTAATCATTGGCTGTGGTTGGGGTGGTAGAGGAGTAGGAAACTGGGGCGGATGTTGCTAGTTTTCTTACACTCTTGATAGTATTCTAGGAGGAATTTATCCTCCTTTTGTATTTTTTTGGACAAATGGTTTTGAATGTCAAATTAAAAATGATATACTCTTTTTGGAAAGAGGTGTATTTATAAAATGAAAATAGCAATAAGTTCAGATTCAACTTGCGCAATATCTCAAGCAGAAGCTAAAGAGATGGGAATATACATTTTACCATTAAATGTTATTGTTGATGGCAAAGAATATCATGATGATGTGACTATTCATCAAAAGGAATTAAACAAGATGATGAGAGGAGGAAGTAAAATTCAAACTTCTACTCCTACTCCTGTAGAAATAGAAAATTATTTCAATAAAATTTTTGAAAAAGGTTATGAAAAAATTATTCACTTTACTATATCTAGCAAATTATCTAGCATGAATAATTTGTTTAATTTAACATGTAAGAATTTATATGGAGATAAAGTTGTTGTTATCGACTCATTAGGTGTTTGTTCATTTATGGGAAATCTTGTTAGAAGAGCTAAAAGACTTGCTGATGAAGGTAAAAGCGTTGAAGAAATAGTTACTAATGTAAATAAGTATATTAATAAAGATGAAATATTCTTTGTTCCTGAAAGTCTTACATTCTTAAAAAATGGTGGTAGAGTATCACCTACAGTTGCTTTAATTGGAAATATGCTAGGAATAAAACCTTTCTTAAAATTCCATGATGGAGAAATTTTAAAGCAAGGAACTGTAAGAACATACAAAAAAGCATTCAATGAAATGATTGAAATTTATAAAGCTATGGATTTAAGTCCAAATGAATATGAATTTCATGTTGTAGAATTTGATTCTAATGATGCTGCAGATGAAGTAATAAAAATGCTTCAAGATGCATTCCCTGGCTTCAACATTGAAAGAACTCCTATTTCAATAAATGTATGTGCACATGCAGGACCTGGTACAATTGGTTTTGGTAGATGTACTAGATATGACATTGATTAATAATTAATTAAATATGTATTAAAAAAGGAATTTCTTATTTGAAATTCCTTTTCTTTTACTCACTAATTTTATATCTATCAAATCTTACTAATTTCCAAGTAAAATAATTTCCTTTTTCCATATCTTTTACAAATACTACTATACCTTTTTCTTTTTGATTTACTTCTTCACCATTTAATTTATAACTAATATCAGCATCTATTAAATAGTTCATATATCTACCTTCATTTTCTAAATCACATTTAGGAGTATAGTTTTCAAATGAATTAGCAAAATAGCATTGATATTTACCATTTCCAAATACTTCTGTTTTAGTAATTTTAAATTTAAAATCACTCGTTCCTTCAAAGTAATAATTATTATCTAAAGTTTTTACAAAGTTATCATATAATACATCATTGTTACTATTAGCAACAAAGTTTTTTATTGCTTCTTCATTGTTTTCATTAACTACTTTTGCAAAATATTTCATAGTTATTTTAGATGTAACAATTTTATCTCTTTTAGTATATATAACTCCTGATCCTACTAAAAGAAATGCTATTATTAATACAAGTGCTATTTTCCATACAATATTTAAAGTCTTTTTCATTACTATACACCTCTATTTTAGTATAGCAAACTCTTTTTCACTTACAAATAATTTTAAGATAATATTGAGAGATTTTTATTTCTGGTATATACTAATTTAGTAAAGGATTTGATCATATGAAAGTATTTGATATAGTTACAAATAGAAAATTTCTTCATGAAAAATGTAAAGAAGTTACTTTTCCTATGAATAAAGAAGATATAAATTTATTAAAAGATATGGTTGAATATCTAGAAGTATCACAAAATGATGAACTTGCTGAAAAGTATAATATTAGACCTGGAGTTGGGCTAGCTGCAAATCAAGTTGGTGTTCAAAAAAGAATGATAGCCATTTATTTTATAGAAAATGAAGAAGTAATGAAATATGCTTTAGTTAATCCACGTATTATATCTTATTCAGTTAAAATGTGTTGCTTAGATAGTGGTGAAGGATGCTTGTCAGTACCTAAAGATGTTGAGGGGTATGTATATCGTCACTATAAAGTTACAGTTAAGGGATTTGATATTTTAACTAATAAAGAAGTTACTATTAAAGCAAAAGGATATTTAGCTATAATCCTTCAACATGAAATAGATCACCTTGAAGGTATACTATATGTAGATAAAATAGATAAAAAAGATTCATTTAAAATTATTGAAGATGCAATTCTTATATAAATTTAAATAAATGCTTGAAAAATCATTATAATTTGCTTATAATGAATAACGTGTCCACATAGCTCAGCTGGATAGAGCAACGGCCTTCTAAGCCGTAGGTCGGGGGTTCGAATCCCTCTGTGGACGCCATTTTTATTTATAGACTAAGTTGCGTTCATAGCTCAGCTGGATAGAGTATTGGTCTACGAAACCAAGGGTCAGAGGTTCGAATCCTCTTGGACGCACCATATTTAGATATATCAAAGCCTAGTAATAGGCTTTTTATTTATTTTCTTGGGGATATAGTTTATCTGGTAAAACAATACGTTCGCAACGTATAGTGACGAGTTCAAGTCTCGTTATCTCCACCATTAAGAAACAACTGTGCTAATACGAGATTTTATGCTCAAATTAGCACTTTTTTGTTATTTTAGGGCATTTTTACTAGGGTTCAAGTCCCGTTATTAGTAAAATTGCCTAGTTTTTTATTGCATTGTATTGGATTGATTCAACTTCATAAAAAAGCTTTAGTGTATTTTCACACGATAGGTACACGATTACTCACATTTCGTGTCATTCGTGTAAATAACATATTTCTTTTATAAATAGGTTTATTTTTAATAATTATTCCCCTTTTTTATTGGATGAATAAAAAAATTTTTGAAAAAATGTGTTCAAAATGAAGATTTTTGTTCCTTATCTATTGAAGGAGGTAAGTTATATGGTTAAAGAAGAAGTTATTAAGCTTAAAATTGAAGGAAAATCCTACAGTGAAATTTCAAGAATCTTAGGAGTAAATGAGTTTACAGCTAAAACTATTTATAATAGATTTAAGAATAGTCATCCTGAATCATTTTGCACTATGTGTTCAAAGTTCTTAATTCAAACTAAAGGACATCGCCAGAAAAGATTCTGTTCTAGCAAATGTAAAGACCATTATTGGAGCTTAATGAAAAACCAAAAGAATAAGTAAAGAAACTTATGAGCGACTAGCCAATATTTAAACTGGCTAGTTTTTCATTTTTTATGTTCTCTAACCAATCTAAAGAACGTACCTCTAGATACTCCTATAAGTGATGCTGCTTCAGTATTTGTTGTTTCATGATTTATATATCTATCTAATATATCATTGGTGTTAGGTGGCGTAACTACTTTTGGTCTACCAAACTTAACACCTTTTTCTTTTGCGATTCTGATTCCTTCCATTTGTCTTTGCTTAATATTTGTTCTTTCGTTTTCAGCTACAAATGATAATACTTGAAGAACGATATCACTTATGAACTTACCAACTAAGTTTTTACCCTCAATTCTTGTATCAAGTAAAGGCATATCAAGTACCTTAATATCGGCACCTATTGTCTTTGTAATATGAGTCCATTCCTCAAGTATCATATGATAATTTCTACCTAAACGATCTATTGATTTAACAATTAGTAGGTCGTCCTTTTTTAATTTCTTAATTAATTTCTTGTAATTAGTCCTATCAAAATCTTTACCTGATTCTTTATCTACATAGATAAATTTGTCTTCTACTCCAAATTCTTTAATTTCTACATACTGCCTATCGATATTTTGTTGTTTTGTTGAAACTCTAATATAAGCATAAATCAACTTAATCACCTCCGTATTATATACATCTATAAAATGGAAGATTAATCAAGCAATAAGCAATAAAAAAAGAGCTATCAAAAGCAATATAAAAATGTATACGTTTCGATACCTCTAAAATTCTTCAATAATTCTTTTATAGTATACTATATTTTACGCAAAATTACTAGAATATAGCGATTAATTGCATATTTTTTTTACATTTGATAAAACTAAAGCCCACTCCAATAATTCATACAATTTGATACTTATAAACTTCTTTACATTGCGATGAAAGAGGTAAATAGAGAATGCGAGCAATTGATTTATTAAATTATTTAAGTAGCAATGGAATAGATATAAAAAAATTTGATACTAATAATCCGTTTATTGAAATTAATGGTAACAAAATTAGATTTGATTTAACTTTGAATAAATATTCAATTGATGGATTTATACCTGGTCATGATAGAATTGTTGATTTAACAAAACCTGAAAATCATAGCGTGGTTATGATGTTGATAAAATTGTTTAAAAAAGGATATTCTAAAAATGTAATAACATTAGAAAAACAGTGGCAACTAGGACACAATGATAGTGGGTCACTGGATATTATGATAAAAAATCCAAGTAATAATGATATTTATATGATTGAAGTTAAATCTAGCGCAGAAATTGGTGGCTATGTTAATTTAAAAAATGAAAAGAAATTGAAACAAGTATTTTCATATGCAATTCAAGAAAAAACGACAAAAATAATATCTTTTTATGCTTTCGATTTTACTGAAAAAAAAGATTTATTTTATAATGTGTATACTGAAAATATTTTAAAAGATTCACAGAATGTAGATGATTTCTTTGAAAGATGGAATAAAGTTTTTGATAAAGCAGATTATATAAAAAGAAATTCAATTTTTAATGTCACTCAAAGTGTAAAAAAATATGAAGATTTAGAAATAATTTCAAACAATGATACAAAAACATTATTTAATCAATTTGCTACAATTTTGCGTTTGCATTCGATTTCAGATAAACCTAATGCATTTATTAAGATGATAAATTTATTCCTTGCAAAAATCGGAGATGAAGTAACGGCGAATAAAAACTATAAAGTTAAAGATAAAAGTGGAAGTACACATACTTTTAACGGAATGAAATTCCAATATATTTATGGCGTTGATACACCAGAGTCTTTTATGAAAAGATTAAACGAATTATATAAAGATGGAATGCACGAATATTTAAAGAAAGATGTTATTGATTATAATGATGATGAAATAGAACAATTTATTCATGGTGGAAATGATAGTGAATTGTTAGAAATATTTGATAATTTACGTTTGAAAAAGAATAACAATTTTGCATTCATAGATGTATATGATGATGAAACATTTTATTTGAATTATGAAGTTGTTAAAAGTGTGGTTGAGCTTCTTGAAAACTATAAATTCAAGTATGAAACTAAACATCAGTTTTTGGGAGATTTCTTTGAGGAATTATTAAATACAAGTTTAAAACAAGAAGCTGGACAGTTTTTTACACCATATCCAATCGTTGATTTTATGATTGATTCTCTGCCTTATGATAATTTGATAAAAGAATCTATTAAAGCGGGTAAAGTGGCTTTTTTACCTAGTGTAATTGATTATGCATGTGGTGCAGGGCACTTTTTAATTAGTTCAATGGCTAAGACTCAGGCAATTATAAATAGTATTAGTGAGCAAAATCTCAATTTAACACCTTCGCAAAAAACGAAGTTAAATGCATATGTGATGGATCCATATTCATGGGTTAATAAAGATAATTGCGTGGGAATAGAAAAAGATTATAGGTTAGCTAAAACTACAAAAATAGCGACATTCTTAAATGGCGATGGAGATGCAGAAATAATTAGTGGTGATGGCATTAATAAATTTTACTCTAAAGATTATGAAAATACAACTCTACATACGAATAATAAAAAATGTGAAAAATTTGATTTTTTAATATCAAATCCACCATATTCGATTAACGGATTTATGAGAAATTTTAATAAAAATGGTATCACACCTGATAGTGGCGATTTTTCATTGTTAACAAAACTTAATTATAACGATTCTGCAATCGAAACATTCTTTGTAGAAAGAGGTGAGCAATTGCTAAAAAAAGATGGATATGCAGCAATAGTATTGCCTCAATCAATTTTATCTAATGCAAAATACGAAAATATGCGCAGATTTATTTTAAATAATTTTGTTATAAAAGGATTATTAATGACATCAGATATTACTTTTTCAGGAACTACAACCAGTCCAGTTATTCTTTTCTTAAAGAAAGAAAAAAGAGCTGATAGGCATTATAAAGTCTGCTTAATAGGTTCACCAAAATATATGACCCCAACAAACAGTAAAATGAAATCAAAAGAAGTTTCATTTTTGGGGTATGAGTTTAGTTCAAATAGGGCAAAATCAGGAATTACTATTCATAAAGATTCAATGCTTAAAGAATTATCATCATTAATGGCAGCATTTATTAATGCCGATAATCTAAATATCGATCAGAAATATAGTAATAATGTATTTGTTAAATATTTAGACGATATTTTATTGAATGGTAGGAGTGATTATATTGGAGATATTTATCCTAAGTATGATAAAAACGAAGGTAAACCACTTTCAAATTATTGTAAGATAAACGAATATAAAGAAGACGATTTTTCTACATTACCAACTATCTATGCAGAAATTGGAGATTTAAATAATCTAAAGAATAGTTCCAAGAAGAAAACATCTAAGCGATTCTGTAAAAAGGGAGATATTTTAGTTTCTAGTTTGTGTCCTATAAAATCTCATATAGTAATATCTGATGGAGATTATATGCTTTCGCCAGCCATCCATGTTTTATCAGGCTTTGCAAATGATAAAGAAAGAGATCGTGTATATAAAGAGCTAAGAACAGATAATGTGCTAAAGCAAATGAATACGATGTTAGATGGCTTTAAAGTCACTTATGCAAAAATAAGCGATGAAAATTTATATAATAATGTTTTGATTTCTGAAGAATGAAATAATACAAATCGAGCACCAGCGATAGCATCAAAGGTGCTTTTTTTACTCAAAAACAGAGGTATTCAAAAATTTTGCAGGTGTTTTCACTTAAAAATTAGGGCTTTCATTTTTGTATCAAAATACCTCATCTTATACATAAGAAATCATAGGTTTGATACAAATTGTATCAGACCTTTTTTCTTTGTAAATAGGGAACTTTATCCTTTCAGCCAGCAACGTTCAAAGCCTGGCAAAAGTGTCAAATAGCATCTTTTGTTAGACTTTTTCTTTTATATATTACTATGGAACGAAAGCTATAAATTTAGTAATTTCTCATTTAGTTTTGGCATTATTCTGCAAACTGCTTGTTATTTTTTCAAAAAAGTGTTATAAAATTAATATTATTTAATACTTTGCTTGTAACTCTTATTCTTTGATAGAAATAGTAAAAAATAAAGATGAAGGAGTGTTTGAAAACTATTGAATAAAAATATTAACAAACGGAGGTTGAAAGAATATGTTAAAAAAGAAATTGTCAATTATTATTTGCACAGTACTTTTATCGATAACTTGTGTGGGCTTAGCTGCGTGTGGAAATAACAAAAGCAGTGGTGAAAGCAAAAATCCAGTTCACGATACTACGAAATGGTTTACAGAAGAAGAACTATCGGAAAAAGGGCTTGCTGGTTTGACTGCACCGACAGGATTGTCAGGAGAGGTGCAATCAAGCGACACATGGTATAACAATGGATACTCGTTTTCACAAGATTGTCCAAGTGAAGATGCATTTACGACGAATGCAGAAACATATTTTTTGTATTTTAAGACAAAGTATGATGGTATGTTTGGCAAACCAAGGGGCGAAAAATATAGCATGAGTACAAACGAAAATTGGTACATCATAGAGCAAAAAAATGACTTGGACGACTATTTCAATAATAATCCTAGCAAATTGTACAAGTTCTATTATATAAGAAATAACACTTTGGATAATGGTTATTTTACAAGAGGCTCTGTCTGGATTTTTGAAATTCGCTATGAATTCGATACCAATTTTGATGGATATAGATTCAAACTATTTATTGAAAGTGCAGATTACTCGCATAATGGAATTTATAAGAACTACTATAAAATGAAATGAAGATAATATATAATTGGTGGAACAATGGGCGTTGACAAAACAACAATTAGCCAACAGCTAAAAAAAGACTTACCTATTTACAAAAAATTAAACGATAATAAAAGAACTTACTAAAAAATAGCGTTTTATATAGGTGCAAGTTATATTTTTGGTGCCGGTATTGGTTATTATGCAGCAAGAGTACTTATGGCATATATTTATACTGGTAGTTTATCAGTCTTCTTTCAAAATTTAAAACTAGCGCCTTTATGTGGTATACCAATTACAGGTACATATATTTTGTATAGAATTGCAAATAGTAATGTAAAAAAACTTACTCAACTATATAATGATAAACTTTTAGAAGTTGATAGACAAATTGCAGTCAATGATTTCAAAAAAGAATTAGAATTATCAAAAAACACACAAGATTCTAGTGCACAAGCCGTTTAAATAGATAAAAATAATATTTGATTTTTAGTGGTTACAAAAAAAATAGCAATTGCTATTTTTTTATTATCTATTTATTCTTCCAAGAATAATATTCTTCATCTTTTTTTAAATCTATATTAAGATCATTATCTTCTACTAAACTAAATTTATTATCTTTATAAGACTCTAAAAAATCTTTTTCGCTAATCTTTAATTTTAAGTTTGAAGTAGTAACAACTATTTTATTATTATTTTTATAGAAATAACTAGTCATATGATTATTAAAGGAAACAACTATATAATTATCCTTTAGATATTCAAGTGCTGTATATATATTAAAATTACTATATTCTTTCATAACTTTACCTTCTTTTTAAATATTATAATAAAGCATGAAATTAATCATGCTTTATTACTTTATTTCATTAAATTTTCTTTTTGAATATTTAAATTCTTTATCATGTTAGTTAATTCATTAACTCTTACTTTAGTTTCTTCAACTTTACTAGCTGGTGCTTTAGCTACAAATCCTGGATTATTAATCATAGATGATAATTTAGTTAACTCTGTATTAAGTTTATTAAATTCTCTATCTATTCTTGCTAATTCTTCCTCTTTGTCTACTAATTCATTTAAAGGTAAGTATGCTTCCATTGTAGGTGCTACTACTGTAACACATCCACTAGGAATATCTTTTTTAGTTTCATATACCTTTATTTCTTCACCAAAGCCTAATTTTTGAATGAAACTAGTAGATGCTAATATATTTTTCTTATCTTTACTTACAAAGATAATTTCACTCTTTTTAGTAGGGTGTATATTCATGTTACTTCTAACATTTCTGATACCTACAATAATTTGTTTAATGTTTTCTACACTTGCTTCTTCTGCATCGTAATTAACATTTAATGTAGGCCAGTTTTCTTTCATTATGCTCTCTTTTACATTTGCTAAATTAACATAGATCTTTTCACTTACAAAAGGCATAAATGGATGTAATAATACTAATGAAGTCTTTAATACATAATTTAGTGTATATTGAGCCTCTTTTTTATTACTAGAAGTTTCACTATATAAACGAGGTTTTACCATTTCTATATACCAATCACAGAACTCATCCCAAATGAAACTATATATTTCATCTAGCGCTAAACCTAATTCATATTTTTCTAAATTATCTTCCATGTTTTTAATAGTTTTCTTTAACTTATTTAAAATCCATTTATCTTCAATTGCTAGTTTAGAAAAATCACATGTTTCAACTTCTTTTTCATTTTCTGGCATATTCATTAATACAAACTTAGATGCATTCCATACTTTATTAGCAAAGTTTTTAGCACTTTCTAACTTTTCTGGTAAATATCTTAAATCGTTACCTGGAGATACATTTTGAACTAGAGAGAATCTCAAAGCATCACAGCCATATTCTTCAATTACTTTAAGTGGATCTATACCATTTCCTAATGATTTAGACATTTTTCTTCCTTGACTATCTCTTACAAGTCCATGAATTAATACTGTATTAAAAGGAACTTTTCCCATATGTTCAATGCCTGAGAAAATCATTCTTGCTACCCAGAAGAAAATAATATCATATCCTGTAACTAGTGTTGAAGTTGGATAATAATATTTTAATTCTTCAGTATTTTTAGGAAATCCTAATGTAGAGAATGGCCATAAAGCACTAGAGAACCATGTATCTAATGTATCGCTATCTTGAGTGAATGTTGTATTCCCACACTTTTTACATTTGCTTGGAGCATCACCTACATGTATTTCTCCACATTTATCGCAATAATAAGCAGGTATTCTATGACCCCACCAAAGTTGACGAGATATACACCAATCTTGAATATTTTCCATCCAGTTATAATATATCTTACTAAATCTTTCTGGGACGAATTTAACTTCTCCATCTTTAACAACTTTAATTGCTGGTTCTGCTAAAGGTTTCATTTTAACAAACCATTGAGTAGAGATCTTTGGTTCTATTGTATGATGACATCTTTGACATTTACCTACATTGTGCTTATAGTCTTCAACTTTAATTAAATTGCCATCTTTTTCTAGTCTTTCTACAATTGCTTTTCTAGCAGTAATTATATCCATGCCTTCATACTCTTTTACAAGCCCTAGCATTTTACCATCATCATCAAAGACTCTAATAATATCTAATCCATGTTTTAGCCCTGCATTATAGTCATTTTCATCATGAGCTGGAGTAATCTTAACTGCACCTGTACCAAATTCCATTTCAACGAATTCATCTGCTATTAAAGGTATTTCTTTATTCATTATTGGTAATACTACTGTTTTACCTATTAAATCTTTATATCTTTCATCAAGTGGATTAACTGCAACTGCAACATCTCCTAACATTGTTTCAGGTCTAGTAGTAGCAACAGTAACATAATAGGATTTATCTTTTGAGTAGTAATTTACATACCATAAATGTCCATCTTCTTCTTCAAATTCTACTTCAGCATCACTAATTGCAGTACCACAATTACTACACCAGTTAACCATCCTTTTACCTTTATAAATTAAGCCTTTATTATATAAATCAGTAAATACTTTTTTAACAGCTGCATTATTACCTTCATCCATTGTAAATCTTTGTTTGCTCCAATCACAAGAACATCCTAATTTACGAAGTTGTGTTGTTATTGTATTACCATAATCCTCTTTCCATTTCCATGCTCTTTCTAAGAACTTTTCTCTTCCTAATTCTTCTTTACTAGTTCCTTCTTCTTTTAATTTAGCAACTATTTTAGCTTCTGTAGCAATAGCAGCGTGATCAATTCCTGGAACCCATAAAGCATTGAATCCTTTAGCTCTTTTATATCTAATTAGAATATCTTGCATAGTATTATCCATAGCATGTCCCATATGTAAAACACCTGTAATATTAGGTGGAGGCATAACTACTGTATATGGTTCTTTCTTATAATCCACTGAAGATAAAAAGTAATTTTTCTTTTCCCAGTTTTTATAAAGTTCATCTTCAAAATTCTGTGGTTCATATTTTCCTTCTAATCCATTTTTGTTCATTCTTATCCTTCCTTTCAAAAAAAAACACGAATAGCTTTATAAAGGACGAAGCTACTCGTGGTACCACCTTAATTTATTCTCTAGGTCTTAATGCGACTACACATTGCACTCTACTACTATTTCAAATGCACAACTCCTAAGCTACCTTCACTCACTCTTCCTTAAGAAAAACTTTCAGCTCGTTAATTTTTCCTCTCTTTTAAGTACTAACTAAGTTACTCCTCTTAATCAACGTTTTATGCAACAATTATATTTAATTAATTTATAAAAGTCAAGTATACTAGTTTCAATTATAAACTCATATACTTTATTGGTGATACAATTGAAACTATTTGATGCACATAATGATTTATTAACTCAAAGAAAGAAACATAATTTTTATTTAGAAAAATTTAATAAAGAAATAGATTTAATAGTTATATTAGCTATATTTCTTAGTGAGAAAAAATTAAACATAAATGAAATTATTAACTTAGTTAATGATTCTAATAATAAATATTTTGCTATTGAAGATATAAGTAGTATTCCTATAAGCGATTTAGATAAATTAAAAGAGATAAAACCTTTATATTGTTCTTTAACGTGGAATAGTAAAAATGCTCTTGCAGGTGGAGCTTACTCTAAATATGGTATTACTAAATTAGGAATAAAATATATTAAAAAAATTGAAGAATTTTCTTATGTAGATTGCGCTCACTTAAATAAAAAATCTTTCTTTAAATTAGCTAAAGTAACTACTAAACCTTTATTAAATTCACATACTAATTTATATAATCTTTGTAAGCATAAAAGGAATATTAATGACAAGCAAATAAAAACAATTATTAAATCTAATGGTTTAATTTGTTTAACTGGAGTAAAAGAATTTTTGAAAAAAGATAGTAGTCTTGATACTTATATACATTCTATTTATTATTTTTATAAGAAATATGGCGCTAATAACTTAAGTATTGCTACTGATTTTATGGGGAGTTATGAATTTCCTTTAGTGTATTACTCATATAAAGATTTCTATTATGTATATGGTAAATTAAAAGATTTAGGTATTAATGAAGAAAACTTAAATAAAATATTTTATTTAAATGCTTTAAACTTTTTTAAAATAAAAATGTAAGATTTCTCTTACATCTTTGAAGGTATTTCTATTGCTAATACATTTAATAGTTTTTCTATTACATTGTATACTAATTTAGATAAAGCAATCCATGATTCTTTTGTTTCCTTATCACTTTCATTTGTTATATTGTGTTCACTATAAAACTTATTATATAAATTACATAAATTAAATAAATAATCACATATTATTCCGGTGTTCTTTTCATCATAGGCTGATTTTAGTATCTTTGTTAATTCAATAAGTTTAACAATAATACTTTCTTCTTCCTTGCTACTTATTTTAGTTATTTTAGCATTACTTACATCACCTAATTTATTAAAGATAGATTTAATTCTAACTGCTGTATACAAGATATAAGGTCCTGTTTTTCCTTCAACTGAACTAAACTTATCTAAATCAAAATTATAATCAGTATTTCTAACAGGAAGGAGATCTCCATATTTAAGAATTGCTATTGCTATTTGCTCTACTATTTTCTTTCTCTCTTCTCCTACTATATCATCTTTAAGTTTAGAATCTGCTATTTCTTTTACCATATCAATTAAAGAGTTTAAAGTTAATAATCCTCCATCTCTTGTCTTAAATGGTTTTCCATCTTTCCCATTAAGTGTACCAAATCCTAAAAATTCTAACTTAGTACTTTCTTTAACTAAATTAGATTTATATGCTGTTCTAAAACATTGCTCAAAATACATGCCTTGTCTTTTATCTACAACATACCATATTTCATCTGGATTAAATCTTAACATTCTTGAATGCATTGTAGCTAAATCTCTAGTAGCGTATATTGTAGATCCATCTGTTTTAACAACAATAAGTGGAGGTATTTCTACTTTATCATCATCTTTTTTTACATCTACTACATATGCACCTTCTGATTCATACATATAAGGTTTTAAAATATCTAAAGTTTCAGGAATATACTTATAACAATCCAATTCTCCCTCCCACAAATCGAAAGTACAATTTAGTTTATCATAAGTTTTCTTTATATCTTCACTTGATATCTCTACAATTTTCTTCCATAAATCCAAATATCTTTTAGTACCTTTATCTACTTCTGCTGTAACTTGTCTTACAAGTTCCATTCTGTTTTCATCTTCTTTAGCCTTATTACTAGCAAGAGGATATAATCTACCTAAATCTTCTATTGTAACATTTAAAGGTTCATTGCATTCTTTATAGTCTTCTTTAAAATAAGGTAAATCTGGTTGCTCTAATTGAAGCTCAGTTATAACCATCCCTGATTGTCTACCAACATCACCTAAATGAACATCACCTATTACTTTATTTTTATATAATAATGCTAATCTTTTTAATGCTTCACCAATATTAGGGCTTCTCATGTGTCCTACATGTAATGCTTTAGCGGCATTCGCACCACCATAATCAATAAAAATAGTTTTAGGATTTTCAAAATCTAAGAAGTTATCAAAGTTCTCTTCACACTTATTCATATAATCTATTAAATATTCATCACTAAAAACAATATTAATAAAACCAGGTCCTGCTACTTGTAAACTTTTAAAACATTTATCTTCTTTTAAAACATCTACTAATTTATTAGCAAGTTGTATTGGGTTAATTGAATTTTTCTTAGCAATTGCCATTACTCCATTATATTGGAATTGTCCTAACTCTGGTTTACTAGAATTACTAAGTAATACTTTATCAGTATCATAACCTAATTTTCTAATTCCTTCTAATATTTTATTTTCTACTTGTTTTACAAAACTTTGCATCTTATCACTCCTAAAATATATTTTTTATTATATATCTAAATACTCATCATATGTACAACATTTATCAAAAACTTTTTTACCATCTTTAATCTCAATAATTCTATTAGCTACAGTATTTGTTATTTCATGGTCATGACTAGTAAATAAAATATTTCCTTTAAAATTAATCATTCCCTTATTTAAAGAAGTTATAGTCTCTAAATCAAGGTGATTACTAGGATCATTCATTACTAATACATTAGCGTTTGCTAACATTTCTTTTGCAAGCATACATCTAACTTTTTCTCCTCCAGAAATAACTTTAGCTTGTTTTAATGCCTCTTCTCCAGAAAATAACATTCTACCAAGCCAACCTCTTATAAAAGTTTCGGTTTGATCTTTAGAATATTGTTTTAGCCAATTTATTAATGATAAATCACAATCTTTAAAGTATTTATCATTATTTGCAGGTAAATAACTTGTGGTAATAGTTTTACCCCATTTATATGTACCTGAATCAGCTTCTTCTATTCCCATCAAAATATCAAATAACATATTTAAAACTAAACTATTTTCGCAAATAAAAGCAATTTTTTCTTTTTTATTAACTGTAAAAGTAAGATTTTCAAAATAACCTTTCTTAGTTAAATTTTCAACAATTAAAATATCATTACCTATTTCTTTATCAAATCTAAAATCAATAAATGGATATCTTCTTGATGAAACTTTTAAATCTTGTAAAGTTAACTTTTCTAGTTCTTTTTTTCTAGATGTTGCTTGTTTTGATTTAGAAAGATTCGCGCTAAACCTAGCAATAAATTCTTGTAGTTCTTTTGCTCTTGCTTCCATCTTTTTATTTACTTCTTTTGCTTGCTTTTGAAGAAGTTCATTTGTTTCATACCAGAAATCATAGTTACCAACATAAATATTTATTTCTCCATAATCTACATCACAAATATGCGTACATACTTTATTTAAAAAATATCTATCATGTGACACAACAATAACAGTATTTTCAAAATTCATTAAAAAGTTTTCTAACCATGTAACTGATTTAACATCTAAGTTATTCGTAGGCTCATCTAAAATTAAAATATCAGGATTGCCAAATAAAGCTTGCGCTAATAATACTTTAACTTTTTCTTTAGAATCCAAATCCTTCATTAATAATTCGCTTTTTTCATCACTAATGCCTAAACCATTTAATAAAATTTTAGCGTCACTTTCTGCTTCCCAACCATTAAGCTCCACAAATTCAACTTCTAATTCACTTGCCTTAATTCCATCTTCTTCACTAAAATCTTCTTTACTATATAAAGCCTCTTTTTCATCCATTATATCTACTAGTTTTTTATTTCCTAATAGTACTGTTCTAATAACTGTTTCATTATCAAAAGCATATTGATCTTGATTTAAAACACTTATTCTCTCATCTTTATCTTTTATAACTTCACCTTTATTTGGTTCTATAACTCCAGATAATATTTTTAAAAAGGTAGATTTTCCAGCACCATTCGCACCTATTACCCCATAGCAATTTCCTTTAGTAAATTTCAAATTTACATTTTTAAATAATACTCTAGATCCATATTGTAAACTAACATTTATTGCCTGCAACATTTATAATACCCTTCCTCTTCATAATTTTATAAGTAACACATAATGTAGTAAAACTAACTACAAAACCACATAACACATCACTTGCATAATGTGCACTAGCCATAATTCTAGCTACTTGTAAGCACAAAATATAAGTAAAGCATAAAACTGTTACTAAATATTTAACCCATTTTTTATCTGTAAAACGAGGAATAATTAATGCTAATACTAAAATAGTAGTTCCTGCACTAGTGTGTCCTGAAGGAAATGACTTATTACCATTATATCCATTAACATGAAACAGTTTAGTAAACTCGCTATAATCACTACTTAAATCTCTAAATCTAACTCTTCCCCATAAACATTTAAGTACTTCTGTTATACTAACTGAAACAAGAGAAACAACAAACCATAAGAATGCTAAATCTTTAAATTTATTAAGATTTTCTCTCTTTATTTTTGAAAAAATCATAAATGTAATTAATGTTAATAATATAGCCACACAAATTGCTAACATAATATTATTTAAATCTAAATGTAGTCCCTTATTATGAATTACTTTAATACTAGCAATTAAATAAGCAATATAAGTTATACCTGTGCAAGTATACTTTTGCCATAACTTTTTAGTTAAGTAATATAATGTTGCTCCAAACAAAATAGGACCTATATATATTGGACATTCCCCATATACAGCAAAGAACTTAGAAAAGCCATTATGATATTTAGTTAAATAAACAGATATATCTAAATCATATTTATTAAATACAAAGCATAGTGCTACAAAGATAACTAAACTAATTATTAATGCTATCTTTTTCTTCATTATTTCTTCTCCCTATTAAAAGGCTTATAGAACATTCTATCTTCTAATGCAAATTGACGAGGAGTAAATTCTCCTTCTTCAACTTGGTCTAATGCCTTATCAATAATATACATTTTTGAATCTATATTATCTATATATGTTAATAGTTCTGCTTCTTTAATTAATGGAAGAACTGGTGAACCAAATTCATATTTACCATGATGTGATAATACCATATGTTGTAATAATACTGGTGCTTCTGAAGTAATTGCTAATTTATCGCTAACTTCTTTAATTTGAGCCTGAATAATAGAAATATGTCCAAGCAATTTACCTTGAGTTGTATATTTAGGAACAATTGGTCCACTTAATTCTACTGTTTTTCCTACATCATGAAGAATAATACCTCCATATAGTAGTGATTTATTAATATGGTCATATACTCCACATATAGCTTCTGCTAACTTTAGCATACTAACTGTGTGATAGATTAATCCTGAAGCATATTCATGATGAAATTTACTAGCAGCAGGATAATTACAGAAAGAAATATAATTATTTTTAATTATCTCTTCTACTATTAGTTTTATTTCTGCATCTTCTATCTTTTCAATATATTCAAATAATGTTTTTTGAAGTTCTGTTCGAGGAATAGGAGCACTTTGCACAAACATAGTTACATCTATATCTTTATCTTCATTTATTTTTGCATTAGTAATCTTTATTTGATTACCACCTTTATATTGCAAAACATCTCCTTCAATTTCAACTATATTTCCTATTTTAAAAGTGTTTTCATCGCCATCTACTATTTCCCATTTCTTACCTTCAATAGTTCCACTAGCGTCTTGTAAAACAACATTAAAATAACTACTACCTTTAGTAGTTACTCCTTTTGTTACATTATTTACTAAAAAGCATTGTTTTATTTTCTCATTTTCTACTAAATCCTTAATAAGTTTCATGCTCTTTTACCTCCTCTAATACTACATTTATTATATCATAACTAAAACCCTTAGCCATTAACTTTGCTCTTATTTTATTAACTATCATACTATCATTTAAACTATATTGCTTATTTTTTAACAATTTAGCTAATTGAACTCTTGCAAGCTCTACTTCACTATTATTATCTTTACTAACATTAACACAATTAATTAACTCTTCTTCATATCCATATTCTTTTAGTTTTAGTTTAACCATTTGCTCTTTCACTTTACTTGCTTTATTACTATACATTTTTAAATATTTTTCTTTAACTTTATTAAAATTATTTAAATAAATTTCATCCTCAATACTATCTATACATTTATTAATAAAATTAATATTAATTTTCTCTTCACTTAACTCTTTTCTTATCTCTAATTTCCCTTTTTTTTTCATTAGTAAACTATCTAATTTAACACTCGCATAATACTCATCATTAAGTAATCCCATTCTAAGTAAACTATTTATAATTTCAGATATTTCTTTATTATTTAATCCATCATCTTTTAATTTTTTTCTAACGCTATACTCACTAAGTATTTTCTTATTTAAAGTCTTAATTATATTAGTTTTAGCAAGTATAACTCTTTCATACTCTAACAAGTAATCTATTCTTTTTTGATCAATACTTGAATCATTAGCTATTGGATTTTCTATATAGTTTTCTTTACTAATAAAAAAACTCCCATTACTAGTAACAATTTCAACTTTATTATCTTTAAATTTCACATCTTTAACTAACATAAAACCACCACTTAAATTATATAATAGTTAATTAACTAATCCAACATATTTAATAGTTTTAAATTTCTTAATTCTAACTAAAATATTTCTTTTTACTTCAATAAAATAATTATCTTTTTCTATTACTACTTTATATTTATCATTATTAAAACTCTTTAAATTTTTATTTTTAATATCATATTCAATATATTTTTTTAATAACATTAATTCATTTTTTTCTTTATTATATAAACAAAACTCTAATGTTATTAATAACACTATGAAGCACACAAAACTACTTATACATTTGAACAAACTTAATCACCACCTGAATCCCTATTAAGAAAAGATAAAAACTATAAATATCTAATTTCTTCTTAAAAATATATTTATTTAAAATAGTTAAAATGAAACACAATAAATTAATATAAATTAAATTTATGTTAACTAAAATATTTATAAAAATAACACTTAAAGTTTTAAATATTACTTTAATATTCATAATTTTTCTCCAAATAAAAATAATATTCTTTATCAACCATAAACCCATATTTAAAATGTACTTTAAATTTAAAATTATTGTCATCACAAATAACTATTTCATAGAACTTATTACTTATATCTTCTTTAAATTTATCTTTATCAATTTTTAATTCATACCTATTATCCATATATAAATAATCATTAAAATTATTAAGATATTGTTCATATATTTTATTATCTATTTCTTTTAAATAATTAATATTTTTCTTACTAATAAAAAGAGTAAAAACACTTATAAAAATAAACAATATTCTCATAAATAACTCCTTTTTAATATATACTTAGATTCCTTGTTTCCAATTAAATTTTCCTTTGTAATAACATTAAATTTTAAAGTTACTTTTTCAAATGAATTAGACTCATAAATAACTAATTTCATCTCATATGTTTCATCAACATAAGGAAGCAATATATTATTGTCTATTCTTGTATTAACTACATAATCTTCATAAGTTTCTCCTTTTATTTCGTTTATATAATAGTTATTAGAGAACTCAAAATTAACACTATTTTTATTAGTTATCATTTTTAATGGGAATGTATATTTTTTATCGTAATAAATATTTAAATTATTAACCTTTTTATTTAGATATAAATAAGCATCACCATTTTCAAAATTTAAAGCATATAAATTTATTTTATTAATTGGTATTAAATTATTAAAACTAAAAACATTTATGTTTTCCATGTTTAAAGATACTAACTCATAATATTCTTCTATTTTATTATTTTCATAAATAACTATACTTGGATATTTGCTTTTACAAGACTTGTTTTTATTTAAATCACATAAATCATTATTTTTAGGATATACTGGAAATTCTATATTAGTTAAATTTATATTTTTATTATTACTTATAATATTTATCTTTAAATAACTTTTTTCTCTTATTTTAAAAGGTATTTTTGCTCTTGTTTCTTTTTTGTTTTCTATTATTAATGATGATTCATAATACTCTTCATTATTATTAATTTTTAAAGTAATAACATCCCTAATATAACAATTAATAGTAATATTTAAATAAATGAATTCTTCACTATTTTCTACATTACTATACTCAATTTTTTTTACTTTAGAATAATGCTTATTAAATAAATTTACGATAACACAAAAAACAAGTGCTAGTTTATGCATACCACCACTCCAAAAAAATATTAATAGCTTTTTTTCTTAACCTATAATAAGTACTTCTAGAATAATAGTATATCCACCAATCATCTTTTTTCCTAGTTAAATATTCATTATAAATAACCTTAGATAAACTATCATCTAACTGCAACAAAATATAATCTACTTTATCTTTTAAATTATAATAGTATTCCAATTTTTCTTTTAAATTTTCACTATTATTTTCGCATATCATTGATGAATTACTTTCATAAAATTTAATTTTTTTGTAATCCATACCTATCTTTTTTACAACCAATTCTTTTTGCTTGTTTGTTTTTATTATAGTATTCATTTTCATTCCCCCTAATAATTTAATATTGGGAAGCATGTCAAAATTACTTAATTATTTTTACTTTTTTTAGAATCCTTTAAAAATTTAGCAAATATTTTAGTTCTTGTTTGCTCTATTTCATTAGGTTTTTTACCACCTTTACCAAAATAAATACCCGCAAAATATTTAACACCATATTTAGATAAATTTTCAAATTGAATATATTCTTTTACTCCAATAGCAAATAACTCTAATTCATATCTATTAGCTAACTCAACAATATTTATAACCTTATTTTTACTTAAAGTATTATTCATATTGTTAATGATACTTTCATCCATTACTAAATAAGTAGCATTCTTTAAAATATAATCATAATCATACATATTACTATAATTTATATCTACTGCTATCTCTATTCCTTCATCTACAATTTTACTAACACTACTGCTTATATTAGAGAACTTATTTATCATTTCATAGCCTTTTTTAACATTCAAAATAATTACTATTTTACACTCGTTATACGAATGATTTGATAAATAAACTTCTAGAAAAGTACTTAGATCTTCTAATTGTAAGTTTATAAATATTTTAGAAGATTTCATTGGTCTTTTCTTAATAAAGTTAACAAGTTCAGCATCAATTAAAGAATACATTAATTTATCTACTTTATCTTCTTGAACTGCTAAACTTGTTATTTTGTCATAATTAATTAAATTATTACTAAATACAGGTGTACTAATATATCCTAAAAACCTTCCTTTAATATTATTAAATACAGGTGTATAGTTTATTTCAACCTCTTTACCTTTAATTATATTTTCTATTTCTTCTTCACAAACACTTAAAGTATTTTCCTCTAATTTCATTTCTTTATTATAAATTACTATGTTATATTTTTTTCTCTTCTTAGCATAATCAGAAGCAATATACGCACACTTAATAAACTCATCTAAATCTTCATATTTTCCTATACACATACCTATTCCAAATACTACATTTATATTAAGACACCCAACATCTATTGGTTTACATAGTTTTTTATTAATATATTGAATATGTTTTATAGCTTTCTTTTTAGATATATTTTTATTGTAGTAAATAATAAATTGATCTGAGCCTATATAACAACAAAAAGTTTTTTTCTTTTCTATCTTTAATAATCTTTCTTTTATAACTTCAAGAACATAATCCCCACATTTTTGTCCATATCTTTGATTAATAGTATTAAAATCTTTTATATTAAGATAATAAAGAACTGCACTTTTTTTATTCGCTTCATTATGTATAGTTCTTATATCATCTAATTTTTTTAACTCGCTACTTTGCTTTACTCTATCGATTGAATAATCACATTTTAAAACTATCTCATCTTCTATACTTTCTTTAAAGGTAAAAACAAAATTATACACTAAATCATTTTTATTAACAGCTAATTCAAATTTATTGTTATCTAGTTTATTTATATTATTAATATTCTCTTCAAATTCTTCTTTTTTGCAAACCTCTATAATACTTTTGCTAATATCAATATTCAAATAAGTATAATTATTAATAATAACATCTTTATTTTGCACATTATATTTAATGTATAAAGAAGATTTTTTTTGTGTTAAATTTTCAATTATTTTTTTATTTGTTTTCTTTCTTGTTACATATAAAATAGTTTCATAGGATATTGTAATAATCAAAAGTAATGATAATAATACATAAATGCATTTTAAATAAATTGACATAATTTTTCACCTCTCTATTATATCTTAATTCATTATATTAATTTAAAGGTGGCAGATAGAAGTTACCATTAACACGCTTTACTTCCATAATTGTTGTAAAACTACCTGGATCTATTCTTTTTACGATATCTCCTATCATTCTAGTTTGGTTTGAATACACTACTAATCTAAGCATTTTTCTATTAGTATGACTATACGCTCCTACTACATCTATAATAGTGCAGCCATGATGAGAAACTTTCATTAACTCTTCTGATAATTTTTCTGCTTCTGTAGTAACTATTTCAAGTAAAACTTTCTTTTGTCCTATATATAAATTATTAACAACTAATGAGTTTATAAAGAAATAAATAACTGTATACACTAAAGTATCAAAATCTTTAAAAACAATACCACCTACAACCAATATTGAAGCATTCATAAAGAAATTACATGTTCCTATACCTTTACCCTTATTTCTAGCTAAATACATCGCTATAATATCTGTTCCACCATTAGAAAAGCTATTTGCATATGCAAGTGCACATGATATACCAGTAAGTAATCCTGCTAGTATTGATGAAGTTAATAAATCTAATGTATTAAATTGTAAAGTTTCAAATAATGAAGCCGGTATTATTGATACAAATAAAGATACTAAAGCAACATTTGCTATAGAAAATAGAATGAATTTTTTTCCTATTCTTTTAAAACCAAATATAAAAATTGGAAGGTTAAAAATTGCATAGAAAATACTATACAAAATAGATTCCATGGTTTCTTTACTTATAACTATTGATATTGCTCTAGAAACTAAAATAGTAACACCAGATACTCCTCCTGCTAAAAACTTATTAGGTTGAACTATTAACTTTATAGCAGTTGCATATAGTAATGCACATACAACTACCATTAAAGATCTTTTTAATATTTTCTTTAACTCTTTATTTTTCATTATACCTACTCCTCATCATAGTCTGTTAATACTTCTATTTCTACTAAATTAACATTATCATCTTCTACTTCTAATATAGTTATTTTCAAATTATCATAATATAATTCAACGTTCTTATTAACTTTAACAACAACTTCTTTTATCCATTCATTTACATTTTTAGCTTTAGTGTGTGGGTAATCTGTGTCTGTTAAATAGTTATCAAACAAATCATTTAATGTTACTTTACCATTTACTTGATATAAATGATTACCTATTTCAAATACATTAGATGGTGAATCATCATATTCATCATATATTTCTCCAACCAATTCCTCTAAAATATCTTCTAATGTTATAATTCCCAAAAAATTCTTTTCTTTAATATTATCTACTACTACAGCTAAATGAGATTTATTCTTTTGTATTATTTCTAGTGCATATGGAATAAGACGCCTATGAGAAACATAAATAGCATCTCCCATTAACTCTCTAGCACTTTTTTTAGTTTCACTAGCATAACAAGCATATACATCTTTTTGATTGATAACGCCTATTATTTTATCAGTTTCTTTATCATAAACTGGTGCTCTAGAAAATTGATGATACTCAAAGAAATCTGCTACCTTTTCAAAATCATCTTCTACATTAAGATACATAACATTTTCTCTAGAAGTCATTACCTGTCTAACACTAATACTATCAAAATTAATCGCACTTTGTATTAATTCACTTTCTTGATGTTCTAATACTCCTTCTTTTTCTATCTTTTCAACAATATCAATTAGTTCGTTTTCTGTTGCTGTTACCTTTTCTTCTTCATCAACTAAATCATTTACTTTTTCATTTAATTTTCCAAATAATATTGTAATAGGCATTAAAACAAAAACTAATACATCCATAGGCCCTGCTGCAAACATTGCAAACTTTTCTGGCCATGTTCTTGCAAGTGTTTTAGGCATTATTTCTCCAAAAATAATTACTAAAACAGACATCACAATAGTTGCTATAAGTACTCCTGATTCGCCCATATTATAAATAGTAGAAAATAAATAAGTAGCTAGTGAAGCACTTGTTAAGTTAACAATATTATTACCAACTAATACAGTACTTAAAAACATTGCATAGTTTTCACTTAGTTTAACAACTTTTTTAGCTTTTTTTGAAACATTCTTTTTAGAAGATTTAGCATATTGCTTCATTCTAATAATATTAACACTTGAAAAAGCAGTCTCAGTTGCTGAAAAGAATCCTGAAAGAATAAGTAAAATTCCAAGTACTATAATTGTAATAATCGGTCCCATTTATATATATACACCTCGTATTATTATTATACATATTTAACATTTTATTTTCTATGTTTAAAAAGCCTTTTTTTAGTTAACTATAATAGTAGGTGAAAATAATGAATAAAGAAAGAATAGTTGGAATAAAAAAAGACAATTTAGATAGAATAGTAGAATTTAAGACTAATACAGGAAAGATTTACAATTATGAAATGGCTAAAGAAGCTATTACTAATGGAATTATAATAGATGCTCATCTAAAAAAAGGAAAAGACTCCCTTACTTACATCGTAGATAATACTGAAAGTATTAAACATTCCTTTGAAAAAGCACAAGAATTTTAATGGAAGTGTTGAATTTATGTTTTAACTTATGTTAACATTATTATGTTAAACGAATAAGGAGAAATGTTGAGTGAAGAAATTTTTTGTTGCTATAGGAAACTTTTTTAAGAAAATAGGATTATTTATCTGGAAATACTTAAAGATTGCCTTTAATTATGTAAAAGAAAATGCTTGGTTACAACCAATTGTATTAGTTGTTTTAATTTTTGGATTAGTATTTGGAATACAAGGTATTGTTAATGCAGTAGATAAAGCTAAAGAAAATAGTAGTTCTGAAACAGCTAATGGAAAAGATGTTTTTACTAAAATTACTTATGGAGAAGTAAAGTCAAAATTAGACAATAAAGAAGACTTTGTTCTATTTATAGGTTCTCACAATTGTGCTCACTGTATTCAATTTAAAAAAGTTATAAATAAGTATGTTTCTTCAACTGGTAAAATGATTTATTATGTTGATATTGATGATACTAGTGATACTACAAGAGATACTAATATTTTACTTGAATGGAAAGAAGATCTTGATGAAATAGCTACTAGAGACTATGATAAAGAAGATTCATTAAGTACCCCTACTACTGTAGTAATCAGAAATGGTAAATTTGTAGATGCTAAATCTGGTGCTATTGGATTAGAAGGTGGAGATGAATACTTAAATTTCACAAAGTTTGTTGAAGGCGAATATATAGGTAAATTTGAATAAATTAAAAAGGCTTGAATAAAGCTTTTTTAATATAATGAAAGGAGAAAATAATCATGGAAAACAAATTAGTAGTAAAAGGTGTTTATAAACATTTTAAGGGAAATTATTATTTAGTTGAAGATGTAGCTACTCATAGTGAGGATAACAGTAAATATGTAGTATATAGAGCGTTATATGGTGATAATGGTCTATATATTAGACCTCTTGATATGTTCTTATCTAAAGTAGATAAAGAAAAATATCCTAATGTAAAGCAAACGTATCGTTTTGAACTACAAAATATAGAAAAAGTTGATAATTTAAAAAAGTAACTAAATCAAATAGTTACTTTTTTTATTTTCTAAATATTTCCAATAATTCATATAAATATCAATATCTTCTTTATGATACTTTAAACATCTTGATATTCTAGAATATAACACAATAGTTAACATTGCATATATCTTTTTACTATCTTCATTTAAAATATCATCTAATCTTTCTAAAGTAATATTTTTTAAAATATCAACATTACTAACAAAAGCAAATAACAAGTCGTATAAAGAATCTCCTAATACTGGTTCAGGATCGATAATACCCACTAATTTATTATTTCTTTCTATAAAATTATGTGTACCAAAATCACCATGTAATAACTTTTTATTAAAAGGATATTTTTTTAATTCATTAACACATTCAATTACAAGACTATTACTAGGAATATAATCTTTAATATTTTTGCTACTGCTATTTACTTCATCTAATAAAAAATCATTCCAACTATTTACCTGTTCTTCAAAGTATCCATAGCTTCCTTCATTATATTCCTTATAACTATTTACAAATCTCACTAACTTATTAATTGTATCATCTACATTAACTACTCTTTTCATGGTATTTCCTTCAATAAAATCATATACAGCATATTCATATTTAGAATCAACATAAATAATCTTTTGAAGTATATCCTGCTTGTTTAAACTTAAAAATTCTATTTCTCCTTTTAATAAAGTAGGATTGTTTTGTTTTATTAGATATTTGTTATTTAATAAGATAACTCTACTACAAGCACCATCATTAAAATATTTGTGATTTTCATAGTTTATATTTAATACTTTAATTACTTCATTTATTATTCTTTCATCATTTTTAAAATTCATTTCATTAATCACATCAATTCTTTTATTTTATCATCAGTAATTATCTCTTTAGTTAAATATGAGCCCACTACTATTACATCAGCACCAGCTTCTTTTACTAATTTACTAGTCTCCTTATTTACTCCTCCATCAACAGAAATAAGATAATGATTATTCTTTTTATTTTCTTTTAACCATCTTATCTTATCTAAAGAACTATCCATAAACTTTTGGCCACCTTTTCCGGGCTCTACAGACATAACCAAAACTAAATCTATTAAAGGTAAATATTCTTTTAATACTCTAACATCAGTATTAGGCTTAACACTAATTCCTACTTTCATATTATGTTTCTTTATTTCTTTAATAGTTTCTAAAACATTAGTAACACTTTCATAATGAAAGGTAATTTGATCTGCTTTTGCTTCTTTATACTCTTTTAAATATTTAGTAGGTTCATAAGTCATTAAATGAACATCTTTAAATAAGTTACAGTATTTACTAACTTCCTTTACTACTTCATATTTAAATGTTTCATTTTCTACGAATTTACCATCCATTACATCAAAATGAATCCAATTGCTGTTATTAGTCATAAATCTTTCAATTTGAGCTTTTCTATCTTTTTGTTCAATATTTAATATAGAAAGAGAAATAATCATTTTTTATACGCATCCTTTCTTCTTTTAGCAGTCTCTAATAACTTTAAATAATTCTCATAACTTTCTTTTAAAATTATATTTTCATCCACTAAAGCCTTAATTTTGCATCCTGGTTCTGATTCATGTAAACATCCTCTATACTTGCAATTTAAACCTTCTTTAAAACCTGGAAAAGTATATGATAATCTTTCTGCATCTATATCTAACTCCATAGAAGAAAAACCTGGGGTATCCGCAACTAATCCGCCCCCAACACTAAAAAACTCTACTTCTCTAGTTGTATGCTTTCCTCTTCCTAAACTAGAAGAATAATCACCAGTTTTTAATAATAATTCTTTATTTAATGAATTTAATAAAGTAGATTTACCTGCTCCACTTTGACCTGTAACAATACTTAATTTATCTTTAAATATTTTTTCTAGCTCTTTATCATTTTCATTATCTAAACTATTTCCAACATATACTTCAATTCCAATACTTCTATAATAATTAAAGTATTTTTCAAACTTACTTAAATTTTTAACTTTATCTTTCTTAGAAAAATAAATAATAGGTTTTATTTCATTATCAAGTACTTGTACAAGCAACTTGTCTAATAGTAATGAAGAAAAATCAGGCTCTACTAAAGAAGTTACAATTATTACTTGATCAATATTTGCAACAGGTGGTCTAATAAGTCTATTTTTTCTCTCTTCTATACTTTTAATATATCCTTCATTAACATTTGTTATTTCATAGTTAACATAGTCTCCTGCTATTGGTATTTTTTTATAATCTCTTAATTTTCCAGAAGCAGTAGTTTTTACAACATTATTCCCATCAAGGACATAGAAAAGTCCTCCTACAACTCTTGTAATGATTCCCTTAGGCATCTTTTTTATTCCTTTTAAATAATCTAGCAAATAAACTTGGCCTAGCAGCATCAACTCCCATTACAGCTTGTAAATCATGTTTAAAGGCTTTCATACTTTGATATCTGTTATCTGGATTTTTAGCACATGCTTTATTAATAATTTTTTCTATTTTAGGACTTACATCACTTCTAATTTTATGAATACTAGGTAATGGTTCCTCAATTTGTTTCATAGCAATATTAACTGGAGTACTATCATTAAATGGTTGTTTACCTGCTAATAATTCAAAGAAAGTAATACCTAAAGCATAGATATCTGATCTAGGACTAGCACCTTTACCTTTTAACATTTCTGGAGCCATATAATGGACACTACCAACTACCATATCTTTTTGTGTAATATTAGGAGCATCACTAATTGTAGCAATACCAAAGTCTAATAGTTTTACTCCTCCATCATATTGCATCATAACATTTTGAGGTTTAATATCACGATGTATTACCCCGTGTTCATGAGCGTGCATTAAAGCATCTGCTAGTTGATATATAATATCACATGCTTCAAGTGGAGAAAAAGCTCCTCTAGTAATTAATAAATCTTTTAAAGACTTACTTTCTACATATTCCATAACAATATAAGGTTTTCCCTTATATTCATCTATATCATATATTTCTACAATATTTGGGTGTCTTAAAGATGCACATGCTCTTGCTTCTCTTTGAAATCTAGCAATATTTAATGGATCTTTAAATGTTTCTTCCTTCATTATCTTAACTGCTACTTGTTTTTTATTTATAGTATCTTCTGCTAGATAAACATAAGACATTCCACCCTCTTGTATAAGAGAAGTAATAAAGTATCTATTTTTTAAAACTTTACCTATCATCATAAACATTCCTCCAACAAAATAACACTTATATTATCAAATCCACCATTGTCATTAGCTTCATCTATTAATTTATTTACTTTATCTTTTATAGATATATCTTCATCTAAGATCTTTTTAATTTTAGTTTCATCAACCATATTGTATAAACCATCAGAACAAATAAGATAATTATCTTTTTGATTAACTTCTTTAATTTGTACATCAAGCATATCATTAGGAGCACTTCCTACGGCACATAGTAACATACCTCTTCTAGGATGATTTTTAGCTTCTTTTTTATTTATATATCCAGCTTTATATAAAGCTTCTGCAAAAGTTTGATCTTCGCTAACTTGAACAAGTTTTCTTTTACCATACGAATAAACTCTACTATCTCCAACACTTGCATACACCTTATAATCTTTAGTTACTAAAAAGCTTATTACCGTAGTCCCCATTCCCTTTAATTTAGGATTTTTATTGCCTGAAGATATTATTTCTTTATTTGCCTTTAAAACCATCTTATATAACCATTCTTTTGCTTCTTCTATATTTGTATACTTGCTCTTATTAAATTCGTTTTTAAAGGTATTAATGCACTTTTTACAAGCTATCGCTCCACCTGCATGTCCACCCATACCATCACACAATACAAATAAGGAATCACCATTCTCTTTAGTTAATCCTAAAACATCATCTTGATTATTATTTCTAGATAGCCCTTTATCAGTCATCAAAAAACTATTCACTAATAATACCCTCCTTCTTTGCTCTAAGTTGCCCACATGCCGCATCTATATCAGAGCCAAATTCTTTTCTAATAGTTACATTAACACCTATTCTTTTTAACTCTTCATAAAATGCTCTTACACTTTCTTTATCACTTCTTTTAAATTCATTCTCGCTTACTTCATTATATGGAATTAAATTTACATAAGCAAAAGTTCCTTTAAGTAAACTAGCTAATTCACTAGCATTCTTCAATGAATCATTTAATCCTTTTAATAAAATATATTCAATAGTTACTCTTCTATTTGAATTACTTTCATACTCTTTTATTGCTTCAAATAGTTTTTCAAGTGGATAAGCCTTATTAACTGGCATTATTTTATTTCTTGTTTCATTATTAGAAGCATGTAATGATATTGCTAAATTAACCTGGATTCCTTCTTTTGAATACTTAACTATTTTATCAGGTATACCAGAAGTTGATACTGTAATGTGTCTAGCACCTATTGCTAAACCTTTTTGATCATTTATTATTTTAATAAAATTCATAACATTATCATAATTATCAAAAGGTTCACCACTTCCCATAATTACAACATGGCTAACTCTTTCTCCTTTTCCTTCTTCATCTAAATATTCTTGTATCTTCATGATTTGGGCTACCATTTCACTAGCCTTTAAATCTCTTTGTTTTTTGATTAAACCTGAAGCACAAAACTTGCAGCCCATGTTACATCCTACTTGTGAACTAACACATACTGCATTACCATAGTCATATCTCATAAGAACAGTTTCTACACTCATCTTATCTTCAAATTCTAATAATAACTTAACTGTACCATCATAAGAAACTTGCTTTCTAATAATAGTAGGTAGATTCATAGTATATTTTTCTTTTAAAACTTCTCTAAAAGCTAAAGACACATCACTCATGCTATCAATATCTTTTACCCTCTTTTGATAAAGCCATCCATATATTTGAGTAGCCCTAAAACTTTTTTGACCTAATTCTACCATTTCTTTACTTAAATTTTCTAAAGAATAATTATATAAACTTTCCATATAGTTAATCACCGCTATTATTGTAACATTATTATAATAAAAAAGAATTAAATTTTTTATAATTTAATTCTTTTTACTACTATATCTTTTTATTTTTATTTAAAGCATTTGCTCTATTAATTATAGTAATAGCAATATCATTTACTTTTTTTTCATCTTTTTTTAACTTATCCATTAATGTTAACTTAAATGTTGCTATTGAATCTCTATTTGCAACAATATCATTATGTTTTCTTGCTATCTCATTCTTTTCATATCCATCAGGCAATGCATAAAATCGTTTTGCTAAACCTTCACACTCTTTATCCATATCATTAATTTTATTATATAAGCAAGTAGCCGCAGCATGTACAATTTGATATTCTATAATAGCATCATAATACTTTTTCTTAGTTATATCATCAAAATCAGTATCATTTAAAGTATCGGTTAAATTCTTTTTAATTTCATCTAATTCTTTTAATTTTTCTTTAGTTATATATTGCTTTAAATCCATTTTGTTACCTCCTATTTTTTAGTAAATCTAGTAGTTTCTTCATTACGTTTTTTATTCATTACTTTTATACGCTTACTAATTTGTTTATCTATTCTAGATACCTTGAACTTCATTGCTTTGCATTTCTTTATTAAATCAGTTCTAAGCTTTTCAAGGTTTTCTTTTTCAAGCTCTATAGAACTATATGTGTCTGCTATATCCATCTTAGTAACATCATCAGCACCTTTAGCACTCTTATTTAATGCTTCACATTTTTCATTTAATTCTTTAATCTTTTCTTCTAATGAATCAATTGCTGCTAACATATACTCATGTTTTACCATATAATCATAAAATTCTTCTTTACTATCAATATCTAAATCAGTTTTCTTTAAATCATCAGATAAATTATTTTCATATCTATGAACTCTTTCCATATACTCATCTAAAATATATTTTATTAACTCTTCCATCATTAACACCTCATATATATTTTACCATCATTATACTTATTTTCAATAATTATTTTTATTTACGTTTATTATTCTTTTTCTCTATTTTAGATATTCTTTTATTAATTGTTTCTCTTGCTTTTGTAGCTTCTTTATATGTTTTTTTTGTTACTTCAACTAATTCTTCTGCCAAGTTTTTCAAAACCGCTGACTCTTTTCTTAATCTCTCTATTTTTATTTTTTCAGCAGTTGTTTTATTAAGCCTACCAACTATATCATTATGTTCTTTTACTATTGCACTTTGAGATTTAACTACTACATTTCCCACATCCATTAAATAACTGTTTTTCATCATCACATCATATATTTTTTCTTTTTCTTTTTCTTTAAAATCTGTTTTTTCTAAATCTTTTTTTATATTTGCGGCATATTCATATGCTTCTTTTATTGTATTTAGGCAGTATTCTTTAATATTATCATATCGAGAATACTTTATAAAAATTTGTGAAAATTTTTCTATAGTCTCATTATTAAATTCAGATTTTGCAAAAAAATCTCTTACTATTTTTTCAAATTCTTCTTGTTTTATTGTATTAACTTCCATTCAATCCAACTCCCTACTAGTAAAATTTTAACATATATATACTAGTTTTCAAGTTTTATTTTTTTATTCATAAAAAAGAGAACTTTTGTTATCTTACTATATATGTTTATTAAAATTATTATCTTTTTTTACTATTTTTTTGAATAGTTCTCTTTATTACTTCAGCATCTTTGGCTGCTTTTTTTCGTACTTTTTTGCTTATATCATTTATATTATCTATTGCTTCTTGTAAGTATGCTGCTTCTCTTTTTAGTTTTGCATTTTTCTCTCTCATAATATTTTTTTCTTTTTCTGAGTTTGTTTTATATATTTTTTCAAGTCTATCATTGTGATCATCGACAACACTATTACGTGCCTCAACAGCAACATCATGCACATCAGCTAAATAATTGTATTTCATTATTTCATCATAAAGTTTATTTTTTACTTTATCTTTACATCCCGTTTCTTCTAAACTTTCTAACAAATCATTTTTATAATCGTATGATTTTTTTATAACATCCAAAACATACGTTTTAATAGAATCATAACGTGAATATTTTATAAAAAGTTCTGTAAATTCCACTTTTTTTTCATCATTAAAATTAGAACTTTCAAAATAATCTTTTACTGTTTTTTCAAATTGTTCTTGCTTTATTGTATTAACTTCCATTATTTTCAACTCCCTACTAACAAAATTTTAACATATGTATACTAGTTTTCAAGTTTTATTTTTTTATTCATAAAAAAAAGAGAACTTTGGTTCTCTTCTATCAACGTTTATTTGATTTTTTTTCTACTTTTTCAATACGTTTATTAATTGTTGTCTTAGCTTTTTGTGATTCTTTATAAGTTTTAGTTGTTGTTTTATTTAAATTTTCATTTAGTTCTTCTAAGCGAGCTTTTTCTTTTCTAAGACGAATATTTTTAATTTTCATAGTATTTGTTGATTTTTCAGATGTTGACTTATTAATTTTATCAACGGTTTCATTATGCTCTTTTGTTATAGATTTTTGTGCTTCTAAAGATACATCATGTACATCTGCCAAGTAATTATGCCTCATTATCGCATCATATAATTCTTTTTTTACTGATTCTCTAAAATCTACCTTTTGTAAATCTTCATATGTTTTTTTAGATAATTCATAAGAATTTTTTATCATTTCTAAACAAAACATCTTAACTTCAGGATAACGAGAATATTTTATAAAAAGTTCTGAAAACTCTGCTTTAACACTTGAAGTAAACTTAGATTTATCAAAATAATCTTTTACTAAATTTTCAAATTCTACGTCACTTTTTACATTTGCTGCCATCGTAATCAACTCCTATTAATCTAATTTTATCATTTCTTATAATTTTTTCAAGTTTAATATTTTTTATCAACAATAATTTTTTTGTCTTCTTTTAATTGACTTTTCAAATTACATATCATTGGATATAGTGATGATAATAATTTTTCCAAATCTTTATATGCTACACGCATCTTTTCCAATTCTTTAGATATTTTAATTGTTTTGTTTTTCAAAGTTTTTCTCTCTACTATATCTTGTGAATTATTAAATTTACCGACTAAAATATTATATTCTTCTGCTTTTTCTCTATATATTTCTTTTAGGCTATCCATATAACCAATAATATCACTATTTGCTACTAAAAGATCATATGCTTCTTTTTTATCTTTTTCACTTAAATTTGTTTTACTTATTAACTCTTTTATATCACTTTCATATTTTAAAGTTTCCTCAATAACCTTTTTTAATTTTATATATTTCATTTTTTCAGCACCCAATCTTATTTTACCATAAGATTATTTGTTTTCAAGAAATATTTCTTTCATGCACGTTTATCGCATAGTCTTTTTGTCATCATGGTTAACACTCACTTTAATATTTTTGTAATTTTCAATCTCAGCATTAGTAGTAATATCAGTGGAAATTTCACTTAATTCTTCAGATGGTGCTTGTTTATTATTTGTTTTTTCCTTATTTTTAAAATCATAATTATATAAAACTTTAGGTCTTGGTTTTCTAGGTGGTAAACCAAGGCTAAATAAATCTTTTGAATGGTCTTTACAATGCTCTGGGTGCTCACAAAACATAGCAAAATGATCACCACATTTATGCACTACATCGTTTAAATTTTTATCACTTTTTTGTTGCTTTATACCATCTAATTCATTTTTCATTTCTTTAATGGTTTTATTTGCTCCACCAATTTTTTCTTTTTTATCATGAATTGCGTCACTTAAAGATAAAAATTGAAGCAACCAGTTCTTCTTTTTCTTTTTTTCTTCTTTTTTATATTTAACCATGTATGAATCATATACTTCATAAGCTTCTAAAAGTTCATTTTCAAGTTGATCTCTTATTTCTTCAACATCTTCAATTTGTGACTCTAATGTTTTTTCAATAACTAAAATGGCAAATAAAGAATTCAAAACTTGAACCATTTCTTCTTCATCTAGTTTTCCACTTTTTAAAACAGCTTCTTTATCTTTAATCTGTTTTTTAATATTTTCTACATCATCATCATTTAAAAATTTAGTTAATCCCTTTATTTCATTAATAGTCATAAATACCACCTACTCCCATACTAAATAATTTTGCTTGAATTGTCAATTGCAATTTATTGCTTTACTTATAAAAAAGACGAAGATTGCTCATTATTCTTCGTCTGTGTCATGCTTGTGACCACAGCAACAATCATGATCATGGTGATGATTACATCCATGCTCATGGTCGTGATGATGCTCACAATTATGGTTGTGATGATCATGATGCTCACAAGAACATTCATGATTTTCTTCACTATATTTATTTGCTTCTACTTTTTTCTTATTCTTGTTTTCATAAATATAAACAAGTCTTGAATCAATTACATCAAAATAAACTTGACATTTGTCAGTAAAGAAACTTACATATTTAACAATAATGTTAGTAATCTCATTAATATGATCAATATAATTATCTGTTAATGTTACATTCACAATTATTTCACTATCAAAAGTTATATCTCCATGTAAAAAATAATCAACTATTGTAGTTTCATAAATTATTTCATCTTGATCTATACCAAGAAGTTCTGCTAATTCTTCACATGAATAATAAGAAACATATCCTGCAATATCACTTCTATTACCATTAATATTAATTTTAATCATTTTTCTTCCCCCTATATTTCAACATATGGATCTACAACTATACTTACTTTAGTATTATTCTCACTCTTTAAGTATACCTTTAAATCCCTTAATATTCCTAGTGTTTTATCTTTATTTTTATATTTTATCATCAATTTAAACCTATATTCATCGTTTATTTTAGCAATGAAAGGAACGCTTGGTCCTAACACAGTAAATTCATCACTTTGATATTCTAACAAATAATCTCTTGCGATTTTAGCTGTGTTATTAGTTTTTTCCATATCTTTTCCTTTAAAAAGCAAATAGCTAATGAATCTAAATGGTGGATATTTTAATTCTTTTCTAAACTCTAATTCTTTATTTATAAAGTTTTCATACCTGTAATTAGCAGCATCTAATAAAACATCATTAGTAGGTTTATAAGTTTGAATTAAAGCAATGCCAGGTTTATCTGCTCTTCCTGATCTTCCTATAACTTGAACTAATAATTGAAAAGTTCTTTCACTAGCTCTAAAATCACTTGCGTTTAATCCAGCATCTGCATTTAAAACAGCAACTAAGGTAACAAGAGGAAAATCTAATCCTTTTGCTACCATTTGAGTACCTACTATAATATCTGCTTCATGTTTAATGATTTTATCCACTAACTCAAGGTGACTATCTTTCTTTAAAGTACTATCTTGATCCATTCTAAGCACTCTAGCATTTTTAAATTCTTCTTTTATAATTTCTTCAACTTTTTGAGTTCCATAACCACCTTTTTCAATAAACTTAGATCCACAATTTGGGCAAGTTTCTTTAAGATCAAATTCTAATCCACAATAATGACATTTTAGTTTATTGCTAGCTTTATGATAATTTAATGTAATATCGCATTTAGGGCATTTATAAGTATACCCACACATTTTACATCTTACATATGGAGCATATCCTCTTCTATTTAACAATATAATAACTTGTTCTTTTCTCTCTAATCTATCATTTATTTCCCTTTTTAATTCATTAGATAAAATAGCGCCATTTCTTTCTTTGTTCATATCAATTATTTTAACAAGCGGAAGCTTTTTATTGTTTATTCTCTTTGTTAAATATAATTGTTTGTATATACCTGTTTTTGCTCTAACTTTTGATTCTAATGAAGGAGTTGCACTTCCTAGTAATACAGTTGCGTTGTTTTGTTTTGCTCTATATGTTGCTACATCAATTGTATGATAACTAGGGGTTGTATCTTGCTTATAAGACTCACTATGCTCTTCATCTATAATTATTATTCCAATATTATCACATGGAGCAAATATTGCACTTCTAGTACCTATGATTACTTTAGCTATACCCTTCTTTATTCTTCGATATTCATCATACTTTTCTCCCTCACTAAGAGATGAGTGAAGTAAAGCTAATTCATCGTTAAAGAAGCACTTAAATCTTGAGGCTAATTGAGATGTTAATACAATTTCAGGAACTAATATAATAACCGTTTTATTAAGTGATAAATAATATTTAGCTAAATTAAGATAGACTTCCGTTTTACCACTTCCAGTTACTCCTTCAAGCAAATAAATACCTTTTTCTTTTATAACACTTTCATAAACTGCTTTTTGATCATTTGTTAATTCATATTCTTTATCATTTTTATTTTCACCTAAATTAATCTTACGATAATCTTCTTCCATAACTACTTTAACACATTTATTTTCTATTAATTTATTAACAATACTTGATGATAATTCACTTTTTAAAACTTTTTCTTTTTCTTTAATATACTCATATACTTCCTTTTGCTTTGCAGTTAAACTTGCACTATTTTCAAGAGGAACTACATAACTTACTAATTTAATTCCTACTTTTTTACCACTTCTAGGTTTTAAACTTTTAGGAAGCATAGTTTGCAAGCAGCTAATTAAAGGACAAGCATATTCTTTAGACATAAACATAGCTAAATCTTGTAATTCTTTGCTAAGTAAAGATTCATTATCAATAACACTATTAACTTCTTTTAAAGGGAATCCATATTCTTCCTCTAATTCTTTACTAGTTTTATCTGTATATTCACTATCTAATACATAACCAATGATATTCTTTTTATGTCCAAAATCTACATTAACTCTACACCCTTTAACATCTTTTTCATCATTTAAAAGATAATCGAATGTACGATCGATTTCATCTGCACTATATTCAATTAATACTTTTAAAATCTGCATTAAAGTCTCCTCCTATTTAATATCGTTTTTCTTTACAATTCTTGGCATATAATTATATTTAAATCCATTAATCTTTTCCCATTCACGAACATCGTTTTCAGTAACACTAATCATTCTTTTAGCTTCTCTACCATCACTTAATAAATCATCCTCATCATATATAATTTTAGGATTAATAAGTTTAATTTTACGTAAATTATAGGCAATTAATCTACTGTGACCTTCTACAACAAACAAAGAATCATGAACTCTTAAAATTTTTATTGGTTCAATAGTTTCATTATTATCTATTAAATCACAATAATGTTTAATTTTTCCATAATCTATATACTCTAATTTACCAGTAGGTAATAAGAATTGTGGTGATATCCATAATCTTTCATAATGTTCATTTCTTATTTTTTTATTATAACAATCCATTATTATTTCTACTGCTTCACTTGGACTAATAAAAGTAGTATCTACTACTACATCATAATTTTCTAAATCTTCACAATTCACATTGTAGATAACTTTATATCTTCTATTTTCAGTAACTCTTCTATCTATTAATTTATCCATTGCTTCTTCAACACTACTATATTTTTCTTCTTTTTCATTTCTTGTTAAATATGTTCTAAGCGCTGCTTCATAAGGAGAAACAATAATAAATATTTTAAATGTTTCAGGTAAAAAGTGCCATGCTAATCTAGAATCAAAAATAACATTTTTCTCTTCAGGTATAAGTTTATTTTTTTCTACTATTGCATTATCAATATAATTATCTATTCCATCAGTAAAATACTTAGGATTCTTTTGAAATTCTAATACACTAACGCCTTTTCTAGAGGCTTCTTCCCTCATAATACTTCCTGCTGATACTATATCAAAATTATATTCATTACTAAGTAATTTACAAATTGTAGACTTTCCGCTACCTAAATGACCTGTTATTGAAAAACGCATGAATTATTCCTCCCCTACTAAATTATACATGACGATAGATCCTGCTACTGCTACATTTAAAGAATCGATTTTATCTGACATTTTTATTTTAACTATGTTACTAGCATTCTTTAAACTAACTTCACTAACTCCATTTCCTTCATTACCTAAAACTATAGCAAACTTTTCTTCTCTCTTTAATTCTTCTAAATATATTGAATTATTAGTAAGAGAAGTAACTATAATTTGAAAATTATTATTTTTTAAAGTTCTATATATATTATTTAAATCTTTTCTCACAATATTTATTTTAAATATTGCTCCTTGAGATGCTCTTATAACCTTTTCATTATAAACATCAACAGTACTCTCACTAATATATATTTTATCATAGTTAAAGGCTAATGCGCTTCTAATTAAAGTTCCAACATTACCTGGATCTTGTAAAGTATCTAAGACTAATACTCTATTAACATCTTTTTTATCTACACTTACTTGTTTTGCAATTCCTATAATATTTTGTGGAGTTTTAGTAAATGATAGTTTATTAATAATTGATTCAGTAACTACTATTGTATTATCTTCATTTACGATATCTAAATAATTATCTAAATCTTCTTCTGCTACTAATAAAGTTATTAAAGCATTAGACTCCAAAGCCATTCTAACTAAATGCTCTCCCTCAACTAAAAACAAACCTGTCTCATCCCTATACTTTTTTTCTTTTAATTTAGCAAAGCTTTTTATTTGCTCATTTTGTAAAGATTTAATAATTCTCATAATATACAAACTCCTTTTTACTTTTTACTCTATAAGTTTTATAACATGGACAATATTTGCTAACTTCCTTCCAAAATCCTGTTTGATGATCCATGTAACGAGTATGCGCTAACTCATGTATTATAACATATTCTATTAACTCTTCTTCCATATGTCCTAGTAGTAAATTCAAATTTATATTATTAGTTCTTTTATTATATTGTCCTAAATAATTTTTTACTTTTTTTATTTTTACTGTAGGAATCTTTTCTATCCCCATCATTTTTACTATATTCAAATAATTTCTATCTAAATAACCTTTTAATGCTTTAAGCAATATTGCATTTAATTCACTTAAATTTTCAATTAATTTATATTCTCCAAGAATTTTAATTTCTCCATTACTATTAAATATAGATTTATTAGGTCTTTTAGCTTTTCTTTTCATTAAAGTATCATAGGCAGCATTTGCAAATTTATCAATACTAGTAATAGGCATTAAAATAGGTGCACTTATAACTAAATTATTGTCTTCATCTAATCTAGCATACATGTTCTTTATTCTTTTTCTAACTATCTTAAATTCCATTATTTTGCCCCATACTTCTTTATTACATTAGATATCTTTTTATAAAGAATAAATGCTAAAGCACACACAATAATATTCTTTAATAAATTGAATGGTAAAACTCCCCATAAAACTAAAGACCATTTAACATTAGTAATATTTGAATTAACTCCTTTTGCCATAGCTAAAACAGTTTCTAAGCCATATGCTTTAGTATAAAAAGGAATTAAAATATATCTATTAATAAAACATGCTCCAATAGTAGCTATAACAAGAGATAAACTAAGTCCTATTAAAGCACCTTTTTTACTTTTATTTTTCTTATAATACATAGTCGCAGGTATAATAAATAACATACCAATAATAAAGTCTGCTAATTCACCAACGCATGCTGTATGAGACATAGGTAGTTTTATTAAAATTTTAATTAAGTGGACAAAAAACGCAACCAAAGGTCCATAGGTAAATCCTGCTATTAAAGTAGGAATATCAGAAAAATTAAATTCTAAAAATGGTGGCAAAAAAGGTAAAGGAAACTTAAAAAAAGGAACTACATATAAAATAGTAGCTAAGGCCCCAAATATTCCACATACGGCTATTCTTTTTGTCTTATTCACTATTAATCACCTACTAATATAATACTACATTTTGCTATTTTTAAAAAACTTCTTAACTAGATTTATGATATAATTTTTTTAGGTGATAAGTGATGGATAGAAATAATGTTGTTTTAGTAGATATATTTGATAATGAAAAAGGAATTATGAGTAAAACTCTTGCACATAAATCTCCTAATTTACATAGAGCTTTTTCAGTATTTTTATATCATGATAATAAGATGCTAATACAAAAAAGAGCAGCCTCTAAATATCATAGCCCTAATAAATGGGCAAATGCTTGCTGTTCTCATCCTAGAAGTAAAGAGAATATAAAAGAATCCGCTATTAAAAGATTAAAAGAAGAGTTAAATGTATCTTGTAATATTGAAGAATTATATTCTTTTATTTATATGAGTAAATATAATGATGATTTATTTGAATATGAATTAGATCATGTATTTATTGGAGAGTACAATGGAGAAGTAAAACTTGATAAAAATGAAGCTAGTGAATATAAATGGATAGATATAAAAGAATTAAGTGATGATTTAGTAAATAATCCTAATAAATATGCCACTTGGTTTATAATATGTGCTCCTATAGTAATAAAGGAACTATCAAATAAATAGTTTCTTATTTTTTATTGCTTTTCCAAATAACATACTGTTCTTTTTGCCAATCTCCACTATATGTTCTACTACCAGATGCATATTTACTAAAATCTATTCCTTCTAAAATTTCTCCTCTACTTAGATTCTTTTTTATAATATCAGACATATTAGTAATACCCATTCCAACATTTATTTGAGTTATTTTAATTTCATTATTTTCATTATATTTCATAACAAAATCATCTATTGCTTTTTTTATTTTCTTGTAAATAGCATCTTTCTGTTTTTCACTAATATCATCGCAAGTTTCTATTGTATTAATAACGCCATATCCTTTTTTTCTATTTACATATAACGTTGCTTTAGATACTATTGTTCCATCTTTTCTTCTAATAACTAAATTTTCACAATCAGGATGCAATATACTTGCTTTCATTATTCCATACCCCGCTCCTTCAATATGTGCACAACAAGAACAATACTTTCCTAAAACATAGTTGTCTGGATCGTATTTAGATAAAAATTCATAAGTAAAATACTCAATAGACTTGTTTTTTAAAGAAAGAAGTGTACTTTTAATATTGCTAATGATATCTTTTTTTGTATCTTCTATATTATCAAAAATATCACTATCTATAACTTTTTCATCTATTATATGGTCTTTTATTTTTTCACTATTTTCTAGTTTTTTATACTTATTTCTTATTTTTACTGCATTATCAAACGCTTCTTGATTTCTAGTAAATTTTTGCAAAGTTTCTGCAATGTCTTTGTTTTCATCATCAATATTTGTAAAACTAACATTTTCTATATATTTAGAACATGCTTCTACAGTAACTTTTTTATACCTTTGATCTCCCTTATTACTCCTATTTAATTCTTTAATTTTATAAAAATCATTATATGTTCTAGCAATAAATCCTTCTTCCATTCCATCTTCAATTAATAACTTATAAAAATTATCTTCATGCATAATAAATTCTGCCCATTCTTTGTTAAAACCATTTAGCATCATTTTATTAGCTATTTCATGTACTAATATAAAATTAAGTTTATTTTTTTCAAATAAGTTTTCTATAAAATTACATGCTTTCTGTCTATCTACCTTATAAGTTGAATAAGCCCCTAAATTATAAAGTAATTTATAAAAAGAAAAAGCATATTTTTTATCCATACTGCTAACATTTATCCTTTTAGAAATACCTTTAACAAAATCAATATTATTATTAAAGAAAATCTTATTCATAAATTCATCACTTTTATAGCAATCCTTACTATACTCAATATTATGTTTTTTCAAATAAAGAATTCTATCATATATTTGATTGTAGTCTTCTCTAAACATCATTTTATAAAACCATGAATCTATCTTTGATATATCATACTTTTCAATTATATCTTTATCATTTAATTTATCATTTGTTAAAATAATTCTATCCTTAGTTTTATATAAATATTTGAAATAACTATTAGGTATAGCATCTTCATCTATATATTCAACACTAAAAGGAATCTCTATATAATTTAAATATATACAACTACCAAAAGCATTATTTTCTATTCTCTTTATTCCCTCTTTTAACTTTATACTTCTTATTCCAGAAGAAGAAAAGGCACCTACTCCTATAGTTTCTACACTACTTGGAATTTCTACATAACTCAAATTTCTACAACTAGCAAAAGCAAAATTACCTATTTCCTTTAATCCATTATTTAAAGTTAAATCAAATAGTGCACTACAACGTTCAAAAGCTGTTTCTTCTATTATTTCTACACTACTTGGAATTTCTACATGTTGAAGTTTATTGCAAGAAGAAAACGCAGAATTAGAAATAACTTTTATGCCTTCTTTAAATTTAATAGTTTTAACCCCACTAGATCTAAGTATTTCATTTCCTAATCTTTTTATTGTAGATGGAAACTCTATTTCTTCTAAATCATAACAAGAAGAAAAGGCTAAATTATCTATTTCTTCAAGGCCTTCATTTAATTTTATACTTTTTATTGAAGTTCCCGCGAATGCTAATTGCTTAATTTTCTTTAATGAATTTGGTAAATTTACTTTTTTTAATTGATTACAATTTTCAAAGGCACAATCACCAATCTCTTTTATATTATCCTTTATAGTTACTTCTTCTAATGAACTTCCTTTAAAAGAACTATCTCCTAATATTTCTAAAGAATTTGGTAATACTACATTTTTTAAATTATAACAAGAGGAAAAGGCTAAACTATCTATTTTCTTTAATCCTTCATTAAATACAATAGTTTTTATTGAATTATAGTAAAAAGCCCCATTTTCTATTTTTTCTACACTAGATGGTATTTCTATATTTTCAATTTTTTTACAATTTCTAAAAGAAAATGCTCCTATAATTTCAACATTTTTCCATAGTTTAGGATTAACAAGATCCTTATCATTTACACTAATTAATATATTTTTCTTCTTTTTCATAATTTCACCATCATTTACTTACCCTTTTTCCATATAACATACTGTTTTTTTTGCCAATCTCCTTCATAGATTGAAGATGTGAAATAGTTTTTAGAATAATTAGAAAAATTTATAGCTTTAAGTCTTTTCCCCTCTTCATCTTTAGTTTCAATTATTTCCTCTAAATCATTTCTTCCCATTCCAACATTTATTTGAGTAAGTTTTACATCATTTTCTTTATTATACTCATTAGCAAAATCAACAATGGCTTGCTTATATTTTCTGTATATCATTTTTTTATCTTCACTTCTTGTTATATTTTCATTTATTTCTACATTATTAAAAACACCATATCCTTGTCTTTTATTTATATATAAAGTAGACTTAGCAATTATATTCCCCGATTTGTCTTTTATAACAAGATTTTGACAGTTTGGATTTATAATACTAGCTTTCATTACCCCATAACCTACTCCTTCAATATGTGCACAACAAGAACAATATTTCCCTAAAACAAAATTTCTAGGATCATACTTAGATAAAAATTCATACGTAAACTTTTTATTTGAAAATTCATCTAATCTATTTAAAGTTTCTTGAGTATCAAAAATAATCTCTTGTTTTAAACTTTCAATACTTTCAAAAACATCTTTTTCTACTAATTCTTTACTCAAAAGATTATCACTAATTTTTCCTTCTTCTTTCAATTTTAAATATTCTCTTCGTATTTTGCTTGCTTCATCAAAACTTTTTTGTTTGATTGTGAATTTTTTTAAAGTAACAGCAATATCCTCATTAGTCTCATCAACTCTTTCAAATTTACCAAATTTAAAGAATCTTTCACAAACGTTAAGGGTAACTTTAAGATAATGTTGATTTCCTTTATTACTTCTATTAAACTCTTTTATATCAGAAAAATTATTGTATATGTGTGCAATAAAATATGAATCAGTATTATTTAATAATTCATGAAAATTTTTCTTATCTAATAAAAGCTCTGCCCATTCTTTATCATATTTATAAAGAAAAGCACCCTCAAATATATCTTTTATTTTTTCTTTATTTAGTATACCTTTCTCAACTTCATTTTCAATAAAATTGCACGCTCTTTGTCTAGTTATTTTATCATTTTCAAATGCTCCTAAAGAATATAATAGTTTCATAAATGATAAAATTTCTTTTTCTTCAGTTTTATCAAAATTCATCTTTTTAAATGTTTTTTTAAAAAAGTCAGTATTATTTTTTAAAAATAATGCCTCAAATAACAAATAATTATCAATGCATTCATTAGTGATAATAACATTATTTTTCTTATATTCATATAGTCTATCAAATATTGTTTTATAATCACTTCTTGTTAAAATACTAGTATACAAATCATCTAAATCACTTACTTTATATTCATTAACTATATCATTTCTAGACAGCCTAGTACTAGATAATATCCAATTTCCTTTTTCTATTTTATATAAATAATTAAAGTCACAGTTTTTAAAAGCATTGATTCCTATTTTTAATATCCTCGTAGGTAGTTCTATATATTTTATATTTTTACAATTTTCAAAAGCGCCATCATCAATCACTTTTAAATTATCGTTAAATATAACGCTTCTTAAACCACTATTTGCAAAGGCTCTATCTTTAATTTTTTCAAGACTTTCTGGAAAAACAATGCTTTCTAAATTTTTGCAATTATTAAATGCTTCAGGTTTAATTTCATAAAGTTGATCATTAAGTTTAATTCTTTCTAATCCTGAATTCATAAAAGTTCCTTGCCCTATCGAATATACAGAACTTGGTATTTCTATTTCTTTTAAATTTTTACAATTAGCAAAACAAAGATCTTCAATTATTTCTATTTTATCACTTAATTTAACTTCTCTTACTCCACTATTATAAAAAATTTTTTCTTGAATCCTAGTAATAGAATTAGGCATTATAACTTCATTTAAGTTTTCACAATCACTAAATGCTCCATACCCTATCTTTTTTATTCCTTCATTAAGTATAACACGTCTAGTTCCACTGCCACTAAAAGTATAGTCTTCAATAATTTGCACAGAACCTGGTATCTCTATTTCTTTTAAGTTCTTACAATTATAAAAAGCTTTCTCTTCTATATTAGTCAATAAATTATGTATATTATTAAAACTAATTTTTTCTAATGCACTATTTTCAAAAGCATTATTACTAATCGTAATAACAGTTGGTGGTATTTCTATTTCTTTCAAATTTTTACATTCTGAAAATGCATAAGAGCCTATTAAATTAGTTCCAAAATTTAATTTTACTTTTTTTACTCCACTTTCAAAAAAGCATCTATCACCTATTGTATGAACTGATCCAGGTACTTCTATTTCTTTTAAATTTTTGCAATTTGAAAAAGCATTTTTTCCTATTGCTAATAATGTACTATTTAATTTTATTTCTTTTATCTTTGATTTTTGAAAAGCTCTTTCATCTATTTCTTTTATACTTAGAGGTAATTCTATCTTTTCTAAAAAAGCACAATTACTAAAAGAATTTGATCCTATTGTTTCAATATTTTTCCAAAAAAATTTTCTTTTAAAATTTTTAAAGGTAGTATTATCTTCTAATAACTTTAAATCTTTATCATTTACAGAAATTAAAACTCCTTTTTGCTTTTTCACTATAATCACCTATAAATTTATTTTAACAAATTAAAGAAAGATATTCCACTACTATTTTTACGCAAATAAAAAGGCTAATTAATAGCCTTAATTATCTTTTCCATTCTTCTAATTCATTTAATGCCTTTTTATCTAACCTTTTAACGAACTCTACTAGCAACTCTACGCATGCTTCATAGTCTTTTAAGTTTACTACTGAAGTGTGTGAGTGAAAATATCTACAAGGTAATGATAAAGTCATATTAATAACTCCATCCATTGATTTAGATATCTCTCCAGAATCAGTGCCACCTGCTACTAAAGAGTCAAATGTGTAACTAATATTCTTTTCTTTACATATATTTTCCATCATTTTTACAAGACCTTTATGACCTATAACACTAGCATCCATTACTGAAAGAGCAACACCTTTACCTAATTTACTATCACCTTTTGCTCCACCCGGAACATCATATGACATAGATACATCTATAGCAATTGCTACATCTGGTTTAACGTGATAAGTAGCAGTTCTAGCACCTCTTAAACCTACTTCTTCTTGTACACTACCTACACTATATAAAGTATTTGGGTGATCTTCTTTTTTAAGTCTTCTCATAACCTCAATACATACTGCCGCACCAATTCTATCATCAAATGCTTTAGAACATACATAATCAGGATTATTCATAACCATAAATTCAGTATAAGGAATTACGCTATCTCCAATTGAAATACCTAAATCTTCTACTTCTTTCTTACTAGTTACGCCAAGATCAATATATAAATCTTTTATATCCATTACTTTATTTCTAACTTCTGGAGTCATCCCATGTGGAGGAATAGAACCAACTATACCCATATATACTTTTCCATCATAAGTCATAACGCTCATTTTTTGTGAAGGAAGGACATGTGCCCACCATCCACCTACTGGACTAATCCTTAAAAATCCTTCTTCTTCAATTTTGCTTACAATAAACCCAACTTCATCTAAGTGTCCTGCAAGCATAACTTTTGTATCTCCAGTTCCTTTTTGAACAGCGATTAATGAACCTAAGTTATCATAATCAAATGAATCAGCATAACCTTCAAGTCTTTTTTTCATTAATCTACTTACTTCTTTTTCATTACCTGAAATACCTTTTGCTTCTGTGAATTCTTTTAAAAATGCAATTAGCTCTTTTCTTTCCATAAATTTACCCTCCTTATGCTACATTTATTTTTTCAAGATGCCAAATATCTCTTACATACTCTTCAATAGTTCTATCACTTGTAAAATATCCTGATTTAGCGATATTTACTATACATATTTTAGCCAATTTATCTTTATCCATGTATAATTCTTGTATTTTTTCTTGTGCTTTTACATATTCTCTAAAATCTTTAAGTACAAAATAACAATCATTATGATAAACTAAATCTTCAAATATTGTTCTAAATCCATCTGCATCACTACTTTTAAATGTTCCATCAACTAAACTATCTAATACAGCCTTTATTTCTTTATCTTTTTCATATATTTCTCTAGAATTGTAGCTTCTTTCTCTCTCTAGTTTAGAAACTTCCTCACTTCTTAATCCAAAAATTACAGCATTATCAAATCCTACTCTATCAACTATTTCAACATTTGCACCATCAAGTGTTCCTAAAGTAATTGCTCCATTCATCATGAATTTCATATTACTTGTTCCACTAGCTTCTTTTCCAGCTGTTGATATTTGTTCTGAAACATCTGCTGCAGGTATAATAATTTGTGCTTTACTCACATCATAATTTTCAATAAAGACTACTTTCAAATACTTATTAGTCTCTGGATCATTATTTACAACTTCTGCTACTTCATTTATTAATTCTATTGTTTTCTTTGCTAAATAATATGCAGGAGCTGCTTTACCACCAAAGATAAATGTATGTGGATAGATTCTAAAATTAGGATTCTTTTTCATTTTTTGATATAAATAAATAACATGTAAAATATTTAAACTTTGTCTTTTATAAGCATGTATTCTTTTTATTTGAACATCAAATATTGAATTTTCATCAACATCAATATTATTGTATCTTTTTATATATTCTTTTAATTTTAACTTATTTTCGTTTTTAATTTCCATGACTCTTTTTTTTACATTATCATCATTAACAAAATTCATTAAATTTTCCATTTTCTCAGGATTTTTAATCCATTCATCACCAATCAAAAAGCTAATCATTTCACTTAGTTTAGGATTGCTATACATAAGCCATCTTCTATGAGTTACCCCATTAGTTTTATTATTAAATTTGTTTGGAAACAACATATTAGATTCTTTCATTTCTTGATTCATTAATAATTCTGTATGAAGTTTTGCTACCCCATTAACACTAAAACAACTATAAACAGCAATATTTGCCATATAAACCATAGAATCCTTAATTATTGCTACTTTACGAACAACATCTTCATTGTTATTAGTTGCTTTTCTTACAAAACTATTACATCTTCTATCTATTTCTTCAATTATCATATAAATTCTAGGTAATAGTCTTTGAATGTATTCACAAGGCCATTTCTCTAAAGCCTCAGATAATAAAGTGTGATTAGTGTATGCAAATGTTTTACTTACTATTTTCCAAGCATCATCCCATCCATAATTTTCTTCATCCATTAATATTCTTAAAAGCTCTGGAATTGCTAAAACTGGATGAGTATCATTTAATTGAATAACATTTTTATCACTAAAGTTATCTAATGTTCCATATATTCTTTTATGTGTTCTAACAAGTGATTGAATTGCTGAACTTACTAAAAAATATTGTTGTCTTAGTCTTAAAATCTTTCCATGTTCAGTAGAGTCATCTGGATATAAGCATTGACATATTTCTCTAACTTCTGCTAAGTATCTATCAAAAGCTTTATTTGAAGGTAAGTTTTCTTCGCTTGGTTCTGCTGCCCATAATCTTAAAGTATTAGTATTCTTTGTTTTATAACCTATCACTGGTAAATCATAAGGAACTGCTCTTACACACTCTGCATCTACTAGACTATATTTACATTCATTGTTTATATAATCCACTTTTACTTTTCCATAAAATTTAACTTCTACTGCATGTTTTGGCTTATAAGTTTCCCAAACATCAGTATATTTCATCCATTGATCTGGTACTTCTACTTGTTTGTTATCTACTATTTTTTGCTTAAAGAATCCAAAATCATATCGTAAGGTATTTCCATGTGCTGGATAATCTAATGTAACAAGTGAATCTAAAAAACATGCTGCAAGCCTTCCTAAACCACCATTTCCTAAACCTGCATCACTTTCAATGTTTTCTAACTCGTGAATATCAATATTTAAATCCTTTAATCCTTCATAAGCTACATTGTATATTCCTAAATTTAATAAATTGTTAGTTAATAATCTGCCAATTAAGAATTCCATAGATAAATATGTTAATTGTTTTTTAGCTTCTCTTGTACATACTTCTTTACTTTCTTTCCAGTTAAAAGATGCATAATCTCTTACCATATCTCCAAGGATTAAATACTTTTCACTTATATGTATTTCATCAACGCCTCTTCCATATTGTTCTACTGCTCTTTTAGTAAATTCAGCTTTAAATTCTTCCTTGTTATTAAACATTTTTTACCCTCCTAAAAATTATTGCACCAAATGATGGTAACTTTATATTCATAGCAAAATCTTGATTATGTAAACTTTTCTTCTTAGTAACATAGAAATCATTACTTGGATTAGTATTCCCACCATATTTTACATCATCACTATTTAATACTTCTTCATAATATCCATATTGAGGAACACCAATTTCATATTTGTCATATGATACTGGAGTCATATTTAATACAACTACGATATATTCGTTACGATATTTTCTATAATAAGTAAATACACTTTGTCTTTTATTATCTACCATCATCCATCCAAATCCATTATCTGTATAATCAGCTTTATATAAAGGTTTTTCATCAACATATAATTTCATTAAATTTTTCATATATTCATTAAACTGTTTATGCAATGGATAATCTAGTAAAAACCAATCTATTTCTCTTTTATAATCCCATTCAATAAATTGCGCTATTTCATTTCCCATAAAAGATAACTTTTTACCTGGATGAGTATACATATAAGCATATAATAATCTAGCTTGTTTAAATTTATCTTCATAACTTCCCCACATTTTATCAATAATAGATTTTTTGCCATGAACTACTTCATCATGACTTAAAGGTAATAAGAATCTTTCACTAAAATAATAATGCATTGAGAAAGTTATTAAATTATGATTATGTTTTCTATAAATTGGATCTAAAGAAAAATATTTTAAAGTATCATTCATCCATCCTAAATCCCATTTATAATCATACCCTAAACAACCATCATTAACACTTCCACATACATGAGGGAAACTAGTAGAGTCTTCTGCTATTAACATAACGTTAGGATACGCTTCTCCTATCATTGTATTCATTCTTTTTATAAATTCTAATGATCCATTAATAATTCCTCTATCACTATTCCCATCATAATAAAGCATATTACTAACTGCATCAAATCTAACCCCATCGAAATGAAAATATTCTAAGAAATAACTAACACATGACATAAGATAACTTCTAACAGGATCTCTACCTAAATCAAAACTAGGACTTCCCCATTGACTAAATTTCAAATCGTTATCATATCCATATACTTGAGTTCCATCAAAATCTAGCAATCCATATGAATCACAAGCAAAATGAACACAAACAAAATCCATTATTACACCAATATTATTTTGATGTAAATAATCTATTAAATACATTAATTGTTTCGGATTACCATATCGACTAGTAACACTATAAAAACCGCTTACTTGATATCCCCATGACTCATCAATAGGATGCTCTAAAACTGGCATAAACTCTACATGTGTGTAATTATGCTCTTTTAAATGTTTACATAAAATAGGAGCTAATCTTTCATAATCTATAAACTCCTCGCCATCTATTTTAACAAAACTTCCAATATGCATTTCATATATATTCATTGGAGTATCAAAATTCTTAGTTCTCTTACTCATCCATCTAGCATCATGCCAAGGATAATCTTCAACATTAAAATATCTAGAATTATGTGCAGGTCTTTTTTCCATTAAAAATGAATATGGATCTATTTTTTCAATCCACTTATTATCTTTAGTTAATATATTGTAAAAATATGAATCATATTCATTAACATTTTTTAATTTAATTTCATATATTCCTGCATCACTGATTTTAACCATTTTATAACCTTGCCAATTAGTAAAATTACCTTTTATTTCTACTTCTTTAGCACATGGAGCATACACTCTAAAAATAACTTCATCATCTAATTTATGCGCTCCAAAAAACTTATAGGAATCTAAACTATAGCCATGTAAGAAACTTTCATAATTAATCATAACACTACTCCTTTACTTCTTATAAATTACTAAATCATACTTTTCTAGATTATTCTTATTAGTGGTTAACAACACTTCCTTATCTTCTACCTTTATATTTTTATTAGACATATTAATAACAATGCTCAAATTATTACTATCTAAATAAATAACATTATTATCATTCTTATATTTATATTCTATATCAAATAAATGATGTTTCTCTCTTATCTTAATCATTTTTTCTACTAAATTAACTTCCTTACTATACTTATATAATTTATTCCAATCAAAAGTATTAATATCATCTAATTTAGCATATGAATTTTCACATCCCTTTTTGGTTCTAAAAAACTCTTGCCCTGAATGAAAAAAAGCATATCCATTACTAAGTAAAATAATAAGATTTTTAAAAGTTTGCCTTTTAATGCACAACTTTTCATCTCTTAATTCAACATATTTTTGTAAATCATAATATGTATAATTATCATGACATTCTAAATAATTAATACTCTGATTATAATTAAAAATAATGTTACTATTACTCTCATAATTTCCTCTTATTACATTTTCTCCTAAATAATCATATTTTAAACTTTCTCTATAATAATCATTAAAGAAACTTATATTTTTCATTTTACTAGCATTATTAATTATAGCTTTATCATCATCACTCATTAAACAAGGCATATTCCAACCTTCACCATAAACAAAAATATTTTCCTTAATATTTCTCAATTCATTATATATATCATTCATTGTTTCATAATTTATAATTCCCATTAAATCAAATCTAAAGCCATCTACATTATATAAATTAACCCATCTTTTACAAATATCTACAAAAAACCTTTTAACCATAGGTGCACTACTATCAATATCAAACCCACAATAGCTACCATTACTAATCTTATTATTCTCCATCAAATAAGCATAATAAGGAACTACTAGATTATAAAGATTATCTTCTCTATTTTCTATATGACTAAATACCATATCAATAGTAACCTTTATTCCTCTACTATGTAATTTATTTATCATCTCTTTGCATTCATTAACAACACTATACGGATTTTCTAGATTATAAACATAATTAGGATGACATACGCCATACATATATGGATTATAACCCCAATTATAAAAATCACTTGAATTGTATACATCACCATCAAAATAATTAATAGGCATGAATTGAACATATTCTATTCCTAAATTATCCAAATAATCTATACTTTCTTCATCTACTACTCCTAAAAATTTTCCTTTATATTTAAAAGCTTTAGAACTAGAAAAATCTCTAACACTAGTTTCATAAATAGTTTTACTTTTCTTTGAATTTTTAAGATTTTCTGTCTTTACTAATTCATTTAAATCAATAACTACACATGCACTTTGACTAAAATTATATGAATAAGCATAAGGATCCATTACTTTAGAATATTTACCATTATTTTTCACAATAAAATAGTACTCATATTTATTTAAGTCTCCTATTACTTCATATTTAAAAATATTGCCATATCTTTTCATCTTATAATAAGAATCATTTACTACTAATATAACATCGCTACTAACAGGTGCCCATATACTAAAAGATGTGCTATCTTTACTATACTCATACCCTAATTTTTCATCTGTATAAGTATTCTTTCTAAATTTTTCGCTTTTTGTAATATATCTATACTCTAATAAAACTTTATATCCATAGTCACTAACAAGATAATATTCTTTACCTAACTCCATATCTTCTTGCAAAACAATAGAGTACTCATTATATTTTTCATTTGAATTAACAAAGTTTAAATTACCTAATTTTACTGGCCCATATTCTGTAAGCAAATACAATGAATTTATTTTACCATCATAATAGTTCTTACCTACATAAACTGTTATTTTGCTATAAGAATCTAAATATGCTTTTATCATTGTCTCACCTCATTATTAAAGTATACCAAAAAATACAATTTTCAGTATCTATTGCTAATCTTTTTTTACTCAATTTTAAAGTATTTATTTTCTTTTTAAATTTTTAATTTAAAGTCATAATTAATTTCTTAATTTAATAGTTTTTATTGTTAAATTATTTAAATAAAGTTAAAATTGTATTGGAGGGATAAAAATTGAGTAAAAGTATTGAAAAAAGTTTTAACAGCAAATTAACTAAAAAAGATTATTTTTTATATTTAATTAATCGTAACACATTCATCTTAGTGTCACCATTAATTATATTAGCATTAATTATTGTCTTTATCTTCATGGTTAAAAAGGATGGTTTTCAAAAAGGAGATATCTTGTATTTATTACCTATACTTCTATTTGTACTTAGCTATGTTCAAATGAATAATGCAGTAAATAAAGCTATTAAAGCTAATGATAAATCAGATGACTTAAAAGTTATTTTAGAAGAAAAAAAATATAAAGAAATAACTTCAAATGGTGAAAATTCATTAGAATACAATAAATTTCATTCTTACTATGAAAGCAAAAATTATTATTACTTATATGTAGATAAAATAAACGCTCTTATATTACCAAAAAGAGAATTCACAACTGATGAATTAACTACTATTAATGGATATTTTGAAAAATCAATGAAAAAAACATCAATATTTAATTTTAGAAATATTCTTGGTGCAATATTAAGTGTTGGTTTAGTAGTTAGTATAGTAATTTTAATTGTTTCAATGTTTTAAAAAAATATATAATTAAAACTAAAAGGTTGTAATTAAAGCAACCTTTTTTATTATAAAAAAAGGATTTTTTTCAAATCCTTATTTTTCTAATTCTTCTCTAAATGTTTGTAAGAAGTTTTCTCTATTTACCGCAACTAGTTCTCCATCAATTGCAAGTGATATTCTTCCAGTTTCTTCACTAACTACTACAGTAACAGCGTCACATACTTCACTAATACCAAGAGAAGCTCTGTGTCTTGCCCCATACTTACCACCTAATGCTTTTACAGTTGGAGTGTAATATACAGAAGCTGCTTCTATCATGTTTCCTCTAATAATAACTGCTCCATCATGAAGTGTAGTCCCTGGGTAGAAAATAGTAGTTAATAGTTCACTACTTACAGGAGCATCTACTTTTACACCTTGTTTAATATAATCATCTAGTGAATTTTTCTTTTCAAAAGTCATTATTGCTCCAATTTTAGCAGATGATAACATACTTACAGTTGTGTTAATAATTTTATATAGTTGTTTCCTATCTTGTGAATTATTTTGCTTACTCTTAGGAGATTTTTTTCTTTTTAATAATTTGTTAATTTTTTGTTCATTTGAAACAACAATGCTTATAAATGATGCTATTAAAATAACATCTGCTAAAGATGAAATAGTACTTAAGTCAAATAATGAAGCTATAACTTTAGTAACAAAAACTACTATAAAAACATAACCAACATTAGATCTAGCAAATATTTTGTTAAAAGCAATATATAAGGTTACTAAAAGTAAACCATAAATTAAAAAATCAATAATAAAAGTAATATTCATCTTTGCCACTCCTTACATTGTTCTAAAAACAATCCCTAGCAATTTCATTATATACAATTATTATTGATTATAAAATGTTTTATAAATATTTTTTAGTGAGCAAATACAATATTTTCAAATAATTTCATTTTTTCATTACTAATTCCTACTTCTTTAAAAGCTGCTTGAATCTTTCCTTTTTCATTCATAGTGAGTTTTACTTTATTTGATTCACAATTATTAACCAACACTACCATCCACTCATCATAAACATCAGCAAATTTTCTTTTAATATTAGGGTTATTATGGCTAAATCTTTCCGCTATAATTGACATATTGTACAAATCATATATTCTATCTTTTGCTAATTTTTGTACTTCCTCATTATTTAAGCCAGTTGAGCCAACTTTATAAATATAATTTTTGTCAGTTAATAATTTTTGTACTTTTTCATCTAAATAATGGTATGCATCTATTGTTTCAAAATCTATTTCATATAAAAGATCACCCATATTAATTTTCAAAACTGTTATATCAATTAAATCTTTGTTTATTTTATTTAAATTTTTTTCGGTAAAATTAACAACATTCTTAGTAACTGTACTTTTTCCAATAAATTTCTCTCCACCAATTATATTATTGTTCATAGTGAATAAAGCAAACATCAAGATTACAAATCCATATATTAAATTAATCAAGCCACCAAATACTCTTCCAACTTTACTCTTTGCTTCTTTTCCTCTATTAACATTTCTTCTTTTAAGCATTAATGATATTAGCATAACTATAAGTCTAAGCACTATGTAAAACAGCAACGCTACACATATAGAACCAACAATATTTGAAACCATACTAGCGCCAAATTTTGCTGCTGTTGTGCTACCTGCTGGCAATAATTGTTCAAGTTTTATTAATTTATCCACAATAACAAATTTAATGCTGTCAGTATATCTTGTAAATCCTAGAAATAAAGAAGCTGCCACTAATCCGAAATTAATTAAAACGCTTTTTATGCCGCGAATAACTCCAAAGAATGCTATTAGCACTAACAATACTATAAAGGAAACATCAAGTATAATTGGATCTATTCCAGATAAGTTAAACATTTCAATCACTTCCTCTTTATACTATGAGTATACCATTTTATTTGTTAATTTGATAGATTTTTGTTTTAAATAGTGAAAAGTCTAGATTTTTTAATTATAGTTATATATTGTTGAAAATACATAATCTTAACTTTATAATTAAATAAATGGTGGTGGAGTTTAATGCTTTTAAATAATGATAATGCTTATTTCTATTATGAAGAAAATGATAATTGTTTAGTTGATGAATTATCTAATTATTTAAATCATTTTATAGATCAAATATATGATTTTTTTAATATACAAATAAAAGAAAAAATAAAAATAAATATTATTTCAAAAAAAGAAACTTTTGATAATAAATTAAAAGAAGAATTTAACATGCCTGTTATTTCAAAATCTTCTAGAGGATTCTTCTCATACAAAGATAATGCAATATACTACTTATCTATAAATGATTACGATAAAACCACTCACGATAAAAATGATATTGAAAATTATAAAAAGACACTAGTTCATGAATGTGTTCACTATATTAATAATCTATTTAATAAAGAGAATAATTGTGGTGCTACCGCTATATATTTAAGAGAGGGTATTGCTGTTTATTTAAGCCATCAAAATGATAATAAAAGTTTAATATTCGATTATACTTTAAATGATTTTTTAAATAATAGTAAAGTTATAAAAAACTGTTATGCTGGTTATTACTTAATAGTAAAATATTTAGTAGAAAATTATGATAAAAGCTTTGTTTTAGATTTACTTACTTCATCTAGGCAAGCTAATTTATTTTTAAAAGATGAATTATATGAAAAAGCAAATACTTTTTATAATAAGAAGCAAAATAAAATTTAGTTTATTAGTTATAAAAATTTTTGCTTATTTGTATAATACTAATATAGGTGTATAAATATGAAAAAGAACAAAAAGAAAATTTTAGTTATATCGTTATGCATAGTTATGCTGCTTCTAACTATTTATATTTGCTATAAACTTATTCCTTTATTAATTTCTTTAAAAGATGCTGATAATCAACAAAGATTTAAAGAATATATAAAAAATATGGGATTTAAAGGATGGTTAGCACTTTTAACAATACAAATTTTACAAATATTTATTGCTTTCATTCCAGGAGAAGTAGTAGAGTTACTTGCCGGTGTACTTTATGGTGCATGGGGCGGACTTCTACTATGTTTACTTGGAATTGCAATAGCCTCTATTCTTATTTATTACACAGTAAAATTATTTGCTAATAAATATATAATTAAATATAAAGAAAAACTTAAAACATACAGTTTTTTAAATGATCCTAAGAAAATACATTTATACTTTTTCATCTTATTTTTAATACCTGGCATTCCAAAAGATATTTTTATATATTTAGCTCCTTTTTTACCTATAAAATTTTCTACATTTATTGTAGTGTCATTAATTGCTAGAATACCTTCAATTATAAGTTCTACAATAGTTGGTGATTCTTTTATGAAAGGAAACTATGTTTTATCAATAGTTATATTTGTGGTTTTTGCAATTTTTGGAACTTTAGGAATCTTATTTAATGATAAAATCATTAACTTATTAAAGCATAATAAAAATACAAATAATGAAGATAATATAGAAAATTAATCAGTTTTGTTTTAATATATTTTTGGGTGAATTGTATGGGTATTATTTTAAACACTAATGAAAAAGGATATATGCCTTTTTTAGATACTCCTGTTACATCTTTTGTAGTGGGTTTAAAAGACTTTTGTATTAATCAAAAATATGCTTTATCCTTAAAAGAACTACCTGAAGCAATCTATAAAATTAAAAATCATCACAAAAACTTTTATTTGAGCATTAATTTATTTGCTAGCGAAAGTGAAATAAAAAAATTTAAAAAAATTATCCATAATCTTAAACTTTTGGATATAGATGCTTATATTGTTAGTGATTTAGGCGTATTTAATATTTTGAAAAGTAATGGATTGGCTAATAAAGTTATGTTAGATTTACAAACATATGTTACTAATAAATATAGTGCCAAATCATTATTAGATTTAGGTGTTAAAAGAGTATTCCTTTCTAAAGAAATCACATTAAACGATATTAAAGAGATATCTTTGTTTACTAATGGTAAAGTAGAAGTCTTTGCTCAAGGATATAATCCAATTACATACTCTAAAAGACCTATATTAACTAATTATTATAAAAACTTTAAATTAAAAAAGAAATCTGATTTACATTTTATAAAAGAAGAAAGTAGAGAAAACTATTATTTCTTAGAAGAATATAAAAATAGTTTAATTGTTTATAATGACAAAGAATACTCATTACTTCCTTATCTAGATGAACTAGTTAATAGTGGAGTAAAACATTTTTACATTGATGCTATCTTTTTAGATGAAGAAAAAATAAAAAACTATATCTATTACTATAAGAGTGCATTAGACAGTATTCTTCAAAACAATTTTAATAAATACAGCGAAATTAAGGAAAAATTTATAAAAGAAAATGAGTTTAGTACACCATTTTTACATAATCAAAGTGTCTTATTAAAGGATGGTGAAAAATAATGAAAAAAATAGAATTACTTGCACCTGCTGGAAATTTAGAAAGATTAAAAGTAGCATTTGCATATGGTGCTGATGCTGTTTATTTAGGTGGTATAAAATATTCTTTAAGAGCACGAGCATCTAACTTTACTTTAGATAACATAAAAGAAGCTGTTAAAATTGCTAATAGTTATAATGGTAAAATATATGTCACTTGTAATATTGTTGCCCATAATAGCGATGTGTTAGATCCAAATGATTTTAAAGAATATGTTAAAGAGTTAGAAAGCATAGGAGTAACAGGCATTATTGTTAGTGATTTAGGCTTAGTTGATTTAGCTAAGGAAGTTGTTAACACTTTAGAAATACATATATCTACTCAATTATCTGTAATGAATAGTGAAGCAATAAAATTATTAGAAAATAAAGGTGTTAAAAGAGTTGTTTTAGCAAGAGAATGTAGTTTAAAAGATATAAAGAATATTTCTAAAAACTCTAATGCTGATTTGGAAGTATTTATACATGGCGGCATGTGTATGTCTATAAGTGGCAAATGTGTTTTATCTAATTATATGACTGGAAGAGATGCTAATAGAGGTGGATGTGCTCAATCATGTAGATGGTTCTATAACTTATATGATGAGAATAAAAATCTAGTAAGTGACAAATTATTTACTTTTTCTTCAAAGGATTTACAAACTATCAAATATATTAAAAAGCTTATAAGATATAATGTAGCGTCTTTAAAAATTGAAGGAAGAATGAAAAGTGAATATTATTTAGCATCTATAGTGTCTCAATATAGAAAGTTAATAGATGATATCTATAATAAAAAAGTTTTAAATTATAATAAATATATAAAAGAAACATTAAAAGCAGAATCTCGACCTACTTCTCATGGATTCTATAAAGGTAAAATTACTAAAAAACAACAAATATTTGATAAAACTGCTGAAATACCATTACAAGATTTTGTGGCAAGAGTGTTAGATTACAATAAAGATACTAAAGTAGTAACAATTGAGCAAAGAAACAATTTTACTACTAATGATACATTTGAAGTTCTAACCCCAAAAGGAACATTTAATTTAGAAATAAAGGAATTATATGATGAAAATAATGAAAAAGTAGAGATTGCTAGACATGCTAAACAAATTCTCTACTTTAAATCAGATTATAATTTTACTCCTTGTGATATGCTAAGACAAAAGAAATCATAATTATATTTTCAAGATATTTCTAACAATACCCCAAGATAATAATAAAATTAGATAAAGTATATTGAACCATTCGATATACTTTATTTTTTTATTATTAATGTAAGAATATATATAATAGACAATCATAAATATAAGTATTAAAAATGTATATCCTAAAAAATAATTGTATTTTATTCCATTTTTAAAATCTAATTTAATAAAACTAGATATCATTCTACTTATTCCACATCCTGGACAATTCAAGCCAGTAATTTCATGAAATACACATCTTATTTTAAGAAAACTATATTTGTAGCAAATAAGAAAGTATATCAAAAGAATAGTAGTTGTTATAAAAAAAGAAAGCAAAACTTTCTTTATTCTCTTTTTGCGCATTATTTAAGTTCGTTATTAATTGTATCTTGCGCAATTATATAGTTAACAATTCCAAAACCTATTAAGCCTAATACTAAGAAAAGAATATCGTTGCTTCCTCCTCTTTTTAGTTTATTAACACAAGATCCCATTTTATAGTTCCAATAGATGCCATATATACCACATGTAACAATAGATAATAAAATAACAGTAGCCCCTGAACTTCCTTCTGTATCAGATAACTGTAGTAACTCATCATTAATTTTAATCATCCAATAAATACCATATATACCACATGTTAAAATAGTTAAAATAACTGAGGTTACTATATTTCTTTCACTAATTCCTGATTTATTTCTTTTTTCTTCATCTACTACTTCTGCTTCAACTGTTTCTGTTTTTTCAACTTTCTCACCACAAACGGTGCAAAATTCTGCATCCTCTGGTAATTTTGCTCCACATTTTGTACAATATTTCATTTTTCTAATCCTCCACTACTTATATAATAACAAATATTATTTATTTATGATATAAAAAAGAGATATTTCTATCTCTTTTAAATTATTATATTTAATTACTTAGCTAAACTTTTTTTAGCAGTTTCTACTAATTTTTTGAATCCTGCTTCATCATTAATAGCAATTTCAGATAACATCTTTCTATTGATATCAATATTAGCTAACTTTAATCCATGCATCAACTTACTATAAGAAATGTTATTTTGATTAGCTGCTGCATTAATTCTAGTTATCCATAATTTTCTGAAGTTTCTCTTAGTTGCTCTTCTATCTCTATAAGCATAGTTTAATGAACGCATTACTTGTTCATGAGCTGTTTTATAAAGTAAGTGTTTAGAACCATAATATCCCTTAGCTAACTTTAATACTTTTTTACGTCTATTTCTTGCTACGTTTCCGCCTTTTACTCTCATCGTTACTTACCTCCTATTAACCTTGGAACAATTGAGCCATTCTGCCTTGATCTTGTTTGCTTACATAAGCTGCTTTGCTCAAATGTCTTCTTTGTTTTTTACTTCTTGCCCAAGCTTGGTGGTTTCTACCACATTGTTTTCTCTTTAATGCACCATTAGCAGTTAATTTAAATCTTTTAGTTGCTGCTTTTTTTGATTTCATTTTATTTTTCATCATTTATTCCTCCTTAATTTTTTTGTGATTTTGGCGCTATAACACCCATTAATAACTTACCATCTAATACTGGTTCTTTTTCAATAGTAGCAATGTCTGAACACATACTAATAAATTTATTTACCATTTCTACACCTTGATCTGCAAAAGCTAATTGTCTACCTTTAAATCTAATAGATATTTTAACTTTATCTCCACCTGCTAAGAATTTACGAGCTGCTTTTAATTTCGTATTAAAATCATGCTCACCTATATTGCAAGATAATTGAATTTCTTTTACATCAATTACTTTTTTGTTTTTCTTCATTTCTTTAGCTTTCTTTTGTTGCTCGAAACGATACTTTCCATAATTGATAATCTTACAAACTGGTGGTTTAGCCATAGGTGCTACACAGAATAAATCTAAGTTTCTTGAAGCTGCAATACCCATTGCTTCAACTCTAGATTTAATACCTAATTGTTCTCCATTTTCATCGATTAATAAAACTTCATTGAATCTAATCTTTTCATTTACTAAATCATCTGCATTTGGTTTAACTGGTAACTTTTCGTTCATTCTTTGTTCTATCAAAAATATAACCTCCCTTTGATAACATAAAATAAAAACGGGCTGCGCACCCGTTATAATATCCAAATAATTTTATTTGTGACATTTTACCTATCTCCACTAACGGAAATCAGGTGAGAAGCGGGTGCCTCTTCTTTCCACAACTCATGTTGCACAAGTATCTTATCATTAATAATACTATTTGTCAACTATAATACACTTTGATTTTTTTGTTTTTCTTTATTTCTAATTACTACATACGTTAAAGCAGCAATTAACACAACAATTCCAGCTCCACCATATATCCATCCTGTGTAATCTTTTTTCTTTTTTTGCTCTACATTCACTTTCCTATAAACATTAGTTTCATTTCCTAAAAAGTCTGTAGCAGTATATGTAATATATTGAAAATTAGGATTTTTCATATCAATGTTAACTTTTTCTATTACAACTTCACATGTATATCCTTCAACATTATTTGCATCAGTACAAGTAGCACCTAACTCTTGATATTTTTCATCACTAGTCAAATATAAATATTCTCCACCATTAAGAGTAATAACAGGACCAGTTGTATCTAAAAAGATACTTTTAGATATTGTTTTAGCAATACTATTACTTGCATAATTGCTATATAAATTTATTTCAACAACTTTTTCACCATCGCCTCTGCCACGCAATTGAATACTATTAGTAGATTTAGATGTTAAATATGTAGAACATTCTCTAGTCTCTCTAGTGTTTCCTGCATTGTTTTCAGGAATAACTTCGCATATTTCAAACTTACTATCATAAGCATTTAAACCTTCTTCATCTAAAATAAGTTTAACTACTACATTTCTTGATCTAGCAAATTGTTTAGATGATAGTGTATATTCTGGTTCTCCTTTTTCATTAGTGCCTGTTTGTTCTTTTACATTAAATATATATGTTGCTTCACCATTTGAATTAGGATTGATAACTACTTCTTCCATTGCAAATAGGTTATTACTATGCATCACAAAAATACTTACTAAAGCAAGAATTAATGTATATAAATACATTCTAATTTTTTTCATAATATCAACCCCACATTCTTATATTAATAATTAAGTAAAAATATTTCAAGTTTATCAATTAATTATCTTGAAAGATTAAATAACTTCCTCCAATTAATGCACTGTCATCATTATAGTAAGCTTTAACTATTTTAAGATTATTTAATACGTCATTAGGTATATCTTTACTAAGTCTATCTACTAGTCCTTGTTTAAAGTAATCTATATACATTCCAAGTCCACCACCAAATACAATAATACTAGGATCAATAATTTTTATAATATTTCCTATTCCAATACTTAAATCATCCAACCATTCATCTACTACTTTTTTATAGCTTTCCTTTTTAGATATTAAAGCAATGCTTGGATATTCTTCATCAATATTTTCTTTTAGCAAACGATTTTTCAAAGCGTTACCGCTGCATAAATTTTCAAACTTTTCATCTTTAACAATCATTCTGCCTACTTCTTGTTCAAACCTGCTATTTCCAACAAATAAGTCTCCATTAATAATTAATCCTCCACCTATTCCGCTAGAAATAGTTATATATTGAAATATTTTTTCATCTTTATGCTTTGAGTATTCACCAACTGCCGCTAATGAAGCATCATTTACAATAATAATTTCTGTTTTAAATAATTTATATAAAGCTGAATATAAATCATATTCTTTTATTCCAATATTTGGAAGATCTCTTATAAGGTTAGTTTTTGGATTAATAGTTCCAGGAATTCCAACTACTACTTTTTCTATTTTATAATTTTTGTTAATTTTTTTATATTCGCTATAAATATTAAAAGCAATATCTTTATTTTTATCTAAATTTACTTTTGATTTTTCTATAATATTATGGCTTCCATCCACTATTGCCACTCTTAAATTAGTAGCGCCTATATCAACAACAATCCCATATTTCATATTATTCTACCTGTAAAATCTTCATTGCATTAGATTTATTATTTTTAGAGTTTGAACTAACAAAAATAATTGTTTCATGTTCTTTAACTCCATATTCTTTTGCTAACTCTATTGCAAGATTTTCCTTTTCTTCATATGTCATTTCAGATTCTTTATCATTACATATTGCTTCTATTCCATAATAAAGCCCATTTAAAGTAATTGCCAATTCTTTATCTTTTACAACTGCTAAAATTGGAGCTTTAATTTTAAATTTAGTTAACTTTCTAGCTGCAGTATAAGAGTTTGAAATAATAACTACTAATTTAGCATCTAACATCAAGCATGATTTAGATACAGAAATGCCAATTGCATCACCTTGTGATTTATTTGATGATTCATAGAAGTCACTAGCAAATTTTTCATAATCTAGTATTTCTTCTGCTTTTTTAGCAATTTTAGCTTGAGTTGTTACGGATTCAACTGGATACATTCCACTTGCACTTTCTGCTGATAACATAACGGCATCTGCTCCATCCAACAAGGCATTAAATACATCGCTTACTTCTGCTCTTGTAGGACGTGGACAATTTTGCATTGATTCTAACATTTGAGTGGCTACTATAACAGGCTTACCTGCTATATTACATTTTTTAATAATTTGTTTTTGAAGGATAGGAACATCTTCCATATCAACTTCTACTCCCAAGTCTCCTCTTGCTACCATAATAGCGTTGCTAACATCTAATATTTCATCAACGTTATTAACCCCTTCTGGGCTTTCTATTTTAGAAATTATTTTTAAATCTTCTCTACCATGATCTATTAAAACTTTTTTAAGTTCTAATAAATCTTCTTTTCTTCTAACAAAAGAAGCACCAATATATTGAACATCTTGTTTACAAGCATACTCTATATCTTTTAAATCAACTTCACTAATATAATCATTCATTAATTTAATATTAGGAGCATTTAAACCTTTTCTATTCTTTAATAAATGTTTATTTAAAGCTTTACAAACAATACTACCATTACTTTCCTTATCTATAACTTCAAATATTAGCATCCCATCATCAAAAGTAATTTTATTACCAACACTTAAATCATCATATAATCCTTTATATGTAACAGAAAATCTTTCCTTATTTCCTAATACATCTTCTTTAACTATTCTAGTAATATCTCCCTCTTCAAATAAAACGCCATCGTTTTCAAACTTGCCACATCTAATTTTAGGGCCTTTCAAATCCATCAAAATAGCAATTAAGTAACCTTCATTTTGAAGTCTTTTAATTATTTCTATTTTTTTAGAATGTTCTTCATATGTTCCATGAGACATATTAATTCTTGCTAAAGTTAAACCTGCATCCGCTAATTTTTTAATTGTTTCATAATCACTACTACTAGGTCCTAATGTTGCTACTAATTTAGTTTTACATGCTTGCATAAGTTTTCCTCCTATCCAATAACTTTATTAATTTCATATAAATATTTATATTTAATAACTTTCTTTTGTGTTGCTTCTTCTAAACTTATTTTCTTTAATTCTTGATTAGATAAATAAAGCATTTCATCACTCTCACCATTTAGTAAACATTTAACAGCTTCACTACCTAAAACGCTTGCTCTAAACCTATCCATTCCAGTAGGAACTCCTCCTCTTTGGAAATGTCCAAACACATTTGCTCTTGTTTCAAACCCTGTATGTTCTTCAATTCTTTTTGCTAACTCTACACTATCTAAAACATTTTCGCTAACAATAATTAATACATGCCTTCTTCCTTCTTCTTTCATTCTAATAATATCTTTGTACATTTCTTCTTCATTTAATTTTGTATTAGGATCAATTAGGATATCTGCCCCACAGGCAATTGAACTATATAAAGCTAAATCACCACAATGTCTACCCATTACTTCAACTATGCTACATCTATGATGAGAAGAAGATGTATCTCTTATTTTATCAACTGCTTCTACAATAGTATTTAAAGCTGTATCAAATCCAACTGTATAACCATCGCTATTAATATCATTATCAATAGTACCTGCTACGCCAATACACTTAATACCTTTTTTACACAAATCAATAGCGCCTCTAAATGAGCCATCTCCACCAACTACAACTAATCCTTCTATACCTAAATTTTTAAGATTACTTATAGCTTTTTGTTGCACATCTTCTTCAACAAATTCTTTAAGTCTAGCAGTGCCTATAATTGTACCACCACGATTTAAAACTTCTGAAACAAATCTTCTATCAACTTTCTTAATATTATTTTCCACTAATCCCTTATATCCATCCATAACTACATATGGTTCTACTTTACTATTTAAGCATGTTCTCACCACTGCTCTAACAGCAGCATTCATTCCAGGAGCATCTCCTCCACTAGTTATAACAGCTATTTTTTTCATTAAAATCTCTCCTTATACAACACTAAAATAATAACACTTTTTTACTCTATCACCAATATTTCAAGTTATTAAAAAAATGATAATCATAGACTATCATTTTATTTTGTCTCAATTTTAATAACATTTGAGCAAGCTGCTTTTATTTTTTCAATAAATTTACTTGCTTTCATCTTTCCAGCTTCACTATTAGTTTTAGAAACATTATACATTTTTTCTAACTCTTCTAAACTAAAACAACTAGTAATAAAAGTTAACTTATTATTTCTATTTCTATAATCAATAATGCTACTAATAACATCATCTCTTACCCATTCACTTTGCTTTTCTTCTCCTAAATTATCAAGAACTAATACATCAGCATTTTTAACTGTATCCATTAAAACACCATACTGTTCCTTTTTATAATCAAAAGTTGACTTTAAAGATTCAATAAAAGTTTTAACATCTACAAAAGCACATTTTTTATCATTTCTTACATATTCGTTACATAAAGCTATTAAAGGAAATGATTTACCTGATGCAGATGGACCATAAATATATATTCCCTCTTTAGCATAGTCTAAATCAATTTCCATAATGCTTTTCTCATATTTAAAACGTCCCTTTTTATTTTCAACATTATCTAGATCAATCTTTAATAAATCTTCATTAAAATCTCTAATTAAATAATTATTGTTCATCTTTCTTTGTAATTCTCTTTTAGGACACAAAGTATATTCTCTCTCTATTGTACCATCTTCTTTTCTAACTAGATTTAAAGTCATTCCTTTAATCTCTTTAGGGCACTTTTCAATATTTTCACAATTTTTACAGTAATTTGCATCTTCATAATAACTCAAAAAATATCCAAGATAAAAATCAAATTCAGACATGCTAACATCTAGTTTATCTTTTATTTTCTTTATTTCATCTTTAGTTAAAAGTTCATCCATGATTTGACTTTTCTTCTTTTGCAAATCATTATTAGATTTAACACTATTATTAAACTTCAACTGTTGCATTATTCTTTCTTTCCTTTCTAGCTCTCTTCAATTTTTCAAGTTCCATTGCCTCATCAATATTAGAATCACTACAATTTTCTTTTAATGCTTCTTTAACTTCTTCTTTTTTTGAAAAATTAGCATTACTAAATCTAGATTTATAATTATTGAAATATTCCATTGCTTCAATTGCAGTAGTTATATTTTCTCTTGCTAAAGATGATGCTATTTTCATAACATAATTATAAGGAAGAGTATTTTGCTTATTTAACATAACATAGTCTAGTAAAACATTAATAACCCCTGGATTAAGTTTACTCATTAAAGATAAATCTTCTACTAACTTTACATCTTGCTTACTAGGCTCAACATTACCTTGTTTAATTCTTAAAAATTGGAAAGGCTCTAATTCTTGTAACATTTCTGCTTTCTTACTAATACCTTGCTTTTTATTTTCTAAAGTTTTAACATCTTTACCACTAATTCTAGTTACTTTACGATATTCAAAACACTTTCTTTTAAATAAATCATAATTGATTTTTTCATCATTTCCTAATCCCTCAATAGAAGATATAAGTATATTACACATTTCATATTCATCTAATTTATATAGGTTAGCCATAGACTCCATAAGCTCTACAAAACTATTAGTAATCAAACTCTTTCTTATTTTATTTTCTTTTAAAACAAGCAAGAAAATCTCTAAACTAAAATTAGTACCAATCTTAGCATTCTTTCTATTAGCTAAATCTTCATTATCTTCCATAAGTACTTTTAAACTAGTCGTATCATTTAAATCTATATTGTAAACTTCATTAAAATTATGACTAACATCATAATAATCTTTTTTCTTATCCTTATTAACCACAAACATAGATTTTAATTCTTCATATTCTTCTTCATCTAATTTTTGTTTAATAAGAGTCCCTAATAGTTCATGCTTAAAAAAATCTTTTGGACTTAAAGGAGAATATAATTCATAGAAATAATAAGGGGTTTCATCTTCTTTTACAAATGTTTTTAATAATCCTAATCCCTCTAATTTATCTCTAAATGTTTCAAATTCAGTAACATTGCAATCCATATTAGCAAATAAATCTTTATGATGAAAAAACGTATTTGTGTTTCTACTAGCTTCATATTTGCACCACAAAGTTAAATATAAAGATAATGCACCAAACCCACAGATAGGTTGATATAAAAGAGTTAGTATCTTACGATCATAATCACTAAGCATAGATGCAGACGATACATTATATCCATTATAAACAATTACTTTCTTTAACTCCATTTTATCTCCCCCAATCAAAATTAATTATAACATCTATTCTTAAATATTAAAAGAAACAAACATAAACTTATTTGAATATTCTTAATTTGGAAATTTTTACATAAATTAACCAAATCAATATTTAATCATACCTTATAAAGAAAGGGTGGTTTTATGTCTTTAATCGATATTATAATTTTATCACTAACTATTTGTATAGATTCTTCGTTACTTTGCTTATTTATTACTTGTAAAAATAAAATTAAATATCTTTTAATACCATTAATATTTTCTATTATGCAAGTATTATTTCTTTTAACAGGTTTTTCTTTAGGAGATCTTTTAGAAAATTATTTATTAAGTTATTTAAAATATATTATCTTTATTGTTTTCTCTTTTATGGGTTCAAAGTTATTAATAGATACTTTAAAAGAAAAAGATGGTGAAGATAAAAATGTTAATGATTCTTTAAAAGTAATAATTATACAAGCATGTTTTACTAGCTGTGATTCACTCTTTTTAGGGCTTCCTGTTGCTTTTACTAATACAAATTACTTACTATTTTTAACTATTGTTTTTAGTTTAACTTTTGTATTATGTTTTATTTCTCTATTCTTACGCAAAAAGATAAATAATAAGCATGATGACACTATAAACATTATAGGTGCTATCATACTCTTCTTCTTTGCCTTCAAAAGCCTTATTTAGTCTTTTTCCAAATTACATATTGAGTTTCATTAGCATCACCATCATATTTTTCATCTTTACTATATTCTTTATAGTGAATATTTTCTAAAACTTCACTTCTTTCATTATGATTTTTTATCTCATTGTATAAGTTATTAAAAGACATTCCTACATTTATTTGTTTTAACTTATTACTAGGATTCTCTTTATTATAAAATTCAACAAATATTTTAGTTGCTAAGATATACTTATCATATATTCTCTCTTTAGCGCTATCTGGAACAGAAGAACTTATTTCTACATTATTAAAAATACCATATTCTTTTTTCTTGTTTACATATAAAGTTGATTTAGCAACAATAGTCCCTTGCTTATCTCTTAGTACTAAATTTTGAATATCTGGATTAATAATACTTGCAATTGCAATACCATCTCCACATTGTGCTAAATGGGCACAACATGAGCAATATTTACCTAAAGTATAATTGTGCGGATCATCTTTTCTTAGCCATTCAAAAGTAAAGCTATCAGAAGTTTCTTTAAGTTCATTTAAAATTTCTTTACTCAATTTTAAAATACTATTTCTTGCCTCATTAATTTTCATTAAAGTTTTTTCTTCTAAATCAAAACTTAAAATGTTAGGATTTATTTTCTTTTCTTCATATATTTTTCTTATTTCTATTGCTTCTTCAAAATATTTTTTATCATCATAAAACTTTCCTATTTCCCTAGAAATATCAGCATAATCATTACTTTTATCAAATTTGTTTTCATTAAAATATGAAACAAATTTTGATACTGTTGGTTTTAATACTCTATTACCATTTTTATTAGTATTTGTAGCTTGAACTTCTTCAAAATAATTATAAGCATTACTTAAAAAATCCTTATTTTTTTGAATTTCTTTTACAATGCTTTTAAAGTTATCTTCTTGTAATACAAATAAAGCAAAATCTCTTTTAAACCCTATATTTTCTAATTTATTTAAAATATAGTTAAAGTGATTAATTTTAATCATATCCTTGGATATATTTTCTTTTAAGAATTCTCCTGCTTTTTGAGCATAATCAATCTTTTCTGTAATTATTTTGTTACTTTTAGATATATGCATTTCATAAAGAGGATATTGAAACAAACCTAAGGCTTCTGCTATGTTACAAAAGATGTTAACATTCTCTAAAGATTCCATTTTTAAATATTTATATAATTGTTTATAATATTTTAAATTTAATGTTTTAACATCATTTCTTGTCAAATATTTTTTTATAAATTCTAAGGGAATTTGAATATTATTTTTCTTGCATTTATCCATAATAAAGTTTAAATCTTCTAAATTTTCATTAAGAGGGAATAAACTTTCTAAGTCAAAATCATAAAAGCATTCACTCATAACACTTATATCAAGATCTTTTTCTAAACTTCTTTTATTAGATAAACTAATATAGCCATTATTTTCGCCTACATACATAATAGGTGTATTATTAAAAGCATTTTTATTTATATTAACCTTCTTATTTTCTATTATTATATTACTTAAATTTCTACAATTAGAAAAAGCTTCTTCGCCAACATATTTAACACTAAAAGGCACCATAATATTTGATAACTTAAAGCAATTATTAAAAGCATCTTCTCCAATTATTTTTAATTTTCTTGGCATTTTTACTTTTTCTAAATTAGAACAATATGCAAAACAATTTTCTCCTATTTTTTCAACAGTATCTGGAATAATTATTCTCTTTAAATGATGACAAAAAGCAAACGCTTCATCATCTATTATTTTCAAGCCATTACTTAATTTAACTCTTTCTAAAAAATTGCACGAATAAAAGCACTCTTTATCAATAGTTTCTATTTTACTATTAATAATTATTTCTTTTATATTTCTACAGCTATTAAAAAAATCATTTCTTAAATCATTAATTTTAGCATTTATTTCTATTCTTTCTAGGTTTTGGCAATTATTAATAAAGCTTTCATTAAGTTTAGTTATGCAAGAAGGAATAATTATTTTTTTTAAATTATAAAGATTATTAAAAGCACGTGTAGCTATTTCATTAATTCCATCAAAAAATTTATTTGGGTCTCTTTCTAATAACCATACATCATTATCTTCAACTGATAGTAACACTCCATTTTCCTTTTTCACTTAACTCACCTGCTTTTATATTTTAGCAAAACTATATCTAATATTCCACTACTATTTTTGGCAATTAGGGCAATAATGTGTACCTCTTCCTCCTACAGTAGTTTTCTCTATTATACAACCACAATTTGGGCACTTTTCTCCCTTTTTTCCATATACATTAAGGACATTTTGAAACTTACCATCAACATGATTTCCAAAGTGATATGATCTAATCGTAGATCCACCAAGTTCAATTGCTTTATTAAGCACAGTGACACTATTTTTTATAATTTTATCGCATTCATCTATACTAACATTTTTTCCTACTCTTTTAGGATTTATTTTAGATAAGAATAATACTTCATCAGCATATATATTTCCAAGCCCTGCAACAACAGATTGATCTAATATCAATTCTTTTATAGGTTTATTAGATTTATTAATTAAATTATACAAATCTTCTTTAGTCATTGTAAAAGGCTCTTTTCCAAGTTTTTTCAAACTAGCATCACTCATATATCTATCTTTATCTAAAAGTTTCATTTTTCCAAATTTTCTAACATCATGATATAAAAGAGTACTTCCATCATTTAAAGTAAAAGTAATAATTTTATGTTTATTCATTTTTTCATCAGTTATTTCACCATTAACTAAATAATACTTACCTTCCATTCTTAAATGAGAAAGTAAAATATAATCATCTAACACAAACAACAAATATTTACCTATTCTATTAATATCATGAATTTTTTGATTAACTATTTTACTATTAAAATCTTTATAAGTTATACCCTCTAGTACTTTATCATAAAATATTTCTGTTTTAACAATAGTCTTATTAATAGTCCAAGTTTTTAAAACTCTTCTAACAGTTTCTACCTCTGGTAATTCTGGCATAATATCACCCCTATTTAGCTTCGTACCAATTTATTCCTATGCCACTTTCAGCTTTTAAGTTAACTCTTAAATTACTAGCCTCTTCCATCATCTTAGTTAATAAAGGAACAAGTACATCTTTTTCATCCTTACTAATATCAAATACTAATTCATCGTGTATTTGTAAAATCATTTTACTTTTATAATTATTTTCTTTTAAGAAATTATCTATCTTAATCATAGCTATTTTAATAATGTCTGCTGCACTTCCTTGAATTGGCGTATTCATGGCTACTCTTTTACCAAATTCTCTTTCCATGTAACTAGAAGAATTTATTTCTCTAACTTCTCTTTTTCTTCCTAATATTGTAGTGACATATCCTTTTTCTTTGCATGACTCTACTAATTCATTTAAGTAAGATTTAATATTTGGGAACAATTCAAAATAACGAGCAATAAACTTTTTAGCTTCACTAGGCGTGCATCCAATTTGTTCACTAAGTCCCCAATCAGAAATACCATAAACAATACCAAAATTTACTGCTTTTGCTTGTCTACGCATTGAGCTTGTTATCATTTCTTTTGGAAGATCAAATATTGCACAGGCTGTCATTAAGTGAACATCTTCTCCACTTTCAAAAAACTTAATCATATTTTCGTCATTTGCTAAAGAAGCTAATACTCTTAATTCTACTTGAGAATAATCAATAGATAAAATGTAATCTAAGCTAGGCACAAAGGCTTTTCTAATTAGCTTTGCTTCTTCATCTCTTACACTAATATTTTGCATATTAGGTTCACTTGATGATAGTCTGCCTGTTTGAGTTAAAGCTTGATTGAATATTGCATGTATCTTTCCATCCTCTGCCACAAACTCACCTAAACTATCAACATAAGTAGACAATAATTTAGCGTATTTTCTATATTGTAATATACAATTAACTATCTCATGTTCATGAACAATTTTTTGAAGTTCTTCGCTTGAGGTAGATCTTTTACGATTACTATGAAGTCCTAAATCATCAAAAAGAATTTCTGCGACTTGTTTAGGAGAAGCTATATTAAATTTCTTATTAGCTAAACGATAAATATCATCTTGAAGCATATTTAACTTAAATCTAAACTCTACACCTAACTCATCAAGTACAGAAGTATCAACTTTAATTCCATTATTTTCCATATTAGTTAAAGCATACACTAAAGGCATTTCTAAATCAGTAAACAATGAATAAACTTCTTTTTCCTTCATCTTACTAATCATTTCTTCTTTTAATTTAATAGAGTTAAATGATACTAAAGAAGCAAACTCTCCATAATTATTACTGTCTTTAATATCTGGTAAAATTACTCCAATAGTATTAAAAACAGTATATATATCATCTTTCATTGAAGAATCTAATAAGTAACATGCTATTTTAAAATCAAAATCAAAACCTTTAGCCTCAATTCCAAGTTTACTAAGCATAATTAAACTTGCTTTAATATCATAACAGCTTTTCTTATAATCATTATTTTCTAAATATTCTTTAATATTTCCCAAATTAAATAAATTTTCTTTTTTAACATAATAAGTTTCATCTGTATTACTAAAAGCAATACCCTCTAATTCATTAAAATGATAATTAGTGCCCTTGTAATATAAATAAATTCCTAAATCTTGCTTTAAAAAATCACTATTTAAAGTACTAACTTCTTTATAATTAAATTTTTCTTTATTACTAAAACTAATTTTCTTTATTAAAGAAACCATATCATACTTCCTATAAAATTCAATTAAAGAATCTTTAATACCAGTATATTTAGTATCTTCAATAGAAAAATCAAGAGGAACACTATTGCATATCGTAGCTAATTTTTTACTATAAAAACCATCTTCTTTTCCCTCAATTAATTTATCTTTTAATTTACCTTCTATTTTATCTATATTCTCATATATATTTTCTAAACTTCCATATTCTTCAAGAAGCTTTATAGCGCCTTTTTCCCCAATTCCTTTTATTCCTTTTATATTATCACTAGTATCTCCAAAAATGCCTTTATAATCTGTTATTTGATAAGGATGTAATCCATATTCACTTTTTAAAACTGAAGGAGTAACCGCTAAAATATCACTTGTACCTTTTTTAGGAATATTAACAGTAATTTTTTCATCTATAAGTTGAAATAAATCTTTATCGCTAGAAAACACTTCTACTTTACAATCATTTTCTTCACCAATTCTAGCCATTGTAGCTACAATATCATCAGCCTCATATCCCGCTAATTCATAACATTTAATTCCCATTTTAGAAACCATTTCTCTTGCTAAAGGAAATTGTGTTATTAACTCAACTGGCGCAGGTTTTCTTCCTGCTTTATAATCTTTATACTCTTCATGCCTAAATGTTTTTTTATCTGTATCAAAAGCAATTAATGCATAATCAGGATTAACATTATCAATTACCTTGTTAAGCATATTTGCTAATGCAAAAATAGCATTCGTAGGTGTGCCATCTTTACTTTTCATTATGCTTCCATATGCTGTCGCATAATATGCTCTAAATAAAAGTGAATTACCATCAACAAGTAACATTTTTTTCATTACTTCTACCCCCTTATTTTAAACTCTCTTATATTATTAGCTACAATACTAACATTTTCTTTTACTTCTACTTTTCCATCAATCAAAACATAACTACCTGCATTTAAAAGAGATGATATTTTTTTATATAATGATGGGAAAATAACTACACTAACACTACTAAACTCATCAATAACAGTTGTAATACTCATAAGTTCATTTTTCTTAGTCTTAATAACCTTATTTTTCTTAATCATCGCTACTATTTTAACATTTTTATCATTTAATCTTTCTAAAATACTACTATTAACATATCCATTATTATTTAAATAATTTCTAATCTTCATTAAAGGAAATTCACTAATATAATAACCAAGCGCATCTTTTTCTAAAGCTAATTTTTCAGCACTTTCATTTACTATTATAATTTCAGGTTTCTTAACTAAATCAAATTCAAAACTTAATTGATTATTAGTGTTAATAGTTATCATTTCGGCATACTTTAAAACTCTATTATAGTTTTCTTTTAAAGTAGCTCTATTGTAACCAAATGAATCTAGTGCTCCTGCATCAATAAGAGAGTATACTAAAGCTTCACTCATCTTATATTTATTCATTCTTACTACAAAATCAAAATAATCTTTAAAAATCTCATTTTTACTTTCACTTATGATATTTTTAACAAATTGTGTATTAATACCTTTTATATGTGACAATCCAAAAATAATTGTATCTTTACTTATAGCTCTAAACTCATAATAACTATGATTTACATCAGGTAAAATAAGTTTTATACCATTTTCTTTAGCTTCATTAATATACTCACTAAACTTATCTCCAAAAGCAAATGATTCCATAACACAAGCAAAGAAAATGGAAGCATAATAACACTTTAAATAAGTCATCTGCACGGCAATAGTAGCATAACTAACTGTATGTGCTTTATTAAAACCATAGCTAGCAAACTTTAAAATAAGAGCAAATACTTCTTCTGCTTTTTCTTTAGGGTATCCTTTTTTAATACTACCTTCAATAAATTCTTCTTTTAAAGAAAGCATTTTACTTTCTTCTTTTTTAGACATAGCTTTTCTTAAAATATCTGCTTTAGAAAATGAAAAACCTGCAAATACGGTAGCAACTTGCATTATCTGCTCTTGATATACTATTATCCCATATGTAGGGGCTAATACTTCTTTTAAAGAATCATCTATATAATCAATTTTTATCTTACCATTTTTTCTTAAAGTAAACTCTTCAATAAAGTCTCTAGGTCCTGGTCTAAATAAGGCTATTATAGATGCTACATCATCAAAGTTCTCAGGATTAATAGTCTTTATAGTTTTCTTCATTCCTTCACTTTCTAATTGGAAAATACCTGATGTTTTAGCACTTGCTATTAACTTATATAATTTAGGATCATTATAATCAATATTATTTAAATCAATGTTTACATCATATACTCTCTTTATTTCCTTCAAACAATCATCAATAATAGTTAAATTTCTAAGACCTAATAAATCCATCTTCAACAATCCTAAATCTTCTAAATAATTCATTTCATATTGAACAATAAGATTACTACTATCACCAAGAAGAGGAATCATATCTATTAACTTTTCACTTGCTACTACAACTCCTGCAGCGTGAAGGGAAGTTTGTCTTGGTAAGCCTTCTATACTTAAAGCTATTTCATAAACATCTTTATACTTATCATCACTTAAAATAAAATCTTTAAATTCTTTGCTTAGTTCAAACATTTTTTTTAAATCAGTATGACCACTTCTATGTGCTTTTTTAGATAATAAATCAATATCATACTTATTTAAGCCCATAACTTTAGCAGTATCTCTTAATACTTGTTTAGCAGCTAATGTAGAGAAAGTAACAATGTTTGCTACCCTGTCACATCCATATTTTTGTTTTAAATATTCAACAACTTCATCTCTTCTATTATCTTGAAAATCAATATCAATATCAGGCATACTAATTCTTTCAACATTTAAAAATCTTTCAAATAACAAATCATATTTTAATGGATCAATATTAGTAATACCTAAAACATATGATACTAAACTACCTGCTGCGCTTCCTCTACCAGGCCCTACTAAAATATTATGTGTTTTAGCGTATTTCACATAATCATATACTATTAAAAAATAATCAGAAAAGCCCATATCATTTATAACTTTTAATTCTTTTTCTAATCTATCTAAATATCTTTTATCATTAACAAATTCCTTATTTCTTTTTTCTAATCCCTTATAAGCTAATTTACTTAAATATAATTTAGAATCAAAACTTTCATCTTCACTGAACTTAGCTATTCTTAAATTTTCTTTTTTAAACTCTAAATTTACTAAATTTACTATTTCATTACATAAATCTAATTCTTCATAAGTAAAATTATTTCTCTTTTCATCATCACTAAAAAAATAACTATACTCTAAATTATCTATACTTCTAGAATACCCTATAACTTCATTATTTTTAATAGCTTTTAAAACATCAATGTTTTGAAGATCTTTTTTATCTCTACTTACAATATTGTTAAAATATATTTTTTTATAATTCAATTCTCTTAAATATGAATTAATTTTATATAAATCTTTATTCTCATAATACTCAATTCCTAAATAAAAATAAGGAAATGTTTTATTAAAATAATCTAAAACATTCTCATAACTATCTTTATTAATCTTTTTAAAAGCTCTATAACTAGGCAATATAACAATCAAATTATCTTTATATTCTTTAATCATCTCTAAATTAACTTTTAATTTATTAACATTTATATAACTAGATAGCTTAGATAAAGCAAGATATCCATTATAATCTTTAGCTATTAAAGCTACTATCATCTCATTATCTAATTCTATTTCCATGCCTATTAATGGTTTAATGTTATTAGCAATGCATGCTTTATAAAATTCCATACATCCATACATTACACTACTATCCATTAAACATAAATAATCATAATTTTTACTTTTAGAAATACTTATAATGTCTTCTATTTTTAGGGTGCTAGAAAGAAAACTATATCCACTTTTAACACATAATTCTCCTCTCATTTTTTCACCCCCCTTATTATTTTAAACTAATATAAATTAATAATCAATTTAGTTAATTTCTTTATGAATTGAATCTTTATAAAAATAATAATTATCACAATCTTCTTCTACTTCTTTTAAATGCTTATCCACATCATTTTTTAATACTATTTCATTATATCTTCTCTCTAAAACATAGTTATCATAACTATATTAATAACTAATAGTACTTTAAACGTATTAATGGAATTATAATAGCTACCTATAAGTAAGAAGCCATATAATACAACCCTACCTACATTTAAAGATGCTTCTGCTAACATATTATGTTCCATTGCATATTTATGATTTTTAGTTATTCTTATTATTCTCTTTCATAAAACTACCTCAATTCAGTTATAATTTCACATTTGCCTTTTTTATATTTAAAAGTTGTAATGCTTCCATTTATAAGAGTTATCATTGGTTTAACATGTCCTATATCCGCATCATAAATAATAGGTACATTTAATTTTCCTAAAACCATTTTAATAGCTTTTTCATAACTTATATTTATAAATTCACTATTATAAAACAAAGGCCTTCCAAACACTATTCCCTTACAATATTTAAAATATCCTGCTTCTTTTAATTGATTTAAACATCCCATAAAGTTGCTTGCATCACTACTAAAAGTTTCTAAATACCATACAAATCCATCTTCTCTATATTTATACAAGAACTTCTTAACTTTATCATATTTAGTACCTACTATTTTATTTATAACATCTTGGCATCCTCCAATTAGTCTACCGCTTATAGTTACTTCTTCCTCTTTATTTAAAGTCTTCCATTCAACTTTCATGTCATATACAGGCATAGCGTATATATCCTCTTCTTCATTTCTTACTTGATTATACATTTCATAACTATACTGAATCATCTTTTTTCCTTCTAATAAATCAAGATTATTTCTAGCTTGCTTGCTTAACTCATATGTACCATATTCGCTAAGACCAATACTATATGAACTTGCTGTATCACATAAAGTAGTCATTAAAAAAGTAATGTAAGTAGAGTCACTATACCCTTGTACCCACTTAGGTTCACTTTCTTTTATTTTTTTGTAGTTAATATAGGGAACACTTTCATACTCAAAATCTCCACCTGCTACATTCAAAATCATTTTGCTATCTTTATCTAAATAAGCTTCATTGAACTTATGTCCTCTTACTTTTCCACTAGCACTCTTATACATACGATATTTTAAGCAATGATCTTGCATTTCAACATTAAATCCTTCTTTTTCTAAATTTTCTTTAGCCTTACTAAACTTATTAATTCTATTAAGATCATTTTTTCTAACGCCATTAGATAAAGCTGTTAAAACTATTTTATCTCCTTTTTCTAGAAAACTTGGAAACTTCATTATCTTATCTCCTTAATAAAACCCTTTTGTTTTAAACTAGCTTCATATGCAATAATAGTAGTAGCAATAGCAACATTTAAAGAATCACATTGTCCTAGCATAGGAATCATAATCATTTCATAATCTCCCTCATACCAAGGTTTAGTAATTCCATATCTTTCACTACCTACTATTAAAGCAACCCTACCCTCATAATTATCTTCATAATATGCTTTAGTAGCTCTAGTATCAGTTAAATAGATTTTAAAATTTTTCTTTTTTAACCACGATTTACAATCTTCTACATTACTAAATTCTACAATTGGTTTAGTAAATGCTGCTCCCATACTTCCTTTTATTATTTTAGGATGAGTAATTCTTGCTCTTCTATTACATAAAAATACAGCATCAATATTAGCGCCATCACATGTTCTTAAAATAGTTCCTACATTACCAGGAATTTCAAGCCCATCTAAAACAATAATAATATTATTTTTATTTAATTTTATATCTTCTAACTTGCTCATAGGAAATTTACATATTGAAATCATTCCTTTAGGATCATCTTTTTCACAAATTTTCATAAATGTTTTTAAAGAAACTTGATATGTTTTTTTTGCCCTTTCAAAGAAACTTTCAATAAGATTCATTGCCTCATGACTTGTAATAATTTCTTTACAAAATATAAAGGAATCCACTTCAATATTATTATTTAAAGCTTTCTCATGTGCCCATATACCATCAATAACAAAAAAGTTATTTTTATTTGATTTCGTATTATTAATAATTGCTAGCACTTCTTTTATTTTCCCATTTTGTGCACCAATCTCTTCAATCTTACTTTTATTCTTTTCAATAAACTTCTCTAATCTTACTTCTACACTTTCCATTATAAATCACCATATACATTTTAAACTATTCTTTTATTTTTTAAAATAAAAGGAAAAAACTATTAATAAATTTTATTCTTATGTTATACTTTTTTTAGTGAAGTACGCTAGAAAGGTTTAGGAAAAAGTAGATATGAAGGGAAAAGTAAAAAACTTCAATAATGAAAAAGGTTATGGTTTTATAAGAACTGATGAAGGAAAAGATTTATTCTTCCACTACAGCGAACTGCAAATGGAAGGTTTTAAAACTGTAGCTCCTGGACAAACAGTAGAATTTGAAGTTATTGAAACAGAAAAAGGCTTAAGAGCAGTTAATATTAAAGTTACTGAATAAGAGAGCAAAAAAAAGTTCATTTAGAACTTTTTTTATTTATAAATTTATCTCATTTTATTATTTTTTATATATTTATCAATTATTTCATCACTATTCATATCAATAACAGGTAAATATCCAAGTTTATTATCATATGTAGTGCCTCTTACTTTTCTTTCAAAATAATGGAAATCACTACCTATACTAGCATACAAATTATTTTTTTCTACTACACTAATAAGATATTCAACTTCTTCTTTATTATGATATGAGTGAAACACTTCTATACCATCTACTAATTTATCCTTTATTATTGATTCTACTAAATCTCTTCCATTCATTTCATCTCTATAATATTTAAAAGGATGTGCTAAGATTATTTTCCCACCTAATAAGTGAACTAATTTTTTAGCACTGCCTGCGCTCATATTATACATTCTTCTTTTTTCATCTTTTCTATATACTAATTTTGAAAGTTTTTTAAACAAAGTAGGATTTATATCATAGGCAAGCAAATGAATTAAATGGTTGTTATATATTGCTGATATTTCTACTCCTGTATGAAGTATTATTCCATATTCTTTCTTTATATTTTTTATATCTAAAATACTAAAAGCTTCCATTGTATCATGATCAGTTATAGCAATTTCTTTTATATTATTTTTATAAGCCATACGAATAATTTCTTTTGGACTTTCATATCCATCACTATAATCAGTATGAATATGCATATCTACTTTATCTTGACTAAAAATTGTTTTCACTATTTACCACCTTAATTAATTATATCAAAAAAATAAATTAATTAAAGATTTTTTTAATTACGCCATAATATGCTTTATTATAAATTTTAATATTATAAAAAAAACATCTTTAAGTATTTAAAACTTTTTGCTAATTTTATGGTGCTTTTCTTTATTATGCATAAATAATTAGATATAATATTAATGTGAGAAATCACAAGGAGGACTAGAAGTTATATGAACGGAACAGTAAAAAGTTTTAACAAAAGAAAAGGTTATGGATTCATTAACACTACTAATGGAGAATCAGTATTCTTCCACTATAGCGAATTAAAAATGGATGGATTCAAGACAATTAATCCTGATCAAAAAGTTAACTTTGAGCTTATTGAATCTGATAAAGGTTTAAGAGCAATCAATATTTGTATTGATAATAACTAAGAGTGCATTTTTTGCACTTTTTTTATTCATTATAATTATTAAGGAACTTAAGGTTCCTTTTTATTTTATCTTTAAAAATTTCAAATAATTCTTATATTCTTTTTTAAACTTATTATAAAAGTATTCTAAAAATAAAAGGACAAGCAAACTACTAAAAGTAATCCCTACATTAATAAAATTAATTATATTATTCATTTTATTAAACATACTCTTAATTTCGTTTAAAACATCTTTATACAAACTATCACTCACTTCATCTTCTTCCTTTACATTTTCATATACTAAAATATTTTTTATTATTAAATCTTCATTATCATACTTTAGTAAATCTTTAAACAATAAATAGGAAAAAGAACTGTTTTGATAAATACTAAGTTTATTACTATTTATAATATTTTTAATAATAAAATTAATATTTTTTATATTACCTTTATAATCAAAATATAAAGTTATATTATCATTAATATTCTTATTAAGCTTTTCACTAAGTAAAGAAGAAATAACAATCTCATTAAGCTCTAATTTATTATCTATAATATTAAAATTAATATTCTCATCTAAACTATCTATCTTTACTAAACTACTCATATGATTTATATAATTAAAGCAATCATAACCCTTATCTAAACAAACAATATAATCATTATAATAAAAAGGATAATAATAAGACTTATTCTCTAATTTTAAAATATATCTATACTCATTATCTAATTCACCAACCTTAGCAAAAGTAAACTCATTTAATAAATCATCACTATTAATTAACTTAAAAGCTTCATTAATATATTCTTTTTTAATATCTAAATAATATTCAATATATGTATTATTGCTAAGAATTTTATTAAATCTTTTATTAGATAAAACTCTAGTAGATTCACTAGCAAAAATCTCACTAATATAATAATTAAACTCATTTATTTTCTTATTAATTAATAAAGTATTAATGTAACTTTCATCACAATAATATAACCTATTATTCATACAAAATTCATGATAATTTAACCCTAATACTATTTCATTATCTTTCATATTTTTCTCTATATATTCTATACTTGATAACACAAAAGCATTATCAATATAGTAATTATCTACGCTTAAATCTTTATCATATAATTTCTCACTATAATAATTAATATTATAATTGCTAATATATAAAGATAATCTTTTAACTACTTCATAAAAGATATCTTCATTAATTTCTTTTAAAACATTCTTTCTATATATAACATTCCCACTTTCAATCTCTAACCCCTCTAAATAATCATTCTCTATATTTTTAGAATACTCCCTAACCTTATAAAAACTAGTAAAGATAAAAATAATTGAAAAAATAAACATCATTTTCTTAAATAATATTTTCTTTAAATAAAACAAATAATAACTAATCTTATATTTTTTCTTATCATCAATATATAAACTATCAAAATCTTTAATTTTTCTTCTACTATACTTTTCCATATTTAACTTGCTATATTCTTTAAAATAACTAATATTATGACTAACTAAAATAATAAGTTTTTCTTTACTCATTTCTTCTATTAATAAACAAGCTTTTTCTAAATTATTAATAGATAAAGCACTAAAAGGTTCATCTAAAATAATACTTTTTTCTTTACTATTTAAAGCAATAGTTAATATAACTAATTGTCTTTCACCAAGCGATAGTTTTTTAATCTTCTTTTTATAAAAATCTTTTATATTAAAATAATCATTAATTTTAATATCATAGATCTTTTCAAACAAATATATATTATCTTTAACACTTAAACTACTAACTAAAATATTTTTATCTTTAAAATATAAAATATTATTATCACTATAAATCTTACCCTCATACTTATGATCTACATTACCTATTATATTTAATAAAGTTGTCTTTCCCTTACCACTTTTACCTGTAACTAAATATAATCCAACATCATTAAACTCATAATTTAAATTTTTAATAATATATCTCTTTTTATATTTTTTACTAATATCTCTAATTTTTATCATATTCTCTTCCTCCATCTTACTAAAAAATCAAAAACTAATTTACTAAGAGAATAAATAAACAGATAAATAATTAATAGATTATTAATACTAAAATACAAACTATTAAAAATAATTTTTAGTAAAATTAGACTAATTATTTCTACTAAAAAAAGAGAATAAATAATTAACTTATTATAATCATAAAACATGATATTTTTTATCTTTCTTTTTTTAATACCCATACACTTAAAAAACAATAAATCATTTTCTTTTATCTTAATTCTTTTATTAGTTAACTTAATTAGATAATAAGAAGATGAAATAACAATTATTACTTTTATTATTCTAAGTGAATAAACTATCTTATTAATAGTGCCCTTTAAACTATTATAATAATCATAAGAAGATGATAAATACTCTATGTTATTACTAGTAAAAATATCTAAATTAATTTCATCAAAATACAATACATACTTATAACTATCTATATCTAACTTGTTAAAATACTCATACAAATTAATCTTGTTATTTATAAGTTTCTCTTCCTTTAAATAACTATCTAAAAGATCATAATCCAAATAATAACTATTACTCTTATTAAATAAACCTTTATTAACAATACCCACTACCTCTAACTCTAAAGTATTAGAGTAAATATCCACCTTATCACTATTTATTACTTTATTTGCTTTAAGAGTAATCTTATCTTTTAGTTTATAATCATCATTAGCTATTATCTCATTTATTTTTAAAGGATATCTTCCCTCTTTCAAACTAACATTATTATTTCTAATAACATTAAAATTACTAATATCATATAAATTATTCATTAATAAATCATAATTATTATAAATAGTATAGTTATTCTTCTTTAAAATATCTTTTGTTTTACTTCCTATATTAAAACATCTTTTTATTATTAAATTTTCTTCACTTTTCTTTTCACATTCCTTTAAATAAAACTTATTATAATCTAAAGAATTACTAATACTCTCATTACACACATTATTAAAACATTCCCTCAAATTTGAAGTAAACAAAAGCATAAAACAAATAAAAAAATATATTATAAAAAAAATAAAATTATTTCTCTTATTATTTTTAAAAGATACTCTTTTATATTTTCTTACTTTATATTTAGGTTTACTTCTTTTTAAAACTTCTTTTTTATTATTTTTCTTCTTTATTAACCCTACTTTTTTATTCTTTATTTCATATATCTCATCACTATATTTCTTAATAAAATTTAAGTCATGGCTAACTAAAAGAACTATTTTATCTTTGCTAATTCTCTTTAAACAATTCATTATTAAAGAAGCATTATATTTATCTAAGTGACTAGTAGGCTCATCAAAAATTATTATTTCATTATTAGAGTGTGCTCCTAGTATACATATAATTCTTTGCTTCTCTCCAAAAGATAATTCTTTTAAATAATTATCTTTCTTATTAAAAAGATGAAAACTCTTTAAAACATTTATATCTATATTAAACATTTTAAAATAATCTTTAACTTTTAAATTTTCTATTAAATGTAACTCTTGAGATATAAAAATAGTTTTATGCTTATTTTTTATTTTTCCTTTACTAGGTTTTATTATTTTCCATATTATATTTAATAAAGTTGTCTTACCACATCCATTATCCCCTATAAATGAATAAATACCTGGATTATTAATAACTAAATTAACATTAGAAAATAATAACTTTTTCTTATATTTCTTTTTCAAATTTTTTAACTGTATCAAAAAAGGTCCCCTTAATATCTATATAAGGAACCTTCTTAAAATTACTCACTTACTTCTATTTTTTTTACACTTTTTTCAAATTTATATTTACTTATCATTACTGTATGGCCACATCCCATGCATTTTATCTTAACATCTGCACCTACTCTAATGATCTTCCATTTGTCACATTTAGTAGCGCATGGATGAGCTTTTTTAGTAATAGCTATATCATTTAATTTATATTCCATTAAAACAATCCCTCAATCTTTCCTTCTTTGTCCATATCTATTTTAGTAGCAGCAGGAACTCTAGGAAGTCCTGGCATTGTCATAACGCTACCTGTAATAACTACTGCAAATTTTACTCCATTAGATATACGGATTTCTCTAACATGAATATCAAAATTACTTGGTCTTCCTATTACCTTTTCATCATCACTTAAAGACATTGGAGTTTTAGCCATACATACTAATAAATTATTATCCAAATCATTTTCTCTAAGAGCTTTAATATTTTCTAAAGCAGTCTCGCTATATATAACATTACTTGCTCCATATATTTCTTTGCATATTGTTTCAATTTTATTTTCTAAAGTATCACTAACATCATATATTTGCTTAAACTTGCTATTGCCTTTTTCACAAGCCTCAATTACTTTTTTAGCTAGTTCAATAGCCCCTTCTCCACCTTTTGCAAATCCTTCGCATAATGCTACTTCATAATTATTTTCTTTACACCAATCAAGTAATAATTTAACTTCCTTATCTGTATCAGTAAAGAATTTATTAATTGCTACAACTACTGGAAGATTATATTTTTTAATATTCTCTAGATGTTTAGCTAAGTTAGGAATACCTAATTTTAAAGAATTTAAATCTTCTTTATCTAATTCTTCCTTAGATAATCCTCCATGCATCTTTAATGCTCTAATTGTAGCCACTACAACTACTGCATTAGGTTTTAAATTGCCTTCCCTGCATTTAATATCTAAAAATTTTTCTGCTCCTAAATCCGCACCAAACCCTGCCTCAGTAATACAATAATCTGCTAACTTTAACCCAAGACTAGTAGCAATCAAAGAATTACATCCATGAGCAATATTAGCAAATGGTCCTCCATGAATTAAAACTGGAGTATTCTCTAAAGTTTGAACTAAATTAGGTTTAATTGCATCTTTCATTAACACCTTTAAAGAACCTACTATTTTTAAATCTTTTACTTTAACTACTTTGTTATCATAAGTATAAGCTACAATTGCCTCACCAATTCTACATGCAAAATCATCTAAATCTTTACACAAACACAAAATAGCCATTACTTCACTAGCAACAGTAATATTAAAGCCATCTTTTCTCTCTACACCATTTTTATTACCTTGTCCTACTGTAACTTCTCTTAAAGCTCTATCATTTAAATCAACACATCTTTTCCAAACTATTCTAGTAGGATCTATGTTTAATTCATTACCAAAATAAATAGAATTATCAATGCAAGCACTAATTAAGTTGTTAACACTAGTAATCGCATGCATATCTCCAGTAAAATGAAGGTTTATGTCTTCCATTGGTACAACCTGTGCATATCCTCCACCTGCTGCTCCTCCCTTAAGCCCAAATACTGGTCCCATTGATGGTTCTCTTAAAGCTAAAACAGCTTTTTTATTTAATTTAGCAAAGGCTTCTCCAAGACCTATAGTAGTTGTTGTCTTTCCCTCTCCTGCTTTAGTGGGATTAATCGCAGTAACAAGCACTAACTTACCATCTTTTTTATCTTTCAAATCTTTTAAAATATCTAAGTTTATTTTAGCCTTGTACTTACCATACATCTCTAAATAATCATCACTAATATCTAGCTTTTTAGCTATTTCACTAATTAGTTCCATTTTACATTCTCTTGCTATCTCTATATCTGTTTTAAACATAGTATCTCTCCCCCTTAATATTATGTTTTTAAAATAAAAGGCAAGCTTAACTTACCCTTATTTATTAACTTCTTTTTTAATATCTTCCACCTTTAATCTAATCATTTTAACAAGTGAGAAAACATCTAACTTTTTACCTGAAGCAAAATTAGGAACAGGAATGTATTTGTCATCAACATATTGACATTCTTCTAACTCAAATCCAATAATTTTCTCTTCACTTCCATCTGCAAATTTCACTTCTTTATAATCCATTTCTCTACATTTATTTGCATTAGTAACATTACAATAATAACTAATCCAACCTCTCTTATCTACTACCTTATCATAGTACTTAGTTAAAAAATTATTTTGTCTTTTAGAAGTAACTCCGCTTTTAGGAGTACATACTGCTAATGGTATTGTATTATTGTCTATATAATCATCCAAATCCTCAACATTTATTACATCTACTAATATTTTCATAAGTTATCAACCCCTGATATTAAAATAATAACATTTACTATTTTTTGGTGCAACAATTTAACTAAGAATAGTCTTGTTTTTATTTTTTATTGCAAACATTTTTTTAATATATAGTATGCACATAGCATTCCCGCTGCTGATGGTACAAACATAATACTTGCAGGTGGGCATGTTTCTTTCATCGTTTTGCCATTTACATTTACTATAGTTTGTTGTTTTTTTGGTAATTCATTTGAAAACACAACATTAATTTTTTTCATATCTTTTAATCTATTATCTTTTCTTACTAATTCTCTAAGTTTTTTACTTACTGGATCATAATTAGTTTTATCTAAAGTAGTAATAACTAATTTAGTTAAATCCATTCTATTCCCCATACCTGTACTACTTATAAAATCAATATTATTATCTAAACATAATTTTATTAACTCCCATTTGCAACTAATTGTATCTATTGCATCTACTACAAAATCAGGCTTTTCTTCTATAATTGTATTTATTGTTTCTTTATTTAAAAACATTGAATACTCTTTTACTTTAGCATTAGGATTTATATCTAATACTCTTTCTTTTAAAACACTTGTTTTTTCTTTATTTAAAGTAGATTGTAATGCTATTATTTGCCTATTTATATTAGTAATATCAACTTTATCTTTATCTATCAAAACAAAGTTACTAACCCCTAATCTAGCAAGAGATTCTACTGCATATGATCCTACTCCACCTACTCCTACTACACACACTTTTATTAGAGAAAGTTTTTTACAAACTTCTTCTCCAAAATAAAGTTCATTTCTTTCAAATCTATTATCCATTATAATCCCTCACATAATCTTTAACTTCTTTAACAGTTTCATCAAAGTTATCTAAATTAACATTAAACCATTTTGTATTGAACTGGTTATTAAACCAAGTATATTGCCTTTTAGCATAATTTCTAGACTTTTTCTTTATTAGATTAATTGCTTCATCTAGAGTAATTTCTCCTCTAAAATAAGAAAATAATTCTTTGTATCCTATTGCTTGTAATGATTTATAATTATTATCTTTATATTTATTATATAAATTTCTAGCTTCCCCTACTAAACCATCTTTAATCATTATATCTACTCGTTCATTAATTCTTTCATATAAGACATCTCTAGGCAAAGTTAACCCAATAAAGCAAATATCATATATTGGTTTATGATCTTGATTTTCTAAAATATTGCTTTTAGTAGTCTTACTCTTTTCAATAATATTAAGCGCTCTAACTACTCTTTTTCTATTATTAACATGTAACTTTAAAGCTTCTTTTTCATCTTTTTCCATTAATAATTTATATACTTCTTCATTAGATAAATCTTCATATAAATTATCCTTACTCTCTTCATCATTAAACTTATAATCATATAATGCTGCTTTAAGATACAAACCACTACCACCTACAATAATTGGCAATAAATTAGCATCATTAAACTCTTTTATCTTATTTCTAACATCATTTTGATAATCATAAATTGTATAATTATCTTCAATATTTTTAATATCTAATAAATGATGTCTAATATTTTCTTTTTCTTCTTCCTTTATTTTAGCACTTCCAATATTTAATTCTTTATATACTTGCACACTATCTCCATTAATTATTTCACTATGAAAATACTTAGCAAGTTCAATACTAAGTTTTGTTTTACCTACTCCTGTAGGTCCTACAATAACTATTACTTTATTCATCTTAAACAATCCTTTTAAACATTTTATCTAGTTCATAATCACTATAAACTATAATAACTGGTCTACCATGAGGACATGTAAAAGGATTATTACATGTAAATAAGTTATCTAATAAAACTTGCATTTCTTCAAGTGATAAATTTTTATTTGCTTTAAGAGATGCTTTACATGCTAAAGTAGCAATAGCCTTAATTCTTAAATCTCCTACTTTAATTCTTCCATTTGACGATAACACTTGTTCAATCATCTCATCTATGTATTCATTAACATTAGATTCTTTAACCCATAAAGGTATTGAATTAACTTTAAAAGCGTTAATTCCAAAAGGAACTAAATCTATACCTATCTTTTTAAAATTATCTATATAATCTAATATTCTTATTGCTTGAGCATTACTTACATTAATTACTACTGGTATTAATAAATCAGTATATGACCAATTATCTTGATTGTTTAATTCTCTTTGAAACTTTTCATAATTAATACGCTCTGCTGCAGCATGTTGATCTATTAAATATAAAGCACTTTCATCATATGCTAAGATATATTTAGCGTGATATTGCCCTATTGGTCTTAATCTTATATATTTTTTATCTGTATTCTCTTTGCTTGAATAATCTATAACTTGCTCTAACTCTATTTTCTCTTCTTGAATCAAATTCTCATTTATAGGTAATTCTTCATTAGTATTAAAATAAGCTTCCCTATTATAAAAAGTATCAACATCTAACTTTATTTGCTCATTTTTACTAGCTGGTTCATTATAAATTCTAGGAGCAATATCAGTAACTTTAAATAGTTCTCTAATAGTTTCCTCTACTAATTCTTTTAATTCTCTTTCTTTAGATAATCTAACTTCATGTTTAGCAGGATGAACATTAACATCTACTAGTGTTGGATCTACAGTAATATTTATAACAGTTATGGGAAATCTATCATCACTTAAATATGTTTTATAGGCTTCAATAACAGCATTAGTAACTCCTATCATCTTTACACATCTACCATTTAAAATAGTAATAATAAAGTTTCTATTAGCCTTAGATACTCCAAGAGAACTAGTATATCCTGTTATCTCAAAATCATCAGTACTACTACTGAATTTCTTCATTTCTCTTGCTACATTAATACCATATAAACTAGAAATAACTTCTAATGTATCATTTCTTCCTGTACTAAAGAAGTTAACTTTATCATCCACATATAAAGTAAAACCAATATCAGGATGTGAAAGCGCTAGTTTAGAAACAATTTCATTAATATGTGCTATTTCAACATTATCTGATTTTAAATATTTTAATCTAGCAGGAGTATTATAAAATAAGTTTTCTACTTTAATAGTAGTCCCTACTCTAGAAGCACATACAGTATCTTCAACAACCTTACTATCTACTAATTTTAATTTAGTACCTACTTCACCCTTACAAGTTTCTATAGTTACTTCTGCAACTGCAGCAATTGAAGGTAACGCTTCTCCTCTAAATCCTAATGTATGAATATTAAATAAGTCTCTTTCTTTTATAATTTTAGAAGTAGCGTGTCTTTTAAATGCTAAATGGGCATCTTCTTTATCCATTCCTTTACCATTATCACTAACGATAATAGTTTTTTTCCCAGCTTCTTTTATTTTTATTTCAATTAGTTTAGCACCTGCATCTATAGAGTTTTCTACTAACTCCTTAACTACACTTGCTGGTCTCTCTATTACTTCTCCTGCTGCAATCTTATTTGCTAAAGAAGGATCTAATTCTCTTATAAAGCCCATTTTTCATACCTCCTAATTCATTTTATTTTTTAACTCCACTAAATAACTAAGAGCCTCCATAGGAGTCATATTTAATGGATCTATATTTCTTATTTCCTTTACATATTCTGGTTCTATTTCTTTTATAATTACTTCTTTTTTCATAGCACTTGTATTATCATTTTTCTCTAAATTAGCAAGTATTTGTTTTGCTCTTTCAAGAAGAGTTTCTGGTAAATGAGCTAAACGTGCAACATTAACACCATATGATTTATTAGCGCATCCATCTTGAAGTGTATACAAGAATGTTACTTTATCATTTTCTTCATAAACCGCTACATTTTTATTAACAATTCCATCAATCTTACTCTCTAAGAATGTTAATTCATGATAGTGAGTAGAAAATAATGTTTTTGCTTTAATATTTACTGCTATATATTCAATTATTGCTTGTGCTAAAGCCATACCATCATAAGTAGATGTTCCTCTACCTATTTCATCAAAAATAATTAATGAATTACTAGTAGCGTTTCTAAGAGCATTATTAGCTTCCATCATCTCTACCATGAATGTAGACTTACCTGTTGTTAAATCATCACTTGCACCTATACGTGTAAATATTTTATCAAACAAGCATAAACTTGCCTCTTTACATGCTACATAACTACCAATTTGAGCCATGATTACGGCAATAGCAACTTGTCTCATAATTGTAGATTTACCACCCATATTAGGACCTGTAATAATTTGTAAGAACTTTTCATTATCAATATAAACATTGTTCTTAACAAAGTTTTCTTTTCCTACTAATTGCTCTAATACTGGATGTCTTACTTCTTCTAAAGATACTACTCCATCACCATTAAAATTAGGTCTTACATAGCCATTACTTACTGCTACTTCTGCAAAATCGCTTAAAACATCAACAGATGATAAGATATCTGCTAAGTTTTGAATTTGCTCTGTATATTCTTTTACTTTATCTCTTATTTCACTAAATAATTCATACTCTAATTTAACAATCTTTTCTTCTGCCTTTAAAATCATATCTTCTTTTTCTTTTAACTCATTAGTGATAAATCTTTCTGCACCAGTTAAAGTTTGTTTTCTAATATAACCAAATTCATCTTTGACCATATCAAGATATGAATTAGTAATTTCAATATAATAACCAAATACCTTGTTATAACCAACCTTCAAACTCTTAATACCTGTCTTTTCTCTTTCACTAGCCTCAATACCAGCAATAAAAGCTTTACCATTATGTGATATATATTTTAATTCATCTAAATCTTTATTAAAGCCTTCTTTAATTATGCCACCCTCTTTTATTATTAAAGGAGGATTTTCTATAATAGATCTATCAATTAAATCTACTATTTCAGGCAATGCTTTTATCTTATCAGATAAAACAAATAAATCCATTTCTCCACTATCTTTTAATAAGTTTTTAATATCAGGAACTACACTTAATGATCTCTTTAATTGAATTAAATCTCTAGCATTCGCATTACCATAACTAATTCTTGCTACTAATCTTTCCAAATCATAAACTTCTTTTAATAATTCTATAACTTGCTTTCTACATATAAAATTATTAACAAAACTATCTACTATTTTTAATCTCTCATCAATTGCCTTTTCATTACATAATGGGTTAGCTATCCATCTCTTTAGCATTCTTGATCCTGCCGCTGTTTTGCACTTATCTAGTATCCAAAGTAATGATCCATATCTATCTTCACTTCTAAGTGTTCTTGTTAATTCTAGGTTATTTCTAGAATATCCATCTATTTGTAATAGTTCTGTTTTAGTAATAACTATTGCTTTCTTTAAATAGTCCAAGTTTCTTTTTTGTGTTTTTATTAAGTAACCAATTAATCTATTAATAGATTTAATTTGTCTGTAATCACTAACATTTTCACTAATATGAGCATATTCTTTTTCATCCGCTAATTCCTTTTGGTAAGAAATTGTTAATCTACAATTTTCTTTTATTTTAAGAATCATTTCACTATCAAAATCTTCACTTACTACTATTTCTTTACACTCTAAAGATTCTATTTCACTCTTTAATGCATTAAAGTTTCTATCTATATTTAAAACGCTTATTTCTCCAGTAGATAAATCAACATAACTTAATATATAGTTATTTCCTGCTTCTTCAACTTCAAGCAAGTAGTTGTTTCTTCTTTCATTTAATCCTAAATCAATTAAAGTACCAGGAGTAATTATTTGTACTACATCTCTTTTTACAATGCCTTTTGCTAAAGCAGGATCTTCTAATTGTTCTACTATTCCTACTTTATATCCTCTATCAATTAATCTTTCAATATATCCTTTTACACTATGATATGGAACTCCACACATTGGAACTTTTTCTTCTACTCCTGCATCTCTTCCCGTTAACACTAATTCTAATTCACGAGAAGCAATTTTCGCATCTTCAAAGAACATTTCATAAAAGTCTCCTAATCTATAAAAAATTAAAGTATCTTCATATTGTTCCTTAACTTTTAAATATTGAGTCATCATTGGTGTATAATTTTTCTTTTCCATACTTTCACTCCTACTGCCTTGTTATTATACCATTTCTTTATTTCTTAATAAAGAATTAAAAAGAGTAATTTATTTTAAAATTGATTGTAAAAAATGTTACTTTTGCTATAATATACAATGTATTGAAAGGAAGAAGTATTATGTGTTTTTTTTGGAAAAGAAAAAAGAATAAAAAAGAAGAAGTAAAAAAAGAAGAGGTAAAGGTTGAAAAAACTAAAGTAGAAGAAGAGCCTAAAGAAAAAAAGGCTGCTCCCGTAAAGGGTGAACAAAAGGCAAAAACTGAACAAAAAAATACTACTAAAAAAGAAGATACAAAAAAGCAACCAGTAACTGAATCAAAAACATCTAAAGCTAAAAATAAAAAGGTTGAAGAAAAAATTGAGACCAAAAAAGCTCCAGTAGCAAATAAAACTATTGTTAAAAAAGTTGAAGTTAAGGAAGAAAAAGTTGAAGAAAAAGAAGTAAAGAAAGCTCCTGCTAATAAAGTTTACCATGTATCTTTAAGAAAAGATGATGGAAAGTGGCAAGTAAAATATGGCGGAGGTCAAAAAGCTATAAAGTTATTTGATACTCAAGCTGAAGCTATCAAATTTGCTGAAGAAAGAGCAGAAAGCCAAGATGGTTCTATTTCTATTCATAAAAAAGATGGAAAAATTAGAAAACAAGATTACAGTAAAAAAGCAGAAAACAAAGAAGATAAATAGTATAGGTTTTTCAAAGTAGTATTCATAGAATATTACTTTTTTTATATATTAAAAAGAAAGGATGTAATGAAATGAATGATATAAAAAATGAAAAGATAACATCTCGTGATGTAGATTTTGCAAAATGGTATACGGATGTTGTAAAAGCAGCTCGTTTGGCAGCTTATTCAAATGTTAAAGGATGTGTTGTATTTGAGCCTAATGGCGCTGCATTATGGGAAAGAATACAAAAAGTATTAGACGATAAATTCAAAGAAACAGGGCACCAAAATGTTATGATGCCAATGTTAATACCTGAAAACTTAATGAAAAAAGAAGGAGAATTAATTAACGGATTTGCTCCTGAAGTTGCTTGGGTAACTATTGGTGGTACTAAACAACTTGAAGAAAAATTATGTATAAGACCTACGAGCGAAACATTATTTAGTGACTACTATAGTGGCATAGTAAATTCTTATAGGGATTTACCTATAAAATATAATCAATGGTGTAGTGTTATGAGATGGGAAAAAGAAACAAGGCCTTTTTTAAGAAGTAGAGAATTTTTCTGGCAAGAAGGACATACAATACACGAGACTCAAAAAGAAGCTGAAGAAGAAACCTTAAATATGCTTAATGTATACAAAGATTTTTTTGAGCAATATTTAGCAATTCCTGTGCTTACTGGCAAAAAAACAGAAAAAGAGAAATTTGCAGGTGCTGAATATACATATACTGTTGAAGCTCTTATGTACAATGGTGTTTCATTACAATCTGGAACTAGTCATTATTTTGGTCAAAAGTTTTCTAAGGCATATGATATTAAATTTATGGGAAGAGACAATAAAATTGAATATGCTTATCAAACATCATGGGGAGTTTCAAATAGAATGATTGGGGCTTTAATCATGGTTCATGGTGATGATAATGGGTTAATTTTACCTCCTCGTATTGCTCCAAGACAAGTAGTAATTGTTGGTATTGGTAAAAATGACGAAATTGTAAATTCTGCAGTTAACAAATGCTATGAAGACTTAAAAAAAGCTGGCATTTCAGTATATATTGATTCAACTGAAAGAAGTCCTGGTTTTAAATTTGCAGAAGCAGAAGTGAATGGCATACCTGTAAGACTTGAAATTGGCAAAAGAGATTTAGCTAATAACCAAATAACAATTGCAAGACGTGATACTAGAGAAAAATTATTATTTAACTATGATAAAAATTTATTTGACAATATAAAAAAATTAATGGAAGATATTCAAACTAACATGTATAATAGAGCAAAAAAAAGAATGGAATCTCTAACATATAGCGCTACAACTTATGAAGAAGTAAAAAAAATCATGGATACTCAACCAGGATTTATATATGCACCTTGGTGTGGTGAACAAGAATGCGAATTAAAGATGAAAGAAATTAGAGGAACCAAATCTAGATGTATAGTAGAAACTTATGATCACGATCACGAACACAAATGTGTAGTGTGTGGTAAAAAAGCTAAGCATAATGTTGTATGGGGTATACAATACTAACAAAAAATATCAATATAAAAGAGCTAGTTAGCTCTTTTTTTATATCTTAAGATTGCGTTGATTATTGATTTTGTAACATAGATTAAAATATGAAATTGGCTAGTAACCAATTTCTTGTCATAGTTTATAACTTTACACAAATTTATTTATAGACTCTTGCATCTAATAATCTACATGACTTCCTCCATACTTATCTAGTGATATAGATTTCATCCTTTCTTTACTTACTCCAATACATTCAATTATTTCATTAAACATACTAAATAATTCTATATCAATTGAATTATCTACTACCTTCATTTTTTTCATTTGCTTATAGAACTTTTTACTCACTTTTAATCCTATTGAATAAGCATAATATTTTTCCCACATAAGCACTCCCATAATTGGATGATTAGGTATTTCACTATAATGCTTCAAATATTTTTTAAAGCCCTTCCATTTTTTATAATCTTCATTACCTTGTTTACTAAACTCATTATAATAACAAGTTAAATTAAATGTGAATGTAACAATAAACTTTAATACCCATAAAATTAAAGCACTTATTAAAGACCATATAAACAAAATGGCTATAAATTCATCACCATCTGATGCTTCTGCAATTAAACCTATTATACCAAACATTACACTTGCAATGCTTGCCATCAAAGTAACAATTTTATTAATAATTTTATATGTTTTCATTTTCCATTTAGCATAACTTTTGCTAAAAAAATCTTTTTCTTTTGCTTCATCTTGAATACCTTTTAAAAACTCACTATAAAATTTTTTATCTAAGTTCTCTTTATATAACTTATTGCTTAAATCTTTCTCGTTTATTTCTAATTTATCTCTAAACAAATAATTTATTAATAGTACTTCATATTTATTCAATTTTTCTTTATTTAACAAAGTAATTCTATACTCTCCTGAATTACTATTAATCGATCCATAAAGCAAATCTATTTTTATTTTTCCTTTTCCAATCAAATCGAATAAAGTTGAGCAAATTTCTCTTCTTCCAATTTTTTGCATATTTACTAAATATGCCATTATCGCAGGTTCATAGTCAGGAATATTAACAGTTTCACTCACAAACAAATTAAACATCTCTTTAAATTGTTTTCTAGAATTAAATGATAGGACCTCTATTACTAAATAGACTAGATAAATAGCTACTATTAAGGTTGCTAAACCAACTATAAGCACAAAGGGTATACTTAAAGCAAAAAATAAATCACTAGTTTTTAAAAACATTCAACATCACCTTTTTTAGTATATTAAATTTACAACTTTTATTCCACTAATGATATAATATTTTTGTGGTGATTTTTAAATGATGAGATTAGATAAGTATTTATCTTTTTTAGGAAAAGGTTCTAGAAAAGAAGTAAAAGAGTTTATAAAGAAAGGATTAGTAAGTGTTAATGGAATTACTATAAAAAAAGATGACTTTAAAATTAATGAAGAGAATGATATAGTAATATTTAATAATGAAAAATTAGAATATGAAGAGTTTGCATATTTAATGCTTAATAAACCAAGTGGAGTAGTAAGCGCTACTTATGATAATAAAGATAAAACTGTTATTGATTTAATTAAAGAATATAAACATTTAGATTTATTTCCTTTTGGTAGACTTGATAAAGATAGCGAAGGATTACTTGTAATTAGTAATGATGGCAAACTTGCTCATGAATTGTTATCACCTAAAAAGCATGTTAACAAAAAGTATTATGTTGAAGTGCTAGGAAAAGTTACTAATGAAGATGTTCTTGCCTTTAAAGAGGGGATCACTCTAGATAATGAGTTATGCAAAAGTGCAACTCTTGAAATAATAAAAAGCGATGATATTAGTTATTGCTATGTTACTATTAGTGAAGGAAAGTACCATCAAGTAAAAAGAATGTTTGAAAGTGTAAATAAAAAGGTAACTTACTTAAAAAGAGTTACCTTTGGAAATCTAAAACTTGATGAAAATTTAAAACTTGGTGAATATCGAAAATTAACAGAGCAAGAAATAAATTTACTAAAAGAAAAGGACAACTAATTAATTGTCCTTTTTGTTTATTCTCATATGTGGAAATAATAACACATCACGAATGCTATCAGTATTAGTTAATAGCATAACTAATCTATCTACACCAATTCCTATACCACCAGTTGGTGCCATACCATATTCTAATGCTTCAACAAAATCAATATCCATTTCATTTGCTTCTTCATTACCTAAGTCTTTTTCTTTTAATTGATTAATAAATCTTTCTTTTTGATCAATTGGATCATTTAACTCAGTATAAGCATTACCAAATTCTTTACCATTAATAAATAATTCAAATCTATCTGTAAATCTAGGATCTTCAGGATTTCTCTTAGTAAGTGGAGAAATTTCTACTGGATATTTATAAATAAATGTAGGTTGAATAAGTGTATCTTCTACAAAATTTTCAAAAAATAAATTTATGATATGTCCTAATGTTCTTTCATGTTTTTCAACCTCAACATTATGCTTTTTAGCAAGTTCTAGTGCTTCTTCATCGGTAGTTACTTTATTAAAATCAACACCAGTTACTTCTTTAATGGCATCAACCATTGTAATTCTCTTAAATGGAGCTTTTAAACTAATTTGCTTATCTTGATATGTGATTTCAGTAGTTCCTTGTATTTTAACTGCTAACTCGCTAAACATACCTTCTGCTAATTCCATCATATCAGTTAAATCACCATATGCCATATATGCCTCAACTGTAGTAAATTCAGGATTGTGAGTTGCATCCATCCCCTCATTTCTAAATAATCTACCTATTTCATAGACACTTTCCATACCACCAACAATTAATCTCTTTAATGGTAATTCAGTAGCTATTCTTAAATAGAAATCCATATCTAATGCATTATGGTGAGTAACAAATGGTCTAGCACTTGCTCCACCTAAAATTGGGTTTAATACTGGAGTTTCTACTTCAACAAATCCTCTACTATCTAAATAATTTTGAATACCTCTAATTATTTTAGGTCTAGTAAATGCCATTTTCTTACTTTCTTCATTCATAATTAAATCAACATATCTACGACGTCTAGCTTCTTCTTTATCTTGTAAGCCATGGAACTTTTCTGGTAAAGGTCTTAAAGCTTTAGTTAAGTGTGTATATTCTAACGCTTTAACACTTAATTCACCAGTTTTAGTAATCATTAGTCTTCCTTTAATTCCTACTACATCACCGATATCTGCTAATTTAAACACTTCCCAAGTTTCTTCGCCTAATATATCTTTTCTTAAATAAACTTGTATTTGTCCTTTTTTATCTTGTATATGCATAAAAGCAACTTTACCCATATCTCTTAAAGTCATTATTCTACCAGCTACACTTACAATAATTTCTTTTTCTTCCATTTCTTCATGAGTACAACTACCATACTTTTCTTTTAAATCTGCACTCCAAGAATCTCTATTATATTTTTTACCAAATGGATCTAAGCCCTTCTCAATATATTTAGCAAGCTTTTCTCTTCTAATTTGCTCTTGTTCTGTTAAATCTAATTCTTCCATTAATCGCACTTCCTTTACAATGTTGTTATTATATAACAATTATTATTATTTATCAATTATTTAACTACTTTGAATATTCCTCTATCTTATTATCTAAAGCAATTTTACATAAAATATCTTTAACAATAATATCTACTCTAGAGTTTTCACTATAATCAGCTGGAGCAATAAAATTAACTCTACCATCTTTAAATATTTTTTTAGCTATTTTAAGTTTTTTCTCCGAAGTTGGATTATAAACGCATATCGAGTGACCATCATCTTTTTTTACAGTTTTAAAACAAGGAATGTCAGTTTCACCATCGCCAATATAAATCATGTTTTTATATGGGAGAAGTGACGCTCTATCTTCTACATATTCATTTAGTTCATATGGATCATACAATTTGTCTAATTGATTCTTTCTTATACGATATATATATTGAGTTTTAGTAGTAAAATTAACTGCTTGAGATGCCCAAATAGGTTCTTTTGTTTCTTCATCATAGGCAAAACTACAAGCAAATATTCTTTTAAATTCTTTAGCAATTTTAGTGCCCTCTACTATTTCTTTTAATCCACAAGAAATAATGTAGTGTTCTACTTCAAGTCCTAAACTTTTTCCATATTCATTTATTCTTTTAAACCAACTCTCTACTCCATTAAAGAAAGATATAACTTCTCCTTGTTTATTAAATTCTTCTCTACTTATTTTAAGTTTCTTTTCCTTAACTAATTGTATTGATGTGTACATGTATGCAAGGATACTATCCATATTATGTTTTTTAGCAATTTCTCCTGCTACACCCCAGAAATCATTTGCACTTATTTGTAAATTAGGAATAAACCCATACTCTTGCATATTTCCCGGCGCTAATGTCTCGTCAAAATCATACATTATTGCTACTTTATTTTTAACATTCATAAAACAACCTCCTAATAAAAAAAGCTATTTATATTATAGCTTTTTTCTTATTCATTTATCTACAAAATTTATTAAGATTTTTAACTGTAAACTTTTCTTCTTTTCCTAAAACTTCACGAGCCTTCTTCATTAATTCTTTTGTCATTACTTTATATTCTTCATTATCAATGATTTTAGGATTATCTTTTGCATCATAAAATGTAGGAAATTTTTTAATATATGCAGAACATAATTTTTTAATTTTCTTTAACTCTGGGTATTGCAATTCAATGCTTCCAGATAAAGTTCTAAAGTTTAATATTTCTGCATCTCTTCTTCTCTCTTTTGGAACTTTATTAAAATCTATAAAGAATAAAGAACCATAACTATGTAAAAATTCCTCTTCTTGTTCGTTATAATCTCTTGTACCTACTGGTCTTCCTCCCATATATAAAGATAAAAGTTGAGCTAAAGTTAATTTAATTTCATCCATTTAAAACACCTCTAGTTACAATTATATCAAACAAAAATTAAATGTCTACTAAAATTTTTCTAGCAAGTGTTTCACATGGAAACTTTTTATTTTTTAACAAGAAAATTTCTTTTTATAGTTTTCTATACTATCTTCAATAATTTCTTTTGCCTTATTTACATTTTCAACTTTTTCAATATAAGTTTTCTTTCCTTCTAACTGTTTATACACTCTAAAGAAATGTTGCATTTCATCTAACATATGATTAGGCAATTCACTTATATCGTTATATATATTCATAACTGGATCATGCTCAACTACAGCAATTATTTTTTCGTCAACCTCTCCACCATCAATCATTAATACTACACCAATTGGTTTACACTTTACAAGTGATAATGGTTCTAGTACTTCTTGACATAAGACAAGAACATCTAAAGGATCATTATCACCTGAATAAGTTTTTGGTATAAATCCATAATTAGCAGGGTAATGAGTCGAAGTATAAAGGATTCTATCTAGTATTATTAAACCAGTTTCTTTATCTAATTCATATTTTTTCTTACTACCTTTTGGTATTTCTATACAAGCAATAAAACTATCTTTATTTACTCTTTTGCTATCTAAATCATGCCAAATATTCATTATTCTTCACTCATTTTCTTTAATCTATCAAATCTCTTCATTGCATATACTTTAGATAATTCTAGTAATTCTTCTGCTTCATCAGGATTTGCTATTGGTAATCTGTTATATCTTGTTTGATTTAATAAGAAGTTTTTAAATTTATTAAAATCTGGTTCTTTGAAATCTAGTTGCAAAGGATTCTTACCTTGCGCATCTAATCTTGGATCATATCTAAATAAGTTGAAGTAACCACACTCTGTTGCTTCTTTTTGGTTTTCTTGATGATTTACTAATCCACCTTTAATACCATGTTCAATACATGGAGAATAAGCGATAATTAGGGATGGTCCATCATAGCTTTCTGCTTCTTTCAAAGCCTTAATAGCTTGCATGTTATTTGCTCCCATATTTATTTGAGCTACATATACATGACCATATGCCATAGCAATTGCAGCTAAATCCTTTTTAGCAGTTTTTTTACCAGAAGCAGTAAACTTAGCAATTGAACCTGTTTGACTTGACTTAGAAGATTGACCACCTGTGTTAGAATAAACTTCTGTATCTAAAACTAAGATATTTACATTTTCATTATTAGCTATAACATGGTCTAATCCACCATAGCCGATATCATAAGCCCATCCATCTCCACCTATAATCCATTGTGATTTGCTTACTAAATCTCTTTTAAAGTCTAATAATTCTTTTACATAAGCATTTTGCGATTTAGTTACTAATTCTACAATTTTAGGAGCTAATTCTTTTTCCTTTTCTCTATTTCCTTCACTAGCAAGATATTCATTCAATACATCTTGTAATGGTTTCTCTAAATAAGGTAAATTTTTATGAATTATATTAGCAATTTCATATTTTTTATATTTAGATGCAATTGCCATACCAAACCCATACTCTGCATTGTCTTCAAATAATGAGTTAGCCCATGCAGGTCCTTGTCCTTTATTATCCTTTACAAATGGAGTTGAAGGAGTTGAACCACTATAGATTGATGAACATCCTGTAGCGTTAGCAATTAACATATCTTCTCCAAATAATTGAGATACTAGTCTATAATAAGGAGTTTCACCACATCCTGCACATGCTCCACTAACTTCAAAATAAGGTTTAAGTAATCCTGCACCTTTTACAGTGTTTTCTTGGAACAATCCTTTTTTATAGAAATCACCAGTATATAAATAATCAGCGCCTTCTTCTTGTTTAACTTGTTCTTTTACAGATTCCATAGTTAAAGCTTTATTACCTTTCATACCTGGGCATTGTTCTACACAAAGACCACATCCAACACAGTTAAGAGGTGATACTTGAACACGATATTTTAAATCCTTTACAGCAGGTCCACCTAATGCATTTAATACATCATCCTTTACTACTTCAGGAGCCTTTTCTAGTTCTTTATCATTTAGTAAGAATGTTCTAATAGTAGCGTGTGGGCATACAAATGAGCACTTATTACATTGAATACAATTTTCTTTATGCCATACTGGTACTTCTTCAGCAATATTTCTCTTTTCTTTAAAAGCAACATTGCTTTCCATAGAACCATCTAATAATGTTTCAGTTGTAAATGCAGATACTGGTAAATCATAACCATCTAGATGAGTAATTGGATAAACAAAGTTATCAAAGTAATCATCTCCAGTTAGTTCGCGTGTTTCTTTAGTGGATAAATTTTTCCAATTTGGGTTAACTTCTACTTCAACTAATTCATCACCTTTATCAATAGCTAAATAGTTAGCTTTTACTACATCATCACCTTTTTTACTATAAGATTTCTTAGCCATTTCTTTCATAAGTTCTTTAGCTTTTTTATAATCTAATAGTTGTGGATTTAATTTAAAGAAAGCACTTTGTAAAATAGTATTTGTTCTTCTACCCATACCAATACTCTTAGCAATTTCAGTAGCATCTATAATATAGAATTTTGCATTCTTTAAAGCTAATTGTTTTTTAAATCTGTTAGGTAAACTTTTTAATAAATCTTCTTTCTTTAATTCTGTATTAAGTAAGAATGTTCCGCCTTCTTTTAGGTTAGATAACATATCATACTTAATAATATATGAATCCATTGAGCAAGATATAAAATCAGCATTTTTTACATAATAAGTAGATCTAATTGGAGAATCTCCAAATCTTAAATGTGATCTAGTAGTACCACCTGATTTTTTAGAATCATATGCAAAATAAGCTTGAATGTATTTATCAGTATTATCGCCAATTATTTTAATAGAGTTCTTATTAGCACTTACTGTACCATCACTACCTAATCCATAGAATAAACATGAAGTGTAGTCTCCGTCAATATGGAAGTTTTCATCAACTTTTAAACTTAAATTAGTTACATCATCATTAATACCTATTGTAAAACTATTTAATGGTTTTTCTTTTTCTAAATTATCATACACTGCTTTAATTTGATTTGGTTGAGTATCTTTACTTGATAATCCATATCTACCACCAACTACTACAACATCTACATTATTTTGTTTTAAAGATGCAACAACATCTAGATATAATGGTTCTCCTGCTGCTCCACTTTCTTTAGTTCTATCTAATACAGCTATTTTCTTAACTGTTTTAGGTAATACTTTTAATAAATATTTACTAGAGAAAGGTCTGTATAAATGAACTTTAATTAATCCTACTTTTTCACCATTTTTCATTAACTTATCTATAGTTTCTTTAATTGTTTCAGTAACAGATCCCATAGCTACAATTACTTTAGTAGCATCTTTTGCTCCATAATAAGTAAATGGTGCATATTCTCTTCCTGTGATTTCTGAGATTTTCTTTAAATATTTAGCAGTAACTTCTACTATATTATCAAAGTGTTTGTTTTGTGCTTCTCTACCTTGAAAATAAATATCATCGTTTTCTGCTCCACCACGTGCTATTGGATTAGTATGTGGGTTTAAAGCTTTCTTCCTAAAATTTTCTAATGCTTCTTTATTTAGTAAATTTCTTAATACATCATAATCTTGTAATTCTACTTTTTGAATTTCATGACTTGTTCTAAATCCATCAAAGAAATGAATAAAAGGAGCACTTGCTTCAATTGCACTTAAGTGTGCTACTGGAGCTAAATCAGCAGCTTCTTGAACTGAATGTGAACAAAGCATTGCTACACCAGTTTGTCTAGTTGCATATATATCTTGGTGATCTCCAAATATTGATAATGCACGTCCTGCAATTGCTCTTGCTGATACATGCAATACTCCAGGAAGCATTTCTCCTACCATTTTATATAAGTTAGGAATCATTAATAATAATCCTTGTGATGCTGTATATGTTGAAGCTAAGGCACCTGCTTGTAAAGCACCATGTATTGCTCCACTTGCTCCTGCTTCTGATTGCATTTCTACAACCTTAACTACATTTCTAAAAATATTTTCTTTTCCTTTACTTGCCCATGCATCTACATGTTCTGCCATAGTTGAACTAGGAGTAATAGGGTAAATTGCTGCTACCTCACTAAAAGCATAAGAACCATAAGCTGCTGCCTCATTACCATCTAATGAAGCTATAATCTTTTTGTTTTCCATTCTCTTTCTCCTCACATATATATTTTTTATATCAAACTACACTTTTATAATGTAATTATACTTTTTTTGTTTTAAGCAAACAATAAATCTAGCAATTTATCTAACGAAATATTTTTTACTATACATTACTTTGTTATTATTAACTTTTTTGTTACTATTAAATCAAGAGGAGAGATAGAATGAAAGAAGAACTTAAACTAAATTATAAAAGAACCTTTTTTATTGGTTGTGCATTTTTCACAATAATGCTTTTATGGCAAGTGTACAACTACATGTGTCCATTATTTTTAGAAGAAATGGGTGTTTCTGATAAATATAAAGGATTAATCATGGCTGCTGATAATATATTTGCATTAGTTATGTTACCAGTATTTGGAGCAATGTCTGATAAAACAAAAACAAAATTAGGCAAAAGAATGCCTTACATTATTGTTGGAACTATTCTAGCAGCTCTTGCATTTCCTTTTGTAGCAGTATTTGGAATGAAAGGAAACTTAATAGGATTATTAATAGTAATGGGATTAATATTATTCTTTATGAATATATATAGAGCACCTGCTGTTGCATTAATGCCTGACTTAACCCCTAAAAAGCATCGTTCTAAAGCTAACGGGATTATTAATCTAATGGGAGGAATCGGAGGAATATTTGCATATGGTACAGCACTTCTATTTGGAAGTAAGTATCCAATTATTCCATTCATTGTAACTAGTATATTAATGATTACTGCTTTAATAGTTTTACTTTTAACTGTTAAAGAAGCAAAAATTTTAGCAGAAATAGAAGAGGATGAAGAAGTAAAAGAAGAATTAACTAATACTGAACCATTAAATAAGAGTCAAAAGAAAAACTTAATATTTATTTTATGTGCTGTATTCTTCTGGTTCTTTGCAGTTAATGCTGTTGAAACATTCTGGGGAACATATTCTTGGGATGTATTCTTCAATAACGACGTTTCTAAAAAAACAACTGGAGCAATAGCACTACTTATATTTACAGCTGCTGCAATTGTTTCTTATTTGCCTGGAGGAATTATTGCTACTAAGATTGGAAGAAGAAGAACAATACTTATTGGTATAGGTTGTATCTTCACTGCCTTTTTAATTGCATCATTCTTAACTAAATGGAGTCTTATTGGATTTGTTGCATTATTTGTTCTAGCAGGTTTTGGATGGGCAGCAATTAATGTAAACTCATACCCAATGGTTGTAGAATATGCAAGTGAAAGTAATGGTGGTAAATTTACTGGATTCTATTATACAGCATCTCAACTTGCTCAAACGGTTACTCCATTTATTATAGGAACTATCATGGACTTTATTGGTAGAAGAATGATGTTCCCATACGCTTCATTCTTCTTGTTCATATCATTTGCATTTATGTTTATAGTTAAAGAAAATCACAGAGAAGAAAAACAAACAGAAAGTACTACAAAATAGTACTTTTTTTATTACCATTTTAATATACTTTAGTGGTGATAAAATGAAAGAAAAGTTAATAGAGATTAACTCTAAAAATTTATTATTTAATTATGAATTTTACAAAAAGAATACTAACAAAAAAATAATAGCAATTGTCAAAGATAATGCTTATGGGCATGGTTTTAAACAAGTTATTGAAGTATTAGATAATACTGATAATATAATGTATGCCGTAGCTAATTTAGAAGAAGCACTTGAAGTAATAAAATACACTAAAAAAGATGTTTTAATCTTAGATAAAGTAAATGATTATTCTAAAGTTACTAAACAAATGGTAATAACTATTATTAGTAAAGAACATTTATTAGAAATGACAGAGAGTAATTATGATTTAAGGGTTCATTTAAAGATTAATACCGGAATGAATAGAAAGGGTATTTTTGAAGAAGAGTTTAATGAAGTAATAGATCTTATAAATGGTTCTCCTCATATTGCTCTTGAAGGAATATATACTCATTATGCTAGCAATAAAAAAAGTGATTTAAATAAACAATTTGAGTATTTTAAAAGAACTATAAAAAATATAGATACAAGTAAATATTTAATACACGCTTCAAGTAGTGTTTCTTCCCTTTTACTAAAAGAAAATGTTACTAATGCCTGTAGAATAGGTATAGGTTTATATGGATTAAATCATAGATATGAAATAATGAAAGATGTAAAACCTGTTTTAAGTTTATATTCATATGTTGATAAATGCACCTTAGTTAAAAAGAATACTAAAATAGGATATAGTTATATGTTTAAAGCACCTGCTGACGGATATATTGTATTATCTCCAATTGGATATGGACTTGGTTATTTAATTAGACAAAAATATCACGCTTTTTATAAGGGAGAATATTTAAAGCAAATGTGTAGAGTTTGTATGGATTGCTGCATTTACTTTTCTAGTAAATATATAGAAGAAAATGAAAGATTAGAATTAATTGGAGAACATGTAAAAGCAGATGAAATAGCTAGATTAAATAAATGTAGCCCTTATGAAATAGTTACATTATTAAGTAAAGATATTAAACGAATTGTAATTTAAAAGTTAAAGTATAACATCATTATTATTTCACAAAATAATTTTGGTGATTACTTTGAAAACTATATATAAAACATTATGGAAAAGTGGAGCTGTTCTTATTATATTAACTATTATGCTACTTGGAGCTATCTCCATTTTTTCCATGTCGCAAAAAGGTAAAATTTATTATGGGAGTAGATGTGTATTATCTTTAGATAATAAAGCTATAGATTATTTAAATCAAGATGAAATAATAGCGTATGATTACGATTTTAAATGCAATACTCTATATTTAGATTTAAATGTAGATGAAAACATTACTAAAGAAAAATCTAAAGCATTACTTGTAAGAATATCTTCATATTATAAATCTATTAATTTTAATAGTAATACCCAAGTATCTTTAAAAGGCAATGACTATCTAATACTTGCTAGTTTAATGAATGGTGAAGTAAGTATGACTACATCTACCTTATAAACTACATTTTTCTTTATAATAGTCATAATTACCATCATATATTTTAATTTTCTTATCTTTAAATTCAATTATTTTTTCAGCAAATTTATTAATAAAATATCTATCATGAGATACAAAAATAAAAGTCCCATTAAACTCAGAAATAGCACTTTCTAATACCTCTTTAGTAGGTATATCTATATGATTAGTAGGCTCATCAAATATCAAGCAATTGACATTAGTTTGAAGTAATATAGCAAGTCTTAATCTAACTCTTTCCCCTCCAGATAAACTCTTTAATAACTTATTAACTTCTTCTTTATAAAAATAGAAAGTTGCTAAAATACTTCTAGCTTTTTGCTCATCTAAATAAGTTTCACTTTTAAAATAATCTAATACTTTCACATTATCTTTTTCAAAGTTTATTATTTGAGGTAAATATCCTATTTTTACACTAGGCCCTATAGTTACTTCTCCTTCTACTTTTAAATCTTGCTTTCCTAATATTGCTTTTAAAAATGTTGATTTTCCACTTCCATTATTACCTAAAAGCGCTACTTTTTCTCTTGCTAAAATTTTCAAAGAAACATCATCAATTATCTTATCATTATTAGGCTTATAAACACTTAATTGTTTTGTTTCTACTACCACTTTACTGCTCTTCTTATCTTCGTTAAAATCAATATTTAATTTTTTCACTTCTTTTGGCCTTTCTATTTTTTTAGCTAATATTCTATTTAAATTTGTTTGTAACGCATGCGCTCTATCACATAAAGTAGAACTATTAGTAGCCATACCTCTTTCTCTAAAATATTTAATTTGGTCTTGTAATCTTTTTATAATTATTTGTTGGTCTTTATAATCACTTAATTGTTTTTCTATTTCTTTTTCTCTTTCAATCAAATATCCACTATAATTAGTGTTGTATACCTTAGCTTCTGTATCTGTTAAATCTAGTATTTTAGTAGACATCTTATCTAAGAAATATCTATCATGTGAAATTATTACGCATGCTCCTTTAAAGTTTTTAATATACTTTTCTAACCATTCTATTCTTTCTATATCTAAATGGTTAGTTGGTTCATCTAATAAAAGCAAATCAGGTTTTATTAAAAGAACTTTAGCTAATTGAACTAATGTCTTTTCTCCTCCACTTAAAATATTATAATTTCTTTTTAACATATCTTCACTTATTCCAAGTCCTGTACACACAGTATTTATTTTTGTATCTATATCGTAGCCCCCTAAAGAGGAATACTCCTCTAATGCTTTACAATAATTATCTAAATATTTTTCATAATCTTCTTCCATTAATTTTTCATATTTTTTTATTTTTAAATATAATTCATTTAATGATACAAATGTTTCTCTAAGTATTTCTTCTACTAGTTTATCATTAGTTTTATCTGCAATAACCTGATCAAAGTAAGATACTTTTGCATCTTTTTTTATACTAACACTACCACTATCAGTTCTTTCTACTTTTGCTATTATTTTTAATAAGGTAGACTTTCCACATCCATTTGGTCCTACTATTGATATACTTTCTCCCTCGTTTAAAGAAAAAGTAACATTACTAAATAAAGTACCATATCCAAAGTTTTTACTAACTTTGTTCACATCTAATATTATCATTATTTAACACCTCTCTAATTATGCCCTTAAATATAGGCTCATTTCCTTTATAACTAAGAGGACTCGCAGGTGAAGGATGATATATAGGTATAACTATTTTCTTTTTATCACCTATCATTATTTCATAACTTTTACCCACTACATCCTTTAATTTTTCTACTTTAAAACCTAACATTATTTCACTAGGATATTGCCCCATTGTTAAAATAACATCAGCATCAAACTCTTTTATTTGTTCTAGTAAAATGTTCTTACAATTATATGAACATTCCCTTAATCTTTTTCTATCACTTATTATACATTTACAAACTTCTGTAAAATTAATATCATCTATACTAATATCCACTATTTTTAATAACCTATCTAATATCTTTCCTGATGCTTGTAAATTACCTTCTTTATTATAAAAAGGTTTACCAGTAACTATCCATCCATCTTTAGCAGGAGATTCTCCTAAAACTAGTATTCTACTACTTCCTTTTTTGGTTGAATCACAAGTTAGTTTTTCTAGATTACCACATTTATTACATTTAATAATTATCTCTTTTAAATTCATAAAAAACTACTCTCCAACTTACATAATACTACTTACTATATTAACTATACTTTCTAATTCACCTTTATTTTTAAATCTATGATCTGCATTCTCCATATAGAAGAATCTATAATTTTTAGCATTACCTTTAAAGAACTCTTCATTTTTCTTATAATCTACTACATCATCTTTTTTGCCTTGAATAATATTATAAGCATACTCATTATTAATGTTATTTATTTTATTATTTAATAAATCATTATAAAAACTCTTATCAATCATTAATTCTTTTTCAAATCCTAAATTAATATTTTTAGTATTTAGATCATCTTTTGTATAACCATGCTCTTTTAATATATTGTTAATTAAAATCTCATCCATAAATACTGCTGGTGCTCTTAAAATTATTTTATTAAATTTTATATTAGTTTTATTTAAGTAGTTTAATAAAATGTACCCTCCAAAACTAGTAGCAAAGAAAGATATATCATTATTATAACTACTTATAACATGCTTGATAACTCTATCTAAATAATCATAACACTCCTTTAATTCTAGCTTTGTATTGTCCTCTCCATGAGATGGTAAATCAAATGCTACTACTAAAGTATTACCTTTAGTTAATTTTTTAGCTATTTCTTTTATTGTAGAACTTTCTTTATCTCCTGCAAAACCATGAATTGTTATTAAAACTTTTTTTATTTCCTTTTTTGGCATGAAAAAAGAACAATAAATATCATTTATCTTAGAATCAATTTGTTCCATTTTCATCACCACCTACTTTTAGATTTACATTTTTAACTATAAAAGTCAAGAAAATAACAAATATATACCTTATTTATATATATTTGACACAAATAACTCTAAATGCTAAACTTTTAAAAAGGTGATTAATTATGAGTTTTTATCATGGGAGTAAAGATTCTAATATTACTACTTTATATTGTAACTATAATAGTTTTAAAGAAGTTTATGTAACAAATGATAAATTAGTAGCTTTAGTATATGCAAGTAGAGAATTTCCTAATTTGTTTTATCAAATGAAAGATGGAACTATAATTTTTAATGAAATTGTTCCTAACCTATTTAGTAAAATGTTTTCTAATAAAATTTGCTACATATATACAGCAGAAGATTTAGAATATTCTCCTATTGTTCAAGGAAATCATTGTGCTATGCAAAACTGTTTTTCAATTAATAAAGATGTAAAATTAATAAATAAAGAAATAGTTTCTGATTGTGAAAAAGAACTACTAAAATATGTTAAATCTAAAAGACTAATTATAAAAAGAATAAATGATTTATCTATTAATGAAATAAAAAAGATTATTAATGGGATATTAGCATTAAAAGATTATGATGAATCTAAATTAAGAGGGAAGAAAAACTATACTTCTTACATATTATCTAATGAATACATTAAATCTGTATTAGCAAATATGAGTAGATAATAAAATAAACTTAGTTTTTTGAACTTTAATATTCAAATAGTTATTCGTTTAACCTCACAATAAATAACAAAGCATACTTTATTGTCACAAATTTTAATATTTTCTCTTTTACTTTTTAAATTAACACATACCAATGATCAGGCATATTATCAACTCCTTTATATTGACATAAAGTCTTTTTAATAATATAATTAATTTAAGATTAGCGATAGGTTAAGTCCTATCACAGCTTGAATTAAGTTTCAATACCGCTAATCTTTTTTATTTGTATTTGTCTTTGGCTTTATCAATAATAGAGTCAAAAACTTTTTTATTTTCTTTAGATACTTTCCAAGGCATTTTTCTTCCTGTAGATTTATGCATTACTTCTACTTTATTTAATGCATAATTTCTTTTAGTATCATCTTTGTTATCATTCTTTGGTAAAGGAACATTTTTTACTTTATTTGTGTATTCACTATGCGTTACACCTATACCATAATACTCTGTTTTATTATATTTTCTATCTTCATCAAAGACATAATAACTATGATTTCTTTTGCCTTTATCTCTATTTCTTTTATAATAAGGAACAAATTTTTTCTTGCTCATAAACTATTATCTTTTTTTATTACGTTTATTATGGTTATAAGCTCCAGCACTATCTTTAGCATGAGCTATATACCCAGCCCTATATGCTTTTTGTTCATCATCTAATCTTAAGGTCTTACCATTTTTATCAAGTTTAAATTTACGATTGTTAGTTTCTCTAACCCCTCTTTTTAATTCTCTTGAATACTTCAATAATTTTTCTGATGGATTTAACAATGTAATTGTTTTACCATTTTCTTTTTTTATTTTTACTACCATAATTCATTCCCCTTTCTAAATAATTATCTCTAGTTTGCATTATTCTTCCATCACCTATTTTATGAGATCTATTTTTGTTTTTTCTTTTCATCACTTTAAATTTATACTTTTTAAATTAAAATACTTCGACACTATTTATTATAAAAGAAATTATTTTTGATTAGTGTTAGTCTTGTTTCAATGTAATCTCACAATGAGTTCTAGATTGATTGTATTATTATAAACAAATAAAAAAAATAGAGCTTTGTTCGCTCTATTTTTGTATTCAATAATCATATTGAAATAATATATAGTCATACTAACACTAAAATAGCATTAGTTGAAATTTAAAAATGGTGATCCGTACAAGATTCGAACTTGTGACCCATTGATTAAGAGTCAATTGCTCTACCAGCTGAGCTAACGGACCAACTGCTTTTTTATAATAATGCATTTTTAATCAAATATCAATAACTTTTTCTAACTTTTATTGATTTTTGCTATAATTCGACAAAATCTCCTATTACAAATATTGTTTAATATAAAACGTCAGCAATCTTTTTTATAGACAAATAGGGGGAAGGATAAATGAATGATGACACTGTCGCAGTTAATAAAAATAAAATGTACAAATTAATTAATGTAAAGAAGTATGATAAAGCACGTAGTTATTTATATGAGGAGCAAAATAATGTATATCAAATGGCAATAGAAAGATTAAAACCTTTCATTGACCATAAAATTATATATGAAGATGAAGTAGATATTTTTGTTCAAATAATTGAAGAAAATTTAATCTATAATATGTTAAAAGAAGAAGGTAATATACCTATGAACTGTATGTTCTTAGATAAAATAATAGATAAAAAGAAAAAATTAGAGTTTTTAAAAAAGATCAGAAATTGCTGATCTTTTTATTTTTTCTCTAATATTGATATTGCATCAGTAATAGTCTTTTCGTATGCCTCTTTACCATAACTATCTACTTCTGCTTTATTCTTTTCTCCATGAGTTAAGCAACCTGCTCCTCCAATACAGCCACCAATACAAGCCATACCTTCAATAAAGTTTGCATCTAATACATTTCTATTCTTTTTCATTAAAGCAATCTTACATGCTTCAATTCCATCGCATACACATGGTTTTAATTCAAAATCTGTGATATTTTGTTCCTTTAAACCTTCAACTACAGCATCGGCTAATCCACCTGATCTAGCAAATATTCTTCCATAGTATGAAGCATTATCTAATACATTTTCACTTAATGCAGTAATATCTATATCTTTACTATCAAATAAAGCTTGCAACTCTTCAAAAGTAATTGCAGAATCTACATAAGGCTTAACACTATCTTTTAATATTTCTTTTTTCTTAGCAGTACATGGGCCAATAAAAACTACTTTACAGTTTTCTTCATGCTCTTTTAAATATTTAGAAATTGTAGCCATTGGAGATAAATTGTGTGAAACATGCTCTTTTAAAGATGGAAAATTCTTTTCTAAATAATCAACAAAAGCAGGGCAACAAGAACTAGTTAAAAAACCTTTTTCTGCAAGTTCCTTAGATTCTTTTTGCGCAACCATATCTGCTCCTAAAGCTGCTTCAATTACTGTATAGAAACCTAGCTCTTTTAAACCAGTTATTACTTGACCTAATTTAGCATAAGTAAATTGGCTTGAAATAGAAGGTGCTACAATTGCATATACTTTATAATTTTTATTATCATTGCTATTCTTTATGATATCTATAACATTTAAAATATATGACCTATCTGTAATTGCTCCAAATGGGCATTGATAAACACATGCACCACATGATATACACTTTTCATTATCAATACAAGCTTGTTTATCTTCACCCATTGAAATAGCATTTACTTTACATGCACTTTCACATGGTCTTTTATAGTTATGAATTGCGCTATAAGGGCAAACTCTAGCACACATGCCACACTCTTTACATTTACTCTTATCAATATGAGCAGTATGGTTACTATCAAAGGTTATTGCACCAAACTTACAGGCACCTTCACATCTATGAGCAATACACCCTCTACAAGAGTTAGTAACCTCATAACCACCTACTGGACATTCATCACAAGCAATATCTATTACTTGAATAACATTGCTATTATCTTTATATCCACCCATAGCCATTTTTACTCTTTCCAGTAAAATTGCTCTTTCCTTATATACACAACATCTCATTGTAGGCTTTTTACCTGGAACAATAGTCATTGGTATATCTATTGCAGTTTCTGGAAGTGTTCCTTTCCATGCTTCACTAGCTACTTCTCTAAGAACTTGATATTTCAACTCTTGTACTTTTGTATCAAATTTTCTCATTTATTTACCTCCTAAAAATAACTAACTTTTATTCTTTTACCCATTTCTTTCAAACATTTTGATAATTCTTCTGCTAAATTCATTTTTATACTAAAACTAATTGGAAGATTTGGATTTTGGTGAGCCGGATTTATTGCTCTACCAACAAAGAAATTTATATCTGTTGCCTCTTCAAATAATAATCTAGCAATTAAAGAAGCTCCATCTCTTTCAAAACACCATTTTTCATATAGTGTATTATCTTTTATATAATCTTTTGCATATTCTAACACCCTATTAATAGTAATTACTCCCTCTGTCACCAAATCTACTCCATCTATCTTTGAAGTTGGAGGAATATCATTAGAAACAAAATCAAGACTTGTTGTAATTGGCTTATTTAGATACTTTGAAACCAATGATGAAGTTGTACCTCCACATACAATATGCTTTCCATCTTTAGCAAAAAACAAAGTCATCATTCTATTAACATCATCTCTATTTGATGGTGGTCCAAATAAAATATTAACAGGTACTCTTTTCTTTACCTTTATAACACATGCAGTTGCATCATCACCAGGCTCATAGCCATATAATCTATCACATTCATTTATTAATATTGTAGATAATGTTTTTGCAGTATATCCTACCTTACAAAAGCCATCCATGTAATTAATAATATCTTCTCTTTTCCATCCAAAATTATAAGAAAAGCCAATTCCAGCATGAGGACATCCATCACTCATAGCTATAAAAATATCACCCTCATTAAGTTTAATAACAGATTTATATATTTTCTTTCCACCAATTTCTAACTCTTCCTTATCATAATCAAAGTTATTACCATCTCTAAACATAATAACTTGTGGATTATCATATTGAATTAATTCAGCTTCTTCATTATTAACAATATGAATAATAGTAAAAGTGGAATACGCTACTCCTCTAACTGAACATATTGGGAGAGTTGCCGCAATTGTCTCTACACAATCTTCAATAGATAATCCTTCTGCCATCATCGTAGAAATTATTTTAGAAGTTAAGGTAGATAAAATGCTTGCTTTAACACCACTTCCAAGTCCATCTGCTAAAACTATAACTGTAGAGTTATCACCTTCGTTTGCAATTTCAACGTGATCTCCGCATAATTGTTCACCTGCATGATTAATACTTTTATAACCTATATCCACACACAAATCATTCATCGGAAATAGACTCCTTTAATTTAGTTAACGCTATCTTTGTTTCTGCAGCAGTCTCTCCAAGTAAAGATGCTATTTCTTGAACTATTCTCATTTGCTTTTCTACTACTTTATCTGCTACTTCTATTGTTTGTTTTGAAATATTTTCTTTTTTAACTTTTTCATCTTGAACATCGCTTATATCTCTTAAAATACATACTAACATTTGATTATTTTCATCATATACAACTGTTTCTTCAACATACTTATTATATTCTGCTAAATAAGCTCTTTTATTATTTATACCACGCTTTGTTTCTAATACTTTTAAGAAAATATCTGGATCTAATATTCTAACTACTTGATCACCTAAAATATCATTTACATTATTAATTCTTAACATACTTTTAGCAGCATTATTAATTTGCTGAACTTCTAATTTATCATTTAACACTATTAATCCATTTGGGGTATTATTAACAATACAATCAGAAAAACTTTCAGCTTTCTCTTTTAAATAAGGAAGACACATTGATATCTCTGCTTTACCATTATAAATAGCTATTGCTTTTTCTCTGCATGTATTATATCCACAAGATCCACAATTAAGTTCATCTTCTTTTTTAATCTTTCCCATTTTCTTCATTATTTCTCTTATCTCATCTTCACTAGGATTAAGTCTTTTGCAATCAATTTGCTCAAAATGTTTTCTTATTTCTAAAGAGTCTGGCTGCTCTACACTAAAATCTTTCTTTCCAGCATAGTTTGCTACATACATATAGTCTTTAACTATTGCATGATGATACTTTTCCATTACTGGTCCACCTATACAACTATTAGTGCACGCTGACATCTCTATAAAGCATTTATGTATATTACCACTTTCTATATCTTTAAGTGCTGCTATACAATTTTCTACCCCATCGATTGCCATATATGTATATTCACTATTTTTAGTATCCATTGTTTTTAAAATTCCCCCAGTAGTTGGAAAGAATCTTGCCTTACTATTATCATTTTTATCTATATTTTTAACTAACTCTATATTTTCTTCTTTTAACCAGTTAGAAAGTTCTTCAAAAGTCAAAACAGCATCTACTATTCCCTCATAATGACTAGCTTCATCTTTTTTAGAAACACAAGGGCCTATAAATACAACTTTTGCATTAGGATTACGCTTTTTAATATCACTAGCATGTGCTTGCATTGGTGACATAACATCTGCTAAATAAGCTATTTCTTTTGGAAAATATTTTTGTATTAATAAATTAATAGAATGACAACAAGAAGAAATAACAATATCTCTTTTTTCCTCTTTAAGTAATCTCTCATACTCATTTTTCACAATAGTAGCACCTATCGCTGTTTCTTCTACTTCTGCAAATCCTAACTTCTTTAAAGACTTTCGCATTTCATTTATTCCTACTCCATCATAATTAGCAATGAAAGAAGGCGCTAAACTTACATATACAGGAACATTAGATTGAATTAAAACTTTTGCTTTCTCAACTTCGCTTGTTATTTGTTTGGCATTTTGTGGACATACAACAAAACATTGGCCACATAAAATACATTCATCATCATTTATATGAGCTTGATTAGCAGAAAAACGAATTGCCTTAACAGGGCAATGCCTTATGCACTTATAACAATTTTTACAATTTGATTTTTTTAGTGTTAAAAAACTAGCCATTACCTATACCTCTTTTCTATTAATAAGCATTATTTAAATTCTAGTAAGAACCTCTTTTTTAAAGAATTCTTCTACAGTAGTTGGACTAACTGAATAAAATTCACCATTAACAGTTACACAAACACCTTGCTGACATTTTCCCATACAAAAAGTACCAGAAAGTTCAACCCTATCTTTAACATTATTAGTATCTATTAAATTTTGTAAACTCTCTACTACTTGTCTTGATCCTTTAATATGGCATGAACTTCCTATACACACTACTACCTTAACCATTATTCCATCCTCCTAATTACATAAAGTATTAAATAATTACAAACATATAATATAACATTTTCATCATTTTCTCTTATTATTTAAGATACTTTTTATCATAATTTTGTATTATGAAATCATGCATTTTTTAATATAATTTTTTCTTTTTTTAATAACTAAAAAGAAAAATGTGTCATTTTTTAAAAATTTGACACATTTTTATTAGAAATCATACTCATTTTTCTATTTCATGACACAATTTTGTATATTAATTTATAATTTTTTTCAAAATTTTCAAAAATGATATATTTACAAAATTACTTTTTATTTTTTCTTATAAATTCTTTTATGTCATTAGAATCAAGTTCTGGCATTTGCCTTTTTATTATTTCACTTGTAGTCTTAAATGAAGGGATATCTCCCTTCTCGTATTTTTGAGCCTCTATAATTGTCTTAACAGTATTCATAGTCTCTTTATCTGCATATATAGCATTTTTAATAGCCTTGCAAACATCTTCATCATTGCCTTCTTTGTATAATTCAAGCAGATACTTCTTATCTTCATTTTTAACTAGCAAATATAACAAAGTCATTTCATACAATTTTTTGCTTTTTTCTAATTCATTGATTATCTCTTCAACGTTCATGTTCATCATTCCTTTTTATATAGTATAACATTATTTTTTAGGTAATAGTGCATTTTTTACACTTTAGCAATAATTATTAATATTATGTAATGAATAGGAGTGAAATTATGGATAATAACATTTTAAATATGCAAAATATATCCAAAAGTTTTTTTACTCTTGAAGGTGAAGTTGAAGTATTAAAAGATATTAATTTAGAATTAAAAGAAGGAGAAAAGATAGCAATTGTAGGTCCTAGTGGATGTGGTAAATCTACTATTCTCAATTTAATAAGTGGGCTTATAAAACCTAGTAAAGGTACTATTGATCTACATAAAAATGTTGGTTATATGTTTCAAAAGGATAATTTACTTGAATGGAGAAATATATATAAAAATATTACTATTGGACTAGAAATAAGAAAACAAATGAATGATACACAAAAAGAAATAATAAATGAGTTATTAAAAAAATATGGTTTATATGAATTTAGAAATAGTTATCCTAGTGAATTAAGTGGTGGTATGAGGCAAAGAGTAGCTTTAATCAGAACACTTGTTTTAAATCCAGATATATTATTACTCGATGAACCATTTAGCGCCTTAGATGCTCAAACAAAAATTGCTGTAAATGATGATGTATATGATATTGTAACAAAAGAAAATAAAAGTGTTATTTTAGTAACTCATGACATATCTGAAGCAATTGCTTTTAGTGATAAAGTAATTGTTTTAACAAGTAGACCTGCAAGTGTAAAAAAAGTATATGAAATTAAATTTGATGATTTAGAAAAAAGAACTCCTCTTAGTTCAAGAAAACATGCCTTATTTAAAGACTATTTTGACAAGATATGGAGGGATTTAGATGAATTTAAAAAGTGATGATGCTAAAAAATATATAAAGAAACAAAAAATTAATAAAATAAAAATTATTTTTGCACAAATATTTATATTAATAAGTTTCTTTTTAATATGGGAGTTATTAACAAGAAAAGAAATTATAAATAGTTTTTTAGTATCTAGCCCTAGTGAAATATTTTTATTATTAAAGAAATATATAGCAAGTGGTGAATTATTTTCTCACATCTACATATCAGTATATGAAACTATACTTGGATTAATAATAGGTACTGTTATAGGTATTTTTATAGCAATAATACTTTGGTGGAGCAAAACTTTAGCTAAAATATTTGATCCATTTTTAGTAGTTTTAAATGCCCTTCCTAAAACTGCGCTTGCCCCAATATTTATAATATGGGCTGGAACAGGAGTAAAAGGAATTGTTGTAGTAGCAGTCTCCATCTCTCTTATTTTAACTGTTTTATCTGCTTACAACTATTTTAAAAATGTTGATGAAGAGAAAATAAAAATGTTAAAAAGTTTTGGTGCTAATAAATTTCAAATATTATGCAAACTTGTAATACCTTCGAATATTGTAAACATCGTTGATATTATAAAGATTAATATAGGAATGTCTTGGGTTGGAGTTATAATGGGAGAATTTATTGTTTCTAGAAGCGGTATAGGATACTTAATTGTATATGGTAGCCAAATATTTAAACTAGATTTAGTAATGATGGGAGTCTTTGTTTTGGCAATAATTGCATATGTTATGTATCAATTAGTTAATATATTAGAGAAAATATTAAAGAAGAAATTAAGTAAATAATCACATATTTAATTTAAATTAATATTCTATTAATAGAGTAAAAGGAGAATAATTAAATGAAAAAAATAAAATGTTTTTTAGCTTCTTTACTAGCTTTTCCATTTTTACTTATAAATGGATGTAGTTGTAAAGATGATGGCTTAACTAAACTTACAGTAGCGGAAGTCACCCATTCAGTTTTCTATGCTCCTCAATATGTAGCAGATACTATGGGATTCTTTAAAGAAGAAGGGTTAAAAGTATCTTTTGTAAACACTAATGGTGCTGATAAAACAATGGCAGCTTTATTATCTAAAGATGCTGAGATAGGTTTAATGGGTAGTGAGGCTTCAATTTATGTTTATAACGAAGGTCAAAAAGACTATGCAATTAACTTTGCTCAATTAACTCAAAAAGATGGAAGTTTCTTAGTTTCAAGAACTAACACAAGTAACTTTGATATTTCTATGTTAAAAGGTAAAGAAATACTTGGTGGTAGACTTGCTGGTATGCCAGAAATGGTTCTTGAATACATATTAAAAAATGCTGGATTAAATGTTGGAGTTAATGATTCTACTAAAGATGTAAATGTAAGAACAGATGTTCAATTTGCGGCAATGGCTGGAGCTTTTACTTCAGGAGAGGGAGATTATGTTTCTTTATTTGAGCCTACTGCTTCTAGTATTGTGAAAGCAAATAAAGGATATATAGTAGCATCTCTAGGTGAGTTATCAGGAAATATTCCTTATACTTCATATTCTACTTTAAAAAGTTATATGAATAAAAATAGTGATACTATTCAAAAATTCACTAACGCTATATATAAAGCTCAAAAATGGGTGTATGAGCATACTGATGTAGAAGTTGCAGAGGCGATAAAATCATATTTTAGTGATTCTTCAATCGAAGATTTAACTACTGCAGTTAAAAATTATAGATCAATTGAAGCATGGGCTAAAGATCCTACTTTAACTGTTGAATCTTTAAACAAATTAATGGATATTATCGAACTTGCTAATCAATTAGATAAACGTGCCCCTTATGATAAAATAGTAACAACAGAATATGCAAGAAATGCTATTTCAAGTCTTAGTGAATAAAAGATATTTTCTTGCTTAATTTAACTATTTGATGTATCATTAAGTTGGTAATAGTAAACATATAGCTTATACAATCAAATTTGTATGGTTGTATAGGCTATTTTAATTTATTACTACTAATTATTAAGAAGGAGGATTTTTCTACCTATGTATCAAGGAACTGTAAAATGGTTCAATTCTGAAAAAGGTTATGGATTTATCACTACTAGTGATGGTAAAGATGTATTTGCTCACTATAGTGCAATCAATGCTGAAGGTTATAAAAGTTTAACACAAGGTCAAAAAGTTAGCTTTGATATCGTTGAAGACAATGATAGAACTAGAGCTAGTAATATAACTGTTATTGAGTAAGAACTAAAAAAAGGTCACTTGGACCTTTTTTTATTACTCTTTAAATATTTCTGCCATTCCTATTGCATCTTCTACAGGCAAGACAAATGATAAGGCATGAGCCTTAGTATTCATTCCAGCTTTATTACTAATAGCCTCTACTATAGCTTTTGTTTGTTCTCCCTTACAAAGAATTAAAACAATTTGTTTATCTGGTTGAATATTTAGTTTAAAGAACTTATTAGGCTCTTTAGAAGTACTTCCTCTTCCATTTATAATAGTAGCACCTTTAGCACCTGCTTCTTTACTTGCATCCACTACATAATCACTATATCCACCATCACAAATAGTAACTATACACTCAAACTTATTCATTTTCTATCTCCTCCTTTAAGAAATACTTTAAACTATCTAAACTAGATATACCTTTTATTGGAACTCTAAAAGCAATTGTATTCTTTAAAAATTCGCTTATTTTTATAGCTTCCATTATCTTTGAAGAATCCTCTTCACTACAAGGATAAATAAGAATATTTTTTTTAGTTTCTCCTATTCCTAAATAATCTAATATGCTTGAACTAGCGCTACCCATTGCATACATTAAAAAGTATTTATTTACTCCCACATTTTCTAAATATTTAGTTACTTTATTTACAATATCTCTTTCAGTAATTAATATTGTAAATTTAAGTTTTTTATCAACTTTCATACTTATACCTCCAATTCAATATATTCTTCAAATTCACGAGTTTGTTCTTCTTTACTTTGTTTCTTAAGTTTATAATTATACATAATACCTAATACTTGAATACTAATTAAAGGAGTTAAAGCAATAAAGGCTACTAAACCAAAAGCATCTAAAACCACACTATGATTTAAAGCTAAGCATGCTCCTATTGCAAATGGTAAAATAAATGTAGCTGCCATTGGTCCACTAGCCACTCCTCCTGAATCAAAAGCAATCGCAGTAAATAATTTTGGTGTAAAGAAAGTCATTATTAAAGCAATTAAATATCCAGGCAATAAAATATACATAACAGGAATATCAAAAACAATTCTAAGCATTGATAAACCAACTGCTAAAGAAACACCTAAAGCTAAACTAATAGTTAATGATTTTCTAGTAATTAAACCACTAGATATTTCCTCAACTTGTTTATTAAGAACATATACTGCTGGTTCAGCAAGTATTGTAAGTAATCCCATAATCATTCCAAGTGGTATTAAAATATTTGGATGATTACTTACTATTTCCTTACCAAGATAGTTACCAACATTACTAAACCCATAATTAACCCCTACTAAAAATAAAACTAATCCAATAAATGTATAAACAATACTAATTAATATTTTAATTAAAGATTTTTTTGATATTTTAAGGAAAAATATTTGAAACACAATAAATAGTATTACAATTGGGCTTAATGCTATTAATACTTCTTTGCCATATTTTAAAAGACATTCAAATATACTTAATGAACTAGAATTTAAAACATAATCTGTATTACCATTTTTAAAGAATAAACTTAAAAATAAAACTGCCACAATTGGTCCAATAGAGCATAATCCAATTAATCCAAAACTATCATCTTTTGATGTTTCTCCACCATTAACAGATGCTATTCCTACCCCTAATGCCATAATAAAAGGAACCGTTATTGGTCCTGTTGTAACACCACCTGAATCAAATGATAATGGTATGAATTTAGATGGTATGAATATAGTTAATATAAATAATAAACCATATGATATTAATAATAATTTTGATAAGCTTAGTTTAAAAATAATTCTTAATACTGATAATGCTAAAAAGATTCCTACTCCTATTGCAACCGTAATAATCAAAGTTGTACTAGGTAAATAACTTGCTTGTTCAGCTAACACCTTTAAATCTGGTTCTGCTATAGTGATGCATGTTCCTAATAAAAAGCAAGTAAAAACTAATAAAGTTAAACTTTTATGCTTTGATAAAAATGATCCCATTTTATTACCTATAGGCATCATTGCATTATCTGCACCTAGAGTAAATAAAGACATTCCTAAAACTAATAATAATGTTCCTACTATAAAAGAAGAAAACATACTATTATTTAATGGAGCAAGAGTAAAATGTAAAACAATTACAAGCAAAAACACTGGTAAAATTGATAAAAACGATTCTTTTATTTTTGTAAATAACTCCTTATACATTACTATCACAACACCTTTATAATTAATATTAAATTATATGTTTTTAATAGTCAATTAATGAAGAAAACAAATTAAGAGAAATAATTAAATCCAACAGGTGCTTTCATACATTGATTATAAAAGTATTTATCATTTATATCTTTATAAGTATAGTTTTTGTATATCTTTAAATTTGCTTTTTTAGCTACACATTCAATATAATTTATAGAATAATTAGACTTCATTTCTTCATTTTTCCATGCTGCTAACTTCTTATTTAACTTTTTTTCACTCTCACAATTAATAGAATAATCAAATACAATATAACTATTATCTCCTACTAACTCAATAGTCCTTCCAAATATTTCTTTATCCAAGTAATAACTTTAATCTTTTCTTCATACACTTTATCTTTATTATTTTTAGTATAGTAATATCTAACAAAACAACTCATTAATGCTGTCATATTTTTCATTTTTTTTACACCTCTACATATTTAATACACTAACATGTACAAGCATTACAAGACTTGAAAAAATTCTCGTTTTGTGGCAATATAAGCACATAAATAAGCAATAAAAAAGATTAGTTTTCACTAGTCTTTTTATTTTCTAAACGATCAATAATAGTGTAATAAATCATAAGTAATGCACTAGATATAATAACTCCACCTACTATATCAGTAAACCAATGCACGCCTGATAGAGTTCTACCTATCACCATTAAAATCATAACAAATGATAATGCTATATTAAGATATCTAACAATATTATTTTTAAATAGTTTGCTATTTATAATAATTGCACTTCCACATACACATAAGGTAATCATTGTATGAGATGAAGGATATGATGCCTCAAGTACACCATCTACTAATATAGGTCTATAGTTAATTATTACTTTTTCAAATAAAACATACATTAAACCTATTACCACATAAAAGCAACCCAAAACAAGAAGTTCTTTATCTACTTTAAACAAACTCTTTCTTTTTACTATCTCTATAATTCCTATTACTGCATATGCTAAAACAATTAACACAAATATATAACCTAAATATTTAGTTAAATTATACCAATGACTATTTTCTCCAAAAACTCTAAAAACAGCCTTATTAAGATTAGCAAACCCAACTTTAGAATTATTAGGTCCTACTTCTTTTACATCAACAAATTTAACTAATAATGTATACACTATTGCAAACACACTTAAAACAACACTTATTATAATATTTCTTTTCTTATTCACTTTCATGTTTTACCTCCTACATGCAGTTTTAATTTTAGCATAACTCTCATTAAAATCATATACATGTATTATTTTATTTTTAATCGTTTTATACGCACAATAAACACATAAATAAAAAGAAAATATATGTTATTATATTAAATAAAGTACCTACAATTTTAAAACAAATCCTATTGCTGCTTTACCATTAATTTTTTAAAACAAAATATGAAAATGCTACTATTATAATATTATAATCATCAATAGAAAATGCAACACTTACTTCTCCATCTTGTAAAACTTTATAATAACATAACCACGATATTCTAAATAATATTAAAAATATAATTATTTTTGCTGTAAGTTCACTTATTGGATATACTCTATAGTACTCTCTTCATATAATTTTTGAACTTCTTTTAAGATTTCTTCTGCTTTATATGGGATTCTTCCTAACCAATCCAACCCCACATTTATCAAATAATTAATTCCAAGTTTCTCTAATTTTATTCTATTTTCAAAAATAGTTTCAGCAGTTTTCCATTCATCATCAATAGAACTATATCCCCAAGAATTATTTAAAGTACATGCTGACTCATATAAACCATATGGTGATTTTTTAAACCCATATATTTCATTTTCATTAATATCTTCACTTATATTTTTGGGAATCGAATCTGGGATTTCATTATCTCCTAATGAAACATAATCGAATTTTCCATTTCCAAGTCTAGAGTTTATTAGACAATTTGGTTGCAATCTTTTTACTAACTTATACAACTCTTCACTTTGCTCTTTTGTAGAATCTAATGGCATATCAAACCAAGCTAAAAAAACATATCCATAATTAGACATAATTTCTTTAACTTGAGGAACAATTTTTTTACTAAATAGTTTACTGTAGTCTTTGTTTTTTCTATCTGGAAAATCCCAATTATTATCCCATGAATCACCAGCAGAGTATTTAGCATCTACTGTATATCCTCCTCCATCATGCTCTCTCCAATCGATGCATTGAGAATAATAGAAGCCCAATTTCAAGTCATATTTTTTACATGAATCCGCTAACTCTTTTATTAGATCTCTTTTACAAGGTGAAGCATCATAACTATTAAAACTATCTGTTTGTGATTTAAAAAGAGCAAAACCTTCATGATGCTTTGTAGTAATAACTATATATTTCATGCCACATTCTTTTGCAAAACGACAAATATAATCTGAATCGAAATAAATTGGATTAAAAATTTTTGCTAGTTTATCCATTTCACTATTAGGTATTTTTTTATTACACTCAATCCATTCAGCATATGCTGGACCTTTTTCTCCCTTGTACATACCTCCTAGCAAGCTATATAATCCAAAATGAATCATTAATCCATATTTTGCATTTTTAAATTCTTGAATGTTATCCATGCCTTATTCCTCCATTTAAAGAACTTATCCATACACATTATATATTTTGTTTATGTATCTGTCCATATAGCATAAAAACTATTAATTCTTAAACAAGGCATAAACACATAAAACAAGAAAATAGTATTGAATACATGCAAATATCTATTAATCAAAAAGTAATATACTCATTCAACTTTTATATAATAAAAACTCACTAGCCTATTAGTTAGTGAGTTGATTTTTAATGGAGCAGGCGAGGGGAATCGAACCCCCGTAGTCAGCTTGGAAGGCTGAAGTTCTACCATTGAACTACGCCTGCATGTATATTTAAAGCAGTTATTCCACACACCAAGTTTTTTTTTGGTGACCCGTACGGGATTCGAACCCGTGAGTGCATCCTTGAGAGGGATGTGAGTTAAGCCACTTCTCCAACGGGCCTTTTAGTGGCGGAGCAAGAGGGACTCGAACCCTCGCACCAGTTTCCCGATCTATATCCTTAGCAGGGATACCTCTTCACCAACTTGAGTATTGCTCCAGATAACTACTGCCCTAAGATATTAACACAAAAATTTTTTTAGTGCAATAGTTATTATTAACTTTTATTTATTTTAACTACTATAATTGTATGAATAACTACTTTAAATTATTATTTATTTTCTTTATCGTTATTTATCATCTTTTGAAGTTCTTCAATTTCTTTAATAACATTCTTTAATTCATTATCAAAGTCTTCTTTAAATGGCTTAGAATACTCTTTATAAGATGCAATATAAAACAACTGTTTGTACAGTGCTAAAGGTGCTGACAAGATACAAAATACTATTGATGAAATAAAGTAAATTGTAGTATCAGATAAAATTTCATTTTTAGACATTAAATACTTTGTTAAATAAGCAAGTCCTCCAGGAATTGCAAATAATAATACAATAAACAAACTAGTCAACAAGAACTTAACATATTTTCCTTTTAAAATCTTATCATTCATTGTTATTGCTCTTTTGCTAGAAATAGGCATTTCAAAAGCCATAAGTGGGATAAAATCTCTCTTTAATTTAAAACAAAAATATACTAAAAAGCCCACTACTATTGAAACTATTTCACCAATATTAAGTAAGTTTTTAACTTTTTCTATTGCAAGCATTTCTTCATAAGCATACTCAAATGTACTATGATGAGATAAAGTTTCCATTAAATTTGGAATAGTTTCGCTAGCTATATTAATACCATTTGATAAAAATATTGAATAAACAATTATACCTACTAATAATCCAATAAAAAATGGTTTTAAAATAACAATAAAATATATTTTTATAGATTTAAAAAAAGTAATAAATCCTACCTTTAAACTTCTATATTCTACCTTTGGTTTATCATAAGATTGGAATGCTACAAATTTTAAACTAATAATCGCAGGTATTGCTATAATAATATACGCTAAAAGCATACCTATCATTGTTTTACCTATTAATACGCCAATAAATATAATTACTCCAAAAACAAATGAAATTGCTAAATAATCTTGCCAATTCTTTTTAAAAGAATTAAATGCTAACTTTAAATTTGTAAACATTTCATCACTCTCCAAGTACTTTACTATTATACTCGAATACTAAAAAAAAACAATCACTACGTCAATAATGATTGTTTTATTTCATTAAAATGAACTATTTTTATTTCATTCCAACAACTTCTAATCCATTTGCAATGTCAATGTAACTATTAACAGTTAAGTTATCTCCATAAATTACACATTCTACTCCATTGTATAAATATGTAACTTTATCTGTATCTAAAGCTGCAAATCCATTAACAAGTAACACTAAATCTCCATCAACTTCTGTAATACTCATTTCTTCACTACTACTAATGATTTTTTGAACTACTGTAAAGTTAGCTTCTCCCTCATAAGACATAATATAAACTTTATCACCATTAATACTAGCGCTTGTTTGATCTTTAACGCTTACATTCATATTAGCTCCTGTTAAAGCAAGTGGTAAATCATCAAATGTTGAACCAGTCGTAGAACTTAAATTTTTTCTTGATTCTTCCATATTTTTAGATAAATTAAAGTAATCTTCGCTAAACTCTACTCCTGTTTCTACTTTGGTAAAAGTTACATTTACTAAAACTTCATTTTTGTCATTATATAAATGAACCCATAATGGAGTTAAATCCTTAGTAAATTTAATTTCTTGTTTTGAATATTGAGGAGCATTTTTATAACTTGGTTCGCTAGTAACAATAATTCCATCATCAACTTTTTTAGTAGTATATTCACCATTAAATACATCTAATAATGATTGATAAATATATGGTTTAGCACTGTTTAATGGCCATCCAGATTTAAACTCATATACTTGATTTAAAGTTGGTGTTAAAACATATACTCCTTCTTCATTTCTTAACATAATTTGTTCTTGATTGATTGTAGTGTCGTATAAACTAACTCTAAATAAATCCTTATCTTCCTTTTTAGCATATGATACTACTACATTAAATTTTCTTTGCTCTTCCCCATTGTTTAACTCCATATTAGCTTCTAATTGATAAGAGTTTAAATTTTTGTTTACATTTTGCAAAGTATCATTAATTGATGGTTTTGAAAAGAAAACCTTCCAAACTCCTACACCTAATAATGCCATAACTAAAACTGCTACCATAATTTTTTTAAACATTTTTTATTTTCACCTATCCCTTTGTAAAAGTCTATGCAAGTAATTATTAAAAAATGTAAAAATATGAATTATTTTTTTAAATCTGGATATATTAATAAAGAAAAGGGAGGATTTTTATGAATATTTTACAGAAAACAGCACTTGTTTTAACTGTTATTGGTGCTTTAAACTGGGGTATGATAGGTTTATTTAATTTTGACTTAGTTGCTTCAATATTTGGATCTATGACAATTGTTACTAGAACTATCTATACTTTAGTTGGTATTGCTGGACTTATTAACATCATGTTATTCTTTGTGAATCTTGATGAAATGGTTGTTATCGATAATAGAGAAAAAGCAAGATAATCATTTAAAGACTGTCTTTGATTTCTAATAATATTATTAGAAAGTAAAAATAAGCGAGTTATTTAATTCGCTTATTTTTTTATTTTCGCTATATTATGATTCTTATAATTTTCATCATCCGTTACTTCCTTTATAACTTTAACAAAAGGAGGTATTTCTACATCATCTGATTCTGTAAGCAATTCTACTTCTAATAAAGCATCTTTATTATTATCTTTAAATACATCTATTTCATAATAAGTCTTACCATAAGTTATACAATATCTTGTTTTTCTTATTTGTCTATAAGAAGGATCAGCATTCATCAATAAATTTAGATATTCTTCCTTAGATAATCTTTTTTCTGTTTCTATTCTTTTTAAATTTGATATATTCTTTTTAATTGTTTGATAATAAATATAATTACCATTTTTTCCTCTTTGCCTAACTCTAACTTCTTCATCATTATCACTAAACAAATATGTTTGAATAATTTCTACTTTTTCACAATTATCCATGCTTTCTAATACTTTTATATTTGGATACTCTATTAAATATTTTCTCTCTATTTCATAACCTATTGGCTCTTTTAAGAAAGAATCTATTTCTTTTAATAATTTCTTTATTTTTTCCTCAAAAGACACAGAATTATCTATTATTCTAAAATGAGGATGACCAGTCCATGCAGCGATTATTCTATCATCCACTATTCTAGCTTCATCTATATTTTCTTGTCTTGCTGAATTGTTATCTTTTGTATAAAATTCTTCTGCTCCTTTTGCACAACTCACAAGATGAAATACAGCATCATAATTATCACGCATTTCTATTTCATTAGTATTAAAGTCATTGCATATTTTTTGAAACTCTAATTCACTTATAAAGGCTTTAGAATCCAAAAGGCCTCTATCACAAACAATTAAAATTTTACCATCCATTAGTTTAGCAGCATTCATATATATTTTTTCTTTTTCTAATTGCAATCCCACTATTGCCTTTTGAAAATCAAGTCTTGATTTACAAGTTTCATAATTTATTCCATTATTAATTAACTCAGTTGCGCTTTCATTTATAAACAATACTTTATATCCCTTTTTTATAAAATGATTTTGAATCCAACTTAAAGCTGTAGACTTTCCTGCACATGGACCACCAGTTATAACAATTTTAGTAATATTAATGTTTTCATTTTTATTATCTATTAAATATTCTAATTTCACATTAAAAACATCACATATTTTTTTTAAAACATCTACATTAGGTTTTGCCTTACCCATTTCCCATTTAGAAACAGCTTTATTACTAACTCCTACTAATTCTCCTAATTTTTCTTGAGATATCTTACATTTCTTTCTTAATTCATATATTTTATTGCCAAACTCATAATCATTCACTTTTAACACCTCATCTTTATTCTAGCATTATTCTAAATTAATTTTATCTACTTTAAGTAGAAACTAAAAAAGTAGCTCTCGCTACTAATTTGCTTTTTTAGTATTAACTTCTTTAAAATTAATTATTGATTCATTATGATAATCAAATATCTTCTTTGCTGCTTCATTTATAGATTTAATTGAAAATTCATTTAATTTACACTCTTTTTCATAAACCTCTATAAAGTTTTCAAAATCATCTTCATATATAACAAACTCTTTTTTATTTGTTCCTTCTATTTTACTAGTAACAACAGGCTTAGATAAGTAAACTATATTTACAAAATCTTCCATTGAATTATCTAGTAAATTAGATAAAATTCTAATTCTTTTTTCATTATATCTTAAAGGATTTTCAACATGCACTAATTTATCTCTTTTATATAAAACCCACTTCTCATCTATTGCTTTAGCATTTAAATAACCATAATAACATTTACAAGCAATAACATAAATATATTTATTACCAATCATAATATGATCAATTTTAATATATTTATTCTCTCTTATTTGAATAACAACATCACTTAAAAGTGGAAAATCATGGTCGACTGCAAACCTCTTTAATTTTGCCGTTATTCTCTTCTTTTTCGTTAATCCAATTATTAAATTTTTTAAATCATCCATAAAAATATAACAAATTGAAAATATAACTAATAAGAATAAAAATAAAATCATTAACCAAAGGCCTAATTTATCCATTATAACTCACTCGCTACTTCTAGACTTAATTTCATCATATTAGTAAAGCCATTTTGTCTCATTTCAGATGTTGTTACTTCCTTAGTAATAAAACTATCCGAAATACTTAATACAGTCATAGCTTTCTTTCCAAGTTTAGCAGCATTTATATATAAGGCATATGATTCCATCTCTACTGCTAAAACTCCAAGATTAGCCCATCTTTTCCAATACTCATTATCATTTTCATAAAAAATATCACTACTAAATACATTTCCAACATGATATCTATAATCATTTTCTCTACATATTCTAACAGCTTTTTCTACTAAATCAAATGAAGCTATTGCGCTATAAGTACCCCTTAAATCAAATTGTGAAGCATAGTTAGAATTACTACATGCTCCGAGTGCTATTACGATATCTCCTATTTTAGCATCTTTATTATATGCTCCTGCTGTTCCTACTCTTATAATAGTATCTACATCATACTCTGTATATAATTCATAAGAGTAAATACCCATTGAAGGTATTCCCATACCACTACCTGCTACACTTATCTCTTTTCCTTTATAGTGACCTGTGTAACAATACATATTTCTTACTTTATTAACTAATTTATAATCATCAAAGAAATTTTCTGCTATATACTTTGCTCTAAGTGGATCTCCACACATTAAAACAGTCTTAGCTATTTCTCCCTTTTTTGCTTCATTATGTGCTGTTGGCATTATAATTCCTCACTTTCATATAAATCTATAACTTTTGTTTTTGCTATTATATCAGCTAAGTCTTTATTGTCATCTCTTAATATCATTATAATAGTAGATGCTATTGCTGTTATTGCTAAAGATCCAAAACCTATAAAAATTCTACCAATTACTTCTCTAAAGAACATCGTTTTATAATCTACTTCTTCACCATTTTCTTTTACTATTTTAAGTTTAAATACTTTTTTTCCTAATGTTTGTCCATTAAATAATAAAGGAGTAACCATATAATAAAACATTAATAATAATCCATATAAAATTCCCCATCTAAACATATCTACAATAAATTTAGTAGTAACTAAATGTTCTCCTTGCTTAAGCATACTTATAATAAATGGAAGTTTCCATAAAGCAAGAAGCACTAATACTCCAAACACTATTCCAAAATCTACTATTGCAGCCATCACACGATGTCTTACTTTCGCTAATTTCATCATTTCACCCCTTAAACAAACAATGGTATTAATATTTCCTTAGCCATTGTAAAATATATTAAAATTGCAATTGCATCTGCTATTGTTGTAACTAATGGTCCTGCCATTACAGCCGGGTCTATTTTACATATTTTTGCTAAAATTGGTAATGTTGTAGCTATTAATTTAGAAACTACTACAACTAACATTAGACTAAGAGAAACAACCATAAATATAGAATTAGCATTTTTCTCTACTTCTACTATTCCTGTAATGTTTTCAAGCCATAATAAGCCATAACAAATAATTGCTAAACTTCCCCCTACTAATATACCAACTACAAGTTCTTTTCTCAAGGCTTTAAGAAAATCTTTTGTGGTTATTGTACCTAGTGAAAGTCCTCTTATAAGTAATGCTGTTGTTTGACTTCCTGCATTTCCTGCCATTCCTGTAATCATTGGCATAAATACTGTTAACACTGATATTGTAGCAATTGTAGATTCTGCTTTACTTAAAACAAAAATAGATACAACGGAAGCAAACATAAGAATAATTAGCCAAACTATTGTCTTCTTAAATAACTTAATATTTGATACTTCAAAATAATTATCTTCAAGAGGAACCATATGAGCCATCTTTTCGATATCTTCTGTAGCTTCATCATCAATAACATCAATGATATCATCCGCAGTAATAATTCCTAACATCTTCATTTCTTGGTTAACGACTGCTATTGAACTCAAATCGTATTTTTTAAAGTAATTAGCAACATCTTCTTTATCTTCATCAACAACAACGCTAACTATATCTTTTTCCATGATATCTTTAATCTTTGTATCTTCTTCATTAAATAATATTTCTTTTAAAGATATGTATCCCTTTAATGTTCTTTTATTATCTACAATATAACAATAAGATATTGTTTCTGCTTCTTTTCCTTCTTTTCTTATCTTATTTAAAGCACTTTTACAAGTATCATTTTCCTTAAGTTCTATATACTCAATGGTCATTATAGATCCTGCACTATTTTCTCTATAACTCAAGATTTGATTTACTTCTCCTCTTAAATCTTTATCAATAGATTTTAAAATCTTTTTTACAATGTTTGATGGCATTTCTTCTATAAAATCTACTATATCATCTGTATATAATTCTTCAATAATATTTTTAACATCACTACTAGCTAAAACATTAACAAGTTTTTCTTTATACTCACTATCTAAATAACTAAAAACTTCTGCAGTTAAACTCGAAGGGACTGTTTTAAAAATAAAAATTGCTTTTTTTACATCTAATTCATTAATTGCTTCTGCTAGATCTACACTATTGTAATATTCAAAAGCATTTCTTAATTTTACTACATCTTTTGATGTTATTATTTCATCTAGCATTTCTACTGTTACATCATTGCTCATTCAATTCCCTCCTATTTAAATTATACATTCATTATTTAAATTTATTTTATGATTTGAGCTTATTTTTTACTAAAAATAAAAGAGTTAGAACTTTCTAACCCTTTATTTTATTTGTGTTAAGATTAATTTTATTAAAAATATTCATTTTATCAATACTTTTAAGTAGTTTGTTTTCATAAAAATAATCTCTTTTACTGTTTTCAATTACCGTATCAAGCAATTCTAAAAAATCCATTTTATCTTTCCATAAATAATAAGAATACGATCCTGGTATTGCATTAACTTCATTAACATATAATTTATCTTTATATAAGAAATCTATTCTTATTACTCCTTTTGCTTCAAATGATTTATAAATGGTTTTAGCTGTTTTTTCCATTTCTTTTTTTATTTTATCATCCATAATACAAGGAAATATTCTTTTTGAAGAAACCATTCCATTAACCTTTTCTCCGCCTTCATATTTTTGTGAATAATCTAATATATCTTTACTTGATAACACTTCTTCAATACTTGATGTTAATATCTCTCCATTTTTTTCCACTACTGAAATATTGTATTCTCTTGCTTCGTTTAAGTACTCTTCTACTAAAACATTTTTATCATATTCAAATGCTACTTTTATTGCTTTCTCTAACTCCTCCTTATTATTAACTTTTTTTATTCCAATTGATGATCCTAATGTGTTTGGTTTAACAATAAGTGGATAATTCATTTTATCTATTTCTTTTAAATCATCATCTTTATTTATCTCTACAAACTTAGAATTATTTATATTTAAACTATTTAATACTCTTTTAGTTAAACTTTTATTTTGTGCTAGTGAATAAAAAGACAATGAATCATTAATAACAGGTATCTTTTTAAACTTTAAATACGATAAAAGTGTACCATCTTCCATCCCCTTGCCATGCACTACAGGGAATACCATATCAAAATATACTTTCTTTTTTAATTTTCTTTTTAAGTAACATTTTTTATTATCTTTTTCTATTTTAACTTCATGTTTTTTCTTTAAAATCTTTTTTATATTTTTATATGTTTCTAAATCTTTTAATTCATTTAAATAATATATCTTATTTTCTTTACTTATATAAGCAGGTATTACTGTATAACCAACACTTAAAGCATTCATTACTTGATTTGCTGTTATGACACTAATCTCGTGCTCCACACTTTCTCCACCAAACAAAACTAATATTCTCATATTATTCCTCCTATTTTAAATATATGCGTGGCAAATCATTTTCTATTAAAACTATTTTATTTTCTTTATCACAACTTCTAACAAACTCAAATGCTTCCAAAAAATCTTTCTTTATAAACACTTTATTTTCATCAAATTTACCACTAATTAGTCCCTCTTTAATAGTCATGGCGTTTTGCTCTACTAATACAACTAAATCAACTTTATCACTCATATATTTTCCTAATTCATAATTAATATTTTCACTATTTTTCCCTTGTTCTATTATTCCTGGAGTAATAACTATCTTATACCCATCCATCATACTTAAAATATCTATTGCATTTTTAAAACCAGATTCATTAGAATTAAAAGCATCATCAATAACTTTAATATTGCCTAGTTTTTTTAACTCTAATCTATGCTCTATTTGTTTTATGTTACTAGTTAATTTATCTATATTTTCTAAACTAATATTAAGCCCCACTAAAACACCAATTGCACCTAGTACATTTGACACATTATGTTTACCTAATAGTTTTATTCTTACATGCTTTATAAATTTATTATAAACATACAAATCAAACTCAGATCCTTCTTTATTAAAAGAAATATTTTTACAAGTTATATCTTCATTATCTTTAATTCCATATGTTATAACATTGCATTTAAATTCTTTAATTGATGCTTTTAGATATTTATTATCTCCATTAATAACTAATGCTTCATTTTCTTTTAATATCTTCCCAAGTTTTATCTTTTCTTTTCTTATATTTTCTATATTTTTAAATGACAATAAATGTTGAGGTCCTACTTCTGTTATAAGAGAAATATTAGGTTTAACTACGTTTAATAACTTATCCATACCTCCTACCTTATCAACCCCATATTCACAAATAAAATAATCATCTAAAGAATTACAATTTTCTCTAATACTTTTTATAATACCTACTTTTGTATTATATGATTTAGGAGTCTTACTAACATTTACTATTTCACTTAACATATCATATAAAATGTTTTTACAACTGGTCTTTCCATAACTTCCCGTTATACCTATAACATCTATATCTTTTATCATTTTTTGTGCATCTTTTTTATAATTAAATAAAATTATTTTTTCTATTAAAGAAGATATATAATGAACTATTAATATATAAAAAATAATAAAACTATTAACTATTAGTAATAAGTTAATTTTACTTACTTTAAATAAAACTAAAAGATATGTAATAGTAAAATAAACTATGATAAATCGTTTTACTCTACTAGTGAATTTTATTTTGCTACTACTAATAAAACTTATATTAGTAATTATTAAAGAAGTAATTAAAGACACATATTTATATTTAGTAAAAATTCCCATTAAAAAGATTAAAAATAATAAACATGTAACTATTATCTTTTTCTTTTTTTCATATAGCATATATTTTTGAACTTCATAATGATTACATTGCATTATATAATATTCATTTAAAATAATAGGAAGAAATATAAAAGGGAAAATGATACTTATTATTATATTGATCACTTTATTTCCTCCTTAAATGCTTTTGAATTACAAGCCTAGTAAACTCTATATTTTTTATATATGCAAAATGATCTCCATTCATTATATATAATTCACTATTTTTTAATTTTTTATTTAACTCACAAGCCTTTTTTAAAGGAACTTTTTCATCATCTTTTCCCCATATTAATATTACTGGTATTTCAATATTTCTTACTAATTTATCATAATGAGTATTAACTACATTTACAAAAAATGATTTCATTTTTTTAGGACAATTTTTATAATCTTCACTTCCCTCATTACCTTTTATTTTTAAATGTTTTTTTAATTTATATTTAATAATTTTATAATAATAATTTAAATGTCTTTTAGGTTTTAAAATAGGACTAGCAATAACAAATAATTTATCTATATCTTTATATTTTAAATAGTATTCAACTGCTACTTTTCCTCCAAAAGAATGTCCTACTATATACTTAGGTAACAAATTATTATCCTCTAAAAATTTCCTTATGTATTCAGTATATTCTTCAATATTTTTAACATTATTAAAATCAGATTTTCCAAACCCAGGTAAATCTATAAGAACACATTTATATTTGTTTTTTAAAGTTTCTATTAAAGGAATCATACTTTCTTTACTTTGTCCCCATCCATGTAAAAAAAGAATAATATCTCCTTTACCCTCTACTACACATGATATATTATTAGGCATTATACCCACCTCAATATTAAGGTATGTATAATATTAATTTTTGACATAAAAAAAGGTGAAATTAATCACCTATCTACGCATATTAGGAAAGCTTTTTTCATATAAAGATATATACTTAGGAGCACCATCTCTTACCGCTTCATCAATATAGCTTTTAAGATTATTATTTCTTGCTTTTACAAAATAATCATAAGAATCATTTATATTATAATAATCTGAATATCTAGTATTTTTAATTCTTTCATCGCCACACATAATTCCCATAAAATAACAAGCTCTTGGATCTGATTTGTCTGAATTAAATGCTCTTATAGTATTCTCACAAAAGCTTTCTATATTAAATAAAGATGCTACTTTTGTACTTTGATATAAATAATATTTAGCATAAATAACATATGCTGCTACTTTGGCACTTCTTTCTTTTTTCGTTATTAATAATTTTGCCCATGCCATTGCTGCTTCTTTATTAGCATCTGTTGAATCATATACATAAGCACCTTGACTACCTAATCTTATACAGTTTAATCCATATTCTGTCATCGCAGGAACATTGCCATTAAGTGCTGCATCATACATATACTTTCTATAAATATGTCCTATTTTTTCATAAGCAGTTGCATTAGGTTTTGTTTTTTTGTAATTTGCAATTTCTGCATTAGATGATTCAATCACTTTAATAAATTCTTCTGGATCTACTTTACGTAAAGTTTCTCCTAAATAGAATTCTGCTCTTCCTTTAGTTGCTTTATCACATTTTGCATTTTTATAAACTTTGTAAAGATGATTATATGCTTGCTCATATTTGCCATTTTCACAAGCAATAACACCACAATTTACTTCTTCATCTAAACTTTGAGGATCTAAAATTTCTGTCAAGTTTTGTATTTTGTTTTCTTCTAGCATAAAGTAGCACCCTTCTTTCAATACAATTTTATAATACGAAAAGAAATATTTCAACTAATATTTAAGTGGGTACCATTATTTTTTGACTTTTTTCTACAAATTTTCTTTAATTTATTTTATAATATGAATATATAACCAATTAATTAGATAGAAAGAAGAGATTATATGACACAGTTATTAGAAATCATGCCTTGGATATGGGGAACAATTGTATTAATTACACTTATTATAGAATTGTTTTCTACAGATATAGACGCTATATGGTTTTCAATAGGTGCAGCATTATCTCTATTCTTATCAGTATTTAAACTTAATATAATTTTGCAATTATCTACATTTATAATTTTTACATCTTGTTTACTATTTACAGTTGGAAAATTAGTAAAAAGAATGCTTGCAAAAAAAGATATAAAAAATACAATAGATTCATTAGTTGGAAAAGAAGTATTTGTTATTGAAAACGCTGATGAATTTAATAAAGGCAGTGGGGTAATAAATGATACTGTATGGACTCTTACTTGTGAAGCAAATAATTATGTAGAAAAAGGTCAACATGCAATAATATCAGGAATTAAAGGTAACAAATTAGTTGTAACTAATAAAAATGAGTAAATTAAAAGCAATCATTGATTGCTTTTTTTATTATAATGGTGCTGCTTGTAAGAATCGAACTTACGCTTAAGCCTTACCATGGCTTCGGTCTACCATTAACCTAAAGTAGCATACCATTATTGTAAATAAGTATTTGAATTAATTCAATTATTTTCTATATGAAAAGCTATATAATTTAAAATTTCTAATTCATTATAATAATTACTAACATCTTCCTTAACAAAATAATTATTAATATGATTTTTTACCTTTTCTAATTGTTCTTCACTTAGTGTTAGTTTTCCATATTGCTTATTAGGCATTCTTCCTATTCTTCTTTTACTAACAGACCTTATGGCATCTAGTTTTAAATAAGATCTAGTTAATCCATCATCATTTAATTCATTTATAATTCCTAAATCAAGACATAACATTGAATTATAAGAATTTCTACTAGTAAGAGGAATAACTACTACATTTCCTAAATCCACTGCCCAAACCACTGCATAATGACCTTTAGTAAACACATCACTAAGTTCATTTCCTACATTGACACCAAACTCTACCCATACAATATCTCCTCTTTTTATATCATCTGGTTGAGCCCCATAACTTACTTTAAGTACACTTTGCCTAAAATATAATGTTTTCTTTTCTAACCATAACAAATATTGAAGCACTAAATCTGGATCTAGATTAATTAAATTTTTTTTAATGTTTTTAAAAATTTTTTCCTCTACTAATTTATAGCTATTGTGCATAAAAACACCTCTATAAATAATATGAAAAAAGAGGTTATAACTTAACCCCTTTTAAATCATAATTTTTAGCATCAGTAATTTTTACATCTACTAAAGTTCCTATACTTATATTATCATCACTAGTAAAGTAAACATATCCATCTACATTGTCAGGCGCACTCATATAACTTCTTCCTCTATATTCTTTAGTAATTGGATTATAAATTTCAGTTCTGACTTTATATGTATTACCTATTTTCTTTTTATTTAATTCTAATGATACTTCTTTTTGAATATCCATAATCTTTTTTAGTCTTTTTTCTTTTACTTTTTCATCTATTTGACCAGCATAAGAATATGCTCTAGTGTTTTCTTCTTTAGAATAAGTAAATGCTCCCATTCTATCAAATGGATATTCTTTTATAAAATCGCATAATTCATTAAATTGTTCTTCACTTTCTCCTGGATATCCAATGATAAATGTTGTTCTAATTATGCTATCAGGTATCATTTTTCTTATTTTAGTTATTACATCTATTATTTCTTTTTTAGTTCCTCTTCTATTCATATTCTTTAATAATTCATCATTTACATGTTGTAGTGGTATATCAAAATATGGGACTATTCTTTTTTCTTTTGCTACTAGATCAATAAGAGAATCTTTTACTTCATCTGGATATAAATAAAGCATTCTAATTTGTTTAGCATCTGTTTTTAAAATATCCTTTAATAAGTCTTCTATATAATAATTATCATTCTTATCGTATCCATATCCAGTAGTATCTTGAGCAATTAAAATAATTTCTTCTTTTCCTTCACTAACAGCTTTTTTAACTTCTTCTATAATTGTTTTTCTATCTTTACTAACTAATCCTCCACGTATTAAAGGTATTGCACAAAAGCTGCAATTATTTTTACATCCTTCTGCTATCTTTATATATGTATAATATTTAGGAGTTAAACTTACCTTTACTGTATCTTCTATTTTCTTGTTTATTTCTTCATTTCCAAGTAAATTAGAAATTATTTCATAAGCTTTAGGGTATTCATTTATGCTCATAAAGTAATCTACTTCCGGTATACTATCTTTTAATTCTTTTTTATATCTTTGTGCAAGACATCCAGCAACTAATATTTTAGCTCCTTTTTTCTTTTTATGTATGCATTCAAAAATAGTATCTAAAGCTTCTTGTTTAGCACTTTCAATAAAACCACATGTGTTTATAATAATCAAATCACTATCTTTTATTTGATTTACAAACCTGATATTTTTCTTATCTTTAAATAATCCTAGGATCATTTCTGAATCCACTAAATTTTTACTGCATCCTAATGATATAATTCCTATATTTTTCATTTATTACTTCTCTTCTTTCTATTAAATTTATTTACTATAATCATCATCTATTTCATCATAGTTTTTAGCTTTTACATGAACTCTATCTCCATTTTCTAATTGCTTTATAATTTTTTTATCTGTATACGCTATTATTCTTTCATTAATTTTAAATTCTGTTCTACTTTCATTTTTCTTTTTTCTAGTAAATAATCCTGTTGATTCATTGTTTTTTATTTTTTCTAATGATTTTCCTACATTAATGCCGCAAATAAAAATTACTATATATGAAATAAAGGGAAATACAAAATAACTAAAAGCAAAATTATTTACTTCTTTACTTACTAAGTAAACAGCAAATACTATTGCAAAGGAAAATATTATTTTTAAACTTATATCTAGCATTGCTCCTAATGAACTTCCCTTTTTCATTTAAATCACATCCATGTTTTAATTATACTTTATCTTTTATTTTTAGACAATAAATTGTTAGCATGCTTATTTATATATTTTATATTTTTTTAATTGCTTTAAATATTAAATAAGTATAAAATTCTAATGGGAGGAATAAAGATGAAAAAATTATTTAAAAATAAAACCGTTTGCATAGTACTTGGATTTGTCTTCTTATTGGCTGCATTACTATTTGCACCTATTTGGAATTTCTGGGATTCTTGTCCTTGGAAAGACTGGGGAACTAAAATTATTAACTTATTAATAGCTGCTGGCATAATTTGCTATCTTTCTATGTTCTTATGGAAAAAGATAAAAGGCAGTGGAAAAAGAGTTATTAAAGTTCTTACTATTGTTGAATTTGCAATGTTAGCTTTAATTGCACTAGGCTGTATATTAAGTCAGTTCAAAGTATTTAACATTCAAGGAGCTTGTAAGATATTTGGATTTGCTTTATGGACTAGAGGTGTAGTTGAATTATTTAGAGCATATTACTATAGAGCAGATAGTAAAGAAGTTTATCCAGTTTGGTATTTAGCTCTATCAATTGTTTTAGTTACATTTGGTACATATTGCTTCGCTAAACCATTTATTCAAGATATTGTTTTATTATGGATATTTGTAGTAGCTCTATTATGTTTAAGTATTTTATGTCTTGTTTATGGTTTTAATAAGCCTAGTAAAACTGCTAAAAAATCTTCAAAATAATTAAAGGAAAGTTCACTTCAAAGTGAACTTTTTTATTATATTAAATTTATACTTTTTAAAGCATAGTAAATTCCATCATTATCGTTATTATTTGTGTGATTTACTATTCTTTTTTTTAATTTTTTAGGCGCATTATCCATTAAAAAGCCTTTACCAACTGTCTCTAACATTTCTAAATCGTTATAGTTATCTCCAAAAGCTATAGAGTTATTTAAAGGGATATTTAAATAAGAGCATAAGAACTTTATTGCATTAGCCTTATTTATTCCTTTTTGCATAATTTCAATTAAACAATCGGATGATTTTGCAATGGCATAGTCCTTAAATTTTTCTTTTAATAATTTTTCTATTTTAATTGTTTCACTAGGATTGCAAATGCATAGTACTTTATTAACTTCATTTTTAGTAACACTATTAACGTTTCCATTAATTGCTTGAGCCTCTACTATATTCTCTTCATTTATTATTCTATGATCATTTTTATCTTTTACTATCCATTCATCAAAAGAATATAGACACCATGATAAATCTAATTTATTTTCTTCTATAAAATTTATAATATTTGTTGTTTCTTTTTTAGAGAATCCCTTATGATAAAGAACATTCTTTTTATCATCTAGTATTAATCCACCACTATAAGAAACTATATAGCAATTAAAATTATATTTATTTAATATAGGATAAATGCCCGATGGACTTCTAGCGGAAACTATAACAAACGGATAATTTTTTTCATATATTATATTTTTAATAGCTTCTTCTGTAAGTTTAGTTATTTTATGATTACAATTCAATAAAGTTCCATCTACATCACTAAATATAATTTTTCTCATGAATGTGTCTCTCCTTAGTTATACATATAGTATATCAAAGATTTCATTTGTTATATATTTTTGTAATAAAAAAACCTAGTCACCTAGGTTTAAAACTCAAGATGGTGGCTCAAGCCAGAATTGAACTGGCGACACAAGGATTTTCAGTCCTCTGCTCTACCAACTGAGCTATCGAGCCAAATGGCGGTCCTGACGGGGATCGAACCCGCGATCTTCTCCGTGACAGGGAGACATGTTAAACCACTACACCACAGAACCTGGTTGCGGGGGAAGGATTTGAACCAACGACCTCCGGGTTATGAGCCCGACGAGCTACCAGACTGCTCTACCCCGCGATATATAAATGTAAACAAGCTGGCGGAGAAACAGGGATTCGAACCCTGGCGGGCCTCTCAGCCCCTACCGGTTTTCAAGACCGGACCCTTCAACCACTTGGGTATTTCTCCATATTAATTTTTAAGTGGTGGACCCTGTAGGACTCGAACCTACGACCAACCGGTTATGAGCCGGTAGCTCTAACCAACTGAGCTAAGGGTCCGATACAATGGTAGCGGAAATAGGACTTGAACCTACGACCTGTCGGGTATGAACCGAATGCTCTAGCCAACTGAGCTATTCCGCCATAAAATAAAATGGTGGAGCCAAGGGGGATCGAACCCCTGACCCCCTGCGTGCAAGGCAGGTGCTCTCCCAGCTGAGCTATGACCCCACTAACATGGTCGGAATGACAGGATTTGAACCTGCAACCCTCTGGTCCCAAACCAGATGCACTACCAAGTTGTGCTACATTCCGATTACAAATGCTTAAATATAATAACAAAACACAACTAATATTTCAATACTTTTTTAAATTTTTTTAAAGTTATTGAAATGGAGGTTCCTGTCGGACTCGAACCGGCGATCATTGAGTTGCAGTCAATTGCCTTACCAACTTGGCTAAGGAACCAGTGCTTTTTTATTATAACATTGATTTTAGGAGTTAGCAACATTAGATATAATATTTTTTTATCTTTTCTAAATAGTTCAAATCTAATTTATAATAATAGTATTTATTAATATAATCTTCTCCCTTTAAAGTATATTCATATAAATTTATTTGTTTCACATTTATTATTTTTTTTATATTAAAATCCGTTAATTTTAGATCTGTTTGAACATTTTCTTTAGCGTAATTGTAAAATTTTATTTTATCTATTACTCCTAAGCTCAGATACTTATTGATTAATATTTTTAAAACTTGCCTTTGATTCTTTACACGATCAAAATCGCCATTAGGCAATGATTTTCTATTTCTCATGTATGCAAGAGCCTGCCTACCATCTATCAATATTTTTTTACCTTTTTCAAAGCAATACTTGTTTGTATATTTTTCATCTGATTGGCAAAAAGTATAATTAGGAGTTAGCTCTATTAATCCAAAATAATCTATCAACTTAACAACATCATTAAAGCTTAGCATTACATTATTAGGTTTGCTTATTCCAAATAAATTTGATACTGTATCATTCAAACACTTTTCTTTTCCATATGCATAAGCATGATTAATCTTATCATATCTATTGTTTTTACAACTTATCTTTACATAACTATCTCTAGGAATAGAAGTTGCTGTTATTTCACTATTATTAAAATTATAGTTAACAAGAATGATTGAATCGCTTCTTTCTACTTCATCTATATTTTCTCTTCCGTCTACCCCATAAATAAGAATATTAAGTTTTTCATTATTGAAAGCTTTAACAAATACTGTTCCCATTACAAAAGTAATGGTTAATATAATGGATGCTATTATAAATAGTTTTTTCATTTTTCTTAATCTCCTCATTAAAATTTACTTACTTATCAAAATTATTATATCCATTTTATTATTTTAAATTTGTCTTAATATTAAAAAAGAATTAACTAAAAGTTCTTTACAATATATAATCTTAATAATATAATAGTAAAAGCAAAAAACAAAAATGTTTTATTTTATTGGATAATATAAAAAGATAGGAGAGAAAAAATGAAAGATTTGGTTAATAATTCAACCAAAACCTTGGTTTTTGCGCTTGGCGGACTAGGTGAAGTTGGTAAAAATATGTATTGTATTCAACATGGAGACTCTATTGTTATAATAGATTCTGGTGTTATGTTTGGTGATGAATATCTACCTGGTGTAGATTATATTCTACCTGATTATTCTTATTTAGTTGAAAATAGTGAAAAAGTTAAAGCTTTAGTTATTACACATGGTCACGAAGATCATATTGGAGGAATCCCATTCTTATTAAAGAGTATTAATGTTCCTTGTATATATGCTCCTAAACTTGCTGCAGCTTTCATTAGAAATAAACTTGAAGAAAATAAAATTGATAGAAAAAGTAAAATAATAGAAATTGATGATAATAGTAACTTTAAAGTTGATTGCTTCTTATTCTCTTTCTTTAATACTACTCACTCTATTCCTGATAGTCTTGGTATCATTGTTGATACACCTAATGGTAAAATTGTTGAAATGGGAGATTTTAAAGTAGATCTTACCCCAGTTGGAAAAGATATGGATTTACTAAAAATAGCAAAACTTGGTGAAGAAAATGTTACTTTATTAATGAGCGATTCTACAAACATTGAAGTTCCTGGTATTACTCTAAGTGAAAAAGCTGTTATTTCATCAATTCATGATGTATTTAGAAACTCTACAAGTAGAATAATAGTTGCTACTTTCTCATCAAATGTTCATAGAATTCAACAAATAGTTGAAGCTGCTGTTTTATTTAAAAGAAAAATTCTTGTTTTGGGTAGATCTATGGAAAAGAATATTTTACTTAGTAGACAGCTTGGATATATAAAATGTGCTGACAACAACTTTATATCTCCTGAAATAGCTAACACATTAAGACCTGATGAAGTTTTAATTTTCTGCACTGGTACACAAGGAGAATCAATGGCAGCTTTATCTCGTATTGCAAGTGGCCAACATAAGCATATTAAGTTAATGCCTGGTGATACTGTTATTTTCTCATCTAGTGCTATTCCTGGAAATACTGCTAATATTAATAAAGTTGTTAATAATTTAAGTCGTGCTGGAGTTACTGTTTTAACAAATTCTGTATTATCGAATTTACACGCTTCAGGTCATGCTGCTAGAGAAGAATTAAAACTAATTTTAAAGTTAGTTAAACCTCAATACTTTATGCCTGTTCATGGTGAATATAGAATGCTTAAACTTCATGCCGAATTAGCGCAAGAAATCGGAATGAAAAAAGAGAATACATTTGTTCTTGCTAATGGTGATGTACTTTGTCTTGATAAAGGTAAGGTTACACTTGCTAATTATAGATTCCAAGCTGATGATATTTATGTTGATGGTCATGATACAAATGGTTTGTCTACTGCTGTTATTAAAGATAGAAAGTTGTTATCTACAGATGGATTAGTTGCTATTCTTATTAGTATTGATTCTAAGAATAACACTTTATTAACTAAACCTTCTGTTTTATCTAGAGGATTTATATATATTAAAGAAAATGGCCAATTAATAACAGAAATAGAAAACTTAGTTAATGAATCATTAGATAATTTATTTAAAAAAGAAAGAACAACTTTCTTAGAAATTAAAAACACAATAAAAAGCACAGTTTCAACATTCTTATTCCATAAGACTAGAAGAAACCCTATGATAATTCCTGTTATTATGAATAAAGTAGATAATAATGATTCTAACAATTATAATTTTGTAAAAAAAGAGACTAAAAATTCAAAAAGAATTAATAACAAAATAGAACAAGGAACTACTGCTGAATAGCTATAAAAAAGGAGAAAAGATAAATAATTCTTTCTCCTTTTTTATTATTCTTGGTTATTTGATTCTTCATTTGAATCATTTTGTTTGTCATCATTTTCTGATTTGTATTTTCTAATAAATGGTCTATATTTTTTCTTTATTTTATTTATGTCATATCCCTTTTTCTCAACTAATTTTCTATTTAATGTTATATTAATAAAATACAATCCACCAATCATTCCCAAAACAATTACCAATGTTATCCATCCATTAAGTTTAGGTTGCTTTATTTTCTTTTCTGTATAAAAAGAATTACCTTTTAAATGAATAACGTCTCCATCTCTATTGGAATTATTATAATTATACACTCCTTGTGTACCTTTTTCGTATTTTTCATCTATGTCATAATCATTATTTGAAAAATTAAATAATACAGTAACTTTTTCAACATATTTTGTATAAGCATTAGGATATTTTCTAACATACCCAATTAGCCCTACTTTGTCTTCTTCTGTATAAAAGTTAACATTTTTTGCACTAGTAGCTGAGTCTGTTTGAGCTAATAAATTATCCCCTCTTTTAAAGTTTATATAAGACTTTAACGTATTAATAATATTTTGATTAGTTTTTGCATAGCTCCAATCTATAATTTTTTTATCTTCTTCTGTATAAAAGCAAAAAGAATTAGAGCTACCACTACATACTGATGAACTTTGAGCTGTAGAATCTAAATATGAAGATAAAAATTCCTCTCCAGAATAAATATAAGGAGTACCTCCGCTCATCATTAAAACACTAAATGATAAAATTAGTTTTTCTTGAATTATTGCGTTACTAGTGAAATTTTTAATAAATAATTTATCATATACTGATAAGCCATTTCTATTTCCTAAATAATTAATTATTTGATATGAATCATTATTTTTCCAATAATTTTTATAGTTTACTCCTAAAACCTTACTATAATCCATTTCACCATTATCAACTGTACTTAATAAAGTGAACTTTAATGTCTCAATTATATTATCACTAAAATTACCATCTAATATCCCTGTATTATTGTTATCAAACAAATTTCCAAATAGTGCATATGTTAAACTACCATTAAGCATATTGATATTATTTAATTTATCAAGATTATTTTGTCCTGCTGTATTATCGTTTATAGTATTATATTTTCCTTCTCCATATATATAAATATTATCATTTATTTTTGTTAATTCTTCACTAATTTTATTTGCAAACTCAACACTATAATCAGCCATATTTTCTATCATAATGCCTGATAACATATATTCTTTTGTATAATATTTTAATAGACCAATAATATAGTTTTGAGTCATTTGTTTATTTATATCAAGATTGCCATCTTCTGTCAAATAACTACTTGAATCTATTTTTGAAATATTATTAGTGAATAATCCATTTAAATCTTTATAATCAAAAGTTAATACAATACCTATTCCCTTTGTAGAATACTTATCAGAAACATTCTTTAACTCTAAGTTCCCAGAATATGCATATTCTCCTTTTACTATTCTTTTATTAATCGCAAATGGAAGCATATTATCATAAAGATCAGATAATTCTATATAAGTTATACCTAAACTACTAACATAATCATATCCAGTAGAAGCATCACTATACTTTGTATTTTCTTCAATAAGTCCTAAAAGTTTTCCACTATTTTCATTAGTTCCACCCCAAGTTTCATGACTAGTAAAATTTTCAACGTTTATTCCATATATCATTCTATATTTTTTTGCTATTTTCAAATATTGCTTTACACTTGTTTCATCACTATTTACTATAGTAATTGAATTTTCATCATAAATTAGATTTCTAGTTAAAGTATTATTTATAAATTTTCCATATGGATCAATTACATTATTATATTCATTACCATTTTTTAATTTTACATAATAAGAATACTCTTTTCCTAATAAGTTTCCAGAAATATATCCCATCCAAATATTTGAATTATCATTTTTTTTAATTAATGTTACTTCTCCATCACTTAAATCATCTACGATAACTTTTACTTCTTCTGCTTCTGTAGAATAAAACTTAAATATTGTTTGTGACGATGTATAAATATATCCTAATTCATCAGATACAAAAGAATCTTCTGCTTTTACTACATTTGAATTAGCAAAAAAAGCTACTATTAATAAAACAAAAATATAAATATAATTTTTTAATTTCATTATAAAATCAACTCCTATTAAAATTTTATCAAAATGAGGCTTTATAAACAATAAAATATTGTTTATTTACCTTAAATATATTAAAATTTTATTATGAAAGAAGTGTGTTAAATGGATAAGCAAAAATTTAAAAGTAATATAAAAACATTAGCTAAATCAACTTATAGCAACAAAGCATTATTTGAAAGAAGAAAGAACTCATTTATTGTTCCAATTATTATCTTTCTATTAGTAATTTTTATGCTATGTGTCCCTTCATATATTTTAGCTAGAAAGGTGAAAAGTTCTAATATTATAAAAAACTTTCCAGAAATATATGCTCCTATGGAATCATTATTAACAAGAAATTTAGATTGTCATGTTAGCAATAAACTTTTAGTTTGTGATGAAAATGCAGAAAAAGTAAATATATTAGTAGGTGATTCAATAAAATATACAGTTATAGCAAATAATCCTACTATTTCTATAGATACTAATGTTGTATACGAAAATCCAAAAGATACTGACAATATAATATTATTACTAAGCAAATATATAAAAATTAGATATAGCCAGCGTGATTATGTAAATGGAAAAGTTAACACTTATGAAATTATAGGTGATTATAGTGATTTTGAGGGATATGATTTTAAAGATATATCTCAAAAGATTGCAAACAATCCAAGTATATTAAACTCTGAAATAGAAAGTTTTGTTCATACAACATATCTTTCTACATTAGATACAAAACTATTAGTAAATATATCTAGCCTACTAGTTTCATTCATTATGTTAATTCTAGTTACTTCACTTATCTTAAAAGGTCCATATTTATTTAGACGTAAAAAGGGATTTAAATTCAGTGAATGTTTAAAAATTTCTTTAACATCTTCCCTACCTGCTCTATTACTAGGAATTATAGTTTACTTTTTAACTGGTATGGATTTTGCTAATGCTTTTGGAATAATATTTATGGTAAGAATTGTGTTTATATACTTTAAGTATATATTCTCAACAAAAAATAATATATATAAATCTTTATATGCAGAAACAAAAGAAGAGAGGTTTAATGTCTAATGTATATATTAGCTAGTGCTTCTCCGCGAAGAAAAGAACTATTAAAAAAGATAATAGATGATTTCAAAATAATTACAAGTAATGTAGACGAAACTTACCCTGATACAATGGATAAAATGTCAGTAGCAGAATTTTTAGCTACCAAAAAAGCTTTATCTGTATTTGAAAACAATAAAAATGATATTGTTATAGGTTCCGACACTGTTATTGTTTACAACAATAAAATTTATGGTAAACCTATAAATAAAGATGATGCAAAAAATATGTTAAAAGAATTTTCTAATAACACGCATTATGTTGTTACTGGAGTTTGTGTTGCATCACAAAAAAGAACATTATCGTTTTCTTCAATTAGCAAAGTTACATTTTATGAACTAAGCGATAACGAAATTGATGAATATTTAAGTGATGACGAATACAAAGACAAAGCTGGTTCCTATGCAATACAGGGAAAAGCTTCCTTATTTATAAAAAATATAGATGGTGACTATAATAGCATAATTGGTTTACCTATTTCTGAGTTAAATAGAATATTAAAGAACTTCTTTTAATAAATTGAATATATTGTAATATAGGAGGCAAATAACTATGCGTAGACCACAATATTACAATACTTATTATCAAAGTTCTTATCCTATAAACACTACTGAAGAAAGATTTATAGGGCCTGTTATACCATTTATAGGTGGAGCCTTAATTGGCTATATTGCAGGAAGGCCACAATATACTTATAATAATCCACCTTACTATCCAGTATATTATTATCCTACATATCCTTATTATCCACAAACACCTACTAATTATACAAATATGAACTAAAAACAATCCGCCAGTCATTCTGGTGGTTTTTTTATATTAAATATACATTAAAATAATGTATTCTAATTTCAAAATTTTAATAAATTTAATACTTTTTATTAACTGTAGTTAAATACTCTTTTAATACTATTTGTTCTTACGTTTATATCAAATATGAATATTCTAAATATCAAACAACGATCTATAACACAAATATCATTAAATAAATTCTTTGGTATGGAGAAAATTTATTTAAATACTATTTAGCATAATAAATGACAATATATTATTATAAATAATATAAAAGTATAAATTAGCTATTAAAACATCATTTTATATACAAGACTTTCTTGGTATGATAAAAAAACTTATATTTATAATATTGAACTTTATAGCGTTTATAAACAATTATTACATTAGCTGGGGACTAATATTTTAATTTATTTATAATGGTTAAAATAGATTAAAAATACAAGTAAGATCATCTTTATCCTTTGAGGAAGAATAGCAAAATTTTTCTCACATATAAGTTTATAACAAACTCTTGGGGTTACTACTCAAATATTCTAAGAATAGTAAGAATTGTTAACAAGTAACTTATAAAATTGTATTATGAAAATATCTATTTTTATAAAAAAAGCTATTGATTTTTCGCCAACAGCCCTAAAAATACATTTACATATAATATTTTAATTTATTTTATATTTTCATTTAAATACTTATAGATAATAGGTGCTTTTTTACCTATTACTAACGTTGCTTTTTTATTAGATACAACAATGGATTCTACTCCATTATCTTTTATCTTTTCTTTGTCCAAATCTTTTTTATTTTCAAAATTAAAGCTAATTCTAGATCCATTTAAAACTAAATTAGTGATATTATCTTTACCACCTATTGCTTCTAGTAATTCAGGAAATTCTTGACTTTCTTTAATTTTATTTTTTCTTTTTAGCAAAATGATTAACACTATTATAAATGCAATTAATAACACTGCACTACAACCTATAATTAACCATCTCAGCTGTTCTTCAGACATTTTAAATATTCACTCCTATATATTTTTATTTTTATTGTTTTTATGTATAAAAGGAAGAAAATCCTTTTATACACATTTAAACAATGAATTAATTGTATACTATAATTTGAATAGCTAATCCAATAATCATTGCCGCTAATAGCAAGATAACGAAAACTTTCATAGCAATAGTAGCAAAACTATCTTTTTCCTTTGCTTTTCTTGCATCTATTCTTTCTTGTTCTCTTTTACTTATCTTATTACTACGTATGATTTTTCTTTGTTGTTGAGCCATTATTAGTATCTCCAAATTTTAATTTAATTAAACTAATTCAACAATAGCCATTGGAGCATTATCTCCACGTCTATTACCTATTTTAAGCATTCTAGCATAGCCACCGCTTCTATCTGCATATTTAGGTGCTATTTCATCGAATAATTTTTGTAAAGCAGTTTTAGTTTGCTCTTTATCAACATAAACATCTCTAACTACTGCAGCAGCTTGACGACGTGCGTGCAAGTCACCTCTTTTAGCTAAAGTTACCATTTCATCTGCTAATTCAACTAATTCTTTAGCTGTAGCATATGTTACTTCAACTCTACCATATGTAATTAAGTCTGTTACTACATTTCTTAACATTGATTTATTTTTACTAGTAGTGTATGGTGTTTTAAATTTTACACCAACTTTACCATGAAAAGTTTTACGTGCCATTAAAAATTTCCTCCTTCCTAGTTACTATCTTTGAAGCTTAATCCTAAGTTAGCAACTTTATCTTTTACTTCTTTAATTGATTTTTTACCCATATTACGAACTTTGCATAAATCATCTTCAGTTCTTAAAATTAATTCTTGAACAGTTTGAATATTAGCTCTCTTTAAGCAATTATATGATCTTACAGAAAGATCTAATTCTTCAATTGTCATATCATTAAATTTATTAACAACTGGAGCAACTGTTTCTTGAAGAACATTTTCATATTTATCAAGATTGCTTAAATCACATAATAAACTGAAATAATCATTTAAGATTTTAGAAGCTACTGCAATAGCTTCATTTGGAGTCATACCTCCATTTGTCCATACATCTAGGTATAGTTTTTCATAATTTGTACTTTGACCAATACGAGTTGGTTCAGTTTCATAAGAAACCTTTCTAACTGGAGAATAATTAGAATCAGTTGGAATAATTCCAAAATGTGTTCTACTACCCTTATTATTTTCAGCAGTAACATAACCTCTACCATTCTTTGCATAGATAGTCATATTAAGTGTTCCACCTGCACTAACTGTTGCTATGTATAAGTCCTTATTAATAACTTCTACATCACCTGGGCAAACAATATCAGCAGCTGTAACTACTTTAGGTCCTTTTACAGAAATTTTTAATTCTTTCTTAACATTATCATCGTCATCAATCTTCAAAATTAAATCTTTTAGGTTTAAAACGATCGTTGTAACATCTTCTCTAACTCCATCAAGAGCACTAAATTCATGTCTAGCGCCTTCTACTTCGATAGCATAAACACTAGCACCAGGAATAGAAGATAATAAAACTCTTCTTAAAGCATTACCTAAAGTTGTACCAAATCCTTTTTCAAGTGGTTCGATAGCAACTCTTAAGTAATTAGCTTCATTAACTTCATTTGATGGAATAATCTTTGGTTTTTCAAACTTTCTCATTATTATTTTTCTCCTTTACTGAATATTATTGGTCAACTTATTATCCACGTGGACGTTTAGGTGGACGACAACCATTGTGTGGAACTGGTGTTGCATCAATGATTGCTTGAATTTCTAATCCTGCAGTTTGAAGAGCTCTAACTGCTGCTTCTCTACCAGGACCAGGTCCTACGATATTAACATCAACTGTTTTTACTCCATAATCTTTTGCACTTGTAGCTGCTGCTTCAGCTGCCATTTGTGCTGCATAAGGAGTAGATTTTTTAGCACCCTTGAATCCTAATGCACCTGCACTAGACCAAGTTAATACGCTACCATTTTCATCAGTTATAGAAACGATAGTGTTGTTAAATGTTGAATGAATATGTGCGATTCCTTTAACAACATTTTTACGAGCACGTTTTTTACGAACCGCAGTATTTGTAGCAGTTTTTCCTTTAGTTGTTGCTTTTGCCATGTTCTAACCTCCTTATTGTGCTGCTTTCTTCTTATTAGCAATAGTTTTACGTGGTCCCTTACGAGTACGAGCGTTAGTTTTAGTGCTTTGTCCTCTTACAGGTAAACCTTTACGATGTCTTAATCCACGATAACTACCTATTTCACTTAAACGTTTAATGTTTAAAGCTACTTCTCTACGTAAATCTCCTTCTACTCTATATTTAGAAACTTCATTACGTATTTTAGTTAACTCTTCTTCAGTTAAGTCTTTTACTCTTTTATCTTCTGAGATATTTGTAGCTTTCAAGATATCTTGAGCTAATGGTTTCCCAATACCATATACATAAGTTAATGATATAACAACTCTCTTATCGTTTGGTATATCTACTCCAGCAATACGTGCCATTTAATTTTCCTCCTTAAAATTAACCTTGTCTTTGTTTATGTTTAGGGTTTTCGCAAATGATCATTATACGACCTTTTCTACGAATTACTCTACATTTATCACAAATTGGTTTTACTGAAGGTCTTACTTTCATATTTCCTTCCTCCTTATACTTTTTTTACTTATTAATTTTACACCATTTTCCTAAATATTCCAAGCATTAATTTGGTTTATAGTTTGTAGGAAAACGATACTTTATACGCCCACGTGTTAAATCATATGGGGAAATTTCAACTGTGACTCTATCACCTAGTAAAATGCGGATAGAATTGTTTCGGATTTTACCAGAAACATGGGCAAGAATCACCATCCCATTATCTAACTTTACCTTGAATTGAGCATTTGGTAAAGTTTCAACTACTTGAGCCTCAACTTCAATTACATCTTCTTTTGCCACTTAATTAACCTCCTATTAGACCTTAGTTAAGATTTCATAACCTTCATCTGTTACCACAACGGTATGTTCATAATGTGCAGTTATTTTTCCATCTAGCGTTTTAACTGTCCAATCATCAAGAAGTGTTCTTGTATGATAGTCACCTAAAGTTACCATAGGTTCAACTGCTATTACCATTCCTTTAACAATCTTAGGACCTCTTCCAGCTATTCCATAGTTTGGAATAATAGGATCCTCATGTAAATTACTGCCAACACCATGTCCAGTGTAATCTCTAGGAACACCATAACCATGGGCTTCAACAAAAGTTTGAACGGCATGAGATATATCACTTATTCTATTTCCAGGTTTAACTTGTTCTAATCCTTTAAATAGTGATTCTTCAGTTACTTTCATTAGCTCCTTAGCCTCTTCACTTACTTCACCAACAGCATAAGTCCAAGCACTATCTCCATGATATCCTTTAAAGTTTGCGCCAATATCAATTGAGATAATATCACCATTTTTAAGAATATGTTTTGCATTAGGAATTCCATGTACTAATACATCGTTAATTGATGTGCATATGCTTCCTGGAAATCCTCCATATCCTTTAAATGATGGGGTTGCACCTTGGCTTAGAATAAATTTTTCTGCCAATTCATCAAGTTTTTTAGTAGAGATTCCTTCTTTTATAAATGGCTTTAAATACTGATGAGTTAATCCAACAATCCTGCCAGCTTGTCTTAATAACTCAATTTCTTTTTCATTTTTTATAGTAATCACTACTTAACACCTCCAAGTATTCTATTAATGTCTTGTGATACTTTTTCTATATCTTGAAGGGCATTGACATTTGCAAGTAGATTTCTTTTGTCATAGAAATCAATAAGTGGAACAACTTGAGTATGGTATACTTCGAGTCTTCTTTTGATACCTTCTTTTGTATCATCATCTCTTTGATATAAGGCTTGCCCGCACTTGTCACAAATGCCTTCTTTTACAGTTTTTTTGTAAATTTTGTGATATGTTTCACCACATTTACAAACTAGACGGCCACTAATTCTATCAACTATAGCTTCATCGTCTATTTCAAGATTGATAACTTTATCAATCTTCCTGTCATATTTTTTTAATAATTCATCAAGTAAATTTGCTTGATGAAGAGTTCTAGGATATCCGTCAAACAAGATACCCATATCACTAGCACAAGTTTTTACTTTTTCTTCTAGAACCTGCAAAACTATTTCATCATCAACAAGTCTTCCTTGTTTTTGCAAGGAAGCAATTTTAACTCCTATTTCATCATTTTTATTTCTTCTTTCTCTAAGTAGTTCTCCTGTTGATATAGGAAGCAAATTGTACTTCTTTGCTGCCATTTGAGATTGGGTACCCTTACCACTAGAGATAGGACCTAAAAATATAATATTCATTATAAATTGCCTCCTACATGAATCCCTTGTATTCTTTACCAGCTAATTTTGCTTTAATTTGCTCATAAGTTTCACTAGCAACCCCGACCAAGATGATAATACTAGTTCCACCAAAGGCTATTGCACTATTTAAATCAAAATAGATTGGTAACAATACTGGTAATACTGCAATTGCTGTTAGAGTAATTCCACCAACAAAAGCAACTCTATTAATAACTCTAAATAAGTATTTTTCTGTTTCTTTTCCTTGTCTAATTCCTGGTATGAATGAATTATTCTTAGCTAAGTCTTCACTAAGTTTTTTAGAATCCATTTGCATGTTTGTCCAGAAGAATGTAAACATGATAATTAAAACGATGTAAATAATTAATCCCCAATATACTCCTCCTACTTTAGTAGAATAGTTAAATATTGCTGCTACCTTTGCTGCACCCGTACTATTAGGAAACATAGAAGCAATTGTAACTACTGCCATCATTAATGAAGAGGCAAATATTACAGGCATAACACCTGAAGGGTTTAATTTTACTGGTAAATGATGTACATCTCCAGCTTTTATTTGTGTTGTATTTTGTGAATGCTGTAAAGGTATTTTACGAACACTATTTTCAATAAACACAACGAATATAATTACTAATAAATACGATAATACATAGATCAATAACTTTATAAATCCTTTGAACATTTCTACACTAGTTCCTGTTAAATTAACAAAACTATAATATGCACTTAAGAATTGATTTGGAATACTAGCGATAATACCTGCAAATATTATCATAGAAACTCCATTACCAATACCGCGTGATGTAATTCTATCAGCTAGCCACATCGTAAACATTGATCCGGCTATAAGAATTGTTGTTATGTAAATATAATTCCAAGTTGTAAACTCTCCACCACCAATAGGCTTTAAGCCATAATTATTTTTCATTACTAGAATTGTTCCATAACCTTGTACTGCTGCAAGTAACAAAGTTAAATATCTGGTTGCGTTATCAATTTTCTTTCTTCCTTTTTCACCTTGTTTAGTTAAGTCTTCAAGTTTTGGAAGAATTCCCATTGATAACAATTGAATAATAATTGAAGCTGTAATATATGGAGATATACCTAATGCAAATAATGAGAATGATTGTAAGTTTCCTCCACCTAATACATTCATTAGAGTGAATATGTCACTACCGCTGAATGTAATAGAGCTAGAATCAACTCCTGGAACTATAAGTGTACATCCAAATCTGAATATAAGCATAATTCCAAGTGTGAATATAATACGCTCTCTTAGTTCTTTATTTTTAAAGATAGAGACTAATTTTCGTATCATATTAGATCACCTCAATTGATCCACCAGCATCTACGATAGCTTTTTCAGCTGACTTAGTAAATTTGTTTGCTACTACAGTTAGTTTCTTAGTTAATTTACCATTACCTAATACTTTTAATGTATCATACTTAGTCTTTAAAATTCCTTTTTCTTTTAATGTTTCTAATGTAACTTTAGAACCAGCTTTTAATGTTTCTAAATCACCAACATTAACTGTTGCATATTCTTTTTCAGTATAGTTAGTAAATCCTCTCTTTGGAGAACGACGATACATTGAAGTTTGACCACCTTCAAAACCGATTCTAACGCCTCCACCAGTACGAGAGTTTTGACCTTTATTACCAGTTCCACAGTTTTTACCTAAACCAGAACCATAACCTCTACCTACTCTTTTAGAAGTTTTTCTTGATCCTTCTGCACTTTTAAGTTCATTTAATTTCACTTTATTGTACCTCCCTTATAGTTTAAGCCAAAATTTCTTTTGGATCTTTGCCACGTAAAGCAGCAACTTTTGATACAGTTTTCATATTTTCTATTCCATTAATAGTAGCTCTAACTACATTAATAGGAGTTCTTGAACCATAAACCTTAGAGTATACATTTTCAATTCCTGCTAATTCAAGTACAGCACGAACTGGTCCTCCAGCAACGATTCCAGTACCTATAGGAGCTGGTTTCATGAATACTTTAACAGCACCATATTCTCCCATGATATCGTGTGGGAATGTTCCACCTTTAACCATTGGTACTTTATATAAGTTTTTCTTAGCTGCTTCTAATGCTTTCTTTATTGCATCTGGTACTTCGTTAGCTTTACCTGTTCCAAAGCCAACATATCCTTTACCATCACCTACAACAACTAAAGCAGAGAAACGCATTTTTCTACCACCTTTTACAGTTTTAGAAATTCTATTGATTGAAACAACTCTTTCTTCGAAACGGTTGTCTTTTTCTTTTTTAGCTGGTCTAGGAGCACCTTTTTTAGCATTCTTTGTATTTTTACCTTTTTTCTCAGCTTTTTCTTCGCTTACTTCTGCTACTTCAGTATTTTCAGTTACTTCAGTTTCAACTACTTTTTCTTCAGTTTTCTTCATTCATTTACCCTCCTTAGAAATTTAATCCAGCTTCTCTAGCTGCTTCAGCTAAAGCTTTAACTCTACCATGATATACATATCCGCCTCTATCGAATACAACGTTTGTAATATTCTTTTCTAAAGCTTTTTTAGCTATATCTGTTCCAACTTTTGTAGCTGCATCTACATTAGATGAATTTTCTAGCTTTAAAGCTAATGTTGAAGAACTTACTAATGTTGTTCCTGTTGTATCATCAATAATTTGAGCAAAGATATGAGCATTAGAACGGTATACATTTAAACGTGGGCATGTAGAAGTTCCTGAAATTTTTGCTCTAACTCTAGCATGACGTTTTTGTCTTGTTTCATTTTTTGATGTTTTATTAATCATATTCTATCCTACCTTTCTACCTATTTCTTACCTGCTTTTTTACCGACTTTACGACGGATTCTTTCGCCTTTATACATTACACCTTTACCTGAATATGGTTCTGGTCTTCTTGAATCTCTAATAGTTGCAGCCATTTGTCCAACTGCTTCTTTATCGATACCTGAAACTGTAATTTCTGTTTGGCTAGGAACTTCAAATTTTACTCCTGCAACTGGTTCGATTGTAACTGGATGAGAATATCCAACATTTAATACAACGTTGTTACCAACTAATTGAGCACGATAACCAATACCTTTAATTTCTAGTTCCTTTTTAAAACCATTGTGAACTCCTTCAACCATACCATTTAACAAAGCTCTTGTAGTACCATGTAATTGTTTAGTTGATTTTTCATCATTTGGTCTTGAAACTTTTACTTCGTTTCCATTAACTTTAATAGTTAATTTATCACAGAATTTTTTAGTAAGAGATCCTTTAGGTCCATTAACTGTAACTAAATTTCCTTCACCTACAGTAACATTAACACCTTCAGGTAATACGATAACTTTATTTCCTATACGTGACATATTGTTACCTCCTACCAAACATAAGCAAGAACTTCTCCGCCTGTGCCTAACTTTCTTGCTTTCTTATCGCACATTAATCCAGATGAAGTAGAAATAATTGCTATTCCTAATCCTTTTAATACTTTTGGTAATTCATCTGCTTGAGCATAAACTCTTAATCCTGGTTTAGAAATACGTTTAATTCCTGAAATAACTCTTTCTGAACCATTATATTTTAATTGCATAGATAGTACTTTTTTGCTATCTCCTGTAACACTATAATCAGCAATATAACCTTCTTCTTTAAGAATCTTAGCTATTTCAACTTTGATTTTGCTTGAAGGCATTGTTACTGTTTCATTACGCATTTGGTTAGCATTACGAATTCTAGTAAGCATATCTGCTATTGGATCTGTCATAACCATAATTTTATTTCCTCCTTACTCTTACCAGCTTGCCTTTTTAAGTCCTGGAATTTGGCCTTCATAAGCTAATTCTCTAAGACATATACGGCAAAGTTTAAATTTACGAATTACTGAATGAGGACGTCCACAACGCTCACATCTAGTATATTCTCTAACTTTATATTTTTTAGGTCTGTTATACTTTGCTATCATTGATTTTTTTGCCATTGTTTAATTCCTCCTTACTTTGTGAACGGCATACCTAATCCTTCAAGAAGACTTAAAGCTTCTTTATCAGATTTAGCCGTTGTAACAATTACAATATCCATTCCACGAATTACATTAACTTGATCATAATTAATTTCAGGGAAAATAATTTGTTCTCTAATACCTAATGTATAATTTCCTCTTCCATCAAATGAATTTTTAGAAATACCATGGAAGTCTCTTATACGAGGCATTGAGATAGTCATTAACTTATCTAAGAATTGATACATTCTATTACCACGTAAAGTTACTTTACAACCAATTGGGTTACCTTCTCTTAATTTGAAAGAAGCAATTGATTTTTTAGCTTTAGTGATAACTGGTTTTTGACCAGTGATTGCTGTTAATTCATTTACAGATTCTTCAAGTAATTTTGCATTCTTAGTTGCATCACCAACACCAATGTTTATAACTACTTTTTCAATTTTAGGAGTTTCCATTATTGTTTTGTAATTATATTCTTTCATTAATGTAGGAACAACTTCATCTAAGTATTTATACTTTAATCTTACTGAAGTATCTCTTTCCTTATTAGCTTTTGGAGCTGCTGTTTTAGCAGTTGTTGTTTTCTTTGTTTCAGCCATAATTTACCTCCTTATGCTATTACAGTAGATGACTTTTTAGTCATTCTTACTTTTTTTCCATCTTTAACTTCATATTTAACTTTTGTTGCTTTCTTTGTTTTAGGATCAACATAAGCTACATTTGAAACATGAATAGGAGCTTCTTTTTCAGTAATTTTTCCTTCAGGTTCAGCTTGATTAGGTTTTACATGTTTTTTAACCATGTTTAATCCACCAACTATAACTTTGTCTTCACGAGGAAGAACTTTTGTAATAGTTCCTTCTTTTCCTTTTTCGCTTCCTGCGATAACTACTACTTTATCACCTTTTTTTAATCTCATAGTTTTTTAACCTCCTATAATACTTCTGATGCTAGAGAAACAATTTTCATGCATCCTGCACCTTTTTCACGAAGTTCTCTTGCTACTGGTCCAAATACACGTGTACCACGTGGAGAACCATCAGCCTTTAATAGTACTATTGCATTGTCATCAAACTTAATATGAGAACCATCTGGACGGTTAACACCATATTTAGTACGAACGATAATACCTTTTACTACATCACCTTTTTTAACAGCAGCATTAGGAATAGCATCCTTAACTGCACAAACAACTATATCACCTATATTTGCTTTTTTTCTGAATGATCCACCGATCAATCTAAATACTCTAACGCTACGAGCTCCAGAGTTATCTGCTACAACTAAATTTGTTTCATTTTGTACCATATTAATTTACCTCCAGACTAAGCGATACTAGCCTTTTTAACAACTTCTACTAAACGGAAGTGCTTAGTAGCAGATAAAGGTCTAGTTTCCATAATTTTAACTGTATCACCCATTGATGCTACACCGTTTTCATCATGAGCTTTGTATTTTTTAGAATATTTAACTCTTTTATGGTATATAGGATGATTTTTATAAGTTTCTACTAAAACAGTAATTGTTTTATCCATTTTGTCAGACACAACAGTGCCAGTTAGTACTTTTCTTGAATTTCTTTCCATATCTCTCTTACCTCCCTACACTATTGCGCATTGCGTTGCTCTAACACAGTAAGCATACGAGCAATAGTCTTACGTATTTTCTTTAATTCATTAGGATTTTCTAATTGTCCTGTAGCGTGTTGGAATCTTAATGTAAAATATTGTTGTTTTAAATCTTTTACTTGACTCTCTATTTCGCTAGTTTCTAATTTTCTGATTTCTTCAGCGTTCATATTACTCACCACACTTCCTTGTTACAACTTTACATTTAATTGGTAATTTTTGAGCTGCTAATCTTAATGCTTCACAAGCTTGTTCTGCAGGAATTTCATCCATTTCAAATAAGATTGTTCCGTTTTTAACTACAGCTACCCATTGATCTGGAGCACCTTTACCAGCACCCATACGAACCTCTAATGGTTTTTTAGATTTTGATAGATGTGGGAATATTCTAATCCAAATCTTTCCTTGTCTTTTTGTATATCTAGCTAAACAAATACGAGCTGCTTCTATTTGTCTATTTGTAATCCAAGCACCTTCAACTGCTTGTAATCCATATTGACCATATGATAATTCTGTATTTCCTTTTGCTTTACCTTCATATGAAATTTTATGAGGTCTTCTATATTTAACTCTCTTTGGTAATAACATATTAGTTACTCTCCTTTCGTTTCTTCAACGTTTTTAGTTTTCTTTTCAGGAAGGATTTCACCACGGCAGATCCAAACCTTAACACCTAAACGTCCATATGTTGTATGTGCTTCGCTCATTGCGTAATCTATATCAGCACGTAATGTATGTAATGGAACGATTCCATCGCTATATCCTTCGCTTCTAGCAATATCTGCCCCGCCAAGTCTACCTGATACTAAAGTTTTAACTCCTTTAGCTCCAGCCTTCATTACTCTTTGCATAGCTTTCTTTTGAGCTGTTCTGAATGAAGCACGGTTTTCTAATTGTTCTGCAATCCATCTTGATACAACTTTTGCATCTAAATCAGGATTTTCAACTTCGATTACATTTAATTTAACTGTCTTACCTTTAGCTATTTTTCCAATTTCTTTAGTAAGAGTTTCTACATTTTTACCATCTTGTCCAATGATGATTCCAGGACGAGCTGCAGTAACGTTTACTGTTACATTGTCTTTTGTTTTTTCGATTACGATTTTAGAAATTACTGCATCCTTTAATTTAGAATTTAATAATTTTCTAATTTTGATATCTTCATGTAAATAAGTAGCGAAATCTTTTTCTGAATACCATTTTGATTCCCAATCTTTATTTACTCCAATACGCATTCCTACTGGACTAACTTTTTGACCCATGTTTTGTGCTCCTCCTATCTTTCTGCAACAACCACATTGATGTGGCTTGTTTTCTTAACTAAACCTGATGCTCTACCTTTAGCTCTAGGCATAAATCTTTTCATTTTTATACCTTCATCAGCATATATTTCTTTAACAAATAATTTATCTTGATTCATTCCATGATTGTTAACAGCATTTGCTGCAGCTGAATTAATAAGTTTTAAGACTATTGGTGAAGCTGCTTTGTTAACATTTTTTAATATTGCTTGAGCTTCAGCTACTGATTTACCGCGAACTAAATCAATAACCAATCTTGCTTTTCTTGGAGTAACACCAACGTTACTAACAGATGCTTTTGCTTCAATTATGTTTTCCATGTGTTTACCCCCTACTTAGCTTTGTTTGCTGCTTTATCTTCAGCAGTGTGACCTTTGTGTCCTGTGTATTTTCTTGTTGGAGAAAATTCTCCTAATTTATGACCTACCATATCTTCTGTAACATATACAGGTACGTGTTCTCTACCATTGTGAACAGCAAATGTTAAGCCAATGAATTGTGGGAAGATTGTTGATCTTCTTGACCACGTTTTGATTACTTCTTTCTTTCCTGATGCTTGCATTGCTTCAACTTTTTTCATTAAATGTTCATCACAGAAAGGTCCTTTTTTTAAACTTCTAGCCATTTCGTTTATCCTCCTTATTTACCATTACGTCTTCTTACTATTAATTTAGTAGAAGCTTTTTTGTTATTTCTTGTCTTAACACCTAGTGCACGTTTACCCCATGGTGTTCTTGGTGCATCATGTCCTACTGGGCTCTTACCTTCACCACCACCGTGTGGGTGATCATTAGGGTTCATAACAGATCCACGAACTGTAGGTCTTGTGCCATTCCATCTTGTACGTCCTGCTTTACCAAGTTTTACTAAGCTGTAATCTTCGTTACCTACAATACCAACTGTAGCTCTACAAGTTCCTAATACTTTTCTAACTTCTTTTGAAGTTAAACGTATTATTACATAATTACCTTCTTTACCAAGGATTTGAGCACTAGTACCAGCAGCTCTAACTAATTGGCCACCTTTACCAGGATATAATTCAATATTATGGATAAATGTACCTTCTGGGATATTTTTTAATGCTAATGCATTGCCAACTTTAATATCAGTTTCTTCACCAGATACAACTTGATTTCCAACTTCTAATCCTTTTGGAGCAAGGATATATCTTTTTTCTCCATCTGTATAATTGATTAATGCTATATTAGCGCTTCTATTTGGATCGTATTCAATTGCTGCAACACTTCCTACAACTCCATCTTTATTTCTTTTAAAATCAATTAAACGATATTTTCTTTTATGTCCTCCACCAATGTGACGACATGTGATCTTTCCCTGACTATTTCTTCCACCAGTTTTATTTAAATTAACTAATAGTGACTTTTCAGGAGATTTCTTTGTTATTTCTTCATTTGTTAATGTTGTCATATTACGACGACCATTCGAAGTAGCTTTATATGCTTTTATACTCATCTTTTTTTCCTCCTATATTTTAATATTTATTAATTCTTTAATAGATCAAGAGATTGACCTTCTGCTAATGTAATAACAGCTTTCTTATAAGAACTTGTTTTACCAGAATATTTTCCAACTCTTTTATCTTTTGCTCTAACATTTGAAACATTTACTTGTTTAACTTTAACACCGAAGATTGCTTCAAATGCATTTTTAATTTCGATCTTATTAGAATTCTTATTAACTTGAACAGTAATTTTATTTAATGTTTCCATATTCTTCATTGTTTCTTCTGAAAGAATAGGTTTAACTATACATTCATAACTTTTTACAGTTGTTTTTCCAACTTTTGCTGTTTCTTTAGCAGCCTTTTTAGAAGTTTTCTTTTCTTTTACTTCAGCAGTTTTTACTTCTACTGCTTCGTTTGTTTTCTTTGCCATTATGCTAATACCTCCTCAATTGATTTAACTGCATCTAGAGTCATTACTACGCTATCGCTATTTGCAACATCATATACATTTACTTCATCTGCAAATAATACTAATACGTTAGGTAAATTTGACATTGATAATAAAGCTTCATAATTAACGCTATCTTCGCTAACAACAAATAATGTTTTATTTTTTGTATTAAGAGTTTTCAACATTTCTGCCATTGCTTTAGTTTGTGGCTTTTCACATTTGATTTCATTTAATATAACTAGATTATTATTTTTAACTTTTTCACTTAACACTGATTTTAATGCTAGTTGATATTCTTTCTTGTTTTGCTTAATAGTGAAGTTTTGAACTCCTGTAGGTCCAAACACAACTCCTCCGCCTCTCCATTGAGGTGAACGTGTAGATCCTTGTCTAGCTCTACCAGTTCCTTTTTGTCTCCATGGTTTACGTCCGCCTCCGCTTACTTCATCTCTCTTTTTAGTTTTAGCTGTAGCTTGACGACTATTTGCCATGTAAACTTGAATTGCATCATATACAACGTTTTCATTTGGCTTAACACCAAATACATTTTTATTTAATTCAACTTCTTCTACTTTAGCACCTGTTTGATTTAAAACGTCCATTGCTTTCATTTAACTTTTCCTCCTATCATTACTCAGCTGCTGCTTCGTTAGAATAGTTTACTAAAGTTTTAGCTTTAGGACTTTTCTTTTGAACTTTAACAGCACTTCTAATAGTTACTAAACCTCTATTTGGTCCAGGAATACATCCTTTTACCAAAATAGCATTCTTTGTAGCATCTACTGATACAACTTCTAAGTTTAATATAGTAGCTTGCTCATTTCCTTCATGACCTGGCATTTTCTTTCCTGGATGAATTCTGTTGTTAGTACGACCAACTGTAGCCATTGAGCCAACGCCTCTGTGGTAACCAGAACCATGTCCTTTAGGTCCGATTTTATTTCCGTGTCTTTTAACACTACCAGCAAATCCTTTACCCTTAGATGTACCAATTACATCAATTGCTTCTCCTACTTTGAATAAGTCAGCAGTAACTGTTTGACCAACTTCATAACCTGTTAATTCGTCACCTTTAATTTCTCTAACGAATTGTTTAGTTGTTGTGTTAGCTTTAGTAAAAATTCCTTTTAATGGTTTAGAAGTAATATTTTCTCTTTTTTCTTCATATCCTATTTGAAGAGCATCATAACCATCTTTTTCAACTGTTTTCTTTTGTAAAACAACATTTGGTAGAACTTCAACTACTGTAACAGGAATCATAGCGCCTTCAGTAGTGAAAACTTGTGTCATACCAACTTTTCTTCCTAATATAGATTTCATATCTAGCTTTCCTCCTTTAAATTACAGTTTGATTTCGATATCAACACCACTAGGTAAATCTAATCTAGTTAATGTATCTACAGTCTTAGCAGTAGGATTAACGATATCAATTAATCTTTTGTGAGTTCTCATTTCAAATTGTTCACGAGAATCTTTATATTTGTGTACAGCTCTTAAAATTGTATATACTTGTTTCTCTGTTGGTAGAGGTACAGGTCCTACAACTTTTGCTCCTGTAGCTTTTGCTGCTTCAATAATTTTTAATGATGAAGCATCAAGAATTTTGTGATCGTATGCTTTTAACTTAATACGAATCTTATTTGACTTTGCCATTTAACATTTCCCCTTTCGTCTAAAATCTGGCTTAGACAGTGCTCAATGTGAATTCCCTGATATGCTTGGGTGGTTATGACAACCTTTATCGGCGTATCAGCAACCTCGCATTTCACAGCACATGCAAGCAAGATTATATATCACGTATGACACTATGTCAAGAAAAATTTTATTTTTTTATTTAATCACTTTTTATATATATGTTTTTCGCTATTTTTTTAGTTTTAATAATACTATGTATTATTAAGAATGTATTTTGCATTGTTTTTATAAGTTTGTAAATTTTCTGATTACTAATCATATAGTATATATATTTATATTGTTATTTGTTTTTTTATTTAATCATTTGTAACACTAAATTTTCAAAATTTAAATCATTTATTTGCTTTATTTTTGTTCAAAAGTTCTCAAAAAAATAAAAAATATTAAATTAATTTATCTATAAGTTTCATGTGAAACAAACCCTTTATATATATCATTCATTGTAGTTTAGCAAAACATCAAATAAAAAAAGCAAAATTTTATATTATCACAATTTATTTATATTCGCTTATTATTTATAGTATATGCATTAAAGGGTTTCGTTAAAAATTTCGTATAAAAAAAGTTGCCTATTGCAACTTTTCTTTTGTTTCTTTTTCAGCGTCTTTATTAAGAACATTAATAATATCTGTATTTTCTATTTCTACTGGCAAAACCTTTTTCTTTTCTATAAACCATTTTATTGCTGTGTGACTTTTTTTTCTTTTTAAATCTATATAACTTATTATCGCCATTACTAATGCCCCGGCTGTGTCTAGCATCAAATCTTTCATTGTATCAAACAGTGCCGCTCTTCCAAGGAATGGTTTCCTTGTAACCGAATCACTATATCGTTGCATATTAGAACCAGTTATTGCATCTGCTGTAAATTCTACAAATTCCCATAACACTCCAACGGTTATAGAGAAGCAAACAACAAACAAAGCTACAAACAAGGGGTTAAGTTTCAAATCAACTTTTTCAGAATTATTTAATAATCTTATAATTGAAAATCCTAATATAGCAAGCATTGATCCAGATAAAGTATGAAGTATAGAATCGAACACTTTGCTTTTTACATACAATTCACCAATTTCTCCAACCACAAAATGTGCTAGGCAAAATACCATAAATACAACACTCATTACATTAGGAACACTTACTTTACCTGTTTTTTCTATAAACCCTGGAACAAACGTACACATTAACATCATAAACGACTGTGCCGCATTAAACATTGCTCGGCTTTTTTGACTATCATCTTTATCAGTAAAGAACGCTACAACATTCGCGACAAACAAGATTGTTATAATAACCCTTACCACCGCATACATAATTTTTGTTTTTTCTATTTTTCTTTTTCTGACTCGTTTTTCTTTTTTTGCCGTCATAAATATAAAACCTCACTTCAATTAATTATTTTTTCTTCTTAGAATAATAAATCAATACTATTATTTCATGCATTAATAAAACTACTAATGCAATACCTAGTATATAACACCATTCCAAAAATTGCAAATGTGTTGTTTTAAAGAAGTCATTCAAAAAAGGAACTTCAGTAACTAACACTTGTAAAAATATACCAAAACCTACAGAAAAAAGCATTAATTTATTACTAAAAAATTCTTTTCTAACAAATGTCTTTTTGACATTTCTCATTCCTATTGCATGAAGCAATTCACATACAGCTAATGTTGTAAAAGCAAAAGTCTGGGCTTTTTTTAGTGTTTCTCCATTTTCTAAAGACATAAGAACATTGTTATAATTAACTTTCATTCCTATGTTTATAATTTCAGAAACAGGTATGCTAACAAAAGCAAGTAAAGTTAATAATCCAATCAATATCCCATAAAGAATTGTGCATTTCATTCCTCCATGAGCAAATAACGATTCTTTAGGATCCCTCGGCGAGTTTTTCATTACATCACTATCTTTAGGATCACTTCCTAGCGCTAAAGCTGGAACTGAATCCGTTAATAAATTGATCCATAATATATGAATTGCAATTAACGGTATTGGCAACCCTATTAGTATTGCAATAAACATAGTTATTATTTCTGCAAAATTACTAGACAATAAAAACAGCACTGATTTTTTTATGTTTTCATATATTGTTCTGCCTTCTTCAATAGCTTTTTCTATAGAAGCAAAATTATCATCACTTAGTACCATGTCAGCTGCGCCCTTTGCTACATCTGTTCCTGTTATACCCATAGCAATTCCTATATCTGCTGCTTTTAAACTAGGTGCATCATTAACTCCATCTCCGGTCATTGATACTATTTTATCATTTGCTTTAAAAGCTTTTACAATCATAACTTTATGTTCTGGAGAGACTCTAGCGAAAACTTTAAGTGCGTTTACTTTTTTGTTTAGTTCATTCTGTGACATTTTATTAAGTTCTTCACCACTAATACATTCGTTCATTGAATCAACTATCCCCAATTCCTTCGCAATAGCAAATGCAGTATCTACATGATCTCCTGTAATCATTATTGTTGTTATGCCTGCTTCTTTAAATGTTGCCACAGCATCCTTTGCTTCTGGTCTTGGAGGGTCTATCATGCCAACCATTCCTAAAAAGGTTAAATTTCTTTCATTTAATTCATCTATATCTTTATAAGCAATAGCTAGCACTCTTAATGCGCATTTTGACATTTCATGCATTGCTTTTTCAATCTTTTCTCTATCATTTTGCAATAGTTCTCTTACTCTTCCACCATCATATACTTTAGTACATTTTTTTAACACACTATCAACAGCGCCTTTTGTATATAATCTCTTATGACCATTATAATCATGTTGAGTAGACATCATTTTTCTTTCTGAATCAAAAGGTAGCTCATTTGTCCTTTTGTATTTATTATTAAGTATATTTTTATTTATATTAAATTTTTCTCCAAGATCTAAAAGCGCTATTTCTGTTGGATCACCAATTGCCTTATCATTTGTATCATAATATGCATCATTACATAAAACCATACCTTCAACTATTTCATTAAAATTACCACTTTTATTTCCTGTAACTTCTTCTAATTTTCCTAAACAATATATCTTTTTTACTATCATTTTATTTTGCGTTAATGTTCCTGTTTTATCACTGCAAACAACACTAACTGCGCCCAAAGTTTCTACACTTGGTAATTTTCTAACTATAGTATTAACTTTAACCATTCTTTGTACTCCAAGAGCCAAAACAATTGTTACAACTGCCGGTAATCCTTCAGGTATTGCTGCTACAGCTAAAGATATTGCATTAAGTAACATTAAATATGCATTTCTTTTTTGAACTAGAGCAATTGAAAATAATACTATACATAAACCTATAGTTAAGACTCCTAAAACTTTTCCTAAATCAGATAACCTTTTCTGCAATGGGGTTGTATCATCTTTTTCATTTTTAATTAAACTAGCTATTTTTCCAACTTGAGTATTCATACCAATAGAAGTTACAATACCACCACCTCTACCATTAACAACATTAGTGGACATAAAAGCCATATTTACTTTATCTCCTAAAGGAGCTCCTTTATTCAGTCTTTCATTACAATTTTTTAATACTGGTACAGATTCACCAGTAAGAGAAGATTCTTCTATTTTTAAATTATTACTTTCTATAAGTCTAATATCAGCAGGTATTGTTTTACCGCTTTCTATTTCAATAACATCACCGACAACTAATTCCTCTGCTTTTATTTCTTTTAGTTTGCCATTTCTTTTAACTATGCAAGTAGGTGAAGACATTTTTTTCAAAGCTTCTAGCGCTTTTTCTGCCTTAGTTTCTTGTATCGTTCCAATAATACCATTAAGTAACACAACAGAAATAATAATAATAGCGTCACTAATTTCCTTTAAAAGCAATGATACTATAGTAGCTGCAAAAAGTATGTAAATCATAGGGTCATTAAGCTGTGACAAAAAAATACTAAAGACACTTTTTTTCTTTGCCTCTTCTATTGAGTTTTTACCATTTCTTTTTAGCCTTTCACTTGCCACTTTTTCATCTAATCCTTGACTAATACTAGTATGTAATTCTTTCTCACATTCTTCTATACTTTTACATTCATACATTGTTTATTTCCCGCCTTTATTACTTTATATTTATATTGTATTCGTTTAAGGCATCTCTAATAACCAATAATTAAAAATATACTTTTTAATCAATATGTTTAAATTTATAATTATATTATAAATAAACAAGTATTTTATCAAATATAAATAAAGAAATAAATAGCAATTTTATAACATTTTGTGATATTATATTAATACTATGAAATATAGTTATTATGTATACTTTTTTTGAAGGGAGATTGTTTAATGAAACAAGAAATTATAGCAATGCTACTTGCTGGTGGTAAAGGTGTGCGTTTAAGTGATTTAACTAAGGCAGTTGCTAAACCAGCAGTTAATTTTGGAGGAAAATATAGAATTATAGATTTTCCCTTATCTAATTGCGCTAATTCAATGATAAAAACGGTTGGTGTTTTAACTCAATACGAAGGTGCTAGTTTAACTGAATATATTGGTGATGGACAAAAATGGGGATTAGATGCTGTAGGTTGTTCTTGTGTTTTATTAGCTCCCGGTCAAAAAGGTGATGACTATTATTTTTATAATGGTACTGCTGATGCTATATATAAGAACCTTTCATTTATGGATAAATATGATCCTGAATATGTACTAATTTTGTCTGGTGACCATGTTTACAAAATGGACTATGCAAAAATGTTGCATTTCCATAAAAGCAATAATGCAGATATTACAATTGGTGCTATCAAAGTTTCATTAAAAGAAGCTAGTCGTTTTGGAATAATTAACGCTAATGAAGATTACTCAATTTATGAGTTTGAAGAAAAACCTGAGCATCCAAAAAGCACTCTAGCATCTATGGGAATTTATATTTTTTCTTATAAGAAATTAAAAGAATATATTTTAAAAGAAATAGCTCATACAGAGAGGGTAGAGCATGACTTTGGTAAACACGTACTTCCTGAAATGCTAAAAGATGGCTGCAGGATGTTTGCTTATCCATTTGAGGGATATTGGAAAGATGTAGGAACTGTAGAAAGTTTATGGCAATCTAACATGGATCTATTAGATGATGATAAATTAGGCCTTCTTGATGCAAATTCTAATTGGAATATATATACTGAAGATACACTATCTGCTCCTCAATATATTTCGCCAAATGCTACTGTAAGTAATTCATTAATAAATCAAGGATGCTATATAGATGGAGAGGTTACACATTCAGTAATTTTTAATGATGTGAAAGTAGGAAAAGGTGCTAAGATAATAGATTCTGTTGTGCTTCCTGGAAGTGTAATTGAAGATGGCGCATGTGTTAAAAAATGCATTATAAATTCAAATATGACAGTAAAAGCTAATGAAAAGATAAATATTGATGAAAAAAGTATAATATTAGTAAGTGAGGTGGAAGAATAAAATGGATAAGATATTAGGAATTCTTAATTTACATAGTGACTCCAATTTTGGTAATTTAACAATAAACAAAAATGTTGCTACAACTTCTTTTTTAGGTAGATATTATTTCTTAGATTTTGCACTATCTAGATTCACTAATTGCAACATTAATAGCATTGAAGTATTAGTAAAAAACAAACCTACAGCATTATTCAAGCATTTAAGTGTTGGGGCAAAAGCTTGGTCTATAAATACGCAATTAGGTGGAATAAACTTAATGTATAATGAATTAGAAAGTAAAAGAAGTTATATGAACACTGACTTTAATACTATTCTTACTAATAAAAAGTTTTTATATAATTACTCTCAAGCATTTGTTTTAGTAGCTCCATGTGACATTATTTCTAACATTGATTATCAAGAAATGATGAGATCTCATATTATGAGTGGAAAATTAATTACAGTAGCTTATAAAGATTGTTCTGATGAACTTAACAAATATGAGGATGTTAATAAAGTTGTCTTAACTACTGATAAATTAGAGTCTAACAATAGATTGAAATATTTAACAAAAGACAAAAATAATCCTAATGTTTATATGCAAACATTTATGATTCATAGGACTAAGCTTATTGAAATACTAGAAAACTTTGATTTAGATGATGAAATTCCAACATTTAACGATATCATAAGTTATGCTGCTAGATTAGAAGATGTTAATGTTTATAAATATGATGGATTTATGCGTTATTTTAGAACATTAGAAAACTATGTTGATTATAGTTTAGAAATGTTAGACCCTAATAACTATAATAAGCTTTTTGGAGAAAACAACAAACCTATATATACAAGAGGCTATAATACTCCTCCTACTGTATATGGAAAAGGTTCTATTGTTAATAGATGCTTTATAGCTAATGGATGCAACATTCAAGGTAAAGTAACAAATTCTATTATAGGTAGAAATGTAAAAATTGATAAAGATGCAGTAGTTAATAATTCTATTATTTTCTCTAATGCTCACATTAAACAAGGTAGTGTTGTAGAAGATGCTATTATTGAAAATGGCTCTACTGTTGAAGAAAAAACAAAAATAAAAGGCAATAATAAAAAGCCTGCCTACATAAAGTCTTAGCAAAAAAAAGAGGTGTTACCATGAAATCATTAAAAAGTTTATTAATATGGATTTTAGTCTCTGGTTTCTCTATCGGGTTAGGAATTGGACTAACTTTTCTTATATTTAAAGAGACAAAGAATTTTCCATTTTTTGGGTGTGGAATTGCCCTTTTAATTGCAATTATAGATTTAATAATTAGCAAAAAAAACAACTACCATTTGGATATCTTAGTTTATAATTCAGATGATGAAAAATTCATGCTTCTTAATGATATATTAATAGGTTGCCTTTGCTCAATACCTCTTACTATGTTTGTTTCAATATTATTATAAAAAAACGAAGTCATTTACTTCGTTTTTATTTTACTTATATATTTATATGCTTGAACTGCTGCTACTGCTCCTGAACTGCATGCCGTTACTATTTGTTTTAGGTTATTATTAGTACAATCACCACACGCATATATACCTTCTATTTTAGTTTCTTGATTTTCATTTACAATAACATAGTTTTTATCATTAACTAAGTTTAATCTAGATGTAATCATTGTATCTGGAATGTCACCATATAAAGGAAAAACACATGATAACTCTATATTTTTTTCTTCCCCATTAGTAGTTATAGTAACACTACTAACTGCATCCTCTCCATTAATAGAAACTAATTTACAGTTATTAATAACTTCTATTTTATTAGTATCTATTTCTTTATAATTTATCACTTCTTTATCATTAAGTAAATAAACCTTACTTGCAAACTTAGTTAAATACATTGCTTCTTCAATAGCCTTATTTGAAGAACCTGCAACTGCAACTATTTTATTTTTATATAATGGTGCATCACATATAGTGCAATAGGAAACACCTTTTCCATAGAACTTATCTTCTCCCTTTATTCCTAGTTTTCTTTCACTAGTCCCAGTAGCAATAATAACTACATAACTTGTATAACTTTTATCTTCTAATACAACTTCTTTATAATTATCATGATTTACTATATTTATAACATTACCTTGAATGTATTCTCCTCCAAAAGAAAATGAATGCTTAAACATTTCAAGTGCTAAATCAACACCACTAATTTCTTTTACACTTATCCAGTTTTCTATTTTACTTGTTTTAACCATTTTACCACCAGGGCAATTTTTTTCTATTACTAGTGTTTTTAAATTAGATCTACTAGCGTACAAACAAGCATTCATTCCTGCTGGGCCAGCCCCAACAATTATAAGATCATAATCAACCATTTTTCACTAATTCCTCTTTTTTCTTTTTATACTGCAATACTTTTAATGTTATAAATAACCCTACGCCTACTACAATGAATACTGCTGACATAAACATTGACATAGACACATTTCCAAGTATTCTCATAATATAAGTTTCATCTCTCATTGGTTCCATTATTATTCTAACGATTCCATAATATACTAAATACATACATCCTAACTCTCCATCTGCTCTTTTAGTATAAAATTTACGAATTACTATGCTAATTAAAATAAAGCCTAATAAGGTTAATAATGATTCATATAAGAATAATGGAGTAGCGACATAACCTACTCTACAGGAAATTCTACCACCATTCATGTTATTTAAAATAAAATTAGGTATCCAAGAAACGTTTTCTTTAGAAATACAAGCTCCATATACTTCTTGATTAAAGAAATTTCCCCATCTTCCTATAGATTGAGCAATTAAAATATTAGGAACAACTATATCTACCATTCTTCTAAAAGTTATATTTACTTTTTTTACTTTTAAAACGATTAATCCTGCTAATACGCCTCCAATTACTCCTCCTTGAATAGCTATTCCACCTTCCCATATTTTAATCATAGAAATAGGGTTTGCTAAATAGTAATCAAGTTCACTAAAAATATACCAAATTCTAGCTCCAAGTAAACCTGCTGGAAAACATATTAAAAATAGTGTTTCTAATAAATCAGGATATGTTTTATATGCTTCATCTTTTTTATAAAAATATTTACTAACTAAATACGCTACAATAGCTCCAGTTAAAACAATAACTGAATACCATGTAATTTCTGTTCCAAATACTGTACTACTATATGCTAAAAAGTTCATATTCTACCTCCATCTACTAAAATTGTACTCTATCTTTTTTCACTTTCCAATAATTTAGCCAAATATTTACCTGTATAACTTTTTTTATTTTTACTAACTTGTGTAGGAGTTCCAGTGCAAATTATTTCTCCTCCACCATCTCCACCTTCAGGTCCTAAATCAATTATATGATCTGCTAATTTAATAACATGCAAGTTATGCTCTATTATTACAACACTGTCTCCATTATCTACTATTCTATTAATAACCTTCATTAACCTTTTTACATCATCAATATGTAACCCTGTCGTAGGTTCATCAAGAACATATAATGTTTTTCCTGTGCTTTTTCTTTGAAGTTCATTAGCTAATTTTACACGTTGTGCTTCTCCTCCTGATAAAGTCAAAGCACTTTGTCCAACTTTTACATAGCCTAAGCCAACATCTATTAAGGTTTGTAATTTTCTTTTTATTGAAGGAATATTTTCAAAGAACTTATATGCATCTTCAATGGTCATTTCTAAAACATCATAAATGTTTTTATCTTTATATGTTACTTGCAATGTATCTTCACGATATCTAGTACCATGACATTCTTCACAAGTTACATAAACATCAGGTAAGAAATGCATAGGTACTCTTATAACTCCATCACCTTGACATTTTTCACACCTTCCACCTTTTACATTGAATGAAAATCTTCCTTTTAAATATCCTCTAGCTTTAGCTTCACTAGTAGAAGCAAATAAATCTCTAATATCATCGAATACTCCTACATAAGTTGCTGGGTTACTACGTGGTGTTCTTCCTATTGGTTCTTGTGAAACATTTATAATTTTATCAATATTTTCTAAGCCTTCTATTTCCTTATACGCTCCTGGTTTTATTCTACTATTTTTATTTAAATACTTATAAACGGCTTTGTATAATGTGTCATTTATTAAACTTGATTTACCACTTCCACTTACACCTGTAACTACTGTTAATTTCCCAAGTGGTATTTGAACATCAACATTCTTAAGATTATTGCAACTAGCGCCTTTAATAGTTAAGTACTTACCATTTCCTTCTCTTACTTTAGAATTTAAAGGAATCTTTTCTTTACCACTTAAATATCTACCTGTAAGTGATTTATCATTTTGCATTATTTCACTAGGAGTACCTGCTGCAACTATCTCTCCACCGTGCACACCTGCTTTAGGTCCTACATCTATAATATAATCAGATTGCAACATTGTATCTTCATCATGCTCTACTACAATTAATGAGTTTCCTAAATCTCTCATTTTCTTTAAAGTAGCTATTAGTTTATCGTTATCTCTTTGATGTAAACCAATTGATGGTTCATCTAAAACATATAAAACTCCTGTTAATCTAGATCCAATTTGAGTTGCTAATCTTATACGTTGAAGTTCTCCTCCTGATAAAGTGGAAGCCATCCTGTTTAATGATAAATAATCTAGTCCTACATCTACTAAAAAACTAAGTCTATTTCTAATTTCTTTAACTAATAAATTTGATATGTCTTTTTCACTATCGCTTAATTTTAAATCATCAAAATACTTTAATATTTTCTTTACTGATAATTTAGTTAAATCTTGAATGTTAAGTTTTCCTACTCTCACACATAATGCTAGTTCATTTAATCTATCTCCATGACATTTAGGACACTCTACTTCTCCCATATAATATCCATAGAAATCTCTCATCATTTGCGAACTTGTTTCATTATATAGTCTTTCTATTCTCTTCTTTATTCCCTCAATTAATCCACTACGATGCATTGTATTTCCACTTCTTGTAGTAATTGTATAGGACACAACATCTTTTGAACCATTTAATACTATATCTAATTCTTCACTAGTAAAATCTTTTAAAGGCTTGTTTCTATCAATATGATACATGTCGCATAATTTAGCAAATTCTTGCCATTCTATGTTCTCACTATCAATTATACTTTTATAATAACTAATTCCACCTTGATTTATAGATAAATTATAATCTTTAATTAGTCTATCTACATCTACTTCTAACTTAATTCCTAAACCATGACATTCACTGCACGCTCCTAAAGGTGAATTAAATGAAAATAATCTTGGCTCTAATGGAGGTAATGAAAAGCCACATTTTATGCAAGAATAATGTTCAGAAAATAGTTCTTCTTTCCCATCATAACAAACAATAACAAGGCCTTTTCCTTGCTCTGAAGCAGTACTAATTGAATCATATAATCTTTCTTTTGATTCATCTTTTTTTACAAGACGATCTACTACTACATCTATACTATGCTTTTTATTTTTTTCTAGTTCAGGAACTTCCTCTATTAAGTAAGTATTACCATCCACTCTAACTCTAGTAAATCCATCTTTTAATAGCTTTTCTAAAGTATCTTTATGCGTACCTTTTTGTTCCTTTGCAACATTAGCCATGATGGTTATCTTAGTGCCATTTTCTAATTCCATTACTCTTTCTACCATTTGAGTAATTGTTTGTGATTTTATTTCTATATTATGCTTAGGACAATATGGGTGACCAATACGTGCATATAATAATCTTAAATAATCATATATTTCTGTTACTGTTCCGACTGTTGATCGAGGGTTATTTGAAGTGGATTTTTGATCTATTGAAATAGAAGGAGATAATCCTTCAATTGAATCAACATCTGGCTTTTTCACGCCACCTAAAAACTGTCTAGCATATGCACTCAATGACTCAACATATCTTCTTTGGCCTTCTGCATAAATTGTATCAAAGGCAAGCGTAGATTTACCACTTCCACTTACACCTGTAACGACTACTAACTTTTCTCTTGGTATTTCTACATCTATATTTTTTAAGTTATTTTCTCTTGCTCCTTTAATAATTATCTTGTCTTGTGCCATAACTATTCATCTTCTTTCTCTTTAAAGTATCCATAGGTAAACTTTCTAGAATCTAATTCTACATCTTTTTTAAAATAAGAATCCATAATATTTTTACAATCTTCTAAATCTTCATCATTAAATTCTATTCTAACACAATTAACACCTATATATCTTAATTTATTTACATATTCTAGTAACATTAATGCTCTAGGATTTAATAATCTAATATTACAGAAATAATCTTTTATTAATGATATTTTGTACCCTTTTCTATCTTCTAAATAATATTTATTTTTCAAGCATTCTCCACATTCTTTATTATTCTTTTCTAAGCATTTATTTATAGGGCAATATTTAGTAATCATTAAATCTGTTTTGCTATAAATTAAAACTTCAATATTAGGATTAACTTTAAAATAATTTTTATAATTATTTATTAAATTAATTATCCTAGTTAGAGTCATTTCTATTGATACTGTTACTCTTTTAAAGCCTAATTTATATAAGGTATATAGAGTAAAAATATTCGTGCAATTCATATAATAGTTAGCTATCATTTCTTTATCTTTACTTATATCATGTAATTCATTTAACAAGACTTTTTCTTTAACTGTTTTTATTTTATTTTCACTAATTCTAGGGTATGGATAAGTATTGTTTTCATTGTAATAATATATATCTTTATCTAAAACATAATTTTTCACTAAAGCATATTGAGTCTCATTACTTACCTTTACCTTTAATGTGAAGTTATCTTGCCTTACATCTACTTTTTCTAAAGATAAATCTTGTTTACCAATTCTTTTATGTTTTATATATCTTAATTCATTTAAAGAAGCTACAAGTTCTCTTCTTAATTCATTTAAAATTGATACTGGAATTAAAACCATTTCATCACTATCTATTTCTATTTCATTTAAGTAATAACATGTATCATTTAATTTAGATAATTGCTCTTTAATCTTCTCTTTACTAGTTGGGCTTTTATTAGCTTCAATAACAACATAGTTTGATTCTTTAGTAACACTATTATTTAAATCATCTATAAATGTAACTTCTATTTTTTCATTAATATGTGCTTTTACTTTTACATTTAATTTAAATTTTTTTCTTTTACTATTCTTTTCTATTTCTTCATTTAATTTTATATCAGTGGTTTTATATACTGGGCTATTTATTTCTACTTTACTTTTAGTAGCAATGCTAACAATATCTCCACTTATTGCTTTATTTACTAATAGTCTTTTAACCTCCATCATATTAACATAGAAACCTATATCTTCAGTTCCTACTATTCTTATACCATCGCCTTGATTAAGCTCTTTATCAATCTTTATATATACTCTGTTGTTTCGATAATCTATTACTTTACCTATTTTAATTCCCATATTATTTGGTCTATTAATATTAACTATACTAGAATTTCTTTCATTAAATAGATATCCTTTAGTAAATTCTCTATTAAATACTTGTTTTAAGTTTTGCTCATCTTCTTTTTCTGTTAATAATTTGTGTTCTTCTTTATATTTATCAAGGTATTTTCTATATACCCTAGTAACCATTCCAACATAGGTGGCACTTTTTAGTCTTCCCTCTATTTTTAAAGAAGTTATCTTAGCATCTACTATTTCATTTAAATAATCTAAAGTATTTAAATCTCTTGTACTTAATAAGTACTTACTATCTTCAATTTTTTGATTTCCTTTATATAAAGAGTAAGGTAGTCTACATAATTGTAAACACTCTCCTCTATTTCCACTTTTTTTAGCCGAACATGAAGAAAATAAGCAATTTCCTGAATAAGAAATACATAACGCTCCATGAATAAATACTTCAACTTCTATTTTAACTTTATCTATAATCTCTTTTATTACGTCTATGCTAGTTTCTCTTGCTACTACTACCCTTTTTACACCCATTTGTTTTAATATACTTGCTTGTTTTACTGTCATTGTATTCATTTGAGTTGAAGCATGTATTTCAAAATCTGGATATATATTGTGTATTAGTGTTATTAATCCTAAATCTTGAACTATAACAGCATCACAATCATTATTATACAAAAAATCAATGAATTTCATTACATCTTCTAATTCATCATCATATATCAATGTATTAACAGTTACATAAACTTTAACTTCATTTAAATGAGCTTCTTTAATAATGCTTATTAATTCTTCATTTGTAAATGTCGCTTTTTCTCTAGCACCAAATTTAGTGCCCGCTAAATAGATAGCATTAGCGCCATTATCAAGAGCACTTTTAAATGCTTCAAAACTCCCTACTGGAGCAAGTAATTCAATCTCCATAAAATCACCGTATCTATAATAACATATTTTTTATAAACTTATAAAATTTAATTGCTTTTTTGCTATTTTAATTATAATTAAAAATCTTATTAATTGTTAAAATTTTATTAGATGAAAAAACAGTAAGTTAACAAATGTAAAAATTTGTAATTTGCTTATAAAATTTTTTATTAATAGTGAGGGTTTTATGAAGAAGTTTGTATCCATGTTTTTATTATTTATAGCTATTGTAATATCTTGTTCAAGTTGTTCATGCTCTAAAGAAGACAATCTAATTGTTTATAGAAATTTTTATGATCAAGATGTTACAACTTTTAATTACTTAATTACAAATGAATATAACAATATTATTAGAATAGCTAATTTAATAGATGGACTAGTAGAAAATGATAAATATGGTAACATTGTTCCTTCAATTGCTAAATCTTGGAAAAGTGAAATAGTTAATGATAAACAAATATGGACATTCTATTTAAAAGATAATGTTTATTGGAGTGATTATAACGGAAATAAATATGATTTTGTAACCGCTCATGATTTTGTTTCTACATTTAAATATAGTTTTAATTATGAAACTAAAAGTGAAAATTTTAATTTACCTGCTGAGTTAATAGATAATGGGATGAATTATTACTACGCTACACTTATAAAACATTTTGATTATAATGAGATATTAAATAAAATTGATGATTTATCTATAAATGATCCATATAATTCATTATCTTATTATGAAAATATTAAAGACATTTTTGATAAATGTAATAGCAGCAATTTGTGCATTGATGATTTTAATACAGTTGGTGTTAAAGCTATAAATGATTTTGAACTTCAATTTACTCTTTCTAAACCTTGTGTATATTTTCTAAGTGCTTTAACTTATTATTCTTTTCTACCAGTTAGCGAAAAATTTTTACAAGAAGTTGGATTAAATAATTTTGGTACTAACAAGAAAGCTATTCTTTATAATGGCGCATACTTATTAAGTAATTATTCACACTCTAGTAGAATAGAATATTTAAAGAATCCTAATTATTGGGATAAAGATAATGTTTTTATAGATAAATTAGTTTTTACTAAAGCTTTAAATTATCAATCACCTAGTTATGCGAGACTTTCTTATGAATCTGGCAACATAGATGAATTTATAGTTAATGAAAAAGATGAAACTGGTTGGAATAAATATGTAGTTGGTAATAATAAGGAAGGCAATAAAGAAAATCCTGCTGGCAATAATACATACTTAACATCCAATTTTAATTACTCTACTGTTTATATGATTTTTAACCAAAATAGAACTAACTTTAAATACTCAATGCTATCAAAAGAGCAAATTAATGTTTCTAATAAAGCATTAAGCAATAGCAATTTTAGAAAAGCTTTATTCTATGGAATACCTCGTAACTATTATTTTAAAGATTCTTTAAACTCAAAACTATCATCTGTTATTCCTTTTGAATTTATTTCATATAATGATGAAAGCTATACAAAATTATTAATTAACGAATACGCTATTAAAAATAGCATAAGTTATGAGGAAGCATTAGAAAAATATGAGAATGATTGGTTTAATAATCTAGAATTAAGTCACTCTTATTTAGATAAAGCTATACAAGAACTTAATATTTCAAAAAATGAATTACCTATAAAAATTGAATATTCTTATTATAAGGATGAGGACTATGAAGTTTATGATAAAGTAAGAATAGAAAAATGGAATAAGCTTCTCAATGACTGCAGTGAAGATGATTCTTATTGTGAATTTAGTAAAGTTGAAATAGTGTATAATGATACTATAAAATCATATTCTGATTATGAATATATGCTTAATAGTAAAGAATATAGCATTACTTTATTAGGTCTTTATCCTGACTATAATGATCCTACATCATACTTAAAATCATTTTCTTTAACTGGTGAACTTTACTCATATTTAAATTATTCTTCATCTTTAAAAATAGATGAAATGCTTAATAATATAGATAATTATTATTTAGATGAAAATATAGGTACAAGATATGAACTTTGTGCAAAACTTGAATATTATATTTTATTTGAAGAAAATCTAATATTACCTTTATCTCTTAATGGTTCTACTAAACAAATAGTTGTTTCTAACCTAGTTCCGTTTGAAAAATTAGTTGCTAGTTATGGCTTATCACCTTTTAAATTTAAATATAGAAAGAAAAGAACTATTGATTATACACAAAATGATATTAATTCTTTACGTGAAAAATATTTGAAGAGTAGAGGTAATTAGATATGGTAGTTGCGTATTTTTCTATTGTAACATTAATAGGTTTATTTCTTATAATTTATACTTTGGCTAATTTTAATTTAATATTAAAAGGTACTTCAATTAGTAATTTTTTAAAATCACCTATGCTTAAATATATAATAAATAGAATTATTTTATCTTTTTTAATTTTATTTACTGTAGCTACATGTATCTTTTTAATAATTAAAGCATTACCAGAAATAAGTTCTAATAGTTTTAATGATCTAACATATTATGATTATAATTTAACTAATTATTACAAAAGAATACTTCCTTATCCTAAAAATGTTTGTGTAAGCACTAATTTAGTAGATGGCAATATTGTCTGCACTAGATACGAGAAAAAGATAATAGATTTTGGTTACTCACAAGTATATATGAAAAATATTAGAGTTTGGGAAATTATAAAACAAAAATGTTCTGTTTCTTTTTCTATTGGTATTACTATCTATATCTTAGAATGTTTGATAAATTACCCACTTGGAATATATTTAGCTAGAAGAAGTAAATCGCATTTAAACAAATTAATAACTATCTTATATGCGCTTATAACAAGTATTCCAATGTCTTTAATTTATTATCTACTTTTACTAGTTTTTATGTTAGTATTTAAACTTCCAATCTCCTTTGATACAAACAATATTTTAACATACATAGCTCCAATTGCTAGTGTAATATTTACTAGTTTATCAATAGTATCTCATTGGGTAAAAATGTATATGCAAACAGAAATGAATAAAGACTATGTAAAATATGCTTATAGTAAAGGGCTAGATGAAAAAACTGTTTTTAGAAAACATATTATGAAAAATGCTTTGATTCCTTTAGTAAGAACAATTCCTACTTCTCTTGTTTTATGTGTATCTGGTTATTATATTTTAGAAGTTACATTTAGTATACCTGGCTCTGGCTCAACATTAATATCTGCGATTAAATTAAATGATATATATTTAATTGAAGGATTAGTATTATTCTTTAGTTTTTTATCTGTGTTTGCTTACTTACTTGGAGATATAATTTCAGTTTTAATGGATCCAAGAATAAAATATATGGAGGAACATAAAAATGAAAGATAATAGATTTTCAACTTTTAAAGATTCTTCTTATAATAAAAAGCATAATTTTTATAAAGATTTTATCAAGTGTATTTTCAAAGATAAAGTATTTCTTTTATCTTCATTATGTTTAATCTCTTTATTTATATTTGGATTATTTTATTCTATTTTTGCTTCTTCAGAGAAGCATTTAGCTGTTGATATAAGTAAAGAATTTTTAAAACCAAGTATTTCTCATTTGTTTGGAACAAATGAATTTGGACAAGATATGTTTTATTTAGTAATAACTGGTATGTTTAATACTCTATGTTTTGCTATTTCAATAGCTTTAGTAAATATACTAATTGGTATAATTATTGGTGTTTTATGGGGTAATAGTAAAAAATCGGACTTTTTTATGATCTTTATTAAAGGAATACTTGATAACATTCCAATGATTTTTATATACATGATTTTTATATTTTATTTAGGTAACTCATACAAATCTTTATTTTTAATAATTGTTTTATTTGGATGGGTTAATATAGCTTGTATTATAAGAAACAACTTAATTATTATTAGAAATAAAGACTATAACATTTATAGTAAACTTAATAAAACTTCTTTGCTAAAGAGATCTTTATACAATTACATTCCTTCTTTATTTCCTGTTATTTTTAATTATTTTGCATTAAGTGTACCTCAAACCATTTCAATTGAAGTTACTATATCATATTTATCTTTTCCAATTGGTGAAAGTCACTCAAGTTTAGGAAAATTATTGTATTCCTCTATTTATGCTAATAATTGCACTGCATATCCTTATTTATTAATTTTTCCATTAATATTTTTAATCATAATAAATTTATGTGTTTATCTTATAGGTAAGTCGTTCTCTAAGCATTCTGTTATAGGTGGTGATAAAAAATGCTAAAAGTTAATAATTTAAGCGTATGTACTTTTGATAAAAACTATTTATTGCGTGATATTTGTTTCAAGCTTTCTTGCGGAGATTCTCTTGGCATAATTGGTAAATCAGGAGATGGAAAATCCACGCTTGCTAAAGCCATAATTGGAATATATGACAATGGTGTTTCTTGTGAAACTGGAAGTGTTATATATAACTCTAAACTATTTTATACTGATTTAAGAGGTAAGGTGTTTTCTTTAATGTTTCAAAATCCTAACACATACTTAAATCCTTTAATTAAAGTTGGAAAACAAATAAGTGAAATGCTTACTTATCACTATAAAGATGATAAGAAAGTTGCTAAAGATAAAACTATTGCTTTAATGAAGAAAGTAGGGCTACCTAATCCAGAAAAATTATATAATTATTATCCATATGAATTAAGTGGTGGAATGCAACAAAAAATATGCTTATGTATCTCGCTTATTTGCAAGCCTAAAGTTTTAATAATGGATGAAAGTACTTCTTTCTTAGATAAAGAAAGTGAAAAAGAAATTTTAAAACTTATAAAAGAATTTCAAAAAGAATATGGTTTTATTTTAATAATGATTTCTCATGACTTTAAGCTTATTTACTCTATGTGTAATAAAATTGCTATAATGAGAAAAGGTCAAATGATTGAACTTGGAAATAAAGATGAAATAATTCTAAATCCCATTCATCCATATACAGTTGAATTATTGTGTAATTATTTTAGTTTTTATAAAGATATAGAAACTTTCGAGTGTCCTTTAATGAATATAGAATTAGAAGAGTGTCCAAGTATTGTTAATATTAGCAAAACACATTACGTCAGAAGTTTTTATTTAGATCCTAGAGCAATCAAAATTAATTATCCTAAAAACATAGAAAGTATTAAGGAGGAAATATATGAATCTCTTAGAAATTAGCAATTTAAATATTTATTATAAAAAGCTTGTAAAGAAGAAATATATTGTTAATGATTTTAATTTTTCTATTAGTGATGGAGAAATAATTGCTCTTACTGGTCCTAGTGGTGTTGGTAAAACTAGTATTGCAAAATGTATTATAGGGTTGCATAAATTATATGATGGAAAAATTATTTGTCATATCAATAGAAATGAAATTGAATATATTTTTCAAGATCCATATTCTAGTCTTAATCCATACGCTAATGTAAGTTATATTATTACTGAGGGTATGAAGTTTTCTAGTAAAGAAGAAAAAGATAATAAGATTATAGAAATTATGAATTTGGTTAATTTAGATATTAGTAAAAGATTTTGTTTTCCTAGTGATTTTAGCGGTGGTGAAAGGCAAAAGATTGCAATTGCTAGAGCCTTAATAAGAAAGCCTAAACTTATAATTGCAGATGAGATTACTTCTTCTATAGATTATTACTCTAAGATAATGATTGTAAATCTTTTAAAAGATTTACAAAAGAAAGAAAACTTCGCTTGTATATTAATTTCACATGATCAAGATGTTATTAATAAACTAGCCAATAAAATTGTTACATTGAGTTAAAAATTGTATAATAGTTAAGGAAATGAGGTTATATTAAAATGAATGAAGATTTAGTTACATTAGTTGAGGAAAAAACACATATTAAAGCTAAGCAAATAGCAGCAGTTTTATCACTTTTAGAAGAAGGAGCTACCATTCCTTTTATTGCAAGATATCGTAAGGAAGTTACTGGCAATTTGGATGAAGAGCAAATAAGAAACATTGTTGTTATTTATGAATATGAAGAAAAGCTTTCTACTAGAAAAAAAGAAGTATTGCAAGCAATTGCTAACAAAGATAAGTTAACTGATGAAATAGTAAAAAAGGTTAATGCTTGTAAAACATTAAGTGAAGTTGAAGATCTTTATTTACCATACAAAGAAAAGAAAAAAACTAGAGCAACTACTGCTATTAGTAATGGTCTTGAGCCTTTAGCTGATACTTTAATGGAGTGCAAAAATATTGATGTTGAAAGTGAAGCTAAAAAATATATAAATGACAAAGTTAAAACTATTAATGATGCTATTAATGGTGCTAAGGATATTATTGCTGAAAGATTTAGTGAAAATGCTACTTTTAGACAAGAACTTAGAAATTCTTTGAATAAGTATGGCTTAATTAACTCTACTTTAAAAAAGGATGCTGTTGATGAGAAAAAAGTTTATACTTTATATTATGAGAAAAGCATCCCTATTAGATATGTTGCTCCTCACCAAATACTAGCTATTAATAGAGGAGAAAAGGAAGAAATACTTAAAGTTAAAATTGATTTTAATGAAGAAATGTATCTTGATTTTGTTTGCAGAAAAACTATTAAAAATAATACAACTACTGAAGCAAAATATATTAGAGAAGCTATTGAAGATGGCTACAAAAGACTACTTTTTCCTTCAATTGAAAGAGAAGTTAGAAATGATTTAACAGAAAAAGCACAAGATCAAGCTATCAATGTTTTCTCATTAAACTTAGAGCAATTACTACTTACTCCACCTTTAAAGAATAGAGTTATTTTAGGACTAGACCCTGCTTTTAGAACTGGATGTAAATTAGCTGTTATTAATGTTAATGGTGACTTTATATATAAAGATGTTATTTACCCTCATGAAAAAAGTGTTGGTGAAATTGTAACTGATGAAAGAAAAGAAATAAGTGAGCAAAAAGTAGTTGATATCGTTAAAAAATTTAATGTTGAATTAATTGCTATTGGTAATGGTACCGCTAGTAGAGAAAGTGAAGAATTTATTGCTGATGTTATTAAAAAATATCATTTACCTTGCTCTTATGTAATAGTTAGTGAAGCAGGTGCTTCTGTATATAGTGCTTCTGTTGAAGCAAAGAAAGAATTTCCTGATTTGCATGTAGAAGAAAGAAGCGCTATATCTATTGCTAGAAGAGTTATGGATCCATTAAGTGAATTAATTAAAATCGATCCTAAATCAATTGGAGTTGGACAATATCAACATGATGTAAACCAAACAAAATTAAGTGATACGTTGGATTTCGTTATTTCTAAAGTTGTTAATAACGTTGGTGTTAATATTAATACTGCTTCTATTGAATTATTAAGTTATGTTTCTGGTTTAAATAAGAAAAGTGCTAAAAACATTGTAGATTATCGTAGTGAAAAAGGATTAATAAAAGATCGTAAAGAACTTAGTAAAATTAAAGGCATTGGCGATAAAACATATGAACAAGCTGTTGGTTTCTTAAAAATTTATGAAAGTAAGAACCCACTTGATAAGACATTTATTCACCCAGATAATTATAAAGAAGTTGAAAAACTACTTAAAGATTTAAATTATGATACTAGTTATATTGGTAGTGAAGAAATAAATACAGTATTAGCTAATAAAACATCTAGTGATTTTTCTAGCAAATATGATTTAGGAACATACACTTTAAATGATATTTTAGAAGAAATAAAAAAGCCTTTAAGAGATATTCGTGATAACTATCCTACTCCTGTTTTAAAGAGTGATGTTTTACATATTGAAGACTTAAAGATTGGTATGGAATTAGAAGGCACTGTTAGAAGTGTAGTCGACTTTGGGGCATTCGTTGATATTGGTTTAAAGAATGATGGTTTAATTCATAAATCTAAATTATCTAGAAATAAAATTAATCATCCATTAGATGTTGTTAGTGTTGGAGATATTATTAAAGTTTATGTTTGTGACATAGATTTAGATAAAAATAGAGTAGGTTTATCTCTTTTTAAAGATTAATTTTTAATTTTTTTAAAATTTTTCCGTAATTTTGCATGTATTCCCCCTATTAAATTATAAAGGGGGTTTTTATATGACAATAAATTACTAACCTTTATGCAATACTAATTAGAAAGGAGAAAGATGAAATGATAAATAGTATATTATTATATTTAGCGATTGTTGATAAAGGGGATTGGACTGCAATTTATAAAGATGTTTTAAGAAAGAGATATGTTAATGAAACTCAAAGGAATGAAGCTGAAGAATTATTAAAAAAAAGCAATGGTATTAAATATATTACTTTATTAGATAGTGATTATCCAGAATGTCTAAAATATATTTTTAAGCCTCCATTTGTACTATTTTATAAAGGCAATATAGAACTATTAAAATCAAATAATAAAAAGATTGCTATTATTGGGAGTAGAAATTGTAGTAGTCATGGAAAAGAGGTAACTAGAAGAATAACTAAAGAATTAGTAGAAAATAATATAATTATTATTAGTGGTCTTGCAAAGGGAATTGATTCAGAAGCGCATAAAACTTGTATAGAAAATGGAGGGAAGACTATTGCTGTTTTAGGGAATGGTGTAGATGTATTTTATCCTAAAGAAAACGAACAGTTATATAAGGACATTATTGATAAGGGAGGATTAATTATTAGTGAATATCCTCCTAATAGTACACCTAATGGTGAACATTTTCCTGTTAGAAATAGAATTATAGCCGGATTAAGTGATGGCGTTGCAGTTATTGAAGCTAGAAGAAAAAGTGGTACAATGAATACTGTTAGTCATGCTTTAGAGAATGATAAACCTGTTTTTTGTGTTCCAGGAAGTTATAGTACATCTAGTGGATGCAATTATTTAATTAAAGAAGGTGCTAGTTTAATAGAAAATGCACAAGATATTTTAGTAGATATTTAATTAATAAAGGTTTTATTAAGGTTTCTTGTGTATTATTGTATTATAATAATATGTATTAAAAAAATAAATTTATTTAAAATTAACTAGATTAATTTATGTTAATTAAGTATTATATTAAAGCATTATTAATATTATTTATTGAAATTTTAGAAAAGGAGAGAAAAAATGAAACTAATTATTGTTGAATCACCTACAAAAGCTAGAACCATTCAAAAGTATTTAGGAAAAGATTATAAGGTCATTGCTTCTCAAGGTCATATTAGAGATTTATCTTTTAATGGGGAAGATTCTCTTGGTGTAGATATAAAAAATAATTTTACTCCAGATTATGTAATAAGTGATCGTAGTAAAGGAATTATAGGTGCATTAAAAAATGCAGTAAGTAAAGCTGATGAAGTATATCTTGCAACCGACCCTGATAGAGAAGGAGAAGCTATTGCGTGGCATTTAGCTGATGTTCTTAATTTAGATATAAGTACAACAAAAAGACTAGAATTCCATGAGATTACTAAAAAGTCTGTTAAAGAAGCACTTGAAAATGCTAGAACTATTGATATGAATCTAGTTTCTTCTCAAGAAACAAGAAGAATACTTGATAGAATTATAGGCTTTGAACTATCTGGTCTTTTACAAAAGAAAATATATACAAGATCTGCTGGTAGAGTACAATCTGTAGCATTAAAACTAATTATTGAAAGACAAAAAGAAATTGATAGCTTTGTTGAAGAAATAAGCTATGGTATAAGTGGTAAAGTTGTTAATAAGGATAACTATGATTTTGAATTAGTTGATGATAAATTAGCTAGCATTAGAGTTAAAGATCCTAAAGAAGTTGAAAGTATTGTAGATGTTATTAGTAATAAACTAAAAGTAAAAGATGTTACCAATGAGCTTACTACAAAAAATTCTAAAGCTCCTTTTACTACTTCTTCCTTGCAACAAGAAGCATTTGCTAAATTTAAGTTTTCTGCTTCTAAAACAAATAAGATTGCCCAAAAGTTATATGAGGGTATTAATATAGGGGAAGAAACAACTGGTTTAATTACTTACATGAGAACTGACTCTATAAGAGTTAGTAGTAGTTTTGTTTTTGCCACAAAAGATTATATAAAAAATGCTTATGGTGAAGATTATGTAGGATATGCTAAAGTGCAAAAAGAAGACGATAAAGTTCAAGATGCTCATGAAGCTATTAGACCTACTAGAGTAGACATTGTTCCAGATACAATTAAAGATTACTTAGATAAGGATGAATATAAATTATATAAACTAATTTGGTGTAGAGCAGTTGCTTCAATTATGAAGAGTGCAGAAATAGATACTACTAAAGTTGTATTTGAAAAAGATAAATATTTATTTTTAACTACAGGAAGTGTTATTCACTTTGATGGTTATAAAAAAGTATATGGAGAATATGAAAGTGATAAATATGTAAAATTACCTGTATTTGAAGCAAATAAAGAATACGATGTTAAAAAGGTGGAAGTAAAAGAACATAAAACTAAACCACCATTTAAATATAGTGAAGGGTCACTTATTAAAGCAATGGAAGAATTAGGAATTGGTAGGCCTTCAACTTATGCTTCTACTATTGAGTCATTAAAGAAAAGTTCTTATATTAGTGAAGAAAAAGGATATATTAGTCCTACATTAAATGGTTATAATGCTGATGCTAAATTAGATGAATTTTTTGATGATATTATAAATGTAGAATATACTGCTAATATGGAAAAAGATTTGGATTCTATAGCGGAGGGCGAAAAAACTAAACTTGATGCTTTAGAAACTTTCTATGAGCCTTTTAAAGAAAAGATGGAATATGCTTATAAACATATGGGTGGTCCTGAAATTATTAAAACCGGAGAAGTTTGCCCTAAATGTGGAGGGGCATTAGTTAAAAGACAAGGCAAATATGGAGAATATATTTGTTGTGAAAATCGTCCTGAATGTGACTATATAAAGCCAAAAGAAATAGTTATTAGTGAGCATTCTAAAACTTGTCCTAAATGTAAGGAAGGAAAACTTATTGTTAGAAAAGGTAAGTATGGAAATTTCTTAGGATGTTCTAGATTTCCTGAATGTGATTATATGGAAAGTTTTAAGAAGAAAACTTATTATAAAAAAAAGGAACAAAATTAATTTTTGTTCCTTTTATTTTAAGCTCCAAATGGGTTCTTCCCATTTTTCATCATACCCTTCATTTGCTTCATCATTTCTTTCATTTTTTCATGTTGATTTAATACTCTATTAACATCACTTGCTTGAGTACCACTTCCTTTAGCTATTCTTATTTTTCTATTAGCTTTTAAAATTTCAGGATGTTTTCTTTCTTCAAGTGTCATACTAGAGATAACAGCTTTTGTTTTCTTAAGTTGTTCTTTAGCTTGTTCCATTTGTTCATCACTAATTTTAGGCATACCTGGAATAAATCTCATTATTCCTTTCATAGATCCAAGTTTATTTATTTGTTCCATTTGCATTAACATATCATCTAAAGTAAATGTTCCATTCATCATTTTATTAACAGTCTTTTTAGCTTCTTTTTCATCTATTGCTTCTTCTGCTTTCTCAATTAAAGTTAGAACATCACCCATACCTAATATTCTTTCTGCCATTCTTTCAGGATAGAATATTTCAATATCATCTATTTTTTCACCAATTCCTGAGAACTTTATAGGAATACCTGTTAAATGCTTGATAGATAAAGCTGCTCCTCCACGTGCATCACCATCTAATTTAGACATTACTAAACCAGTTATTCTTAATTTATCGTTGAATTCTTTTGCAACATTAACACTATCTTGTCCACTCATTGCATCTACTACTAGAAGAACTTCTTTAGGTTTTACTGCACTTGCTACATCTTTTAATTCTTGCATTAATCCCTCATCAATATGAAGTCTACCTGCAGTATCATAGATAACTAAATCATATCCATTTTCTCTTGCATAAACTAATGCACGATTTGCTATATCTACAACATTCTTACTTTCTTTATCATAGAACACATCTACATTTATAGATTTTCCAAGTGTTATAAGTTGATCAATAGCAGCAGGTCTATATACATCTAGTCCTACTAATAAAGGCTTTTTGTTTTGTTTTTTTCTAAGTAAATTAGCAATTTTAGCACTTGTTGTAGTTTTACCACTACCTTGTAAACCTACCATCATTATTCCTGTTAAACCAGTAATATTTAAAGCGTCATTTTCCTCACCAAGCAAAGATACTAATTCATCTTTAATAATTTTTAAAATCATTTGTCCTGGAGAAAGCGTACTTAATACATTTTGTCCAATTGCTTTTTCTTTTACATTGTTAGTAAACTCTTTTACAACCTTATAGTTAACATCAGCTTCAAGTAAAGAAATTCTTATTTCTTTAATCATTTCTTCCATATTTTGTTCTGTTAACTTAGATTGTCCTTTTACTTTCTTTATAATAGCTTGTAATTTATCTCCTAATTGTTCAAAAGCCATCACTAATACCTCCTTATAACTTTTCTATATATTGTTTGATTTCCTCTTTAGTTAAGTCCTCAAGCTTTTCTATTAATTCATTTTTTATTTCGTCTTTCTTTAATAATTCTAACTTAGTTTCATAATCCTCTAATATATTTAAACTTCTTTTTAAAGAATCAAATACAGCATTTCTAGAAATATTTAATTCTTCACTAATTTCTTTAAGTGATAAATCTTCCATATAATATAACTCTAAAATATTTAATTGATTACTAGTAAGTAATGTCCCATATAAATCAATTAAATCATTAACTCTTTTTGTCTTTTCTAACTCCATAAACAAACTCCTATAAAATTGATATTATTAGAAATATTACAAAGAATATTCCGGCATTCTTATAAAACTCTGGTTCTTTAAAAGCGTTTCTTTTATATTCTCTAGGCAAATAGATAAAGGCTGCAAAAAATCCCAATAATAAATTATATGTAATTATTAATGGTAACCCATTAAATCCTATACTCACTAAAAAATAACTAATTATATATTGTGCTACAATAAAGCCAATTAAAACTAGAAATAACCTAGTAAAATCTATTTTCATTATTTTTCCTCCTCATCAAGAGTAGAACATAATCCATATATATAATCTTCTAGGTCAAATTCTATCAAATCATCGATTTTTTCTCCTAGGCCTATATATTTTACAGGTATACCTAATTCTTCTCTTATTGAAAGAATTATGCCTCCTTTACTAGTACCGTCCATTTTAGTCAAAATAATAGAATCTACGCCAGTAGCATTTGCAAAGCTTGATGCTTGAATTACACCATTTTGACCAGTAGTTGCATCAATTACTAACATTACTTCATGTGGTGCTCCTTCAACTTCTTTTCCTAAAACTTTTCTCATTTTAGATAATTCATTCATTAAGTTTACTTTTGTTTGTAGTCTTCCTGCTGAATCACAAATTACAACATCCATATTTTGCTTTTTAGCTTCTTCTACTCCTCTATAGTAAACACTTGAAGGATCTTCTTTTTCATTGCCTTTTACAACAGGTATTTCAAGTCTATTAGCCCATACTTCTAGTTGTTCTACTGCTCCTGCTCTAAATGTATCTCCTGCTACTAACATAACTTTTTTGCCTTGCTTTTTTAATAGATTAGCAAGTTTAGCAATACTTGTTGTTTTACCAACACCATTTACTCCTACTACTAAAATTACAGTTAAACCATTTTCATTAAACTTAATTTCAGTATCCATATCCTCTCCACCTTTAGCATAATAAACAAACATTTTATCCACTAAAGCTTCATTTATCTCTTTAGGTGTTTTTAGTTTAGATAATCTAACTTCTTTTTTAGTTTCATCAATAATTTCCATGACAATCTTAACGCCGATATCTGCTTCGATAAGTATTTCTTCTAACTCATCAAAGTAATCTTCATCAATACTACGATATCTAGCTGCTAGGGCATTAAGTTTATCTGCAAAGTTTGATCTTGATTTACCTAGTGCTGCTACATATTTTTCACTTTGTTTATTTGTTTTTCCAAAGATTTTTTCTTTTAGTTTTCCAAAAAAGCCCACTTATAAATCTCCTTTCTACTTAACACACTTTTCTAATGCATTTTTTGCTGCATCTTGTTGTGCATCTTTTTTTGATTTTCCTGTACCAGTTGCAAGTACAATTTCACCATCTAATACTACTTCAAATACATAAGTAGGGTTATTAGCAGTCCCACTTCTAGATAATTCTCTATACTCAACTGTTTTTCTTTTATCTGCTTGAACAATTTCTTGAAGTTTTGTTTTATAATCTAATAAATCATCAATTTTAATTGATTTTACTAAAGGCAAAAATATTTTCTTTACTACTTCAAAAGATTTTTCATATCCTTGATCAAGATAAATTGCTGCCATTAAAGATTCAAAAGAATCTGCTAAAATATTTTTTCTTTCTCTTCCACCAGTCTTTTCTTCTCCATGACCTAATATCAAGTAATCACCTATATGTAATTCTTTTGCAAGTTCACATAAAGAATCACTTCTAACTAATCTAGATCTAATTAAAGACATTTCTCCTTCTTTTAATGAAGGATATTCTTTAAATATTAGATGAGAAACAAATAGTTGAAGTACTGCATCTCCCATAAATTCTAATCTTTCTAAATCTCCATAATTTTTATGGTGTTCGTTAATGTATGATGGATGAGTTAATGCTGTTATATAAATAGTTTTATTTTTAGGAGTAATTTTAAATCTATCTAATAATTCTATCATTATTTTAATTCCTCTTTGATTTTAGTAATCATATCTTTCTTTATTAGTTCATAAGTTACTCTAATTGCATGATAGAATGCTCTTGCATCACTAGAACCATGACCTTTTACTACTACTTTATTAACTCCAAGTAACATTGCTCCACCATAACTTTTATAATCCATCTTTGATTGCATTTCTTTTATTCCTGATCTTGCAAATAAGTATCCGATTTTAGTAAAAATATTTTTCTTGAATGCTTTCTTTAATAAATTAGAAAATAACTTAGCTGTTCCCTCAGTATTCTTTAAAACAACATTTCCATCAAATCCAGGACATACTACAACATCTGCATCTCCACTTAAAATATATCTAGCTTCCATATTTCCTTTAAAGCCTTCTAAGTTACTATTTTTAATTAATTGATGCGCTTCCTTAATTAAAGGTGAGCCCTTCTTTTCTTCCGCTCCATTAGACAATAAATAAATTCTAGGTTTTTCTACATCATTGTAAACTTTAGAAAATACCTTTCCTAATTTAGCAAATTCTAGTAAATGTTCAGCAGTATTTTCGTTGTTTGCACCTATATCTAGTAAGATTACACTTTTTTCACCCATTGTAGGGAATGGAGAAACTAATGCTGCTCTTTGTAATCCTTCGATTAATTTTAAATAAATTGTTGATGCTGTTAAAAAAGCACCAGTAGATCCAGCACTAACTACGCCATCTAAATTATCATTTTTAGCGCCTTCGATTGCTTTAATCATACTTGTTTCTTTTTTTCTCATTACTTGTAAAGCACCATCTTCCATGCCCATTACATCAGCACAATCAACAATCTTAGTTAAACCTTCTAATTCTACTAATTCTTCTTTTTTGCCATACACAACAAATTCAACATCTTTATAATCATTTAAAAAGTTTTTTACTGCTTCTACTACTATTTTAGAACCATTATCTGATCCCATTGCATCTACTGCTATTTTTATCATAATATCACCCTCGTTTCTATTTTATCAAAACTATCCTATTACTTCCATATTTTCATTTAGTTTACTTTCAATATAATCCTTATATTCTTTAAATTCTAATTTATCTAAATTAGAAAATATCATTTTACAATCTTTTCTTGCTACTTCAAGTATATGATAATCATCTATAATATTTGCTATTTTAAGATCACTAACACCACTTTGCTTAGTACCTATGATATCTCCAACTCCTCTTTTTTGCATATCATATTTACTTATTTCAAATCCATCATTAGTGCCGCACAAAAACTTAAGTCTTTCTACACTCTCATCTTCTTCATTATCACTTAAAAGAAAACAATATCCAGTATTTCCATTTCTTCCAACTCTTCCTCTTAATTGATGAAGTTGGGCTAATCCAAAATTATTTGCTCCATAGATAACAATAGCTTCAGCTTCTTTAATATCTATTCCAACTTCTATTACTGTTGTGGAAACTAGTATTTTAATAATTCCCTTACTAAACTCATCTAAAACTTTTATTTTTTCTTCATCAGACATTTTACCATGCAAATATCCCACACCATATTCTTTAAATATCTCTTTATATTTTTCATAAGTTTTAAGGACACTTTTTTTACTTTTTGTTTCTCCATCAATAAGAGGACAAACAACATAAACTCTTTTATTTTGACTTACAATATAGCGTATATCACTATACATTTTTTCTTCGTTTTTACTTTCAACAAAAATAGTCTTAACATCCCTTTTTCCTAAAGGAAATTCATCAATTGTAGATATGTCTAGTTCACCATAAATAGTATGTGCTAGAGTTCTAGGAATAGGAGTAGCACTCATTAATAATAAGTCTACTTTATCTCCTTTATTTTTTAACTCTTGTCTTTGTTTTACACCAAATCTATGTTGCTCATCTATGACTGCTAAACCTAGATTTTTAAATTCTACATCTTTTTGAATAACAGCATGTGTACCCACAACTATATCAATTTCGCCATTTTTTATTCTTTCTTTTATTTTTTTCTTTTCTGCATTATTTATATCACTTACTAATAATTCTACTTTTATATTAGTCTTCTCTAATAGTTTTTGCATATTTGCATAGTGTTGTCTTGCTAACAAATCAGTTGGAGCCATAAATGCACCTTGAGAATTACTAAAAGCACACGCCACTAACGCTACTATTGCTACTAGTGTTTTACCACTTCCTACATCACCTTGAAGCAATCTATACATAATCATGCCACTTTTCATATCATCTAATATTTCTTTTATCGCTAAAGATTGGGCATTGCTTAATTTATATGGTAAATTATTAATAAAGTTTTCTATATCTTTATCATTAAATTCTTTTCCTATATTGCTAATATTACTTTTAAATAATCTTTTATTTATTTCTAAAGTCATAACAAACTCTAAAAGCTCTTCATATTTTAAATGCCTATATCCTCTAGTAACATCTTTTATTGTACTTGGAAAATGCACTAACTCTAATGATTTTAGTTTGCTATCTAATCTATACTTTTCTATTAAACTGTTTGGTAAAGTATTTAAGTTATTATTTCTTATTTTATAATATTCTAAGCCTTCGTTTACTATCTTTTTAAATTCATTTTCTTTTAATCCATCTACTAATTTATAGGCTGTTATCACATTAGTATTTATATCAAAATAAATATTAGAAGCTAATATTGTTTTATGATAATAATCTAATTTACCCACAATTTTTATATATTTATTAATATATAAAAGTCGTGCTAAATAGTCGCGATTAAAGATTGTTATAGTATAAATATCATCATTTATTTCTACCATAAATTGCAATCTTGATAAATTATTTCTTATTCTACTTAACTTAACTTCACTATATATTCTTCCTAAACAAACAACTTTTTTATCATCTAAATCTTTACTAAGAGGCGTAACCTCTAAATTTTCATATTTTCTAGGATAATAATTAATTAGCTCATCTAAACTAGTAATTTGCATATCACTTAAAAGAGTCATCCTTCTAGGCGTTAGTTTAATTTCTGTAATCATTATTATCCCCCTTTCCTAATAAAAAAAGGGATAACCCCTTAATTTATTCTACTCCAATTATATAACTATATACTGGTTGTTGACCTAACTTAACATCAACTTCAACTGGATACTTTTCATTTAAGTAGTTAACTATTTTCTTAGTTTCATCTTCTTTAGCATCTTCACCAGCAATAAGTGTTACTATTTCGCTATTTTCGTCAATCATAGAATCCAATAGTGTAATAGTTGCATCTACTTTATCTTCTTTACAAGTAATTATATTTTTACCATCTAATCCCATAAAGTAATTTTCTTTTATTTCAATCCCATTGATATTTGTATCTTTAATTGCAAATGTTACTTGTCCTGTCTTAACATTTTCAATAGCTTCACTCATTTGTTCAAAGTTTTCATCAAATTCACAATATGGATTAAACATCATACACGCTACCATTCCTTGAGGTATAGTCTTAGTAGGGATCACTTTGCAGTTAACTCCTTCTACTACTTGACTAGCTTGATTAGCAGCCATAACAATGTTTGAGTTATTAGGTAAGATAAATACATTTTCAGCATTTAATCTATTTATTGCTTCAACAAAATCTTCAGTAGATGGATTCATTGTTTGTCCTCCACTTACAATTTCATCAACTCTTAAATCTCTAAACATTTGATTTAATCCTTCACCAACTGATACAGAGATAATTGCATATTTTTTCTTTTCTTTCTTTACAACTTCTGTTTTTTCTTCTTTTTTATCATTTTCTGTAATATGAGAATGTTGTAATTGCATATTTTCAACTTTTAATGTTATAAACTCACCGAATTGTTGAGCATAGTTGAAAATATTACCTGGTTTTAATGTATGAATGTGTACTTTTACCATATCATCATCTTGTACTACAACTATAGAATTACCATGGTTTTGTAATACACTAGTAAATCTAGATGATACAAAGTTTTTCTTTCCTTCTTTTTCTGGAGAAAGTTTCATAATGAATTCTGTACAATAACCAAATTCTTCATTTGCAATTTTACTTTGTGCAGGAGCAGTTTTATTTTCTGTTTCATTTTGTTGAACTGTTGCTTGAAATCTTTCAATAATATGATCGTTTAAAGCACTTTCAAATCCTTCTAATACTTTAATTAAACCAGCACCACCTGAATCTACTACTCCAACTTCTTTTAATACAGGTAGTAATTCTGGTGTTCTTTCTAGTGATGCTTTAGCTTCTTTTAATAAGATAGCCATACATTCTTTAATTGTAATAGGCTTTTCTAAATCATCTACATATTTTTTTAATGCAACTGTACTTTCTCTTATTACGGTAAGTATAGTTCCTTCAACTGGTTTCATTACAGCTTTATACGCTACATCTTTAGCAGAAATAAGTGCATCTGCAAAATCATAACAATTTGCTTCTTTTTTCCCTTCTAATCCAATTGCGAACCCTCTAAATATTTGTGATAAAATAACTCCAGAGTTTCCTCTAGCGCCCATAAGCAAACCTCTAGAAAAGGTTTTAGCTACATCATAAATATTTGTTGTGTCTATATTAACAACTTCTTTTGATCCAGAAGTCATAGTTAAATTCATGTTTGTTCCAGTGTCTCCATCAGGTACAGGGAACACATTCAAAGCATCTATCTCAGGATAACAGTTAAATAAGTTATTCGCCCCAGAAATGATCATTTGCTTTAAATGATGACCATTTATAGTTTTCATTTTATTTCCTCCAAAAAATTATACATTTTTAATATCTTTTACAAATACATTAATTGACTTGAATTTTATATCTAGTGTTTTTTCTAACACGTATTTTACTTTCTTTTGAACTTCGCTTACTACTTCAGTAATTTTTAATCCGTAAGCTACTACAATATACATTTCTACTTCTACGCCACTCTTTGTCTCTCTAGCAAAAACTCCTTTGTTATAATTCTCAATACGTAGTAGTTCAGCTATTCCAGCTCTAAGTCCTGTTTTAGGCGCCATACCTACTACACCATAGCATTCTGTTGCAGCGTTACCTGCAATTGAAGCGATTGCATCCATAGTTATAGAAACACTTCCTTTATCACTATTTTTTTCAATTGTCATAATAAGCCTCCTACTAAATGCGATAATATTATATAAAATTGTTTTAATTTTGTAAACCTTTAACCATTAATTTTACTATTCTTGGTAAATTATACTTATATATATTTGCTTCTTATTATAAAAAATTTATGGCGTAAGCAAAAAAATATTTTACATCTATTTAATCCTAAGTTATAATAATTTTAGTAGGAGTTGTAGTCATGAATAGTAATTATTATTTAACATTGCTTTACAAAAAATCTTTAGAACTAAAGAAAATTCTTTCTACCATTGATGAAAATGGATATTCTAGTGAGTATAAGAAATATTTGATATCAAGTTATATAATAACTTTAGATTCCATTTTAGAAATTGGAATTGGCGATTTACACTCTCCTAAATTAGATGAATTAACTTCATTAATTTACTATACTAGGCAAAAAGCAGTTCACTACGGTTACTTTAATGGCATGCACAATGTTGAAAATATAGCCGCTAAAATCATTGAATTAACTGAGGAAAACTATAAAAATGAACTTGAATATTATAAAAAGCTATTTAATAGTGATAATTTTTATTGTGCTTCTAATCTCGTTATAAAGAATTCTTCTCAAATTCAATTAGATACATATTTTTATAAATTAAAGAGTAAAGATAATAACCAAGTATTATGTGTTCCATTAAGAAAAATGTTTTCTTTAACAAGTACTAGCAAAGATAAAGTTATTGAATATATAGTAGATACATCTGATCCTTTATCTTTATATTCATACGAAGAAGGCGGAAGGGTTGGAAATCACACTCTTTTATATATGGAGCAAGCTAAAGAATTTATAAAAGAAAATTTTGAAATTGTTAATGAAGATTATAATGAGCACAATAATGAAATGATTAAAATTATTTCTAGTTTTATATCAGATCCAGTTAATTCAAATCAAATAATGGAATATGCTTCTCATGATACTTTTTGTAGGAATACAATTGATGTAATAAAAGATTTTATTGAAGAAAGAACTATGTTAAAAGCTTATTTAGATAGCAATCATTTAATTAAAGATAAATACACTGTTAGCAAAAGTCAAAAAACTGATTATGTAAAACTTCAAAATAAATTTAAAAAATCAGCAATGCCATTTATTACACAAAGAGATGCCTTCTTTATAGATATGACCATTAAAAGAGCTACTTTTTATAGAAATACTCTAATTGGAGATATAACTTCAGGATTAACTATAGACGATACTGTTTTGTGTCCTATTTTAATTCAATTATATGAAACAGGGCCTAAATATTTTTCTAATCAATTTAAAAACTCTAACCCTGAATTTAGAAAGTGTTGTGAAAATTTACTCAAATATCGTATTATTTTCTCTCACTATCTACTAAATACTAAAGAATATAAAGAAAACTTACAAAACTTTAAAGAAGAATTTACTAAACTAATTCAAATGATTTCTATGATTAATACTGATGATATTAGAATACCTATATCAGAGAACTATGATACTTATAGATTAATAGAAAGAGACAAGTCAGAATTTTTCAACTATAAGCATGAGCAATTTTTACATATCAAAGGAAATACTTATATTGGTAAGAAAATATATTATTCTTCAAGAAATTCAGAAAGCAAAAATTTAATTGCTATTATTCCTAGTAATGATTCTTGTGTCTCTTACTATGAAAAAGATGCTAATGGATATTTAAATATAAAATACACAATAGATGAAAAAACTGGAAAGAAAAAGCAAATTCATAATCTTTCAAGCTCATTAAGAGGTTCAAAAGAAGTTTCAATAGACTTTAATTTATCAAATTTATTTAAGGCTTATAGTATGTTAAAAAGAATTAAATCTAATGGTGATATTTACATTGGATTTAATAGTTGCGAAGAAAATAATAAAATGGCGCATTATGATGATTTAGATAATGTTATCTTACGTTTCTATAATCAAGGATACTTGCCTGTAGAGTTATTACAACCTACTAAATTAAGCACTACTAACTATGAAAATACAGGAATAGTGCACTTACTAGATAATAAAGATAATGTTATTGCTACTATTGTTAATAAGAAAAAATGTAAATTCAATTTTGAATCTAAAAAAGATGAAAAGAGATTCTTCTCTAGAATAGATGATATTACTCATGATTTTTCAAGAAGGAGGCACAACAGATGATTACTAATGAAGGTTTAAAATCTATTTTTAATTCTTATAAAATAAATAATGTTGTTTTAGTGGAAAACGCTAACGAATTAAATTTTGTTATTTCTAATATGAATTCAAATATTTCTCTAACAGAATGGGAAAATCTAGAAAACATTTTAAAAGATATTTATAAAAAAAATATTAATATAATGACTAAAAATCAATGTGTTAAATATTTAGGGAATGACTTTTTAAGTAAAGGAGTAGTGATTCTATGAAAAACGGGTACACTTTACTTAACACTTTAACTACTATTTTAAACAATAGTGAAAGTATAACTAACTCTATAATTAATTGCGATAAAGAAACTTTTTCGACTAATGATACTCTTGTAAATTTAGGAATAGGATTATTATCTGAAGTTAATGACATTCTTACTAATTTAGATGATGAAGTGTATATACTAAGTAGCAAACTATACAATCTAACATATCCTATTAAAGAATACGCTAGAACTATGTTCAATTCTTACAAATTTGTTAATACTTATAAACTTTATGATTGTATAACTTTTGATATTTGTAATCTAAAGAATTATCTAAATTCATTACAATAAATAAAAAAAATTAAAAATACTCTTGAAATTATTGCTCATATTATATACAATAGTAGAGCAAATGCAGATGTAGTTCAGTGGTAGAACACAACCTTGCCAAGGTTGCTATGGGGGTTCGATTCCCCTCATCTGCTCCATAAATTGAATTTTACCTAGAGAAATCTAGGTTTTTTTATTATTTTTCTATTGAGGATATTTTTATTCAAAAGTAATCATTTTTATATGTGATGTTTTATTGTTGATATCTTTATGTTTTTCAAATATATCAATAAAAAAGTTAAAAAATTATGATATACTTTTTATATATAAAAAGCAAATCAATTAGAAAGAGAGGTAATATTATGAAAAAGGTATATATAATAACTGGAGCTAATGGATTTTTAGGAAATAATATTGTAAGGAAATTACAGTTAAATAAAGAAAATGAAATAAGAGCGTTAGTATTACCAAATGATTCTATAAAATCATTAGATGGCTTAAATTGTAAAATTTATTATGGTGATGTAACAAAAAAAGAAAGCTTAGTTTCAATTTTCGAAGACCTTTATAATAAAGAAACATATGTAATTCATTGTGCTGGAGTTGTGTATATAAAATCTAAATATAGTCCTATTGTGTATGATGTAAATATTAATGGCACAAAAAATATTGTTGAACAAGTTTTAAAAAATAAAGCAAAACTTGTTTATGTTAGTAGTGTACATGCCATTATGGAAAAGCCAAATAACGAATTAATTCTTGAAACTAACAATTTTGATCCTATGAAAGTAAAAGGGTTGTATTCAAAGACAAAAGCAGAAGCCACTAAGTATGTTCTTGATACAATAAAAAGCAAAAATTTAAACGCTTGTATTGTCCACCCTTCTGGAATTATTGGCCCTTATGATTTTGGAAACAGTCATTTAACACAACTAATTAAAGAAGTTGCTAAAAAAAAGAATTTTGCAAGTGTAAAAGGGGGATATGATTTTGTAGATGTTAGAGATGTAGCAGATGCCATTATTAATGCTTGTGACAAAAAAAATCAAGGGGAATGTTATATCTTATCAAATAAATATTATACAATCAAAGAAATAACAGATTTGGTTTGTGATTTGCAGGGTAAAAAAAGAATCAAAATAATTTTACCTATTTGGGTTGCAAAACTTGTAGCTCCTTTTTTTGAATTTCATTACAACTTAAAAAAGCAAACACCATTATTTACGAAATATTCTTTAAGTGTTTTAAAATCTAATGCTAATTTTAGTAGTAAAAAAGCTAAAGAAGAATTAAATTTTAAAAATACAGATATGAAAGATACAATTAAAGACACTCTAAATTGGTTAAAAAAAATGAATTTTATAGAATAATTTAATAAAATACATTCTCTCAGTAAGTAAAAAAAGAACTGCTTGTTAGCAGTTCTAAATAATTTTATTCTTCTTCCTCATCTACATCAAATGTTCCTGTATAATAATCAATTTCATACATTAGTAATTCAGGTAAGTAATCAAATTGCATTTCTTCTTCTTTTGTTTCTTTATTCCATAAAGAATAATAATAACAATCATCTTCATCTAAGCCAATAAGAACTAGAACTCCATCTGTGCTTTCACCGATTAAAAGCATGTTATCTGGTACATTATATTCTTTTCTAGTATCTGCAACTAAGTTTTGATAATAAATTCCATCAACATATTTTTTATCAGATGTTAAGCTAAATAATTTAATATCAAAATACTTTCCTCCATTAGATAATAAATATACTTGGAAAAAATCAGCAGGGAATTCTAAACCTATTTTTGTTTCAACTTCTGTTAACGCATCCATAACAGAATCATCTGCTCCTCTATATAAAGTTATATCATCTTCATATCCCAAAAGTGGTCTATACAAATTAATATATTCAGATCCTGATTTTTCACATGCATCAATAATCTCTTGTAATTCTATCTTTTCCATAAAATAATACCTCCTGTGTATATTTTGATTATAATTGATTTTTGTATTTTTTACATCATTTACAACATTTTTTTAGTATTTATGTTAAAATTAACAAGTAATAAAGAGGTGAAACAATGTCTTTTTCAACTGATATAAAAAACGAGATAGTTAGATGTGAATATTCCCCAAGTGAAAAGATTGCACTTCTTTCTGCTTTAATAAAAATAAATGGTACTTTAAGCATGGGAAATAAATCAATAGTTGTTGATGTTAGAACAGAAAATGCTAAGACTGCCAAACTTATATTTTTAATTATAAAAGAAAAATATAATATTGAATGTAGACTTTTAGTTTCTAAAAAAAATAAGCTTAATAAAAACAATGTATATATAGCTCAAATTAGAAATAATAGTTTAGAAATATTAGAAGACTTAGAAATATATAAAGATGGTAGTTTAGAAGCTTTACCTACCATGAAAATATTGAAGAAAGAAAATGATAAAAGAGCTTATTTAGCCGGATGTTTTTTAGCAAGTGGAAGCATTAATGATCCTAGTTCTAAAAACTATCATTTGGAGGTTTCTACTAGTTACTTAAGACATGCTGAATATTTACAAAAAATGATATCTAAGTTTAATCTTAATCCTAAAACAATTAAAAGAAGAAACAAATATATTGTTTATTTAAAAAAGTCTGAAGAAATAAGTGATTTTTTAAGAATTATTAACTCTCAACTTGGTGTACTTGAATTTGAAGAGGAAAGAATAAATAAAGACTATTGGAATTCTAATAACAGATTAAATATTTGTGAAATATCTAACGAAGTTAAAACTTTAAATTCTGCTAAAGAACAAGTTGAAGCAATAAACAAAATATATAATTATAAAAAAGAATATTTACTTGATCAAAAAGATAAACAAATTGCAGAAATTAGATTATCTAATCCCGAAGCTAATCTTCAGGAAATAGCAGATATTTATACCGCTAAATATGATAAGCCTTTAAGCAAATCTGGTGTTAATCATCGTATTAGAAAAATAAAGCAAATAGCAAGTGAAATAAAAGGAGAATAATTTATGGAAAGAAAGAGTGGAGTATTTTTAAGTATTTCTTCTTTGCCAAGTAAAGATGGTATTGGAACACTTGGTAAAAGTGCTTATAAATTTATAGATTTTTTAAAGGAAAGTGGCTTTTCATATTGGCAAATCTTACCATACAATCCAACTGGTTTTGGTAATTCACCTTATCAATCATTTTCTACTTTTGCAGGCAATCCTTATTATATAGATTTAAATCTCTTAATAAATGAAAAAATATTATCCATGAAAGCTTTTAAAGAGTATAAATACGAAAATAGTGAAAATATTAATTATGGATTGTTATTTGAAGAAAAATTTAAAGTACTAAGAAAAGCATACAATAAAAGTTATAAGAGATTAAAGAATGAAATAGAAGAGTTTTGTAAAGAAAATGCTTATTGGATAGAAGATTATAGTTTATTTATGGCTATCAAAGACCTTTTGAATGGATGTAATTTTTTATATTGGCCTAGTAAGCTAAAGAAAAGAGATACTGAAGAGATAAAAAAATATAAAGAGTTATTAAGTGAAGATATTAACTTTTATAAATTTATTCAATATTTATTTTATAAACAATTTAAAAATTTAATAGGATACGCTAATGGACAAGGTATTGAATTAATTTGTGATTTACCTATTTATGTCTCTATGGATAGTAGTGATGTATGGGCTAACATAGATTTATTTATGTTTAATAGTGATTATGTCCCTAAATTAGTAGCGGGTGTTCCTCCTGATTATTTTAGTAAAACAGGTCAATTGTGGGGTAGCCCTTTATACAATTATAAAAAAATGAAAGAAGATAATTATTCTTGGTGGGTTAATAGAGTTAAATATATAGGTAAATATTGTAAAAATATTAGAATTGATCATTTTAGAGGATTTGAAGCATTTTACGCAATAAAATATGGTGAAGAAACAGCGATAAAAGGAAGATGGATTAAAGGTCCTGGCAAGGAACTATTTGATGAAATAGAAAAAGAATCTCCTGATATCCATATTATTGCTGAAGATTTAGGAGTAATAACAAGATCTGTTAGAAAACTTATTAGAGAATGTAATTATCCTGGAATGAAAATACTTCAATTTGCTTTTGATGGTTCTAAAAATAATAGTTATTTACCTAAGAATCACACTCCTAATAGTGTTGTTTATATAGGGACTCATGATAATCAAACTTTGAAAGGTTTTGTTAATGATTTGGATGATGAAAAAAAAGAATATATAAGAAGTTGTTTTAGATATAAAGAGAAAACTATAGAAGAATTACTTATAAAAGCATTATTTAAATCAAAATCTAATTTAGCTATTATAAATGCTTGTGATATGTTACTTAAAGATGATAATTATAGAATGAATGAGCCATCAACTTCAAATGATAAAAACTGGAGTTTTAGACTATTATCTTTAAAAGATTTACTTAAATTAAAGAACAAATATAGAAGATTAAATAAGAAATATGAAAGGTCTAATTAAGCCTTTTTATATTCTTTTTAGTTATAACTAAAAGACTTACTAGTTTAAGTCTTTTTTCTTTTCTGTTTTATTGTTAAAAGAATGCAGAAAATATATAATAAATAACATGGAAGGAGAAAAATATGAGTAAAAAATATGTTTATTTGTTCCATGAAGGAAATGGAACTATGCGTAATCTTTTAGGAGGTAAAGGTGCTGGTCTTGCTGAAATGTCTAATTTAGGTCTTCCTGTTCCAGGTGGATTTACAATTACTACTGAAGCATGTATTAAATACTATGAAGACAATGAAACTTTAAGTCCTGAGATTCAAAAAGAAATTTTTGACACTTTAGCTGTTTTTGAAAAGAGTGTTGGAAAGAAATTAGGAGATCCTACTAACCCATTATTAGTTTCTGTAAGAAGTGGTGCTAGAGTATCAATGCCTGGTATGATGGATACTGTATTAAACTTAGGTATCAACGATGAAATCGTTCAATCATTAATTAAATTTACAGGTAATGAAAAATTTGCATATGACTCTTATAGAAGATTTATTCAAATGTATAGTGATGTTGTTATAGGTTTACCTAAGAGTAGTTTTGAAAGAATCATTGATAAAATGAAAGAAGATAGAGGAGTTAAATTAGATAACGAATTAACTGCTGAAGATTTAAAAGAGTTAGTTTCCAAATTTAAAGCTTACTATAAAGAAGCTAAAGGTGAAGATTTCCCTACAGATCCTAAAAAGCAATTGTTAACTGCTGCAGAGGCTGTATTTAGATCTTGGAATAACCCTAGAGCTATCTACTATCGTCAAATGAATGAAATTCCTCATGAATGGGGTACTGCTGTTAACGTTCAAATGATGGTATTTGGTAACATGGGTAATGATTGTGCTACTGGCGTTGCATTCTCAAGAAATCCATCTACTGGCGAAAATAAAATTTATGGAGAATTCTTAATTAATGCTCAAGGTGAAGATGTTGTTGCTGGTGTTCGTACTCCTATGAACATGGAACAATTAGGTGAGGTTATGCCTGATGTTTACAAACAATTCGTTGACACTGCTAGAAAACTAGAAAAGCATTATAAAAATATGCAAGATATGGAGTTTACTATTGAAAAAAATAAGCTTTATATGTTACAAACAAGAAATGGTAAGAGAACAGCTCAAGCTGCTTTACAAATAGCTTGTGATATGTACAATGAAGGTTTAGTTACTAAAGAAGAAGCTTTACTTCAAATAGAACCTAAACAATTAGATAACTTACTACACCCTACTTTCGATACTAAAGTATTAAAAGAAACTAAACCTCTTGCTAAAGCTTTACCTGCTTCACCTGGTGCTGCTTGTGGTAGAGTTGTATTCACTGCTGAAGAAGCTGTTGAATGGAAGCAAAAAGGTAATAAAGTTGTATTAGTAAGACTTGAAACTTCTCCAGAGGATATCGAAGGTATGCACGTTGCTGAAGGTGTTCTTACTGTTCGTGGAGGTATGACTTCTCACGCAGCTGTTGTTGCTAGAGGTATGGGCACTTGTTGTGTTGCTGGTTGTGGTGACATTGCAATGCATGAAGAAGAAAAATATTTCACTTTAAATGGTAAAACTATTAAAGAGGGAGATTACATTTCACTTGATGGATCTACTGGTAATATTTATTTAGGTCAAATAGCTACAGTTCCTGCTACTATAAGTGGTAACTTTGAAACTATTATGAATTGGTCTAATGAATTCAAGAGACTAGGTGTTAGAACTAACGCTGATACTCCTCGTGATGCTAAACAAGCTAAAGCATTTGGTGCTGAAGGTATTGGTCTTTGTAGAACAGAGCATATGTTCTTTGAAGCAGATCGTATTAAAGCAATGAGAGAAATGATCGTTGCTAAAACTGTTGAACAAAGAGAAAAAGCATTAGAAAAATTATTACCTATGCAAAGAGGTGACTTTGAAGGATTATTCAAAGCCATGGAAGGCGCTCCAGTTACTATAAGATATTTGGATCCACCTCTACATGAATTCTTGCCAACTGAAGAAAAAGATATCATTGAAATTGCTAAAGAATTAAAGATTTCTACAGAAGAATTAAAGCAAGTAATTGCATCTCTTCATGAATTTAATCCAATGATGGGTCATAGAGGTTGCCGTTTAGCTGTTTCTTATCCTGAAATTGCTGTAATGCAAACTAAAGCTGTAATTGAAGCTGCTATTAACGTGACTAAGGAATGTGGATATAAGATTGCTCCTGAAATTATGATTCCTCTAGTTGGTGAATTAAAAGAATTAGAATATGTTAAAAAGATAGTTGTAACAACTGCTGATGAACTAATCGCTAAGAGTGGTTTAGATATGCATTATAAAGTTGGTACAATGATCGAATTACCTAGAGCATGCGTTAATGCTGATGAAATTGCTAAAGAAGCTGAATTCTTCTCATTTGGTACTAACGATTTAACTCAAATGACATTTGGTTTCTCTAGAGATGATGCTGGTAAATTCTTAAAAGATTATTATGATAAGAAGATTTACTTAAATGATCCATTCCAAAGATTTGACCAAGAAGGAACAGGAAAATTAGTAGCATTAGCTGTAGAAAAAGGTAAATCAACTAGACCTAATATTAAATTAGGTGTTTGTGGTGAACATGGTGGAGATCCTAGTTCAATAGAATTCTTCCACAAAGTTGGATTAACTTATGTATCTTGTTCTCCATTTAGAGTTCCTATAGCTCGTCTTGCTGCTGCACAAGCTGCTATTAAGAACAAATAATTAAATACATAAAAGATTAACAAAAAGGAACCTACCTGCCAAAGGTTCCTTTTTTTATATGATTAAAATAAAAAAGTAGGAACTAGTTTGTTTCTACTTTTAAGTCTAATTATTTTGTCGAATATTTAAGAAGTTCTGAATACTCTGTTGAGAATGCATTAGGATCAATTTGTACATTTCCCTCTTTTGTTGCTTCTTTATATGCATTATCTGTGATTTCTTCTGTAGTAGCAATATTATCTTTTTCACTATTTTCATTAAGAATATCATCAAAATTGAAATCTAAGTCATCAAAATTAAAGTCATCATTTGTTGATTCATTACTAGAACTTTTTTCTGAGTTATTACTATTTGTATTTATTGGTCCAATATCATCATCACTCTTTGGTTCTTCTGATCCGCCATCCGTACCAAATATATCTTCCTTATCAAGTTTTTCCATTAGGTTATCTGATGTATCTCCACCATCTTCATCATCTAAATCCTCATCATCTTTTGCCTTTCTAGACTCAATTAGTTCCTTTAAATCATATTTATTAATATCATCTATTAAATAATCAACTTCGCTTTTATTTCTAGTTACAATATCATAAAATCCATCTTTATCAAAAACAAATAAATTTGGATTCCATTTTGTTTCAATAATTTGTTCACCTTTATAATATGCTTTTGATTTCCAGAATTCAGTTTGTTTAACTTTGGCTGGTTGAGTTCTAAGCAATTTTGCAATTGAAGTTCCAACAGGCAATGTCAATAATTCACTAGGAGTAATTAATGCTCTTGCACTTAATGAGTATGATTCATTTTGCTTACCTGTTTGAGTATCCATACTTACATTAGTATCTTTAATTGTCTTTTCACCACATATTTTTGAGAAGTATTCAGCTGTTTCGTTATCATTTGTTGCTAAGAACACTTGTAAGTTACAGTTAGATCTAATAATTTCTGCTACATCTGGGCCATACTTTGCTCTAAGTTGGCTAAGTGCTTGAATGATTAACATGAATGATAATCCTCTTGAACGAGCAACTGTTATCTTATTATCCATACCAGGAATTACAGGCATGTTTGCAAATTCATCTATTATAAAGTTTACAGGATGAGGACAAGCTCCTCTAATTCCTTCATCACCACTTGCAAGTTCTACTAAAGCCTTATAAGCTTGAGTAATAAACAAAGATGCAAATATATGTCTATTTTCCTTTTCATCTGGGATAATTAAGAATACTACCGTTGGTTTTCTTCCTATATCTTTAAAGTTTATATCATTATTACAAGTAATATATTGAATATCAGGGTCTGCAAATGATGTTAAGTCTGCCATAGCTGTTGCTATAATTGATTCTTGAGTACCACCTGTTGGAGCTCCTAAAGGTCCTTGTGCTATTCTTTTAGCATTTGATGATACATCTCTTATTGCAAAGTAAGACTTTAATTGATCCACTCTTAATGATAAAGTTGATGAAACAGTACCTAAATTAAATTTTTCTGCTGTTATTCCTAAATTAGGAATTTCACTATCTTCCAACATTGCTAATAGTAAACCTTGAACTAAGTTACTAGCCGATGTTGTCCAGAAAGGGTCTTGGGCTTTTCTTTTTGATTCTGCATAAATTGTTGTAACTAAATCACTAATAGATTCTTGGGCTTTTGCTTTCATTGAACCCTCTCTTCTTTCAGCCTCTGTCATTGCTGATTTTAGATTAGCAAACGCATATCCATTAAATTCATACCACTGTTCACAAAATGCAGCTTTACTTTCTGCTAATTGAAGTTTCCCTTTATAATCTTCTAATTTATCACCATGGAATTTTATTAAATCCTTTTGTCTTAATCCTTCTTGATATTCATCATACGCTATTCTACAAGGATTCCAACAACTTGATCTTTTTAATGGTTCTCTTAAATTTAATGTTAATACCTCATATCCTCTTTCTTGATATAATCTTGATTGTGAGTTATATAATTCTCCTTTAGGGTCTGTTACTACAATACTAGGTCTTAATGCACTTCTTGCTAAGAATTGCATAGTTGGTATAACAAATCTTATTGTTTTACCTGAACCAGTAGTACCTATAATTAAGCAGTGCACCTCACTTTTATAGTTTGCGAAAGTTCTTGCTCCTGAATCAACTGTTTGTATGACAAATCCATTTACTTTATATTTTCCAACTTCATCATATGCACATCTTGGAAAGTATGTATTTATTTCTTTATCAGTTAACCATCTAGCGGAACCTTTTTTATCCGATTTTACATCATATTTTGGATCCGTAATTTGTCTTGGAGTTGAAGAATTAACATTTGTCCATTTTATAAATAAAATAAATACAAAAATCGCGCATGCTCCTCCTACATATGTATAAAAGTTTTCAGTATTAGCTACCATTTTTATTATATCCATTGTTATATTAAACTCTTTTGTTTCCATATAAACAGCAAGAACAACACCAAGTGCCGCAAATACTGCTAAGCCGATTAATAATCCAATAACCTTAGATAAGAAACTACTTTTTTTCTTTTCTGGCATTTTTAACACACCCTTTGCTTCTTTTATATTATAATATTTATGAAAGTATTTATAAATAGTTATAAATGTTTTTTTATTTTTGAGAGGTGCTATTGTGGACAAAAAAATTATAGGAACTTGTATGGACTATACATACGATGGTAAAGGTATTGTAAAAAAAGATAAACTTGTTGTATTTGTTGATAATGTAATTAAGGGGGAAAAAGTAGAAGTAGAAATAATCCACTCTAGCAAAAATCAAACTTTAGGTAGGCTTGTAAATATAATAGAGGCTAGTCCTGATAGGGTTAAACCTTTTTGTTCATTAGCTAAAGATTGTGGAGGATGTGCCTTGCAGCACATTAATTATAAAAAACAATTAGATTTTAAAACTAATCATGTTCAAGATTGTATTAGTAAAATTGCTAAATTAGATATTAAAGTAAATGATTGTATTGGCATGGATAATCCATACAATTATAGAAATAAATCTCAAGTTCCTTTTTCTATGAATAACAAAAAGATATGTTATGGTTTCTATAAGCAAAATACTCATAAAATAGTTCAAATGGATAGTTGCAAAATTCAAACAGAAGATGCTGATGATATACTAAAAACAATAAAAAAGTTAATGGAAAAATATCGTATAAGCGCATATGAAGAAGACAAAAGAAAAGGAACTGTACGACATGTTTTAATAAAAAAAGGATTTAGTACTAATCAAATAATGGTTGTCTTAATAACAAATGTTTTATCTTTCCCTAATAGAAAAGACTTTGTAAAAGAGTTAGTAAAAACTTATCCAAATATAAAAACAGTTATTCAAAATATAAACACTAGAGATACTAATGTTATTTTAGGAGAAAAAGAAAGTGTTTTGTATGGTAGTGGTTATATTGAAGATATTTTGCTTGGTATTAAATTTAAGATTTCTTCTAAATCATTTTATCAAGTTAATCCTATACAAACTGCTACACTATACTCAAAAGCCATCGAACTAGCAGACTTAAAGAAAACAGATAGAATACTAGATGCTTATTGTGGTATAGGTACAATTGGATTAATTGCTTCTAAAAAAGTTAATGAAGTAATTGGAGTAGAAATAGTTGCAGATGCTATTAAAGATGCTAAAAATAATGCTTTAGTTAATAATATTGAAAATGCTAATTTTGTCTTAGATGATGCTAGTAAGTTTATGATTAACTTCTCTAAAACTACTGAAAAAATAGATGTTGTATTCGTAGATCCACCAAGAAAAGGGTGCGAAGAAAGATTTCTAACTTCTTTAATGAAATTATCACCAAAAAAAATAGTTTATATTTCTTGTAATCCTTCTACTTTAGCTAATGACCTTAAAATACTAAAAGAAAAATATGATATCAAAGTTGTTCAACCTGTAGATATGTTTCCACATACTTATCATGTTGAAACTATTGCCTTACTTCATTTAAAATAAAAAGCTGTGATCACAGCTTTTTTTTAAAACATAAACATTAAAAATATTAAACTTACTAAAAGAGTTGGAATAGATATAATTGTTCCATATTTAACAAAATCTTTAAATTTATATTCAATATTTTGTTTCTTTAATAAACTAGTAAACATTATACCCGCTAATGCTCCTATTGGAGTTAAAAATGCACCTATATTAGAGCCAATAATTGTCGCATATATTGCTTTCAAATTTTCTATATTGCTATTCATCATAGGTAATGTTGAGTATAAGACACTCATTGGAATATTATTTATTAAATTACATACAAAAAAACTACTTATTCCATATACAAAAATAGAGTTATTTTCTCCTAGTAATTTTCTTATATAATCAGTTATTCCTTGAACTTGCAATGTTCCAACAAGTATAAACATAGATAAGACAAATGGTATTAATTCATAAGGCAATCTTTTTATTGAATTTAATAGTTTATTATCTTTACTTTTTCTTATAATCATGATGATTAATTCAATAATTATTAAACTACAAGCACTAGTTAAACATATTATCCACATATCAATATTTATATAAGATGATACTGCAAGCATTATTATGCAAAAAAGCAAATGAAACAACCCTAAAAACAAACTAAGATTATCATCTATTTTGACCTCATCATTAATGATTTCAGCCTTTTCTTTTAATTTTTTATTAAATATTAATAATAGCATTAAAAGCTCTGTAATTCCTGCCATTATAGTTGGAATTATCATTACTTTCAAGTATGAAATAAAATCTATATTGTTTGTTGACGCTAAATAGATATTAGTAGGATTTCCTATTACTAGTACCATACTCCATGTATTAGCCGCAGCAAATTCACCAACTAAGTAAGGAATTGGATTTATCTTAGCATTCTTGCAAAAGTAGCAAATAAAAGGAGTAAATGTAAGTATAACTATATCATTCGATGTAAATACTGTTAAAGTAGAAACTAATAAATATAAAATAATAAACAGTTTTACTTGACTGTTATTAGCAAATTTACTAGCTTTAGATGCTAAATATTTAAAAAATCCAACTTCATCTAAGAATATAGATAATATTGTCATAGAAAAAAATAAGGTCAATATTTTTAATGGATTTACAATAGTATCATTAACTAAACCATTTATTACTTGTTTTGGCGTAATTAATCCAAAACAGATAACTAAAATTGCACCAATTAACGCTATTATCCAATATAAGTTTATTCTATATTTTTTTATTTTTATTGTTCTATTAGAAAGTATAGAAATTATCATTAATATACAAACAGATATGCTTATGATGCTAGTCATTAACATTAATCTACCACTTCCAATTCCTTTTTTATTATATTTCATTAACTATATTAACACAATAAAATCTATGTTTTTAAATAATTATATTAAAAATATAATATTTAATAAAATATTTTTCTTAACTTATTATTGTTTTTATGTTAATATTTTTTTGGAGGCTAGATATTGATGAATGGATTCTATATAGGTAACATAGTTGGAAGTTCTTATTCTCATGAATATGAAAAATTAAACAATCAAACTAAGGACTTCGAATTATTTACTGATAGGAGTTCTTATTCAGATGATACAATTCTAACTTTTGCAACAATAGATTGGTTGTTACATACAAAGCACACAAGCGCTGAAATGATTGATATCTTAAAAGAATATTATAAAAGATATCCTGATAAAGAATCAACAATGTATGGTAAAGATTATGTTAATTGGATTTTATCTGATCCTAGTGAATTTAAAAAATCAACAAGCAATTCTGGGGCAATGAGAGCATCTGTTATTGGATGGTATGCTAGTAGTATTGATGAAATAAAAGAATTAGTTGATAAAGCTATTTCTCCTACTCATGATACTTTAGAAGCTAGGCTAGGAGCAGAAGTTGTTGCAATATCTGTCTTTTCAATGAAAACTGGTCGCAGCAAAGAAGAGCTAAAAAAATATTTAGATTATACCTATGATTATTATCTAGATCAAAAATTAGTTTTTCTTAGAAATTCTTATGAATTTACTAATGACACTAAAGAAACTGTTAGACCTGCAATTATCGCTTTTCTAGAATCTACTTCTTTTGAAGATGCTTTAAGAAATGCAGTATCACTTGGTGGGGATTGTGATACTATTGCTAATATTACATGTTCTATTGCTGAGGCTTATTACAAGGATATTCCAAGTTCTATTTTAGATAGGTGTAAATCTTATTTACCTGAAGAATTTGTTGTATTAATAAAAGAATTTCAAAATTTTGTGAATTAAAGGGGAGAAGTATTTTATGAAAAATTTTGTTTTTATTTCACCAGAGTTTCCTAAAACTTATTATAATTTTTGTGATCGTTTAAAGAAAAACGGTTTAATAGTTTTAGGTATTTCTAGTACACCATATGATGAACTTAGACCTGAATTAAAGAGTTGCTTAACAGAGTATTATAAAGTAAGCGATTTAAATAATTATGAAGAAGTTGTTAAGGCTATGGGGTATTTTACTTATAAGTATGGGAAAATTGATTGGGTTGAATCTAATAATGAATATTGGCTAACTTTGGATGCGCGCTTACGTAAAGATTTCAATATCACAACTGGCATTAATAGTGATGAAATAATTAATTATAAGAGTAAATCTGAAATGAAGAAATTTTATCGTAAAGCTAGAATTCCTACTCCTAGATATGCTCCTGTTACTAATTTAGAAAAAGCTAAGTTATTTATTGAAAGAGTTGGTTATCCTATCGTAGTTAAGCCTGATATTGGTGTTGGTGCTAGTAATACCCATGAAATAAATAATGAAGAAGAATTAACTGCTTACTTTAATAATTTACCTACTGATCAAGCTTATATCATGGAAGAATTAATAACTGGTGATATTATTACTTATGATGGTATATGTGATAGTAATGGCGATGTTTTAGTAGAGGCTAGTCATATTACTCCTCCTATTATGAATGTTGTTAATAACAATAGTGATGTTAGTTACTATACAAATATAAAAGTTTCAAATAGACTTAGTTCTGTTGGCAAGAAAGCTATTAAAGCATTTAATGTTAAAAGTCGTTTCTTCCATTTAGAATTCTTTAAATTACATGAAACAAAAAGAGGTTTAGGTAAAGCTGGTAGGTACGTTGCTCTTGAGGCAAATATGCGTCCTGCTGGTGGATATACTCCTGATATGATAAACTATGCTAATAGCTTTGATATCTATCAATTATGGGCTGATATGATTGCATATGACAAAATAAAGCATACCTATACTGGTGATAAATACTATTGCGTATATGCAAGTAGACGTGACAATAAAAACTATACTCATAGTAAAGATGAAATACTAAAAAATTATAATAATTGTTTAGTAATGAATGAAAGAATTCCTGAAGTTCTTGCTCCTGCTATGGGAAATGAAATGTATACTGCAAAAGTTCAAACTATGAAACAACTTGAATCATTTGTAGATTATGTATTAGAAAAGAAATAATAACAAAAATAAGTAACATTAATTTGTTACTTATTTATTACTATCTAATATTTTTTCATTAATAAGGCTATATGCCTTATTTTTTAATATTTCTCTATTTTCTAATTCTGTCTTAGTATCGTCACAATATATTGGGTCCATTACTGTAATAGTCACTAATGGTTTCTTTTTATATAATTTAAACAATCCCTTTGGCTTTCTAAATGTTATTGATAAAGGTACTACAGGAACATTATTCTTACTAGCAAATTTAAATGCCCCATCCTTAAATGGTCTAAGTTCTTTATAATAAGGCCACATTGCTCCTTCTGGATATACTAAAACATTCTTTTTATTTTTAAGTAAGCTATCTATATAATTGAAGCATTTTCTTTTTCCATCTAATGTATCTGCGATAGGAACTGCTCCTAGAGCTCCTACCATATGTCTAACAACAGGAATTTGAAATGAACTTTTGTCTGCTAAAGTATATGCCCTTGTTGGATGAATTTTTGAAATAATCATCGTAGTGTCCATTATATGATTATGATTACATACAATTATAGATCCGGTTTTCTTCACTTTTTTTAAATTCTTTTTACCTTTTATTCTTGTACCGAACATAATGTAATTGAAAGGAATTAAAAAGATAAAAGCAATATAATATAAAATTATTGAAAATATCTTATAAAAAATATTTTTGTGTTCATACTTAAAAGATGAATCAATAGTCTTTTTTAAAGGCTCCCAGTTATGCACTACATCTTCATCAGTATTCTCAGGAATTTCATAATTAATTAATTCTTTTTTCATAATTATTTATCCTCATCATCTTTGTTTATTGTATGTGCAATTGGAGTCCATACAACTTCTTCATTTTTCAAAGCTTTTACAATTAACACTACATAAGTAGCTAAAAATATAGGATTAAACAAGCATGCTTTTATCATATTTGTAAATTTAATATCAATTCTTTTATGTTCCATCATAAATATTACTAACGAGAAGGCAACTAATCCTAAATATATAATTAATAAAACTCTAAATAAAGCCTCTACTAGTACCATTCTATTAGTTAAATCAAAGAAGTATCCAACTCCTAATGTTACTAATATGCAAACTATATAAGTTACTACTGCTACAATAGCAATTATAAATGGCCATATTCCTATTTTAGTTTTTAACTTTTCTATAAATCTATTTCCGCTTTCTAAGTTATCTATTTCATTTAATTCTTTTTTATACTTTCTATGTGATTGTAAAAATCCTTTAACCCATCTTAATCTTTGAATGAATGAAACCTTAAAACTTGTAGGTTGTTCATCTAAAAATTCTGCTGTTTCTACATATCTTATTTTAATATCATTTAAAGTACAATACATACTTAATTCATAATCTTCTGTTAAAGTAGTAAATGGCCAACCATTAAATTCTTTTATCAAGTCATAATCTATATAATAACCAGTACCAGAAACTATCATATTTTGATTTGTTTCATTGTTTGGTCTATTTTGAAAAGTATTTAGCATAAAGAATGTAAGTGCACTACAAGCAGAAACAACACCATTGTTCCATTCTTTATTGTTACGATATCCAACTCCTATTGGATATCCCATTTGATAAGATTTATTCATTTCTGTAATAAAATTAGTTTTTAAGATGTTATCAGCATCTATTATAAATGATGCGTCATATTCTTTTTTGTTTTCTATCATGTATTTAAAGATATAATCTAAAACTTCAGGTTTACTATTAGCATATACACATTTAACTATTGCATTATATTTTTTAGCAATTTCTACAGTAGGATCACTTTCATCCCTAACAACTACATATATATCTAATAAATTTTGATCATAATCTTGTCTTTTTATACTTTTTAGTAGTCCTTCAATTACTTTAGATTCATTTCTTGCAGGAATTACAATTGCATATTTTCCTTTTTTATCTGTATCGTCTAAATAAAACTTTTTAAAGAAAGCTTTAATAAAAGCAGATATTTTAAATATTCCAAGTAATGTACTAAAAAATAGCACATAGTACAAAACTCTTTTATATATATCTAATAATGCAATCCCATTCATTTTTAAATCACCACTTAATTCCTTTTTTTGCTTTTATATTGTAGCACATATCATTTAACATAGAAAACTTTTTTTCTTTTTTAGAATAATTTGTATTAATATTTTTTCCGTTTACAACCTTTTTATTTACAAATAAAAAGAAGTGTCTAATAATTACACTTCTTAAGTTTAAATTTTATAATTATTAATAGTTTACTTTACGAACTTCAAAGTAAGATTGTGGATGTGCGCATACAGGGCAAACTTTAGGTGCTGTTGTACCTACATGAATATGTCCACAGTTTCTGCATTCCCAAACTACTACTCCTGCTTTTTCAAATACTTGGTTACCAACTAAGTTTTTAAGTAAAGCACGATATCTTTCTTCATGAGTTTTTTCGATAGCTGCTACTCCTCTAAACTTTGCTGCTATTGCTTTAAATCCTTCTTCTTCAGCTTCTTTAGCGAATGTTTCATACATATCTGTCCATTCATAATTTTCTCCACAAGCTGCTGCTTCAAGATTAGATGCTGTATCTTTTAATTCTCCTAATTCTTTAAACCACATTTTAGCATGCTCTTTTTCGTTATTAGCAGTTTCTTCAAATATAGCAGCTATTTGTTCATATCCTTCTTTTTTTGCAACGCTAGCAAAATAAGTGTACTTATTTCTAGCTTGTGATTCTCCAGCAAATGCTGTTTGTAAGTTCTTTTCTGTCTTTGATCCTTTTAATTCCATTTTTGTTTCCCCCTTTTATAGTGATTTCAATCACTATTTTTATATTATCTAAAATAGTTTTTTTTATCAATGTTTATAACTCAATTTATTGTGCATAATAAAAATAGTAAGAAAAGAGGAAAAATTTATGAAACATAAATTACTAATTTATATTTTAACTTTTATAGCTATATTTTCTTTAGTTGGATGTTCTTGTAAGAATGATGAAACTGTTAAAAAGGAAGATGCTATTACTATTTTAAAAGATAGTAAAATAACTAGTAATGTTATGATTGCTACAACTACAACAACTAATGCTAATGGAAAAGAAAGTTCTTCTGTTGAGGAAGATGTATATTACAATAACAAGTATTATCATACTAGCGAAGCAACTAATTTATCTACTAAAACATGGTATGGATATATAGACGATACTTTATATGCTTTTTACTATACTAAAAATTCAAATAATGAAGAAGTAAAAACTTCTTCTAGAATTGATAAAGAATTATTAGATTCAACTAAAAAACAACCTAATGCTATTATAAATAGTTTGTTTGATGACAAAGGCTCTTTATTAGATGATTATGAAATTACTGCTACTAGAAGAAATAAAACTTACACAATACAAATAACTAATAACGAAAAAGAAGAAAGCGAAACTTATACATTTACTATAAAAGATAAAAAGATATATAAACTAGTTAAAACTAATAGCACTACTAATAACAACATTAAAATAACTTATGATTATAACTATAATGTTAATGATATTGTATTACCTAGTATAAGTGAATATCCTTTAAAAACAAATAATTAAAAAGAGCTATTTATAGCCCTTTGCTTTATATTCTTCGTATAATTCTTTAAATCTAGTAAAGTGAACGATTTCTCTTTGTCTTAACCATTCTAATGGTCTTAAAATATCAGGATTATCAGTAAGATTCATTAAGTTTTCATAAACTGCTCTTGCTTTTTCCTCTGCTGCCATATCTTCACTTATATCAGCTAATGGATCTCCTGTTGTAGAGAAATATGTTGCTGTCCAAGGAACTCCACTTGCATTAACTGGATAAACTCCCATTCCATGATCTGCATAGTGGCCATCTAACCCAGCTTCTTTTAACTCTTCAATAGTAGCACCTTTCATTAATTGATATACCATTGTACATATCATTTCAACATGCGCTAATTCTTCTGTACCTATGTCTGTTAATAATGCTTTCCCTTTATCATCTGGCATAGTATATCTTTGATTTAAATATCTAAGTGCTGCTCCAAGTTCTCCTTCAGGTCCACCATATTGAGTAATTAGAACTTTAGCAAACTTTAAATCTTTTCTTTTTATATCTATAGGGAATTGTAATCTTTTAATATATCCAAACATACTATTCTACCTCCCATGGCCATGGTGATTTATTCCATTTCCAATATCCTTCATTAGTATTAGTTTCACCAACTGTTAATGATCCATATTTATTTTCATATCTAGCGCTTGCTTCTTTATATGCTTCTCTATATGTATCATATAATTTCATAACATTTCTATCTGTAGGATGAGTATTTAAATACAAGTTTAAATCCCACATAGCAAAACTATATTTTTGTACTTCAAGTAACAACTTTTCTCTTTCATTATGTGCTTGAGGCATGCTTGGATTTGGTATTTTATAAGGTTTGTATATATTTGCTTGCATATTTCCTTTCGCAAATCCCTCTATAGGATTAAAAAAGCTACTAACTCTATTTCCACTATAAAAATCTTCTGTTTTTTTAGATGGAAATTCTCTTGGCTCATAGCTTATATTTTGACTATTATATGAATTAGGTTCATAAGAATATATAGAATTCAAATAGTCATTATAATACATATCATTCATTTTCTCGCCTTCCTTCAATAATTAGTATATTTATCTAGTTATTTTTGGTATAGGCTTAAAACTATTAATCTAATAAAGCATTCATTTTAAAAGGAATTTCTGATTCAAAACTATATTCTTTATTATTATATTTAAATGATAACTTAGTAGCGTGTAAACATAGTCTTCCTATTGGATCTGCTGTGCATCCATATTTTTTATCACCTACTAAAGGATTATTAATATCTTTAAAATGCACTCTTATTTGATTTTTTCTACCTGTTAATAAATTAATATCCACTAGTGAATATTTATCGTTTTCTTTTAATACTTTATACTCAGTAATAGCTAGTTTTCCTTCATTTTTATTTGTAGAATATACCATCTTAGTTTTACTTTCTTTTAAATATGATTTAAGTGTACCTTCCTTTTTTAAAAGATGTCCTATAACTACTGCTTTATATTCTCTTCTAGTTACTATTTCATTCCACTTTTCTTGTAATTCGTTTTTTACTAACTCATTTTTACAAAAAACTAGAACTCCTGAGGTATCCTTATCTAATCTGTGTAAAACAAATATTTTCTCTTTAGGATTATTTTGTTTTATGTACTTATTAACTTCTACATATGCTGTTTTTTCTTTTTCTTTATCTGTTGCTACTGTTAATAAATTATATGGTTTATCTATTACTAAAAATAAATCATCTTCATAAATAATCTTTAATCCCATTTTATCTTTTTTACCATTAAAGCTTATTTTATCTCCTTTTTTTAGTAAATAATCATATTTAGTAACTACTTTACCATTAACCACTATTTGTTTATTTGTAAGCATGTTTTTAACGCTATTTCTAGATAATTTATTAAATTTTTTTAGCAAATAATCTAATAACTTACTTTCCTCAATTATTTCTTCCATATACAACCTCTCCATAAAATTAAAAAAGCCTTAAAGGCTTTTATTTTTATTTTACTAATAAATAGTGAATTATAATTGATAATAAGAAAAATAGTACTCCAAGACCCATTGTAATTCTTGCTAAAACAACTTCAGGTCCTCTTTCTTTATTATCAACAAAAATATTTAAGTTTCCTCCGGTAATAGCTCCACTAGCACCATCTGATTTACCACTTTGTAGTAAAGATATTATTATTAATAAAACTGATACAATTAGAAATATTACATTTAAGAATGTCATTAAAATTCCTCCTTCATTACTATGCTTTTTAATTATAACAAACAATATTTAAAATGTGTAGTAAATTTATTATTTCTTTAATAATGAGTTTCAATATGATAGTCAAATATTGCCTTTATAATTGATATAACATTATTTGCAGACACTGTACCATTACTTATTGCATCTTCTTTCATTCCTTCAATATTCCTAAAGCCACCATATCCTTTATTATCTATATTAACAACATCACTATATTTCATATATTTTAATTTAGGTAGTAAGTCTTTTTCAATTTCACTATAAAATTCTTTACCATATGCTTCCTTATAATCGCTCCACAATCCTACATTAAATGAAGTTCCATTTTCATCTATTGTAGAAAAAGAAATATTTCTAATAATAGAATCTTCTTTACTTCCTTTACTAGTTAGTTCTAGATATATAACATTGTTATAATTAACAGAAGCATCACTGCATACATAAGATGTATATGCAACTTGATATTTTGTATAAGCATCACTATCATATTGCCACAAAATTGTGGCTTTCAACTTTTCACTTCCACCAAATCTAACATAATGATTAAACTCTATTGTGTTATCATTACTACTATTTTTAGAGCATGAACACGTCACACATATTAAAGCAAATATTAATAAAAAGTATTTTATTATTTTCATTTTATTCTCCAACTTTTGTTAAAGTTTTCAATGTTTCATCTATTGCCATATAGTTACCATTAAAGAAAGAATAATACTCTCCTTCATATGCTCCATTATTATTTTTGTCATAGTGTGAAATCATTTTTATGCCATGTTTTCCTTTATAGCCCCATGCTCCGCCTAAATTATACAATTTAGTTTCATCATATCCTAATTTGATTAAAATTTGTTTTGTCATCCATGCATAGCCTCCGCCACCACATGTTAAAAATATTAATTTATCTTTAGGAAATATTTCTTCAAGAATATATTTAGATTCTGCATAATTAGCTTTAATGCTTTCTATACTTCCATCATTATTCCATTCAACTGTATACAATGGGATATAATCAATTGCTATAGGTTTATTTTTTACAGGATCTGGTAACATACCTTCCCATAAGTTAGCAATATAAGGTAATGGAGAGATTCTAAATCCTTCTATTATTTCAGTAAGCATACCTGCTCCTCCTATATCGTCATATCCAGCTGAGTCAATAAGTAACCTCATGTCTCTATAAACTACGTTTTCTAAGTTCAAATATTGATCTATTGTTTCCATGTTAACATTTTTATCCACGCCGAATGATTGGGTTGAAAAATCTAAAGTTCCTGCTTCTGCTTTTGGCACTTTTATCATTTTGTTACATCCCACTAAACAAATAAACATCAAACATATACATACTACATTTATTATTTTTTTCATTATTATTTCCTCCATTCTATGTTTTTACTCATGAAATCATTTACCAATTGTTTATTTTGCTCTTTATTAAGCCCTACATTATCTATAAATTTTACTACTTTTATTTCTCCTTCAAATACAATTATAAAGTAAGGTGTCGTTGTTACTCCAGCTTTATACAAACTATGTTTAGATGAAATATTAGCTTTATCAAGAGTATATATTGCTACTTGATTATTATCCACATATTCACTAATAGATGGCGCTACATTTTTACATCCAGTACACGAAGGTGAATATATAAATAAAAGGAAACTATCTTTGTTTTCCACTTTAGAATCAAACTCATCTGTAGTTTCTAGTTCATATGACAATAAATTTGCTTCTTTATACATATAACCAGAATTTTCTATTGTAGGCATTGTTCCTTTACTTAATTCATATTTAACAGTATCTTTTTTACAGCCAAACAAGCACAAGCACATTAGAAAGCAAGTAATTACCTTTTTCAATTATTTCCACCTCTTTTTATATTATATATTCTTTTTTCGAATTTTTCTTTATTTTCTAACTTTGTTTTATTTACTACAAGAATTGCCCTTGAAGTTAAGTATAAATAATAATTATTTTTATCTTTTTTAGTTTTTAATATATCTTCATATTTATATGTACTTTCATCTACAAAATCATGATCTCTATATATGATTTCTTTTATATGCTCATCTGTAATTTCTTGTTCTACTTTTATAATATCATTTGTATTATTGCTATTTCTCAAAACGCTAAAAAGCAACACTACTAGAAACACATAAAAGCAAACAAATAAAATTGAAGTTATTATAAGCGATATATTTATTTTAACTTTCAAATAAAGTGCAAGCATTGCTAACATTGTTAAAGAAACTGTTAAAGCTCCTATTAACGAAATAATTAAAATCCTTTTTGTTCCACTTTGTCTTATTAGTTTTTCATACTCTTCCTTGCTATAAGTTATTTTCATACTAATTTCTCCTCTATTTTTGGATTTCTTAAAATATCAAAAAAAGTCTTTTCATCATCGATAGAATTTTTATCAATAACAAGGGCATTATACTTATTAATGTATACAAAATAAAAGTTATTAGTTACGATTATTTTAGTAATATTTTTTATATCATAATGTACTTTATTTTCACTACCTTCTTTTAAATAAGCATCAACTTCAATATATTCTTCATTAATATCATAGATAATTTTCTCTATATTATTTTTTTCTAATTTTTTATCAGCTATTTTTTTAAAATATGGCCCTAAAAAACTTAATATCATACAAATAATAATTATCCCTGCAAAAGTAAACATAAGGGTTCTTTCTTTAGCATCCAAAATTCCACAAAGTATAGTAGCGACAATAGCAATTATACATAAAATTTTAAATCTTTTATTGTTTTTTTTAAAACTTCCATAAACTAAATTATTGTACATTTCTTTGCTCCCTTCAGCAAACTTTTCTCCATTCATTTCAAACTTCATAAACTATCCCTCACTTTTTAATTCAATTATAATATCTCTTAACTCTGCTGCTCTTTCAAAGTCTAATTGTTTAGCTGCTTCTTTCATTTCTTTTTCTAAATCTTTTATCATAATTTCTTTTTGTTTTTTACTTACTTTATTAGATTTAGAACTAATATATTCTTTATAATCTTCTTTAATTTTAGGTGGCTCTTTTATGTCTTTTATAATAGTTGTAGGGACTATACCGTTTTCTTCATTATACTTCATTTGAATAGCTCTACGTCTATTAGTTTCTTCTATTGCAACCTTCATTGATTCAGTGATTTCATCAGCGTACATTATTACTTCGCCATGTGCATTACGAGATGCTCTTCCTATAATTTGAATTAATGATCTACTAGATCTTAAAAATCCTTCTTTATCTGCATCTAGAATAAGGATTAGTGATACTTCAGGTATATCAAGTCCTTCTCTTAAAAGGTTAATACCAACTAAAATATCATACTTTCCTTTTCTTAGTTCATATATTATTTGCGTTCTTTCTAAAGTTTTAGTTTCACTATGAAGATATGCTACTTTATATCCTCTATCTTTTAAATAACTAGTTAAGTCTTCTGCCATTCTTATAGTTAATGTTGTAATTAAAACTCTTTCATTGTTTTTTATTCTTGCATTAATTTGATTAATAATATCATCTATTTGATTTTTACGTGGTTTTACAATTACTTCAGGATCTAATAATCCAGTTGGTCTTATAATTTGCTCCACTACTTCATTATTTACTTTTTCTAATTCATAGTCTCCTGGAGTTGCACTTACAAATATTAAGTTATTTCCTTTTTTTTCAAACTCATCAAACTTAAGTGGTCTATTGTCTAGTGCACTAGGAAGTCTAAATCCATATTCCACTAATGTTTCTTTACGTGATCTATCGCCATTATACATACCTCTAATTTGTGGTAAGGATACATGTGATTCATCTATAACTATCATATAATCATCACCTATATAATCAAATAAAGTATATGGTGTTTCTCCTTTTTTTCTACCATCAATTGGAGCGCTATAATTTTCTATACCAGGACACATTCCAAGTTCTTGTAAAGATTCTAAATCATGATTAGTTCTTTGCTCTAATCTTTCTGCTTCTAAGTATTTATTATTATCTTTAAAATATTTTAATCTTTCATTTAATTCTTCTTTAATTATTGGTATTGCTTTAAGTATTTTTTCTTTTCTAGATGAATAGGCATATGCTGGGTAAATAGGATAACGTTTATAAGCATTTCTAACTTTTCCTGTAAGAGGATCTACTTCACATATTCTCTCTATTTCATCTTCAAACATTTCTACTCGTATAATAAAATCAGTAGTAGATGCTGGTGCTATTTCAATATTGTCTCCTCTTGCTCTAAAAGTACCTGGAGATAAATCAACATCATTTCTTACATATTGAGCCTCTACTAATTTAGCAAATAATTTTTTTCTTTCTACTACTTCTCCTTGAACTAAATCAAATATTAAAGCGTTATATTCATCTGGATCGTTTAATCCATAGATAGCTGCTACTGAAGCTACTATAATAGTATCTTTTCTTGATAAAGCACTATTAATTGCACTACTTCTCATCATTTCTATTTCTTCATTAGTCATAGCATTTTTATCAATATAAGTATCAGTTTTAGGGATGTAGGCTTCTGGTTGATAAAAATCAAAGTTTGAAATAAAGTATTCTACTCTATTGTGAGGGAAGAATTCTTTTAATTCACTATATAATTGACCTGCTAATGTTTTGTTATGAGCCATTACAATAGTAGGTTTATTTACTTCTTTTATAACATTAGAAATAGTAAAAGTTTTACCAGTACCAGTAGCACCTAATAATACTTGATATCTTTTATTTTCTTTTATTCCTTTTACTAACTCTTCAATAGCTTTCTTTTGATCTCTAGATGGCGTGTATTTAGATACAAGTTCAAACATATTTCTACCTCTTATATTCTTCCATTTAATACATCATTAACTTCTTTATTATAACTATTTTCTTTATCATCTTGATACTTAGCAAGGATATATCTAATAGTTAATTCATCAAGTTTTCCTGTTTGATTATTTTCACTAAATCCACAAGCTATTTGATAGTTTTTTACAGCATTAACTAATTCATTACTATAGAAACTATTTATTTCTCCTGTATAGTATCCTAACTTATTCATAATTATTTGTAAGTTTTTAACATTTGTACCATAACTATTTTTTTCTAAAGTTGTTTTACTAAAATCTAATAAGTGAATACCTTCACCAGTATATATTTTTTCTGCTTCTACTCCTGTGTGATGAATTGAATTTCCATTTGGAGTATACCACAAAGCATATGTATAATTAAAATAAGTTCCATCAGTGAAATATAACATTTTTTGAGCACTACCTTTACCATAAGTAGTTACTCCAACTAACTCTACTTTATCATCCATATTTTCATTAAGAGCGGCACTTAAAGCTTCTGCTCCACTTGCACTATTGTTATTTATTAAAACTGTTATTTTATCAAATTCATATTTATCTTCATTTACAGTCTTATAGCTATATGAATTACCTTTTTTGTCCTTAGTTGTTAAAACAACTTTTCCTTTACCCATTAGTAAATCTGCGCACTCTTGAACACTAGTTATATAGCCTCCAGGATTATCTCTTAAATCTAGTAAAAGATTAGAGTAATTATTTTGCTTTGCTTCTTTTAAATATTCTTCAAAGTAAGTAGCAGAATCTTTTGCAAACTCACTTATTCTTATATATGCTGTTTCTTCACTTAAAGAAAAATCTTTAAAAACAGTAACAGGACTATATGTAGTAACATAGCAATTGATAGGCATTTGTCTAATTCCATTTCTTTCTACTACTACTTTTACAGTTTCTTTGTTATCTAATAAAGTTTTTAAATAATCAGTATCTTTATTTGCTAAGTCATTATCATCAATTGATATTAAAATGTCTCCCTTTTTTAATCCAGCTTGAATATTAACTTTAGATGTAACTTCTGTTATTAAAAAGTATTCTTTATATTCGCTAATTGTAACTCCTAAGCCACTATAAGTTGAAGCAAGTGATCCTAAAGAAGTTAAATATCTAGTAAAAGGATCTTCACTAGTAGTAGTCATTCCATATATTGCATTATCTAATAAAGTTTTTTCTATTTGATTATCATTTATTCCATAATACCACTCATCTTTCATAACTGAATAAATAGAATCAAATTTATTTTTATAACTACTATTCTTATTATTTTTATTAAATGCATATGACAAATAAAAGCCAACTGAAAAAGAAAAAATAATGCACAAGGCACATGCAACAATTAATATTTTCTTTTGTTTAGTTTTCTCTTCTTTTAATTTTTTAGAATAATCCACTATATCATTCATTTAAAATGCCTCCTACTTCAATATTACTTCTTCAAACCCATTTCCATATGTATTTACAGATTTATAAACACTTATAAATGCATTAGGGTCAATACTATAAATATTCTTTTTTATATCATAGTATTCTTTTTCATTAAATACTACTTCAATCATCGTTTTGTTTTCTTTAGTTAATCCACCTTCTGCTTTAATCAAAGTTGTTCCTCTTTCAAGTTTAGTTAAAATATATTCATTTATTTCATTTGATTTATCACTTACAATATGTGCCATATAACTACTTGTACCACTTATTGTTATTTTTTCAATTACATATGAAGCTACCATTACGCTTAACAAGCCATATAAAGCACTTTCAAGTGATAAACTAACTAGTCCTAAAACTATAATTGCTGTATCAATTAAAAATGTTGAAATTGATAGTTTCACGTGGAAATATTTTTTAAGAATCAAGCAAATCACATCAAATCCACCTGTACTAGCACCAACCCTATAAACAACACCAAGACCAAACCCAGTCAAAGCTGCACCAGCTAAAGCGGCTAACATTGTGCTAGTAACTTCATTAGATAACTTTATAAATAAATCTACATTAGAAAAAATGTTAATAAATACTGGATATAATATTGTTGATAACAAAGTTCTTACAGCAAACTTTTTCCCAAGTGTAAATACTCCAATAGCAAATAATACCCATACTAAAATAGTAATTGTAATATTTGGATCAAAGCCAAAGAATCCATTTATTACAAGAGAAAGTCCACTAGTTCCTCCATTTATTATACCATGTGGTAAAATAAATAAACTTGTTCCTAACGCTAAAGAAAGATTGCCTAAAATAATAATCAAAACATTTTTTATTTTTTGAAAATCTAGCTTCACTATTTATTCCCCCATTTTTAAGTAAGCGCTAATAAAGCCCTCCAAATCTCCATCCATTACTTTTTTCACATCACTAACTTCATAACCACTTCTATGATCTTTAACCATTGTATATGGGCAGAAAACATATGATCTAATTTGTGATCCCCATTCATTAGCCATATTTTCTCCTTTTATTTTATCTATTTCTTTTTTCTTTTCTAAAAGCATTTGTTGATAAAGTTTTCCTTTTAAAACATTCATACAATATTCTTTATTTTGAATTTGTGATCTTTGGTTTTGACAACTAACAACAATACCTGTAGGAATATGTGTTATTCTTACTGCTGAATCTGTTTTATTGATGTGTTGTCCTCCCGCTCCACTAGCTCTATAAGTATCTATTCTTAAGTCTTCTTCCTTTATTTCTACTTCAACATCATCTTCAAATTTAGGTATTACATCTACTGAAGCAAAAGAGGTATGTCTTCTTTTAGAAGCATCAAATGGTGATATTCTAACTAATCTATGTACGCCTTTTTCACCTTTTAAAAAGCCATAAGCATTATCACCTTTAACTTCGAAAGTAACACTTTTAATACCCGCTTCTTCTCCAGCTAAATAATCTACTATATCTACCTTATAATCATTTTGTTCACACCATCTAACATACATTCTAAAAAGCATATCGGCCCAGTCATGAGATTCTGTTCCTCCTGCTCCTGGATGAATTTCTAAAATAGCATTATTACTATCAAATGGCCCATTAAGTAATATTTCTAGTTCCATCTTATCTAAAAGTTCATCTGCTTTTAGTATTTCTTCATCTGCCATTTCTATCATTTCAGCATCATTGCTATCGAGAAATTCTTTAATATCTTTATACCAATTTTCTAGTTTCATAACTTGTTCAACATTATTTTTATCTTTATTAATTTGTTTTAAAACTTGTTTAGCGTGTCTATTATCTAGCCAAAAATCTTCTTTATTACTTTCTTCTTCAAGTTTATTTATTTCACTTAAAAGAGAGTCAATGTTTAAACACTCCTTTAAATCATTAACTCTTTTAAATGAATCATTATAATTTACTCTAATTTCATAAATATCTCTAGACATGAATTAAACCTGACTTTCTTCTACTTTTTGAGGTTCTTCAACTTTTACAATTTTCATATTTAGAGTATACATACTAACTTCTAATGCTATATTATTAGCCATAGTTGTAAACATTTTATATCCATCATTAACATAAGCATTTAATGGATCTACTTGAGCATATGCTAAATAGTTTACTCCATCTCTTAACTTATACATATTATCAATATGTTGAGTCCAATACTTATCAACTATTGAAATAGCAACTTTTCTTTCTATATCTTCTAAGTGATCACTTGGAATATCGCTATGTTTAGTTTCACAAATAGTTTTAAATACGTCTGCTAACATTTCTTTTGCTTCTTCACTAGTCTTATCTTTATATTCATCTTTATTAACAACAAGTTCTATTCTTAAATATTGTTTAATTAATTCACTTAATTTTTCTGTATCTATAACCGGTTCACTATCAACATAGAATGTAGAATTATCAATTAAGAATTCTGCTGCTTTTTTGTATAGATTATTAATAATTTTGCTAGGATGTTCACATCCTAAAATTTCATCTCTTTGCTTATACATAATTTCTCTTTGTTGTCTTAACACTTCATCATATTTTAATACATATTTACGATTATCAAACGCCGCTCCTTCAACTCTTACTTGTGCACTTGAAATTAATCTAGTAACTATTTTACTATCAATTGCATCATCGCCTAAAGAAGCAAAAATTCTATTATCTTTAAGATTTCCAAATCTACGCATTAAATCATCTTCTAATGAAACATAGAATCTAGAATATCCTGGGTCTCCTTGTCTACCACTACGTCCACGCAATTGGTTATCTACACGACGAGAATCATTTCTTTCACTACCTAAAACAGCAAGCCCACCAAGTTCTTTAACACCTTCACCAAGTTTAATATCGGTACCACGTCCTGCCATGTTAGTAGCAATAGTTACAGCATTCTTTTGACCAGCAAGAGCAACTATTTCAGCCTCTCTTTCATGATTTTTAGCATTTAGCACTTCATGTTTAATTCCTCTTCTTTTTAATCTTTCAGATAGGATTTCACTTACTTCAACTGAGGAAGTACCAACTAGTATTGGTTGTCCTAATTCATGACGTCTTACTACTTCTGCTATTAAAGCTTTATATTTTGCTTCCATAGAGTTATAAACTAAATCTGTATCATCTATTCTTTGAACAGGTCTATTTGTAGGAATTTCTACAACTTTCATATTGTATATTTCTTTTAATTCTTCTTCCTCTGTTTTAGCAGTACCTGTCATACCAGATAGTTTTTTATACAATCTAAAAAAGTTTTGGTAAGTGATTGTAGCAACTGTAATAGTTTCTTGTTTAATTCTTACTCCTTCTTTTGCTTCTACCGCTTGATGTAATCCATCGCTCCATTGTCTTCCTGGCATTAAGCGCCCAGTGAATTGGTCAATAATAATTACTTCACCTTTAACAACAGTATAGTCAACATCTCTCTTCATAATGAAATTTGCTCTTAATGCTTGGTTAATGTGGTGAACTAAAGCAGTATTTTCTAAAGCATATAAGTTTTCTAATTTAAAGCATTTTTCAGCATACTTAACACCTGAATCACTTAGAACTACACTCTTTGTTTTTTCATCTAATGTATAATATCCAGTTCCCTTTAAACTTTTAGCAAATTTATCAGCTTGTACATAGTAGTTATGAACATCTTTACTTCCTCCAGAAATAATAAGAGGAGTCCTACCTTCATCAATTAAGATTGAATCACATTCATCTACTAGAGCAAAATTTAACTCTCTTAAAACTTTATCATTTAAAGATAGAACCATGTTATCTCTTAAATAGTCAAATCCAACTTCACTACTAGTTGTATATGTTACATCACATTTATAAGCTTCTTTCTTTTGAGAAGGAGTAAGTTCTCTTGCATTAACACCAACTGTTAATCCTAAGAATCTATATATTTTTCCCATCCACTCAGCATCACGTTTTGCTAAGTATTCGTTTACTGTAATTATATGTGTACCTTTTCCCTCTAGTGCATTTAAATAAACAGCCATCGTAGCAGTCAAAGTTTTACCTTCTCCTGTACGCATTTCTGCTACATCACCTTCATTTAAAACTAAAGCACCCATTATTTGAACTTTGTATGGGAATTCTCCAATTACTCTTTTTGCAGCTTCCCTTGCTACTGCATATGCTTCAAATTTTATATCTTCTAAAGTTTTACCTTCACTTAATATTTTTTTAAAATATGGTGTTTTAGCTTGTAACTCTTCATCTGTAAGTTTTGCCATTTCTTCTTCGTATTTTAAAACCTCTAGCGAATCTTTTTCAATTCTTGCTAGATGTCTTTTATCTATTCTAAATAATTTATTTAACCAATTTCCCATTTGTGTTCCATCTCCTCGCTTTTATATTTTAACATGTTTTACATGTTTACTAAATGATTAAGTGTATTTTTAATAGTTTTGTATATTTAAAAGGAGTACTTTTAGTACTCCTCGCAAGTTATCTAGTTAGCGCAACAACATTTTGTGCTTGTAAACCATGGTCTGTTTCAAGAACATCAAATTCTACTTCTTGACCTTCTTGTAAAGTTTTATAACCATCTAAGACTATTTGACTATAATGAACAAATATATCATTACCTTCTCCTCTGTTAATAAAACCATACCCTTTGTTTGCATTAAACCATTTTACTTTACCAGTCATACTCATACATCCTTTCCTTCCATGTAGGTCTTGCGAACACATACAAAATAATAAAATTTTATAAGCGTTTATTCAATCAAATTCGTTCTTCAAAAACCGACAATTACTAGACAAAACAAGTACTTTTTTGTCAATGTTTGTAGGTAATAGACTAATAAGCGTTTTTATAGTCGAACCACTTGTTAAAACATCATCTACTATAAGTACTCTTTCTACGCCATTTAGCATGCTTTTGTCGATTTTTATAACATTTTGTATATTTGCTCTTTCTTCATATTTGTGGTCACTTTGCTTCCATTTTTTAATTTTTTTGAAACATTTAATAATAGGCAAGTTTAAAGATAAAAATATACTTTCTAAATGATTAAAATTTCTTTTTTCTTCTCTGTCTTTATTAGATGGCGCTAACACTAATGTATACCCTTTATATTTTCTTTTTAATTTTTCTAAGTTATACTCTAAAAAAACATCTTTTAAAACATAATCATAGCATCCCTTATATCTAAATAAAATATCTTTAAAGAAATCGTTGTAATAGTATAAAACTACTCCATTTACTCCTTTTATTTTAAACTTTTTATTTCTTCTTTTTAATTTATTAAAGCAGTTATAACACATCTTGTTATTACTAAAAATACTATTAAAATTATCTTGTAATATTTCATTACACACTAAGCATCTATTCATTATATTTTTTAATAGTTTTTATAGTTTCTTTAATTTCTTTATTTTTACTTTTACAAATAAAAACGATGTCCCCTTTATAAAAATTTATGTTTCTTCCAACTCTTCCAGATATTTGAATTAAAGTATTTTTATTAAACAAATTATGTTCTGCATTATACACTATTACTTGTACATCTTTTATTGTTATTCCTCTTTCAAGAACTGTTGTAGTTAAGATTACCCCCTTATTTAATTTTCTTATTTTATTTAAAAGTATATCTCTATTTTCACTTTTAGAATTTATTAAATAATCATATCTTACTTTTTTAGCTATTTTGTTTTGAATTTTAATTGTAGAAAAATACACTAACACCACTTTATTTTTATATTTTTTTAATATTCTTTTTAAATCAAATAACATCCAAAAACTAACTTTAACTTTAGGGACAGGCAAATCATAATTATGATATCTTCTATTTAAATAATACTTTTTTATTTTACTATCTTTTTCTATATACTCAGGCATAGTTGCACTCATATAAACAAACACTTTACTACACTTACTTACAATGCCTTGAAGGATATCATTATGATTATAAGGAAAAGCATCTATTTCATCTATAATTAAAATATCAAAATAATTTAAATATCTATATGCTTGATGTGTAGTAAAAATAGTTATATCTCCTTCAAGTTCATTATGATTACCTCCATAAACGCCTACTACTTTAACATTAAAATCTTTCCCAAGTCTTTCCTTTAACTCTATTACTACATCTTTTCTAGGAATTGCTATTCCTATTTTCATCTTATTATTTAAAGAGTATTCTAAAGCATCATATATAATTTCTGTTTTACCCGCTCCACATACTGCATTTAGTGCACAATTATTCTTATTTTTAATATTTTCTAATATAAAATTACTTGCCTTACGTTGATTATCTGTAAGGTTATAATCAAGTTTATATTTTCCTTTATTACATTTATAGTTTTTATTAGCAGTTTCTCCAATAAAATTCAAGCACTTTCTACAATATATTTTATCTTTATTCATAGCAAAATATTTTTTATCTTTGTTACCACATTTAGAACAAATATAAGTAATAAAAAAACCTCCTTTCATTATATTTAATACAATGATAGAGGTCAAAATTACGATTTTATTTTAAATTTTTCTTATATAGCAACGTCTTTTTCTTATAATTTCTGAATCATAGCTATCCCAAAAGTTTCTTATCTTATAATTTGTTTCAAGTTCTGGACCTGTTTCTGCAAACTTAACTCCATCTTCAATAGCGCATTTAGTAACATCATGCATTAATATAGAGTTTAGTCCAAATCCTTGATATTCTTTCTTTATAGCCACAAAATACATTTCTAATACATCGTTATGCTTTAAAGCTTTTAAGATGTGATAAAAGCCAAATGGGAACAACTTTCCTTTTGCTCTTTGACTAGCTTTAGCAATTGATGGTGCTAGTACTGCAATAGCTACAACATTATCATCTTTATCTACAATTAAAGGAACATATTTAAAGTTTATAACTCCTACAAATTGATTAATAAACTCTTTTATTTGTCTTTCTGTTAATGGCACTGTACCATGTAATTCATAAAATGCTTCATTATAAACATCAAAAGCTTTATAAATGTATGGTTCTATTTCTTTGAAATTATTAAACTTTAATAATCTTAAATTAAATTTCTTTAAAACAGAATCTTTTATTCTTTCTATTCTTTCATCAACTTTTTCAGGAATTTTAACTAAATATTCTACATGATCAACATCTTTTTCAAATCCTAATTTTTCCATATGTTCAACATAATAAGGATAGTTATAGAAAGTAATAGACATTCCTATCTTATCAAACCCATCAATTAACATATCTTGTCTATCAAAATCAGTAAACCCTAAAGGCCCATTAAATTCTGTCATTCCTTTTTCTTTACCCCAATTGCCAATATAGTCAAACATTGCTTTAGTAACATCAATATCATCAATAACATCAAAATGTGTAAATCTTAAGTGTTTTGAATTCGTTTTTTCATTATATTTATGATTAATTATTCCACCAAGTCTACCAACAATTTTATTATCTTTATATGCTAAAATAAGTTTTGAATCACAATATTCATATGCTCCATTTTTCTTCTTATTAAATGTAGTTTTAATATCTGAATGTAATTGAGGAACATAACAATTATTACCTTTATATAAATTATCTGTAAATTTAATAAATTTATTTAAATCTTTTTTTGTTTTAACTTCTTTTATTACTATTTGATTCATCTAAACAACCCTTCTCCCAAGGTTTATTTTATATTATTTTAGGGATAATTGCTATTTTATCTATATTTTTTTGCTATTTTCCCCTTATAAATTTATATATATTGTATAATTATGATGGTGAAAGAAATGAATAAGCAAATAAAAGAGTTAGTAATAAATGAATTAATAATTAATAAATCTAAGTTTATATCATTTTTATTTCCTGTTTCTTCTTTAGAAGAAATAAAAATAAAATTAGAAGAATTTAAAGAAAAATATAAAGATTCTACTCATATTTGCTATGCTTATATTTTAAATGAAAATACTTTTAAATATTATGATGATGGAGAACCTAACTCTACTGCTGGAGCACCTATTTATCAAGTTTTAAAATCAAATAATTTAGTTTATACAATGTGTGTTGTTGTAAGATATTTTGGTGGAACAAAATTAGGTGTAGGTGGACTAATTAAAGCTTATACAAATAGTTGCTTAGAATGTTTAAATAAAGCGTGTATTACTAACTATGAAGAGGTAGAAACTTGTACATTTGTAACAGATTATGCTACTTATAAAAAAATAGAATATTATTTAAAAAATAATAACATTCAAATAGAAAATAAAACCTTTGCTGAAGAAGTAATAATAACTATTAAAATAAAAAAAGAAAGCATTAATAATTTATTAAATACTTTCTTTAATCATATTAAATTAATTTAGAATAATTTTTTAAAGAAGCCTGTAAAAACTCCTACTACAGTATTAGCGCTATAAGCAACTACTACTCCTATAACAAGCCATTTTAGTGAGCCTATTTTTTCTTGTCTAACTTGTGGGTCATCTGCCGATTTAACAATTGCAGTACCAATAAGTGCTCCTTTTATAATCAAAACTATGGTTATTAATCCATATATTATTGGAATAACAATTGTATTTACTATTTCCGTTACCTCTATTAATGTTTTATTAATTTCTTCATCCTCTATGTCATTTAAAGATGCCACTTTAATATAAGTATCCCCCATATCTAAAGTTTGTCTAGAACTTATATACATAGAACTTACACCATCATAGTTTACACTTGTTCCATAATAAACATCTAATTTGATTTTATACTCTCCAGATTTATTTAATTTTATCTTATAACTATAAAAAGCCATTTCATCAGGATTTTCATTTTTGTTTTTGTTACTTTCATTAGATACTAATACAGATAAATATGAATAGTTTACTAAATTATCACAATCATCGTCCTTTTTACAATAAGATACAGTTACTTCCTTCAATCCATATTTATATTCAATTTCTATTTTTCCATCATCATAAATTCTAGCAATACCTAAAGTATCTCCAAATATATTACTAGTAGTCCTTTGTGATATAATTTGTGAAGCACTAACACTTTGACTATCATTTACAAAAAATATAAACCCTAATAAAAATATCAATAAATATATAAACTTTCTTTTATTCATTATTATTCACCATACTATTTTTGATTTATGAGCTTTTCTTCTATAAATTCTCTTACAGGATTTGCTACTAGTAAAACTATAGCCGCAACTGCTAAACCAATTAAAATATTTCTTAGATATTTTATTTTTTCTTGTCTTTCTCCTGGATCGTCTGCTGCTTTTATAATTTTATATCCTAATACAGTACTAGTAACAACTGCCGCAACACCTAATACTGCTAATAAAGCAGGAATAATTGTTCCATTAACTAAATCGCTAACGCCTGAATCATCACCTTCATTAGCTACTTTTAAAGTGATATTTCGAAATGTATAATGAGTATTAACTTGTCCTTCAGACAAATTATCACCTCCACGATATATTATGTTTCCTGAATCATAACTTATTTGTATATCTTTATTTGTTAATCCATTGTCAGAGATAAATTTTTCTACACGTGTTTCTTTTTTTAGTTTTGAAAGTGGCTTAACACCTCTTAGACTATTACAATTGTTCATTCCTGCATTAACATTACAAAATTGAGGAAAGAAGAAACCACTTCCTATGTCTCCCATATTTTTTGCAACCCATTTGTCGCCATTTTTTTCAATTAAATATTCATATGAACCTGCCAATTCATAAATAGCAGATATTCTAACCACATCACCAACATTCACATAGTTACTTAAAGAAATTGAAATTGATGGCACATTAGATAAAGTGCTTGTTGATCCGCCACTATTTAATTGCTCTAACCATGCATTTGTTGCTGTTCTACCAGTACGATGAATTATTGCAGCAGGTTCATAACTTTTGCATGATTTTATTTTTTCATCATAATTTGTACATTTTTCTACATATAATAAAACTTCACTGATTCCATATTCATACTTTATTGTAATTGTTCCACCACGAGTAACACTTCCTCCAGTTATACCAACGCTTTCTTCATCAATATTCTCCAAAAAATCATATTCTGCCTTTACATTAGTAGTGAATAATGTGAAAACAAATGAAAAACTTAATATAAATAAAAATATAGATAATATTTTAATGTTCCTTTTCATACAAACACCTTCTTATATTAAAATTATATCTATATTTCATTTTTCTTGCAATAATCTGACTTTTAATTGAGTAAAATCATTGATAATAAAATAGCTCTAGTTAAACTAGAGTTATCTTATTAACCTATATTTTTTAATACTTCATTGAAGTATTTACTTGGATTCAATAGTTTATTATTTTTCATTAAACTAAAGTGCAAATGATTTCCTAATGTTGCATCTATTGTGTTACTTCCAGCTTTAGCAATAACATCGCCTTGTTTAACATTATCACCAACATTAACTGCTACATCACTTAAACTAGCATATACAGCAACTAATCCATCATCATTTTTAATGTAAACCATATATCCATATAAAGGATCTACTTTTCTTTCAGTTACTACCCCTGAAAAAGCTGCTAGAATATCAAATTTAGTGTTATTGTAAGAATACTCCATTGCAGTTGAAGGAGTAAATCTTCCTTTATATTCACAAATTGATAGTTCTTGTTTCTCTACAGGGTCATTAACATCAAAATAATATCTTTCTACCTTAACATTTACGTTATATGGTTTAAGTAGTTTTTCTTCTACTTGTGGAGGATTTACTGGTGTTGGATCATCTGGAGTTACTGGATCTTTGTTATCATCACTTGGGTTAACTACAACTTGATCGCCATTACCACCTCTGTTAGCAAATATCATTATTCCACCAAACAAAAAGATTGCTAATAATGATACTACTATTGCTGCTTTTACTTCTTTAGTTAAAGAAACTTTTTTTAATTTTTGATTTGCCATCTTCTGTTCACCTCAATAAGATTTTTCCCAATCTATTGAAGTTTATTCTTTTTATTTTTAAATTTTTGAAACTTTATTACTCATTAATGTTGTTTTATCTTTTTCTATCTTTAAAACACCATTACTAGCCTTATATTTATGTTCCCCGTTTTCATCAAAAATAACTAATCTTCCTGATTTTACTGTAACAATAAGAGGAATGTGTCCTTTTAAAACAGTTATTTCCCCATTTGTGGTTGTTACAATAACTTTATTTGCTAAAGAATCATAAACAGTTCCATTTTCAGTTAAAACAATAAATTTAAAATTACTCATATTGTTTTCCCTTTTCAATAGCTTCCTCAATTGTTCCTACATATAAGAAAGCTTGTTCATTTATATTATCTACTTTTCCATCAAGTATCATTTTAAAACCATTAATAGTATCTTTTAGTTTTACATATCTACCTTCTCTTCCACTAAAGGCTGACGCTACAGTAAAAGGTTGTGATAAGAAGTTTCTTATTTTTCTTGCTCTTGAAACTACAAGTTTATCTTCATCACTAAGTTCTTCAACACCTAATATTGCAATAATATCTTGTAATTCTTTAAATCTTTGTAATGTTTTTTGAACATTTCTTGCTACTTCATAGTGCTCTTTTCCTACTATATTAGGTTCTAGCACCCTGCTTGTTGAAGACAAAGGATCTAAAGCTGGATATATTCCTAAAGCTGCTACACTACGATCTAGTACTGTTTTTGCATCTAAGTGAGCAAAGGTTGTAGCTGGTGCTGGATCTGTTAAATCATCAGCGGGTACATATACTGCTTGAATTGAGGTAATTGATCCATCTTTAGTTGAAGTAATTCTTTCTTGTAAATCTCCCATCTCAGTAGCTAATGTTGGTTGATATCCTACAGCACTTGGTCTTCTACCTAAAAGAGCACTTACTTCACTTCCTGCTTGAGAAAATCTAAAGATATTATCTATAAATAGTAAAACATCTTGTTTTAAATCATCTCTAAAGTATTCAGCCATTGTAAGTCCTGTTAAACCTACTCTCATTCTAGCCCCAGGTGGTTCATTCATTTGTCCAAATACTAAAGCAGTTTTACTTAAAACACCTGATTCTTTCATTTCATAATATAAATCATTACCTTCTCTAGTTCTTTCTCCAACTCCCGCAAATACAGATATACCACCATGACTAGTAGCAACATTATTTATTAACTCTTGAATAAGAACAGTTTTACCTACTCCTGCTCCTCCAAATAATCCTATTTTTCCACCCTTTGGATAAGGACACAATAAATCTATTACTTTAATACCTGTTTCTAGAATTTCATTATTAATATTTTGATCTTTATAATCTGGCGCTTTTTTATGAATTGGCGATAATTTCATTTTATTATCTAATTCTCCAAGACCATCTATTGGTTCTCCCAAAACATTAAACATTCTTCCAAGTACTTCTTTTCCTACTTTTACTTTTAATGGTCCTTCTGTATCTACTATATTCATTCCTCTAACTAATCCTTCAGTTGGAGACAAAGATACACATCTAACTTTACCTGAACCTATATGACTTGCTACTTCCATAACTATTTTTTTATTATCTTCTACTTGAAGTGCATTATTAATCGCAGGTAAATTTTCTTCTTCAAATTTAACATCAACTACAGGCCCCATAACTTGTACTATTTTTCCTATCATTTTTACACCTCCTACATGCCATTTACTATATCACTTAATTCAGTTGTAATTTGTTGTTGTCTTAGTTTATTGTAAACTAGTTTTAATTCCCTCTTTAATTCATCAGCGTTATCTTTTGCATTCTTCATTGCATTATTTCTACTAGCATTTTCACTAAGAACACTATTTAATAAAACGCTATTAATTTTAGTTCTTACAAGTAATGATACTAAATGTTTTATCATCTCTTCATCACTTGATTCAATTAAATATAAAGTATCTATTTTACCTTTTTCTAAGTTAAAAGGATATACTTTTTCATTTACTACTTCATACTTTAAATTATTAATATATTTAGTGTATATAACATTCAAAGATTTAATCTTACTATTTTTTACAAGTTCAAATAAATGTTCACTAAATTCTTCTTGTAAATCAGTATCTTCAAAAGCATTATACTCACTATATAAAAACAAAATATCATAGTTTTTATTTTTCAAATAACTTATACCCTTTTCTCCAAAAACAATATAACTAGCATTATGATCATTTAAAGAATCAATAAGACGTAATACTTCCTCATTATATGCTCCACATAGTCCTAAATTAGAAGTTATAACAATATTTACATCTATTCCTTCTTTATTAAACTTAAAATCATTTTCTGTTAAATATAAAACTTCATTTATTACTTTTTCTAATTCATTTAAATATCTAATTGATTGCTCATACTTATATTTTAATTTTTTTAGTTTAACACTAGATACTAATTCCATTGCTCTAGCAATATTACTAGTAGAATCAATTGATTTTATTCTTCTTTTTTGTGCTTGTAATGATGCCATAAGTTATTCCTCATTTAAGTTATTAAAATCTTTTACATACTCAGAAATATATTTAGCTATAGTCATTTTTAGATTATCACTAATTACTTTTTTACTTTCTATTTCTTGCATTATTTTACTATGTTTAGATTTAAATCTTTCTAATAAAAACTTTTCAAAATCTCTTACTTTATTTACACTTATATCATCTATTAATTTATATTTTAAGCAGAATAAAGATATTACTTGCTCTGCCAAGGAATATGAATCATGTGCATCTTGTTTTAATAATTCAATCGTTTTTTGACCGCTTTCTAATGTCTTTAGTGTTGTCTTATCTAAATCACTACCAAATCTAGTAAACGATTCTAATTCTTTATAATTTGCAATATCAATTTTTAATCCATCAGATACTTCTTTCATTGCTTTAGTTTGAGCTTTAGAGCCTACTCTTGATACAGATAAACCAGTATCAATTGCTGGTCTTATACCTTCATTAAATAAATCAGTTTGTAAGAATATTTGTCCATCTGTTATAGATATTACATTTGTTGGAATATAAGCAGATATATCTCCTTCTTGAGTTTCAATTATAGGAAGAGCCGTTAATGATCCTCCCTTTAGTAAGTTTGCACTTCTTTCTAATAATCTAGAATGCAAATAGAAAACATCACCTGGGTACGCTTCTCTCCCTGGAGGTCTTTTTAATAATAAAGATAGTGTTCTATAACTTACGGCATGCTTACTTAGGTCATCATATACTATTAAAACATCTTTTCCTAAATCCATAAAATATTCACCAATTGCACATCCACTATAAGGAGCTATATATTGCATTGATGCACTTTCACTTGCACTAGCGTTAATAATGATTGTATACTCCATTGCTCCTTCTTTGGTAAACGTATTTACCATTTGTGCTACTGTAGAGTTTTTTTGTCCTATACAAACATAAATACAAATTACATCTTTTCCCTTTTGATTTATAACTGTATCCATGGCAATCGTAGACTTACCTGTTTGTCTATCGCCTATAATTAACTCTCTTTGTCCTCTTCCAATTGGAGTTAGAGAATCAATTGCTTTTATTCCTGTTTCAAGTGGAGTATTTACACTTACTCTTTCCATTACTAAAGGTGCTATTTTTTCAACAGGATAATAATCACTTACTTTGATTTCTCCTAAGTTATCTATTGGATTGCCTAAAGCATCTACCACTCTTCCTATAAGAGATTCTCCAACACCTACTTCTAAAACTCTTTTAGTTCTTTTTACTTTAGAACCTTCTTTAATACTATCTATATTAGTAAGAACTACTATACCTACACTTTTTTCTTCAAGATTTAGTACTAATCCCATTCCTTTATTTTCAAACTCTACTAATTCTCCTGCCATAACTTTATCTAGGCCATAAACAGTTGCAACACCATCTCCAATAGTTAAAACAGTTCCTATATCTTCTCTTTCACTTTTATTATCATAACTTTTAATTTCTTCTTTTAAAGCTTTTGTTAAAGATGTCACATCAATCATTATTTTCACCCTCTTTCAATAACTCTTTTTTTAAATTATTTAATTTAGTTTTATAAGAATTATCATATAATTTATTATCCACGATTACTTTAAATCCTCCAATTAAACTTATATCTTGTTTAAAAGAAAGAATTACTTTCTTATTTAATTTTTTAGTAAATACTTCCTCTAGTTTTTTTATTTTTTCATCATCTATTTCTAATCCATAAATAATGCCCTTACTAATATTTTTTTCTTTATAATAAAATTCATTAAATTCATCAAAAATATCTATTAAATACTCTTCTTTATTATCATCTATAATAATATTTATAAAATTAATTAAATACTTGTTCATATCTTTTAAATATTTATCTAAAATATTCTTTTTATTACTACTATTAACAAATTTATTACTAATAAAACTAGCAATTTCTTTATCTTTAAATATCTCTATTAATACCTTTATTTCATTATAAAAGTTATCTAAAATATTTTCTTCTTTTCCAAGATTAAATAATGCTGAAGCATATTCACTATTCATCTTTTTCTACCTCTTTTACAAGTTCTTCAAAAGAATTATTTTCATCTTCTTCAGTTAAATCTCTTCTTAAAATATTTTTAGATATATCAATAGATAAACCCACTACTTCTTTTTTAATTTCATTTCTAGCTTTATTTTTTTCTACTTCTATTTCCTTTAAAGCATTTTTCTTTATATCATTTGCTTCTTGTTTTGCACTTTCTATAATTAATTCTTTTTGTTTACTAGCCTCTTCTTTACTTTCTTTTAATAGCTTACTAGTTTCTTTTAAATTTTTATTTTTTGTTTCTTCAGCTTCTTTTAAAATAGTATCTGCTTTATTTAATTTAGTATCTGCTTCATCTATTTGATTCTTTATATATTTTTGTCTTTTTGCTATAAATTCTTTTGCTGGTTTATATAAAAATTTTATTACGACAAAGAAAAGTACTGCTGTTGCTAGTAGTTGGACAATAAAGGCTTCAAAACTTGGAAAAATTTTGCTTCCTATATCACCAAGAGATTCTTTAAATGATAAAAATATCATAATGCAAAGATTAACAAGAATGCAATTAATAATCCATAGATACCTGTAGTTTCTGCTAGGGCGATACCAGTAATCATAACTCCCCTAATTTGACTAGTTGCTTCAGGATTTCTTCCAACTGCCTCTACTGCCTTACCTGCAGCGTATCCTTCACCAATACCACTACCTACTCCAGTAAATACCGCTATTGCTGCACCAATTGCTGCTAATCCTTTCATAATATACATTGCTGCTTCTGCACTCATACATAATTCCTCCTTCTTATGCTAATGCTTCTTCTATCTCATCAGGCTCTTCTCCTTTAATAAAGAAGGCTGTTAAATAGACAAATACTAATGTTTGTATTACTGCACTAAATAAATCAAAATAGGCATGTAATACTGGAGCCACGATTGGCCCAAATATATTTAATCCTGGAACATTTATAATAAATCCAGTTAATAATTCTGTCGCATAATACACTAAACTCATAATTATCATTCCCGATAATGCATTACCAAACATCCTAAATGATAATGATATTAATGGAGCAAATGTTGATAATATGTTTATTGGTAAAAAGACTGGAAACTTAGGAAAAGGATCTACAAATCTTTTAAAGTATTTCCATTTAGTAAATCTAATAGAATTAGCGTGTATTAAGATAAATGTTATAAACGCTATTGCTAAAGGAATACTATAGTTAGTCATGGGTGAAGGTAAACCAAATAAACCTATCAAAAAATAACTCGGAATCATAAGCATTAAGGTTAAAAAATAGGGTTTTAATTTATCATATTTTTTACCCATATTATTTTCTACAAAGCCATCAACAAAAGTAACAGCGTATTCTCCAATAAAAGCTAATCCTTTAGATTCTTTTAAAGGATCTGCTTTCTTTATTTTGTTTCCTACAATTATTACAAAAATGCATAATAGTAAAATAACTATTAAAGAAGAATAAGTTTCTGCTGGTAATTTTAATAAAATCTTTTCCATTTTCTTAATCCTCCTTTAATTCTTTTTTCTCTATTATTACAATCCAAACTTTAGTTAGTAATAATCCTATAAAACAAGTAACTATTGAAAATACATTTGGTCTTAAACAACTTGCAAGCAATACTACTCCATATATTAAATATCTTAAAGCGTGATTTCTTCTAAGTTTACTTTTTAAAACTCTATAATCATATATCTCTATATTTTCTAGTCTTTCTATCATTTTAAATCCAAGTAGTCCTGCTAATCCTCCAAGTAAAAATCCTAATGCATATTTACTACTAATAAAAAGCAATATAACTACTACTAAACCAAGACTTATTAAACTAAATCTTTCAATCTTTCTATAATTCATTTTTCTTACTTCCTAACATAAGAATTATTACGATTACATATGCTAAACTAAACACGCTACAAATAACAATCCATATTGGCTTAGTATTAAAATGTTCATCTAATTTTATTCCTATAAATATACATACTAATAAAGTAGTAATTATTTTAAAGATTGTTTCACTTATCATAAGTGTTTTTCTAGCACTATTTTTCATATTCTTCTATCATTTTTACTCTTTCTTCATATCTACCTTTTAAAAATTCTGTATTTATTAAAGTTTCTATCATATCTATAGCTAAAAACTCATCACATTCTTCTGATGCTAAAACAAGCACGTTAATATCATCATGTGATTTAGCTCTTACTACATGATTTACATCTTTGCAACATGAACTTCTTACACCTTTTACTTTATTAGTGGCTACTACCATTCCATCTCCACTACCACAAATAGCTACTCCATATTCACACTTTTTACTAGATATTTCTTTTCCTAATTTAAATGCATAAACTGGATAGTCACATCTTTCTTCACTAAAACAACCGCAATCTACACATTTGTAATTTTTTTCTAATAATTTTTCAATTATTTTATTTTTTAAATTATATCCTCTATGATCACTACAAATAGCTATTTTCATAAACATTCCTCCATATATTTAATGTTACACAATTAAGACTTTTTATTCAATGTTTTAAGCCTCTATCTTAACTTTAAATCTATAGATTTATATTAATATTTTTATAAAATAAAAAGGATTTTAAAATCCTTATTTATTAAAGAAATATTTTGAAAAAAAGAACTTAACTCTAACATTTGATGTATCACATTTATCCTTCTTTAATTCTCCTGTTATAGCCTTACCTCTTGCCTCTCCTACATACACTACAATTTTGCCATTTTCATAGCTTGCTTTACTTCCACTTTTAGCAAATTTATCTATATTAGTTATTACTGCATCTTGATGTAAACTAGGATCTAAATAATTAATTAAATCATTATATTCATCTATTAAATATTCTTTATAAGTGTATCCATTTAAAACATCACCCATATCATTACTATTTAAAACTACTCTATACTTATATTCAAAAGCACCATTTTCTTTAATAGAAGAATTAACTATTAATCCTGTTGAAAGCACTACTATACTAACTATTTTCTTTATCATATATCTCACCTAAACCTAGTATGGGATATATTTAACTATTTATTCATAAATATTAATATTTTTAAAATTTCACTATTTTTTCACTATTTTTCATTATTTAGGGTATAAAAAAGAACAACTTTCGTTGTCCTAATTATTTTTTAGCATCTTCTTTTTTTCTTTCAGTAGTATTTAAGATTTTCTTTCTCATACGATAACTATGAGGAGTAATTTCTACTAGTTCATCTTCATTAATATAGTCTAAGCAATATTCTAGTGACATAGCACGTGGTCTCTTTAATACAACTGTTGTATCTTTAGCAGCACTTCTCATATTTGTTAAGTTTTTAGCTTTTGCTACATTAACTGCTAAATCGTTATCGTGGTTATGTTCACCTACTATCATGCCTTCGTAAACATCTACTCCAGGTTCAATAAACATAATTCCTCTATCTTCAAGTTGTCCTATACCATAAGCTGTAGATTTACCTGCACACATAGATACTAGAACGCCATTTTTTCTTTCTCCAATATCAACATTTTCTCTTTCTCTATACTCTTTAAATGTATGGTTAATAATACCATATCCTTTAGTTAAAGTCATAAAGTCTGTTGTAAATCCTATTAATCCTCTTGAAGGAATTACATAGTTAACTCTAGTTTGACCATTGTTGCTAATCATGTTTTCCATAATAGCACCTCTAGTACCTAAAGATTCTATTACTCCACCAATTGAATCATCAGGACATTCAATTTGTAAATCTTCAAATGGTTCACAAATAACTCCATCAATTTCTTTTAAGATAACTTGTGGTTTAGATACTTGAACTTCGAAGTTTTCTCTTCTCATGTTTTCAATTAAAATTGATAAGTGAAGTTCTCCTCTTCCTGATACTTTCCAAGACTCTTTATTTTCAATTCTTTGTACTTTTAAACTAACATCTCTTTGAGTTTCTTTTAATAATCTTTCTTCTATTTTTCTAGCAGTAACATTCTTACCATCTAAGCCTGAGAATGGTGAATCATTTGTAGAGAAATTCATCTCTAGAGTTGGTTCATCAATTCTTAATAAAGGTAGTGGATCTATATGATTTAAATTACATAAAGTTTCACCAACACTAATGTCTGCTAAACCTGCAACTGCACAAATATCTCCTGCACTTGCTTCTTCTATTTCTATTCTTTTTAAGCCCATATAGCCAAATAATTTTTGAACTCTAAATTGTTTTTGTGTACCATCTAATCTAACACATACAACTGTTTCATTAGCTCTAATTTTTCCTCTTGTTACTCTGCCAATACCAATTCTTCCTACATATTCATTATAGTCTAATAATGCAGGTTGGAATTGTAGACTTGATTCACTATCCATGCTAGGTGCAGGAATGTATTTAATAATAGTTTCAAATATTGGATCCATTGTTTCTTTTTGAGTATCCAAATCTTCACTATAACTAGATGTTCCTTTTAATCCTGAAGCGAATAAAATAGGAAAGTCAATTTGATCATCAGTTGCGCCTAAATCAATAAACAACTCATATACTTCATTTATTACTTCTTTGATTCTAGTATGTGGTCTATCTACTTTATTGATTACTACAATTGGTTTAACATTAGCTTCTAATGCTTTTCTTAATACGAATCTAGTTTGAGGCATTGTTCCTTCGTAAGCATCTACCACTAGTAAAACACCATCAACCATTTTCATAATTCTTTCTACTTCACCACCAAAATCAGCATGTCCTGGAGTATCAAGAATATTAATCTTATAATCCTTATATTTAATTGCAGTATTCTTAGCTAAAATAGTTATTCCTCTTTCTCTTTCTATATCATTAGAGTCCATAACTCTTTCTGCTACTTGTTCATTATCTCTAAATGTTCCTGATTGTCTTAACAATTGGTCAACTAATGTTGTTTTACCATGGTCAACGTGAGCAATAATTGCTATATTTCTTATATTCATTTATATACACCTCAAATCCAACTTTCCTATTATACTCCTATTTATTTTAAAATTACAAACTATTTATTATTTTTTATTAGCTAGCCTAACTAAAATTCATCTATTGTTGTTTCTTTTTCTTCAACTTCATCTTGTTGTTTCTTTCTTCTCTTTAAGAAAATTATAAAGAAGAATAGAATGATTGCTATTATAAATATAAATGCTCCAATATATGCAATTGCATTGTTATTTTCTTCATCATCTTCTACTGTTTTTTGTCCAAACTTATTTAACTCATCTGAATTAGCAACAAAGGCTACAAACATATATGTATCATCACTACCAGAAACACCATACTCAAGACTCTCTCCGTTCATTAATTTTTGATATTCTGTTTCTGAGAAAAGTTTACTGTTTATATAAGTAAATGTTCCATCAATGTTTGGCATTGCTACTAAGTAACCACTATTACGAGGATAATTAGTTCCATTAATAGTAAACTTATTAATAGCATTATGTTGAGTAATAATTGTAATTATAGTTTTGTTAACCACTACTGTATAATCTTTATTAATTACAAATTGTAAGTTAACTGTATTACCAGCTAAATCTCTTATTGCTACTTGATAATATCCTTCTTCAGTAAATGTATATGTATTAGGAATATTATAAGTAGAATTAACGATAATAGTTGCTTCTAATTCTACAGTTAAACTAACATCTGTATTAGTTACCCCTTTATTTATAGCACCAACTAAATCATATATCGGTGGAGTTCTATCAACAACAAATGAAACAACTTCTGATACATTGTCTGCCATATCTACAGCATATATTCTATATCTTCCTTCATTTACAAAGTTAACTGTTTGTTCTTCTACTCTAATCCAATCTCCATTTTGATATCTATACTCAAAATATTTTATTTTTTCATTTGCAGATACTTCTACTACTTCTCTATTAGTATATTCACCATCTTTAACACCTAAAATAATTGGAGGAGTAGTATCTATCGCAAACCATATTCTTGTTTCATTACCAGCATCATCTCTAACTATTAAATCGTATTCTCCCTCTTCATCAACATACCAAGGGCTTGTTATTATTTTCTCATTTAGCCAAGCAGTTAACACCTCATCTGTTCCCATTGTAGGGATGAAGTAAATACTTACTGGTTCTTTGTAATACATACCATCTTCAACACCTAGCACAATAGGAGGAATAGTATCAACAACGTTAACGATTCTTGTTGCTTCTCCTATATTTCCAGAACTATCTATTGCTCTGTAAATTACTTCAAATGTTCCAAGTTTCATACCTGAAGGAGCATTTATAATGTTAACATATCTTATAGGCCCATCATAATTATCTATTGCAGTAGCCCCATATTCTACATACTCGATACCTCTTTCAATAGTTATTGGGTTATCACCAATTATAGTAATTACTGGTGCTTTAGTATCTTTTACATAAACTCTTCTAGTTACCGTTAACGCCCTATTTCCATTACTATCAACTGCATTATAAATAACTAAATATTCTCCTAATTTATTTATGTTTACATTATGGTTTATTTTTAATTCTATTGTATATCCATGATACTCATCATACTTATCATAGATAATAGCTCCTAATTCTTCATATTCTTCAAACACTTCTACAATTTGACTAGTGTCATCTTCACATAATTTAATTTCACCATCTATTTTACATAACAATTTAATTTCAGGTTTTGTAGTATCTACTACTGTAACATATCTTTTTAAAGTTACTGCAGCATTATGATTCATATCCTCAACATCATAAGTTATAACATAAGTACCAACAGTTGTACTATCAACACTACCTCTTACAACAATTCTTTTTTGTAGTCCTTCAAGATCAGCTTGATAGTTATCTTCTGCCCATACTCCATATCCTGGTAAATCACATCTAGCATCATATTCTTCATATAATGCTTCAATTGTCATATATTGAGGGCATCTATCATAAAAATGAAGAATAGGTTTATCAAGGTCTATAACTACTACTTGTCTAGTAACTGTTGCGGCTCTATTGTTATTAGAATCTATTGCATCATAATAGATATAATAAACACCTAATTCATTTCCTACTTCACCAGTTATAGCAACTTTTAAATCAGTGTCATAGTTATCTGTAACAATCGCACCTGGTTCTACATAACTAACATTTGGATAATCACTTCTTGTAATATATGGGTTTGTTCCAATTAATGTTATTACTGGCGGAGTTGTATCTCTTACTACTACCGTCCTAACTGGGCTTGCACCTATATTACCAGAAGCATCAGTATATTCATAATAAGCATAATATGTACCTAATTTACTTGTATTTATTGAACTTACTTCTCTTAAAATTCCTAGTTCAACTTCATAGTAGAATGTAGTTGCAGTTATAATAAACTTTCCATCCATATTATCTTCAACTAATGCTCCATCATCTCTAAAGGTATCATAAACCTCTACATAAACAATTTCATCACCTATTAAAGTAATTGTTGGAGGAACATTATCTATAATCTCTACATATCTAACTGCAGATCCTCTGTTTCCTGAACTATCGTATGCAGTATATATAACTTCATAGATTCCTGTTTTATTATAAATAATCTTATTATCTATAATTATTTCTAATTCACCTATATCATAGTTATCTACTGCAATTGCCCCTCTTTCTACATACTCTTGTCCATAGAATAATTTTACTTCCTTATCGCCTATTAAAGTAACTGTAGGAGGAGTTGTATCTCTTACTACCACTTGTCTATATACAGTAATAGCATTATTTCCATGACTATCAGTAGCATCATATCTTATATAATAAGTTCCAATAACATCTGTATTTACTGTCCCTGAATATCTAAGTTTATCCGAAATATCTCCATCTATATCATCGATTACTCTAGCGTATTGTTCAATATATTGTTCTCCTGATTTTGCTTCTATATAAATAACAGGATCTCCAATTAATGTTATTACTGGAGGATTGTTGTTTTTAACATAAAATTCAAGAGCATTACTTACTCTATCTGCAACTTGAGCTTGAACAGTATAAGTTCCAACTCCATAAGTAGGAATGTAAGTAAAGTATACTGAATCCTTAATTACATTCCTTTTTACTTCTTTACCATTTATTGTCCATAAAACATTTCTATTAACATCTACGCCTTCTGAATACAATAGTCTATATGTTACTTGTGTTTCTTTTCCTAATACTTGATTAATAGTTCCACTTACAAATTCAATAAAAATATTACCATAAATGGCTTTTTCTACAACTACTTCAAAAGTTCCTGTTATTCCTCCATATGTCGCAGTAATATAGTATCTTCCTGCAGATCCATTTGGAGTAAACGCTATACTGTTTCTAATATTTTCATCTTTTTCTTTTGTCCTTATAAACTCATACTCTGAAGTAGAGCCATCACTTAATTCTTTTATAACTTTCCATTCTATATCTTCAACATGAGTTCTATCTGCTCCACTATTGAAATCAGCCATTAATCTAACTTCTTCTGTCTTTCCATACACTTGATATACACTACCTTTAAAAATAGTAATGATAATATCTGTTAATTCAGCATATCTAATTGTAAAGATATCAGGAGTATAATTAATTGTATAGTTTCCTTGATATCCACTGGCAACTGCTAAAGTTCCTAAATTAATTGTGTACTCACCAGCATCTTCTCCTGGATCTCTTTTTAATTCTCCAGTAAATCTATCTGAACCAATTAATATTCCTACATAAGTGTATTTTAATACAGGATCTTTTTGTTCATATATTTTGTATTGCCCTTTTACTGGTTTAACTTCTATTACTCTAGATAAGATTGTAAAATATGTTTCTTCAATTGATATATCATAATTTTTTTCATCTTCAAATAATAAAGTTCCTTTTAGAATTTTATATTTACCAGCATTTTCTCCTGACTCTCTAACAAGTTTTCCAGTACTTGGAACAAACAAAACAGTTGTCTCACCAGTATTTGGATCTATAAAATAAGAAGTAAAGGTAAATTCACTTGGATCTTTTTCTCCATATATTTTAAATAAATTACTAGAATCTGGAACTACTAGTAAAGGACATGTTTTTACAATAAATGTGCCAGTTGAAAAATTATAGTTATAGTTCTTTTTGTTAGATATAATAAGTTCTGTATCAACAATAATATATGTTCCTACTCCTGCATATTCTCTGTTTAATGTTAGACTACCAGTTATTGTATCATGTATACCTAATTTATCATTATCTGCTAAACTACCTCTTACTATTTCATAAGTTAATGAATAAGGTCTACCATAATAAATTTCTATATCATTTGCTTTTAAATATAAATCTCTATGATTAATAAGATATGTTTTGTTACCTTCAAGTACTAATTCATAATTATTGTTAATTTTTAAAGTGCCAATTGAAATTCTATATGTTCCTACATCTTCTAATGTTCCCGTACCTTCAAGAGATCTATTTTCTCTTTCTAATTTACCTGTTATAATATCTCCCTTTTCTATAACAGATTCACAATCAATTATTTCACTACTATTATTTCTACATTTATAAGTTATTTCTACATCATCATCACCATATATTTTAGATAAGTTATCATCTGGGACAATATATATAATTCTAGGAACTACCTTAAAAGTTCCTTCATTATAAGTTATATTATAGTAACTTGTAACATCACTATCATCACTTTGTCTTAATATTTTTATTTCATTATGTTTAACAGCATATTCACCTACTGATAATAGTTTTTCTTTATCAATATCGGCAACACCTACTATTTCAAGTTCACTACTTATTTTATCAGCTATTATACTTCCATTTATTGTTAATAAAGCATTTGATGCTAACCCTATTGATTCGTGGCTTAATTGGAGTTCTCCATCTTTATTTTTACCATTACCAAATATATCACCATAGAAGAATTCTTTTTTACTACCCCTAGTAGTAATAGAAATATCTCTTTTTGTTATTATAAAGTAATCAGTTTCGCTATCATCCCATAATATCTTATAGTTTCCTACCCTAACTCCATCTAACTCACCATTTAATTTAATTAATAATGTCTCTTCATTTAAATTATAAGCATATCTACCAGGAATTTCTCCTTCTTCTCTTGTTACAAGATTTTCATATTCTTCTCTATCAATATCTTCTTTCTCTCCATTATAATAAACATCAAAAAGATATTCTTTAAATTCTATGTCACTAGCAAAATCTAAATCACCATATTGTTTAGATTGTCCTGGTCTCATTTTTACCACTATTTCTCTTTGATATACAGTTAATGTACCACCAGTTACAATCAAATTATAGTTATAACTAATATCAAGATTATCTCTATCTGGATCTATTATTTTTATAGTTCCAAGTTCAATAGGATACCTACCTACATTTTTAAATTCTTCTACTGCTGGTTCTCCATCTACTCTATCTTTATACTCTTCTTTATTTTCTGGCAAGAATGAATTTGCTAATTCTTCATCATATGTAAGAACAGATGATAAAGTGCCCTTATAAACAACATTAGCGTCATTTATTTTTATTTGGATATCTCTTTTTGTTATTTCATAATTATAATCAGTAAGTAAGCTTACATCATAGTTTTCACAACCTTCAAGGTTATCTATATATAATGAATAGAAACCTACATCTTTTCCATCTTCTCTTTTAATGTAATATTTCATTTTCTCATTATCTCTAGGTATATATTCTTCTTTATCCATACTTGCAGGTACTATTTCAATAACGAATCTTCCCATTGCTTCTAGAATAATATAATTTTTATTTGGATATACAGCATCTAAATATTCTCTTTCAAAGATTAAATCACTATTACCATATACTTTTTTTAATGATTCTAAAATTCTAATTCTTATTTCTTTTTTAATAACTTCTAAAATACCTTCATTAAAAGTTATATCATAGTTAAATTCAGCATTATTACCATCTTTATCTAAAATTGTAATTGTTCCTTTTCTAATAGCGTAATTACCTATACCATTTACATAATCATCTATTAAGTTTTCTATTTCTGCTTTACATAAACCTCTTTCATCATTATTACAAATAGAATCATTTATTTCTATGCCATTTATTGTTTTATTTTTTACTAATCCAACTTTTTCACCAGTACTACTATCATAAACTTCGATAAGAGGTATATCATCTTCATAATAAATAGTGTATTTTCCAGGAGTAGAACTATCACCTTTTACACTTATTTGTATGGATCTTTTTTCAATTGTTAAATAACTATCATCATTAAATAAAACAATATAGTTTTTATTGCCATAAGTACCATTTATTAAATAATTGCCTACTGTTTCTCCTGCTTCTGCTCTTGATATAGATAACATTAATTCTTTATAGCAAAATTCAAGAGTTTCTCCATCAATTGGTGATGAACCAACACATTTACTAATGGTATAATCAGGATCTTCTTCACCATATATTTTACTAGCTTTTTCTATTTCTACATTTATTGTTTTAGGTTTAATTAAAAATTCACCTTCAGTAAAATCAATTTTATAATTAGAAAATGATAATGTATTTCTTTCAGAAATTTTTAATGTACCTTGAGTGATAGGTCTTTTTGCTAAAGTTCCATCTGCTTCATAAAACCAAACTGCTTCTTTTACACTCCATTTATTAGTATCATTATCTGGATCAAATACTATAACTCCTGAAATATTTGGTAAATCCATATATCTTTCTAATAATCCAGTTATAGAGTCACCACTAACTAAATCTTTACGATAACCATTTTTTATTTCTTCTTCAGTAAATATATCTATAACTTTATAATTAAATATTTCTGGATCATTATCTAAATAAAATTTTTCATAATCTTCTGCTACTATCTTAATAATTCTGTGTTTTACTTCATATTTTATTGTATCTTCATTTATTATGTCTAAGTAATACAAATCACTAGGGATACGAATATCATAATAAATATCATACATTCCTACATATTGGACATTTAAAACTACTATTTCACCTAATATTCTATCTCCTGCTAATAATTCTTCGCTACAATCAACTCTATTTTGAGTTTCTCTATTAACACACTTATATTCTACTAATCTATTTCCTGGTTCTTGATCACCATATATTTCATATTGGCTTGGAACCACTTCAACAGTAATTAATCTTTGACGAACTTCTGCAGTTAATACTACTTCATCAGACAAGTTTCCTGCTTCATCTATTGCACTTAAAAATATTCTATATTCTCCTAGTTTATTCATTCTATTATTTTCATCAACTGGTAATTCTGAAAAGTCCATTTTAAATGATGATTTTTCATTACAATTATCACCATCTAAACAGCTATTATCTGTAATAACTATTCCATATGACTCTATTAAATATTCTTCACTAGGATAAGGGTCATTAATATATAAAAGCATTCTACTTTCTTTATGCGTTATAACTGGTTTTGTATTATCTATTGGTGTAACATGTGCATCAATAATAGTATAGTTTCCTGCTTCATCTGTTACTATATATTTTATGAATAAATCTCTTACTGTATATAGATACTTTTTAGCAGTATTTTCATCATCAGTATAATGATCCCCCATAACAAAATTTCCATTAACTTTATTAGATAAATAATAACTTAGCTCAACTTTTATTTTTTCACCCTCAGTTACATTATCATAAACATATATTTCATGTCTTGGATGAAAGCTATCTAAATTATCAGTATAAACAACCATTTCTTTTAAGACTTCACCAGAAGGCGCTTCTCTATCTATATTATTTATTTCAATAATTAAATCAGCTTTTGATCCATTATTAGTCTCAGCATTAATAATATATGTTCCATTATTAGAAATTGTAAATATACCATTATAAGTAAGATCACTATTTCTTATATCTAATACATTTCCTATAAACGTAACAGTTAAAATAGCAATATCTGAATTAGATAATTTTTCTATTACTTCTACTTCATTTCCTTCACTATCATATTGTATCTTCTTAGTTAAAACATTTATTCCTATTTTGTAATCTTTATTAGTATATCCCTCTTTTTCTGGATACGCTACTAAATATATTTCAGGATCAATAATATTATTAACTGTATATGAAACAGTAATGGTATTTCCAAACACATCTTCTAATTCTATATCATATACACCATTTTGATATACTCTAAAATAAAAATCATTGAAATCTGATTTAGTTGCATTTAAAAACATTAAATCATTTTTAGCTAATCTATATTTTACGTTTTTTATTACATATTCATTTATACATGATTCATCTAAAGTTACATGTATATTATATGGCTCAGTAGTTTCTTCTGTAACATCTGGTATAATTTTTATTTTAGTTATATCTAGATCAGTAAGTGGATGCTTTCTATCTACACTAATAGTTATTTTATCTACAATTACATCTTCTGTAGGTTCTATCATAAACTCTGTTAATAAAAAGATTGTTATTTGCTTTTTATCATAAGCTTCATTTTTCATAATATACTCAACTCTACTAGAAAATCCTACATCTTTATTTCTTTCATAATAGACGATAGGTTTTCCACTAGATGAAGTATAGTTAGGTTCTGTTATTACAATATATTTTACATTTTGATTTGCAATTGCTTCTTTTTGAATATCGATAGTAACATTTAAATCGCTTGTATAATCTGCACCATAGTTTGCAATAGCCCAATATAGTTTTCCATATCCTGCATTATGCAAAGGGTCTGAGCTTTGTGATTCTTCTGCTTTAACGTTAAAACTATTTAATCCTATATTTAAGAAAAGGAAAGCGAATACTAGTAAAATAGCACTTAAAAACTTTTTTTTCATTGTATTCACTCTCCTTTCTTTAAAACATAAGAGGGGAAAAATCATTTTTCCCTAAAACTTCTTCTTTGATTTTTTACTTAAAACTAAGATAAATAATGTGCTTGCAAGCAAACTTATAATTAAAACTATATTTGTATAATTAGTAGTGTTTGATTTAGCTACTACTATAGGTGGTGTAGCTTCTACCTCTATTTTTAATTTTAATGGATCTGATGTGATTAATTCACTTTGACCATTATCTCCATAATGCATATAGCTTAAGTTATAAGTTATTTCATATACACCAGGTACACTTGTAGTAAATTCTTCATATATATTCTTGTTATATCGTTTATTTTCCATTACAAGTTTACCATTGTAGTAAATTGTTTGAGTTATATATTCTTTTTCTCTATTAGCAGTTATTAGTAAGTCATCTACTATATTCTCTACTTTATCTCCTTGAGAAACACTAAGGCTATATGTGTTATAGGCAACTTGCTCTAATGCTACATTTTGAGTTTGTGGACTAATAGTTGGAACTAAGTTAGCAAAGATTATACCTCTTGATACATATGATGATTCATTACCTGCTTTATCAATTACAGAATAGTGAATTTGATATGTTACATCATTTCCATTATCACCATTGTAATCATTTGAAATTGTATTTTGAATATAATTATAAATGTTATCTGCATTTATATCATTTGATAAGTTACATACGCTATATCCTGTTGCACTATTATATGTACATCCTTTATCGCTTAAATCCATTGAAACATACATAACATATTTTCTTTCTATTGCGTTTACTTCAGTAATGCTTCTACTAACGTTATTTCCAAGCATTGCATACAAATCGCTTCCTAATCCACTATTTGCATTTGAAGTTGATAATGATTCTGTGCTAATACTTGAATAATCTCCACCATTTCCCATAAAGATCGAATAGTTTCTATTAAATCCTTGGTTTGGTGTTTCTCTACTTGAAGTTCCAGTTGAATCATGACCAGTTGCGTATCTTTCAACATAACCTTGAGTACAGAATGAGCATCCAAATTCATATACATATATTTTTTCGCCATTGTCATTCGCTGCTCCTGTATTAACGAATTCTATAATAGGTAATGTCCAATCCAAATATGCTCTTTGTCTATCTCTATAATATGTGTACTTATCTGTGTCTTTAACTACACCATAGATTAACATTGATATCATATTTGCAAGTGTTTCATCATTTTCAGCTTCCTCGCTTTGATTCCATCCAACATTAGTAATTATATTTTGACGTTCTTGTTCTTTTTCTTTTCTTTCCTCTGCTCCCATTTCATTTAATATACTTGATGTATAAGTTTCTTCCCAAGTTTTAAGTGCAATATCAGCAGAACTAGAATCAGTGAACAAGTAAGTACTCATTGTTTCAGTTTGTGTTATTCCATCTTCAGTCCCATTATCGTATTTTTTACTTACATATGTTGAACTTGATTCAGTAGCAGTATTTATCTTAACGCCTTTATCAGCAGCTTTAATCATAATTTCTCTAGTTCCTTCTGCTGCTAATACTAGGTAACTTTCTTTGTTAGCTCTATCATATAAGAACCAAGTTATTCCACCATCTCTTGAGAAATAATGATTCCATTGAGAATTAGTGGATGAAGTATTATCAGTATAAGAATTATCGCTTCCTCCAGTAATTGTTAAGTAAATTCCTTTTGGTGAATTACTCCAACTATAATGTTTTAAGGCTTTAGCATTCTTTCCTTCTTGTATCAATACATATTTACCTAAGATATTGTTTTGTGTATATGTACCATCTGAATTTTTAATATATAGATTTAAACTTGCTAGTGAGACTAAATCAGTTTCTCCTACATCTACATAAACATCATTACCTACACTCCAAGGATCACCATTTTGATTGTATCTATATAAGGTATTAATTGAAACATATGTATCTTCTGCAACTATCCAGCTTTCTTCTCTAGTACAATCGTTAGAATCAGAATTACATTTTACTTTACCGTTATATAAGTTAAGTGTTCCTACAATTGGAGCAGTTGTATCTATAATGTGTAATGTACCAAAATTAGAATAGCTACCTGTTAATGTGTAATTTTCGCCATCTTGTTCATAGTAATTACCTTCACTAACATTTCCTGCATTATCCATTACATAGAAATGTACTTTATAATTGCCAACTCTACTTATATCAAATTCTCCATTAGTTCCTTCTTTTTCAATAACTAAATAGTAATACTTATCAAATTGCTTATCCAAATATTCACCATTTTTTATTTCTCCTTCATCATAAGAAGTTACTCCAAACCAATCAACTAAGGTAATAATAAACTCTTGCAAAGTAGTAGGTCCTGTATTCTTAATGTATTCATTTTTCCACATTTTGAATGGTCCTAAATTTTGATTGTTCTCTACTGGTGTAATTCCACTAAATGATGTGTTTCCTTTACCATATGTGTATTGGTAATAAGCAGATAATGTACAATCATAATTTCCAACTCCACACCCTGCTATTTTAGGAAAATCACTTATTTTTATAACAACTTGTTCATTGTTGCTAGAAGTATTCAACCATCTTAAAATAGGATCTCCTGTATTTATTTCATTCTTTCCAACAATGCTTAAACCTTCTTGATCATTACAATTTGTATATGTAGTTGTTCCATTTTTCCCAACACATTCAAACAAATATTCTCCAATTGCATTTGCTTCAATATAAACATCTTTATGATTTACTTCAACTACAGGCTTAGTTTCATCTCTAGTAATTGTTAATGCTCCTGGATAGAATGTAGTAGTATAGTTATTATTTTCATATGCTGCATAACCTCTCTTACCACTTTCCACATCTCCATTTGCATTACTTATACTTAACATACTTATATCTCTAACTATTGGAACATATCCCTCAAGATTAGTATTTACTCTATCTTTTTCATCTACATATACTAAGTTAGATGAACAATAACCTGCGTTCATTCCATTATCAGTTAAATTCTTATAAGCTTCTTCATTTATTATTTGGTTACAATAAGCTAACTCCCCAACAAGTTTATCACCTGTTCTTACTTGACTATTATGTAATCCCCAAATTACATAGCCATACGAATTAGATGATTTAACAGCATTTTCTCTATTGTTTCTAAATTCTACATAATCAACTTCTATATCATTGTTAAATGTTGGAAGTGATGGTGCTCTAGTATTTTGTTCTATACTAAATAAATTAGGCTTTTCTCCATTATATCTAGTGTTAACATAAATAACTACGTCCTTTTGAGTTATTCTTAATATTGCTGTTGGTCTTAATAGTTCAGTGTAATTTCTAGAAGTAGAAGCAACAGTATTAACTTCTAATTCTCTTTTACTAACTGTATCATTATTATCAACTAGTAATACAAAGTAGTTAGGATTATATCCAAAGTATGAATCATAGTAATATTCATCAACATCTGCATTTTTACTTAATTGTGCTGTTGGTCTATAACTTTGATATCCATCTTTATCAATATTATCAATACTATTTGCATATCCATATAATCTTAAATAGTATTCACCAACATCTTCACAGAATCCATATTTATCTCCATTATATAAGCAAGTTCTAGCATCTATATTTAACTCATCTCTACTTACATATACTCCTAAAGAACTACTATTTTTATTATCACTAGCACCTTTAATTTGAGTATAGTTTTCATTAATTGCTAATCCACTTATAATATTAGGACTTGAATTAATCTTGTATTTATCTAAATTATCTCCAAGTATTGATCTTACAGACTCTTCAGTTAATTCTTTTGTGATGAAATTATACTTCAAATAATCTTCACCAGTTAATCCATTAGCAGAGCAATTAGTAATTCCACTATCACATCCATTAGAATCAGTAGATGTACCATATACTTTATTAATGTTTTGAATTTGAACACCAATTGGTCTAGGTATAATTGTAAACTTAACGTTTTGAGTAAATTCTTTAGTATAGTTTTTATTTTCTCCAAGGCCATTTAGAGCTACTACAAATCCATCTTCTATATTATAAACACCAGCTGTTTGATTCCAATTAACATGTAAGTATCCTAATAATATTCTACTAGTTGTTCCATAAGTTAAAGTTCTATTTTCTGTATCACAAGAAGCTGATCCTTTTTCTGATGCACCCCTACAAACAATATCAAAGTAATAAATTGCTCCATCAATATTTGCTTGTTCTATTCCTTTTTCAGTAGTTTTTTGTTTATCTTTGTTACTACCATAATTATATCCATCTGTTTGTATATTTTCATCATAAGCAAATCCATTTATAGTAATAATTTGTCCTTCATTAACTGTATTACCATCTTTATCTGTATGTGTGTGTGTAACTTTATATGTAGTAGTAACATCAAACATTATTTCTTCATCGAATTCACCATAAATTTTATATTGGTTATTTCTAGGAGTAATAGTAATTTTTGCAGGTGTAATTGTATAAACAATACCATCCACAAATGAAATACTATAGTTACCTGTTTCAGATTCAATATCACCTTGAGTAATGATATATTCTCCAACATTACGATTATATCTTTCATCAAGGTTACTATTATCATATTTTCTATTAAGAGCATGACGAGCCCCTGATTCATCAACGTAGTTATCTGCAAAGACATAATACTTAGTAGCACTTGTAGTTCCAGATAATCCTGTTTTTGCATCTATACTAGCAGATGTAACATTTGTAACACTAGTCATTGAATCGTATTCATCTTTTCTATCATTAATGTTATAGCATGTTCCTACACTTGTTCCATCCATATCCCCATTGTTATAGTAATTAATGTTATGTAAGCAAACACCAGTTCCATCTTCTCCACCATTAACTAAACCATACTCTTCTCTAAGACCAGTTGTATTAATACTATCTGTATAACTAATAGCAGGTATTAATGTATTATAATAATCTCCATACATAAATCCTTGATCACTATCAGGAGTGATAGTTATATTTCTCTTAACTATATTTAAATATCCAGTAGTATAACTTACTTCATAGTTAAATCCAGGATTGCCTGCATTTTGGTCAATGTAAGCAAGTGTTTCATAAACTGTTTTTCCAACGCTAACTTTTGAAGTTTTATAGTCTGATTCAGCAATAGTTTTACAATTTAAACTAGCTGAATATAAATGATCTTCATCACCATTATTATAGAAATTACCTGATATAGTAGTATTAGCTGCAATAGCATCACTAGCACTACATGTTACATTCTCTCCATATGCTCTAAGATATCTAACAATAAAGTCATTTTTAAATGTATCGGCTATTTCTTCTGAAATAAACTTATAACCAATTAAAGAACCATCAACAGATATTTCATCAAGATATGTTTCTTTATGAGTTTTACTTAATCCATGTGGATCGTATTCTGCTGTTTTTAAGCATCTCTTATTTTCAAAGTCAAATGTATCAGTTGGTGCACATACTAAGATATCATAATCAGTAAAATTATCGTGTTCTCCATATACCTTATCAAAACTTATAAAGGCAATTTTAATTTTTCTAAGAACTATTTCAAATTTAACATCTTTAGTAGTTTCTTCTTCACTGCCATCTAATTTAACTTTCATTGTAGTAGTACCATCTTTTTGGACTGCTAATCCTCCTTCGTTATAATAGATTGGACGATAGTTATTATTAGTAACTTCTACAGTTCCACCATGATCTGCATATCTATATTCATAGTAGCCAACTATATCATTAGTTGCAGGATTATTATCTCCCATACCTCTTCTTGAAATCTTACCAGTTATAACATTAGTTTGGTAATCATCAATACTTGTATCTGTCCAAGGTGCTTTTGCTAAAGAATTATCTTTTGTGTAATAACGAGAAATACCATATTCGTATTCTGTTCCTTTTTCTTCTTCTTTACAGAAATGATTACTTACATCATCATCATTGCATACATGTTTAATTAATGGATCTTCATCACCATAAATCTTTTGATTATATTCTGTATAAACATATACGTCTCTTTGAATTATATTAAATATTATATTTGATGTATCTAAATATTTTTGAGTTGCATCTTTATCGCCTTGAAGTACGCTTGTACCATTATAATCAATAACATAGTTTTTACATTCAAATGCTCCACCCTCTACTGGATTATTAGCTCCATCACATTGATTTTCTCTACCATTAAGAGAAGCATCCAAACTTCCTAAAATAATTAAGTATGTTCCAACAGATTGATTTTGATACAACTTTACTCCTTCACCATTTGCTCTTATTGAATTAATAGCTGCATCTAAATAATCTGAATTCTTAATGCCTATAGTTGCATCATAACTATTAAATGGTATTCTGTATAAAGTTCCTGAATTTAAAGCGTTATTTCTTACTGCATTAGCATTAGTTGTAACATTTGGTCTAAAGTTAGTTCCTTCAATTCCTAACACTTGATATATACCAGAAGTGCCATAAGATACATTATCAAAATCAGTAGCACTTGCTATTTGATAATCTTTATCTCCACTAACTGTATATCCATATCCTAAATCGTAATATTCTCCATTTCCTTCATCACACCATTCATAGCCATTTTCATAAGTATATCTTCCTCTTACATCTGTTCCACTTCTAAGTGCAAGGTTATATGCACATCCATACATCTTGCTTTGACCAGATATTGTTCTTATAGTTAGTTTTGCTGGTGTTATATACAACTTACCTAAATTGATATTTTTATCAGTAGTTGTTTCAGATAATACTGTATCTTCTGGTTGTTTGTCAGAGATAGCTATATTTAAATTATATTTGCTATAATCTCTAGTAGCATCAAATGGAGCTATTGTGTTACTTGTTATATCTTCATTATTGTACATATCAATAAGATAATTTCTTATTTCTGTGTTAATTACATAATTAGGCATTTTACCATTAGTTGCTACAACACAATCTTCGTTTACTGTTCCTTTAATATTTTGAACGTTACATGTAGTAAGTGGGTTATTAATTATAGTTTGAATTGTTCCTTTTCCAATACTGTAAATTCCAACACTATCTTGCATACCATTATCATCAAGTCCTTCACCAGTTACTCTTTTTGGTCTACCTTTGAAGTTATCAGAAATGTTATCCTTACTATCTATATCGCCACTATAAAATCCATAAATATTCTTTCCATCAAACGCTACTTCACTAAATCCTGCTCCACAATAATCATTTGCACTAATCAATTCTTCATTATCTTTTCTAATTGTGCTATCTAAAGTACATATATTTTCCCAGTCAGTCTCAGCAGATAGTTTAAATCCATTATAGTTTTTCTCACCATATTCTTTTTTATAATCTAATATAGAAATATCAATAGGCTTAGATTTAATAAGTAACGCTCCACCTCTATATTTAAAATTATAGTTAGCTTTTTGTGCTTCACTAATATCAGCATATACAAAGTAAACTCCAGCAGGTATAGCTTTATCTCCATTATTACTATAATATCCACTATCAGTAGCAGATACCTTAGTACTCAATCTAAATGTTAAACCAATATTTGTCCATGTATCATTTAATGTTAAGCCATAATTTGCATTATTAGTACAATCAACTATAGTCTTATCATCTTCTTTAGCATAACATAAGAAGATATGTCCCTCTGCACTATTATTTGTAGTTTCATTTATAGCAAACAAATTAGATTCATAATAGTCATATCTATAACCATATAATATTTTAGTTTGTCCATCTATAAATGTATTAACTGCACTATTAAATTCTATTATGATATCTCTTCTGTAAATTTCAAATTGAATATCATATTTGTTTTCTTCTGAGCATGGTCTTTCAGGATCTAGTTCAGTACATTTTTTACCTGCTGATTTGTAAATAAATTCATCATCTGTGTGAGTTCCTTTATTTTCAATGTTATATCCATCTTCAGTAGTATATTTAGAGTTGTATATAAGATTATAATTCTTACAAGGGCTTGTACCATTAGCATCAACTGTTGGTATATGTCCTGTCAAATCATAATTACAATTATTCATGCCATTTGTTACTAAAGCAATTTTAGAGCCTTCACTAGAACTACTTCCAACAATTATATCATTTGCTAATGACTTATATAAGTACCAGCCACCTGTTCCGCCTTCTTCACGCAATACTCTAGCACTATTAGCATCTTCGTTATCAGTACTTCTAAGTAAAGAATATGTTTCATTAGTTTTTAATCCAATTAATGTTGCGCTATTTCTAATAAAGTTCCAAACTGTTCTATCCTCTGACTTATTAACTTCTAAATTAGCCTCAATAGATTCATCAACTTTACTATGATTATACTCAGCGCCATTTTCTGTATAGCCACTAAATTCACTTTCATTCTTTCTAATATTATTTTCTACTAGTCCATACAATATTACTTCCCATGGATTTGGATCATGAGTAACATCACGAGCATATTCTCTTCTTTGTCCTGGTGCAACTTGTAAGACTAAATCAATAGCATTGATAATATAATCTTCAGATACATAGTTAATTGCATAATTAGCAAAATTATTATCTCTATCATTTGTTGTAGTATTTAGTGTTCTACCTGATACGCTCTTATTTGCTTGTATATATAAAGCTCTACTTTTTACAAATTCATCATCTATGACTATAATACCATTTTCATCATATGTAATGTTTCCTCCAAAATCAAAAGCATAAGTATCATTACATCCAATATACATATTATTTTTATCTTCTAGTGCATTTTGACTTAATTCGTTTCCTCTATAATTGCATATTTTATATATTCCAACATTTTCTCCTATGCTTCTTCTAAGAACACCTTTAATAATATCAATTGTATCTGTATATTTTAATTCATTAGTAATACTAACACCATTTAAATATCCATTAGCGCTATTATCACTCCACTTATCATAGTTAGTATCTGCATCACCATAATTTTTATTACCGCCATTTGCTTTCACATCTAGTACAACTTGTTTAATAGTAAATTTAATTGTACTTTCAGTAAATGGATTATCATCCTCTAATGGTTCATTATCTAGTCCTTCAACAACAACATTTCCTGATTCATCAACTTTTATAATTTTATTTCCATTTTCATTACCATGTAACTTTGTATCTGCTCTTTCATTATCGAAAGGATATATTTTCACAATATAATCATCATTTTGATTTCCATCTTTAATAATATTAAGAGTTCCTAAAATAATGTTATATGTTCCAACATAATTGTTTGTTATTCCTTCTGCTTTATATCCTTCAACATTATTGTTATACCATAAGCTTTCTTGTCTACTAAGTAGTCCTTCAATAGTAGAAGTTGTATCAGTTTGAAATAAATCACTTATTGGTCTACCAGACTCGCTACAATAAACATTCTTATAAATAGTTTTATCGCTATATGGGTTAGAAGAAAATCTAACAGTATAATAGTTAGGAGTTGTATTGTCGCCTACAAATGTACAATACTTAAAAGTAGGATCTTCTTCACCATACATTTTTTCAGTAGCTATAGGCTCAATTAGAACTATTCTTTTATCAACATAATAAGAAGCTAATACAGTTAAACTATTTGAATAAGTATTTTCTTCCACATAATCTTCTACTACAATTTTAATATCATAATATCCAGTTCTATTAGGAATAAATTGTGTAGTTTTCAAATCAACCCAATCTGTAGATTCATTGTTTTTAATATAAAGTTTCACGTGTAAACTTTCTTTGTTAATTCTATTTTCTTTCCCTAGCCCATCGTTTGCAGTGTTCATATAAACGTTATCAATAATGTTATATTCACTATTCCCTAAATATACATTATAGCATGCTAAGATATCTTGCCATGTTTGACTTGAATTACCTAATACTCCGCCAATCTCTATTCTACATATATTACCATTAGTATTTGTTCTGCCTATTTTCTTTTCTTCATTGTATATAAACCCAGGAGGAGTAGTATCTATTGTTTCAACATACACTCTAGATTTACTAACATTTCCAACTGCATCCTCAGCTTCAAATTCAATAATAAAGTCTACTCCATGATCCAAATAATAGTTAACGCATTCATATTGATCTAAGTTAGAATAATCTCCACCAATTTTATCGCACACTTTAGTAGCATTATCATAATGATAGAATGTTATAGATTTAAATTTAAATATACCATTATCTAGCATTAGTCCATTTGAGTTATTTACAGCATTATATCTAATTGTGGTTACTCTATCATTTGCTTGCCCAGATAATTTATATTGTTCACTTTCTCTATTATAAGTATTAAAGTCAGCGTACATTAATTTATCAGAGCTATTATACTTATATATATAATCACTTACTATAACTTTAGATAATCTTATTGCTTGTTCTTCATTAAATTTTAATGCACTATCATTTGAGTAATATACATAGTTATTTATATAACCAGTTGTTGCTCCATCCTTAATTCTAGTATCATATATAAAATGCCATTTATTATCTTCACCTTTATAATAGCAATTTGATATATTTTCATCTAAGTCATTACATACAACGTCTGATTTTGTATATCCACTTATATCTATTCCATAATAATATTCAAATGTTTCTATATTAAATTTTTTAAGTCCATTATCTGCTATATTTTCAAAATCAAATGTTATTTCAGGTCCAGCTTTATCTATTCCATAAATTTCAACACGAGGGTTTCTATATTCACCAACATTTCTATTATCTATAGGTCCTAATGTATTATTCCCAGCAGTATCTTCAATATAGAAACGATATCTACCAGTGTTTGCTATATAAACAATTATTTTGTTTTCTTCAAAATTAACAAATCCAGATCCCATTTTCTTGCCATCAGTATCAAGAGAATCATCATATTTATCAAATGTATAACTTGTACAACCACTTTCATTTAAACAATATAAGTATTTTATTGTTCCTTCAGCAGCAAACCTTTCATATGCATATTGATCATCAATAGAATCTCCAGTATCATATCCATCTAAATCTTTTCCATTAGCATCTATTTCAACATTTACTCTCCAATATTTAATTTGGTTTACTCTATCACTTGTTAAATTAATAATACCAGCGCACATATCATCTAAGCATACTCCAAATTCAAAGTTTGTTTGAACAGTCATTGTTATTTCTACTTTAACGCTTTGATTTGTAAATACTTCTTCAGCATCATATCCAAATATTCCATTAGCATTTTCTTTTAGTATTTTAGTTTCTATAGATCTATTTTTTACATCTGTTACTTTTTGATAAATATTTTTACTAACATTTCCAAATATATCTGTTATATAGAAGAAGTAAGCTCCAGTTGAATCAACTTTCATTTGCATATATTCTAATTCATTAGCTTTATATGAAGTCAAATAATTTTTATATAATGCTTGTTTAATACCAATTATGTCATCAACTGTATCTTGAGTATCATCACCTTCTTTTGTGAAGTTTGTGTATAAATACTTTTGAGTTGCAGAATTTATTTGATCTGGATTAGGAGTTTCAATTTCACCAGCTGCTGTTTCTGTAAAGTAGTTAATTGCATATATTGTACTTACACTAGGATCATTATAATAATCTTTTGCATTGCTTGCTCCATTTAAAGATTTAAAAATATAAGCAACTGTTTTAGGAATATAGATATTTAAGAATCTAGATTCTCTTGTTGGATTTCCGTTTACATAATCAGTACAAATTTCATTTGGCTTAGATTGTGTACATGTTTCTCCTAGAGTTACTAAATCAATTGGTTGTGATATAACATAGAATACTTCGATTGAATCAAAAGCTGTTGCTCCAACAGCAGATGAATCATAGAAGAATACTTTTAAGAAGTTTAAACCAAATTCTCCATTTCTAATTCTATAGACAACTTCAATTCCTTCATCTGTTTGAGTAGCAGTACCTATTATTCCATTTTTAGGTGTGTTAGCTCCTGCTATCCATTCTATTGTTCCATCATCGTTAGTTTTAATATTATATCTATCTAAGTCGCTATCTTCACCAGCAGAATCTGAATGTCCTGTTTCTACAATTGCAAATGATGTAGTTCTACTTGGTATGTCCTTTAATAAAAATTTGATATAAATTTCATTATTTACCCCTGTCCCTTGAATAAAAGTAAGAACTTCACTATTGCAAACGCTTCCACTTGCATTTATTAAATCTTCATTAGCGCATGTTAATTCTCTTGAAATACGTTCATTAGTTTCTGTGTATATTTTTGTGCCACTAATTGTATAGCTAGTTGCTCCAACTTTCTTTGTATTTAATCCCAAAAAGAAAAAAGCCAACATTAAAACAAAGCCAACAATCACAAACTTGACTTTCGCGCTATTTTCTTTAATTTCTTTACTTTGTAAAGATCTTTCTAAATTCATAGGGACACTCCTCCTTAAGGGTATAATTATACACAATATAATTTTATACCAAAAGTCATGTACAACCAATGATTTAAGGCGATTTTTGTTGTATTTTGTGTACAATAATTTTCAAACCAAAAAAAAGGCCTTTTTTTAGACCTTTTTATATTATATATAATATAAAAGGGCAGAACTTTCTGCCCTTTTAACTAGTTGTGTTTTCTTTTTTTACTAATAAGGAATGTATAAGTGCATGCAGCTATTATACTTATTAGTAATCCAGTTACCATAATTACTTGCTTATAATTAATATTTTTATTATTTATAGAAGCAACTGTTGGTTTAACATTAACTATTAGTTCAAATGGTTTACTATATACAGCACTACCATTATCCATTACCTTAGTATTATAGATAATCTTATAAACGCCAGGTACTGATGTGTCTAATTTAGACAAGTAATTTTCATCATACTTTTGTTCGCTAGCTATTAACTTATCATTATAATATACAGTTTGTATTATATATTTATCATAAGAACTAGACTTAGTTGTAGTAACATTGAATTTACCCATCACTGACAATGCATTTGTATTTTGACCAACATCTAATGTATATGAGCTTAAGTATTGTGAAGTAGTTTCATCATACTCTCCTCTTGTAAATACTACTGTGCTTAAGAAATCTGATAAGATTGCTCCTCTTACTGAAGATTTTGATACATTACCAGCCATATCAGTACTTGTATAATTAATACTAAATGTTAAGTTCTTTCCAGCATAGTTTTTACCAGTTAAATTATTTACAACAATCTTATTAATTGCAGCTTGTAATGTTGTAAATGCACCTAAATTCAATCCTGGTATTAGAGTTGTAAAGTAACTATCTTCACCACCATCTGTAGAATACCAACCTTGAATAGTCCATGCATCATCAGCAGTTGCGCTTATTACATATTTATAATAATATGTAGTATCATAAGCAGCAACGCTATTCTTTAATGTTCCAAATATATCTCCAGTTAATATAGATTTAAGTCCCGCAATAGGTGAACTTTCAGCTAGATATATTACAACATTCTTATGTTTATAATCTGAAGCATCAAATTCTTGTTCTGAGTTAGAAGTTCCAGCCATAATATTTTCTCCAGATACTCCAGATAATTCATAAGCTGTATTTCTAATTATTTTTTCTACATCAGAATTAGAATTATCTAATGTAGCATTAGTAGATTCTTTATTAGCAGTACCATTGTTTTCAAGAACTGCTAGTGTAGTATCACTACCTATCTTAGTAGATATTTTACCTGTAATAAGTGTATCAACAGTAAGATTATCTTCATTATCTAATTGAATACCTAAGTATACATGAGTACCACTATTATTTTGCTCATAGCATTTACCATTTACCCATTTATCAGATGCGCCTGTACAAGTTGCAGCTGTTGTCTTAGTACTAGATTCATTATATAGTCTCTTAGAATTTAGTATTTCTACAGCAATTGGTGTATCTAATCTATTGGCATTTTTCTTGTATACAAGGATATATGCTCCTGTATCACTTCTTGTTGTTCCTGCTTCGTCACTGTAACGTTTAAAGTTTGCAATTGGAGTGAAATATGAATCTATTACTTTACCATAATTCTCATCATATCCAGCAGTACAATTCGTACATCCATATTCATATACTTTTACTAAATGTCCATCAAGTTCTAGAATAGGTTGTTGTGTATCTAAATAAGCATATTTTCTATCTCTATAATATCCATCTACTCCAGCATCTGCTGCCCAATCAGAAACATTATAGTGATCACTTCTAACAGAATATTCTTTAAAGTCTTCTGAAACTACATGTGATCCTGGATCATTCCACGTTCCTCTCTTACCTTCTTCATGTGCAGGTAAATCATAGTAATAACTTGAATCAAAATAATTCTTAGGAGTGCCATTAACTGTATTAGTTGAATCAGCTAAAGTAAATTCAACACCAGTATCTACAGCTTTAATAGTAATTAATCTCTTTCCATCTTCTCCTAATGCTATATAGCCTGTAGTTGTTTCTCTATCATATTTAATCCATGAAGCACCATTATCTCTTGAGAAGTAATGATCCCATTGATCTAATTTAATGTATGAACCACTAGCATCCCAAATCAGATTAGAATTATATCTTTGTAATCCAGAAACATCTTTAAGTTCACCAACAAAGATGTAATCACCATTAACTGCCTTAGTATACGTATTAGCATCAAAGCTATATCTAACTAATGAACTTAATTCTACATAGTTTCCATTTATTCTTACATAAATAATTGTACCAGCAGGATATCCTGTTTCATCCGTTTTTGTTTCCTTAGTAGGATCTGTTGGGAAGAAATAAATATCTTGTTTGTAGTAATGAGTAATGTTATTAATATTAACTACACTTCCAAGTAAAATATAAGAATTAGCGCCATATTTTCCAGAAGTACTTGTAATACCAATTGAGTAATTATCACCATTTCTAGTAAGTTTTACATATCCATCTAAATTCAAATAATTAATTGTATTGTCTTTAGAATAATTAGTATTATTTTCATCATTATACTTAGAATTTTCTGTAATAGTCATATATATGCCATCTTTAGAATTACTCCAGTTTAAATGTTTAATAGCTCTAGCATCTGTTCCTGCAACTATTCTATAGAACTCACCTTGAGGTGATACAGTATTTCCTCCATAATTATATAAGCCTGTATCAGTAATAAATGTTAAATTATATTCATTAACTGCATTAGTAGGAATCCAAATAGTTTCTGCTACTTTCCAGTTTTCTTCTTTTTGACAATCATTAGAATTATAATCACAAGTCACTTTACCACTATATAAGTTTAAGTTACCAACTTCAGGAGTTGTAGTATCTTGAATTCTTAATGTTACTGTTGTTGCTCTACTTATATTTCCAGCATTATCTGCTGCATAAATATAAATAGTATAATCTCCAGTAACTCTTTGATTGAATTTTTCATCAATTGCAAAATAATATCTAGCATTATAACGTTTTGCCTGTTCTACGCCAGCTCTCATAATACTAGGATCATGAGATCTTATGTTAAACCATTGCATTAATTTTTCTGCTGTACTTATCTCTATTGCACTAGCATCAGTAGAAGTTCCTTTTAATAGAACTAATACTGGGTTTTCACCATTTTTAGCAATAGTATATGTTCTATTAGTACCACTTAAATCAGCCATTGTAAATTGACCATTTGTTATTGGAATAGATACATTTCCACCATCTCTTTGTATACTACTTCCACTAATTGTCCATTCATAGTTATTTAATTTAAATTTACCACCTGTTATTTTAATAGCAGTAGCAAATAATGTGCTATCACAATCACCAAAATTAAATGATCCATTTTCATCTTGAATACCTGTATACGCTTTACATTTATTGTTTTTAAGTGCATTTAGATATGCAAGTATTGTATCTTCACTTAAATCATCCATATTAGTTAAAGTACCATTATTCGCTTCAATTGTATAATATTCACTACCTGCAAATATTACTGGAGCTGTTTTATCATTATCAATTTTTAATATACCATTTACAAAAGTAGTAGTATAGTTATTAGATTCATATTGACTGTTATCTCCATCATAAGTCATGCTACCACCTTTACCATTATCATATCTGATATATAGTTCATTAATATTTCTTGTTATTGCATAATATCCAGCAACACTAGTATCAAATACATTAGGTCCTGAGTTAGCATTGTTACTTCCATTAGCAGCAACACCATTATTGTGGTATACAAGTTTAGTATAATCAGATGTGCTAAGAACATATTTTTGAACTGTTTCTTCAATTGTTTGTCCTGATACTTCAGCAATAAGAGTTTGATAATATGCAGCATGTCCAAATATATTATCCTTAGTTCTTACTTGATTAGGATGCATATACCACGTAATGTTTTGATATGTTGTATGTGTAGCACTATTGCTTATCATAGGAATATTAGGAACATCTGTACCTTGTTCAATATTGTAAACTTCTCCAAGAGTTCCTGAATATCTATTACCAACAGCAGTTGACACTCTATTAACTTCAGTTGTACTTGTTCCACCTCTAGCACTAAATGTCTCTATTACTATTTCTATTGGTTTCTTAGTAATTTCTAATGTAGCACCCTTCTTTTGAGTATCTTGTAAGATATTATAAGAATTAGCATCAGAAGTTGTTTTATTTAAATCTACATCAATTGAAGTATCGATTGTATTTTCTATTATCATGTAATAGTTAGGGTTATAACCCCAATAATCATTATGATAATATGTTTCTACAGATTTTTCATATGATCCATTAGCAAATGATGAAGATTTTTGATGAGTTCCTTTAAAGTTAAGATAGTAGATACCAACATCTTCGCATCCCTTACCAGTTAACATTAAATATCCTTCACCATTTACATAACAAGTAGCTGTATTTCTACTAGTATTGTAATTTCCTCTTTCTACAATTATTTGTAAATCATTTCTATCTTGGGTAGTTCCAACAATTGTAGTTCCACCTTGTCTCTCGCCACCCTCTACATTTGATCCAACATAGAATCTATCAGTAGTAAATGATGTTATATCGCCATAATTTTCTCTAGCAGAACTCTTTACTGTTGGTAAGTTAATTCCCATTAAATCTCCTGGATTATACACATTAGCAACGCTTCCTAATGCAGTTGCTGTTAGATTGCTTCTTCCGTCTTTTGTTTCATTTATCACATAGTTGTATGCTAAATATTGTTGATTATTAGATAAACCATTAGGAGTGCAATCAGTTACACCCTCATCACAGCTCAATATATCAGTAGATGTACCATACATCTTTGTAACATTATTAATTTCAATATACATAGGTCTAGGAATAATAGTAAATTTAACAGTTCCTTCTACATCATTTGTTGCACCTGTTTCAGTAGCACCACCATTTACATTACCTATTGGTAATAAGTAGTTTTTATTTCCTAAAGTGTTATTAGCAACTACAAATCCATTCAAAATTCTTCTTACTCCAACATTTTGATTATGTCCTTCTACATATAAGTTACCTATTAATATTCTAGATACAGTAATATTATCGTTGTATCTAGTATAAGCATCATAATGAATAGCTCCAGTAGTTGAATTTGCTACTGTTGATTCTGCTTTATCATGTTTTATAGCAGCGTAATTTTTACCATAGTTAAGAGTTGATGCACCAGTTGCAACTTCTTCCATGTTTTCCATATATGCATAACCATTAAGAACTACAACTTGTCCTGCTAATACTTTTACATATAAGCCAGAAGCATTTACAGTATAGTTAGCATCATATCTTTGGAAACCAGTAGCAAGAGCCTGTCCATCAATTGTTTTAATGTTACTGAATGGTACAAGATGATCGCTCTTAACTGTATAAGTAGTTGTTACATTAAATTTAATTTCAGGATCTGCCTCACCATAAATCTTATATTGATCTACAAGAGGAGTAACTTCTAATGTAGCTTCACCAACAGTATACACACGACCTTCTACAAATTTTTCAATAGTATAGTTATAAGCATAACTACTATTATCACTATTTGAACTAGTAATTTTTAAGAATTCTCCATTGTTTTTTTGTGCTTTGTTTTTGCTTAACTTATAAGTGTTTGTTCCATCTACTATTTCAATACATCCAGCACCAGTTTTTAAATAATTACCAGTTACAGATGGAGTTGAACATGTGCTATCACTATATCTATATTCTTCTGTAATCTTATAATAGTTATCACTACTCTTTACATAAGAAGCTTTGTGTGCTAAAGTTGCAACTTCATATGCATATCCATATCTATTTTCTGCAGTTACAGGATAATATCTATTACCAACTTTCAAATATAAATTAGTGTAATTAAGGTTACTAAAATCTTTTACATTGTCTTTTTGAACACCATCAACAGTCATTGTCACACCTTCATACAATTTCCATGTCCCATCAGACTCTTTTGTATATAAGTTAGTAAATACCATTCTTACATATTCATTAATTGCTTTTTGTTCCCATACAGAATTTTCTTGTAATTCACCAGCTACTATTTCATAGTTACATACATCTCTGCCATATCTTAAATCAGTAGTTGATCCACAAATTCTATTTAAAGCATATCTATATCCATTGTCAGGAGATAATGAAGGGTTTGTTCCTCCTGAACTTTCTACTCTATTATTAAAGTTTGTTTCGTCTGGATCTGAATAGTAGTCTTTATAAACATTATTAATATTCATATATCTACAATTTTCACCATTTGAATCAGTACATGTATTACTCCAACCAGCTATTGTTGAAGCAGTATATGATCCTTTTTTAGTTGAACTAGCACCATATTCTGATTGATGTAAGTATACATAGTCACTTACTGCGACATCATTGTTTTGATTATCATTAATACATACAACACTTTCTCCAGATACATTAATCAAACATGTAGCAACATTAGAATCAGTATCAGAGTTACCACTATTTACTAATCCTTGAGATTTGTTTGTACCATCTTCACCATATCCAAAGTATTCTTTATATGTAATTGAAGGAATAGAACCATTATTAGTATAGTTTCCATACATAAATCCTTGATTTTCGTCTGGAACTATAGTAATTTTTCTAGTTTCAATAGTTAGTGTTCCAGCAATTTCAACTATTCTATAGTCATCACCAATACTAACTCTATTTCCACCAGCTTGCTCCTCTTGAGCAGGATCAGAACAATCATCTATGCCTTCTTGAGTAGAACATGCTGTTATTGAATATACTCCAGCATTTTCTCCAGCAGTACGTTTAAAGTATATTTTCATACTTGTATCAGAAGTACCAATAAATGCATATCCACTTGCGCCTTTTATTTCAGCTTGTTTCATATATTTTTTATTTCCATCTATACGATAGAATAAACTTTGATGTTCTGCAGTTAATCCATTAGTTTCACTGTCATAATCACTATCTGTTTCTACACAACTTACATTACCATTAGCATCAACAGTATATCCTAAGTTAGTAGCACAAACAGCAACTCTAAAGTTTTCATATTTATCAGCAGTACCATATACCTTGCTTTCATCTACTGCATATAAGTAAATAGTTTTACGAACTATTTCAAAATATACTTCTTTTCCTTCTGATAAATCCCAATCTTCGATTTTAATGAATCCATTGCTTGCAGTTAAATCTGTATCATCACTATTTTTACCTAATTTTAATTTGTCATAATGAATTTTAAACAAGTTAGTATTATTTGATTTCTTATTTACCTTATCTTTTGTTCCAGTCCACCATTTCTTTTGTTGACCTTCTCTTCCTTCACTACCATCAATAGCATAGAAACCTAAATACCAGAAATCAATTGAGCTTCCTACTGCATTGCCATCTGTTGTTCTATTCTTATTTACAAAACTTATATTAGCACAAGTTCCACCATTAATGCTTATGTAATATCCGTTAACATCGTCTCTAATAGAACATGCACTATCTGAATATCTTTCAGCATAATTACTTAATAGTTTGTATTTTTCACCATTTAATGTAGCCGTTCCTGTATTATCCTTTATATAAGTTTTATCCCAAGTAGTACTTGTTTCGATATATATTTTATAGTTTTGACCACTAAGAGAATTATTAGTAACCTTGATATTTGCAAAGTTATAAACATATTTACCAACAGGATCTTCTTTACCATCTGTAGTAGCCATTTTTCTTTGTAGCATGCCCGTTAGAACATCAAATTGAATATCATTATATATTCTTTGGCTTGCATCACCAGTAATTTGTGCGCCATTATTTTTATCTACCCATTCAGTCCATGGATACTTAGCTAAGCTATTGTCTACAGCATAGTATCTAGCTTTTCCTAATTGCACTTCTGTTGTTGCGTCATCACAATAACTTCTAACGCTATAATCACTACCTAAGCCATAAGAAGCAAATATTTGCTCACAAGTAATAATTTCTGTTAAATCATCATTACCTACATATTTAACGTTATATTCTGTATGAACATGTACATCTCTTCTTGTAATAGTAAACAAAGTAGCATTTGCAACTGCAACATCAGTTATAGATGTTGATGAGTGTTTTGTTGAATCAACACTTCCACCATAGAATCTACCATCAACAATAATTCCAGAATCAACAGTTTGTCCAGTTAAAACCATTGCACTATTAACGCTAACAGTAGAACTAAACGATCCACTAATAATTTCTAGTGCTGTTGATTTCAACACATAAGAACCATTTATAAATACATATGCTCCTGTTGTGCCTTCTGCTGCTACATACATATTATTAATATCTAATGCATATCTAGTTAAACCACTAGTTGCTGTTTGAGAATATACTAATACATAAGTTCCTGCATTATCATCTCTAGTATATATTGATTCTTCTAGTTTATATTTATTTAAACTATCTAATGAAACAAACTTTCCATTAATATTAACATAAACTTTGCTTGATAAGTTAGCTTGTCCTGAAGCTAGTTCTTCATATTTGTCTGCTTCTGTTGTTATTGCAGAAAATTGCTCATATCTTAATGTAGTGTCTGCTATATTAGCATCAGCTGCTAATTTAAACTCATTTTTATCACGGTAATATGTTCCTGTTGCACTTTCTTTGTATAAATGTCCATTATAAATATATCCATCTTTTAATTTATATTTTGTTAAGCTATCAACACTTACATAATAATTAGTTAATGTATTTATTTCTGAACTTGATACGAATTTGCCATTAATATAATAGTAATTACCTGTTGCGCTTTCTACATAATTTAAATTATATGTTTTTAATTTACTAACAAGTATTTGTCCTGCTGTTGAATATTTATGATCTACATGATTTTCGTGATTTTCTAATCCAGAAGCTAAAGTTGTAGCATCTTTAGTTGCATCATTATCCACATAGTGATTAGCAGCACTATTACCATAGTAATTCAAATTAAAGTTTCTACAAGGCAAAGTGCCATCAACTGCAGGGTTATTAAATACATCACATTTATTAGTGCCATTTGTTTTAGCATTTAAATCACCTAATGTAATTATATATGTACCTACAGATTGGCCTTGATAAATATCATTTTTAGAATTGTTATACATATTAATATAATTTATATAGTCAGTAGTATAATCAACTCTATATAAAGAACCTTGAAGTGAAGATCCACTTGGGAACTCGCTTCCATCAGTAGCACCCTTTACTTTACTTACAGTATATGAACTTCCAGAAGTATAATTTTTATCTCCTCTAACAGTATATTTATAAGCTATATCATCAGATGGATTTTTATTTTCCTCATCACAATTACTATAACCATTTGCTATTGTATATGGATAATTAGAACTTGTATTATAGTAGCTATAAGCACAACCATACATCTTAGTTTGATTTTGTTCTACTTCTATATTAATATTAGCAGGAGTTATAAATAAATAAGCTCCTTCATTATTATTTCTACTATATTCAATATCATAGTTTTGTGAATCTAATGTTTTATATATAGAACATGCTGCTAAATTATTATTATTAGCCATAGATGTACATGTATCTGATGAACCAGTAGGATTTAATAATCCTCTAGTATTTGTAATAGTACCTATATTGTTTACACCAATTTTATAATATCCTACTACTGTTCCACTTTCTCTAGAAGGTCTACCTTTAAAGCTATTAGCTATTGTATCATTATAATCTAGTCCTTCTACAGTAAATCCATAAGTATTTCCAAGTTCGTTTAATTCACTTCCACAGCCAGTTATTAAAGCTTCAGAATTAGATAAATTTCCAGTATACTCAGCATCTCCCATACATCTATCTAAATAAGAAATATAATCACTGTAATTAGTTCCTAATCCATAACTATAGTAATAAGTTTCGCCATATTCCATAGTATAGCTTGTTAATTGAATACTAGTAACTTTTGGGTTAATAGTAAGTGTTCCACCTAAGTAAGTAAATTTGTAGTTTGCTTTAGCTGATTCATTAATGTCAGCATATACAAAATATGTACCTGCAGGAATTGCAAAACTATCACTAGTATTGGCATAAAAATTAGTGTCAGATTTAGAAATAGCTGGATGCATATAGAATTCAAGACCTACACTAGTCCATGTATCACCACGAGTAACTCCATAGTCATATGTAGTTGTATTTCTAGGATCATTAGTACATCTGGCCGCTACTTTGTTTTCATCATAGCAAACGAAGATATCGCCTTCTGAACTGCTTTGTCCATTGCTATCTCCATCATATATGTGGAATATACCATTTTTAGAATTGTAGGCTACACTATTGTTTACATAGCTACTACCACCATCATAATAATCATATCTATTTCCATATATAAATGTATATCTATTAGCATCAAATGAAATAACAATTTCTCTTTTAAATATTTCAAATAGCACTTTTGTTTTATCTGCATCATTACATTTTGAAGTATAGTTGTCTGAGTGACTAAAACAGCCATTCTTTCCATTAGGTCTATATTCATTGTTTGTATTTTGAATAGTAATTATTTCGCCAATTGTACTCATATCAAAATTAGCTTCATTACCTAAAGAAATATCATTACCAGTGGTATCCTTATAAGAATCTGGTGCTGAATCTTCAAAAATAAGATTATAGTTACGGCATTTATTTTCTCCATTAGAAGTAGCATCGATTGTTCCACTTGTACCAATTGCAGTAGCGCATTCGCTTCTACCATTGATATTTAATCTAAAGCTAGTAGATGTGTTATCTATAGCATTAAATTTATACCATCCTACTTCATTATTTCCTTCTCTAGATAAAGTAGCTTTTCCAGCTTCATATTCACTTTCTCCATTAGTTCCTGAGCCAAATAATGTATATGTTTGATTTACTAAATGTCCAATTATAGTTATAGTTACTTTTCCTTCACTAACGCTTGTAATTGGATGATATGTTCCATATGCATATACATATTTATCTGACCAGCTTGTATTAGAACTAGCTAAGTTAATATCTAGATAATAATAGTCGCCACTCTTAGAATAAACATTTATATATTTTCCATCGCTAGTTGTTAAACTATATTTTAATTCATATTTATATGTAACATCTGGAGATGCTTTTCTTCTATTATAGTAAATTGCAGTATCAGGAGACATACTACTAGGAACATTGCTTCCTTGATAATTAGCAATTGATAATTCTGAATAAGAATAAGTTTCTATATCAGCTGTATACCCAGTAAATCCAGTATCGTTCTTTAAAACATTTGATGTGCATGATGTTACACCATTACATGTAACTGTCTCGCCATATACAACTAATTGCCATATTGGATCTAAATATGGTGTTTTTGCATATTCTTTACCTTGATTAACTCCAGGTTGAATAATCATATCATTAGCTTGGATATAGTAATAAGCTTCTTCAAAATTAATTACATAGTTTCTATTTTCGTTGTTAAGAGAGTGTCCTACAGTTGTTACACTAGTTCCATATATATTTCCATTAGTATTTATAACTAGTGCAGCAGTATCAGATATTCCTCCAACCCCATATAAATCATAAGCATCAAACATAAATGTTTGTCCACTTACTGTACTATATTGACCAGCGTGGCCATGATTTGTACTTGCTCCACAAATATTAGGATCAGCAAACGCTCTGCTTGGGTTAGTATTCTTAATATTACATATCATGTATCTACCAACATTTTCTCCTATTTCTCTACGAAGTGTTCCAAGAATAATATTAGTTGGAGAAGTAACACTAGGAGATTCTGTAGTTGCATTTGTATCATAATAATACAACGCATTATTTCCTTGTAATCCTTCTATTGTATATCCATTTAAATATCCTGTAGAATTAATAGAATTAGCAAATGTTCCTTCATTATTCCAGTTATGGCTATTACTATCTTGTTCACCAAATAGTTTAGTACCACCATTAGCAGTAACATTAAGTGTTGATTGTTTAACTGTAAATTTAACTTTACTTTCTGTTAATGGTTCATCATTTAATTCAGGATCTTTATTTTGCTTTTGTTCCTTTCCTGTAACAAATTCTGTGTAATTACTATCAACCGTTTTTGCTTGTGTTACTTGTCTAGTACCAACAATTTGTCCTGTGCCATATGTGTCATAAGAAGTCACATCATCAATTAAGAATTTAGGGTGTATTTTAACAACATAGTCTTGGTCACAAGTATAGTCAGTATTATTTTTACATGCTGCATTAGCATCTGCTTCAGTTTTGTTTATAGCCAAATCACCTAAAACAATGTCGTAATATCCTACATAGTTATTTTGAATGTTATCTATGCCATTATTATATTTATTATACCAGTCATTTTCTACTCTAGATAGTTTCCCAGCAAAAGCATTACCATTCAATAATATATTTTTAATTTCATGAATATTGCTATCACCATATTCAGAAGAACGATCATTTACTCCGCCAGTACAATATGCTAATTTGAAATATGTTTCTAAGAAATCTTTATCAAAGAATTGATTAGCTCTACTAAATGTATTTATATCTTTATTAATGTATACGCAATAATCAAATGTTGGATCTGCTTGTCCATATACTTTTTCATTTGCAATTGGTTCGATTAGTAATGTTCTTGGGTTTACATAATATGTCATTTTTATTGTTAATGTATTATTTGAGCCACCAGTCTTGTTATTCGCCCAGTTATCTGAAATAGTAACTATAAAGTTATGGTCTCTTGCTTTATTAAGTTGTATATTAGAGATGTTAGTAACTTCTTCATATGTTCCATCATCTAATTCTATTTTTAGTTTAATGCTATTGAAATAATTAGTCTTTCCTGTTTCTTCATACCATTGTTTTTCAGGATCATTAGTGTATGTTGTATCATTATCAACAAAATGGTATGTTCCAGTCTCATTATTTGCCTCAACATTAACTCCTAGTAAATAACAATCAATTAATCTTCCTTTAAATTGTAATTTGTTACCAATTTCTAGCATACATGCACTATCATCATAAACGTTAGTCCATATATCATTGTTATCTTTATCTTTTCCTTGTGGTCTAAATTCAGGTAAGAATCCAGGTGCTGTATTATCTTCTACATTAACTGTTACAGTATATGCAGCAGCCATATGCCCTACATAATCTTCTACATCAAATACCATATCAAAACTTCTAACTGTATCAATGTATTTATTTATTTCTTTAAAGCATGCCATGTTAACATCACTATTTTCACCAACACTACAAATAGTAGTGTCAGTTCCTACTTCTTTAAATGTTATTTTTATAAATCCAACATATGCTCCTGTATATGCGTATGCGCTATCTAATCCATTTACAAATGTTTTTTGAGCTCCATCATTAGTAGAATAATTTAAATATGTATCAGCTTCTAAAATTGTATAGTTAGTTTCAAAAACTTGTGTTTTAGCCAAACTATTCTCAACATAAGTAATAATTCTATTACCACTTATAATATACGAGGAACCATCAATAGTAAATGTTCTACCATCATTAATAGTAATTGTTCCATTTAAATTCATTGGTTTATCATTAGTATAATTAATAGTATATTCAGTGCCATTTAAAGTAAATTTATTATCAACTATTTCAGCACTAGTTACAGGTATTACAAGTCCTCCTGTAAATGACGAAATATTATTACTCAATATATAATCATGTAAATTTAATGTACCTATAACAGTTGTTGTATTACTTGTATTTCTATCGCTCTTTAATGTACTACTAGGATCAAAATACTTACCATCATCATCACCAGTAGATTTAACGGCATTTACATTTTTTGAATTTTCTATCGATCCAGATACAAATCTAATTAAATAACTTTCTATACTAGTTTGATCAGCAGCATTAATTTGTGCAATTCTAATTGCATCCTCATAATCAAAATATTTATTTCCTTTACTATTATAATAAATACTTGATTCATTAGGATTTGTAATCAAATCAATTTCAGGCACTTGATTACGTCCACCACCTATAACATAATCATAAGAATATATAGTTGTAGAGGCTTTTTTATTAGTATTGTCAGCACCTGTGATGCCACTAGTAAGAACAGGAGTAGTTCTATCTATAACAGTTACATCTACATATGGGTTAATTAAGAAATTATCACTGTTAGTTGTTTCATCGATATCTTTTCCAGTATTATTTCCATATACATCTTCAACATAGAATCTATATCTTGCATTATCAGTAATAACTACCTCTAGTCTATTTTTATGTCCACTTACATTATATTCTCTATTCAAATAACTATTTCCTTGAATATATAATGAGTTTTCACGTGAAACAATAGTTCCATCATTTGGTTTAGCAGCATCAGCTACTGAATAGCTATTTTTCCATTGTACTTTCCAATACCATGTTTCTGCTATTTCTGTGTTTTGTAAAGTTTCTTTCTTTATTTCTTCAAGATCATCACTAGGTGTGCAGTGAACTGTTGAATAATCGCAGAAAGATTTGCCGTTTTTTATTAAAACTTTAGAGAATGTTTCAAGTATAATTGTTGCTTGATCCTTTTGTAAATTAGCATACATAATTTCAATTAGTTCATCATAATGCAATTCTGCTATTTCTCCACCGAAGCCGCTATTATTGACAAGCTCAGTAACAGCTTTTAAAATAGTTAATTTATCAGAATTAATGTAATCTATTAATAAGTTTCTTATTGATATATTTGTAATTCTAACTATATCATCATTATTTGAAGAAACTATATCAGTGTTACTAGTGCTTTCAGGGATTGAAGTGAAAGTATTTTCAAACAAGTCTTTAATATAGAAAACATAATTTCCTCTAGCATCTATCATTATTTCTAATTTATATGAATAATTTTCATCAATTGTAGTATTATTATATAATGATGCATCGCTACCAGTAGGAGCTGCTTCAAAGTAGAAATTATGATAATAATATTTAACAAATTTAGAACTACCATTATTTTGGAATGTATTTATTGCATATATTGTACTATTTTTAATATTATCTTCTGCACTTACATCTGTTGTTGGGGCATGTGTATATGCAACTTCTTTTGGTATTTCAATATTTAATTTTCTTTCTTCATTGTAATTGCTTGAGTTATCATAATTAACGCATATTTCATTTGTAGCAGTTATATCATCACTAGCCATTTTTTTATGATCTGTTGGACAATTATTTGAATTTTTTTGAATCCAAGTAAATCCATCATTCACAGAATCGTTAAATTCACTTATTGGTTTAGAAACAACAACATCAATATTGTAGTCTTCTGCTGGTTTTGCAATACCAGTAGCTAATTTATAATAGAATATATGAATTGTTTTAAGACCATATCCTGGAGTTCTTAAAGTATAAGCGTATTTTAAATCATTGCCATCTTTACAGAACAAGCTAACATATGTCATAGAGGAATCATTTGCTTTTAATTGGTTAGATAGTGCATTAAAATTAGTAGCGCATCCATCTCCCATTACAAGCCCACTCTCTCCACTTCCTGCTTTATTAGTAGTATCATCGCTTGTCCACGCATCCCTGCCAGTTACATCATATACATATGTATCATAGTCCATCGCAGTACCAGCAGATCCTGTGTATCCTTCTTCTGATACAGCAAAAGCATCATATATAGTTCCTTGTCCAGCAAAGAAATTTGTAATAGTAAAAGTAACAACATCCTTTTTAGCAATGCTGCTTCCTTGAACAAAATATCTTAATGAGCCACTAGCTTCATTTCTAATAGCCTCATAAGAACTTCCTTTTGTGTTATTCCCTTTATAGTTGGAATCATGTATTTCTACATCAATAGCAGCTTCAGCAACACTATGACTAGCAAATACTCCTCCTAAAAAGAACGCAAAAATAAAAGCAATACTGCAAGTTAAAAATTTCAGTATTCCTTTTTTCTTGCTGCAATATGATTTTTCTAAACAATTCATAAATTTCGCCTCTTTCAAAAATTATCAAATTTATACAAAATCTGACATCTTAATTTTACAACAAATAATCTAGTCGTAGAATGTTTTTGCAAAAGTTTTTTATTAAAATTAAAATTATGTGGAAAAAGACTTTTTTTATATAATAAAAAAGCTTTAGATTTGTGACTTTTTTTCACTTTTCTAAAGCTCTTTTTATTATTGCTTAATTAGTTTCTTTTTTTGAATTAATATTGTAAATATAAATATACTTACAAAAGACATCATTAGCAATAAAATTAATAACATTTTTTCATAATTTGTTTTATATGCTATTTTTGGTTCTTCTGTCTTATTTGTTACAGACAAGTTAACAACAAGTTTTGTATTAACTCTTCCTACCTCATCAGTAACCTCAACAAACACCTTATAATTACCTGCAATAGAAGTATCAATATTATCAACAATTCTATTTTCATACATATAAATATATTTATATGTATGTATTTCATGTTTGCCAAGTAATGAATAATTATTATATGAGTATGCAGTTATTTGCGGAAGTTCAAATATATCGCCAGAATTTATTGAGTAAGATGCAGTAGTTACAACCTCTCCTGAATCATCAATAACTTCAACATCTGGATTCATATTGATAATATGTATAACAACTGTTTCAGTAACTTTATTTCCAGAATTATTTATAGTTACTAAATTAATGAAGTAACTATTATCATAGGTTCTAGTATTGTTTTGATCTCCTTCAAGAAGCAACTCACTTGCATGTAATAAGAATGCTTCTAATGGTTCCATAATAAATTTGTAATTTTCACCAGTATCACTATAGCTTAATGAGACATTACCACTACTATCGTATATTGCTCCATTTCCATTTATTTGTACTTTTCTAGATGCACCATTTGATGTTGTTATAGTGCCACCATTTGAGCACAATGCAACAGTTGTACTTCCATATAAACTAGTACATGTTAAGTTCATAGAGATATCGTTTTCTACATATTTAACATTTGTTGATATACTATTTTCAAATATAACCTTAAAGTATATTTTATCTGTTAAATTATATATTTTGCCTCTATCAAGAACAATAGGAGCAGCAAACTCATAATACATTTCATTTACATTAGGATAATTAGCTTTGTTAGATTTCCAGTTTTCTACTAGTTCTTTAATATACCCTGTAACAGAAGTTATTTTACTTGATCCATATGTAGTACATGGGCCATTTGGTGTTAACCTGTTGCAATAATCTTCTATAACATTTATAACAGAAGTTGTTGAAGAACCATATTCAATATTCTTTTCTGGTTCATTCATATCTATTAATAGCATGTCTGACAACAAATCACCAGTTCCTATATTTCCGGCTTTATCTTTAAATCCTTCTTTTATCTTTAATTGCAATAAGCCATTATATTTTTCTAATGCTTTTAATCTTGCGTGATTACCACCATTAGTATTTTCATCAATTATTATTGGCATATATAATTCTAATGTATATACATATTTAGAGCCATCCCAACCATTACTTGAATCAAGCGTCATGTACTCTTCATATTCTCTTGCAACAATACTGTAATTTGCAAGTTCACCACTAAGTCCACTTACAAAATCATTAATTACGTCTTGGAACTCTTCTAAAATGTGATATTGTAATTCACTCTCATCAAATGTAATAGTAAATTTAATGTACTTACCATATCCAACATATCTACTTACTGAGCATGAATTATTAGAGCCACTAGTACAATTAGAGTAAGAACCATTTTGAATTCTACTTCTTAGATATTCTGTAAATGTTTTATCTAGAATTTCTTCATTCTTTTCACTCTTAACTTTGAAGTTATCTCCATCTTCCTCCCAAGTTAAATCTTTTACTTCTGTATCAATACTTATAACTGGCGCTATAGTATCAAATGTTATCCCAACATCATTTTCATGATGGCTCACCCATAATAAATCTGCAGTATCTCTATTTTCTGTTTTTTCTTCTGATTTTAAATATGGTGCACCAAATATTTTTCCATACTTACTTTCTGATTCTAATAATTGATTGTCATACCCCGCGTTATCTCTTAAGTAAGAAACTTGAATATCACCATCATATATTCTTACTGAATAAATAGTTGAGTTTCCTTTTACAACTTCAACATCATTTAATACTAAATCATTTTGATTATCTAACTTATTAGCTAATGTAAAACTTACACTATAATCATAATAAGTAGAACCATCAACAGCTGTTTTCAAATAGCTATTCATTCCACCATCATGTGATGATGTATAAATATTCAAAGAATATTGTTTTTTGCCATTATTATCCAAAATAGCTTCGCCAGTATTTGAATCTATCTTATATTCCTTAACAAACGCTATATGACATAGTTTATTAGCCTCACAAGTATTAATAGTATACTCTGTGCCATTTAATTTAACTGTTATGCTACCTTTTGCTAAGGCAAATACTTCTAAGGCAAATTTTTCATATCCTAAATTAGTATTTGAAACAATATTATTAGATTCATTAACCCTCATTTTGTGAGTATTATCACTAGTAGGGCTATACCAAGCTTGTAAATTATAAGACCAAATTAATTCTGTTTGTTTCTTATACTCAATATCACTTGGATCATCATGATAATATGTTGAGAATCTATAAGTAACTTTTCTTGATAAAGGAGTACCTAACTCATCTGTTATAAAGCTATCTCTTATATTATATATTCTACCTGTATAGTGAATCTTTAAAGTTCCATTATCATTAATTAAGTCACTGCAATCACTAGTATAACATAATTTAATTGCATCAATTCTCTCTACTGTTCCATCTGCTTCAGTAGGTATTTGTTCATTTACTCTATCAATTAGAGATACTCTTATTCGCTCGTTATCATCATCTTCAGCAATAGTATATGTACAGTTTACAGTTCTAACAGGATACATATTTTCATAATTACTTACATCATATCCAGCACATACTGCATAGTATTTCTTCTCATTATTATCACCTGTTAATTCAATATAGAATTTGTCTTTATAAATTAATACAGGTTCACTAAACGATACTTTTAATGTAATGGTGTCTCCAGCTTTATAATGATAATATTCATTGCTATCCACTTTATCTACAGTAATATCCTCAATATATGGTGCACGAGTATCACCTGTTATAAATGCAGGAGGTTGAACAGCTACTATTAATTGTCCTTGTTTTCCTTTATATTCATATAATCCAGTATATTTATTTCCATAAACATCTGTTATTAAGTTTTTATCGTTAGCATTGTTCTTTTCAAAGAAGAATTCAAACTTAACCTCTGGATCATAGCTAATAAATGGGCTTAATTCTAGTTCACCATTATCTCCTACAACTAACTGATATTTATAAACTAATGATTTACCTACAACTTTGATGTTAGCGTCTAACACATAATTACCATTCTTATCTTTTACATACTTACCATTAACAAGATTATACCTATTATTATTTTCTATTAAGATATATCTACTTTCATTAACCTCATAATATTCTCCTGTATCTGATCTAACATATTCACCATCTGCATTCTTAGTATATCTCTTGTTATTTACAATTTGATAGAATTCACCTGGTTTAATCTCATCAATTTGAACAGCACTACTACCACGAGCAAATCTAATATACAAGTTAGGCAAACTATTAACATCAATATCTTGATTTAATCTTTCATTAAAAATAACAGCTATTAAAACAGTTGAAGTATGGTTAATCTTACCTCCACCAAGTGGATAAATAAGAACAGCATCATATACTGTTATGCCTTCTACTTGCTTTTTAGGATCGCTATTTACATATGGAATATATGGAGGTGTATTATCAGCAACCATCTCAACTCCAGGTTCTGTAACACTCTCATTTCCTAATTTATCATACATAGTTAATCTTAAGTAATATTGACCATCATCCATAATAGGAACTGGTAATCTTATATAATATCTGGCGTTTTTACCGCTACAAGACCAATCATCTTTTCTTTCTTTTATTTCAGTAAAGTCATCATTATATACATGGCATCCTTTATATTCATCCTTTAATTCTCCATTAAGAGTTAATGAACTAAATTCAACTTTTTCTATAACTCCTCCACCTTTTCTTATCCATTCATAGTAAGAAGTAGAGTAATCTATTCCAACACCTCTTAATGGTTCTTCTAAATCAAGATCTTCTATATAAACTTCAATACTTGTTACTAAGTCTGATTTTCTACGATAGTATCCATCAAACCATAAATTCAAGTAATCTGTTCTATATTCAGTTATATCATATTCACCTATGCTATTTTGATATCTATCAATATCCAAACCAAAATGTTTTGTTATTTGATCTATTTTTAACGATCCATAGTTACTGTCCGCTGTAACAACTGGTCCACTATATGTTCTAATAGAGTATAAATAAGTATTATCATCCCCAAACAAAATACTTTCAATAGTATCATTTGCTACCGATATAGTACCATAATCAGTGGTTGTACCTGCAGAAATATCACTAGTAGATCTAGCTTTATATATTCCTATCTCACTATTATATGCACTATCAGTAACATTGCTATAAATAAGAACAGTTCCATTTTCTTGATAAGATTCATTAAAGTATGAACCAGCAGCATTATATACAAATGCAAAGTAAACTAACTTATTAAGATGAACATCTTTAAAGTTAAACTTAAATATCCATTCCCCATTACTTGTTCCATCACTTAATGTACTAGTTATCTTAAAGATATTTCTAACGCCTACTTCAGTAACTTTAACTAATATTTCTATTGTAAAGTCTTTCTTAAATAATGTTCTACCAAAATAGTTTTCGTTAATAAATTCATCTCTACCTACATCATTTACATTTACAATAGGTTTAGCATCTGGTACATACTCAACGCACCCTTTCATAGATCCATCATTGTTCCATACTCTTCCACATTTAGCATTGTTATCATAATTATAACTATTACCACTTATATCATACCATTGAGTATATGCTTGTTCTCTATATTCTACTACTGGTGCATTATTATCCACATGCAAATTAACATTAGGTAAGTTAAATACTGTATTTAAAGCGGAATTAGCATATTTAATATATGTATTACCCTCTCTAGTAATTCTTTCATACACTAATCCGTTAATAGTAAAGGTATTACTACTTCCTATAGTTATATTTTGCCCTATTGTATATTCTACTCCATTTAATGTGAACTTATTATTTGAAACATATATTTCGTAATCTTGTACTCGTGTACTTTCTACTCCTGGATCATAATAAGAATCAGAAGAACTATAACTTAAGTTTTCTGCTAAATCTTTAAATGCACCTTCTCCAATATAGAAGTTAACAACATAATCATCTATGTTATCTGCCTCAATAGTAACAGTCATATCTATTATAAGTAGTCTTCTAACTTCTCCATTAACTTCTTGAGTAATTAATTTAGTAGCAAAGTTAATAGTAACATAATTACTAAAGATGTATTGTTTTGAAACAATCGTTGCTTCTTCTCCATCAACTGGAACAGTAAATGCAGTATATGCACAATTTGTTTCATTTGGCGTAAATGTTGCTGTTTCTGTGCTCAATTCATCTTTTCTTGTTGTAATGTTAAAGATAAATTTGCACCAATCAACACTCATATCATTCTTATCATCTACTAATATAGTATACTTAACTCTACTTCCTTTAGTCATATAAAGATCATCTACATAACTATCACCAACAAATGTACCATCTTTCTTTTGTGGTCCTGAGATAGCTATAATTTCTGGTCTCTTTAAGTCAATAGCTGGGTCATCAGTACCAATATCACCATAGTTAATATTACCAGCTGAAGTTATATCTTTATCAAGTGGATTGCCTGCTTCATCAACAATATTTTCTACATAACTAATAGTATCATTGCTACCATCATCAATTGATACAATGTGTAAATTATTAATTTCTATTTCTTCATCTAACTCTGTTGTGTTGATTGTATAACTACATACAATACCACTTACATAATCAGATGATGTCATACATCCAAAGATTAACTCTTCTTCCGTACTACCTTTTACAACTAGGCTTAATTGTTGATTGCTAATAAATTTAATGTTTTCACTAAATAGTGTTTCAACAAATATTGTGCTTCCTCTACCATAGTGAGTTTTAGTTGATGGCTTATACCCTGTAACTTTATTTCCTTCTTTTATTTCATCTACTAATCTAAAACCTATAATCCAAGGACTTATAGTATCTGCTTCAATAGTATCTATATAATCAGATATATCTAATACATTATTAACACTAACTACTGTAGAACATGTTGTTGTAGTGCTAAAGTCATTAGTTGCATTACAGATAACTTCAACGCCATTTTTTACTCCATTTGTATATATTGCGCTAAATTCTTTTTTAATATTTAATCTAGTATTAAATACTACATTAAGTACCAATTTTTCTCCATTTAAATATATTTCACTATCATTTGTAGGTTTACTTGCTCTTGTTACAGAACGTATTCTATCTATTGCCCATGGGTTAGTATCACTACCACTCTTAATAGTAAAATTAGAGTTATTTTCAATAGGAGTGTAATTTGTATCATCTGGTATCGTACATGTCGTAACTGTACCATTACTTATTGTGTTACAAGTAGCTAACACTTCATTATCTATACCATCATTTACTTTTTGGCTTATTGCTACTGTAAAGCTAGTTGATGTTGTTACATTTTCTGCAAATGTTAATGTAAACGTTTTATTTCCATTATATACAATATTACTTACTTTATTTAATAGTTGAGTATATGTATTATAAGTTCCATTTATTAACTTATTATAACCTGTAACATCAATAGAATTAACTCCAACTAGTTCGTGTTCACAAATGATATAAGTTAAATTATCCCCTGTTGTATTACATACGAATGTAACGCCATTAGTTCTATTTTCTCCTATCTTATACAATATAAGATTAAAGCTGTAATTAATACTTGTTTCATAGTTAAAGTATGCTTTTAATTGAACTTTCTTATTAGAGTCAACAGCTTCAAAGATAGTTTGATTTGAAATGTTATTGCCTACCTCATTTACTGCTTGGAAACTAGTAATTCTTTCCTCTAACAATTCTTTATTGACATCTGTTGTACCTGTTACTTCAAAGTTTGTATTTTTGTCTAACAATTGGGCGTATGCAAGGTTACCGTTATCAGCACTAATAACATTACCATACATATCTATCATACCATCATATGAAATGCTAATAATAACCTTACCATTATCACCAGTACTGTTACGTAAGTTAGCAATATCAACATCATTTACTTTATACTTAATAATAATGTTAATACCAAATAGCATACCATTATCCTCAACATTATCATCAAATGAAACATCTACTTTTATTTTTCCATTTTCTTTATTAGTTGCTTCTTTATTACCAAATCTAATATCAATCTTCATGGTTTCTCTACATTCTGCATTGCAGTGAATGATTTCAGAGAAACTTGCAATTGTTGTAATAATGTCGCCATCTTTCAAGTATTCATATTCTCTATTTTCTTCAGGCATAATATCAAACCCTGTTAATACTGGAGCTTCATTATCAACGATATATTCTTTACTATCCATGTAAATTACTGTATTTCCTAAGTTATCTACAGCTTTTATCCATAAGTACCATTTACCAGAAATAGTAGGATATTCAGCCTTAAATCCTGTTATATTACCATTTGCATCTCTCATAGTAAGTATTGGTTGAACAAAGTTAACAGATGCTGCTTCTACTTTCATATTTTGCCAACTATAGAACAAGTTAATGTAACTATCTCCTACTAATGTTGTGTCTACTCCAGCACCAGATATAACACCATTTTCAGTATTAATTTGATCTGTTTGGTCTGTTAATTTTATTTCAACATTCTTTATTTCATCTTTCTTACATGCATCACCAACGCATTCTTTACCTACATGGTAATATGCATCATACCACCTTAAAATACTATTAGTTTCATAATAACTATATCCAACATTCAATGTTTGAGGACTTGATCCAGATTTAATGCTAATTCCATTTATAGTTCCCATAACTTCACTATAAGATACAAAGTTGATTGATTCTTCTTGTGCGCCAAATGTTTTGCTACAATTAGCTACTCTAGTACCGGCACTTGCGCTACATGTGAATGTTATAGTTTTTGCCAATGGACTTCCAGTTAATGGATCTGTGCCAGCAAATGTAACTGTTGAATTAATAGAATTAAATCCACTAGAAGTAACACTATTTAATATGAATCTATAATATACTGTGCTACCACTACCATATAATGTATTTAACGAATCTAGCCCTTCTCCATCAACTAAGTAATTGCTTCTATCAAATCTTAGTGTATTAACGTTATTGTTTAGCCTTACTTCTTGTTCTAATAAAGCTCTCTTATATAGCATTATATTACTAATATATATAGTTATTGTTCCTGATTCTCTTCTTATAAATTCAACATTAGGAGTATCACTTGCTAAAGTAGAAGCTAAAGAAATTGTTTGAACTGCATTGTTATTTATATAATATTTTAATGTATTTCTATCTACTACAAAAGTAACCTTATATATTTCACCCTCTACTAAACTAGCAATTTGTGTATCCGCACTTGATTGTCCTATAAATAATTGGTTATTTTTAACTTTTATCTTAAATTTATCGCTACTTATTAAATAACGACTACCACTACCAACATATCTAAATGTAATAGCAAAGGTCATCTTATCATAGAACTTAATACCTGTTTTCTTAGTATCATTATAGTTTTCTATATTTACATATCCATCTGTATTAGATACTAAGCTATCTGATGTCCAATAAGTACCATCGTTGTTATATCCTTGTAAGTAACCAGAAGATTTCTTTGCTAAATCAAACCAAGTTGTGTTATCAACAACTTTGTCATCGTCTTCACCTTCTCCTGATGTCACATCTCCAATTACAATTTCTGGAGCGTTACTATCAGTAACAACAAATCTTTCAAATTCTCCAACTGGTCCAATATCTTGACTTTCTCTTTTTCCTTCATTTCCAGCATAATCTCTAATTGCGCCACTATTTATACTTAAATACATAGCTTTAGTAGTGATCTTTAAGTATTCTCCTCCATTTGCTAGGATATACTCATCACCAACTTTATTGTATCTATTACTATTGTAAATATAATAATACTCTAAAGTATTATCATCACCATTTAGAGGAACACCTAAATATTTACCATCGCTTTTAAGAGTGCCACCAACATCACTATAAGTATTCGTTCCTGGTATAATCTTGTGATAATATGCATCTTTTGCAGTTATAGTAATTCTAATTGTTATATTTTTGATTCCATTTACTTCTGATTCTGCTAATAAGAATTCCTTAGTTACTGTTACAAAATGGTTATCAACTTCATCAAAGTAAGCAAGTGTTTTATTTAAATCTTCCATATAATATTGAATTCTAATATTATTATAATTTTTATTAGTATTATTAGTTATGTAATGCCATAATTCATTATAGTTAGCATCTTTTACTGTAATAGTAAAGATAGCGCTATCTCCTTCTTTAATATAAACTTTAGTGGTATCACTACCTATTTGTGTTCCTGTAGGTCCATCTATTTCTATAACAGGTGCTATAGTATCAAACACAATATTTATATCAAGATTACCATCCGTATAATCTACATTTTTATTTTCTTCTTTTATTAAATCAAATGCACTCATTAAGTTACCATAATACTCATTTTTATTTCCTGAAGGAGCACTATAATCACTTATGAATAAGATACTTGTTTCTGAACCATTAATATTAGTTAAACTACTTGTACTAGTAACTACAGTTTCACTAGTAAAGATACTTGCTACATAGATTTCTCTAGCATCTGATCCTTCTTTAATAGTATAAGAACAAGTAAATGTATTTTCGTTATTGTTTAATGTACATACCGCTATTTGTTCGTAATCACTATAATTAGCATTTCTAGACTTTAAGGAAGCATAGATAGTAGGAGTAGCATTTCTAATAATATAATCATTTTCAATAGTATAGTTTACTCCTCCAAGAGTAAATGAATTTTCTACTATATTAGCAACTGTATTTCCTGCACTTGCAAGGATTCTATCATTCCATCTTGTATACTCATTATTATTTAAAATAAATTTATAATCAGCAATTTTAGCAGCTCTTATCTTATTTGCTAACAAAACACTTTCATTCATTGTAACTTTAAATTTAAATTCACTATCTTTAGCATAATAATATTGTTTTATATCATCTATAGTTACAACAGAATCCTTCTCAACAATTTCCATATTAGTAATATATGGATGAATTGTATCAACATTAATGTCTACTTGTTTACCTAAAGGAGTAGTATTATTAACTCCCTTATCATTTAAAGAAATATTAATAGGAGTAATAGTTTTACCTAATGAATCTTTATATATTGCATTATTTAAGTTATATGAAATATTTATTATTCCATTATCACCATCTGCTTCTCTATATGAAGAAGCATTTTTAATAGTATAACTACAAATATAGTTAAATCCTTGTAAAGAACATGTTAGTGTATTTTTAGGGTTATTACCACCGATAGTTAATATTGGTTGTATATCACTACTACCACTAACTAATGTAACAGCTTTATTGAAACTTATTATAAATCTAATTTCATCATTACCATTATATGTATTAATGTCATTAGCATTTATGATATCAATATCATTAACTACTAATTCTATATCATCATAAACAAATTCTTTAGTGAATACATAAGTGTGCTCATTTCCAGCATAATCTAGTAAATAAATATGTAATATCCAAGAACCAGTACCTTTAGATATAGGTAATTCTATAGTTATATCATCTATAGTTTCATTATATCTAATTAAACTTGTACCATCTTCTCCATTATTTTTAACATCAATAGTAGAACTATTATTAGTCCATAAATATTTTAATGTTTTAATTCTACTTGTCATGTACACTTTCTTATTATACAAGCTTACTTTACTATAATCTAAAGTAATAGTTTGATTAACATTTGTATCTGTAGAATTTCTATTATCGTAGTGATAATATCCATCTAACCAAGATACTAATCCTTTTGTTACATAGTTATTTATATCTTCAATAGATGTACCATTAACATATCTATTTGTATCTCTTAATAAATTATTTGCTATTTCACTATCACTAAGTGCTACAGTATATGTTCTTATTGCATATATTTCTAAGTTATCACTACTTGTAATATTAATTGATTTAATACTAGCTGATATATAACTATTTGTATATGTAACATTATTTGTCTTTACTCCATTCACATAAACATTAATATCGCTATTTGTTCTTACAACACTTATTGTTTCTAAACTACCTGTTAAACCATTTATTGTTACTTGATATGCATTTGAGTTTTCATCATTAATAACAAATGTAAATGTATTAGAACTCTTAACTACAAATTGTAATGTAAAGTCTCCTTTTATAACATTAGTTAAGATTGTATTAATTGTAACCACTTTACCATTAAAGATATTAAGATGATTGTTTTTCCATAAATATTCACCATCATTAGCCATCCAATAACTAATACCATATCCATTAGCCACTACTACTGTAGTATTATCATTTGCTAAATCATACCAATTTAATAATTCACTATTGTTTTCGCCATTTCTATCAACTTCTGGTTTAGTGCTATCAAATATAATTTGTTTATCTACATCTTTTGTACTGTTATTTGCAGTTGTATTTAAATTAATATAATTATCTGGATATAATTGGGTACTATCACTTACTATTATTACTTCACTATATCTATAATTACTCCAACTATTTAAAGAAGCATCTACTAAGTCATTTGAAGTAGCTCTTATAACTTCAATATCATAAAGATTAGTGTTTTCTGGAATTATATATTCGCATCTAATTGTTTTTATTTCTTCTATATAAGCACATGTAGTAGTAGTAAATGTAACTTCATCACCACTATCAACTTTTTTGCCTTGCATTGTTAATGTGAAATTAGTAAATGTTATATAGTCTTCTCTATCATCTAATTTAAGATCTATAAACATTGTATCATTAGCTTTATATGTATAGTAAGTTAAATTATTATACTCATATATGCCATTTTCATTACTATAGTTATAAATATCTATATCTTGTATAAATGGCATTATTGTATCTACTCTTACTATATAAGTGTTATCTTTATACTTATTGTAAGAAGTATCATCTTTGTAATAATAGAAGTTTGTGTTTGATATAGTTACACTATTGCTAGTAGATTTAGTATTATTTACATTAGCTACACTAGCCACAAATGAACTAATCTCTATATCACCATTATCACCATTTTTACTTCTTTCTTCGCTATCTAATTTAACTATTGTGTATGTATAAATTACATTCATTCCTTTAATAGTAATTGTAGGAGTTGTTTCTCTTAACTCTTGAGTAACACCATCATAGTAATTCTTTACATCTACTAATCTAGAAGTTATTTCTACGTTTCCACTTATTGGTCTACTATAAGTAGCGATTATTGTTAGCGTATCCTCTTTATTTAATCTATATGTATTAGTATCTTTTATACAACCTAAACCAGTATAGTTACAAATTGCTACTATACTATTTAGTGATGCAGTATCATTATCAACAAAGTATGATTTTTCATATTTATATACTTTTGTATTTCCTGCTCTATCTACTGTTTTTAACCATAATGAATATGAACCTGTTACTGTAGGTAAAGGTATAGAAATCTTATTTCCATTATTTATTCCCTCAAATGAAGTAAATCCTGTTGTGCTCTTATCAAAATCATCACTAGTATAAACGCTACTATTTACCCATTTATAACCTGATAAAATGTAATCAATTCCTGAAACAGAACCTGTATTGCTTGAAACATCAAAAGTTACTTCAACATTGCCAGTTTTATTTTTACTATTATAATAGCCATCTAAGAATGATACTATTCCAGGCAATGAATAATAAGTAACATCTTTTACAAATACATTATTAGGGGTGCTATATCTTGCTACATCTACTGCATTATTAATTGCAATAGTAGTTTCATCTAATGCGTATTCATATGCTCTTATAGCAAATATAGTAGCATCTACTCCACCAATACCAAATGATGAAATAGCGCCTAATCCTGTTAATGAATTATTTTGTTTTATACTATCTACATATAAAGTATATACGCCATTATCTAATGTTATAGCAAAATGATGTAATCCTGAATATTCACCAATATCTATATTCTCATTATTTATTTTTACTATATTTTTAGATGATGTATGAATGTTAATAAAGAATTCTAATGTATATCTTCCCACTAAAGATTTTGTTACTTTAACACTGCTTAGTGAAGATATTCTAAGTCCATTATTTATCCATCCATTTGTTGTACCAACTTCATCTCTAAAGTTTCTTTCACTAGTACTATCAAAGTGATTACTTGATGATGGGTTAAGAATAGTAATAGTTCCATTTACTTCATTACTTGAGAAGTCATACCAAGAATTAGGATTTTCTTCATTATTAGTTACTGTTGGGTCAATAATGAATGTATTATCTACAATAAATGTAGATGAAGTTTTACTAATACTTTCATTCTTAGCTAAGTCTGTAACAAATCCCTCTTCAGTTACAATATGCACTACATAGTTATTTTTAAATTGTGTAATGTTCATATGAAGATATAATTTATTATTTTCATATTTCCATGCATATCTTATTTTAGCAATTACTGTTTCTATTCCATCAATTGTTAACTTAGCATCATATAATGTTGTTCCTGTTTCACTTGCAAAAGGAATAAATGTTACGCTTCCGCTTGTTCTAACTAGATCTACTTTAGTTGTACCATTTACATACATACTTATTTTAGAAAAGTCTACTTTTGCTGTATCCATATGTTCATTACAATTGTATCCACTAGCTATAGTAGAACAATTTCTTATAATATTATTATCTGTTAAAGTAATAATATATCTTTGTTCTAGTTTGAATTTATTATTTGTTATTGTAGCAATATCAATGCTTCCATATTTACTTGTATCATTAAATCTAACTACTCCATTACTAATCTTATATTCATATCCATTGATAGTAAATGTATTATTAGTAATAGCAGTAACAAATCTTTCTTCAACATATAATCCTGGCTTGCTTCCTGTTGTAACAATTGTATATTCTTCATTCTCTTCACTAATTGCATCATCAGTAGGATTATGAATTTCTACTACTGGTTTTGTTGTATCGAAGACTAATCTTAATTCAGTAGTTGTTTTGTTATTACCACTATATACAAATAAATTATAAACATCTTCTTTGTTAGTTGCAGTAGGGGTTCCATCACTTCCTGTAGCGTATGTTACACTTAATGGACTACCTGCTACATCTTCTACAAATACTGTATAGTTAAGTGTTCCTGTTAATAATAAATCTGAAATAGATTCATCATCTTGTACTACATATGTACATGTTAATGTAGATACATATTTATCATTAGATGTGTTGCATGTGAAGATTCTAGAAACTTCTGTTGCTGTTCCATCCTTAACATTATTTCCAATAGCATTTATCCTTAAAATACCATTAGTTTTAATTAATTCACTGAAGTATACTGTCATTGTAATAGTGTCATTTGCTTTATAATGATATTCCGTATAATTACTAAATTCATATACTTTATCACTAACAGAATCAATTTTAATACCTGTAATATAAGGGTTTATACTATCTGCATATGCTCCTTTATATAAACTTGTTGTTCCATCAAGTAATACTTTCGTTGTTCCATTAATAATTGCACTTCCACTTGTTGTGGTGCTTCCTAAAGCATCTCTAACATTTGAGATTGAATAATTAAATGACAATTCACCATTATCACCATTATTATCTCTTAATGTAGTACTTGGTGTATTTACACTAGGTTTATATATCACATATGTATATTCAATATAGCTTCCTTTTACTCTCTTAGATAATGTTGTTCCTTTAGCGTTTATTCCACCAAATTTTAATATTGCACTATCTTCTACAGTTGTATTTAATCCTTCACTAAAGCTTACTACTATAACTACTAAATCGCCCATTAAACGATCTTTATAACTATAACTTCTATTATAGTTTTCGTTTATATCGCTATTATAGTAATAGTAATCTCCTTCTTGTTTATTTAAAGAACAATCATAAGAAACTCCACTACTAGTTACATATCCACAATAATCAGTAATAGAAACTACTTCCATACCATTTATTACAGGTGGAGTATTATCTACTACATATTCTTTTGTATATTTGTATATTTCTACGTTTCCTGCATTATCCTCTAATCTAAACCATAATGAGTAACTACCATCACTTGTTGGAAGCGTAATATTAAGCACATCATTAGCACATACTTTATTTACACTATCGAATCCTGCTGTGCATACACTAGCAATTGTATTATTCCAAATAGTTGTACTAGTATAATTAGATTCATCTCTTCTAGCAAAATAGTAATATGATTTTTCATAGTTAATACCACTTGTTTGGAAACTTATATCTCCAATAGTTACATCTGTATTCTCATAAGTTGCATTATTTAATTTTACGCTTATCATTGAAGATTTATATCTTTGAGTTGAATGATAATAACCATCTAACCAAACTTCTATACCTTTTGTTACATATCCTGTTACATCACACAAAGTATCTTCACTATGCTCACCGCTATATCTAGTTAAATCTCTATTTGCATTATTTAAGATTTCACTTTCACTTAATGCTAAAGAATAATATCTGACAGCATATATTTGAGATTCATTTGATATTTCAATAGAAGTTAAACTTGTAGGCAATTTACTATTAGTTGTACTATAAACGCCATTTACAAAGACTTTCTTACTTCCATCGTATACATAAGCTATATGGCATACTATTGAATTGTCACAATTAGGAATATTAATAGTTTCTTCACCAAGTTTTAATGTTCCATTGATATTTGTTAATACAACTTCAACAGTATAATAAATAGAGTTAGTTACTTTAGAAGTTAAACCATTAATTAATAGAGTATTATTTTGTCTTAGCACTAATCCATCATTGTTCCAATAATTATTATTTAATAATAAATAATTACCATTTGTATTAGCAGAATAAGTATAGTTTTCACCTGATCCACTACGATTATATCTATTATTTTCAGTTATTTCATAATATAAATCATTATATTTTAAATAATTACCTGTACTACTTTGTGTATAACTAGAACCATTGTAACTATATCTATTATCATTAGTTATAAGTACATAGATTAAATCATCTGTTAAGTATATATCACTATCAAAGTTCCCTGATATAGATCCTACTATATTATTACCGCTTAAATCATACCATTTATCTAAATCTCCTCCACTAGGAGTTGGTTCATTAGGTGCATCAACAACAGTAGCATCAAATACAAGAACTCTATCTACTTCTCTACTATAAGGGCCATCCCCACTTCCTACACACTCAGAGTTTCCACTAATAAAGTCTACATTAACACACACATCTGCACTATATTCTCTGTCTTGAGTATTTTGAGAATTGTTACTTGTCTTATTAGTGTTGTCATATATAAATTCATCTAAAGCATTGCCTGCTATATCTAAAATTGAATATCCTGCTTTTAATTGTGTGACATGTAAATTATACGCATCGTCATTTGCTTTTACTGTATAAGTACATGTAATACTTGTAACTCTAGCGCTACTTGTTGCAGTTCTACATTCAAATTCAAATGACTTTTCTGATCCATTATATAAGTTTTTAGCTTCTACATTTAATTTCATACTTGCTACACTTACTGGTTCACTAAATGTAACAGTTATAGTTACTGTAGTATCTTTCTTATACAAGTAGTAATCGACACCATTTCTAGAAATTAGTTTGTCTGGTGTGCTTACATCAAACTTAGTGATATAAGGATGTAAAGTATCTGCTACTACATCTAAATCATATTTAGAGTTTACATTTCTAATGCTTCTAGTATTAAGAGAAATACTTTCACTAGCAACACTATTACCTAAAATATCCTTTACTGTATTCAATAAGGCAGTATCTTTAGGAAATTTAGATGTTTTAGCATTATTTACCATTTCACCATTATCTCCGGCATTACTTCTCTTATCAGTATTTTCATTAATAGTATAAACGAAGTAAATGCTCATACCTTTTACTAATGAAGTATAACTACCAACTCTTTCTTGTAATCTCTTTGTAAATGTAATATTGTAATATCCAGGTCTAGAAGAATCATCAAATGTGATATAAGGAGTAGGTACACTAGTTGTTCCCATTATATCTTTAGAATAACTAACTACAAATTCTATTGTATCTGTATTATTACAATAGTTAACGCCATTTTCTAATACACATCCACTAGTATTAGTAATAGTTGCTTCTACTAACTTAGCAGTTTCATTATCTATTACAAATTCTCTTTCATATCTATAAATAATTGTATTTCCCGCTGTATCTACCACTTTAATCCATAAATAGTATTTTCCTGATTCAGTAGGTACACTAATAGTTACTGAATTATTCTCTCCTCCACTTGATTTAAATGTTGTTTTGAAATCATCAAATTCCTTAGTGTAAATATTAGTCCATGCATAGTAAGAAAAATCATGGTTAATAGAAGAAGTTATACCTAAATTATCAGTTCCTATGCTGAATGTTAAAGTAATAGTTCCCGCTGTAGTTTCTGTCTTTCTATCATTAGAATAATAATATCCATCTAACCATCCTACTATTCCTGTTGTTATATAGTTTTCTTTATTAATAAGCGCTTCTGAAGTACTATTTGCATTATATCTTTCTGCATCTCTATTTCTATTATTAGTTAATGCAGTAGTATCTAATGCCATACCATACATTCTTATTGAATGAATGGTATAATCACCATCAAATGTTAATGATTCAATAGTGGTTACATCAGCAGTTCTTGCAGTATTATTGTTTACATAATAAACAGAACTTCCATTATATTTTACTATTGCTATATGGTTGTATGCATTACTTGTAACTTGCATTGTTATTCCTGCTATAGTAATACTACTTGTTTTAGCATACAAGTATACTTCTAAAGTATAATCATTAGTAAAGTATCCTCTATTTGTGTTTTTAACACCTAATAGTAAATTACTTATAGTTAATGAACTACCATCACCAAGTTTCAATCCATTATTAATCCAGCCTGATGTTGCTTCTTCTCCATTTACTGTAAAGAAATATGTAGTGTCATCAGTATTTTGAATATTATGTTTAACATTATTTAAAATTCCATTATTTTCTAATCCTGTTAAATCATACCAAGTATTAATATTTCTATCTCTATCAGAAATAGGTTCATCTATTGGAGTATTATCTAAAATGAATTTTGTTGATTGCATTTCATCTAGTGAATTAGATGAATAGTCTACTACTAATCCTGATTCAATATCTACATAAGCATATCCATCTTTCATTACATTAGATAAACTAGTAGTATTCTTACCTGCAAATTCAGTAATAATAACTTTAATATGCAAATACTTAGTATTAATAGAATTACTTGAATATCCATATTCATTAATTACGCTATACTCTATTCTAATTGTTACATCATCATTACTATTTTCAGTAAAGCCATTAAATGTATAACTATTAATATTTGTATTAGTTAAAGTTTTACCTCTAATTACCTCTACTGCAGCGCCATCACAACTATAGCTAGATTCACTATTTTTAACAGCACATAACATAAGTTTAATCTTCGTTAAGTCTAATTTAGCAAAATCTTCACTACCTGCATGGTATCCACCAAATAGCCACTTATCTTTAATATCAAATTCGTAAACAATTTTTCCATCTTTGTTCGTTGCAACTGATGGTATTCCATTACCATTTACATTCATTAATTGTACTACCAAAGTATCACTATTAGTAATAGCATATTTCTTACCATCTATAGCAAATACCTTTGTAGAATATACAACACCATCAACTGTAGTTATTGTTTCTGTAGTTATGGTTGCACTTTTAGTTATACTAGAATTATCACTTCTACAATTAATGTTTGATGCATTTATTGTACATGTATAATCATCTAATTTAAATGAATTATTTGTTATACTAGATATTTCTTTATAGCCAACTATTTCTTCTTTTGGATCATTTGGTTTAGTTGTATCAAAATCAAACTCTTTACTTACTAAAGTTTCATTTCCTGCATTATCTATTACAAGCACATATAATATGTATCTTTCATATCTTAATTCTTTTGCTAATAACCCAACGTTATCTAATGAATATGAAGTATCATCTGAATTAACTTGAATTATGTATCTACTTTCGTTAGTTACATTTCTAGTTATTTCATATGTTCTATTACCTATTACAAAAGTATTAGTTGTTTTGATTTCATGTAAGTTATAAGTATTTCTAATTCCCTTTATAGAGTTATCTGCATTATATACTATTTCATATATACTGCCTCCATTTACAAATCTAAATTGATTATTAGATATATTTATTGTTCCATTACTAGAAGTTATAGTGTTTTGAACTAAGTTAATAGTGTATGTAACCCCATTAAATTCAAATGTTGAAGTTATAGCTATATTTCCATTTATACTTGTACCACTTATTGTATAAGTTACACCATTAATCTTAAACATACTATAGTCATCTATAACAGTTATAAATCTATTAGTACCTTTAGTATTATTAGAAACACTAAATCTACTATCGGTATTATAGTAATTATTGAATTGTACGTTTGTTGTTATGCTTAAATTATCATTTACTTGTACCCATATCCACTTATATTCCTTCAAATGGCTTTGACCAAAGCTTGCATTCATTTGTGCATCTTTAGCGGATATAGTAATTCTGTAGTTATCACTATCATATTTGTCATCTTCTGTTTGAATACTTCTTCCATCCTTTGTAATATCATCTTTGTTATCAGTTATTACTAAGTCTATTGGAGCAGCTCTATCAAAATTAACAACCGTTATTTCATCGTCATCTCTTTCAGGAGAATTTTCTTCTATTTGATTAGCATTAGAATCATAAACATTTAATGTTGCTCCTGAATATAACTCTACATAAATTACATATTTACCATTTGTTGTTATATCTGTTGTTAAAATAGTATCTAATGTTCCTGTACTAGAATATGTTATTTGGTTAATTGTTTGAATATTTCCTACATATCTATATAGTTCATCTTCTACTACGCCAATTACTATTCTCTTTATTCCAGATGATTCATTATTACCAGTTAAAGTAACCCATACATGTGCAGACAAAGTAATCTTATCGCTATTAGTCCACTTATATTCGCTAAGAGTTAATTCAGCATTAATATCTTCTGTTTTTTCTACTCTTACATTTATTTTCATTGAAGTGCTATTATTTGCTTTATCAAGTACATTTACTATAACTGTACTATTAGTTGTAAACTTTTCTTGATTTGCACATTCTGTGTTAGCGCATCCTAAATATGCATTAATCTCATTTAAGTCACTAAGACTAACTTCGATTTGATCAAACAACAATACGAACTTGTTATCATATATACTAGCAATATTTACTCCATTATATTTAATAACATTTGCATTAAAATCAATAGTGTATATTTTCCCATTAATATTAAACTTGTTATCAGCAGTTATATTTGCAACATTATAATTATTTATAACTATACTTACAGGATTACTTCCAACGTAGTTAATTGTAAATTCTTGATTAGCTTTTAAAGCATGACTAAACTTATTACCACTTATACTTACGATAGGGTTTAAGCTTGTATATGTATATGTATTAATAGGACCTTTATCTTCTACTGTAGTTACTAATGTTGCTAATTTTAACTCACTACCTACAACACTATATGTTGTATCATATACCTTAAATGAGTCATATTCAGTAATAGCTGCTACTTCTTGATTATATCCACCTATATTGTAATATAACTTAGTAATACTTGAATTAATACTAAACTTGTTATCACCATTTAATGTAACAGTAGTTCCACTAATTGTACCTACATTTGTATCAGAATTATATAACTTAACACTTGTACCAACTATAACATAAGTATTTCCTCTATACATAAATAGCTTACCTACATTAGCAACAAAGTATCCATTATAAGTTAATGTATTATCAGTTATTTCATACTCTAATTTATTAATAACAGCATCTTGAATACCTGGGATAAGTATGTATTTATATGATTTTAGTTTGCTTCCACCAGCATCTGACATATTAATTTGCACATAACTACCAGTAGTATTTTTAATATAGTCATTGCTTGTATCTATATTACCTTCATTATCCATTAAACTACTATTAGCATTAGGAGATGTATGATCAACAATATGTATCCCATCACTTGTTTTTGTATCGTTATAGTTAGGTTGGAAAGTAACATTATATCTTGTCATACTAATTTCATAATAAGTGTTTCCGATCTTAACAAAACTACCTTCAGAATTTAATTCATATAAATTAGTTGTGCTATTAAAGTTATATCTATTATAGTTAGATACTAAATAATATGAATTTCCTATTTTTATATAATTACTATTTTCTTTTTGTTCAATTGCATTATTATAGTTACCACTATCATAAGTATCATTAACAATTGGTGAAGTAGAGTTATTTGCATAATCGTATGCTACATCATCTCTAACAGTAATTCCTACTGTTCCATCACCACTATTACATACTAATGTAACAATAAAGAAATCGTTTTCATAGTTATCAACACCTGTAATTTTATCACTTACATAAACGGTACAATTTAATCCACCTGTTACAGTTATATCACTTTCTATAACTTCAAATGATTGTAAATGTAATTCATCTACAGTAACTCTAAAATTAACTATATTCTTATTAACTTCTTCATTATTATTTTCTAAGAATGAGTTTATATAAGATAATTCTGAATCGCTGTATTTTTCAGTATTTGTTAAATCAATTTTTTCAATTTCTATTACTGGTTTTGTAACATCTTGTTTAATTACATAAGTATAAACATTATTAGATTTTCTAGAACTATTAGCTGCTCTTATTTTCAAATAAGTATATTGGCTATCACTTATATTTTCTAGAATAATACCTGTAGAATTCCAATTACTTCTAACATCAACATTTGTATCTGCACCTCTATCTGTTGTATTTAAGTTACTTGAGTTTTGTGATGTGCTTTCATAATTTTGTTTCCATACTTCACTATTAGAAGTAGTAAATGAATACTCATACCACCAGTTCATTCTATCCAATAAAGTATTTGAATGAGTACTATCTATTCTTACAATTTCTAATGGTGTACTATTCTCGCTATTATATACAATCTTATATCTAATTCCATAAATATCAATTGTATTATTACATATTGTTAATTCTATATTTGAGTTAGTTTCATCTACATTTGTTTTTGTACCACAAGATATAGTATTTATACCACTACCTAAAACTTTCCATCTAGTAGAGTTAACAGTAGTAGCTACAGTATATGTATTGTCCTTACTACGATTATAGCTAAGTGTTTCTTTTGAAAGAGTATATTCATTTCCATTAATAGTAAATTTATTATTAGTTACTTTATATACATCTTCTAATATTCTTACTCTAACTTTTCTATTTGTCCAATCAGTTACATCATTCATGTGTTCATATGTTACCCATGTACCATCATTTAATTGTTGTTCTAATATTATTTGTGAATCTTTATCTATTGAATAATCAAATGTATCTTCTAAGATATTTCCTTTAAATGTTATTGAAGTCATAGTTGAAACAAAATCATAGTTACTAAATAATCCTGAACCATTATTTCCAACACCATCACTAAAATTAACTTTACTCATTAATAAAGTTATTTGAATATTGTTTCCTATCGTACTAGATTCAAATGCATTAGCATGTTGTTCAAAGCAAATGTTTAAAGTTGCATTTCCAAGTCCTGTTTTAAATGAACCACAAGAAGCATATACTGTTTTATTATTGTCATAATACTTTTCATATATTATATCTGTATGTGTTTCTCCTAAAACTCTTTTAATAATATTTCCTAATGCTTTGGTTTGAGTTCCTATAGTATAATTGTTACCCGCATTTAACGATATTACTGATCTAACTATTAATCCTTTATTTACGTTATAATCAGCATATCCATCATTATTCAAAGTCCATGTTAAAGATATTAATTCATCATTTACTAAAGATTTATGTGTTAAACAGTTCTTTAATGATAAATCTTTTGCACTGAAATCACATGATCTACTAGCAGCATTCCATTTATCTTCTGCTTCATTACTTGCAAACAGTTTTGTTGCTGTATCATATTGTTTTTCTTGAATTACAAAGTGACTTATATCAAGATATTTCTTCTCAATATTAAATGATTGTCCTTTATAATAGATTGGTGAATCTCCTACACTTGTATTTAAAGTGCTGTAGTTTAATTTATATGTTGAAGTAAGAGTAATAGAACCTGAAGTAATATCACTTACTTTTACTCCTTCACTGTTATATAAACTATCACCATTTTTATAATATAACATTCCCTCTATTAAATAAGCTTCATATGTAGTTTCTCCAATTACAACATTTCCAATAGTGTAACTACTTAAAGTATAGTTTCTAGATAAATTGAATGAATTTGCATCTATTTTAGTAACTATTACACTTGTATTTACTCCTTCATTAAATGTTGAATTACCTGTATCTAAAGCAATACTAGACATTTCACCATTTGCATCTATTGTCACAACGTATGTTAAGTTTCCATAAACATCTATTATATTGAAATACTTTTTATTATCTTTTCCAAGTGATGTAGTTGTTGCATAATTACTCATTACGAAACTTCTTACTCTAGCTATTACATCATTAGAAGAATTTGTAACAGTTGTTAATATTTTAGTTGTAGATGCACTAGTAACATTTCTAAATTCAATTAACTCAAATGAATTATTTTCTACATATGCTACTATCTTACTATCATCACTAACTGAAATTGCTCTTTCACTGTATTGTAATTTATATCTAACTCCATTTAATACAAATTCATCATTTACTATATTTGTTACTACTTCACCACTAGTTAATAATTGATTTCTTTTATTTATTACATATGTTAAATCTTTAGAGAATGAATTGTTTGTAACATTAATTACTGCAGTTGTATTCATATCTTTAATAGAAGATATATATCTTTCGTATTGAACAGTATATGTTTTGCTATTACTTGCAAATGAGGATTGTGTGTCATCTAATGTATAAGTTGTTGTTGTAGTATACATACCACCCTCAGTATTATTACTTACTAATTTGTAGTTTGTTGTAACATTATTAGAGCCACTAACTGTATAACCTATAATTGTTGGTGTATATCTTGAAGCATCTTTTGCCGCTACATCACTAGTTATAACAGAAGTTACATATTCACAATTTGAACTAGTTGTATACATTATTGTTGCTACTTTACTACTACAAGTAGAATTTGCATTTCCTTTTATATTATATAAATCTGTGTGACTAAAGTAACTAGTATCATTAACACTAGCATCGTAATCTCTATAATTTTCACTATCTTTAAATCCTATAATTAAAGGTATTTGATCTATTCTATAGTAATTTTTAACATTTGTTTGTCCATCTACTGTTTGATTGAAATGTAAATTGTAACCTAATGATAAAACATTTAAGTTTAATATACTATTATTAATTGCTGCATTAGTTACTAAAATTAGGTATCCATTAGCATCAACACTAGAATCATTCATTTTAACATTTTTAACACTACCATTAGCGTTAGCACCATCAATTGTATAACTAATAGAAGTTACACTATCATTTTCTTGTAAGCCTGTAATAGTATAATTTTCTTCATTTGCACCTACGCCAAACGACATTGCTATTCCATCATAAATTTTGCTATTGCCATTATAACTAATGTATAAATCAGCTTTACTTATGGTAACCGTTTTTTCCATTCCTACTAAATTATAGTTAGTAAATAATCCATCTATTACTTCAAAACTAGAAGGAATAAATACATATCCACCTGCTACAACAACACCATTTTGATTATTTTCTCCACATGTTTTTCCATCCTTAAAGTTAGAACCATTAGATATGTCATATGATATACATCCAATTGTTTGACTTCCTATAAAGTCATTTAATTCATATACAGTTGTTGATCCAGTTGTAATTCTAATAGCTTTTTCTTTACTATAATTTAATATATATTCTTTTTCTAAGAAGAAATGTCCATTAATTATGGATGATATTGTTTTTCCATTAGAATCTTTTACTAGATTACTAGTGTCATCAATTATGTAAGTGTTCCCATTAATATTAGCTTTATTATCTGTTTGAATTTCGCTAATTGTACTTCCATCACTTGCTAAGACACTTATTAATTTTTGTGCTTCATAATTAATTTTATAAGTAACTCCATGTATTTCAAATGAATTACTATCAACAACAGTTGCTGCCTCACTACCATCCATATTCAATACTTTATCTATTTTTCCGAGTTTGTTGTCTACACTAGTTACATAATGTAAAGTATATGGCACTTTTGCAGTAAATGAATTTTCATTAATATCTGCTAAGAAAACGCCATCATTACTTCTTAAAATCTTTGTTGCTATAGTATCTTTATATGCAATTTTATAGGTAATTCCACTTAATATAAACGAGAATGTATATTCAGTTATGCTAGTTTTACTACTATTTATTACATATCTAATACCATTAACATAGAATGTAGTTCCACTATAGACCTCAATTGCATAAGTATCTGTTATAACACTTACAATATCACTATTTGTATAGAATAATCTATAAGTTGTTCCATTCAAAGTAAATGTATTATTACTAATAGCAATTGTCTTAGTAGATTCTGTAACATCACTAATAATAGTAGAACCTCTCTTTAGTGCAGTTGGATTACTTGCGCTATCAAAAGAGTATGTATTCTCTATATAGAATTGGTTTCCATTATATGTGTATTGATTTTGATTATCAAAATACATTTCGTTACTATCATATGCTTTATTATACTCATTATTTGCTAATACAATATTTTTCTTAAGTATTTCATATGTTCCATTAACATATACAATTGTATAGTTTTGAAGGCTTGCTCCACCATTTAATGAAATTGATGTAGGTGTAATTGTAACTTTGCCAACATTAGTAACACTGGTTGCACCATTACTAATTGTATAGCCAACACTAGCACATGAATCTGTAAATGTTAATCCTTCAATAATATATAATCCACAAGAACTAAATGATTTTGCTTCTCCATCATATATTTTTTGATCATTAATATATGTTACAGTTAATCTTCTTGGTTTAATTACTACTTTTATATTAAATGTAGTGCTTTCATTACCTACATCATCAAATATTGTAAATGAAATTATAGCTGATCCTTGAGTATAATAAATGTCTCCTCTAGATGAATCTGTTACTATCATATCTTTTATAACTGCATAGTAATTATTTGTCCATAACTTATTGTTATTGTTGCTAAATGATAGGATAGAATATACGCTGTCATATTTTCCTTCATATATAGTATTAAATCTATAATCAGCTGCCTGTACACAAGTCTTGTTTTGACCAGTTGTTCTATTAGTATCCCAGAAGCCACTTGGACAACCTATATTAGAAGAATCTGTTGCGCTTAATCCTGCATAGTTAGTAATTTCATTAACACTCTTAACAGGGTCACCTACATATACTTCTATAGTGTGATATTCGCCAACTACAGTAGCTTCACTAGCTATTGCTGGTGCTGTATTATCAATAATTACTGTATCTATATTTGTTTTAGTATTACTTGTTGAAGTTAATACATTTAAATTATTTGCTAAATCTAAAGTAGAACCTGCATTTATTCCAAAATGTAAAGTACCATCTCCAGTACAATTAGTTAATGTTACTAATTGAGTAAAGCTATCTACAACATCTACCTCACTACTATATTTTACATTTGCTGGATCTGCTATAGTTATTGTACAATTGCCTGTTAGTGTGCTTCCATTATAAACATTAGCAAATAGTTCACTAATGATTATTTTTAATGCTCCATCACGATAATTAGAACTTCCATTAACAGTAGCATTATTTAATAAGTTAACATCACTTATTGTTAACAAGAATTGGATAGTTTTATTTTTATTAGCATACTTGTCATCAGTATGAGATAAAACTGTTGGATTTCCAATTGTTATAATTGGATTTCTATTATCTATAGTCCATGATAAACTAGAAGCACTCTTTGATTCTTCACTTAAATTATGTGCTAAATCTACTGATACACCTGAAGGAATTGTTATAGTTAACACTCCATTTCCATCACAATTAGTAATCATGTATATAGCTTCATATGCTGTATTATCATCATTTGCAGTAACACTTTCTAAAACAACAGTGCAGTTAGATATTGCTCCTGATTTGCTTATTTCATTTGCTGTAATTAATACTCCTGCATTTATTGAACCAATTACTGGATTTTGGTTACTTGTATTGCCTGTTTCTCCTATATTTATTGTTCCATCTAATAAATTTGTATCTTCTATTGTAGCTTTGAATCTTATTTCATGAGATTTATTTGCATATTTATCGTGAACAGGATTTGTATTGCTCAAGTATTCAAGTTTAACCGTTGGTGATGTATTATCAATTACCCAACTTAATGTTTCTGAAGCATCGCTTAAATTATGAGCTAAGTCTAGTGACATTTCAGCAGATATGTTAATAGTCATTAATCCATTACCTGAACATCCTGTTATTTGATATATAACACTATATTCTTGATCAGTTTCCTTTGTAATACTTTCAATGCTAATAGAACATCCTGTAGATTCACCTGAAAAGTCTACTTCTTGAGCTGTAATTAATACTCCTGAAGCATAGTTTGTTGAAGTTCCAGTCTCAAGAGCTATTGTTCCATCTAACAAGTTTGCATCTGTTACTTTTGCTTTAAATCTTATTACATGATTTTTATTTACATGTGTATTATTAAAGTGTGAAGCATTATTTGTTGTGCTTTCATATATATTTTCTTTAGTTATCTCTACATTTGGGTTAATGTTATCTATAATCCAAGATAAACTATTGCTTGCTTCACTTAGATTGCCTGCTAAATCTACTGATACTCCATTAGGTATGCTTACTTCTAACTTTCCATTTCCATCGCATCCTGTTATTTGATAAATAACATTATATTCACTATCACTTACCTTTGTGATACTTTCTATTTTTATAGTGCATCCAGAAGTTATCCCACTTAAAGCAACTTCACTAGCTTCTATTAAAACAGCATTATAGTTTGATGAAGTTCCTTCTGTTTCATCTATTGTTCCATCAAGTAAATTTGAATCTGTTACTTTTGCTTTAAATCTTATAATATGATTTTTATTAGCATGTGTATTGTTAAAATGAACATTTATGTTATCTGCTTTTTCATACATATTTTCCTTTGCAATTGTTACTAATGGGCCTTTATTATCCACTGTCCATGATAGACTATTACTTGCTTCACTTAAGTTATGCGCCAAATCTACTGTTGCACCAGCAATAGCTTTTATTGTAACAGTTCCATCTCCACTACATCCAGTCATTGTGTATGTTATTACAAATTTATCATTAGAAATCGTTTCTACTTCTTTAAGTATAGTAATGTTGCATCCTGCTTTTGTTCCACTTATTTCTATTTCAATAGGTCGTATTAAAGCATCTGCTTTGATAGTACCTATGTGTGGATTTTGATTACTTGTTCTTCCACTTTCATCTATTAGAATTGTTCCATCTAATAAGTTTGTATCTGTTACTGTCGCAGTAAAGGTAATAACATCATTTTCTTTAATATAATTGGAATTAATTGTATTTGTGTTTTCTATAACAGTTAAAGCAACATCTGGGGTTGTATTATCAATAGTCCATGATAAACTCGCAGGTGTTTCATTACTTGTATTATGTGCCAAGTCCACAGATTTTTCTGCATCTATATTTACATATAAAGTTCCATTTCCACTGCATCCTGTTATTTGATAAATAACATTATATTCACCATCACTTACCTTTGTGATGCTTTCTATTTTTATAGTACATCCTGCTATTGTACCACTTAATTTAATTTCATTTGCAGTAATTAGAACACCAGAAGCATAGTTAGTTGTAGTTCCTGAAGTTTCTCCTATTGTTCCATCTAATAAGTTAGCATCTGTTATAGTTGTTTTAAATCTTATTATATGATCTTTATTTGCATGAGTGTTATTAAAGTGTGAAGATTTATTTGTTGCACTTTCATATATATATCCATAATCACCGGATTTATCTATAGTCACAATAGGTCCACCATCGTTATCAATTACCCAATTTAAAGCATTTGATTCAGGATTCCAATTGTGCGCTAAATCTAATGTTTTATTAGCAGGTGCAAGAACTGCTAAAGTTCCATTTCCTGTGCATCCTGTTATTTGATAAATAACGCTATATTCACTATTACTTGTTTTAGTAACACTTTCTATTTTTATAGTACATCCTGCTGTTGCCCCACTTAAAGTTACTTCACTTGCAAAAATCATAACACCTTCATAGTTACTTGAAGTTCCTGTTGCTTCAGCTACTGTTCCATCAAGTAAATTTGCATCTGTTATCGTTGCTTTAAATCTTATTACATGATCTTTATTTGCATGCGTTTTATTAAAGTGAGAAGAGTTATTTGTTATGCTCTCAAAAATGTCTTCTTTCGATAAAGTTACATTTGGATTAGTATTATCTACGGTAAAACTTAATTGATCATTTTCACTAGTTTCTTTATTTTCATTTTCCATTATATCTCTAGTAGCATCTTTTCGTATTCCAATATAGGCTATATCATTTCCTGCACAGCCAGTTAATCTTATAGTTTGTTCAAAAGAATCCATACCATCAACATTGTATACCATATTTTGATAAGGAGATATATAACTAATTGTACATACATTAGTTGAAATATTACTTTTAAAAACTACGAATATATCTTTTTCTTGTATTAATAATTCACCATTTCTATAGTTGCTACTCTTAGTTATATCGCTATTATTAAATAAAGTTTCATCTTCTACTTTCACTTTAAATTCTATAAAATGATCTTTATTTGCGTGTGTATTATTAAAGTGTGAAGTTGACTCATCTGCTTCTAATACTTTTAAACCACTAAGTGTAATAATAGGTTCACTATTATCAAAATAATAAATTAATGAATTTGATATTAAATTTACATTATGGGCTAAGTCAAGAGTAACGTTTGATGGAGCTGTAATAGTAAGATTTCCATTTCTAACACAGTTAACCATTTTATATGTTATTTCTAAAGTCGTTGATGTAAATGTTAAACCATCTATTGTTATAGTACAAGTTGGTGCTATATCTCCCATTGTTTTAACGTATGTTTTTGTAAGTTCATCTATTGTTATAAATAATCCTGGGTTAGGAGATAAGTTTGAGGTTGTCCCTAATACTCCTTGACCATTTAAAGAAATTGTTCCATTAATTAAATTTACATCACTTATTGTTGCTTTAAATTTAACTTCATGTTTTGAACTAGCATACATTGGGTTAATTGTATTAGTGTTACTAACATGAGATAAAGTGACTGTTGGATTTGTATTATCTATTGTAACCGTATTTGATGTGTCTGATACGAGATTATCATTATGAGCTAAATCCATTATTGATCCTGCTGATATTTTTATAGCTAAAGTGCCATTTCCACTACAACCACCTATTGTTATTGTTTGGGTTAATCCTGTTCCTGAAATTATTATTGTTGTACATGATACGCCACCAGTTGTTACAAGTAGCACTCCTCCTGCTCCCATTCCATTTGAATAAGTTCCTGTATATGTGTCTGCTGTTAAGCTATAATACAAATGTGATTCTGTTATAGTCATTGTATATTGAGTTTTATGATTTGTATTTGCGTGTGTATTATTAAAGTGATTTGTGTTATCATTTTCTACCACTTTAGGATTAGAGAATGAAATTGTAGGTTTAGTGTTATCTATTGTAACTGAAGTTGATGTGTTAGACTCATCATTATAGTTATTTGATTCATCTAATATAGAATTTGCAGCTATTTTTATAGCTAAGGTGCCATTTCCACTACAACCACCTATTGTTATTGTTTGGGTTAATCCTGTTCCTGAAATTATTATTGTTGTACATGATACGCCACCAGTTGTTACAAGTAGTACTCCTCCTGCTCCCATTCCATTTGAATAAGTTCCTGTATATGTATCTGATGTTAAACTATGTTCAAAGTGAGCCTCTGTTATAGTCATTGTATATTGAGTTTTATGATTTATGTTTGAATGTGTATTATTAAAGTGATTTGTGTTATCATTTTCTATCACTTTAGGATTAGAGAATGAAATTGTAGGTTTAGTGTTATCTACTATGATTTCTTTTGAAATTGAAGATTCATTATTAGTGTTATGTCCTAAATCCATTATTGATCCTGCCGCTATTTTTATAGCAACTGTTCCTACACTATCGCCTGCACATCCACTAATTGTTATTGTTTGGGTTAATCCTGTTCCTGAAATTATTATTGTTGTACATGATACGCCACCAGTTGTTACAAGTAGTACTCCTCCTGCTCCCATTCCATTTGAATAAGTTCCTGTATATGTATCTGCCGTTAAGCTATAATTTAAATTAGCTTCAGTTATTGAAATCACATACGAAATTGTGTGAGTTTTGTTAACATTAGTGTTATTTAAATTATTAGATGTTGTAGGATTAGATATGTTACTTATTGTTGGCTTAGTATTATCAACAACAAATGAGTTTGAGTTAACAATGCTTTCATTAGTATTACCAGCTTTATCTAGAATAATTCCACCATGTAAGGTAACAGATATACTTCCATCTCCGCTTGGCTCTGTTAAAACTATTGTTTGTACGCTTCTCATTTGACAAGTGTCAATATTATATTTAACGCCATTTATTTCAACATAGAAATAAGCTGAATTATTATATCCTTCTCCTATATCAAGTTTAATAGGATAATCCCCAACTTTTTGATTTACAACATCTAGCACATATTCAGTTCCATTTACTTTTATATAAGAAACTATAGTTGTTATAAGACTAGATTTTAATGAAGTGCCAGAGTAATTAATTGTTATATCATCCATTGAATAACTTTTATATATCCAGTCGTTATAAGAGATAGTATATTCAATAGTATGATTTGCATTAGCATGTGTATTATTAAAGTGTCCTGTTCCTGCTATTTCTTTTATAATTGGGCCTGATATGCTTGCTGTTGGAACAGTTCCATCTAAGTTATCTATTGTTATAGATTCATCTTTATGATAACCAGAGTTATATATTGCTCTAAAATAGTATTTACCATTTGTTGTTTCTTCTATTTGAGGACTTGCAGATACTACTCTTGTTGAGTTATTAAAAAAGTTTATATTATCTGTACATGTTTTCCAATTTTCAGTACATATTTGAATATTAGTAATATATACTTGATTGGCATCTATTGCATCTTGATTGGTATTGCTTACTCTAACTTCGATAATTGTACCATTATTAGAAACGCCTATTTTTCCAAAATAAGTATTATTACCATTAACTAAAAATGTTCTTTCTATTTGCACTGCATCTATTTCAATATCATCTTCACTTTGACATACTACTCCTAAATCTTTAGCATTTTCATAGAATATATTACTAGTTTTTAAAATTTTAAATTTAAATAGTATTTTTGTTGTGTTACATTTAGTGTTTGATGTTAAATTCATAACTTTACTAGTAACAATAATTGTGCCATCTTCACCAATTTCTATTGATTCACCTGTTGTTGCTTTAAAATTATATGTTTGATTAGAAGCACTAGATGCTATTATGTAATATTTATACAATTCATTTTCATAAGAATGTGTAACATATGAAGCACTATCATATCCATATGAAAAACTATTCAAATATCTATCTTTTAAAGAATATGCTCTTGCAATTAAACCTTCATCTTTTAAAGTTACTTTTATTTGTGGGTTATGTGTAGTTGCATCATAAATAGTTTCGTGAGATACATATTCTATCGTGTATTGATCAAAGACAATCCACATAGTAGTCGCAGCTGATTTATTATAATTTGTATCTACACTTCCAGTATATGTTCCATCAGTAACCGTTCCTTCACCTACATCTATTCTTATTCTCATATATTTGTCTGCACTATTTTTAGTTATTGTTAATTTATTCCCATTACGAGATAAAGTGAAATTTGAAGAATTTGTTTTGGTATCACTAGCTATACTATGTGAAGTGCCATACCAAGCAGTTGCTGTAACTTTACTTAAATCAATATTGCATATGCCACTATCATCACTACAAGAAAAATCAATACTAGTGCTATTATCTTTTGTTATTTTATCATCAGGAGTAATAACATTTGGATCAGCTGTATCTACTTTTGCATCTTTTGACACAAACTCAAAATATGGGTTTACACTGTTATACTTAGGTTCCATATATTGATTATAAATGTAATTTATTCCTAGAACCTTATTAGAAGCTATTGTTAGTTGGTTGTTTGATAACCCTATTGTTGTAAGTCCATTGTTTTTATCTGATTCTTGTATAGTGTATTCAAATGTAAATGAACTAGCAGATGTATCACAATTAGTACACATAAACTTTCTTGTATCATCTTTAAATTGCATTAATATATAAGCGTTGTTTTCTCCGTCAATTTTGAAAGAACTTCCTAAATTTGAAAAATTTAATGTTAAACTTATTTTATCTCCTTGAGTATACCATCCAGAATCATTGTCTATTGTTAACTTTCCTTTAGCAAAGAATAAATAATTAGGTGATTCTAGTGTTTTACAAACGCTCTCTGCACTTGCACCTAAATAATTATAAAAGCATAATGTTGCAGATGTTTCTGTACCATTTAAAATTTTAGTAAATGAATAGTTTGTTGGAACATTGTACAAAACATAACTAGGCAATACAGTTGAAGCAGTACTATTCATAACATTGTCTTTATATGTGAATCCTTTAATTACATAATTTGTAGATGTAAATTCAACTGTATAAGTAGCATTGTTATTTTCATAATTTATTTCTAGTTTTACTTTTGGCACTAATGTATCAATGTTATTCGCTGTTATTTCTCCTTCTACATGGTAATAGGATAAGAAGTAACTTCCGCAATTTTCTAAATCACTATTAAGAACAGTTATTATTATTTGTCTAGCACTATAGCTTTCATCAGTGCTCACATAATCAAATGTTGTTCCTGTAATATTCATAATAATTGTTTGTATTTCTGTATACCCATTAGTATAAACAGTATTTGTATTACTGCTTGCTAACACATTTAATTTCACTTCAGTAATTATTATTTTGTTAAATTTTTTACTATTACATTCAAATGGAGCAGCAGCATTCCAATCTGTACTACATAGTCCACGTAATGCAATTGAAACTCTTGGTTTCCCATTTTCCTTGGTAGTATTTCCAATAAACATTTCAATTCCAGCTTTGCCATTATTTGATGCACTACTAGAATCATATCCATATCCATTAATAGTAAAGTTAAAATCTGTATTTCCAGATCCTACAGGAATTACAGGGGTTGTATCTTTTCCATATTGAGCAGGGTTTGTATTTATAACAACATAATGTTTATTTAGGGTTTGTATTATAGTATCATCTTGTTTTATTGTATAAGAAACATCATAGGTACCTAATTCATTAATATCTATGTTATGATTTATTTCAACTGTGCAATTACTACAATTAGTCAAATCAATTTCTTCTTCATTTGGTTTTGAATAATTTTCATTACCTAATTGCACCCAAACAATTTCCTCATTTTTTATACTAGCACTAGCCTCTGCTGCACTAACTTTTTGTGCAAATAAAAGCATCATCATTCCTAATATAAAACTAAATATTTTTATAAATCGTTTCTTATTCATATAATATTCCCCCTGCTTGTTTTTTATATAATAAAAAAGGTATCTCCCCACGAGACACCTATATTTTATATCATACGGTTTTTATTTCCAATAAATGTGAGATAATTTTAGCGAAAATTGTCTAAAATTATTATTATTTATAATAATAAGTAAAATCGATTTAGTCTAAATTAACATTATGATATACATTTTGAACGTCATCATCATCTTCAAGAAGTGTAATTAAACGTTCAAATAGCACTTTATCTTCACCATCTAGAGTAACTTGGCTATTACTTACCCAAGCAGTTTCATATCTAACTATACTAATCTTATCTTTAAAAGTTTCTTCTAAAGCTGTTTTAATATCATATAAATCTTCAAATTCGCCATAAATAGTTACTAAATCATCATCTGTTTCAATGTCATTAAAAGAAACATCTTTTTCTATTAAAGCTTCCAAAACCTCTTCTTCGCTTGCGCCAGTTAATGAAACTATAGATAATCTTTTGTAATCAAAAGATACAGATCCGCTTGATCCTATTTTTGATTTGCTTTTATTAAAACATGTTCTTACATTTGCTATTGTTCTATTAGGATTATCAGTTAAACATTCTACTATTACAGTAGATGCTCCTGGTCCAAATCCCTCATAAAAACTTTCACTATAACTAGTGTTATCATTACTAGAAACTTTATCAATAGCTCTTTTTATAACATCAGCAGGCACTTGATTCATTTTAGCTTTTTCAATTGCCTTTCTTAAAGATAAGTTAGAGTTAGGATCTGGAACACCCTGCTTTGCTGCAATATATACTTCTTTAGCGTATTTTGCGTATAACTTAGATTTTTGTGCTGCGGTAGCAGCCATAGCTTTCGCTCTTACTTCATGTGCTCTTCCCATATTCTCTCTCCTTTTTTTACTTTTAAATATTACTCTTTTAAACTATGATATGCAATAATTTATTTTAATAAATCCAAGAATTCATTTTCATCTAAAATTGTTATTCCTAATTTTTGTGCTTTTTCTAATTTGCTTCCAGGGTCTGTTCCTACAATCAAATAATCCAAGTTTTTAGAAACGCTAGAGACAACATTAGCACCTAAATTATCTAGTAATTCTTTTACCTCATCTCTTTTATAACTAGCAAGAGTTCCTGTAACTAAAACATTTTTGTTTTTAAATGCCGTTTCTTTGTAGTTTTCATTATTATTTAAATACTTAGTATTTATACCTATGCTTTTTAAATCATTTATTAATTTTATGTTTTTTTCATTATGAAAATAATTGTAAATACTATCTGCCATAATCTCACCAATATCTTTGATGTTAAGAAGGTCTTCTTTGCTAGCATTCATAAGTAAATCTATATCATTATATCTTTTAGCTAATATTCTAGAAGTTTTTGCACCAACTTCATCTATACCCAAAGCAAACAATAGTTTTTCAAGTGAATTGCCTTTGCTTTTTTCAATAGCGTTCATCATGTTTTCAATAGACTTTTTACCATATCCATCTATTTCTATAAGTTCATGTGTATGGCTATCAAGATAGTAAATATCTGTCACATCTTTTATAAACTTCAAATTGTATAAATCTTCAATCACTTTATCTCCAAGGCCTTCAATATTCATTGCTTCTTTGCTTGCAAAATGAATTATACTTTCTATTTTTTTAGCAGGGCAGTGTTCATTTGTACAATAATGTGCAGCTTCATCATTTTTCCTTTCTACTTTACTACCACATATTGGACACACATCTGTCATATAGAATCTCTTTTCTTCGCCTGTTCTATCTTCTACAACCGGTCTTACAACTTCAGGTATTACATCGCCAGCTTTTCTTATCATCACATTATCACCTATTCTAATGTCTTTACTTAGTACAAAGTCTTCATTATGAAGTGTTGCACGTGAAACAGTAGACCCAGCAACAAATACCGGTTCAAGTACTGCATTAGGTGTAATTTTACCTGTTCTTCCTACTGTAAATATTATATCTTTAAGTCTAGTTTTAACTTCCTTTGCAGGGAACTTATATGCTATAGCCCATTTAGGAACTTTCATTGTATAACCTATTAATTCGTGCAATCTTATATTATTAACCTTTATTACAATTCCATCTATTTCATATGCTAATGAATCTCTTTTTTCAGTATATTTTTCAATATACTTTATAACCTCTTTTATTCCTTTGCATATCTTTCTTTCAGGATTAGTTTTGAAGCCTAATTTTTCTAAAGCGTTCAAAGCATCACTTTGCTTATATATTCCAAATTGTTCGCAATCAACATATGTATACATAAACATATCAAGGCCTCTTGATGCTGCTATTTTTGAATCTAATTGTCTAACTGATCCACTAGCAGCATTCCTAGGATTAGCAAATAAACTTTCTCCCTTAAGCATTCTTTCATCGTTTAATTTATGAAAGCTCTTTTTAGGCATATAAACTTCTCCTCTTACTTCCATAGTTCTTTTTTCTTCTATGTTAAGAGGTATACTTTTTATAGTTTTTATGTTGTGAGTTACTTCTTCTCCTTCAACTCCATTACCTCTAGTCGCAGCATAATTCATTGCGCCATCAACATACTCGATAGACATTGCTAAACCATCTATTTTAAGCTCACACATATATTCTATATCTTCATTAGTTTGCAAGATTTCTTTTATTCTAGCATCAAATTCTTCTAACTCATCTGCGTTAAATACATTTCCCAAAGAAAGCATTTTTCTTTTATGAACTATAGTATTAAATTCACTAACAACTTCTCCTCCAACACGCAAAGAAGGAGAATTAGGATCATAATATTCAGGATATTTTGCTTCTAGTTCAATAAGTTCTCTCATCAAAGCATCAAACTCGTAATCACTAAGTGTTGGATTTTCCAAAACATAATAATCATAATTGGCTTGATTTAAAATTTTTCTTAATTCTAATATTCTCTCTTTCATACATTTGCCTCCTAATTTATTTTAGACAAACTGCCATGTTTCCCTAATAATGTTTTTATTCCATATGCAGGATCTTTAAACGCTATTTGTACCAAATCGCCATCAACCTTTAAAATAATGCCTTGTCCATATACAGTGTGAGTTAATTTATCTCCTGTTTTCCATTCTATATTATTCATTGGTTTTATTTCTTTTTTAGGTGTTGTTGACATTGTCTGTTGTCTATTTAAATAAGTATTTTTAATCTCTTTATATCTAGTTGCAGGATTAACATCCAAACATTCTTTTATTTCTCTAATAAATCTTGATGGTGTATTATTTGAATGAACTACATAGTTAATTCCATAATTTGAACTTAAATGTAAATATTCCATCGCTCTAGTAAACGCCACATAAGCAAGTCTTCTTTCTTCTTCAAGATTTTCATCGTTTTCTTCTAAACTTTTTATACTAGGAAATACGCCCTCACACAAACCAACTATAAACACACTTTTAAACTCTAATCCTTTAGCAGTATGTATTGTCATAAGACTAACATAATCACCAGTTTCAATTTCATCTTGAGAAGTAAATAAAGTTATTTCTTGCAAGAAAGAAGAAAGTGAAGGATCATCACTATTTAATTCATAATAAGTAATGTTGTTCATTAATTCTTTAATATTTTCTTTTCTTTGTTCTTCATCATCTTCTTCAATCATTTCATAATAACCAACTTCTTTTAAAAGACTGTCTAATACATTTTCTATTTCTACACCAGCATTTATTTGCTCACTATATTTTTCAATTGTTTCAAAGAAACTTACAAGATTATTTCTAGATTCCGCTCTTTTGCATTCTTCTAAATTATTCTTTATAGTTTCATATAAAGATTCATCATTAAAATCCGCTATTGCTTTATACTTTTCAAGAAGAGTTTCTCCAACACCTCTTTTAGGTTCATTTATAATTCTTGTAAGAGATAAATCATCTTGTTTATTAACCAATAATCTTAAATATGCAAGTGAGTCTTTTATTTCTTTTCTTTCATAGAATTTTACACCACCATAAATTTTATAAGGAATACCATTTCTAGTTAAAGCACTCTCTATATCTCTAGATAAATAGTTTGCTCTATATAAAATGGCAAAATCACTATATGCATAATTATATTTTTGCTTTTCTTCAGTTATAGTTTTAGCAACAAGTTCTGCTTCACTAAAGGAGTCGCTACTATTGTTATATTGCACTTTTTCTCCCTCACCATGAAAAGCAATTAAATCTTTACTTAAACGATATTTATTATTTTTTATAAGTTTATTAGCACATTCAAGTATTTTTTTACTTGATCTATAGTTAGTATCTAGGATTATTGTTTTAGCAGAAGGAAACATTTCATTAAATTCCATTATTATATTTAAGTTAGCGCCTCTCCATGTATATATAGTTTGGTCAGGATCTCCAACTACAAACAAATTGTTTTCTTTTCCAACTAGTAGTCTAACCAAATCAAATTGAATATCATTTGTATCTTGAAATTCATCTACTAAGATATGAGAATATTTATTTTGCCATTTTTCTTTCACTTTTTCTTCGCTTACTAGTATTTGATAAGTTTTCAATAATAAATCATCAAAATCTAAACATTGCATTTTTTCTAGTCTTTTATTATATTCTTCATAAATACTTTTTTTATCTTTTTCTTTTTCCTCATTAAAAATGCTTTTCACATAATTGCCTTTATAGTAAAAAGTTTTATTATAAGAAATATAATTAATTATTGTCTTATGATTCAAATAATTTTTATCTATGTTTTTATCTTTTAAAATTTCTTTAACAAGTTTAGTTTTATCATCTTCATCTATAATATTAAAATCTCTAGGATATCCTATATGATGTATTTCTTCTCTTAAAAAACGCACACAAAAAGAGTGAAATGTAGAAATTAAAGGAGTTCCCCATGTTGCATCTATATTTTTTAATACTCTTTCTCTCATTTCTTTACTAGCTTTATTAGTAAATGTGATAGCTAATATTTTATTTGGCATAATGCCTTCATTTATAAGATAACTTATTCTAGAAGTTAACACTTTAGTTTTACCACTTCCTGCACCAGCTACTACTCTTATATATTTATCTTTGCAAGTTACTGCCTCTAATTGTCTCTCATTTAGCCCATCCAAAAGTCCCATAATATTCTCCTTTTACTACCTTTATTATTATATCATTTTATTTATATATTTACTATAATGATTAATAATATTTTTAGTAATTATATTACTAAAAAAATCAAAGCAAAAAATATCTTTTTCTTGTTTACTTTTTATTCAAAAGCTAGGTTGTATGCTATTTTTAGGCCCATTTATATACATTTTATAATTTTTTAGGTTATAATAATTTTAGGAGGGATATTATGAAGAAGATTGTTTCATGGATCACTATTGGATCTGTAGGTTTGGTAGCATTACTTTTAATAGGTGCATTATTTAGCGTTGTCAAGTTAGAAGGCGCAGTCGCAGATGTTGTTTTTACAGGATTAACTCTTACTGTTGCAGGTTTGCTTACTCTTAACTCATGTAATATGCTTGAAAGAAAGAATAAGCTTGCTATTGCTAGTTTATCAATAATCGCTTTATCATCTTTACTTGTAATTTTATGCTTTTGGACTAAATTAGATGATAATAGCAAAGCATATTTGAACACAACTTTAACAATAAGTGCCTTATCTGTTTGTTTTAACCTTATTTCATCAGGTGTTTTAAAACTTGGCAAAAGATATTTACCTTTACAAGTAGTTAGTTATGCATGTTATGCTGTTTTATCTTTATATTTAATAATTATATTTTGGAGTTCTGCCGAGATTAATTTCAAACTAATGGCTGTGCTAATTATTTTATCTTTATTATTCTTCTGTGTTCAACTTGTTGTTGCTAAGAAACAAGGAGATACCATTCCGGTTGAAGTTAACTATGTAAAGATTACTAAAGAAGAATACGAAGACTTATTAGCCAAAAAAGAACAATTAGAAAAAATTCTTTTAGAAAAGAAAAATGATTAATTATCCAAATAAAAAAAATACTTTTAATGAAACTTTAAAAGTTTATGGTAATAGAGGTATGGGTTTAGAAGAATCCATAAATATTACTAATGAATATTACTTAGAAAAAGAAATAGCTGTAATTCACAAAAAGCCAACTCCTATACAAATAGTTAAAATAGACTATACAAATGGAGCACGTATTTGTGATGCATATTTTAAGTGTCCTTCGACCACTGATTATAATGGTATATATAAAGGAAAATATATTGATTTTGAAGCTAAAGAAACGCAAAATAAGACTTCCTTTCCTTTTCATAATATTGGAGAGCATCAATTAAAGCACTTAGAAGCAGTATTAAAGCAGGGAGCAATAGCCTTTTTAATAATTAGTTTTACTAAATTAAATGAAATTTATTTTTTAGATGCAAATATAGTTTTAGGCTTTTATAAAAATGAAGGCAGAAAGTCTATTCCTTATGATTATATTAAAGAAAAAGGACATTTAATCAAGCAAAGTTATTTCACTAGAGTAGACTATCTAGAGATAATTGATAAATATTATTTATCATAATTTACATTATTTTGCTAAAAATAATCTTGGTGATTACTTTGAAAGCAAAAAAGATTTTTAAACATATATTAGAGTTTTCATGTATTGCCTATCTAGTTATATCTATGATAGGTTTTATTTATATTGCAAAATTATTTGTTAAAAGCGAAGTTCCTAAAGTTAACACAATAATAAACAACTCTTCAAGTGTTATTTTAGATATTGATGGCAATGATGTAACCACTATTAATTTAGTTAATAGCAATAGTGTTACTTTTGAAGATTTACCCGACGTATTTATTAATGCTTTAGTTAGTGCAGAGGATGCTAGATTTTTTGAACATTCTGGAGTTGATTTTCAAAGAATTGTAGCAGCTCTTGTAAGTAATCTTACGAAAGGATCAGTCGAAGGAGCCTCTACTTTAACTCAACAATTAATTAAAAACATTTATTTAAATTCTTCTAAAACTTTAGATAGAAAAATTACTGAAATAGCAATGGCTTTAAATTTAGAGCAAAAGATGAGTAAAGAAGATATATTTTTAGCATACGCTAACAATATTATGTTTGATGGAGTGACTTTAGGGGTTAATAGCGCTTCTTTAAAGTTCTTTTCTAAACCAATAAACGACGTTAATCTAGCAGAAGCAGCTTTACTTGCTGGGTTAGTAAACGCTCCTAGTTACTATAATCCAGTTAAAAATTCTACTAATGCAAAAAAAAGAATGGATACTGTTTTAAATTTAATGTACAGGCATGGTTATATTAACGAAGCAACATTAAATAACACAAAGCTAGTTCAAATAAGTGATTTAATTAATTTAAGTTCTTTTGAAGAAAGTACATTTCCATACCAATCTTATTTAGATATTGTTTATAATGAAGTAAAAGAAAAAACTGGATATAATCCATTAACCACTCCTTTAATAATAGAAACTTACTTAGATACTGATTTGCAAGTGCTAGTTGACACTATACAAAACAATAAGGATACTACCATTAAATTTACAGATGATAACCAGCAAATGGCTTTAGCAGTTATTGACAACAAAACAGGTGCTTTGATTGCAGCAGGAGGGGGAAGAAACTATAATGGTCAATTCTTATTTAATAGAGCTATTGATATGAAAAATCAACCTGCTTCTACTATGAAACCCATACTTTCTTATGCTTTAGCAGTTGAATATTTAGGATGGAATAATAAGCAAATGGTTAAAGATGCACCATACACTTATCCTGGAACTGACACTAATGTTAATAATATAGATTTTGAATATATGGGTGATATTTTAGTGGAAGAAGCAATAGGATACTCTAGAAATACAACTGCTTTAAAAACTCTTGAAGAAGTTATAAATAAAGTAGGCATTAATACAGTAATAAACTATTTAAAAAATATTAACTTATTAGATGTAGATTCTTCTAATTTTAATATGAGTTATGCACTTGGAGCTATGTATCATGGTGTTTCTCCAGTTCAAATGGCAAGTGCTTATTCAATGCTAGCCAGAAAAGGCATATATATTGCTCCTTACACAGTAAAAAGGGTGAGTTTAGAGTCTGGTAAAGTCATTTATTCACATGTTAATGAAGAAAAGAAAGTATTAAGTGAAGAAACAGCCTATATTATGAGTGATATTTTAAAAAGTGTTGTGGATAATAACTACTATAATATGGGAAGTGTAAAGATTAATAATGTAGAAATGCACGCTAAGACCGGAACTTCTAGTTTTGACAATAATCTTTTAAAAGAATTGAGTTATCCAAGCAATGCTAGTAAAGATATTTGGTTTGCTGGTTATAGCGCTGATTACACTTCAGTAGTATGGAGCGGCTTTGACTATCCTAAAAAGGGTGAAATGAACTATTTTAAAGCAAGTAGTGATTCTAGAAAATATATCCCTAGAAAAGTTTTTACTAAAATAATGAATTATGAGGTTAAAAAAGGAGAAACAATTGAGCAGCCTGATACTTTAATAGGAGTTAATGTTGTAAAAGGCACCAATTATTTACCTGATTTTTATACTCCTATTAATATGGTTAATACTGTTTATTATAAAAAAGGAGAAGAACCTACAGAAGCTATAAGTCCTCCTTCTTTAGATGAAATTAGTGATGTTGATTTATTGCTTGTTGGTTCTACTATGTATGTTAATTTTAAAGATGATAAATTTGATCTTATAGGAATAGAGAAAAAAGAAACTTCATTTGATTATAGTAAGATATATGGAGATATAGAATATGTAATTGAAATTGAAGATTCAAGTGGTAATCACAATGAATTTTCATCCACTAATCCAAGTTTTACTTTTACTTTATTAAATGGTGGAAAACTTAAAATAAAAGCATACACTAGGTATGCTAAAGTTTTAGATTTAAAATCAAATATTTTTGAAAGTGAATATTCAAATATGTTTTCTTTTTAATCTCTCTTTTTTATATTTAACAAAAATCTTATCATTTGCATTAAAGATGCTAATGCACTTGCTACATATGTAAATGCTGCAGCTCTTAGCATTTTTCTTATTCCAGTCATAGTTTCTTCATCATATCCAACTGTTTCTAAATATTGCACAGCTCTTCTAGATGCATCAAATTCAACTGGTAAAGTAATTAATTGGAACAAAATAGTAACTCCCATTAATACTAAGCCAATTATAATTAAATCAAAGTAGCCTAATATCAAGCCAATAAATATAACAACCCAAACAAACTTTGATGCAACAACGCAAATTGGTCCTAAAAATTTTCTTAATTTAAGCATGAAATAATCAGTATGATCTTGCACTGCATGGCCAGTTTCATGTGCTGCTACTGCTATCGCTGCTACTGAATTTGTTTTATAACTATTTTTTGATAAGTTAATTGTTTTATATTTATGATTATAGTGATCATCTAATGTTCCATTTGTATAACCTAGTTCTACATCAGTAATAGCATTTGCATTAAGCATATTTTCCACTACTTCTTTTCCTGTTGTAGGTAAACTAGCTTCTTTTTGTGAATACTTGTTGTATGTTGCTGTTATTAATAGTTGCGATACCACTAATAACAAAATAATTCCTATTAACAAGCATAATTCTATTATTTCTTTTGTAGTCATATTTTTTCTCCTTTATAAATTAAAAAAGCAGACAAAAGTCTGCTTTCTTTTAATAAAAAATCAATAATTAAGCAGCTTCTTTTAAAGATTTGCTTGCTTTGAAAGAAATAACAGTTGTAGCAGGAATAGTGATTTCTTCTTTAGTTAAAGGATTTCTTCCTTTTCTTTCTGCTCTTTCTTTAACAACGAAGTTTCCAAATCCAGCAACTTTTACTCCAGCGCCTTCTTTTAAAGCTTTACCCATTACTGCAAATACTGCATCAACAGCTTCAGCTGCAACTTTCTTTGTTAAGTTTGCCTCTAATGCAACGCATTCAACTAATTGTGTCTTATTCATGACTTTTTACCTCCTATTTGATAATTGAATTTTAACATTTAAGGAATTAAAAAACAATGTTTCATCCTTTTTTTCGCTTTTTTTAGAAAAAAGCCCCTTATTTTAAGGCTTTTTTTACTTATTTTTGCTATATTTAAGATGTAAAGAGGTGTCGTTATGGAATTTATAAACTTATCTTCTACTGCTTCTACATTATTAATTACCTTATATTCAAGAGCAGCAATGTCAAAAAAAAATATGATTTTAGAAGACAAAAAAGCCGAAGAAATAATTTCTCTTGCAGGATATGATGAAAGAAAATTAAAAGTTTGCATGAAATTACAAGCACTTTTAACATTAAGAGCTTATTTAATAGATGAATATACTAAAGAATTTATAAATAAATATAATGGCAATTGCAATGTTATTCAAGTTGGGTGTGGACTTGATTCTAGATATATAAGAATTAACGATAATAGAATTACTTGGTATGATTTAGATTTGTATGGAACAATGGAAATGAGAAAGAAATATTATAAAAATTCATCTAATTATAAAATGATTACTTCTAATGTTTGCAATTTATCTTGGCTTAATGAAATAGATAATAAAAATAAACCTACTCTTGTAATAGCAGAAGGCTTATTTATGTATTTAGATGAAAGTGATAATAAATTAGTTTTAAATGAATTATGTTCTCATTTTAAAACTTTAGAAGTAATAATGGATGTATTTAATAAAATATCTGTTAAAGTTTCTAGATTTGCACCATCTCTTAGAAGAGTTAATGCAAATATGAAGTTTGGCTTTGATAACTACAAAAAGATTGAGGAAATAACGCCTTTAAAGCATGTTAAAACAATGTATTATTATGATAGTGATAAAATTAATGATTTACCATTTTTATTAAAAACTAAGTTTAATTTTAGAAAAAATACTGGAATATTTAAAAAAGTTCAAAGAATTGAAGTATATAAAAAATAATTTTTTCTATTTATTTTTATAGCGTTTTGTGATAACCTTTTTTATATAAAAGGGAGCGATTTTTATGAGAATTTTTAGAAGAATACTAAAAATATTTTTTGTAGTTGTTTTTGTAGTTAGTATTTGTCTTAATGTTATTTTAGGATTATCTAGTGATTACTCATTAGTGTTAAAAGATAATGGCACTAAAAGAAGACAATTAGCTAATAGGGCTGTACTTCAACTAAATAATGCAGGAAAAGTTACTTTTGAAGATTATAATGGCGACAATAAAACTAAAGCAATTGTTTCTTGTGTAAACGATACTGAAAAGACTACCGATAATCTAACTTGCGAACAAATAACTTATGTTTATGATGATAATAACGAAGTTACTAAGACAGTATATTTTCCAGGGGATGGTTATAAGTATGTAATTGATGGAGATAGTAAAACTAAAGTTGCAGCAGATGATTCTGCTATTACTACATATGTTTCTGGTTTATATATGGGGTCTATTGTTTACTTATATTATATGTATTATGATACAGAAAGACCTAGTCAAGAATATGTTTCTAATTTTAAAACAAAGCTTAATTTCAACTTTAGCAATTTTTTATTGACTAGAAATGTTTCTTATGACATTAAATCATCAGAAGATCAAACCACAAAAGCAACACTATCATTTGATAGCAAAGATAAGTTATTAGCAATGAAGAGTGGAAACAGTGAGCTTAAAATTAAGTACAACACTACTAAATTTAATTACCCTTCATTTAACACATTTGTAGAGGCTTAAGGAGGTATAAACAATGAGAATATTTAAATTTATATTAAAAATTATATTTGTAATTATTTTTGTGTTTAGTATTGTATTAAACATTATATTATTTGGATCTTCAAATGGGTCATTAGTATTTAAGCATAATAAAGATAAATTAAATGTAATGGCCGAAAATTCTGACAACACTTTAAAAATGTTTCTTGACGGAAAAAGCAATAAGACAATTTCTTTTAATGCTGTTTTATCTAATGAAACTTTAAATTATACTTTTTATGTTAATAATGAGGGAAAAATATTTATGGAAGCTGTTTCTACTAAAGATGATAAAACAATAACAACATATTATCAAAATGAAAAATTATATACTATAGATGGTGATTCAAAAACTTCTAAAGATTGTGATGTATTAACTATGTATGGCACTTATTATTCTAAAGTTTATTCATTAACTAATTATAATTTGTTAGAGTCTTCAATCAATGAAAATAAGGAAAAAACTAAAGTTGATTTTTCATTTAAACCATTCTATGTACTAGGAATTAAGTATAGTGCAAAAGCAACTGATAGAAAACTTACTTATAAATATGATTTAAAAGGTAACTTAAGAGTTGTTGAAGCTGATTTTGAAGATAATGATAAAGATTATAAATTAACAATTAACTATTCTAATAAAGCATTAAAAATGCCTGATTTTAGTGAATTTAGTGCTAACTAATTATATTTATTAATATATTAGCGTAATATTATTAACGCCTTGCCAATAACTGTTAGGCGTTTTTTGTTACGCAAAAAGTTAATCAATATATTATCTTGTAAATAAAAATTTAATATGTTATATTTTGTTTAGGAGGAGGTAGCATTTATGAAAAAAGGAATAAAACATATAGTAGGCTTATTGGCTATGGCAACTTCATTAGTTTCTGTTAGTGGTTGTAGTTTTGGTGGCAAAGATAATTCAAAATCAAATGAAATTGAAGGCGTTTATAATTTATCAGCTCTTAGTTATGGCGAAGAGAATATTAGCAAAACATCATGTTCTGACGATATTGCAAAAGAAACTTGTAATAGCCTATCAATAAAGACAATATTACTAGGAGAAAATGGTGATGCACTTATTATTTATAACGACAAAATAGACGAAGTTAAAGCTACATATATAAAAGCAGGGAATGTTCTTGCTATTAAAGAAGGACTTTCTAATTACATCTATTTTTTAATTGATAATGGTGAACTTTTGCTTCCTATAGAAAATGGATTATCAGCAGCAGCAAATCTTAATAAAAATCTTGATTCTATTGCTTACTACGCCAAATAATAATTAAAAGCAACATTTTTTATTGACATGCATATTTATATATTATACAATAATTGCACGTTCAATCTTAAATAACACTTATAACCCCCGGTGGTGGGACCTAACGATATTCTAGGTCTCAAAGGGGGTTTTTTAATGTTAGAAGAGAAGAAATATTTAGGAAAGGTGCTAGAAATTATTGATGATCGTTTGTTGCAAAACAAAAAAAGAATTTCCGATTTACTAGTACAATTAAAGCGTGGAGATGATGATGAAGATAACTTATTTTCTATGAATGAAACATTTATTGGAATCTACTTAGGAGAAAATGCCTCATTAGAAAGGCACAGGGATTGTCCTTACTTTGCTAGAATCGATTTTAAGGAAAATGATGATATAGAAAAGAAGTATTATTTGGGAAAAACTGGATTAATAGATAATGACGCTAACCAATATATAGTAGATTGGAGATCACCTATAGCAAACCTTTATTACGATAGTGCCTTAGGCAACACAGAATATGCTTCAAATGGTAAAACATATGAAGGAAATTTAAGTTTAAAAAGAGTATTTAACATAAAAGATGCTACTCTTGAAAGCTATATGGATGTTAATAATACAAGCGATGATGATTTGTTAAAACCATATCTTGGAGTAAATACAGATAGTAAAATAAAAAATATAGTTACTTCAATTCAAAAGGAACAAAATAGCATTATAAGAGACCCATTAAACAAAAACTTAATAGTTCAAGGAGTTGCAGGTAGTGGTAAGACAACAGTAATGTTACACAGAATATCCTTCCTTGCTTATAATGAAAAGGACAACTATAAAACTAACCAATACATGGTAATAAGCCCTAATAACTTGTTTAGTGATTATATGAGTGCTATTCTTCCTGATCTAGAAGTTGGAGAAGTAAAGCAAATAACTTTAGAAGACTTAGCAATTGAATACTTAAACTTTAAGAGCAAGCTTACAATAATACCAAGAAGTAAAACAAGCACATATGATGAAATAGCGCATTTCAAATCTAGTAAAACAATGAAAGAATTATTAGATAAATATTTATTTAATATAACCATGAATATCTTTAGTAAGGATTTAAAAAAAGATAACATAGTTATTATAGAAAAAGAAAAACTTCTTGAATTATACAATAAATTTGATAAAGAACCATTAAAAATAAAAATAGAAAAATTGCATAATACTATTTATAAATATAGTCAAGATGAAGCCTTTAGTATTATAAAAAACATCAATAAACAATTTGACTCTTTAATTAAAGTAGAAAAAGATTTAGATAAAAGAAAACAGTTAATAAAGAAAAGCCATGAAACAAAAAATGTTTTAGTAAAAGATATCAAAAATATAATCAAAGATTACTTTAAAGATTTTAAATTTAACACATTAGAATTATATAAAGAATTTATAAAAACAATTGATCATGAAGAGCTAGTAACTTCTACACTAAATAACTTAAATAAACGAAAAGTAGATTTTGATGATTTGGCATCGTTAATATACATAAATAAATACTTATTAGGTGCTAAAGAATATAACAAATATATTTCTGTTAGTATAGATGAAGCTCAAGATTTAGGATATATGCATTATGCTTCTTTAAAGAAACTATTTAAATACACTAATTTTAGTATTTATGGAGATTTATCACAATCAATATATGCTTATAGAGGAATTGAATCTTGGGATGAAGTTAGAGAATTAGTTGAAGGAAATAATGATATAAAATACTTAGCTAAATCTTACAGAACTACAATAGAAATAATGAACTTCGCTAACAAAATATTAAGTCACTTAAATGTCTCTTTAGCAGAACCTGTTATTAGGCATGGAAAAGAAGTAGTTACTATAAAACCAAACAATAAAATTGAATACATAAAAGATAAAATAAAAGAATTTAAAGATAAGGGATATAAAAGCATTGCTCTTATCTGTAAAGATGAAAAAACAGTTAATGAATATTATAATAATTTAAAAAATGAAATTAATATTAATAAACTAGATGAAAATAGCACATCATATGATGGTGGTATTTGTGTCTTGCCAATTGCACTTGCTAAAGGATTAGAATTTGATGCAGTTATTGTTAGTGAAGTAAATAATTCAAATTATTCAAAAGATAATATATTAGATATGAAATTATTATATGTAGCATTAACGAGAGCCTTACATGAATTAGAAGTTTTATATGATAATGATCTATGTGATGTTTTGAAATAATTAAGTTATCGATAAATTTACAAAGAAAACAAATATTTATTATAATATTATTGTTTTGAGGAGGAATAATTATGTTATATTTTGTTAGGCATGGTCAAACTGACGACAATAAAAATGGTAATCTTTTAACTGGATGGGTAGATACTCCACTAAATCAAACAGGAATTAAACAAGCAAAGAATGCTGCTTTAAAACTTAAAGACACTCATATAGATATTTGTTATTGTTCACCTTTAAGTAGGGCTAAAATGACTATGGAAGAGATAAAAAAATATCATCCAGATCTTAAAGTTATTTTTGATGAACGTTTAAAAGAAAGGTATTATGGAGAACTTACTGGTACACCTGCAGAAGATTTACCATTTGCTAGATGGGATGGAAAAGCTAATATTCCTGAATCAATGGAATCTATCGAGCATTTGTACAATAGAGTAAAAGAATTTTATGATGACATTTTAGCAAAAGAAAAAGGTAAAGATGTATTAGTAGTTGCTCATAGTGGAGTAGGAAGAGCTACCTACTATTACTATAATGGTTTACCTGAAGATATGGACTTTACTCCCGTTAATATAAAGAATGCCGAAGTATATACTTATAAAAATTAATAATATATTTTGTAAATTTACTAATGTGAACTTTTTTGATTAATAATTTGTAATTTTGTTTCACACTTTTAAAAAGTGATATATCTATATTTTAATTTATATAATAAATTATATTTCTAGTTAATTTATTTTTATATCTTTATCTTTTAAGCAATTTAGAGTATGATATAAAGGCTAGGAAGTGATTTGATGGAAAATAAAGAATTTTATTTAGAAATAAAACATATTTGTAAACAAACTGGAGCAAGATACGGTATTTTGCATACTCCTCATGGCGATGTAGAAGTACCTATGTTTATGCCTGTTGGTACTTTAGCTACAGTAAAATACTTGTCTCCTGAGGAAATAAAGGGAGTAGGAGCAGGCGTTATACTTGCTAATACATATCATTGTTGGTTAAGACCTGGTGAAGATGTAGTAGCTAATGCTGGTGGACTTCAAAAATTTATGCATTATGATGGGCCTATGTTAACTGATTCAGGTGGGTTTCAAGTTTTTTCTTTAAGCAAAACACGCAAAATTACTGAAGAAGGAGTTACTTTTAAGTCTCATTTAGATGGATCTAAACTATTTTTATCACCTGAAAAATCTATTGAAATACAAAATAAATTAGGTGCAGATATTATTATGAGTTTTGATGAATGTCCTCCTTATCCTTGTGATTATGAATACATGAAAAATAGTGTTGAAAGAACACTTAGATGGGCTGCAAGAGGTAAAGCAGTGCACAATAATCCAAAACAAGCTTTATTTGGTATTGTTCAAGGTGGAGAATTTGAAGATTTGAGGAAGATGAGCGCTACTAAACTTGCTGAAATGGATTTCCCTGGATATTCAATTGGGGGAACTAGTGTAGGTGAAACTAAGGAAGTTCTTTATAAAATGTTAGATTACAGTGTTCCTTATTTGCCTAAAGACAAACCTCGTTATTTAATGGGAGTAGGATCTTATGATGCTATACTTGAAGGTATAATGAGAGGTATAGATATGTTTGATTGCGTATTACCTACTAGAATAGCTAGACATGGTGCTTTAATGACTAGTGAGGGCAGACTTAATATTAGAGATAAAAAGAATGAATATGATTTAAGACCAATAGATGAAAAATGTGATTGCTATACTTGTAAGAATTATACTAGAAGTTATTTAAGACATCTTTATAAATGTGATGAAGGATTAGGAAAAAGACTTCTTTCTATCCATAATTTGAGATTTTTAGTTAAATTAATGGAAGATGCTAGAGAAGCAATTAAGCAAGATAGATTTGGCGATTTTAAAAATGAATTTTTTGAAAAATATGGATTAAATACTACTAATCCAAGAGGTTTTTAATATGAAAACTAGTGATTTTGATTATTATTTACCAGAAGAATTAATAGCGCAAACTCCTTTAAAGGATAGAAGTTCTTCTAGACTTATGGTTTTAGATAAAAAAACAGGAAAAATAGAACATAAACATTTTTATGATATCGTTGATTATTTAAATAAAGGTGATATTTTAGTTAGAAATAATACTAAAGTTATACCTGCTAGAATATTTGGAGTAAAAGAGGGAACTGGTGCAAAAGTTGAAGTGCTTCTTTTAAAACAAATTGAAGACACTTATGAATGCTTAGTTGGAAATGCAAAAGTAGTAAAAGTAGGAACTATTATTAATTTTAGTGATAAGCTTAAAGCTACTTGTTTAGAAGTTAAAGATGAAGGCATTAGAATTTTAAAATTTGAATGTGAGGGAATTTTCTTAGAGATATTAAATGAAATTGGGAATATGCCTTTACCTCCTTATATCAAAAAGTCTTTATTAGATAAAGATAGATACCAAACAGTGTATGCAAAATATAATGGCAGTGCTGCTGCTCCTACTGCTGGATTACATTTTACTGATGAAATATTTAAAAAATTAAAAGAAAAAGGTGTAGAAGTATTAGATGTTACTTTACATGTAGGACTTGGTACTTTTAGGCCTGTTAAAGTTGATGATGTTACTAATCATAAAATGCATAAAGAAGAATACTTTATGAGTAAAGAAGTAGCAGCTGAACTTAATAAAGCAAAAAAAGAGGGTAGAAGAATTATAAGTGTAGGTACTACTTCTACTAGAGTACTTGAAACTGTTATGAGCAAATATGGTGAATTCAAGGAATGTCATGAAGAAAGCGATATCTTTATTTATCCTGGATATGAATTTAAAGCAATTGATGCTTTAATTACTAACTTTCATTTACCTAAATCTACTTTAATAATGCTTGTTAGTGCACTTGCTAGTAAAGAAATTATTTTAAATGCATATAACGAAGCAGTTAAAGAAAAATATCGTTTCTTTTCTTTTGGAGATGCAATGTTTATTAAATAGGGGTTGTAGTTATGAGAGTATTTACTAATTATCAAAAATTTTTAAAAGAAATTGAAGAAGTAAAAGGACTTAACAAAAAGCCCTCTCTTTTATTACACGCATGCTGTACACCATGTGCTTGTTATCCTTTATTAGTTTTGAAGGATTATTTTGATATTACAATTTTTTATAATAACTCAAATATTTATCCTTTTAGTGAATTTGAATTAAGATATAATACTCTTGTTAATTATGTTAATAAATTAAATAGTAAATATAATGTTAATATTAAAATCATTAAAAGAAATTATGAAAATGAGAAATTTAATAAGATACTTGAAAAAAGAAAAGATGATAAAGAAGGTAGCATTCGTTGCTTTATGTGTTATTCACTTAGATATAAAGAATTAGTTAAATACGCTAGTGATAATAATTATGATTATGTATGTAGTGTTATGACTATATCTCGTCAAAAGAATGAAGAGATGATAAATAAAATACTTGAAGGATACACTAATAAATATAATAATATTAGATACTTACATTCTAATTTTAAAAAAGATGGTGGATTAGAAAAAGCTCAAAAGATTATTAAAGATAATAAAATATATAGTCAAAATTATTGCGGTTGCAAGTTTAGTTTAAGGGATGGTGTTAATGATGACTAAAAGATTTTTAATTAATAATATAACATTTTTTATATATTGTTTCTTTTCTTTTTTATTAGAATTAACTACAGTTGCTATGACAACAAACACTTTCTTTATTAGTAAACCTTGGCTTTATTTACTAGGATTATTATTAACATTTTTTATTTATAACTTTATTTCTCATACTACAATAAAAAGATGGTTTTTACTTGTATTATTGATTTTACAGTGTATAGCTAATTTAGGATGTGTAATTTTATTTGAAAATACAGGAACTGTTTTTGATTTTAGTATGCTTAGTTTGCTTAAGGAAACGGCGGATTTTGCAGGAACTGTTAGCGTTAACTATTTATACATTGTTTATATTATTTTATTAACTATTGTCTATTCACTATGTGTTAATGTCTTAAGTAAAAAAGCTGATAAAATATACTCTATGAATAAACTTATTGCTGGTATGTTTGTTGTTATAGTTATATCTTCACAAGGAGCTTATTTAATTAATACTAATAAAGTTAGTGAAAAGACTTTTATTAATAATTTATATGTTGATACAAATGATAAATATGCACTTTATGGCGCTAGTAGTAACTTCATTAATGAAATGAGCAAAATGTTATTTTTTAATAAATATAATGAATTATCTTATAAAGAAATAGAAAACTATATATATGAAAATATAAACGAAAAAACTGAATATTTTGGTGTTTCTAAAGATAATAATTTAATTACTATTTTAGTAGAATCATTCGAATGGTTTAGTTTTATTAGTGATAGCAATGTTTATCCTAATGGAGCCAATTTAAATGATGAAAAATTGGATGCTCTTTATCCTAATCTTAGAAAATTTTATAATATGAGTGTTGTTATGAATAATCATTATTCAGAAAATAAAACAGACATGAGCGAGGATGAAGCTTTACTTGGAGTATATCCTAGTAATGAATACATTAATTATGGATATTCTAATAACAAGTTTGCAACATCTATTGCTAACTCTTTAAAACTTGCAGATGAAAATATTACATCTAACTTTTTTCATAATAATAAGGGACAGTTTTATAATAGAGAAAACGTTGTTCCTTCACTAGGGTATGAAAATTTATATTTTATTGATAAAATGGAAGAAAATGGAGTTACTAATTACATGAATAATAAAGAAGAAACATTAATGAATAAAGATAGTGAAATGTTTTTTTACATGAAAGATTATATGTTTCCTTCTAATAAAAGATTTAACACTCATATTACTACCATTTCTATGCATGGCAATTATTCATATAGAAGTAATATGGGAGAATATCATAAATTAATTAATAGTTTAGATATTAACATTGAAAATGATTATTTAAAGAATTATATGGTCAGTGTAATGGACTTTGATAAAGCAGTTGGTATAATGCTTGACGATCTTGAAAATAAAGGCTTACTTGATAACACTACAATTGTTATGTTTGCAGATCACAATACTTATATGAGTGATTTAGCTAAGTATGTAAAAGATATAAATAATTATAATCATAGTAATTATACAGAATTATATAGAGTTCCTTTAATGATTTATGATTCTAACATTGGACATAAGGTTATTAATAAATTCACTACTACATATGATATTGTGCCTACTGTATTAGATTTGTTTGGTATAAATTATTATACTAATCTTTATTATGGAAATCCTATATTTAGTGACAATGAATCTGTTTTATATACAAAAGCATTTGATGTTTTTATAACTGATAAACTGCTATTTTCTAATATTAATAATTTATTATATAAAGATAATAATGTAACTAATGAATATGTCTCAGACATAGAAAATAAATGTAAAGATCTTTTAAAGAAAATTTATTATACTAATCATTTATTTTATTATGATTATTTTAATAATAATGCCAATTATTCAAGTTATATAACTCATTTTAATTCTTTAAATAATAAATAGTACTATTGTTAATAATTATTTTTTAACTTTACTTTGTTAATTTTTAAAGTTATACTAAAAATATAGAGGTGATTACGATGGCTAGAACATATAATGATTGGATGGATATTGCTAGAGAAAGAAGAAAGTATCTAGATGCTGCAATTTCTATAAACAATTCAAATAAAATAATTTACTATCGTGGGAAATACTTGTACGCTCTTAGACAAGCTTATAAATTAAATCCTACAGGAATTGTTCCTCAAAATGTTTCTACTTCTCACGCTCCTACTTATCTAATCGATGAAATAAGAAACACACTTCATAATCATAGTGCTTTTATAGATGCTGAGTTAGTAAAAAATAAAGTTAATTCTAGTGTTGAAAATAAAACATTATCTACAGAATTAGGCTTAAAACTTAAAAGGTTATCTACACGAGCTTTTCAGGTAAGTTTTGCTTCAAATAATACTGAAAAAACAAATGCACAACAAAGCCTTAACCGCGCTGCTCTTGGTTTATTAGGCACTACCGCAAAAGCTCCTCTTATGGTTGCTGCTAATGTTGGTTCAAAGGTAGGAACATTAGCTGTTAAAATTGTCTTTTTGCCAGCAAAATTATTGTCTACATTATTTACGACATCATTACATACTGTATTTGAAATAAAAGAAGAAAAAGGTCCTAATGATCATAAAGTAATAGATGCTGTTTCTGATAAACTTGGTGCTCTTTTAACGGAATTATTTAAAGTGTCTTATAAAGGCCTTGGGAAATTATAGTAAAAGAAAGGAGGATTTATTAAATGGGTGAGGAATATAGTTTTACAATAGTAAATGATAAGGGAATAGAGGTTACTTGTGATGTTGTTTCAATGATTACTGATAAAGATTCTAGAGTTTATTTACTTTACACTGATTATTTACTAGATGATAAAGGAAATTTTAGATTATTAGCATCAGAGCTTGTACAAACTAAAAACAATGATTTTATGTTAAAAGATATAGAAGATAAAAATAAATTAAGTGAATTAGTTAAATCTGCTAAAAACTTATATGAAAAAACAGTTAACGATAAATAATATTCACACAATTGTATATTTAAAAAGAGTAGAAATTCTACTCTTTTTTATACTAAAACCCAAAAAATATTATAGATAGTAATACTCCAATACTTATACCTACTACATCTGCAATTAACCCAGCTTTTAATGAATGTTTCCATTTTGTAACACCAATACTAGAAAAATACAAAGATAATACATATAAGGTAGTATCTGTACTTCCTTGTATTATAGCGCCTGTTTTGCAAAGAAAAGAATCTGCTCCATTATTTACACATATTGAATTGAAAACTGTCATGGAAGCACTTCCTGATATTGGTCTAAACAGAATCATAGGTACTATTTCTACTACTTCTCCATTAATATCAAATAAATCTTTAAGCATATCTCCAACATCACTAATAAATCCACATCCCCTTAAAATAGCTACTGCACTAACCATCGCTATTAAGGTTGGAAAAACTTCTTTAAATAAGCCCATCCCTTCTTTTACTCCAAGCAAAAATTTATCATACCCATTAACCTTTTTCTTTATAGCTAAGATAATAGTTATTAAAATCAAAATAGGTACTATTATAAAACTAACTTCGCTTAGCATAGTATCTTCTCCTATATATTACATCTGCAATTAAACCTGCTACACACGACATTAAAGTTGCTATTATTGGGAAGACTAACATATCAGCTGGATTCTTAGCTCCTAACGCTGCTCTTATTGCCATTACTGAAGTTGGAATTAAAGTAACTCCCGCTGTGTTTAAAACTAAGAAAGTTACCATTTCATCTGTTGCCTCACTCTTATCACCATCATTTAATTCTTGCATTCTTTTTACTGCTTTTAATCCACTAGGAGTAGCAGCATACCCAAGTCCAAATATATTCGCAGCAATGTTCATTGAAACATAATTTAAAGCTGTCTCATCTTTTAAGTTAGGCATGATTAGTTTAAATATAGGTCTTATTTTTTTGGCTATAAATTCAACAATTCCTACACTTTCCATAATTTTCATCATACCACTCCAAAAACAGGCTGCAGTTATCATTGTAATTAATAAGTTAAATGCTTCTTTAGGCACATTTAATATAACATTAGATAATTCTGCTCCTCTACCTGTAGTTATTCCATAAGCAATTGAAAAACAAATAATAAATAACCATATTTTATTCATAGTATTCTCCTTAAATAATTTTATTAATTATTCTTAGTAAATATTCTCTTAAACCAACTTTTCTTCTTTTTATAGTTTTCTATCTTTCTAGACTTACAAACTCCAATGCTTTTTCTTTCACCATTATTTATTAGTAGCACTTCTGTTTCTTCATTTCTTATTTCATATAATATTTCACTATCTTTTATTAAATCTTTTTCTAACAAAACGCTTACATTTGAATCACAAGTTAATTCATATTCACTTATATGATTCACCCCTTTATTGAGTAAATTAAATGTTTTATATTTATTAAAATATTTTTCATACAATTCTTTATGAAGGGCAAAGTCTCCTCCACAATCTAAAGTAACTATAATAAGTTCTGTATCTTCTTTTTTAGCTGAAGTTACTAGAGTTCTTCTAGCTTTAGTAGTAAATCCTGTTTTTCCTCCGCTTGTGTTAGTGTATTCTCTTAATAATCTATTCTTATTAGTCCATGTTCCATGGGCGTTACTTTTATATTCTTTAGTAGATGTTATTTTTCTAAATATTTCATTGTTTAGTGCATATTTCATGAGTAAGGCCATATCATAACTAGTCGATAAGTTTCCTTCATCATCTACATCCAAGCCACTTGGATTATTAAAAGTAGAATCATTCATTCCAATTTCTTTAGCTTTCTCATTCATTAAAGTAACGAAATTACTTACATTTTCACTTACTCCTCTTGCTATGGTTACTGCTGCATCATTTCCGCTTCTAAGCATAAGACCATAAAGTAAATCCTCCATTTTGACTACTTCTCCTATTTTTAAATATATACTGCTTCCATATGCTTTTAAGATATCTTCATTAACTTCCACATAATCATCTAATTCACTATTTTCTATAGCCACTATTGCAGTCATTATTTTAGAAATACTTGCTACACTTCTAACTAAATTAATATCTTTACCTTCTAATACTTTTCCACTATTAAAATCCATTACAATGTAACTTCTAGCATAATATTTAGTATTATTAACACTTTTAGTTGGAGTTAACACACTTGTAAGCATAATAAAAAAACACATAACTTTTTTCATAAGTATCACCAATTAAAATTATGTGTTTTATTTTTATTTTATTACTTATCTATTTCTTTTGTTCCAAGTTCTGCATCTAACATTTTGTTATAGAATTGATTTGTATATAAATTATAATATTTTCCTCTTTTCTTCATTAAATCGTAATGACTACCTTGCTCTAATATGCATCCTTTATCTAAATATATTATGTTATCTACATCTTTAATAGTAGAAAGTCTATGCGCTATAAAAATACAAGTTTTATCTTTAAATTGAGTGTTTATACAGTTTTGTATTAATTGTTCAGTTTTAGAGTCTATACTACTTGTTGCTTCATCTAGTATTATTATATCTGGGTTCTTTAATAGTACTCTTGCAAATGCTAATAACTGCTTTTGACCATTAGAAAGTAATAATCCACCTTCACCAACTCTAGTATCATATCCATCTTTCATATTTTCTATAAATTCATCTAATCCTATTTTTTGACATACATCTTTTACTTCTTCTAGAGAAGCATCCTGTTTTCCATATTTAATATTGTTTAAAATAGTATCATCAAATAATAATGCATCTTGTAGGATGAATCCAATACTATTTCTTATAAATGATTGAGGTAAATCCAAGTAGTCTTTATCATCAAATAATATTTGTCCTTTTGTTGGTTCATAGAATCTATATATTAAACTAGCAATTGTTGATTTACCACTTCCAGTACGACCTACTAATGCAACTTTAGTCTTAGGTTTTATTAATAAATTAAAGTTAGTTAAAACTTGTTCTCCTTTTGGATATTTAAATGTTAAATTTTTAAATTCAATTTTTCCTTTTAAAGAATCTGGATTCATATTTATATTTTCTTTATCTTTAATAAGTGGCTCTAAATTTAGCATATAATCTATTTTTTCAGCAGATACTAACACTTCAGAAAACGAATCATAGTTATCTGCAATAAATAATATTGAAGCTAAGCATTTATTAAATAATGTAAAGAATAAATATAGACTACCATAAGATATATTAAAACTTGTATATTCTTTATATGATAAATAGAATAAAATACATATTGCTATAGCGTTAATAAGTTCTAATGATCTCCACATTAATTGATATGCATAATGTTTTTTCATATTCCATTTCATTTGATTTGTGCATAGTTTATCATATTCTTCATTATTTGCTTTTTCTATATTTAATGTCTTTATTGTCTTTATTCCCATAATTCCATCATTTATATGGCTTAATCTTAGTTTTTTAGCTATTCTTCTTTTATCATCTATTTTATTTAATTTTTTAAATAATGTATTAGATAAGATAAATATAATTGGTGTACATATTAATAAAATAATACTTAATTTGAAGTTTACAATTGCACATAATAAATAGCTAACTAATACATTTATACTATTAACGATTATATACATACTAGGCCAAAAGAATCCTTCGCCTACTATTTCTACATCACCGACAATTGTATTTATAGTTGCACCTGTTGCGTGATTGTTATGATATTCTTTATCTAATTCCATTGCTTTTTTAAATAGTTTTTCTCTTATTTCTAGGTTAACTTCTCTTGTTAATTTATTACCATTTTTAAAAGCTATTGCATAAGTTACATTACTTGTTATTTGAACAAGTGTTATTACACTTATTACTACTATAAATAAAGGTATACTATTTTGTTTAAATGCTCTATCTATTCCATAATAAGAGAAAATAAATACTATTGCTATCTCACTTAAAGCATAAATAATTGCCATAGTATATATCTTTTTAAAATTTATACTTTTAGGCATTATCCTTTTAAAAACATTTATTATATTTTTAATTGTTTTCATTATTCATCTACCTCCTGTATCATTTGTTGTAAATTCCAAACGTTAGAGTAGAATCCTTCTTTTTGTATTAGTTCATCATGAGTTCCGATATCTACTATCTCTCCTTTATCAAGCACAATAATTTTATCAGCATCTTTTACATTTAATAAATTATGAGAAATTATAATGGTGGTAGCTTTTTCTTTAGCAATAGAGTTTTTGATTTTTCTTGCTACTATGTTATCTACTGCACTTAGAGTATCATCTAATATGAGAATTTTTTTATTTTTCATAATTGTTCTTAACAAGGATATTCTTTGTCTTTGACCTCCAGATAAAGTTACTCCTCTTTCACCGACTATTGTTTCTAGTCCACTTTCAAATTTATTTATATCTTCATCTAGTCCAACTCTTTTCAAGTACATATCTAAATCTATACGATCGTTATCTACTAATACTAATAAGTTTTCTTTTATTGTTTTTGAGAAGATATAGGCATCTTGTAATACTACCCCCATATTTTCTCTTATATATTTTTTCTTATAATCTTTTAGTTCAACACCATCTATCTTGATACTTCCACTTGAATAATCATCTAACCTTGTTAGTAAATTTACAATACTTGTTTTGCCACTTCCTGATTTACCAACAATGCCTAATGTTTCTCCTTTTTTTAGTTCAAAACTAATATTTTTTAAGATATCATCTTTATCATATTTCATACTTACATTTTCAAATGTTATATTTCCTTCAATTTCACTAGTTATAGTTCCATCATTAACATACTCTGTTTCTATATTAAAATATTCATTTAGTCTTTTTATAGAGATAAATGTTTTAACAAGACCAGTTATGTAGTTTATTAATTGTGTTGCTTCATTTAAGAAACTTGTTGATAATATTACAATCGCCGATACTGCTGCTAAAGATATGTTACCGTTGAAATAAACAATTGCTAATATAATTAAACATCCGACTAAATATATTGATGTTATTAAGTCTGATAATAACCAATATTTACAATGTAAGTTATTTATATCATAGTTATTACTTTCTTTTTTATCATTTATTTCCTTAAACTTTTTATATTCATAATCTTCATTAGCAAAACTCTTTACTAAACTATAATTAGTTATACTTTGTTGTAAGGTTGAGTTTAGTTCACTATAGTATTTTGAAGAATTAATTTCTCTTTTCTTTATTTTAAAGTAACCATAATACCATGAGAATATTAAGCATATAACTAAAATCACTATACTATAACTAAATATTGCTTTACTTAATACATAAAATTGTATAAGTACAGTCACTGCTTTTGATACTATTTTAAATACTTCATATATTGAATCTCTAAATAGTTTAGTTACTCTTTGGCAATCTTCTATATTTCTTTGAATTATGTCTCCTGTAGATCTATTAACATATTCACTTTTTGGTAAATCTAATACATGTTTGTAAAATGCTAAACTTAAATTTTTACCTAATAACTGTTGATGAAGTTGTCTAGTATATCTGGATAAAAAGAAAAATAGTATTCTAATAGATATAACTACAATATAGATTATAGAAATACTAGTTATTTGACTTTTCACACTTGTTTTGTCAACAAACTTTATTAATGCACCTGGAAGTATATCACTATCACCATTTAAAACTCCTAAAACTTCTCCTACAAATAATCCTGATAAAGAATCTATATAACTACATAAAAACATAGACACTATAGCAACAAGATATAGTGGCATTAGCTTTATTATATTTTTTATTATTGCTTTGTTTTTCACTTTTTCATCCCCATTCCGATTTTTTCAATTTCCGTGGAGACAAAAAACATATCTACTTACGTTTTATAACGTGAGCAAAACAATTATTTTCTCCACTTATTTTATTTAAATTTATATTTAACATTTTCATTTTGCTCACATCCTTTCCATTTTTAATAATAACTTGATTAGCACATAATTGCAAGATTTTTCTTGAAATATGCTTATTTATACATAATTTTTCTTATTTTTAATGAAAGAATTTCTAAAATATCACTATTTAATACACTAATAGCAAAACACTTCTTTCCTATATCTTTAAGGGATGCCCCTATATGATATAGTTTTATGTTATCTATTATTAAGAATCTATCATGAAATGAACTATTATAAATAATATTTATTTTTCCATATTGTTTATTAAACTTATTTATTGTTGTTTAATTTAATACTGATTCTATATATTCTTTATTAGTTATTATAGTTATAATTACATTATTATTTTTATAACTTAAAATATCTAATGTTTCTTTTCCAATATAATTATCTATTAAAACTATTTTACTATTTGCTTTTTTTATTATTTCTATTATCTTACTATGTGCATCATAGAACTCTCCATTAAAGAAAATTGATTCTTTATTATCTTTGTTTTTTATTTCTACTTTTTCTAGTCTTTTATCAAAGATATCCATTCTATTATTTATGCTTATAACACTTGTCATTAACTCTTTATAATTATCATTATATTGAGTTACTCTTTTTTCATCTATTACAAAGCCTTTCATTAGATATTGCTTGATTATTTTGCTTGTCCATTTTCTAAACGCTATACCTTTTTTAGATCTTACTCTATATCCTATCGCAAGTATCATATCTAGATTATAATAGTTCATTAAATACATCTTACCATCTGAGGCAGTTGTTGCAATTTTTGCAAGAACTGAATTATCTAATTCTCCATCTTCAAAGATACTTTTTATGTGTCTTGATATTGAACTATTATCTGTATCATACAATACTGATATCTGATTACTTGTTAATAAAGCAGTATCTTCACTTGGGCTAATTCGCACTTCTAATCTAACATCGCCATCACTAAAAACCTCGATAGGAAGCCACTTTTCTTCATTTTTGTTTCTTAATTCATTTAATAAGTTATTACTAAAGTTTATAAAGTCTTTTGTTATATCTACATTTATTTTATAACCTATTTTTTCTATTACTTCTAGCGAGTAATGTTTCTTTTGAAAAACTCTTCCATCAGGGAGATGTTGGGCAAAATTTGCCCAACATCTATCGCTTTTGTAAGTTGTATTTCTAATATACTTTCCTATTACACTTCTATCTAAATTATATAATTTAGATAAATCATCTTGATTTAACCACACACTTTCATAATCTAAATCTACTTTAACTTCTAATTCCATTTCATCATTTTTATATGTTTCTTTTATGTATTCTTTATTCATAAAAAATCCCCCTTTATAATTTAATAGGGGGAATATAGTCAAAATTATTGATTTTTTTACTCTACAGTTACACTTTTTGCTAAATTTCTTGGTTGATCTGGATTTATACCTTTTTTACAACTGACCATGTATGCTAAAAGTTGTAAAGGTACTATAGAAGAAATTGGCATTAACAAATCATTTGGAGCTTTTACATTAATAGTGTTATTTGAACTAGTGTTATCGCAAGTAACAATATATTCTTCAGCGCCTCTAGAAACTGCTTCATTTGCAGCATTTAAAGTTTTGTCTTTTATACTATTATTTGTAGCAATACTAATTAAAGGAGTCCCTTCTTCTACTAAAGCTAAGAATCCATGTTTTAGTTCTCCTGATGGATAATTAGATGCATTAATATAAGATATCTCTTTTAATTTTAATGCTCCTTCACTTGCTGTTACACTATCAAAATCTTTTCCTATAAATATAATATCTTTTTTATTTTTTATTTCATCTGCTATTTTTTCTATCTTATTAAAGTCAATGTTTAAAATATTATTAGATAGTTCTTCTACCTCATTAATGCTATTATTACTATTAGCAAAATGCATAGCAAACAAATAAAGAGCAGCTAATTGACAAGTATAAGCTTTAGTGGATGCTACCGCTATTTCTTTACCTGCACATACTGGTAATATATAATCAGCTTCTTTTGCTAGTAAAGAGTATGTAACATTAGTTAAAGCTATAGTTCTTGCATTTTTTTCTTTTACTAATTCTAAAGCTTTAATCGTGTCTGCAGTTTCACCACTTTGACTAATAAATATGTATAGTGTTTCTTTGTTTATTAATGGTTTATTATATATAAATTCACTTGCTATTTCTGCATAAGATGGGATATTTAATATTCTTTCAAAGTACTTTGCTCCTACTAAGCATGCATTATAAGCAGTCCCACATCCAATAAGTTTTATGCTAGTAAATTTATTTATAAAATCTTTAGAATACTTATTCAACTCTTCTTTATATACATTAGCTAGTCTTTTAAGAACTTTAGGTTGTTCTTCTATTTCTTTTAACATATAATGCTCATATTTATCTTTGCTAGTTTTTTCTATTTCTTCGTTTAAAATGCTAGCTTTCTTATTTATTATTTGTTTCTCATTATTATAAAAAACTGTTTTTCCTTTTTTAATATAAGCAAATTCATTATCATTTAAAGAATAATATTCCTTACTAAAGTTAGAAAAACATGTTGGATCTGAAGCTATTAGTGAATCTCCATTTTCATTAATAGATACATATATAGGACTTCTTTTTTTAGCAACAAATAACGTATCTTTTAATTGACTACTCATTGCTACTATTCCATAACTTCCTTTTAATTCATTAATACAATCTATAAAGTTATTTATATCATTTACATTTTTTTCTTCTAATAGTTGTACAACTACTGAAGTATCTGTATCACTTATAAGTGGATAGTTTAATTTTTCTTTTAAAGACAAATAGTTTTCTATAATACCATTATGCACTATTGCCCATGTCTTATTTCTAGATATATGAGGATGAGCATTAATAGTGTTTGGCTTACCATGTGTTGCCCATCTTGTATGAGATATACTACATGTAGTTTCTAAATTAATATCAACTTTTTTCTCTAATTCACTTATATTACCTACTGCTTTAGTACATATAAATTGATTATTATCTAATATAGCAATACCTGATGAATCATAACCTCTATATTCTAGGTTTTTTAAAGTATTTACAATAAAGTCTATTTTTCTTTTTTTACCAACATAGCCAACTATTCCACACACTTATAATCCTCCTCATCTATATCTCTAATAACATTAGATAATCTAGTTGCTATTGTTTCACTTAGTTTATAGTCTTTTGTTTCTACCATTACTCTAACGCAAGGTTCTGTGCCTGATAATCTAATCATAATTCTTCCTTTATTTTCTAGTTCTCTTTCTTCTTTGTTTATCTCCCTAGCTAATAAATCACTGTTTATAACTTTCATTTTATCATCTACTACAACATTCATATTACATTGCTTATATAAATCAAAATCAAAGTAACTAGATAATTTTTTATTATCTCTAGCACATATACTAGCTACATGTAAAGCATTGAGTATGCCATCACCAGTAGGAAGTTTATCTTTAACAAATATATGACCAGATTGCTCTCCACCTATTAATAACTTTTTCTCTACTAATTTAGCGCTTACATACTTATCTCCTATATCTGTTCTTATTAGTTCTATTTCTTTATTATTTAAAGCTTCTTCGACTCCTTTGTTAGTATGTCTAGTACCAACAACACAACTAGGATTTAATTTGCCTTGCTTTTTATAATCTAAAGCAAACATATAAATTAACATATCACCATCTACTACATTTCCATTCTCATCTACTGCCATTACTCTATCGCTATCTCCATCAAAAGCAAATCCCATATCTGCTTTATATTTTTTCACATATTTTTGTAATCTTTCTATATGTAATGATCCACACTCTTTATTTATATTTAAACCATCGGGTTTACAATATGTTGCTATTATCTTAGCACCATTATCTCTAAATACTGCTGGAGCTAATTTATAACTAGCACCATTTGAACAATCTAATACTATCGTTAACCCCTTCAAACTTTGTTTTATACTTTTAGATAAAAATTCTTCGTATTTGACTACTATTCTTGGTTCATATGAATAAGTACCTATTTTATCATTATCCACCACCAATTCCTTTAAAAAACGTTTTTCTAATTCTATTTCTTTTTTGTCTCCTAATTTTAATCCATTCTTATCAAATATTTTAATTCCATTAAACTCACTAGGATTATGAGAAGCACTAATAACTACCCCTAAATCATAGCTTAACGAGTTAGTCAAATAACTAATACCAGCTGTTGGGCATACTCCTATATCCGTAACAGTAGCTCCTCCATTCATTGCTCCACACGCAAACGCTAAAGTTATCATAGATCCTGATTTTCTAGTATCTCTACCAATTAATATTTTTGCATTAGGATATCTAGATGCTACTGCATTACCACACTTGTATGCTACATCATAAGATAAATCATCATTAACCTTTCCTCTAATTCCATCCGTTCCAAAAAACACTCCCATTATCTCATCTCCTTTAAATATTTATGGGCTCTATTATTCTTAACTATTTCCCTTGCTCTACCTATAACAAAATCATCATTTTTAGTATCCACTGTAATAGTAGTACCTGCACATATATATGAGTTAGAAGCTATATTTACAGGAGCTATCACATTACAGTTACTTCCTATAAACACGTTATCTCCTATAACACTTCTATTTTTACTTTTACCATTATAATTGACAAATATGGCACCACATCCTATATTACAATCTTCACCAACATCTACATCTCCAACATAAGCTAAATGACTTGCTTTTGTTCCTTCTTTTAAAGTAGCATTCTTTATCTCTACAAAGTTACCTATCTTACATTTATTGCCTATATTAGAATTAGGTCTTAAATGTGCATATGGGCCTATGATTACTTCATCTCCTATAGTACTATCTTCTATGTAGCTACTCTTTATTTCACAATTACTTCCTATAACACTATTTTCAACAGTAGTATTAGGATAAATAATTGTATTATTTCCTATGATTGTTTCTCCTAATATATATGAATTAGGGTATATAATAACCCCTTCACCAACACTTGCTCTTTTATCTATATATGCACCATTTACATTTTTCAAAAAACTTGCATCACTTTTTTTCATTTTTTCACCCCTGTGTTCACACATTTTATAGTATAATATGTAAAAAAGCAAAGAATATCAACGTTTTTTAAATTTGCCATTTTCGAAAAATACTCTATTAAAAATCAAAAAATGTTGACCACTTTTAGACTTTTTTATGGTTTTTTTTATAATTTTGCTACATCATTTTATTAAAATAATCAATTTTTATTTTTAAAAAAATTTTTAAAATAATCTTTTTTTTACATAAAAAGACAATATAGCTCACAAATAAATTATTTTATTTCACTTTTTGTCAATTTTATCATATAATAAATAAGTCGCTGTATAAGGAGTTGTTATCGTGATTGAAAATGAATTAAAAAGAATTTGTATGAAATTCAAATTAAATGGTGAATTTGAAGATAGCGAAGTAATGGAAAACGGGCATATTAATACTACATATAAAATTACTATTAATTGTAATGGTATAAGAAAAGATTATATATTACAAAAAATTAATATATATGTTTTCAAAAATCCAATAGAGGTTATGGAAAACATAGGCTTAACTACTTCATATATAAAGAATGCTCTTCCTAAAGAAAAAAGAGAGCGTTTTGTATTAAATTATATAGATAGTGTAGATGGTAAGAATTATTATATAGATAGTTATAATTGCTTTTGGAGATGTGCTGAATATATTAAAGACTCTATTACTTATAACTTAACAAATAGTTCTAAAGTATTAGAGGAAGCTGGAAAAGCTTTTGGAAATTTTCAATTATTATTGAGTGATTTTCCTGTAGAAAAGCTTCATATAGTAATACCTCATTTTCATAATACTATTAATAGATATAATAACTTAAAAGATGCTGTTATTAATAATTATGCTAATAGAAAAGATGCTGTTAGTGATGTTATTAATGATTACTTAAAATATGAAGATATAGCAACCAAAATGTACAAAATGCAAATAAATAACGAATTACCATTAAGAGTAACTCATAATGACACTAAAATAAATAATGTGTTATTTGATAAGGACACTAATGATCACTTATCTGTAATAGATTTGGATACTATTATGCCTGGTCTTGTGGGTTTTGACTTTGGAGATGCTATGAGATTTGCTGCTAATACTAGTAATGAAGATGAAAAAGATTTAAGTAAAGTAAAAGTAGACTTAAGTAAATTTGAAGCTTTCACTAAAGGTTTTGTGTCAGAAGTAAAAGATACACTTACTGATAATGAAAAAGATACTCTTGCACTAGGAGCTATAGCTATGACTTTAGAATGTGGAGCTAGGTTCTTAACTGATTACTTAGATGGAGATAAATATTTTAAAATAGATTACCCTGAACATAATTTAGATAGATGTAAATGTCAATTACAACTAGCTAAAGACATGATAGGTAATCTAGATACAATGAATAATATAGTAAAAAGATATTGTTAAAAAATATATTATTTATCTTAAATTTGCATATTTAATTGTTAATATTATTTTTTTCAAAAAATTTTTTCAATATGTAATTATAAGAATTAAATTTTACTTCGCTTTTCAAAGACAATAGTAAATTAATAAAATTTTCTTTTTCTACATCATTTAGATTTTTGTAAATATTAGTTAAAGTTCTTTCATTGCTGAAAATCAAAAACTCTTTTTCAAGCAGAATTTCTTTTGCATGTTTTTGATTGTCTTTTGAAAGTTTTTTTAGTCCTATGTTATTTGATAAAATTCTATGCATGTATATATCATATCTTATCGATTCTTTATCTTTTATATATAAAGAATAAAATGACTGAAATGACATATCAAACTTTCCCTCATCAAGCAAAATTTGTTCGTCATACAAATAATAATTATTTAGTTGTCTCATAGTCAATTTCTTTGTTTTAGAAGAATTCAAGTTCATATTAATCTTGTTTAATTCAGTGTTTGAAACACACATAATTTCTTGCCACCTACTATCTCTTAAAAAATAAGTTGATCATCTGCATACCTAACATATTTAGCATTATTCTCATCACATATTTCTTTCATTGTGGCATCATATTCTTGCAAATAAAAATTTGCCAAAAGTCTAGATTGATCACCAAATTCAGTTTTTGGTAATCCAACATTTCTTTCTCTATAACCATCTATTGTTTTATTTCAATGTTTAAAAAAACATTAAATATTCTAAAATCTATATTTTATTTTTCATTTTATTAAAATGAATTTAAATTATTATATTTATTTTAATAAATATAAATCTGTTAATTGACTTAACAAACGATAAATGTTAACATTATATTCATGAAAAAAGAAAAGAATTTAAAAATTAATGCTCTATTAGGAATATTAAATACATTTGTAAGTATGATTTTTCCTTTAATAACTTTTGCTTATGCTTCACGTATACTAGCCCCTGAAGGTATTGGATTAACACAATTAGCCACTTCAGTTACCTCTTATTTTGAATTATTTGCATCTTTAGGAATCCCTTTATATGCAACTAGAGAAATATCAAAGATAAGAGATAATAAAAGACTTCAAGATTCTACTGCTAGCGAAATTTTTTGGACAAATTTAATAAATGCATTATTCATGTATATTTTATATGTAATTTTTATAATAATAATGTATGGAAACTCCACTTCATATTTTACAATTTTCTTAATATATGGAACCACTATAATATCTACCGCAATTGGAGTAGAATGGTATTATAAAGCAGAAGAGGAATTTGAATATATAACTATACGTAATATTGTAGTTAAATCTTTATGCTTACTATTAATATTGCTATTTGTTAAAGACCAGTCAGATATAGTTATTTATTCATTAATTTATATTGGAAGCATTATGGGATATTCATTAGTAAATTTAATAAAATTTATTACTAAAACCAAACCTAAATTAACAAAATTCAATATATTTAAGCATATAAAACCAGCTCTTACGGTTTTTATAATGAGTGTAGCCACCACTATTTATTGTTCTGTTGATACATTAATGTTAGGATATCTTACAGGTAGTCAAGGTGAATATAATGTTGGTATTTATAGTGCTGTATTCAAAATTACAAGTGCTGCAATTGCAATTATAACTGCAATTAATTCGATTATGCTGCCTAGACTATCTTATTACTATACCAATAATAGAATTGAAGAAATAAAAGGAATATTAAATACATGTTACAAAATAATATTAATGTTTTCTATTCCTTTGGTTGCTGCTTGTGAAATATTGCCTAAGCATGTTATATATTTAATTAGTGGTGAAGAATTCATTGCTGGTTATCAGGCTTTACAGATTATTGCCCCTATAATACTTTTTGTTTCTTTAACTAACTTAATAGGTATACAAATTTTCTACTCGTCAGGAAATATAAAAAAGACTATTATTTCAGTTTTATTTGGTGCAATTTGCAATGTTATATGCAATTCTATTTTAATTCCTGTTTTAGATGTAAGAGGCGCAGCAATAGGAACATTAGTGGCAGAATTTACAGTATTAATTGTACAAGTTATAATTGGAAAAAACTTGTTAATTTTTAAAAAATTTGATAAAAATATAGTAAAATATATATTATCAACATTACTAATGAGTATGTTTGTTTTGATTTTAAAAGAAAAATTGCCATTTTCATATATTCCATCATTATTAATTTGTGCTATTGTTGGAATACTAGTGTATTTTTTATTACTTATTATATTAAAAGAAGAATTAACTATATATTCATTAAAAACTATTATTAATAAACTAAGGAGGAAACAAAATGAAGTATGATTATTTAATTGTAGGTGCTGGTGTTTTTGGATGTGTTTGTGCACATGAATTATCTAAAATGGGTAAAAAGGTATTAATTATTGACAAAAAAAATCACATTGCTGGAGATGCCTATACAGAAGAAATAGAGGGAATTAATGTACATAAATATGGTGCACATATATTTAGGACAAATGAAAAATGGCTATGGGATTACGTTAATTCTTTTGTAGAATTTAATAGATTCACTAATTCGCCTTTAGCAAATTATAATGGCGAAATTTACAATTTGCCATTTAACATGAATACATTCTATGCAATGTGGAAAACAAGAACTCCTGAAGAAGCAATGGCTAAAATAGAAGAGCAAAAAAAGGCATATAATATTAAAGAGCCAAAAAATTTAGAGGAAAAAGCTATTAGTTTAGTGGGAATAGATATTTACAAAAAACTAGTAAAGGAATACACAGAAAAACAATGGGGTAAAGATTGCAAAGACTTACCTGCAGATATTATTAGAAGATTGCCTGTTAGATTTACTTATGATAATAATTATTATAGAGAAAAGTATCAAGGCATTCCTGAAGGTGGTTTTACAAAACTTTTTGGAAAGATGATTGAAGGAATAGATTTAAAATTAAATTCTGACTATTATGACAATCGTGACTATTATGATAATATTGCTGAAAAAATAATTTTCACTGGAAGAATAGATACTTATTTCAATTATGTATATGGTGAACTTCAATATAGAAGTTTAAGGTTTGAACACGAAATATTGGATTGTGAAAACTACCAGGGAAATGCTGTTGTTAATTATACAGATAAAAACACACCATTTACACGATTAATAGAACATAAACATTTTGAATTTAAAACTGGTGGCAAAACTATTATTTCAAAAGAATATCCATCTGAATGGAAACCAGGAATGATCGAGCATTATACAGTTAATGATGAAAAAAACAATGCTTTATATAAAAAGTATAAAGAACTTGCATCTAGGCAAGACAAAGTATATTTTGCAGGAAGACTTGGTGATTACCAATATTATGACATGCAAGATACAATTAAAAAGGTCTTTGAATTAATAAAAAAAATATCAATACAATAAAATCTTAATTTTTAAAAATATAGACTAATATTAAATTGTAAATCACAACATATGTGTATGAAAAAAATTTATTAATATGAAATACCAGCACATTGCAAATTTGAAGAAAGAATCGAAGTTGATATTTTCTTGTAGATATTTTACATACCATGAAGACTACCCTTCTTTAACTTGTCTTAATTGTGAAATAGATTTTTCAGCCCCTTTATATGCTTTTAATCAACTTAAAAATAAATAATCAATTTTTAAAAGTTGTATTTTTAATGTTTTTTTATTACATTTATGTTAAATGCAATTTTCTAACTAATTAAAAATCAATTAATAAATAATATTTTTTTTATAAATATTTTAATAGTTAAACAAAAAGCTAATAGTTTAATAATTTTAAAGTTTGTATTTCTTAAAATTCTAATTTTTTTTATTTTATTTGTCATTTCATATAAACATTTATGCTGCTTCAAATATTCATTAAACTGTTTTAATTCATCAACTGTTTCTTTATTTAAAGAATAAATATATACATAATTAGTATAATGATGGCATATTATTTCTATACAATCTTTTAATATTACATTATTTTTTGTTACATCTAAATTATTTATTAATTTTTCTATTACTTTTAGATGATCAAATCTATGTTTTAAAAATCCCTGTCTACTAACACTTTGTCCAACTCTTCCAACTCTGTACCTGTAAACATCTAAATTCAAATTCACAAAATTTTCGCATTTTCCTACACAAAATTCATTATATTCTGTGTCAACATAAAAACATTTTTCATCAATTATGATATTTTTTATCTTTTCTGTTTTAAATGTTGTTGCTGCCATATAGAATTTAAATTCTTTAGCATTTTTTATAGCACAAATTTCATTATATTCCGCCATACTATTATTAAACTTTTTTGTTTTTTTTGACCCTTCAAATACGCTTGTATAATTACAAACAACGCAATCAACATCTAGTGTCTTTAGTTTTTCAACTAATATTTTAAATTCACTAGTATCTACCCAATCATCTGAATCAACAACTTTAAAATATTTTCCTCTTGCTACCTTCAATCCTGCATTTATTGTTGAGCCATGTCCTCCATTCTCTTTGTCTATAACTTTAAAAATATTTGGATATTTTTTTTCGTATTCCTTTGCTATGTTTAAAGAATTATCTTTAGATCCATCATTTACCACTAAGACTTCTAAGGCTTCTTCTTTTTCGTCATAAATAAAAGAGTTCAAACATTCTTTTAAATATTTTTCCATATTATATGTAGGAATAACCACAGTTAAAACTTTTTCCATAAACAACCCTCCATTTATATTATCTGCTAATTAAAATATCAACTATTCTTTCACAAGCTTTACCATCTCCGTATGGATTTGAAGCCTGCGACATTTTTTTATATTCATTTTCATTTTCTAATAACAATTTAAATTCTTCATATATTCTATTTTCATTTGTTCCAACTAATTTAAGAGTTCCTGCAGCTATTCCTTCTGGTCTCTCGGTTGTATCTCTCATAACTAGCACAGGTTTTCCTAATGAAGGAGCCTCTTCTTGTATTCCGCCACTATCTGTTAAAATCATATAACATCTAGCTAAAAAATTATGAAAGTCTAAAACTTCTAATGGTTCAATAATATGTATTCTATCATCATTACCTAATTCCTCATCTGCAGCTTGTCTAACAACAGGATTCATATGAATTGGATAAATAACTTTTACATCAGGATGTTCATCTACTATTCTTCTAATTGCTCTAAACATATGATGCATTGGCTCTCCTAAATTTTCTCTTCTATGAGCAGTTAACATTATAAGTTTACTTCCTTTTGCCCATTCCAACTCTGGATGAGTGTAATCTTCTCTTACAGTTGTTTTTAAAGCATCTATTGCTGTATTTCCTGTAACGTATATTTCTCCATTGCCTTTTCCTTCTTTTAATAAATTTTGTTTTGCTAACTCAGTAGGCGCAAAATTAAATTTAGATATTATACTTACTGCTTGTCTATTGAACTCTTCTGGATATGGAGAATATATATTATATGTTCTAAGACCAGCTTCTACATGCCCTACTGGTATTTGCAAATAAAAGCATGCTAAAGCCGTTACAAATGTAGTAGATGTATCTCCATGCACTAATACTACACTTGGCTTTTCTTTTTCTAAAACTTCTTTAATTCTATTTAAAATGTTTGTTGTTACATCAAATAATGTTTGTTTATCTTTCATAATTGATAAATCATAATCAGGCACTACATTAAATGCTTCTAATACTTGATCTAACATTTGTCTATGTTGTCCAGTTACACATACAATAGTTTCTATTTCTTTATGTTTTTTTAGTTCATTAACTAATGGACACATTTTAATTGCCTCCGGTCTTGTACCAAATACTAACATTACTTTTTTCACAATAATTCCTCCTACTTTATTTTTTTGACCTTAATGTATAGTTTGTTAAACAAGCCAAATGTAACTACATTAAGTATTTTTTTTATTTTTTTTCTTACCTTTACTTTGTTTTCAAGCCAACTTCCTGAAAACCAATGAATAGTATAAGTATTAGCTGTAATAACCTTTTTCAATGTAATTAGATCTATTGGACAAAAATACTCTTTAGGATAAAAAACTACATCTTTTAAATCAGTATATTTATTATTTAAAATTGTTTCTGGATGCATTTTTAATGTAGTCCTAGTAATTTGTATAACATTAGTTTCTAAATTCATTTTTTTATCTTCCAATATAAATTTTTTATCATCATAATCTCTTAGCAAAGCTTCAATCCATTTACCTTTTTTTTCGCTAGCTATTATTCCTGTTGGAATAGATGTTTCATTTTCATATCCTGAAAATGCTTTATGTACCAAAAATCGATCTAATGGTTTTATAACTTCAACATCTGTATCCATATAAATTCCGCCATAGTCATACAAAACTTTTACTCTAATATAATCTGAGACAAAAGCCCACTTTTTATTTTCATAAGCCTCTTTACAATATAAATTTTCATTTATATTAAAATTATTTTCGTCCCATCTTCTTATTTCATAATCAGGGCAATATTTTTTCCAACTTGCTATGCATTTTTTAGCTAATGGTGTAAGTGGTTTTCCTCCTACCCAAACATAATGAATAATTTTTGGTATCATATCGATTTAATCTCTCCTTTATTTAATTTTATTATATACATATAGCAACCAATATAAATTGTATTTTATTGCAAATAATGCTATATTTATTTTAAATGATTTCTTACATTTTATCATTAATATATCTTGGTAAAATTTTTTATTAAGATTTTCTTTAATTTCTTTTTTTATTAAATTAAATTTTTGTGGCTTATTAAATTGTGAAACAATCGTGTTTATTATATTGTGACATGCATTTCTTTCTATTTGTTCCTTAAAGTCCTGCTTGCTACAATCAATTGTTTTCATGTATTGCTCATATATTTTAATTGGCATATCCCAATCAAATACTTTTTTTTGTGTCATAGATTCGCAATTTTGTCTATAAAAGTAACCACTAATGTTTGAAATATATAAAGAGTTGCACTCACATATTATAGGCTTTGTGCATACTGCATCCTCTGCTATTTTTATTTCATTACTTACATTCATCTGGTGCTTTAAATATATGTCTTTTTTAAATAGCTTACTACATATATTATTTGAAAAATAATTGCCTTTTTTATCTTCAATCAAAAATGGATATATTATTTCTTCTATTTTTTTTTTGTCATAATATCCTTCACATAGATTTTGATTATGTGTAATAGTTTTATTATTAGGATAAGAATATACACAATTAGTACACACAACATCAACATCGTAATTTTTCACAATTTCCATTATTTCTTCTATATATTTACTATCTATCCAGTCATCTCCATCAATGGCTGTAATGTATTCTCCTTCTGCTTTTTGCACACCAGCCTTTCTTGCAGATACAAGTCCCCCATTTTTTTTATTAATTACAACTATTCTTTCATCTATCTTTTCATATCTTTGACATATTTTTAGGCTATCATCTTGCGATCCATCATTTACCAAAATTATTTGTATATTTTTATATGTTTGGCATATTATACTTTCTATGCATTCTTGCAAATATTTACTTACATTATATATAGGTACAACAATACTCACTAATTTCATTTTTTATTCTCCTCTTCCATTCCTATTATTGTTCTATACGGAATTATATTTGAATTTTTTTTGACAACATACATCAAAAAGAATACACACACACACACAACAAGACACATTGTTCTTAAAATCATTCTATTATTTATTTTTATATTTTCTATAACATATGGTATTAAATAACAAATAGATACAGAAAAATATAAGGATAACCTAGAAATTGGAATAGAAAAATATGCTAAAAATTTAAACATTAGTGCAAATAATAATAAATATAAACAAAATTTATAATTTTGATTTTCTATACATAATCTTTTCTCGGCAATTATAAAAAAGATATATAATGAAAATAAGATAATAAATGAAAAATTATAAGTGGATTTTACACCACCTAAATATTCATTATATTTTCCACCTAAAAAATACAAGACATTAGGAATCATCGCCATCACAATTATATATAATAGTATGATTATTTTTTTATATTTTTCTTTTGTAATAACTTTGTAAAAAATTAAAGGTAATATAATTATAGCTGTTATATGAAACATAACTGCAAGAAAACTCAATAACAAAAAAGTTATTTTTTTGTTTTTTGTAAGTGCATATAATGAAATTGTACATATAGAAACAGCTGCCATTTGTCTAAGTGCATTTAATCCAACCGAAAAGAAAAAGAGCAAATAAATAAAAGCGCAAAAAAAAGTCTGCCAATATTTATTTTTAAAAGCTATAATTAATGCTAAAGGGAAACATATTATAATAGAGTATATAAATAGCAAAGCACTATAATTTACTGATATGTGGCTTATTATATAAAAAGCAGGTTCAACTCTATATATTGAAATATTTTTAATATATTCAGATAATTGCATTTTACTATAATCATTATACATATTTTTATATGTAAAAAAATCTGTGCCAACTCCATATCTAATGGAGGCAAAAACACTAATAAATATAATAGAAAGTGTAACCATAGTAATTTTTAGCCATTTTTTATTAACTAAAGTAGCGAAACTGACCAAAAATGAACTTATTGAATAAACTAACATATACAATAAAAAATGCAAAATCTCCATATTAATTCTCCAAAATATAATATATGTTCTTGTTAATTATTCTTTCACAAAATTTATCTTCTGCAGTCCTCCTGCTTTGCATAGAAAAATTTTCTGTCGTGCCTCTGTTTTTCAAAATATGAAATACAGTATTTTTTAAATCTTCAACAATATTTTCTTTACTAATTAAATATCCATTAACTTCATTTTCAACAGTTTCCCTGCATCCAACATTATCTGTAGTAATAATTCCTCTTCCTACACTCATAGCTTCCATTATTGACATAGGCAATCCCTCTCTATAATAAGAAGGCAACACAAACATAGAACATTCTTCTAAGTAAGGTCTAACATCATTGGTCAATCCAAGATAATTTATACTTCCATCATCAATATATTCTTGTATATCACTTATTTTAATATTTCCTTCTGCTCCTAAATAATTAAACACTGCTTCTGGATAAACTTTCTTTACTTGTCTAGCTGCCTCACAATATTCCATTACACCTTTAGTTTTTAACATTCTTGCTACCATTAAGAATACATTGTAATTTTTTAATGGTTTATATGCAAATTTTTCTGTATCTACACCAATCCCTGGTATAACAATGCATTGCTCTTTTTTTACTAATTTTCGATCTATAAATTCATTTTTGTCATCATTATTTAAGAAAAATACTTTATTAGCATTCTTAAATGCTTTTTTATACAATTTACAAACCACAAATCTAATTACTTTCCATTTAAATGTATTATTTATGAACACATCTCCCAATCCTTCTACCATTGGATAGATTTTAGTAATCTTTGCTTTTTTTGCAGCTAATACTCCAAATGTATTTGGTTTTAATTGATATGTAAGTACATAATCTGGTTTTTCACTTAAAATAATAGATTTGTATTGTTTTATTGAATTAAACATTTTAAATGGATTAAGACTTCTATTGTTTCCTTTTACGCAATAAAATTTAACATCCTTTTTTTCAATTTCATTTTTCATTTCATCATCTTGTGAAATGACAACTATCTCATTATTTTTTTCTTTTAAATGTTTAATAAAACTACTTCTAAAATTAATTACAGATCTAGAAGAGGTTGTAATTAATAAATATTTCATTACTTTCCCTCCTCATTTTTTCTTTCAATAACGCCTTCTACAACATCATTTTTTCCTAATACTTGTTTAATTGTTTTAAATAATATTTTAATATCTAGCAAAAATGAATAATGTTTTAGATAATAAGCATCATATTTTGCTTTTTCTACTGGTCTAGCTGCTAAGTCATCTCTACCATTAACTTGAGCCCACCCTGTTATTCCAGGTTTTATTTGATACATGTTATATTGTTCTCTTGCATCATTTAACACCTTTTCTGATTTTTGTGATGGTCTATATCCTATAAGACTCATTTTCCCACAAAGCACATTTATCAATTGTGGTAATTCATCTATAGAAGTCTTCCTTATAAACTTACCAACTTTTGTAATATGAGAAGTAACTTCTGCGTATTCGTAGCCTGCTACATCATGTCTTGCATCTGTTGTCATACTTCTAAATTTTATACAATAGAATTCTTTTCCATTCTTTCCTATTCTTTTATGTGCAAAAAAGACAGGTCCTTTAGAATCCACTTTTATTGCTATACCAACTATTATAAATACAGGAATTAAAACAATTAACCCTACTAATGAAATAAAAAAGTCTAAAATAGTTTTTATTCCTCTATATACTTTTTGCGCAAAACTTAACTTATATGAAATAGCTACTATTACGCTTTCTTCTGTATCTTTTATTTTTTCTTCTTCCACGACTAAAGTGTCTTGAGTTTCCTCTATTACTGTATTATTCATTTTTATCCCCCTAACTAAAATTTATATTTTTTTAATTAGGAGTTTCTAAATTCTTAAATAGCAAAAATAAGAACTATTAAAATCATCTTTAAAGTTCTTATTACTTGATATATAAATAACATCTTCTAAATTAATCTTTTTTATTTGTCTTAAAGTAACCATAGATTTAGTAACTATAATTACTGCACCTACTATTAGAAATAAATTTAAAATATTTGCTTTAAAAATAGAGTCTAGTAAATTTACCATTCTAATATCCTTTATTTGGGATAGTGAAGACATTGTAGGACTTGATGAAGCTGCAAACATTCCAAGCACATCAAATAAAGTTATAATTGATGTAGAAATAAAAAAAGGAAGAATAATATATAGCATTACAAATTTATAAATATTAGCAATTATTTTTAAAATTTGTTTCATATATTTCCCTCCTTATCTTTATAAATTTTATATGAAATATAAAGAAGTGTCAAGAAAATGACAAATTCATACAATTATTGACATGAAATTTGCACATTTTCTTCACTTAATTCATCTATTTTATCTCCATTTAATATTATGCTAAACAATATAATTAGAACTCTACTTTCTCCAAAAGCTGAAAAGTTTTCAAAAAGGCCATAAACAAATGTTGCCAAAAACAAAATAAATATTAATTGACTATTCTTTTTATCATTTCTAATAAAAGCCATCAAATATAAGCAGTAATAGTAAATATACCCATACATTCCTCCAAAATACATTGTATTAAGGAATAGATTATCTAATGGTCTACCATTTACTTTGTGAATATTAGCAAACACTCCTATTTGTTTAAAATAATTATACCAAATGGTGAATCTAGCACTTCCATACTCATCAAGATTACTTTTATGCAATAAAATAGCACACAAAATTGACATTAAAGTGAAAGATAAAAATACATAAGGAATTAATTTAACATTGTATATTTTATCTTTAATACTTTTTGGCATACAGCATAATATGGTAAAAGCAATCATTGCTAATAATCCAGCTCTTGATCCTGTTATAAAAAATAACAGCATTCCCATACATAAGCATGCAAGTGCATACACAACTTTATCTTTAAACACAAATAATCCAGTTAATACAATTGGAACAAAGAATCTATAGACAACATTTGGGTTAGAGAATCCTAATGTTTGTCTTGAAATAGTGAAATTAAACACATCTCTATAAGTTATCTTATTAACAACTATTCCCACTAAGCACAACGAACATATTAATAAGAAACTAGCTATGCTTGAATAAAATATTATCTTCATTAATTGTTTTAAATCTTTATGTACAAAATTTGCCGCTATTACAAGTGACAAATACAAGGAATCTTCTCTACATATAACTATTAATCCTAAGACAGCTAATGTAGCTAATATTTTTTTTTGCCTTTCTGTGTATAAACCTTGCTTATAATATTTTATATTTTGTACTAAAAGAATAATTCCACCTATTAAACATATAATTGCACTTATAGGTACTCTTATTTTTTTATCTAATCCACTATATCCAAAATAACTTCCAAATATTGTAAGAAAAACACCAACAATAGTCAGTTTTTCATCTTTAGTTAATTTACTTAGCCATTCTTTCATACATCTACCTCTAACTCACTTTTTCTAAGATACTATAAATAATCATCTTTTTCAATTGTTTATTTAGTTTATATATCTAATTTAAGAATAGGGGGTATGTCTTTTATTTGGTCTATTCTTATAATATTTGAAGGTAAATCTTTTCTTTTATCTTTACATGTATTCATCAAAAACACTTTGTTTTTACTACCTTCAAAGTATTGTGAAACTCTCAAACATGTATTTAAATCATCATCCACAAATATATTAGCTTTTTCTAACTCACAAATCTTTTCTTTATCCATTCTACCTGTATATAACTTATTATATTTTATATGATTCATTTTTAACCATTTTCTAGTAGTTTCTATTGGTCTATTGTACCAATCAGTACTTCTAGCAGTAGCAAATATTATTTCATGTCCTGTTTCATATAATTTATTAATAGTTTCTATTGCGCCTTCAAAGCATGGAAAAGACAAAAGCATTTCATCACCATGCTCTTTATACCAATTATGTGCTTCTTCATAAGTCCAATCAAATTGTTCTTCTGGATATTTAACACTTTCTTCTTTTTGTTTATAAGGCAAATTATTATTTTTAATATAATTTAAAATATATTCTTTACCATATTTACCTGTATTACTAATTGTATCATCTATATCAAAAATAAAAATCATCTTATTTCCTCCTGCTTTTTAATGAAACTAACATTTCATCAATCTTATTTAATAATTTAATCTTTTCTTTAGTCATAACGCCATTTTGAGCATTATTATCAGATCTACCTACCATAACAAGATATTTCATGTATTTATACTTATCATTATTCTTGAACTTATTTATTTCATCTAACAAAACTTTTTCAGTTAATATCTTGTGATATTTATCTTGTGTATCTAAAGTGATGTTTATAAAAACATCATGTCTATATACTAGATCACATATATCTCTAATCTCTACTTCATTAAAGTTAAATAAAGGAAGTACTCTTTTAGCAATTTTACTACTCTCTACATTATGATTAAAGAAGCTATCAATCATTACTCCATTTTTCATTCTTCTTATTTTACATTTAGGTTTTCCAATATCATGCAAAAACATAGTATAAGCAAGTAATCTTCTATCTTTTATATTTAAGTCTTTAGTTTGTTTATTCATTTCCTCTACTGAATGTAATATATGATCTAAAATGTTATAAATATGCCAAGGATTATCTTGGGGATTATTATAACAGTCTTTAATTTCTGGAAGCACACTATTAATCCACTTATTAAATTCTTTATTATTTTCATATTCACTATGAAAAGATTTACAAACTGAATTTGATAGTAATATATGATCTAAAATTTCTATATTTTCCATAGTGAGTCACCCAACAAGAGTATATCACAATAATAAAAATTAATAAAATGTTAACTTATATCAAATTATTAATTATTATTTTTTAGTAATAATTTCCTGTTTTTAGCAATTATTTCCACTTTTTAGAATAATTTCTGTTTTTTAGAAACTAAATAATTAAAATTGCTAATAAAAAACTAACTACTGGTATTAAACATCCTGATATAAGTTCAAATAAAGTATGTCTTTTTAACTTTAAAGAACTCCATATTACAAAATATAATAAGGGAAGCGCTAGTAAAAACCATATACTTATACTATAACTTAGAAATACTACTGGCCCTATAAAACTACAAGTATGACCACTTGTATTTATTTTTAATAACATAAAAATGAGCATAAATGATCCACTAAATAAATATGTTAATGTCATTTCTTTTAATAAGTCTGATTGCTTAGTTATAAATACTATTATTGTTAATAATGCATAGCTAAATTCACTCATATATATAGCTAATCTTCTTTCTGAGTCTCTATTACTTAGATTAGGATTAGCTTTAGAACATATATGAAATCTTTTTTCTACTACATATGATAGTGATGGTATTATTCCTAAACATAACAAACATATAAAATACATGTATATATTACAAAAAGATTCTTTTTTTATAATTAGTAATAATGTGCATAAAATTAAAGCCATAATTGGCGCTGCCATAATAACTCTAGTTACTTTTGCTACTTTTTTCATAATTAATGCCCCCTTTTAATTTATGGCATTATTATAGTAGTTAGAACTTTGGATGTTAAGGAATATTACTCTAGTGTTATGCATAGTAATTCTCTTAATAAAAAAGTGATATCTCTTAGTGAGAGAATACCACTTTTTTTACAATTTTTACTATTCTTTTTCTAAACAAAACATTATAAGATCATGATTTCCATCAATTAACTTAACCTGATTTTTTAAAGTTTCTTTATATTTTAATTTACATTTTTCCATTACTCTTTTAGATGCTATATTACTAGCAATACATCCTCCAGTAAAATATTTAACATCTAGCTCATTAAAGCAAAAATTCTTTATTCTTTCTAAAGCCTCACTCATATACCCATTATTAGTATATCTATTATCTATTGCATAACTAAAAATAACACTATTATTACTATCATCTACTTTTAGATTAATTGCTCCTATTAATGTGTCACTTTCCTTTAAGCAAATAGCAAAATTATAATAGTTTTTTTGTTTGTAACTTTTTATTACTTGTTCCAATATTTTCTTTTCTTCATCTAATGATATTTTTTCTTTATTTGCATAATACAAAAACTCTTCTTGGTTTCTATATCCATTTACTACTTCAAAAGCGTCTTCTATTTTAAATTTTCTTAAAATTAGTCTTTTTGTTTCTAATAAACATGTACCCTTATTGTTCATTTTTATCATTCCTTTAAATGAACATTGCCATATATAATGGTAATGTTATTTTTTCATTTAAAACTCCTATATTTCCATTAATTAATTTATAAGTTTTTATAGGTTTTTGATGTTCTATATAAGAATTCAAAGAAGCCGTATGATTGTTTCCAGCTTTTACTTCAACCGGTATTATATTTACTCCTTCATTTATTAAAAATTCAATTTCTTGCTCACTATTTATTTTTTTATAATAATTTAGTTTTTTTCCTTTCTTTATGAATATATCCGCTATCAAATTTTCGTATATACCGCCTTTAACATTTCCCACTAAAGAATTTGTTAATATTGATTCTTTTATATCAAATCCGAACATTGCAGTTAAAAGTCCTATATCATTCAAATATACCTTATATTGCTCAGGAATTTCATACCCTACTAAAGGAAACGTTGGCGTTGTAACATTGTAACAATATCTTATTAGATTGGCATCTCTAAGCCAATCTAAACTGTTTTCATATTTTCTTGCTCTTCCGCCTTTTTCAACAACCGAGAATTGAAATTTTTTGTTTTCTTTTGCTAATTGCCTAGGTATAGATAAAAAGCAATTTCTAACTTTCGGTTTATCACTCATATCTGCATATTTTGCTATATCATCCAAATAATCATTAAGTATTTTATTTTGAACAGAATAAACATCATTGTAATTATTTTTTTCAACAAAAGAATTTACAACTTCAGGCATGCCGCCAACCACTATATATTCTCTTAAATATTTTAAAAATTGTTTGTTTACTGCATCATCCACTTTTTCCTTTTTTTTATAATGATCCCTGATATAATCTATAGCCTTTTCATTCACTCCAACAGCCCACAAAAACTCCTCAAAATCTAAAGCATACATTTCTATCTGCTTCTCATATCCAACAGGTATAGATTTAATATCCTTATAATTTATTCCAAGCAAAGATCCTGATGCAATAACATCATATCTATTATCTATCGCTAAAAATTTAAGAGCCGTTCTCGCATTAGGACATTCCTGTATTTCATCTAAAAATATTAAAGTGTCATTTTCTATAAATTCTATATTTTTAATAAAAGCTGACATTTTTTTATATATTTCCTCAGCACTTAATTCATCTGAAAATATTTCTTTTAAATTGGGATGTGTAAAGAAATTAATGTAGATGTAACTTTTATAGTAATTTTTTCCAAAATTTTCAATAATATATGTTTTCCCTATTTGTCTAGCACCTTTTATTAAAAGGCATTCGTTTTTCTTATTATTTTTCCAGTTTATTAATACATCTGTTATTTTTCTTTTTAGCATATTTCTCATCTCCATATATAAATTATAGTGTTTTTTATGCACCCAGTCAACATGAATGCCGCTTTTTGGACTATCAATTTGTGCTTTTTTGCCATTTTTTTGACAATGGCTCTACTACTTTTTGCCACTTTTTAGTCTTTCTTTTAATAATTCATATCTTTCTTTAGTTTTGCCAGAATTTAAATTTGGCATTTTCTTTCTTGAATCAGTGTAATCTAATTCATAATCAAATTGATCTTTAGTTAAGTCAATTACTTTTCCATCTATAACATTAAAATAATGATTTTCTTTATTATGTTTATAAATATCTCCTCCAAAATAATCTTTTACTATTAAAGAGGTAACAGCACATTGCCCTAATGTAGGATTATCTTTGCTCCAACTACATTTTGGATATGCAGTCTTACTATCATATACCTTTAATAAATTTTTTTAATTCTTTAACTTCCATATATTTATACTTTTCCTATTTTTCTTGCTTTAATAAATGTAAAATAAGGTTTATCTATTTGATTTTTATATTTATCACAGATCTTTATAACTTCTTCAGTAGCGTATGAATCTTTTATATCTATTATTTTAAATTTATTATGTTGTAAAGTGTTTACTATAGTACAATAGGTTCTATGATATTTAGTAACAGTTGTATCATTCCATAAAATGTTTCTTTCTGATTCATTACCATAATCACTAAGCAATCTATAAGTTTTATTATTTAAAACAATTTTATTATCCATTTTACTTTCATCATAAACAATCGCTCTGTTAAGTGGACTTTCTTGTGAATACACTAACACACCATTATATTTTAATAAACGATTAATATCTTTTATTAATTTATTGTAATCTTTAACGTAATGAAATGCTAAAGAGCTATATACGATATCAAATTTTTCTTTTATTTTAGAAATGTTTTCCATTTTTAAAACATAGTACTCTGCATTACTATATTTATTATTTTTATTTGCAGTATCTATCATGTTTTTAGAAATATCTATACCAACTACTTTTTTAGCACCCTTTTTCATGAAGTATTCAGTCATATTACCATCACCACAACCTAAGTCTAAAATCTTTTTATTTTTTAAACTAGGAAGCATGCTTTTAATAATAGGGTTTTCTATTAAATTATTAGCATTTATAGCATTTTCTCTCATTGTTTGATAGCTTTCGAAAAATTCTTTTAAATCATATACATTTTTCATTACTTTTCAATCTCCTTATTTTTCTAGAAAATTTTCTTTTAATGTAATCTTTTTATTGTCTAAATCTAGTTCACAATTAATACCATAAGGAAGTATTCCTATTGGTTGAGCATGACCTATGTTAACATTATAAATAATAGGTAATTCTTTTCTTACTTTTCCTATTACTCGTTTATAAACCTCTTTATATTCTTCATAGTATTTTTCTTCTTTTGGTTTACCTACAATAATACCATTTATTACATCAATTATTCCTCTTTCTATAAAGATATTAAGCATTTCTTCAAGATGAGTAGGAGTAGGAAATTCATCACTAGTTTCTAAAAAGAGAATTGTTTCTTTTAGATCTTCTGTTTTAGGAAACAAGTTATACTTTTCATTTAACTCTTTCGCTTCTTTTGCATTTTCTTTCCCTTCATCGCTATTCGCATACCCTAATAGTTGAGATAAAGAATCTATGCATCCCCCAAATAAAATTCCTTCTACTTTTCCTTTTCCTTGTAACACTTCATAGCCTTTGCTATCAACAATAGTTTTCTTTTGTTTATTTATATTATTTTCATCCCACCATATAGTTTCATTACTCCATACAGGGCTAGATTTAATTTCATATTCATTATTATCTTTAAATAGCATTTCTTTTACTGCATTTACTTCATAATCAAACATTTTAGTATATTCACCAAAATTGCACATAATATTAGGTCCATAAAAAGAAACTACTCCTTCTTTATAAAACATTAAGTGATCTATAGTGGAATCAGAGAAACCTGTGAATATTTTAGGATTTTCTTTTATAACATTAAAGTCTATATATGGAAGTAATTTGTAGGTATCGCTTCCTCCAATCGCACATATTATGGCTTTAATGCTTTTATCTTTTAAGGCATCCATTAAATCATCTGCTCTTGCCTTAGGATTATTAGCTAAATATGCTGCACCTTTTAATGCATTGGGCATAGCAACTACTTCTAGTCCAAACTCTTCTTCTAATCTTTTTTTAGCAATATTGTATTTGTGAATAAATTTAGGCTCTCCTAGTATTCCTGCAGATAAACTAACTATTGCTACTTTATCGCCTTTTTTTAATTTGGTTGGTTTTATCATATTAACCCCTCATTTCCTACTTTATATTATAAATGTTATTAATAATTATTTTAAGCATTCATACCATAGATAAATAAATTTTATTATTTTTATACATAAAAAAACCTTCTAGCAATTAACTAAAAGGTTTTCTTATTTTTTATATTACATTAATTCTTTTAAACTTTTCTTTGCTTCTTTAATTCTCTTATTAAATACAAAAGTAACTACTAATCTTCTTACACCTTCAACTATTAATGAACATCCAGCAAATACTACTACTGTATCAAAAGTTGAAAACATAACAGCTACACCTAAAATGATAGTTAAAAGAGATAATAAGAATAATAATAGCCATCCTTTAACATCGGCTTTAGCACAATACACACTATCAGATAATGAAGATGCAGAATCTATTACAATAAATAAACCAAATAAAACTGTCAAGATTCCTTGAACTGTACTTGGATATACTAAGCAAAATATACCAAGTGCTACTGTTACAATAGATAAAATTAATAAATGTTCTCCAAATAATCTATCATAAGCAAAATATCTAATAAACATACCTACACTAATAGCTAATAATAATACTCCAAACACAATGCATAAAGCATCTCCTGATTCATTAGGCATTGCAACACATAATATGCCTACTACTATTGTTAATAATGCAGTAATTATACTATCCCATTTTGCTCTTTTAAATATACTTTTTACTTCTTCCATTTTCTTTCCTCCTTACATAGTTTTATTATATACCTATTTATTAATTTAAACTATTTATGTATCACTTTTTAAAATAGACAATTTTACATGTTTGTAAAGATTTTTTCTAGTTCGTTTAAGTTATTTATTTTTATTATTTTAGATGAAATATCTAATGTTTTATTATATTCAGTTAGCATTATTATAGGGGTGGTGTTAATACTATCATTTAATACTCTTTCACATAGCTTTACATCATCATCTATAAAATAATCAGCTTTTTCTTCTATACATATTTGCTCTTTATCTATTCTTCCCACATATAATTTATCATATTTTATATTATTTTTTTCTAACCATTCTTTAGTTATTCTTTCTGGCTCTTTATGCCAATCATTTGCTCTAGCAGTAGCTATAATTATTTTATGTCCTAAATTATGCAAATTATTAATTACTTCTACACTATTTTCTTTACAAGGAAACTCTAGCATCATCTGATCTCCATACTCTTTATACCACTTATTTGCTACTTCTACACTCCAATCAAATTTAGCTTCTGCAAACCTTGTTACTTTTTTTATTTGTTTGTATGGTAAATTATTTTCTTTTATAAATTTAGAAATATAATATTCACTATATTTATCAGTTTCACTTATTGTATCATCTATATCTATTACAAAAATCATTATATCTCTCCTTTTATACACAATTATATAATTATTTTTTAACTTATCAATTTGTTTTTAATTCTTATTATAATAAAATATAATTATCAATGTTGGTTTGGGGGAATTTATATGAAGAAAAAATTTTTAATTCCATTAATATTAGCTGGTGTATTACTTGTTTCTATGATAGTTGCTATAGTTGTTATTACTAGTAAAGGTTATTCATCTAAGCAAACTCGACAAATAGAAATCACATCAGATCTTAGTAAATTATATGATGGAACACAAGTGTCATTACCTACTAATGGATACACGATGACTGGTGATGGAGAAGTAAAAATTGATTACAAAAATGCATATTCAGGATCTTATAGCAATAGTGCTCCTAAAGATGCTGGTGATTATATAGTTCGTGTTAGTGTAGATGCAACAAGCAAATGGAAAAGTGCAGTAGCATACAAGTTATTTACTATTTCTAAAATAAAATTAACAGATATAAATGTTACTTCAAAAACAATTGGTTCAAATCGTCAAAAGGTTACTAGTGTTCTTTTAAATGATGCAAATATCATTGATGGAGATGAAGTATATGTGGTTTTAACTACTAAACAAAATTGGCAAGATGGTAGTGAATATAAACTTTTACTAAATGATGCAACAGGAGTTCAATATGAAATAGCTTCTTTATCTGGAAAACAGGGTGGCAATTATGAGCTAGTAGCCATTAGAGGTGTTGTTGGAACTTTAAAAATTAATAACAAAACACTTTTAACTACTTCTACTACTAGCGAAGATTATAATGTTTCATTTAATACCATTTTATCCAGTGATAGACAATTAACTACTATTAAAAGTGAAGATTCAAACAATTTATATAACTATTTATTATCTGATAATTTAAAAGACAAACTAGTTACTATTTCTGTTTTTAATTCTAATGAGGAAGATAAAATTGAATTAGCAAGAATAAAAAGAGTTGGAACTAGTTTTCTTGGATATTCATATACTGGTGGTACTTGTGATAACAGAAATAAGACACTTTCTTTTGAATTAATCTCTAAACTAGAAAATTATACCGATAATAATGGATATTGGATATTTAATGGTGAAAGTACTACTGTTTATGTGTCTATTCTAGTTGAACCATTTGTAGCTACTGATTTAACTCTATCTGGTGATGAAAATGAAGATAGAGCAAGTTCTCCTTACACTTCTATTTATTTAGCTAATCAGCCAAAATATTATATTATAACATTAAAAAATAGTAGAAATTATGTGATTGAAACATTTACTTATAGCAGTGTTGGTGATAATAAAATCAAAAAAAATATTGCAAATATATCCATATTTACAATAGATGGCACTAAAATAAACGGCGCTAACACAAATACACTTGAATTTACTAATACTGGAGAATCAACATATTATATAGTTGTTACCCCTTATTCAAATTACAATTCAAATGATGGTATAACCCTTCAATTGCGTTGGAAGTTATAATAAAAATTGTTTATAGAAAAGCACACATTCAGTGTGCTTTTTGTTACTTATTATCTTTTTTTATTTCTGTAGATAATTTCAAATCATCTTCAGGTTCTTCTTCTTTAAATTCTACTACATCAACAACTGTCTCTTTTACAGGTTCTTGTTTTAATGGTTCTACAGTAACTATTTTTATTTCTTCTGCTTTAACTATTTCTTCTTTCTTTTCCTCATGATAAGAATATTTATTTATAAAGTCAGCTATATCTACTGCTACTTGTTCCTTATTCCATTCAAGTAAAACATCATGTCTAGATTTATCATATAGTTTTAAATCTATGTTAGTGAAACCTTTACCTTTATAATATTTTTCAAGTTGAACTACTTTCTTACCTCTAGCAGTTACATAATCATCTTTACCAGCTAAAAATAAAATTGGGATATCTTTATTTATTTTTTTGAATTTAATAATATGAGGTATTGCTACTATATATTTATATTGATAGTAATAATATCCAATTGTTCCTACATATCCAGATAATGGATCTTCTATAAATCTATCAACTTCACTAGGAACACTATTTAACCAATCGTATTTAGTTCTAGTAGGTCTAAAATGCATATTTAAGAACGAAGTTCTACTTTTAAATGTGCTTTTACTTCTAGTTTCATCAAAGAACAATACTTTTTTAATCCATGCCTTTAAGAATACTCTTCTATCTCTATTAGAAGGCATACCACAAGAAGAAATAATTAACCCATCAATTGCATGTGGATAAGTTCCAAGTACATATTGTGCCATTACTCCACCATAATCATGACCTAATATATATACTGGTTTACCAGGATAAGTTCTTCTAATTAAATCTAACATATAATAAACATTATATGCTGAAGATTTAAAATCTGTTTTTTTCCAGTTTCCTAAACTATCTTTTTTTTCTGTAGTTATTTTACCATGTCCCAAGTGATCCATAGCATACATAACATAACCATTCTTAACTAATTCTTCACCAAATGGTTCATATCTTCCTCCATGTTCCTCTGCTCCATGTAAAACAAGTACAGTTCCCTTAATCAAACTATCATACTCTGGTTTACATACATAATAGTAGAATGGTTTTAATTCTGGTCCAACGCCCTTTAACACTTCCATCAACAAACACCTCTCAACGCTTTTATATTATCATATAATTTTATAATTTTCAATTTTTATTTATTCGCAGGAATAACTATTAATTTTGTTGAAACAATAATATCGAGGCGATTACAAATGAAAAAAACAGGTGTAACCAGAAAACTAGATGAACTCGGAAGAATTGTTATTCCAAAAGAAATTAGAAATAGTTTTAAAATTGAAGAGGGAGATCAAATAGAATTTTATTTAGATAATAATGAAATAATAATTAAAAAGCCTTCTTCTCTTAAAGGATTAGATGATGAAATATATAAACTATTTCAAGCTTATAATCTAAGATTTCATCACTCAATTGCCATTGTAAATAGTAATAATGTTATATTAGGATATGGTAAAGATATTAATAAAATTGAAGTTTCACTTAATGATTTAATTTTTTCACAATATAATGCTAAAAACTTAATGCGTTATAAATATAATGAAGATAATTTTGTTATTTCAAATATTCAAGATGATAAATATTTGATTTGTTATGAATCAAAACCTTTTTCTTCAATTGATTCTGCAGTAGTTAATTTTATTTTAGATTATTTATCAAGAATATTAAAAGAGGAATAATTTTAACAATTATTCATATTTTTTAATAGGGGTGAAAATATGGATAATCAAGTTATAAATGTTAATAGTAATTTAAAACATGATTTAAGTTTAACTAGTAGAAAGGAATTAGTGGTAACTGGCGTTAAAAATATTGATAGTTTTGATAGTGAAGAATTTTTAATTCAAACAGTTTTAGGATTTCTTCATATAAAAGGATCTAATTTAACACTTGATAAAATGGACAATGATAACAATGAGCTAGTAATAAAAGGACAAGTGGATTCTATGTCTTATGTTAGTGGCCAAAAAGGAAAAGAAAGCAAAGGAAACATCTTTAAAAAATTACTTAAATGATAGAATTAGAGGTACAATTTCAAATATTTTTTATGAGTATTTTATTTGGAATGTACCTTCTTTCATCTTGGCAATTATTAAATAGAATATTTAAAAATAAAATAATCATAAGATTTTTCTTTGAATTACCTTTCTTTGTTTTCAATTTTTTACTGTATTACTTCTTCTTATTTAAATTAGATGGCGGAATTTTCAACATTTACCTTCTTTTAGGATTGCTTATTGGATTCTTTATTCATCAAAAGTTTTATGCTCCAAAAATTTTATTGTTTTATGAATGTATTTTAAAAAAGATACATGCTATAATAAATAAAATTACAAGGAGGAATAAACATGGAAAGAACAAAAAAAGAAAAAAGTTTCAAAAAGCTATTCAATAGAGCATTATCATATGTAATTCTTGTAGCAAGCATTTTTGCTGTTTGTTTCTCTGTTGATAAAGTAACTAGTTATGTTAAAGCTAAAAATGACAATAAAGTTTTAACTGAAAAATTAAATGATTTAAAAAATGAAAATAATAAATTAGAGAATATAAACACTAAATTAAAAGATCCAAATTACTTTTCAATATATGTAAAAGGTAAATATCAATACTCGCCTAGTGATGGATCAATAACTCCTTTAAATTAAAAAGAACTTATGTTCTTTTTTTTTGTATATATAAGGCTTTATGATATAATGTATTAGAGGTGGAAATAGATATGTTTATTACTTTTGAAGGCCCTGATGGTTGTGGTAAATCATCTGTTATTAAAGTTATAAAAGAAAAATTAGAAAAGGATAATTATGATGTTGTTGTTACTAGAGAACCAGGTGGAAGTCCTATTGCAGAGCAAATAAGAAAAGTTATTTTAGATGTTAACAATAATGGTATGGATTATATGGCTGAGTGTATGCTTTACGCTGCTTGTAGAGCACAACATTTAAAAGATATTGTTATTCCTAGTTTAAAGGAAAATAAAATAGTTATTTGTGATAGATTCGTTGATAGTTCTTATGTATATCAAGGTGTTGTTAGAGGTTTAGGAATGGACAGGGTTATCAAAATCAATGAACTTGTTGTTAAAGATCATATGCCCAATTTAACTATCTGTATTGATTTAGAATCTGAGAAATGTTTAGAGAGAATAAATAAGAATAATAGAGAAAAAGATAGACTAGATAATGAAGGATTAGAGTTTCATAAAAAAGTTAGAAATACTTATTTAGAACTATGTGAAATGTTTAAAGATAGAATAGTTAAAATAAATGGTGATCAAACATTAGAAAATGTTGCAAATGATGCTTATAAAGTAATAACTAGTTTCTTAAATAATAAAAAGGAAAATTAATTATGAAAGAATATTTTAAAGAATATCAAAATGTTGCATATAACACCTTATTAAACTGTAAAAAACATAATAAGTTTCCTCAGGCTGTTTTATTAAATGGTTATAAAGATACTCCTCTTCTTGAAATTGCTAAATATTATGCTAAAAGTTTAGTTTGCGATAGTGAAGAACCATGCGAAAACTGTTTGGATTGTTTGAGAATAGATAATGAAAACTATGCTGATTTAATAATTGTAGATGGTAGTGAGCAATCTATTAAAAAGGGACAAATTGAAGAAATTCAAGAAAGATTTTCGATGTCTGCTTTAGAGGAAAAAGGTAAAAAAATATATATCATAAATAAGATAGAAAATGCTACTACTGAAGCTGTTAATTCTTTACTTAAATTTTTAGAAGAACCAACTAATGATGTATATGCAATTATCACAACTGCAAATATTAATAATGTATTACCTACAATTATTTCTAGATGTATGAATATTAGATTAAAAAAAGCTAGTAAGCATGAACTAGTAGTAGAGGCTACAAAGAAGAACATACCACTTGAAGATGCACTTATTTTATCTTGTTTTGAAGGTAGTGTTGATTCTATTATAAACACATATGAAAACTCTAGTTATTTATCTATTAAAGATGTCGTTGTAGAGTTTTTAAATGAGATGGATAGTGATGAAGATTTACTTTATTTTGCTGAAGTAGAAATGAGTGACTTCATTAAAGATAAGAATGATTTTTTAATGTTACTTGAACTATTAGAAATTGCTTATTTAGATATTATGAATGTAAATAATACTAATGAGATAAAATATCAAGAAGAAAGAGAAGTTATTACTTCTTTATCTAATAAAATTAAAAATATTGAAGACAAATTAAGCACAATTATGTTATTCAAAGGTTGCACAATGTTAAATGCAAATGTAAAATTATTACTAGACAGCTTAATTATAAAATTAGGAAGGAGTTAATTTAATGAATGAAGGTTATTTTGTAGAAATAAGTTATGATTCAAATAAAGGAAAAAGACATTATTATACTTTAGATGGTAGTTTAAAAGTTAATGATACAGTAGTAATAGAAACTCCTTTAGGACTTGAAATAGGTTTTGTTTCTGGTGATTTAGTAAAAGAAAGTAATAGTAACTATAACGATAATACACTTACAATAATTAGAAAAGCTACTGAAGAAGATTTAAATACTTATGAAAATAATAAAATAGATGTTATAGATGCAATAAGAATATATAATGAAGAAACTGAAAAACTTAATTTAGATATGAAGTTAGTTAGTGCTTTATATACTTTAGATAAAACAAAAGTTTTATTTAGTTATGTGTCTGACGAAAGAGTGGATTTTAGAGAATTATTAAAGAACTTATCTAGTAATTTAAAATGTCGTATTGAATTAAAACAAATCGGCGCTAGAGATCGTTCTAAAAATATTGGTGGTATTGGTATTTGTGGATTACCTTTATGTTGTTCTACTTTCTTAAATGAATTTGAAGGTATCAGTATTAACATGGCTAAAAACCAATATCTTGCACTTAATATTCAAAAAATATCAGGACAATGTAATAAATTATTATGTTGTTTAAAATATGAAGATGAAGAATATTCTAAATTAAAGGAAGGCGTTCCTAAAATTGGTCAAAGATTTAATTATAATGGGAAAACTTGTAAAGTAGCTTCTCTTAATCTTTTATCATCTATAGCAAGGATAGAAAGCGAAGATAAAGAGCTTAATGAAAATATAAAAATTGATGAGTTAAAAAAACTTGTTAATAAAGGAAAATAAGTATGATTCAACAAACATATATAAATGAATTACCAACATTATACTTAGTAGCAACTCCAATAGGTAATCTTGAGGAGATGACTTTTCGTAGTATAAATATTTTAAAAAGCGTTAAATTAATTGCATGTGAAGATACTAGAAACACTAAAATATTAGTTAATCATTATAATATTGAAACTCCTCTTATTAGTTATCATAAGTATAATGAAAAAGCTATGTGTGATAAATTAATTGAAGTACTAGAAAATGAAGGAGATATTGCTCTTGTTAGTGATGCTGGTTATCCCCTTATTAGTGATCCAGGTTCTATTTTAGTAGATGAAGTTATAAAAAAAGGCTTTAATGTTACGACTATTTCAGGTCCTTGCGCTTTTTTAAATGCACTAGTTTCTTCTAATATGGATTTAAGCACTTTTACTTTTATAGGATTTTTAGATTCTAAAAATAGTTCTAAGAAAAAACAATTAATAGCTTTAAAAGATAAAAAAGAAACTTTAATTTTTTATGAATCTGTTCATAGAATTGAAGAAACATTAACTGATATTTTAGAAATACTTGGTGATAGAAAAATAACTCTTGCACGTGAACTTACTAAAAAATTTGAAGAATATACTAGAGGAAAAGTTAGTGAAGTTATTTTGTCTTTAAACGAATTTAGCAAAGGAGAATTTGTTATTGTAGTTGAAGGCAATAAAGAAGAAAAAGTTATTAGTGAAGAAGAGATTCTTAATGAAGTTAAATATTTAATAGAAAAAGGAGAAAAAAGTAAAACAGCCATAGAAAAGGTTGCCTCTTCATATGGCTTAAAGAAAAATTATGTTTATGATTTGTATATTAAAAACAAGTAATTAAATTTTAGTTAATATTTCATTTATATAATATATCCACTCGTTATTAACCTTTTTAATTCTAATTCTAATATTATCCTTTTTGAAACTTAAAAGGATATTTTTATAATCTAAAGTATTAACTAATTCAAATAGTTTTATACCTATTCCATCTTTATTAGAGATTTCTTTAGATAAGTATACATCTATGAACTCTACATCATCTTTTATTTTTTCTACTTTAGAATGTGATGATAAAACATCCATTCTTTTCTTTTCTATCAATAAAGTAACATTTTCTGGCATTTTACCATGTATATCTTTAATTTGCTTTTCTAACTCTTCTAAATCGTTTAAAGTTTTTACTGCATCTAATTTTTTATACATTTCTATCTTATTACCATCTACTCCAGCATATGAAGAAGGAATATATCCATTTATTTGAATATTGTTAGAAATACTATCGTTTTCTTTAACAATTCCTTTTTCTTCTTCAATAGCGTCTTTCAATAAATCAAGATATAAATCTATACCTATATTTTCTATAAAACCAGATTGATTAGCTCCAAGCAAATCTCCTGCTCCTCTAATAGATAAATCCCTTAAGGCAATTTTATATCCACTTCCAAGTTCAGTAAATTCTTTTATAGCTCTTAATCTATTTGTTGCTACTTCACTAACCTGTTTATTAGGCTTGAACAATAAGTAAGCATACGCTAATTTATCACTTCTTCCTACTCTTCCTTTTATTTGATAAAGTTGAGATAAGCCAAAATGATCAGCATCTTCAATAATAATAGTATTCGCATTTGGTATATCAATACCAGTTTCAATAATTGTCGTACACACTAGTACATTTAATTTATTATTATAAAAATCATATGTAACTTCTTCAATTGCTTCTTTATCCATTTTTCCATGTATAATTCCTACACGCGCTCCTTTAATCTTACTTTCTATATCATAAGCAACACTAGCAATATTACTAGTCTTATTATATAAATAAAAGACTTGTCCATTTCTTCCTAATTCTCTTTCAATTATTTCTTTTATAATCTTAGGATTTTTTTCCATAACATAGGTTTGAATTGGCATTCTTTTTTCTGGTGGAGTTTGTATTTGGCATAAACTTCTTATTCCAATTAATGACATTTGCATAGTTCTAGGAATAGGAGTAGCACTTAACGTTAAAACATCAATAGAGTTTTTAAACTCTTTGATTTTTTCTTTATGTTCTACACCAAATCTTTGTTCTTCATCTACAATTAATAAACCTAAATCATGAAACTTTATATCATTAGATAAAATTCTATGTGTTCCTATTAACATATCTATTTTCCCATCTTTTAAATCTTTAATAATTTTTTGTTGTTCTTTTTCTGTTTTAAATCTGTTTAAAAGTTCCACTCTTACATTAAAGTTTTTAAATCTATCAATAGCGCTTGCATAGTGTTGACTTGATAATAAGGTGGTTGGGCAAAGAAGAGCTACTTGTTTAGCATCTTTTATCGCTTTAAAGGCCGCTACAAAAGCAACTTCTGTTTTACCAAAGCCTACATCGCCACACAAAAGCATATCCATTGGTACACTTTTTTCCATTTCTTTTTTTACTTTTTTTATAGCCTCTAATTGATCTTTAGTATAAACATAGGGAAAATCATTTTCAAACATCATTTGTAAATCATCATCGCTAGAAAAAGCATATCCTATTTTTTTAGTTCTTTCTTCATATAGTTTTATTAAATCTACCGCTATATCTTTTACTTTACTTTTAATTCTTTCTTTAGTCTTTTCCCAATCATTACTTCCAAGTTTATTTAAAGTAGGAGCTTTACCCTCTCTTGCTGCATACTTTCTTACTAAAGAGAATTGTTCTAATGGCACATATAAAACTTCATTATTTTTATATTCTATATGCATATAATCCTTAGTAACTTTACCTGCTTTTATTGTTTCTAATCCTTTATATCTACCTATACCATAATTTTCATGAACTAAATAATCACCTATTTGTAAATCTTCATATCCACTTATAGCTTGTGAACTTTTAAATTTGGTAAAATATCTGCCTGTAGTTATCTTTTGTAAAAATAATTCTCTAGCCGTTAAAACTGCAATTTTTTCTTCATCTAATACGAATCCTTCAATTAAATCTTCATTTATTATTTGAACTAGATTTTTATCTATCTCATATTCATCAAACCATAAATTAAGATTAGTAATTTGATGTTCATTTGTTAAATAAATATATATTTTGTATTTTAAATCCAAATAATTTTTTATTAATTTAGTAGCCATTTTAGAACTACCATTACAATTAGTAAGAGGATTTAAATAAAAGTATTCATCACTATCTTTTGTTTGAAAATCATTTAATTGTATTATTTTTTTACATCCCACTAATACATTATTTAAATCATAATATAAAGATATATTACTTAATACCTTTTTATCTTCATATAATTCACATTTATAATCATATGTTTCTTTTACTAATAAATCATAATTATTATAAATTGATGGCTTATCCATTAATAAGCATACATCTGCATTAAAGTAATCATTTAAATTATTACAATCATTTATTAATGAATAGTATTTATATAAAGAAGTAGTGTAAGTTTCTGTTTCTATTTTTTCGATATCTTCATTTACATTTTCTTTTAATAACTCTGCTTCATCTTCACTTAATAGTTTTCTTTCTTTTTCTAATTCTTTTTTTAATATCTCAATAGCCTTTTCTTTATCTTTTATTATTAGTTCACTTGCAGGCAATATTAAAACATGATCATCTTGTTTTATTGTAGTTTGTTTCTCTAAATCAAAATATCTTATGCTTTCAATTTCATCATCAAAGAATTCTATTCTTACAGGATTATCATAATTAATGCTAAAGAAATCTAAGACCTCTCCTCTTGAAGAATACTCTAAAGTATTACAAACTTTATTAACTCTTTTATAGCCATTCTTTTGCAAAAAGTTTTCTAAATCTTTTTTATTAATAGTTTGGCCTACAACTACTCTTTTTACTCCTTCTTTAAAATCTTCTTTAGATGGTAAATATCTTAAAAACGAACTAGTGTGTGTTATCAAAATACCTGGCTCTTCTTTTAAACATTTGTTAAGGGCATATATTCTGTTTGCTAGTAGTTCTTTTGATTCCGCTACCGTTTCTATTCTAATGGTTTCATCAGAAAAATATGTGATAATATTTTCATCTTCTAATAAGTTAGTCAAATATTCATACAGCAAAGAAGCATTATGCAAACTATTACATAATACTAAATATTTTTTCTTGTTTTGAATATAACTACTTGCTAATAAAAGAGCTTTTTTGAAAATAGAATCACAAATATAATTTTTTCTTGCTTCATTAAAAGATTTAACAATTTCTTTATCTTTAAATAAGTTTAATATTGATTTCATTAATTATATAAACTCATTACTTTGTTAAAATCATATTTAGTGAAGTCTTCTATTATATTACTTATTTTTTCTATTTCCTTATCTATTATCTCTTTTTCTTCATCTTTAAATTTGCCTAAAACATAATTTATAGTATCTATATTTTTATCTTTTGAAATACCAATTCTTACTCTTTTAAAATCGCTTGTTTTGATATTTTCGATTATATTTTTAATACCATTATGTCCTCCAGCACTACCTTTTTCTCTTAATCTAATTACACCTACATCTAAATCCATGTCATCATATATTACAAGTAAATCTTTTACATCTATATGAAAGTATCCCATAAAGTCTCTTACACACTCTCCTGATAAATTCATATATGTTTGTGGCTCTAATAAAAGAACCTTTTCATCATTTATTTTTGTCTCTGTATATAAACCTTTAAACTTTCTTTTATCTATACTTAAGTTATTTTTTTTAGCATAAAAATCTAATGCCATAAAACCTGCATTATGTCTAGTATTTTTATACTCTCCTCCATAATTGCCAAGGCCAACTATTAATTTCATTAAGTAATCTCCCTTCAAACAAGCAAAAGGCACTAATAAGTGCCTATGCTTAAATACTATAATACTTTTACTTTCTTTCTAAAGATTAACACTTTAGCAAGTCCATAGACAATAGCTAATCCAGAAATGAATAGTAAAGACCAACCAAGTGGATCTTTATTAAAGAAGTTTTCACCAATATTCATTCCTAAATCCTTCTTAGCTACATTTCTATCTACAATAAATACATAAACATATCCATCTAAGTTATCTATTATACTTTGATAACTGTTACTAATACTTATACCAGCTTCTGTATGTTCATTTATATATTGAGCATCTGTTTCACTTAATACAAGATAAGCGTTTTCATCTAATGATCTATAGCCTAACATTCCTGCTCCACAAGATTGATTTCCTTTATATTGACTAGTAGGAACAGCAAATATTAAAGTATCATTTTTCTTAAATGAATAATCACTACCTCCACTTATAGTAACATAAGAATTTGTAACTTTTAGTAAATATTGTTTATGTGGTTTCAATGGAACATTATTTAAGCAAATGTTATCATTGTTATTTATTGATATTTTATATGTTGCAGTGTTACCTGCTAAATCTGTTATTACAAATACATATTCACCAGTATCTTCTATTTTTTGTTTTTTAGTGTAAGCATTTCCATTCATTATTACTTTTACAATTGGAGCTTCTGCCTTACTTGTTGGTTCTCTCCATGTTAAGTAAGCATTGCCTTTTATAGCATCCCCTGCAGTAGTTTCTCTGTCATTAACAAATAGTTGATATTTAGGAGTTTGTCTATAAATAATGAAATGCCTTTCTATACTTTCATTACCAACTGAATCATATGCTTTTATTTCATATATTCCTTCTTCAGTAAGCTGTATTGTTGTATCTTCAACAGTTGTCCATTCACCTTCGTTAATGCGATATCTTAAATAACTGCCTGGATTATTATCAACAGAAGTTACAACAACTGTATTAGCATTTGTATAACTATTTTCTGCTAATTCATAATTGACATAAGTAGTATTGGCAATAACATCAATATCAGGCGCATCATTATCAATAGTAACATACTCTATATCCATGTTTTGTGTTACATTACCTATTTCATCTTTTGCTATGATTTTATATGTTCCAGTTTTAGATAAAATATAATTAACTCCACTAAATGTTGCTAAAGGTTCTTTATTACATACATATGAATCATTTTCATCAGGAACACAACCATCGTATATTATTCCAGTTCCATTAACGTTATCGTCTAATGATATAGTAACTTCACCCTTAAAATAATTATAACTTCCTACTCGTGTACCATTTATAATAATTTTTGGTGGTTGTTTATCAATTGTAAATTCTATTTCTGTATACAATGATGGATAATAATTCCCATTTGTATCTTTCTTAACATAAATAGTGTACTTATAACTTGCCATATGGCCATATGTTTCTTTTACAAGAACACTTGGATCTCTTTTTACATATCCATTTGCTGTTAAAAGTTGTAAATCAACAACATATAAATCCATACAGTCATCAACTAATATTCCGTCCTCATAACAGAACAACTTAACATTATTTCTAACTTTTTTTCCATTCGTTATAAGTAATGGATTATCATTTTCATCTACTAGTTTATTTCCATTTGCGTCAACTTCATAAATTTCCATTTCTGGCAATTTTATATTAATAGTAAATGTGTATTCACTATTTTCTGTTATATTACCTGCAAAATCCTCAAAGAAGAATGAATATATAATGTCATTTTTACTACTTATTCCAAATGTTTTAATACTTTCACTATTAAATAAAGTTTTTCCACCTGTGCAAGGGTTTAACAAGTTAAATGTTTGATAGCCATTTTCGTTTCTAGTTATAGGTGCTGATTTTGGAACACCATTTTCACTCCAAGAAACTATATCTTGATTTGCGTTATTTTTAGTTATTGTGTAATAAGTTTGACCTATTGTAAATGAACCTGCATTTATTGCTACAGAAGATGTGCTTCCATTATCTGACCATTTAACAAATACATCACCATTTTCATCTACAATTGTGTAAGTTATATTATAATTACAACTCCAATTTAATATAACAAGTTTTTCGTTCCATTCAATCTTAACTTCTGAGTTTATATATCTTCTTGAATCAGCAATAAATTCTTCAATAGAATTAAATACAACATTTCCGCTAGGTTTATTAACTGTTATTTTAATTCCATCTGTTTTAGGACTTGTTTTATCTATTTCAAATAAAGAATATCTTCTTCCTGAATTATAATTACTTTCCTCTTCTCTTTTTACTTGTAATGCTTCAAGACATTCTATTTCATTAGTTTCCCAAGACATTATATTACTTACATCAGTATATATATCTTTACAATTAACAGTTCCATCATCACTAACACATTTATTATTAATTAATATAGATTGTCTATTAACTAATTCTGCCTTATATATACCCTCATCTACATAAGTTAATTTAGAACTTTCATATGTTCCACCATTAAATACAGCTTCTATTCTATTATTTTCATTAACTGAGCCACAATCACCTGCATGACTTGCAATCATATCTTTGGAAGTACAAACTAACTCCCATGTATTATTTGAAGAAATCTTATATAAGTTAATATAGTTAACTATATCATTCCATTCAAGTACTAGATTACCTTTAGAAATCATTCTTTGTTCTTCATCTAAGAAAGTATTGTTATCAATATATTTTATTGATGTAGTCTCATCTGTTAAATAACTTATTGAGAAGTCTAAAGGATTATAAATAAATTTAATTGAATTAGTATTACCATGATCATCTTCTAAGTAAACTTCAAAGAATCCATAAGTATAATTTGTATTTGTTATTTTAACAATATAACTATTCTTACCATTGATAGCACCAACGTTTTCACATCCATATACCAAACCTGTTGTACCAGGAGAACATGTTAATGATCTTAATATATCTTCATTAGTTTCATATGAATTACCATTGCTTGACCATTTAACATCTAAATTGTTAGATATTGTTTTAGTATTCCAAGTATCTAAAATATTGATTTGAGCATATTGATTTCTTCCCTCTCCTTGATATACAAGTTGTATATTAGGAGCTCTCTTACTCTTGGATACAATTACTCTAGTAACATTGCCCGCTCTATCTATAAGTTCAATAGTAACTATCATATTATCATCTTCTGCAATACCAACAGGTATTTCAAAATAATATTCATTATTACTTTCATCATATTTCAAATACTCATTAATATTTTCATATATTTTTTCCGATGTAGTATATTCATTTGATATAGTTCTAGCTAATCTTAAGTAAGAATAGTATTCTCTATATACAACTTCATTTTGACTATATACATGTTCATATATTTCATATTTTTGTGCAAATCTATTAGCACCATTATTTCTTATAATTAAATAGAATTTATTAGCATTTGTTTTTATTGTATTACTAATACCCATATCATTAATACTAATATTTTCTTCTGTAATGTTACCATCTTTTTCTATTTTAGCTTTAGTTTCTAAATAAGAATTGTCATCAACAAATATAGCATAATAAGTTTTATTGCTATGACTAATTAAACTATTATCACTAGAATTAGTATAAGAAATTGATTTATCTATTTCCTCAAAAATATAATATGTATTTCCACTTACAACTAAACTAAATGATTCATTTTTAGTTGTTGTATGTGTGCTATCAATATTACTCATTGATTTATAGTAATATTTTATTGATTGAGTATCTAATGTATTGATTTCATTTATTTCTAAATTAAATTGTAAGTCCAATGCATAATTTACTATTTTAACTTTAATTTTAATACAATTATCTGTAGAAGAACATGTTTCTTCAATTGTCATTGAGTTATCACTTGCATTTTTCTTTAAATAAACATATTTATACATATTAGTTTCATTACAATTTGAATTATTAGATGAATCACATACTAATTGCTTTATACTTGGATCATCAAACAATTTATCTCCACCATAAGTTGGAATTACTAATTTTGAAATATACTTGATAGCTTCACTGATAGCTTGCGCTTTGGTATCAAACACTCTATTATTAATGAATGTTTTTAAATTAATATCGTAATAAGAGTAACAATATTTATTTGTATTACATGTGTATATGTTATTCTCTACATGTTTTACATAAATACTATATAAATAATCTGATGCTTCTTTTTTAGTAGCAAATGCATAGAACATTTCAGAATTTAAGTCTGACAATGAGTTTATATTAATGGATGTTCCGTAGTTTTCTACAGCTGATAAAACACTTGATACGACTCTTTCATTACTACTATTTATAACCTCTGAAGGAACACTATACCAATAGCTTGCTCCTGTTGGTAAGTTTTGATTTTTATTATATGAAGGCGCTGTATTATCAATATCTATTCTAGAATATTCTTCATATGCACCATTTATAAATCTACCAGTTTTATTAGTAGCTTTATCTTCAGATAATAATACATATCCACCATCTTCTCTAAGATATGCAACTATTGATGATACTCTATATACATTATTAGCATCTTCGCTTGTGAAATTATAGCCCATTGGATATTCACTGAATCCACCTTCACTATTTTCATAGTAATAAGTAATATAGAAATACTTATCAGCAGTAGGTGATAACTTTGTATAAACTATTCTATAAACAATTTCACCATCATTGTTAGTTTTTATGTAGTTATACCCAGTTGAAATTGCTTCTTTTTTGTATGAACCACTTAAAATATCTTCACACTCTATGTATCTATTTTCAAAAGAGACATCACCACGAAGTTCTCCTTTTTCACAATACAACTTAGCATCTTCACTTAAGCTTGCCATATAATACAATTTATTAGTTTCTTCATCAACTTCAGCATCAATTTTTAAAATTGGTTTTGTTGTATCAATAATAAATTGATGTGATGCATAATTATACTTTAAGTACATTACTTTTTCGCAATCATCTGTACCTAAGCATGCTCGATTTTCATTATAATTTCCTTTATCATAAACAAAGAATTTATAAATACCTTCAGCATTACTTGTATAATTATATTCACCTGCTATATCACTTATATTTTTAGTTTCTGTTTTTAAATTTCCTCCTGCTGGAGCAAATATATTTGATGGTAATACGCAATGTTCTGGAGTATCTGTGCAATAATAAACTTGGTATATGCCTTCTTCTTCATTACTAAATAATATTTTAACTTTATTATAATAACCAGATAAACTAGTAATTGTTTCTCCATTAATATTAAATTCTGGAGTTTTTGTATCTACTACATATACTGTTTTTATAAGCGTATCACTTATATTACCAGCTAAATCGGTAACTATATATTCAATTTTATATACTCCTACAGAATTATTTTTAATAGCTATATTTCCATATTCATCTTCTACTAACTTATTCCAATAAGATGAATTAGTTAACAAACTTGGATAATAATTGTAGTAATCTTCTACATAGCAATAATCATTACCATTTGAGCATGAATAGTCTCCTCTAAATACATAATCACTAATTTTTTTCATAAGTGTATAATATTTTTTGTTTTCTTCTTTAGTTAGCCCATCAGCAACACCGCTAAAAGTTCCATCTAGATTTTTAATATAGTTTTTATAAGTTAAATTGTAATTATATTTATAATAAGCAACATTATAAGTTAACCCATTTCTTATAAAATTATCTGCACCTTGTGAATTAATTCTACTAGTTATGGCATCACTAGATTTGATTTCCATTCCATAACCATTATTCAAATAATCTTTATTATATTTAGAATCTGCACTAACTTCACTATCATAGTTAGCTTCAATTCTATCTTCATCTAAAATATTATCATAGAATCCTACAGTTGGTTTTTGTCTATCAATAAATAAATAATTAACTACTGTTTGATTATCAAAGAAATCATATACAGTTAATGTATAGTTAACGAAGTAATTACCTTCTTCTTCATATGTTAATTCAAAAGATATTTTATTTTCTCTATAATCAAATTCAGTAGCATTAAATGAACAATCTTTTTCTTCTCCATCAACAGATGAATAGTATGTACATTTCAATTTATAAATTGGTTCACTGAATGTTACAATTAAATTTTTATCCGTTAAGTTATATTTGCCATCATCTGCTTTTAATGAATTTGAGTATCTAACATAATAGTTAGTACCTACTAATTTTGTAATTCCATTCTCTACTTTTTGATATTCTTCAACTTTTACATAGTATTGAGTTGTATTATTAATTTCACCACAATTAACTAAAACATAATTTCCTTCATTAAGTCTATAATATCTATCTTCAACACATGTATTTCTTAAATCATTGTTTACTTTATAATAGTTTTCTACTTTTATATAGTTATTATAAGTCGTAGTAGTTTCACTATTATCTAACATGTATTCTAATGTAGCTATATCTATAACTGAAGGTGCAACTCTATCTTCTATTATTATAACTGTTTCTAAGTAATTAGCAGAATAATTTCCTGCACCATCTTTTGCTCTAAAGATTATTGGCCTACCAAATCTAGAAACTAGCCCAAAGCCAAATTTTACTTCTTGATTATCACTAATAGCAATTTGCCATTCTCTTGTATCTAATATTGCATATTTTCCATCTACTCTAACTATTTGAGTGTTTCCTTCAGTGTTATATTTTTCATCCACTAAATTGTAATATTTAACATTATCAGCAATTAGTTTTATTCTTCCTTCTTTAACGATATTGCAACTACCGTCATTTATTTGTACACATGAGTTTGGTAATGTTGCTGCTTTCAAGTATTTTCCTGCATCTTCAACATATGTTGCCGTCTCTGAATAATAACTAGCATAAGAACTAGCTTGTATTCCAGTTTTATTTTCAACTAATGTGAATCCATCTTTATCTTTAGTATAATAATTAGTATTTGTAAATTTACCTGTTTGATCATACATATGATACAATTCGCATTCTATATCATTTTCTAAGCATATATCATCATAAGTTTTATTTAACATATTTTGTAAGTTTACTTGAGTTTTATTTGAACCATAATAATAAGTTTCATTAGGATCTATTTGATCCCCTAAAGTTACATTTATATAAGCCCCTCTAACATAGATGTTTACATTTCCTTCTAAATCTTCAGCAAACTTTGTTGAATTCATATATCTTGCATGTATTTTCTTATATAGAGCAACATTTGCATCAGCATATACTCCATTTTCTCTAAGAACGTAACTTCCGCTTATGTCTTTAGCATAGTTATTATAAGTAACTCTATAAGCTTCATATGCATTAACAGTAACATTATTACTAATATTTGCTTGTGTTGGTAAATCTTTACATAATATTTTTCCAGTTTCTGCTATAACAGTTTCTCCTTCACAGGCAAAATCATCTAAAGACGCATTTGCTGACATTGATAACATCAAATCTTTGTTATCATCAAAGTTATCTTGTCCAAATTTAGTTGTAGGAGTATAAGAATCATCATAATAGATATATGGAGCTTTATTATCAAATATGAAACTTTGATTTTTAGTATATGTGTTATTAAAATAATCTGTAGCTATAATCTTTAAGGTATTAGTATCAGACTGTCTTTCTTCCTTGTTAATTGCTATAACAAATGAAAGTCTAAGCGATTTACTAGTCGTACCTAAAATATTACATTCACTGCTTGTTACACTTCCACTACCTGCACCAATTTCACAATTGCCACCATTGTTTACAACTGCTAAAGATACTGCATTAGCCTCAGCTTGTGCATTTTCTTCAGCTGTAGCACTATCTCTAGTTACCCAATATTTCATAACTAAGATATTTTCTCCAATTTTACTTTCTAAGAAGCTATTTTCGCTAACTGTTATTTTAACATCTACATATTGTTGATATTCACTTAAGTTTTTATTATTAACATCTACTATTTCATCAATTGAAGGAGCATCTTTATCAATAACAAATGCATAAGTAATTTCATTTCCACCTGCATCAGCAAAAGTTATCACATATGTTCCACTCTTACTAAATTTAATATAATTACCATCAGTATCAAATTCAACATTAACGCTGTTAATTGATTCATCACATTTCCCTAAAGAACATGTATATGGATTATAATAAGTTTCTTTGTCAAATGTCATTACAAGTAATCTATTAATTACTCCTTCTTTTAATGTTTCAGTATCCAAATTAAACAATACACTATAACTACCTATATTTATAATTTTATATGAATTATCATTTTCTCTATAGATAAAATCAGAAGTATTAAAATTATTCTTTTCTCCCTTACAATCTGTTGTATCGCAAATCATTTGTGAAGCAATATTAGGTTTTTTATTATCTATAACAAATGAATAATCAATAGGAAGAGTAATCATATTTTCTGCTGCACCACTAACACCTGTTATATCAGTGTATAGTTCGCTATTAATATGATATGTATTATTTTCTGTAAAAGCCAAATAGTGATAATCATTCATTGTTCCAATAAAATATATTCCTTTTGCTTTTAATTCATTAACAGCATTACTAAATTCGCTAAATTTATATTTATTTTCGCAATCAAGAGTTATTCCAGCAACTTCATCTCCATAAAATGTAAATAAACATGTTAAATTTTGATATTTATCATCAGAAGTAGAATCTGTAATATAGTTATTCATTGTATTTAAATTATTAGCAGCACTTATTTTTAATATTCCAAAGTTATTAACTTTAAATTTTACATATACAAATTGATTGGTAAATAACATATTTTTATTAAAATCATTATATAAAGTTGTTGGTATTAAATCTTGATAAGAATATGTATTAGGTACAACAGCTTTAAAATATACATCAGTACTTACAAGTTCATCTTCATTATTACTTGGAAGTTTAGATGTGCCATTTTCAAATCTAGTTAAATCATCTAAGTAATCGGCATTCTCATTAGAATTTATGTAAACATCTAATTCAGCTCTCTTTATTCCAATTCCTCCAACTGCTTTAGATTTATTGAAGAAACTATCTAACAAGACAAAATTATAAAGTCCTTTTGAAATAGCAAATGTAGTTTTGTCATCTAATATTTCATATTCTTTTGTTTCGTTATTATAGTTAATTTGTGGAATAGATATTCCTCCAACAATTTTATTTTCTAAAGTTGTTGATAAAGAAATAGGTAGTGAAACACTCTTAATGATTCTTGTTTCATCAATAACATATTCTGGATCTTCTTTAACTTTATTTAATTCCAATTTGTTTAAATATATAATAGCTTTAATATAGTTTGATAAAGCTGTGCCAAACTCTGCTAATCCATATTCATCAATGCTAGTGCAGAATCCAACTTCACAATTTTCACTTTTTACGTATTGTACAGCCAAAGACTTAAAGTCATTTCTCTCATATATATCAATTATTAAATTAAATGAATTTTCTTTATCACTTTCACTTTCTTCAATAGCCAATTCCATCATTTGAGTTCCTATTTTAAAGTAAAAAGTCATTTCATTTCCTGCTCTATCGCTTGCCGTAATAGAGTAAACTTTATCAGAATCATTTTTATCATATTCATATGCAATTTTTACATATTCTGCTAAATTATTAATACACTTTTGATCGTTTATATTAGTATTACATCTTAAGTAATATTTATTTCCATCAACAAGTGTAAAAGCATATGGATCAATATCAAAAATATTTGATATATTTATATCTTTAGTAATTAAAGCTGGTGTATTTTCATTTTTACCTAAAGATATTTCATTATATTTGATAATAGTCGTTTCTCCCCCGCCAGCAACCTTATATCCAATAGTTGGGACAGTTCTATCTATAACAAAGGTAGCAGAGTTTCCACACACTTCATTAGATTTTCCATAATTGTAGCAATACTTAACAATGTATTTTCCCTCTTTTTTATAATCAGCATCGGCACTGTTTCCAAATATCACAGCTGCTTTACCGTTTACAGAGTTTATAACAGGAGAACTTGAAAAATAATACCCTTCATCATTAGATAATGTTTCATAAAATTCAGTAACTAAATAAGCATTGTTTTTAAGTTCAAATGACATTCCTTTAGCATACATGATTGTTGATGTTTCTTCATTGTAATAACCAGTTGTAGGTTTAGATGCAATATCACTAGTATATCTAACATTTTGTTCAGAAACGAAATAATTGTATTGTTCAACAATTTGATTAATTACTCTTTGTATAGATCTTAAATTGGCAAATGCATATCCTTTTTCATTTGTACATAAGCCTCTAATTTTACCATTAAAATCAATGCTACATGATTCGCCATCTTCATGTTCTAATTCTGCATCAATATAGTATACAAAATAAAATTTTTGGAAAGTTAATAAAGCGGAATCTCCCAAATCATTTATTCCTTCACTATAGTTATATTCTTTATTAACCAGTTTTATTCTGCTGTATTCTTGTAAAAGAGCATATTCTTTAGCCTTTGTTTCACCTTGGAAAGCAGCTTTTGTGTTATGTGCTTCATTTTCAAATTTTAGATAATTTGCATTAGTATATTGCGCTCCACTTGTATCTTCTATGAATTCACCTTTTCCTGTAGATGTATTGTATTTAAACAAATAGTATTTTACTCCACTAACTTTTTCAATATTGTTTTCAACAGGATAATAAAATTCTTCCCATGTATCATCTCTTAACACACTAGTTTCTACTCTATTATATAAATACCATTTGTCAATTCCAAGTTCACCAACAGCAACATCATCAGGCAAACTATTTTCAATTACCACTATTGTTCTACCAATTATAAATTCTACTAAGCCATTGAAAGAAGAAAATTTATGATATGTTGCTATATCTCCTATCGTTTTTGAAGATATAATAGCACTATCAGGATAGCCTATTTTCTTTGTTCCGTGCACTAATTTAAATGTATCTAAAACTAAATTACCCGCACACTCTTGAGAATCAGAACTTGCGCCAGAATCACACACATCTTGATTTTGAAGAACAGAAATATTGTCAAAATTATCAAAACTAGTAATATCGATAACAGTTATAAATGAATCTTTATTACCTTTATTTTCTACTTCAACATCATTTATCTTTAAACTACTTAAATCACCAACAAAAGCATAATTTATTTCCCCATATTCATTTGAATAAGCAAACATATCATGAATATAATTTGTTCCAGAGATAACTCTTTCTACTATAGACATTGATCCATTTTCATTCAATTCAATAGTAGCGTAATATCCTGTATTTGCTTTTTTACCAACAGCCATAAATTTAGTATCATCTATTTTTCTTATAGCTTCAAGATTGTCATTAGAATTATTATCTTTAATTTGAACATCTATTATACCTAAATTATTATTTAAAGAAACGAAAAATACATTTTCTGTATTTGTTGTATTATAGCTATCATTTTGCCCTCTAACTCTATCAACATTTGACCTACCAACAATCAAGAAACCATTTTCACGTGAAACTATATCATTGAAATATGTTTGTTTAACTGTAGCCATATTATAAGTTAAATAAAAGTAAGGATTTTCTGATGTACAACTATTTTCTTCTCCAAACGTTTCTATGTTACATGTAGTTATGTATCCACCAACAGCACCATTTTGATTTTCAACAGCGCTATTTCCTACAGCTATAACTTTAGCAACATTTTCATCATTAGCAATCACTAAAGAATTATATTTTGAGTCAAGTGTGTTTTCATAATACTTAATTCCTATTAAATCAACTCCATTTATTGTAGCTCTTGCTATTTTTCCTGAAGTTGTAGTATTAGAATTATTTTTGTAACCAGCTGCTAACAAGTAATTTCCTGATACCATTATTTTATTTACATATGACATTTCATCAAAAGAAACAAATTTACCAGAATTTACAAGCCCTCCCGTTTGGCCTAAGCTAAGTTGAATTCTACGAACAAAAGCTTTCACTACACCATCTTTAGTATAATATCCACTTAAATAGAAATCTGTATCTTCTGAAATGTTTTGAACTTTAAATATATCAGTCAATGTAAGTGAAGTAACTTCGCTAACTGATGTTGCAACACCGTTAACAAACCAATCTTCACTTAAACATTCAAAACTCCATATTAATTTACCAATCAAATTATATTTTGCTATATATGCTTTATTTCCAAAATTACCAATGGCAATATAACCATTGTTTGAAACACCAATAATCTTATTGAAAGTATCATCTTCTGCGGTATTTAACCCTGAACTATTTTCAGCCCATGTATTTATTGAACCATTCAAATCAGTTGGTAAAACTCTTATTTTTCTTTCCACCATTACTGTAGGTTCTTTTTTCAAATAATATTTTACTCTATAGAAACCTGCACTTGTTATATACTGGTTTATCGCATTTGCACCAGATGCACTAGATTCAATTGTTGTGCTACTATTTATCTGAACAACAACATTTCTATCTGCAACTCCATCACAACTTGCACTTACTCCACTATCACTCCAAGCAGCTCTTGTATTCAAAACAAGATACTCATTATTGTCGTTTAATTTTATAGTGCAATTTGCTGCTGATGCTTTAGAAGCACCAAAAAACACAAAGAATAAAAAAACAAATATTAAGCTAAAAGTTCCTTTCTTTATTAATTTATTAATAAAATGCATAATACCACGCCTTTCAATACACGATTTAATTGTAAATTAATTAACCTTTTTATTCAATAATTCGACACATATATTGTTCATAATTTTGAAGATTGACAATATTTGTAATTATATTTTATAATTAGAGTATAATTTTCAATAAAAGTAGGTGCGTAAGTTATGGAATACACATTAAATGAAAAAAAAGCCATTATTGATAAAGTTTTAAGTGAAAACGGTTTAACTTTAAATGATTTATCTGGATTATTTTTAAAGCAAATGACATCATCTTCTGAAATAAAACACGAAAAAACTTCAAGTGGTATTTCATATGATAGAGTGTCTTCTTTTTTCACCCCTACTATGGAAGAAATAGACATAGAAAACATTGCGGGGTTAGAATATAAATCTGGTAGTTTTTATAATTGCTTATTAAACATTTATAGACCTGAATCAATTTTTGATAACTTAGGAAAATTTGATAAAGAAAAATTTCAAAGATCATTAAACATCACTAATTTTAAACTTATTGAAAAAGATGGAAAATATTATGTTCATGGTGATGGAAATCATAGAGTCTTATTAATGTTATTTCAATACTATACAGGTCTAGCAAGATTAAAAAGACTCAATGCCCCTCCTTGGATGATACACAAATACATTAATAGTTTTAAAATAACAGCTCCTGTAATTCATTTAAATCATAAAGAAAGTTTGCTAAAATTTTTAGATGAGTATAATCTAGAAACATTTGATGGATTTGAACAAGATTTCATAAATAGTTTTTTAGAAAAAAAGAGCTATCGTTCTATATCTTACGATAAGGATAGTAACACTTATTCAATTTGCTATAAAGGGTTTAAAAGAAATGATCTTACTCCTAATGAAACGTTAGAAACATTAGCAAGTATTGAAGAAATAAAATGTAAAAACAACATTTTTTACAATGATGATAGCTTTATTTTATTTAATAAACATTTTGGCCTTATGGATATTCCTGAAGATCATGTTATGCGTTGTGATGAAATTATTTCAAATTTAAAATTGCCAAATGCTAAATTTCCATATTTTATCGACGGTTCATATGATGGTGAAAAATTTGATTTATGTATCGGCAATTCTTTTTACACTGATAAAATATCTAACATTAGAGAAATAAATCGTTTTATCGAAGATAATCTTGATGTTTTAAAAGCCGATAGTGTAGAGGATATCTATGAACCCGCTAATAGTATATATGAAAAAAAATATCAAAACTTACCACTTGAAGAGATTATAAAAATTGTTAATATTTATAAAAAATTAGAAGATTTGATTCTTGTCAATGAAGTAAAAAAGAACACAAAAAAATAGCAAATTATTTGCTATTTTTATTTACTCTTTTTTCAAATGAAGTTACTGTTTGACTCATTAAAGAAACTATTGTCATAGGTCCTACTCCTCCAGGAACTGGTGTGTAAGCACTTGCAATATTTTCTATTTCATCTTGATCTACATCGCCAATATTTCCAGGGTTGTATCCAGCATCTATTACAACACATCCTGGTTTTAACCATTCTTTTTTTACAAATTTTGGTTTACCAACACACGCTACAACTATATCCGATTTTTTTACTAATTCTTCTAAATTTTTAGTTCTACTATGAGCTATTGTAACTGTTGCATTTTTATTTAAAAGCATCATTGCCATAGGCTTACCAAGTATAGCACTTCTTCCTATAACAATTGCCTCTTTTCCTTCTATTTCTATATTATAATTTTCTAGTATTTTCATGATTCCATAAGGTGTAGCACTTACATAAGCTTCTTCTCCCATAGACATTGCTCCAAAGCCAGCACTAGTAACTCCATCTACATCTTTACTAGGTAAAATGGAATTGAAACATTTTCTTTCATCGATATGTCTTGGAACTGGATGTTGAAGCAATATTCCATCTATATTTTCATTGTTATTTAAATCTTTGATAACCCCAAGTAATTCATCTGTAGTAGTATTGTAATCTAACTCTATTTTTAGAGATTCAATACCTATTCTTGCACATGCATTTCCTTTCATTCTTACATATGTTTGACTTGCTGAATCTTCTCCTACAATTATAGTTGCTAAAGTAGCAGTTTTCCCCGATATTTCCTTTAGTTTTGCTACTTTTTCTTTAAGTTCTTCTTCTAGTCTTTTTGATAATTCTTTACCATTTAAAACAACAGCTTTCACTCTAATCCCCCCAATTCTTTTTTATAATTATATATTAAATCTTCAAAGTCTTTATATGTTTCGACATGATTAATTTTATTTTTTAAATTAGTTGAATTAGGAAGACCCTTTACATAATAACAAGCATGTGTTCTCATCTCTTTTATAGCTATTTTTTCATCCATTATATTACATAATTCTTTAGCGTGCCTTAAACACAAATCTAATCTTTCATTATTAGATGGATTTTCTAAAATTTCTCCTTTTTCTAAATAGTGATTTATTTGCTTAAAAAGAAATGGATTTCCTAGCGCTCCTCTTCCTATCATTATAGCATCACAACCTGTTTCTTTTAGCATTCTAACAGCATCATCAATGCACTTAATGTCACCATTTCCTATTACAGGAATTTTAACGCTATCTTTTACCATTTTTATGTATTCTATTCTTGCATTTCCAGTGTAAAACTCGCTTCTTGTTCTAGCATGTACACAAATAGCGCTAACTCCTGCACCTTCTAACATTTTTGCCATTTCTACTACATTTATATGCTCTTCATCAAACCCTAATCTAATCTTTGCAGTTACAGGTTTTTTACTAGCTTTTACTATAGCTTCTATTTTGTCTTTTGTATCTTCAATATCTTTAAGCCAAAAACTACCTGCTTGAGACTTTAAAACTTTAGGAACAGGGCATCCCATATTAATATCTAAAATATCCGCTTTTGTGTTATTTATTATCTCTACCGCTTTAACTAAATATTCTTTTTCTCCACCAAATAATTGAAGTGCTACTGGATGCTCATTATCATCTATTTCTATCATTTTATATGTGTTTTCACTATTATAGCATAACGCCTTATCACTAATCATTTCTGTATATACTAAGCTAGCACCATATTCTTTTGCTATTTTCCTATATACAATATTAGTAATACCCGCCATAGGAGCACACACTACTTTTCCTTTAATTTCTACATTTCCTATTTTCAAAATAACCACCAAAGTTATTTTATCATTTATTTAGTAAACTTCTATTCTTTTTTCTAGTAGTTTTACAATATTTTTTCTGAGTTCTCTTTTTATATATCTAGCACCATATTTATTTAGTTCTTCTTTATTTATTACATCTTTAATAAAGCTTTCTTCATTTATTTCAAAATTAAATTTGTTTTGATACTCTTTTAAATAATTATCTGTTATAGTTTTAACACTATTTTCATCTAACTTATTAAAATATATTATCTCATCAATTCTACTTATAAATTCATAAGAAAAATGTTTGTTTATTTCTTTATATACTTCTTCATTTTCTTTATTACTAGGTAAAAAGCCAAACTCTTTACTAGTATTACTTCCTATGTTAGATGTCATTATAATTATAGAATTTGTAAAGTCTATTTTTCTTTTTCTTGTATCGTAAAAATATCCTTCATCAAATATATTTAAAAAAACATTAATTACATCTTTATGAGCTTTTTCTATTTCATCTAAAATAATTACACTATGAGGGTGAGTACGAAGTTTATCTACTAATAAAGTTTGATTTTCATATCCTACATATCCAGGTGGAGTTCCTATTAACTTTGATAATGAATGCGGTTCTTTAAACTCTGCCATATCTATTTTTATATAGGCATCGCTACTACCAAAATAATATTTAGCTATTTGTTTTGCTAACTCTGTTTTTCCAACTCCACTAGGGCCTACGAAAAAGTATATGCCAAGTGGTTTATTATCTTCTATTAAACCTTTTTCTATATAAGATATGTTACTAATAACTTTATCAATCGCTTCTTTTTGCCCTATAATTTTCTCATTTAATTCATTAATTAATTTTTCTTTTTTAAAAGCAGTATTTATTTCAACATTAAATAAATTTTCGATAGTTTGTATTACTGTTTCTTCATCTAAACTAGTTAAATTCTTCTTTTTTGCATTTACTAAACTGCAATCTAAAATATCAATTGCTTTATCAGGAAAATAACGATCTGTTATATATTTTTTAGATAAATATACTATTCTTTTACACATATTATCACTTATATCAACACCATGAAAATCTTCATATCCTTTTTTTATTCCTTTTAGTATTTCATAACATTTAATTTCATTAGGTTCATCTAACTTTATAAGTTGAAATCTTCTTTCAATTGCTTTTTCTTTTTCTATTATTTTAATGTATTCATCATAAGTAGTCGCGCCAATACAATGGATATCTCCTCTTGCTAAATATGGTTTTAGTATGTTAGAAGCATCAATTGCGCCTTCTGCTCCACCTGCTCCTATAATATTATGTATTTCATCTATAAAAATAATTGCATTATGATCTTCTTTTATTTTTTTAACTATCTTTTTTAATTTTTCTTCAAATTCCCCTCTATATTTAGTACCTGCTACAATTGAGGGAATATCTAGTTCATAAACCACCTTATTTTTTAACTCACATGTTATATCTCCAGTCACTATTTTATAAGCTAAATACTCTACTAAAGCACTTTTTCCAACACCTGGTTCTCCTACTATTAAAACATTCGGTTTTTGCTTTCTAAGTAGTGTATTTATAATTAAATCTAATTCTTTTTCTCTTTCATAAACTAATACTGGTTCTTTTAACATTTTTTTATTTAAATTAGTTAATTCTTCTACATTATCAAGAGGACTTATCTTATTAACTTTTAAATTTTCTAATAGCAAATTAAAATCAACGTTATATTTTTCTAGTAATTCTCTTGCTAAAGAATCTTCTTCTTTTATCATAAATGTTGCTAAAACTTCAACACTAACTTTTTCTTCATTTAATTTTTTTGATGCATTAATAGAGTTTTCTAATATTTCTTTAAAAGAAGGGGTATATTCCATATAAAAAGGCAAGGAATCTTTCTTTTCAAATAATGATAATAATTCTTTTTTTATTAATTCATAAGTAATATTTTGATTTTCTAAAAGTTTTTTAACTTTGGTGTCTTTAACTTTTAAAAAAGATAATAGCAAATGCTCACTACCTACACTAGTATGTCCAAAATCAAATGCTATAGATTCCGCTACTGCAATAATCTTTTGAGCCTTATCACAAAAACTTTTAATCATACAATTCCTCCTATATAAAATTTATGATTAATACACATTTAATTATGAACCAACTTTTAGCATTTAAACATTTTATTAATAAAGTTTTCTAGCTACTCCTCTAGTATCAATTCCACCAAGCCCTACTCCCTTAGACACTGTTTTTTTTAATGTAGCTTCAACATCTATATAACTTCCAACATGAGATTTTGCTACATTTATTGCTATATAGACTGGATCTAAAACATTTATATTTTGTCTAGTTGGAGAAGATGCAAAATTAGCTCCACTTTCTATTAATGCTTCATAATAAGATTGACAAGCACCAGCAAAAATAACTAAAGCATCTTTATCTGCTTGATAAATACGAGCTTTTTTAACTGCTTGAATAAAATATTTACTATTTTCAAAATGTTCTTTTTTATTTGAATCAACTTTATAATTATCATGTCCTGTTATTATTAAAATATCAGGTTTATGTTTAATTAATAAATTTGTTACTTGTTCAGGCATATCTTTTTCTTTCATATAATATCCTTGCGCAGGTATATCATATTTTTTATATATTTCTAAGCATTTTTTTAAATAGTTTTCATCCCCATCTAAATGAAGAACACAACCATTTATAAGCTTAGAATTGCGTGAAAACTCTAACTCTATTTGTTCTTGAGTTTCTTCTTTATCATATATTTTTAAGTCACTTAAAGGAGCATCTGCACTTAATCTAACGCACACACCTTGTAAAATTGCAACATTATTACTTATATCTATTATTTTAAATACAACATCATGATTATATTTATATCTTGTAACTAAAGCACCTATTTTCATAACTTCACCTCATATTAATGTATGTTGTTATTTAAAAATAGGTACTATGTTTTACTTTAAAAATGCAGGAATTTTATACTCATCTTTAATTACTTGATTATATAAATTCATGCTTTCTATATGCATTAAAACTAACTTTTCTTTATTTAAAGTTTTTATTAAATTGTAATCCATATGAACAGAAGAAGTGCCTACTTCACTATATATTTTTACAAAATTTTTATCATTTATTTTTTCTTTTAAATATTCAAAATCATTAGAATCACTTGTGTATAAAGTTTTCTTATTATCTTTATTAAAAATAATACTATAACATTCTAGTAATGGTGTATGTGTTGTCTTTTTTAATTCTACTTTAAAAGAAAATGGCAAATCTAAATTAGCAAATTCATAAATTGATGTACTTACTCCAGTTAAATTTAATAGTTTTATTACTTCACTAGTAAATGTTTTACTATTATTTATAATTTTTACTTTTATCTTAAAATAAGCATCACAATATTGAATAAAGGTAGGTAATCCTCCAACATGATCCCCATGTAAATGAGTAAGTAGAACATATACTTCTTTATTTTTATTTACTAAATTGTACTTAACTATTTTTTCAAAACTATCTAACCCCAAATCAATAAATAATATTTTATTATTTTCTTCTATATAAGCACAATTGCAACCTAGTTCACTATTAAAGGCTCCTCCAATTCCAATAAAATTTAAATTCATATTATTTCACCCTTTCAACTATTTCTAATAGCTCTTTTATAGTTAATTCTTCTATTCTAATTGTTTCTTTTATTTTTAACTCATTTAATGTTTTTAATATTTTTTCTTTATCAAAAGGGATGGTGTTTATCAAAGTTTTTCTTCTGTTTTTTAAACATTCTTTTATTATTTCTAAGAAATAATAATCTAGTTTATAAATATCTTTATTTATATTAAATTCTAGGACAATAGAATCTACTTTTGGCCTTGGCTCAAAATCATTTTTACTTACATACATTACAGTATTTACATTACAATAATTATCTATTAATACTTTTAAAAAACTTTCTATTTTATCTTCTTTTTTTAATAATTTTTTTCCAACTTCTTTTTGCATCATTACTATCATTTTAGTAATTAAAGGATGTTTTAAAGATATTATTTTTTCTAAAATATCGGAAGTTATATAATAAGGTAAATTAGAAACAATAATTACTTCTTTGTATTCTTTATAGTTACTAATTAATTCATTTAAATCAACTTTCATAAAATCTTCATTTATTATTTTTAAATTAGAATAATTTTTAAAGTTTTCGTTTAGAACTTCAACCATTTTTTTATCTATTTCAATTGCTATTACCTGCTTTGATAGTTCTAATAATTTTTGAGTTAAAGCTCCAAGTCCTGGACCTATTTCTATGACAAGGGTATCTTCTTTTATATTACATTTATTAGCGATAGTTTCTATAGTTTTAGGGTTGATTAAAAAGTTTTGCCCATATCCTTTTTTAGCAATTAAATTATATTCTTTTAAAATTCTAAATGTTTCTTTTTTAGTTGCTATTATCACTCTATCACTTCCTTTATTTTTTTTATAGTAAGTCCAAACATGTTTACTCTTTTTAAAAATGTTTTAGCGTTACACCATCCTAAATGATAGTAATCACACACTTTTTCTCTTTTACTTTTTGAATCATTTTTTCCAAGTAATCCTAATTCATATAAATCACTTTCACTAACTAATTTTTGATTATTTTTCTTATAGGTAACTACATTTTTTAAAGCTTCTAAAATATCTTCTTTTTTCGTTTCCGCAATTCCTACTTTTTTTCCTTTTATAGCCTTACTTTTTTCTACATAAGCATGTTTACAATCACCTATATAATTAGTTATTATATTTCTAATTCTAAGACCTGGGTAATCTGGATCTGTTAAAATAATAACACCTTGTTTTTCATTTGCTTCTTTTATAAAATCTAGTGTATTTTTTGATATTTCACTACCATTAGTTATTACTATATCAGCATCTAAAAAACTTTTTAAAAAGATTAAATCAGTTTTTCCCTCTACTACTATTAACTCTTTTACTTTCATTTTTATACCTCAAAAAAATCACAAGCATTATTGTATACTATTTGTGACATTTCTTCTTCATTTATATTTTTTAGTCTAGACATTTCTTCTACTACTAAATGAATATATTTTGGTTCATTTCTTTTTCCTCTATAGGGATGGGGAGTTAAATATGGAGCATCTGTTTCTGTTAATAAATACTTAGAATCTATTTCTTTTACTACTTCTTTATTTTGTTTAGCGTTTAAGAAGGTTAAAGCCCCTCCAAAGGCTAACATGAATCCTAATTTAATAAATTCTTTTGCTAACTCTAGTGAATAACTGTAACAATGCATTATTCCTTTTTTATAATACTTTTTATTTTCTTTTAATACGTTAAAAGTATCTTCTGCTGAATCACGAGAATGAATAATAATAGGTAAATTATATTTGCTAGACCATTTTATTTGCTTTATAAAAACTTCTTTTTGTTCTTCTTTATTATCTTTATCCCAATGATAATCTAAACCTATTTCTCCAATTGCTACTACTTTTTTATTAGTTAAAAGACTTTCTATTTTATTTAAATCATCTTTATTCATCTTTTTTATTTCACTTGGATGCATTCCAACTGCTGCATATATAAATTCATATTTTTCTGCTATTTGTATAGCTTTTAGTGACGTTTCTAAACCATAGCCAATTACTACCATTTTATTTACACCATTTTCTAGTGCATTATTAACTATTTCATCTACATCTCCATATTGTTCGCTATTTAAGTGTACATGCGTGTCAAAATACATAACTTCCTACTTTCCTAAGCAAAATCTAGCAAATATTTCTTCACTTAAATTTATTTTGCTACGATTACCTAAAATATCTTCAATATTATTTAAAGCACTAACTAAATCGATAGATACTAAATCAATTGGAGTATCACTTTCTAACTCTTTTAAGCCATTTTCTATATTAGTTAAACTTGCCTCCAATAATCCAATTTGTCTAGAATTAGTTAATAAAGGTTTATTGTCATAATTATAGTTATATCCCACTACTCTTTTTATTTCTTTTTTTAAATCTTCTATATCATTATTTTTAGCGCTTATTTTTATTCCTTCTAGATTTGTTTTTTTATTTAGTTCTTTTTTATTTATTACTCTTATTACTTTTTTATTTTTTGTTAATTCTATTAGTTTTTTATCTTCATCATCTATTTCACTTGATGCATCTAATAGTAAAAGAATAAGATCTGCTTCATTTATCATTTTTAATGATTTTTCAATGCCTATCTTTTCTACATTGTCATCACTTTCTCTAATACCTGCTGTGTCTAATAAATTTAATTTTAATCCATCTAAATTCACTTGTCCTTCTACTACATCTCTAGTAGTACCAGCAATGTTAGTAACAATAGCTTTATCTTCTTGCAATAAAGCGTTTAATAAACTAGATTTACCTACATTTGGTTTTCCAACTATTGCAACTTTTATTCCATCTTTTATAATTCTACCTATATTAGCATCTTTAATAATATCTTTTATATCTTTTCTTAACTCTATTAATTTTAAAGTTGCTACTTCTTTAGTTACAACTTCTGCATCATCATATTCAGGATAATCTATATTTACTTCTATATTAGAAATTATTTTTAATAATTTTTCTTTTACATCCATTATCATTTTAGAAGTGTTTCCTTTTAGTGATAAAACTGCTAGTTTACTTTCTTCTTCACTTGTTGCTCTAATCATATCATTAATTGCTTCTGCTTGTATTAAATCTATTTTGCTATTTAAATATGCTCTTTTAGAGAATTCTCCTCTACTAGCCATTCTTGCTCCATTTTTAATACATGTTTTAATTATTTTATTAACAATAAACATTCCACCATGGCAATTTATTTCAAAAGAATTTTCTCCTGTAAAAGAATGAGGTGCAACAAAAGTAGTAATTATTACTTCATCTATTATTTCATTATTATCTACTAAATTACCGAAATATGCTTTATGTCCTTCTGGTTTTATTTTCTTACTAAATATCTTATTTAATAAGTCAAAGCTATTCTCTCCACTTACTCTTATTAACGCTATTGCAGATTCCATTGGTGCTGTTGCTAAAGCTACTATTACATCATTCATCATATTTATTCCTCTATTCTTCGTTCAATTCTTTTAATCTTTTATTTATTGCTTGTATCTCTTCTAATACTTTTTTATATTTTTCTTTTACTAATTTAAGTTGATCTTCATTTAATGAATCTTTATTTTCTTCATATTTTTTCTCTAATTGTTTATATTCTCTAACTTTTAAATTTAATTTTAGAGTAAGTTCTAATACTTCTTGCTTTTTATTATCCATTATAAAAGACCTCCTTTTTTAAAAGTATATCATTAAAAGATAATTATTTTTATAAAAATAAAAAATATTTAGATTTTTATTTCTAAATATTTTTAAATTATTATTCTTCTTCTACGTAGTAAATTGTTAATCTACGATCTTTTCCTTGCCCAACACTTTCTGTTTTTATATTGTGATAATTTGTAAGTGCTCCATGGATGATTCTTCTTTCATCACTAGGCATAGGTCTAAGTGTTACTTTGGTTTTTGTTTGTTGTACTTCTTTAGCATACTTTCTAGCCATTTGAATTAGCTTTTCATATTTTTCTTCTTTGTATTCACCGATGTCTAACAAGATTTTGTAATGTTTATTATAACGATTATGAATAGCTGCTCTTACAAGTTCATTTAATGCTTGAAGTGTTCTTCCACCTTTACCAATTAATACAGCATCATGATCTGTTTTAATATTTACATGGATAACTTCACCTTCATATTTAGCACTTAATTCAACTTTTAAGTTCATATTAGTTAAAATAGTATTTAAATAATTTTTAACATAATCAATTACATCAGCAACAAAATATGCTTCTATTTCAACACTTGTATCTGTTTGAGTTAATACTCTATATTGTAAATATTCTATATCAACATTTAGTTCATCAGCAGCTTTATCTAAAGCTTCATTTAAATCTTTACCTTTATACAAATTCATCTTAATCCACCTCTTACTTAATTATCTTACTACTTTTGCTTTCTTTTTTCTATTACCTAGGTTATATAATTTTTCTTTTACTTTAGGACTTTGAAAAATAATTGTTTGAACAATACTAAATATTGCTCCTACTGTCCAATAAATTGCTAAAGCTGAAGGTAATAAGAAACCAGTTATTAAAATCATTATTAGCATAATGTTCATCATAAGAGATGTTTGCTTATTTGCTTCTTTTATTTTTTCTTTATCTTTATAACTAGCTTGTTTTAATCTAATAATATTAGGTATCTTCATTGATAATATTTGAGAACCTGTCATAAATAAGAATAATAATATTGCTGTTATATTCAAATTAAATACTTGAGTACTTACAGCTTGACCTAAAGTTAATCCTAGAACTTCTCCTGTTCTTATAACTAATGTTTGACTAACTGCTGACCATACTGACAAGAATATTGGTAATGAAATAATTGTAGGTAATAAACTAGCAAGTGGGTTTATACCATTCTTTTTATATATTTCCATTACTTTCATCGATAATCTATTTTTTTCTGCTTGTGTTATGTTAGGATCTTTTAATTTATTAGAAATTTCTGTAATTTCAGCTTGAATAGATTGCATTTTTTGAGTTTGAACTTGGCTTTTGAAAGTTATTGCTAACATTAATAATCTTATTATTATAGTTGTAACAACTATTGCAAGTACTTTTGCAACTCCAGATGACCCAAATAAATTTGTAAAACTTACTAATAACCATGAAATAGGATATACAATTAATCCTTCAAGTAATCCTTGCTTAAATGCATCTTTCCATGTTTTTCCTTTTATAATAGCACCACTACTAGGATCTTCCATATCATTCATAGTAATACAAGCTTTAGGATGACTTTTATATTCAGAATCTATTTTATTTTGTATATTTTGATCTATATATTTTTGAATTTCTTTTTCATCATTTATATTTTTTGTTATTGCTTCTTCTCTAAGTGTAGCTTTATATTCTTCGTTATTGTTCCACTTTTCTTTTATAGCCTCTTTAATAGCGACATTATCTTCTTCACTACACATAGTTTGACTACAGCTACATCCACTTACCATTAATACTGCAAAAAACAGTACTATTATCACTTTTAATTTTTTCATTCTATTTTTCCTTTCTTAATTTAAATAATAAAATTTTTAAAGATTCTTTATTTGTAATAAAGTTATTATTAATATAGTTATTTCTAACTATTATAACTATATCATTATTTGTATTAATTTCTATTAATTCTTTTAAAAATTCGTTTATTTGTCTTTTAACTTTGTGTCTAACCACTGAATTTCCTATTTTAGAGCTAACACTTATTCCTACTCTAACGTGATTTAATTCATTATTCTTTATATAAACTACATATTCTTTATTAGCTATACTTTTTTTATTATCTAATACGTTTTTGAAATCTTGATTTTTTAATAGTCTATTTATTTTTTTCATATATATTCCTTTTTATTAATAAAAAAAGCTACTTACTAGTAGCTCCTTTTATTAAGCAGATAGGACTTCTCTTCCCTTGCTTCTTCTTCTAGCAAGTACTTTACGACCATTCTTTGTTGACATTCTTGCTCTGAATCCATGAACTTTAGAATGTTTTCTTTTACTTGGTTGATATGTTCTTTTCATTGTTACACCCCCATTAGATAATACACATAGCGATAAAATTATAAGTTTTTTTACTATCTAAGTCAATTATTTTATATTAGTATTTGTAAACAATTTTTGTTGATAATTTTATTTTTTATGTTTATAAATTTAATTTTTTCTTAGAGATACAATAAAAATTTAATGTTAATAATTTTTTAAATTGTTAAAAACTATTAACTTTTTTATCAACTGTTTATAACTTTTAACTTATTAACAAAAAAATAAACAAATAAAGATGTTGAAAACGTGTATTTTATTTACAAATTGTAGGTATAATAATTGTGGATAACTTTGTGGAATGATAATTTTGTGATTTTTTTTCCACAATATGTGTTATATTGAATTTGATTGTGTAGGGGAGAGAATATATTATGAATTTTTCTAAATTAAATAGTATTTGGGAAGAAGTACTATTATCTTTGAAAAATAAATTGCAAGATAATAATATCTACAATACTTTTTTTCAAGATTCAAAACTTTATGAAATTAAAGATGATACCGCTTATATCAGTGTCAAAACCAAGTTTGCTAAGCAATTATTAGAGTCTAGATATTCAACAATTATAGAGATGACTTTAGAAGAAGTATGCAAAACTCATTACAATTGTGTAATTACATTAGAAAATGTTAATGATCCTTTTGAAGTAAAAACAGAAACTAGAGTTGAAGACAAAGAAGGATTTGTATCTAATTTAAATAGTAATTATACTTTTGAAAATTTCGTTGTTGGACCATCTAACCAAGAAGCTCAAAGTGCTGCGCTAACTGCTGCTTTAGAACCAGGTAAATTTTATAATCCATTATTTATATATGGTAAAAGTGGTATTGGTAAAACACATTTATTACATGCTATTGGTAATTATATTAGATATAAGTCTGGTCAAGAAACTAAAGTATATTATATTTCTAGTGCTGATTTTCTTGATGATTATGTTAATGCAATAAGAGAAAACACTATTAATGAATTAAAAGAAAGTTTTAAAAAGATGGATGTTCTATTAATTGATGATATTCAATTTTTGTCAGGAAAAGATAAAACAAATGAGATGTTTTTCCATATTTTCAATCATTTAATTAATAATAGAAAACAAATTGTTATAACTAGTGATAGATCGCCTAATGAATTAAAGGGGCTAGAAGAGAGATTAGTTAGTAGATTTGCTAGTGGATTAAGTGTTTGTATTCAAAATCCTGAGTATGAAACTTCCTTAGAGATTCTAAAGAAAAAAGTAGAAAATCAAAATATTAGTTCTAAAGTTATAAAAGAAGATGTATTAAGTTATATTGCTTTAAAATATTCTAAAGACATTAGGCAATTAGAGGGTGCTTTAAATAGATTGGTATTCTATGCAGAATCATTTAAAAAGCAAACTAAAGTTATTGATTTAGATTTAGCACAAGAAGCTTTAAAAGGATTAGTAGTTAATCAAAATAATAATAGTAATGCTTTAACTATAGATAAAATAAAGATGGCTGTAGCAGATTACTATAAAATTTCTACTTCACAATTATCTGCGAGTATTAGAGTTAGTAATATTTCTAATGCAAGACATATTGCAATGTATTTATGTAGAAGTTTATTAGATGTTCCTTTTATTAAAATTGGAGAAGAATTTGGTGGTAGAGATCACTCAACTGTTATAAATGCGTGTGAAAAGGTTGAAAAATTGTTAAAAACTGATGCTAATTTTAAACAGGCAATTGATGATATAAAAATCTTATTAAAATAGGCAAAAATAAAGACTTTTTATATAATAAAAGAAATAAATATGTTATAATAATTAAGGATTAAAAAGTGAGTTTTCCACACAATCCACACATATTATAAGAATAAAAATATATAAATAAAAAAAGGAGAAATAAAAGAATGAGATTTATAATTGCAAGAAACAAACTTATGAGTGCTTTGAATATTGTTTCAAAAGCTGTTACTAGTAGAACTCCTATTGCTGTACTAACTGGTATTAAATTTGAATTAAATGAAGAAGGATTAACTTTAATTGGTAGTGATACAGATTTATCTATATCTACATTTATTAAAGCAGAAGAAAACAATGATAAAGTTATTACTATCTTTGAAACAGGTAGTTGTGTATTAAATGCTAAATACATTACTGAAATAATCAGAAAGTTAGATGGAGAAAGAGTAGAAATAGAATTAGTTGATGGAAACTTAGTTAAAATTATTGATCAAAAATCTAACTTTAGTTTAAATAGCATCAATGTAAATGAATTTCCATTTATTGATTTTAACTTTGATAGTAATGTTATTAAATTAAAAGGGGATTTATTAAAGCAAGTAATAGCTCAAACTAAATTTGCTACTAGTCAAAAAGAAACTAGACCTATATTAACAGGTGTTAACTTTAAAGTTGATGGAAACGTACTTGAAGCTGTTGCTACAGATACATATAGACTAGCTAAAAAGAAAATTGTAATTGGTGATACTGCATATTTCAATGTAACTATTCCTGCTAGAAACTTAGATGAAATTTCTAAAATAGTTGAAGGTGGCGAAGAAATAATTATAAACTTCTTTGATAAGAAAGTTATGTTTAAAATTAATGATACAATTATTTCAACTAGAGTAATAAGTGGCGTTTATCCAGATACTTCAAAATTAATACCAGATTCATTTGAAAATAAATTAAATACATTAACTAATGAATTTTTAGCTGCTATTGATAGAGCAAGTTTGTTATCAAGTGATAGAAATAATATTGTTAAATTAAGTTTAAATAATGATAAAGTAGAAATATCTTCTAGAAGTCAAGAAATAGGATCTGTTGTGGAAAAAATATCAAATTATGAATATGAAGGTAATAAATTAGATATTTCATTTAGTGCTCAATATATTACAGAAGCAATTAAAGCTATTGGTAGTAATGATGTTGAATTATGCTTAAATGGAGAAATGAAACCATTTATAGTTAAAAATAAAGAAGATGATTCAGTTCTTCAATTAGTATTACCAGTTAGAACTTACCAATAAAATAAATGTTTACAAAAAGTAAAAAAAATGAAATAATTTAATTAAGAGGTGTTGAAGATGAATAAATTATTAAAAAAATTATCTATTTGTTTTGTAGCAGTAATGTGTGTTATTAGTTGTTTTGGATGTTCATGTGAGCAAAGATTAAAAGTTAAATACATAGCTAGTGCAACTAGAGAAAATACAGATGCTGAATTTACTGACAAAATTGCAATGGTGGCTCTTGTAGAAAAAAAATTTAGAGAACCAGCAAATACTCCTTGCTATAAAAGAGTTGATGGTGAATTAGAACTTGTTAAAGATGCAAGCGTTTCTAAATGTTTAGATGCAGAGGGTAATGAATTTGAAAGAGTTACTGTTGGAAAAGTAGAAAAAATTGAATTAGAAAAAAAAGGAATTTTGAATACTACAAGTGATGATTTAAAATCATATGAATCATCTTCAATTAAAATGCCTAATAATGAATATTATAGTTTGATTTATACATTTAGTTTAGTAAATATGAGTGATAAAAAAATGTATATTCAAAAATACGCATTAAGTTTAGAAGGAATTTTAAATGGGCAATTAAAAGAAGAGTCTGTTAAAAATAAAGTTACATATAGTATAACTGGTGCTAAATCAGATGGTGATGCAAGTTATTATTATTTAGATGGATACAATAGTAATATAACAATTGTCATAACATTAAAAAATTTAACAAATAAAGATTCTTCTGATAGTAGAAATAAAACTCTTAAATTGAATTTAAATGTAGTTGTAAAATAATAAAAAAATAAAAATAATAAGTCCTATAAATTTTAATAGTTTATAGGATTTTTTATTTAATCTAATATTTACAAATATTAAATAATAAGTTATAATAGCAAGGCATGTAGTGAAGGACATGCATCTTCTCTGCTAGTTAGAAACTAGCTGAATTTAGACCAAAGGGGGGTAATTAAATGAGAAAGTATGAAATTATGTACATTCTTAACTCAAATCTAGACGAAACTACTAGAAAGGGCGTAATTGAAAATTTAAATAAAATTTTAACAGACAATGGCGCTAAAATTAGTGATGTTAATGAATGGGGTAACAGAGAATTAGCTTATGAAATCAAAAAGCAAAATAGAGGTTACTATGTTGTTACAACTTTAACTAGTAATGATGCTAAAGCTGTAAGTGAATTTGATCGTTTATCAAAAATTAATGCTAATGTTCTACGTCATATGATAGTAAACTTAGACTAATAAATAGGAGATATTAATATGTTAAATAAAGTTATCTTAATTGGAAGAACAACACGTGATGTTGATTTTCGTAGAACAAGTAGTGGTACACCAGTAGCAACCTTCACATTAGCTTTGGATAATAGATATGTACTTAAAGATGGAAAACCAACAACTGATTTTATAAATTGTGTAGCATGGAATAAAACTGCTGAAACAATGGAAAAATATGTGAAAAAAGGAGCTTTAATTGCTGTTGAAGGTAGAATTCAAACTAGAAATTATGAGAATAAAGAAGGCAATAAAGTTTATGTTACAGAAGTTGTTTGTGAAAATATGAGAATGTTAGATACTAGAAATTCTAGTAATAACGCAACATACTTGGAAGATTATGAACCAAGTAATAATGGTTATCAAAAAGATGAAGATAACACAGAAAATGTTACAAATAATAATGTAGAATTTAACATTTCTGAAGATGATTTACCATTCTAAGAAAGGAGAAAATAATAATGGCTTTTAAAAAACAAAAGACTAGAAAGAAAGTTTGTTTCTTTACTAAAAATAAAATTACTTACATTGATTATAAAGATGTAGAATTATTAAAGAGATTCGTTAGTGCTAACGGTAAAATTATTCCTCGTCGTGTTACAGGAACAAGTGCTAAATATCAAAGAATGTTAGCAGTAGCAATTAAAAGAGCAAGAGAAATGGCTTTATTACCATTTGTAGCTGAGTAAGATTAGTAGAAATACTAATCTTTTTTATTATATTTATTAAAAATATAATTAAAAAAATGTATAATATTAATGGTAATGTGGGGGAGAGTAATGAAAAATATTTTTTATAAAGAAAAAAATAGAGTAATTGCATTAATCATAATACAGTTTACATTAAGTGTACTATCTTTATTAAATTATTCTTTTGGTAAGCCATTAATAAATATAGATAAAGAAATTTTATATACTGCTTTAGTTGTTTTTGTAATACTATCTAATGTTATTTATTTTTTATCTTTCTATAACAAAATAGATAAGAAAAATTCTATAAATAATATTAAGGTAAATTCTTTAATTTTAAATAATTTAAAAGAAATTGATACTTTTGGAGAAATTGGTGTTTTATTCTATGATGAATCATTTGAGGTTATTTGGGTTAATGATTTTTTGGATAGTAGAATGATCAATATTGTTGGTAAAAATTTAATTAAATATAACAATGATTTTAATCTTATAGTAGAAGATAAAAATGAAACTGCAAAAATAACTATTAATAACAGAATTTATGAATGTAAATGTTTGAAAGAATTAAAGATGGTTATTTTAAGAGATGTTAATCAATATGAGAATTTATTAGAAACATATAACAACGAAGCACCTGTTATTTTAAATATAACAATTGATAATTATTCAGATGTGTTAGCTTTACTAGATGATACTAAAACTAGTGAATTAGAATCTAGAGTAAGAACAACTATTAATGAGTGGTCTGTTAATAAAAGAATATTTTTAAAGAAAATTAGAAATGATGCATATGTAGCTATTATGCAAGAAAGTACTTATGAATCTATTTTGAAAGAAAAATTTTCTTTAATAGAAGATGTAAAAAAAATATATGAAGAAGATAATAACTTTACTATTTCTATTGGTGTTGGTAGAGGAATAAATGATTATATTAAATTATCAGAGTTAGCATCAAGTGCAGTAGATGTTGCTTTGTCTCGTGGAGGAGATCAATGCGTAGTAAATACATATGGTAAAAATATGGAATTCTATGGTGGTGGTAGCGAATCTAAGAGTAAGAGACACAAAGTTAAAGTAAAAGTTGTTTCTAAATCATTGACAGCTCTAATACAAGCTTCAGATGCAGTTTATATTATGGGACATATTCAATCAGATTTTGATTCTATTGGTGCTTGTCTTGGTATGTATTCTATAACTAAACAAATGAATAAAAAAGTAAAAATAGTATATGATGATAAATTAGTTGAAATAAAAGCTAGATCAGCATTTAGACAATCTTTCGAAAAAGAAGAAATAGATGAAATGATTATTAAGCCTAATAAAGCAGTAGAAGAAATGACTGAAAATAGCTTATTACTATTAGTAGATGTTTCTAATCCTGATATTACGATGAGTCAAAAGGTTGTAGATGCTGCAGAAAAAATAGCTATTATAGATCACCATAGACCTGGAGATAAATTATTAGCACAAATATTTGCTTATCAAGAAAGTGCAGCATCATCTGCTTGTGAAATGGTTAGTGAAATAATTAGATATTCAGAAAATAAAATTAGAATAACTCCTGAAGTAGCAACCTATATGTTAACAGGAATATTACTAGATACTAATAACTATAAGAATAGGACTGGTTCTAGAACTTATGAGGCATCAATGATTTTAAAAGAATATGGTGCAGATAATGTACAAGCAACAGAGTTCTTAAAAGAAGAATATGAAGAATATCAATTAAAAGTAAAAATATTAGCAAATTCAGAAACACCTTATTATGGAGTTGTAGTATGTATGGCTAGTGATGATGATATTGTAGATAGATCAATGCTTGCTAAAGTAGGGCAAGAAGTATTAGATGTTAAAGAAATTAAAGCTTGCTTTGTAATAGGAAAAATAGAAGATAATAAAGTAGGTATAAGTGCTAGAAGTGATGGAACTATTAATGTTCAAAAGATAATGGAAAGTATGAATGGTGGAGGACACTTTAGTAGTGCTGCTACTCAAATAGAAAATTCTTCCATTGAAGAAGTTAAAAAGATGCTATATTCTAAGTTAGAAAGTTTTGTTGGAGATACTAGAATAGAATAGGGGGTATAAAAATGAAAGTCATTCTATTAGAAGATGTAAAAAAAGTTGGTAAGAAAGGTAGTATAGTAGATGTTAGTGATGGATATGGAGCAAATTTTTTGATTCCAAGAAAATTAGCAGTACTTGCTACAAAAACAAGTTTAGAAATTAAAAAAACTCAAGATGATAATAAAGCAAAAGAAGAAGAAATAAAAAAAGAAAAAGCTATAGAATTGAAAGATAAAATAAAAAATTTAGTTGTAGAATTAAAGGCAGGTACAGGAAAAGAAGGAAAATTATTTGGAGCTGTTTCTTCTAAAGAAATAGTAGATGAATATAAAAAACAATTTGATATTGAATTAGATAAGAGAAAATTTATTAACTATAATCCAATTACAGCACTTGGTTATACTAAAGTTGAAGTTGAATTATATAAAGATGTTATAGGAGTTATTACAGTACACGTTAGTGAAAAATAAGTTTAGGAGTTGATATTTTGTGAAAAATTTGCCATATTCATTAGAAGCAGAAAAAGCAGTACTAGGAGCAATGCTTGTATCTAGAGATGCTTTATTAAATAGTGTTGTTAGATTAACAGAAGAAGATTTTTATGTGCAAGATCATAAACTTATTTTTGATACAATTAGAAGCGTTTATAATAAAGGAGTAGATGTAGATATTGTTACTGTAGTAGAGCAATTTACTTTAAATAATACATTTGATGAATTAAGTGATAAAGAATTAATTTATGATTTGGTTGAAAATGTTGTTTCACCATCTAATATTGAGGAATATATTAGAATTATTCAAGATAAAACAACTTTAAGAAAATTAGTTAGTTTAGCAAATGATGTTTCTAAAAAATGGGAAACAGAAGAAATTAATGATATTAGTGAATATGTAGCAAATGTTGAATCAGATACTTTAGCTATTACTAGATCAAGAAATGTAGGGGAATTTAAAACTACGAAAGAAGTAATAGATGTTTTAAAAGAAAAATTATTTAATACTAGTAAAGCAAGTGGTAATTTAACTGGTGTTACTAGTGGATTTACAGATATAGATAATATAACACATGGATTTCAAAGTGGTGATTTAGTAATACTTGCTGCTAGACCATCAATGGGTAAAACAGCTTTAGCGCTTAATTTTTTAGTTAACGCTGCAATAAAACAAAATGTTACAGTTGCTATGTTCTCTGTAGAAATGCCAGCAGAACAATTAATGCAAAGAATGCTTAGTTCTTTATCTGGTGTTAATGGAGATAAGATAAGAGGATTAAATTTAAATGATAAAGATTGGACTAAAATAGATGTTGCCGCTAATCAACTTAGTAAAGCTAAAATATATGTTGATGATACATCTAGTATTAAATTGGGTGATTTAGTTGTTAAAGCAAGAAAATTGAAATCTTTACATGACGATTTATCTTTAATAGTTGTAGATTATTTACAAATTGTTAAAGGATCAGATAGAGCTAGAAAAGAAGGTAGACAACAAGAGGTTACTGAGATATCTAGAACATTAAAAGAACTAGCAAGAGAGTTAAAAGTGCCTGTTATTGCTTTATCACAATTATCACGTGATTCTGAAAAGAGAGATAATAAAAGACCTATGCTTTCAGATTTAAGAGAATCTGGAGCGATAGAGCAAGATGCTGACTTAGTTATGTTTATTTATCGTGAAGATTATTTTGATAATCAAAAAGGTGCTAAAAAGGAAGAAGAAAAGAAAGAGGCTAATCAAGGTGGTAGTGGTATAGCAGAAGTATCTATTTCTAAGCATAGAAATGGTGCGACTGGAGTAGTACAACTAGTATTCTTAAAAGAATATGGTTTGTTCTCTAATTATTCAAAAGCAGAGGAAGAGTAGAAATGAAGTTTATTATATTAGCAAGTGGATCAAAGGGAAATTCTACATTAGTTATAAATAATAAGAATGATGTTTTATTAGTTGATGTAGGTATACCTTACAAAGAAATAAGTGAAAAAATTAGTAGATATGGATATGATATAAATAATATTAAACATATTTTAATTACACATGAACATGATGATCATATTAAATCTATTAATTCTTTTCCTAATGCTAAAAAATATTCTTTAAAAGAAATTAAAGTTGCTACTGAATATTTAGAAAAATATAAGGAAGTAGAAATAAATGGTTTTTATGTAATGGCAATCCCACTATCTCATGATGTTAAATGCTGTGGATATGTTATTAGAGATGAAAACGAAAGTTTAGTGTATATAACAGATTCTGGTTATATTAATTATAAAAATATCAGTTATATTAGTAATGCAGATTATTATATTTTTGAGAGTAATCATAATGTTCCTATGCTTATGGAAACTAAAAGACCATTTTTTATAAAAAGTAGAATTTTAGGCGATGAAGGTCATTTAAGTAATGAAGTAGCTAGTGAAACATTATGTGATATTATAGGAAATAAAACAAAGCAAATATATTTAGCGCATTTGTCTAGAGAGGCTAATACTAAAGAGTTAGCACTTAAAACTTTTTATGATACAGCTAAAGAAAAAAAAGTGGATATAAGTAATATTTTTGTTAATGCAGCAGATCAAAATATAGAACTAATTGGTGGAAATAGCTATGAAAAAGTTTTTGTTAATAATTAGTGTTATTTTTTCGCTATTATTTAGTAGCACAAATATACAATTAACTAGTGCAGAAGAAATTAAAAATAGTGAAATAACCAATTGTGGAAAAATAGAAAACGAAATCATAAGAATAACTAATAAATATGGGGCGTTTGTAGGAAATGGTTTTGTATATAAAGTAAATGATGAAGATGCATATATTATTACTAGTGATAAATTAGTTTTGAGTGATAAAGATAATAAAGTTATATATAGCGATGGCACACGCAAGGATGTTTCTATATTTGGAAAAAATTCTTACAATGGAGTTATGATTTTAAAAACTATAAAAGCAAATAATGTTAAAGGAGTATGTTTATCAGATAGTTACTTGTTTATGCCAGGACAAAGTAATATTTTGTATGGGTATAGTGATAATGATAATCTTTATGTGGAAAAAACTTTTTTTAACAAACAAGGAGTTTTAGTTTATAAAAAAGATTATATAAATGTATACAAAAGTATTATTCAGGCTAAGTATGAAAATTATAAAGAAGGTATGGCCGTAGTAGATGAACTAGGTAATTTAGTTGGTATGATTTCTGGTAATACAACTAAATTAAATGAAAATAGTTTTATTGTTGAAGTAAATAAATTAACAAAAATAGCAGATTCTATTGTGAAAAGTAGAATTTATCAAATAAATTATATAAAATATAGTCTAGAAGATTATGGTAGTTTAGATTATTATTCACTAAATAGTTATAAAGTGAATAAAAATGTTAGTTATGGAGTAGTTATTACAACCTTTAAACCTCTTAATTATATATTTGGAGGTTTAAATCAAGGAATGGTAATCCAAGCTGTTAATTCTGTTATGGTGAAAAATGGTTATGAATTAGACAATCAATTATCTAGATATAAAAAAGGTGATACAGTTTGTTTAAGTGTTATAAAAAGAAATGGTAAAACAGCATATTACTATGTAAAAGTGTAAGGAGGAACTATAAATGAAAAAGATTTTATTAATAATATTTATGGGAGTAATGCTTTGCGGATGTAGTTGTAGTAAAGACAATGTAAAATGCCCAGATGATGGAAATAAAAATACAGAAGAAGTTAAAACTATAATTAGTAATGATTATACTGAATTATATAAGAAAACTGTTTCTAGCGTAGTAAAAATAGGAATAAAAAACAAAGAAACTAGAAGAGTAAATTACCAAGGTAGTGGAGTAGTTGTTTTTGAAGAAGGAAACTATGCTTATGTTGTTACTAATTATCATGTTATTAGTGGATTAACTACATCATTAGAAATAGAAGTTTATTTTTCTAATAGTGATGGCTCACAAAGTGGCAAAAGCGAGATTGCTACTTTAATGGGGTCTGATTCTAAAGAAGATGTCGCTGTTTTAAGAATTAATAAAAGTGATAAATATAAAGTTGCTGTTATTGGCAATTCTGATAATGTAGAAAGTGGAGAATTTGTGTATACAATAGGATCTCCAGCAGATTATTTTAATGTTACAACAGCAGGTTATATTATTTCTAATAATATTTTAACTAAGTATGATATTAAAAACACTGGTGTTCCAGTTGATGTATACGAATTAACTTTTAATGCTGCAATAAGCCCAGGTAATAGTGGTGGAGCTTTATTTAATAGCAAGGGCGAGTTAATTGGCATAACAACATATAATCACACAGATATTACTTATTTTTATTCTGCTCTTCCTATTAACTTCTTTATGAAGGTTGCTAGATATGTTTTAGCAGAAGGTAAAGAATATGTTAGACCTATTTTAAATATATCTACTATTTCAGTAAATTCTTTAGGAACTGATAAAGATTTATATGGAATTTCTAGTGATATTTATACTGGTGTATATGTTAGAGAATCTAGAGAATCTAGTATTAGTGTTCAAAGTATAATTGTTGCTATTAATGGAAAGGAAATAAAATCTACTAATGATTTAGGAAAAGAATTGCTTAAATATAATGTTGGTGACACAATAAAAGTAACTACTAGATATAAAACAGGTGTAGGAGAAACTACTGTAGATGTAGTGTTGCATTCATGATTAAAATAAAAATTATTTGTGTTGGTAAGATAAAGGAAACTTATTTAAATAGTGGAATTAGTGAATATTTAAAAAGATTAAGCGGTTATTGTAATGTTGAAATTATTGAAGTAAAAGATGAAAAAATATCGAATAATACTAGTGATGAAAAAATAAAGGAAATTGAAAGTAATAGAATATTAGAAAAAATAGATGATAAGGATTATGTCATATTATTAGATTTAAAAGGAAAACAATTAAACAGTGTTGAATTAGCTAGTAAAATGGATTCTTTAATATCGCAAGGTGTAGGTAATTATGCTTTTGTAGTAGGTGGATCTTTGGGTGTTAGCGAAAATCTTCAAAAAAAGGCCAATTTTTTGATTTCTTTTTCTAGACTTACATTTACTCATCAGATGGTTAGATTGCTTCTTTTAGAGCAAATTTACAGGGCTTTTAAGATAAATAATAATGAAACATATCATAAATAGAAAATAAGGCATAAAAATATGCCTTTTTTTATTTGATTAATCAACATTTTATTTAACTTTTTTAATTTATATGATAGAATATAAATATATATTTATATTCTTTCATAATTGATATAAAAAGGAGAAATAGTATGGAAAAAGTTAGTATAAAAAGTGAATATATAACATTAGGACAATTTTTGAAATTTGTGTCAATTATCGATTGTGGAAGTTATGCAAAACAATTCTTATTAGAAAATAAAGTTTTGATTAATAATGTTCCAGATAATAGAAGGGGTAGAAAGATATATCCAGGTGACATAGTTAAAGTTTTTAACAAGCAATATGAGGTAAGTAAAATTGATTGTTAATAAAATAAAAATAAAGAAATTTAGAAACTATGATGATTTGGAAATGATTTTTGAAAATGGAATAAATTATTTGTTTGGTAAAAATGGTGTTGGAAAGACTAATTTGATTGAAGCAATATATTATGTAAGTAACCTTGAATCTTTTAGAACTAATGATGATAAGGATTTAATTAAAGATTTAAAAGGAGAGTTCTTTATAGATTGTAAAGTAAATGATATAGAATATAGTTTGCTTGTTAATAAAGATGCTAAATTACTTAGTATTGATGGAATTGCTTATAAGAAATATAGAGAGTATTTAGGACATGTTAATGTTATTGAATTTTGCCCTGAAGAAGTATATTTATTAAAAGATTTTCCAAAAGATAGAAGAAAGCTTTTAGATAAGGAGATATCTAAAATAGATAAAGATTATTTAAATGATATTCTTGTTTATAATAAAGTGTTAAAACAAAGAAATGAACTATTAAAAAGTAATGATAATTATAAAGATGATTTACTTAGTGTATTAGATAATAAATTAGCAGAACTTCAAATAGATATCATAAAAAAGAGAAAAGAATTTTTGCTTTCAATAGAAGAGAAAATGAATGAATTAGATACATCTTTTAATAAAAAGTATCATGTTAAAATAAATTATGATTCTAGTTTTGAAGGCTTATCTAAAGAAGAAATTGTTAATAAATATCTTGAAGTGATTGAAAAAGATAAGGAAAAAATGGTTACTAGTCTTGGAATTCATAAGGATGATTTCAAAATATATATTAATGATAATGATGCTTCAATATTTGGCTCACAAGGAGAACAAAGATTTATTGTGTTATTAATTAAACTAGCATTAGTTAAATTAGTAAAAGAGAGAACAAATGATTGTCCAATTTTAGTTTTAGACGATGTTTTTTCAGAATTAGATGAAATCAGAAAAAAAGAAATCTATGAAATTATTAAAGATTTTGATCAAGTGTTTATTACAGGATGTAATGAAGAAGATATTAAAGGTTTTAATAGCTATATAAGCTATGAAATAAATTCAAAGGGAATAAGTAAGGGGGAAAAAGTATGAGCGATACTAAAGCAAATGAGCAATATACTGCCGATAATATTCAAGTCTTAGAAGGATTAGAGGCTGTTAGAAAACGTCCAGGTATGTATATTGGTACAACTTCTGAAAGAGGTTTGCATCACCTTGTATGGGAAATTGTAGATAACTCAATTGATGAAGCGTTAGCTGGTTATTGTACAGAAGTAAATGTAATAATAACACCAAAGAATGAAATTATAGTAAAGGATAATGGTAGAGGAATTCCAGTAGGTATTCACCCAAAAACTGGTATAAGTGCAGTAGAAACTGTTTATACAGTATTACATGCTGGTGGTAAGTTTGGTGAAGGCGGAGGATATAAAGTATCTGGAGGTCTTCATGGTGTTGGTGCTTCTGTTGTTAATGCTTTAAGTGAATATGTAGAAGTTAGAGTATATAAAGATGGGACTGAATACGTTGTTAAATTTAGAAATGGTGGAAAAATAGAACAAAAATTAACAATTGTAGGACCTACTGATAAAAGAGGCACAACGGTTATGTTTAAACCAGATCCTGAAATATTTACAGAAACTACGGTATTTAACTATGCAATTTTAAAAGATCACTTAAGACAAATGGCTTTCTTAAATAAGGGAGTTAAAATAACACTTGAAGATCAAAGAGAACCTAAGCAATATGAAGAATTTAAATATGATGGTGGTTTAAGAGATTATGTTAAATATATTAACCAAAATAGACAACCTATTCATGATGATATTATTTATGTTGAAGGTGAGGAAGATGGAATTGCTGTAGAAATAGCTTTTCAATATAACGAAGGTTATATTTCAAATGTTTATTCTTATTGTAACAATATTAATACTCATGAAGGCGGTACTCATGAAGAAGGATTTAGATATACGCTTACTCGTTTAATTAATAACTATGCAAGAAATAATAAAATGCTTAAAGATAATGATGAAAGTTTGAGTAATGATGATGTTAGGGAAGGAATTACAGCAATTGTTTCTGTAAGACACCCTAATCCTCAATATGAAGGACAAACAAAAACTAAATTGGGTAACTCAGAAGTTAGAAAAGTAGTTAATAATATCTTTAGTGCTCAACTTGAAAGATATATGGCTGAAAATCCTGGGACTGCTAAAATAATAGTAGAAAAATCAATTTTAGCTTCACATGCAAGAATGGCTGCTAAAAGAGCAAGAGAAATGACTAGAAAGAAAGGCTTATTAGAAATAACTGGTAACCCTGCTAAACTTGCTGATTGTTCAAGTAAAGATCCTACAAAGAATGAAATATATATCGTTGAGGGTAATTCAGCTGGTGGTAGTGCTAAGATGGGTAGAGATAGAAACTTCCAAGCCATTCTTCCACTTCGTGGTAAAATTCTTAATGTAGAAAAAGCTAGACAAGATAGAATATTTGCTAATGAAGAGATTAAAACAATTATTACTGCTTTAGGAACTGGTATTCAAAAAGAATTTGATATTAGTAAGTTAAAATATTATAAAGTTGTAATAATGACCGATGCTGATGTTGATGGATCTCATATTAGAGTATTATTACTTACATTATTCTATAGATTTATGACTCCTTTAATAGAGAATGGAAATATTTATATAGCATGTCCTCCATTATATCAATTAGTATGTGGTAAAAATGTTTACTACTTATATAGTGATGAAGAACTTGAAACACTTAAAGCAGATTTAGGTGCTAATTCTAAGTATGTAATTCAAAGATATAAAGGTTTAGGAGAAATGGATGCTGAACAACTTTGGGAAACAACAATGAATCCTGCTACTAGAACACTTCTTCAAGTAACTATGGATGATGCAATTGAAGCTGATAGAACATTTGCAATGCTAATGGGTGATCAAGTAGAACCAAGAAAGAACTTCATTTTGGAAAATGCTAAGTTCGTAGAAAATCTAGATATCTAAGGAGGTGCAAGTAAATGGAAAACGAAAATAATGAATTAGAGAAAAAAGAAAATATTAGTGAAGATGATATTCATGATCGTAGTGTAAAACCTGTACAAATGTCTAAGGAAGTTAAAAAGGCTTTCCTAGATTATGCAATGTCAGTTATCGTATCTCGTGCACTTCCAGATGTTAGAGATGGATTAAAGCCAGTACATAGAAGAATTATTCACACAATGAATGAACTAGGAGTTCAAGCAGGGAAACCATTTAAAAAGTCAGCTAGAATAGTTGGTGATACGATGGGTAAATATCACCCTCATGGTGATACTGCAATTTATGAAGCTTTAGTTAGATTAGCACAAGATTTCTCTTGTAGGTATCCTCTTGTTGATGGACATGGTAACTTTGGATCTATCGATGGTGATGAAGCAGCTGCTATGCGTTATACTGAAGCAAGAATGTCTAAAATTGCTATGGAAATGGTAAAAGATATAGATGAAGATACAGTAGACTTTATGGATAACTACGATGGTACTGAAAGAGAACCTACTGTTTTACCTTGTAGATTTCCTAACTTATTAGTTAATGGTACTGTAGGTATTGCTGTTGGTATGGCCACTAATGTTCCAACTCACAATTTAGGAGAAGTTATTGATGCTGTACTTGCTATTAGTAATGATCCTGGTATTAGCGTAGTAGATTTAATGAACAATTATATTCCAGGCCCTGATTTTCCAACAGGTGGCATAATACTTGGAAGAAATGGTATTAAGAAAACTTATGAAGAAGGTAGTGGATCAATAGTAGTTAGATCTAAATGCCATATTGAAGATATGGAGCATAAAGATAGAAAACGTATTATTGTTACAGAAATTCCATATCAAGTTAATAAAACAACTTTAATAGAAAAGATTGTAGAATTAGTTAAAAATAAATTAGTTGAGGGTATATCTGATTTAAGAGATGAATCTAATAGAGAAGGTATGCGTATTGTTATTGAATTAAAGAAGGATGCTGTTCCTGAAGTAATATTAAATCAACTTTATAAATTAACTCAATTGCAAACTACTTTTGGTGCTAATATGCTTGCTATTGTTGATGGCGAACCAAAGGTATTAGGGTTAAAAGAAATCTTAAATCAATATTTATTACATCAAGAAAATGTTCTTACTAGAAGAACTAAATTTAGATTAAATAAAGCTAATGATAAAATTCATATTTTACAAGGATTAAAGATTGCTAGTGATAATATTGATGAAATCATGAGTATTATTAGAGGTAGTCAAACTACTGATATTGCTACTGAGCAATTAATGAACAGATTTAATTTATCAGAAAAACAATGTAAAGCAATTCTTGATATGAAGTTACAAAGATTAACAGGATTAGCTCGTGCTGAAATTGCTTCTAATATTGAGCAATTAGAAAGAGATATAGCAGAATATCATCGTATTCTTGAAAATAAGGAAGCATTACTTGAAATAGTTAGAACTGAATTATTAGAGATGAAGAATAAGTTTGCGGATCCTAGAAGAACAGAAATTACTAATGATTATAGTAATATAGATGATGAAGACTTAATTCCTCAAGAAGATATCGTAGTATCACTTACTATAAATGGTTATGTAAAACGTGTTACAACTGATACTTATAAGTCACAAAATAGAGGTGGAAGGGGAGTTATGGGTATGACTACTCATGAAGATGATATAGTAGATCAATTACTTATAACTAACACTCATACTGACGTATTATTCTTTACTAATACTGGTAGGGTATATCGTATTAGAGGATATAAGATTCCTGAATATTCTAGACAATCTAAAGGATTACCAATTATTAATTTATTAAATATTGATAAGAGTGAAAAAGTTAAAGCAATGATTTCAATTGATGGTAATAGTATTAGTGGTAATGAAAAACTATTGTTTGTAAGTAAGAATGGTATTAGTAAACGTGTAAATATTGAAGAGTTTAGAAATATCAGACAAAATGGTAAGATTGCGGTTACTCTTAAAGAAGGCGATGAATTATTTGCTGTTAAGAAAACAAATGGTAATGAAGATATTATTATTGCTGCTAGTAATGGTAAAGCTGTAAGATTTAATGAAAATAACATTAGAAGTATGGGTAGAACAGCTAGTGGCGTTAAGTCTATTAATGTAGGTGATGGTGAGGTCGTTGGTGTAGCAACATCAAGCCAAGGTGAATATATATTAGTATTGACTGCTAAAGGTTATGGTAAGATGTCTCGTATAGATGAATATCGTGTTATGACCAATAGAGGAGGAAAAGGTGTTAAGACTGTAAATGTTACTGAAAAGAATGGTAACTTAGTATGTCTTAAGACTGTAAAAGGAGATGAAGACTTACTTGTTGTTACTAACAAGGGAGTTATCATCAGGGTTCCTCTAGAGCAAGTTAAAGTTGCTAGTAGAAATACTCAAGGTGTTAGAATCATTAAGATAGCAGAAGGTTCAGTAGTTTCTTCAATAGCAGTTGTGGAAAAAGATGAAACAGTTGAAGAAGAAATCAAAAAACAAGAAGAAAATGAACCTCAAGAAGTAGTTAATGTAACTATACCTGAAGAAACAAAAAATGAAGAATTAGAAGAAGAGTAATTTTACTCTTCTTTTTATATATAAAATATTTTGTTTAGTATTTATTTAGTGTGTGCTATACTAAAGTTAGGTGATAATTATGGAAATTAAAAGAGAATTATTAAACCAATGTATAAATAATAGAAAGTATTTAGGCTTATCTTGTAAAAATGTAGCCTCTTATTTAGTTAATGTAAGTGAAGAAGATTATATTAATTTTGAAAAGGGAAAGTTTATTATGGATGAGGAAAATTTAGAGAGACTTTCTAGAATTTTGTGTATAAAATTAGATGAATTTAATATTGAAGATTATATAGATACTGAAGGATTAAGTGAAGAAGAAATAAAGGATTTAACAGGGATTATTAAGTCATTAGTAGGTGATGATAATGCTTAATTTAAGTAATGAAAATATTCAAAAAATAAGAGAATGTTATAGTGATTATGATGTAGAAGATAGTGCTAATAATATTGTAAAAACTTTTTTTGATGATGATTTTTCTATATTTACTTTATTTAAACTCTTAGATACTTTAGTTATATTACATGATGATAAGGGAGAAAATATTACTAGATATATAACAACAAAAATAAATGAAAAAAGTAATTATCTTATTTTGAGTGCTGATAGAAGTGTAGAAGAAATGAGATTCGATGCGGCTTGTATGCTTAGAAGATTTTTAAAAGCAATAGATGGTAATAAAAAAACTGCTAGTATTAATGCTTGTTATAGTAATAATTTTAGTAGAGAAGATAAGCATTTTGCGTGTGCTCTTTTAATGCCTAGAGATGAATTAGTTAGTTTTATTACTCAAAAAGGCGAAAATGGTAAGTATCTTTATTTAACTGATGAAGGAATATTACCTTTAAAGAATATTAATATAATTGCGGATCATTTTGGTGTTCCTTATAGTAAATGTTTTTCTAGAATTTATTATGTGTTTGAAGATTTGAGAGATTTGAAAGTTGGAAATTTTTATATTAAAGATTGTAAAGATAAGAAAGAATATAGAAGAATTAAAAAAGAATATATGGAAACTAGTATGGAGCGTGATTTAAAAGAATTGGTTCCGGATTATGAAGAACATCAAAAGAAGAGAAAAGAACATTTAATTGATTCTCTTCATTATAGAAGTTATAGTAAATTAAGTGATATTGCTAAAAGAAGAATATTAGTTAATTTAGCAAAGTTTGATTCTGTTAATGAGAGAGTTGTTAAAAGTGAGGATGAAGCTAGAGATATTATCTTTAATTATATTGCTAGTGGTGGTAGTGTATATGATGGTAAATTAATTACTAAAGATGGAGAGTTTGAATTAAGTGATGAACAGATAGTGGTTATTACTGAATATGAGTTGTATACTAAAGCAATGGAAAGAGGGCTAATTAGAGGAATAGCTAAGAATAATCCAAGATTAAAATATATTGAAAATCTTGAATATAAGGAAGCACTAGAGTGCTTAAACGAAAGAGATATTGCGGATTATATTTGTGGATTACATGGTAGATTATTTGCAGGATTATCTAATAAATATGGAGAATCTAGAGGAGGTTTTTATAGAAATTCAGAAGTTAGTTTAGCTGGAACAAATGTAAAAACTGCTGAGCCTAGAATGATTAAACAATTGATGGAAAATGTTTGTTATAGAATTCTTAAGATAGTAAAAGAAAATGCTGAAGGAAAATATAGTAATAGTGAGTATATAGATAACATTAATGAGTGTATTTATGAAATTATAAGAATGCAACCTTTTGCGGATGGTAATAAGAGAACTGCTAGATTACTACAAAATATTTTATATCAAGAAAAAGGAATACCTTTTGTTTTGTTGCAACCAAAAGAATGGAATAATTATGTAGATGCATGGAGTTATAAGGATACTAGTAAATATAATGATTTAATGCATAAATTGATTATTGAGTCTTATAGTTATTTTTATGGAGATCAAAGTGTAGTAGAAGTTACTAGTAATAAGGAAAAAACAGAAAAAATAATATATGGAAACAGAAAAAATAAATGTTAATTAAAAGAAGAGCACTCTTCTTTTTCTCTAAAAAAATTAGATTGAAGATAATAAATATAGTGAGTATAATAGGTGTGTGGAGTTGATAATATGAATAAAGTTTATATAACATTAGTAAAGATTAGTGTTCCTCATGGAGGAGATTTCTATGTAGCACTCAAATCAGATAAAATTGCAAGTGTTAGCGATTTAGAAAACTTAGGAATAAATGAGTCTAGTAGTAAGGAAGAAGTTTTAGATAAAGTTCACAAAATTGATAGTGAAGCTAAAATAGTTGGGGGAGTTATTCTTGCTAAAAATGAAAATATGGAAATTGGTGGAGTATATAAGCCAAATGAAAATAATGAGGTTTTAGTAGATGAATTTATGAGTGTGCTTGATAGTAAATTAGAAGAAGTTAAGAAATCTATAAAAGATGAATTTAAAAAGAAAGGAAGATAATTTATGAAAGTATATGGACTAGATAAGAACAAAAATAAATTAGAGTATGATGTTATTATGACTTTTAAGGGCTCACAAGATTTTGTTTTGTATACTGATGATAGTGTTGATAAAAATAATAATTTAATTATTTATAGTGCAGTATATGATCCTAAAACTGGATTAATTGTTAGAGAGCCTAATAGCAAAAAAGAATTAAAGGAAATAGAAGAGGCTTTTAATTCATCTATAGTTAATAAATAAAAATACTAGAAAACAAAATATTGAATAAAATAAATAAAAAATATATAATGTTACTAACGTTGAAAAAGACAAGTAGTAAAAAGATAATTTTTTAGAGAGTCTGTGGGTGGTGAAAACAGATAAAAGGACTTTTTATGAATCTACTTTGGAGTTAAGGTTTATACCCGGCTAATTACCGTTACCAAATGAGTGAACTAATTTTTAGTTAATTAGGGTGGCAACGCGGTTTCTACTAGTAAGATAGAGGTCGTCCCTTGTGTAAGTACAGGGATAGACCTTTTTATATTATAGAAAGAGAGGAAAAAAGAATGATTGACATTAAATTAATTAGAGAAAATCCTGAATTAGTTAAGGAAAACATTAAAAAGAAATTTCAAGATAAAAAACTTGTTTTAGTAGATGAAGTTGTAAGTCTTGATAAGGAGTTAAGAGCTACTAAGTTAGAAGCTGATACTTTAAGAGGTAAGAGAAATAGTGTTAGTAAGTCTATTGGTATGCTTATGGGGCAAAAAAAACTTGAAGAAGCAAATAAGGCAAAACAAGAAGTAGTAGAAATTAATGAGCGTTTAGTTTTCTTAGAAAAAGAAGAAGAAAGATTAAATGAAGAAGTTAAATCAAGAATGATGCTTATTCCTAACATTATTGCAGATGATGTTCCTATTGGTAAAGATGATAGTGAAAATGTAGAATTAAAGAGATTTGGAGAAGCTAAAGTTCCTAGCTTTGAAATACCTTATCACGCTGATGTATTAGAGAGAATTAATGGCCTTGATAAGGAAAGTGCTGGTAGAGTAAGTGGTAATGGCTTCTATTATTTACTTGGTAATGCTGCTAGATTAAGTAGTGCAATGATTAGTTATGGTAGAGATTATATGATAAATAAAGGCTTTATTTATTGTATACCTCCAATTATGATTCATGGCGATGTTGTTAATGGAGTTATGAGCTTTGCAGAAATGGAAAACATGATGTATAAAATTGAAGGCGAGGATTTATACTTAATTGGTACTAGTGAGCACTCAATGATTGGTAGATTTAAAGATCAATTAGTTAAAGAAAGCGAGCTTCCAATTACTTTAACAGGTTATAGTCCATGCTTTAGAAAAGAAGTTGGAGCACATGGTATTGAAGAGAGAGGTATTTATCGAGTTCATCAATTTGAAAAACAAGAAATGGTAGTTATTTGTAAGCCAGAAGATAGCATGGATTGGTATGAAAAAATGTGGAGATATACAGTAGAAATCTTTACTAATTTAAATATTCCTGTTAGACAACTTGAATGCTGTAGTGGAGATTTAGCAGATCTTAAGGTAAAGAGCTGTGATATTGAAGCATGGAGCCCACGTCAACAAAAGTATTTTGAAGTAGGATCTTGTTCTACTTTAGGTGATGCTCAAGCTAGAAGACTTGGTATTAGAGTAAAAGGAGAAAACGGTAATTATTATGCGCATACATTAAACAATACTGTTTTAGCTAATACTCGTGCTTTAATCGCATTGATTGAAAATAATATTCAAGAAGATGGAAGCATTAAAGTACCTGAAGCTTTACAACCTTATATGGGTGGTTTAAAGGTAATTAAATAAAGTAAATAGTTGTAAAAATAACTATAAATGAATATAATATAGGAGTCAGGGCAATAGTAGTGCATGAACCAGGTCAGGACCGGAAGGTAGCAGCCTTAAGTGAGTTCGCTATGTGCGCTGACTTTTTTAATAAGTGAGTGATTTAACAATGAATAAATTTATGAATGAAGCATATAAAGAAGCAATGAAGGCTTATAAAGAGGATGAAGTGCCAGTAGGATGTGTAATTGTAAAAGATAATAAGATAATTGCAAGAGCACATAACTTAAAAGAAAAGAAAAAGAATCCTATGAGTCATGCTGAAATAGAATGTATTAATAAAGCATGTAAAAAGCTTAATGATTGGTATTTAAAAGATTGTGAATTATATGTTACTTTAGAGCCTTGTGTTATGTGTGTTAGTGTTATGATTAATGCTAGAATAAAAAGTGTTTTTTATGGAGCAAAAGATAATAAATCAGGTGCTCTTGGTGGGCTTTTTAATTTACTTAATCAAAAAGGATTTAATCATTATTTTGAAATAAATTATTTAGAAGATAATAAATGTAGCCAAATACTTAAAGATTATTTTAAAGAAAAAAGAAATAATAAAGAAAAACTCTAGTAATTAAACTAGAGCTTTTTTGTTTCTATTAATTAATTTTACAATTTCCATTACAACTACTATTACTAGTGATAATGAAATTGAGATTAAAAGATATTTTAATTTTAATGGTGTAAATTTAAATAAATCTCTAACACCAGGACAATATATTACAAATAATTGTAAAGAGAAACCTAGAATAAAGGCGAAATTCATAAACTTATTTTTATAGCTTTTTTTATTAAATACAGAGTGTTCGGATTTGACATTATAAGCGTGGAATAGTTGAGTTGAAGACAATGTTAAGAAGGCCATTGTTTGACCTAAAATGTGAGAAACTTGTTCACCAATTATATAAGAAATAAGAGTAACTAATCCTATTATTAAGCCCTCAACACATATTCTCCAAGAATATCCATTAGCAAAGAAACTTTCAAATTTACTACGTGGTTTTTCTTTCATTATAGAATCTTCTGCTTCTTCCATTCCTATACCGAATGCTGGTAAAGAATCGGTTATTAAATTTATCCAAAGTAAATGCATTGCTCCAAGAGGGGTACCTAAGCTTAGCATTCCAAAAGCACTAAGTAATGAAGCTATAAATATAGTTAAAACTTCACCTATATTTGATGATAATAAATATTTAATACATTTACGTATATTACTATAGATGCCTCTTCCTTCTTTTACAGCACTTACAATTGTTGAAAAATTATCATCAGTTAGAATCATGTCGGCTGCTTCTTTAGAAACGTCGGTTCCAGTTATACCCATAGCACAACCTATTTCAGCTTTTTTTAGAGCAGGAGCATCATTAACTCCATCACCAGTCATTGCACATATTGCATCATTCTTTTGCCATGCCTCTACTATTCTTACTTTATCTTTAGGAGCAACTCTAGCAAAAACGCTATATTCTTTTATATGTTTTTCTAGATACTCATCAGATAATTTATCTAGTTCTTGAGATGTTATTGCTTTGTCTGTATCTTTTAATATTCCAAGTTCTTTAGCTATTGCACTAGCAGTTACAATGTGATCGCCTGTAATCATTACTATTTTTATTCCAGCATTTTGAGCGATTTTTATAGATTCTTTTACCTCAGGTCTAGCAGGATCAATCATTCCTACTAAGCCAACAAAATTAATATTATTCTCTAATTCAGTGATGTCAGGAATTTTATCAAACTCCTTAATTCCTAAAGCTAATACCCTTAAAGCATTATTAGCCATTTCTGTATTGGCATTTAAAGCTTTTTCTTTATCATTATTAGTATTTGTAGATATAGAAATGACTTTATCAGGAGCTCCTTTTGTAATAGCAATATATTTACTTCCATCTTTTATTACTGTTGTCATTAGTTTTCTATCACTATCGAAAGGTAAGTCTAGTATTCTATTATAATTATTTATGTTTTCTCCATGAATTAAATTGACATCTAAAAGTGCTAATTCTGTTGGATCACCAATTCTTACTATTTTTCCATTTTCTTTCTTTATAGAAGCATCACAACATATTGCAAAATAGCAAATCATCTTTTTTTCTTCATTAGTTAAGTTAGCGATATCTTTTATTTCATTTAAGTAAAGCTTTGTTACAGTCATTTTATTTTGAGTAAGAGTTCCTGTTTTATCTGAACAGATTACATTGCATGATCCTAAAGTTTCTACGGCAGGAAGTTTTTTTACAATAGCATTTCTTTTACTCATTTTAGTTACACCTATTGATAATACAATTGTTACTACAGTCGCTAATCCTTCTGGTATAGCTGCAACTGCTAGAGCAACAGAAGTTATAAAGGCTTCACTAAATTTTGACCAATCAAATTTTAAAGAAACCATCTCTAGAAAAAAGACAACAACGCAAATTGCTAGAGCCATTATTCCAATAACATTTCCAACTTTATTTAACTTATGTTGAAGTGGAGTTAATTCATCTTTTTGTTCATTTAACATGTTAGCTATTTTACCTATTTCAGTAGACATTCCTACACTTGTTACTATAGCTTTTGCTTTACCATTTGTAACATGAGTAGAAGAAAATAAACAATTCTTTTTATCTCCTAAAGAAATTTCTTCATTTTCTATATATTCATTATTTTTATCAACAGGTAAAGACTCACCAGTCAAAGCAGCTTCTTCTACTTTTAGATTACTACATTCTATTATTCTTGCATCAGCAGGTATTGAATCACCGGCTTCAACTAGAATGATGTCTCCAACAACTAATTCTTCTGATTTAATTGTTTGAAGGGAACTATCTCTTATAACTTTACTATATGATGATGTCATTTTCTTAAGAGTTTCTAAACTTTTTTCTGCTTTATTTTCTTGATATAAACCTAGTATTGCATTTATTAATACTACTATTAATATTATTAATGATTCTATCCATTCTTTAGGGTCTACTAGTACAGATATTACAGCAGCAAATATTAAAATTATAATTAAAGGGTCCTTAAATTCTGATAGAAATTTTAATATTAAGGGAGTCTTTTTCTTTTCTTTTAGAGTGTTTTCTCCATAACTATCTTTATTAATTTTTATTTGTTCTTGAGATAATCCGCTTTGTAAATTTGTTTTAAATTCACTTTCTAATTCATTTAATTTCTTTTGCATTTTTCTTCTCCTTTTTATAAAAATAAAGACCTATATTCTTTAGTGAATAAAGGTCTTGCACATCATTAATGATTGTTAAACCCGAGATAGTTTATATCTGTGATGACGAATTTAACATTAAGCTACTCCCCTTTAAGGAAATTAATATTAGATTTTTATTTTTCACTTTATTAGTATACTATTTTTTTAAAAGTTAGAATAGTTTTTTTAATATTTAATATTTTTATAAGTGTAAATTAAAAGAGATAAAAAGGTTTATATAGTTAAATGTTTTAGTGTATAATAAAATTGTGGTGATATTATGAGTTATAAAGCTTTATATAGAACGTATAGGCCTCAAACTTTTGATGAAATGGCAGGCCAAAAACATATTTTAAGAACGCTTCAAAACGCTATTAAAGAGAATAAAATAGCACACGCTTATTTGTTTACTGGTCCTAGAGGAACTGGTAAAACAAGTATGGCTAAATTACTTGCAAAAGCACTTAATTGCGAGAGCGAAAATAAGCCTTGTAATGAGTGTGAAAATTGTATAGAAATTACTAATGGTAGCCATCCTGATGTAGTGGAAATAGATGCTGCTAGTAACAATGGTGTTGATGAGGTAAGAAACTTAATTGAAAAGGTTAAATATTCTCCAATATTAGGTAAATATAAAGTTTATATTATTGATGAAGTTCATATGATGTCTACAGGAGCTTTTAATGCTTTACTTAAGACACTTGAAGAACCTCCTGAGCATGTAATATTTATTTTAGCTACTACTGAGCCACACAAAGTGTTGCCTACAATTATTTCTAGATGTCAAAGATTTGATTTTGGTAGAATTAGCACTAATGACATTAAAGAGAGAATAAAAGTAGTTTTAGAAAAAGAAAATATTAATTATGAAGAAGAAGTAGTTGATTTAATTGGTGAACTTTGTGATGGTGGTATGAGAGATGCACTTAGTATTCTTGATCAAGCAATAGCGTATGCAGGAAATGATTTGAAATGCTCTCATATTAGAGAAATATATGGAGTTACTTCTTTAAGTGAAAAGATTGAATTATTAAATTGTATTAGTTGTAATGATGAAGAAAGTATCGTAAGAAAGGTTAATGAATATGATGATAAAGGTGTTGATTTGACTAGACTTACAATAGGATTAATAGATTTACTTAAAGAGATGATTATTTATAAAAATAGTGGAAATAAGAGTGTTTTAAAAATATTAAAGCAAGAAAATATTGATGAATTTAAGGAAAATAATACAGGTAAATTGTTTAAATGGATTGATATTTTAGTGGATGCTTTATCAAATTATAAAAAGGTTAATTCTCCTAAATCTTTCTTTGAACTTGCTTGTTTAAAGATGGCAAGCACTACTAATAAAGTTAATGAAAATGTAGTGTATGTTACTAAGGAAGTGCAAGTAAGTTCTCCTGTAAATAAAAAGGAAGAAGTAAAAGAAGAGAATGAAGTTAAGTTTAGTGAAGCAATTAAAGAAAATATAGCTAAACAAGAGGAAAAAAAGGTAGAAGTAGTAGAAGAAGTAAAAGAAGAGCCTGTTAAAGAGGAAAAAGTAGAAATAAATGAAGAAAGGTTTATTCCAACAGAAGAAGAATTATTAAATGTTTTAGTTCAAGCTACTAAAGACTCACTATTATCTGCTAAGCAAAAATGGGTTGTTTTACCAAAGTATATGAATTCACCAAGTACTGCTAAAGTTACTACTTTATTGCTTGATGGTATACCTGTAGCAGCAGCTAAAAACATGTTAATATTAGCTTATGAAAATGAAACTTATTTGAATAGAGTAAATTTAATTAATGACCATAAAGAGATGAATAATTTCTTAAAAGCTTTATATAATGAAAATATGATGTGTTATTGTGTTACTAAAGAAGATTTTATAAAGCTTAAAGATACATATATGAATTTAAGAAGTATAGGAAAATTGCCTGCTCCTAAGAAAATTGATTTTGATGAGGAAAAGGTAAATGAAGAAAAAGATGAAGGTTTAGAATTTGGTAAAAAAGTATTTGGAGATTTTTTAAATATTAAGGAGGAACAATAATGAATATTAATGCGTTAATGCAACAAGCACAAAAGATGCAACAACAAATAGCTAAAAAGCAAAAAGAATTAGAAAGTAAAGAATATGAATTTGAAAGTAATGGTGGAGCGATTAAAATAAAGATGTTAGGTAGTAAAGAGATGACATCATTAGAGATTGATGAAGATTTAATAGATAAAGATGAAAAAGATATGTTACAAGATATGCTTATGGTAGCTATAAATGAAGCTATTAAAAAGATAGATGAGGATATGAGTGAGGCTATGGAAGGTATTAGTGGAGGCCTTAAGATTCCAGGGATGTTTTAATGAATTATCCTAAAGAATTTGAAAATTTAATTGATGCTTTTAGAAGACTTCCTGGGGTTGGATATAAGAGTGCAGAGCGTATGGCTTATCAAATGCTTGAAATGAAAAAAGAATATAGAGAAAAGTTTTCTAGCGCAATTAATGAGATAGATCATTTAAAAAAGTGTAAGATATGTCATAATTTATCATCTAGTGATATTTGTGAAATATGTAGTGATAACGAAAGAGATAAGAGCGTTGTTTGTGTAGTGCAAAATATTAAAGATGTGTATGCAATAGAAAAAAGTAATTCTTATAAGGGTTTATACCATGTGTTAGATGGAGTGATTTCTGTTAAAAGCGGAAAACTTCCTGAAGATTTAAATATAGATTCTTTAATGGATAGATTAGACGATGTTAATGAAGTTATTATTGCTACTAATCCTAATTTAGATGGAGAAACTACGGCTTTATTTATAGCAAAACTATTAGAAAATAAAAATATTAAAACGACACGTTTAGCATATGGGTTACCAATGGGGGGTAATCTTGAATATAGCGATGATGTTACAATAATGAAATCATTTGAAAATAGAAAATCATTTTAACTTAATGGCTTTCATATAATTTTACCAGGTGATGGGGATGTTAGAGAAAGCTGTTAAGTTTTTTTTAAAAGTATTTTTACTAATGTTTACACTTTTTGGTGTTAGATATATTTTAGCAATTATAGGAATAATTATACCACTTGAATGGTTCCTTATTATGGGAGCGGGAATGCTTGGATTTTATGGAATAATAGTGATTATTGTGTATGCAATAATGATTAATTTACTATAAACTATTTCTTCGACAAAATTTTACTTGTTAGGAACGTAGAATAGATGCTGGTGGGTGGTTTAACTATGTCTAGTATTTTTAATAGTAAAAAGATTTTAAGATTGATTGTAATTTATTTAATTATTGGAATAGTGGCGATAGGATTATCTAAGGTAGGATTTAAGGAAAATTATTTTGTGTTTAGTATTCCTTTTGTTTTATTTTGCTTTTTAGATGATAAATGGGAGGGATATTTTTCTTTTTTTGTTAGTTATTTAACTATAGGCTTTTATAATAAAGTCTATTTTTTAACATATTTATTAGTGTTAGTGGGAGTTATTTTATTTAGATATATATTAAAGAGTAAAACTGTTAAACTTGAAAAAATAGTTAGTTTTTATAGTTTCTTTTTATGCCTTTTAGAAAGTGTTTTAGTAGTTTATATAAATAAACAAAATAGTTATATGTTATTACTTGTTTTTTCGCTTATTAGTTATTGGACAATGAACTACTTTTTTAATATATATAAAGCGATGCATAGTAGTGAAGTAAGAGAAATTTTACCATATTTAAGTTCTTTTTCTTTTTTTATAATAGGTTTAGTATTTATAGGTTTAAATATTAGTGTTTGGAAGATAGATACTACTCTTATTTTATTAGTTTTATTATCTTTTATTAGTAGCAAAATCAGTTTAGAAATAGGAGTAGTTTACGGTTTGCTTATAGTTAGTGTTTTATCTTTATATAATGGTTTTAGTATGTACTTGCTCTTATTTGTTTTGAGTAGTGTTTTGACTTTTCTTTTAAACAAGACTAGTAAAATAACTTTGTGTTTTACTTATTTATTAGTAGTAGGACTATTAGTTCATTATTATAAATTAGATTATTATATAAGTCTTAATTATGCAGTTGGTTCTTTAATATATTTGTTTATACCTATATCTTTTATTAATAAATTGGAAGATAAAACATATGGTTGTAAGCAATATATTGAGAGACTTAAAAGAGAAAATAAGGAGAGAAATATCAAGTTTTCTAATAAAATTTTAAAGATGGAAGAAGCTTTTGAAATAGTTACATCTAAACTTAATATTAAAGAGAGAATTAAGAAAAATGAAAAGGAGATATTAATTGATGAAATTAATGTTTTTGATGAGTTATTAAAGAAATTTGCTAGTGAAATTAATAATGATAAAAGTGGTAGTAATAAGTATTATGAAATAGAAAAAGAGATTTATAAATATAATATAGATTTATTGTATTTTGTAATAGAGGAGAATATTTTTAAGGAGACTATTATTAAGATAAATGCTAGATGTAATGAATCTGATATTAACAATATTTTAATACCTTTAATTAGTAATAAACTAAATAAGAGATTAGAGATCATTAAAGTAAAAGAAAATAATATTTTTGAGTACAAAGAAATTACTTTAAAGAGTATTAAAAGAGTTAATTTTAATTATGGAGTAGGGCAAATAGCAAAGGATAAAGAAGTATGTGGAGATAGTTATCTTATATATGAGAATGAAAAGAAATGTTATTTTGCTATTAGTGATGGGATGGGGATAGGAAAGAAAGCTAAAGAAAAGTCTAAATTAGCGCTAGACATTTTAAAGAAATTTTTAGATATAGGAATTGATGAGAAAAAGGCTATTAATTCTTTAAATAGTGTTTTAAAGAAAAAGTATTCAAAAGATAATTACACTACTTTAGATTTATTAGTTTATGATAAATTTTCTAATAAATACTCTTTTTATAAAAATGGAGCATGTAATTCATATGTTTACAATAAGGAAGGAGTAAAGGTTGTTGAGGGTAATGAACTACCTATTGGAATAATTGATAATGTTACTTTAAATGAAAATATTATAAATCTAGATAAAAATGATTATCTTTTTATGTTTAGTGATGGTGTTAGTGAGGATAAACTTATGATAAAAGACGTTTTTAATTATAAAGATCCACAAAGAATGGTTAGGGAAATATTAAAGAAAAAAGATAATTTAGATGATGATGAAACAGTTTTAGTTATAAAAGTAAAATAAGCAAGTTATAAACAAGAAATTTTAAATGTTTGATATTTAAATTTTATTTTGCTACAATTGAGTTGTAAGAGGTGTGATTTATGGAAAAAATAGATGGTGTTTTAACTAATGTTACTGAAGAAGATTTAAAATTAGATCCAAAAGAATTTTGGAAAGGCGTTACAAAAATTGGAGAAAAAGCTTTTGTCAAGTGCCGTTTTTGTCTGCAAGAAATTGAAATTCCTTCTAGTGTTGAAGAAATAGGAGATTATGCTTTTCGTGGTTGTGAAAATTTAAGTAGAATTAAATTAAATGAAGGATTAAAAAAAATCGGGTCGTTAGTTTTTTCTGAGTACTCTAATATACATAGTATACGTATTCCTTCTACTGTTGAAAAAATGAGTGCTAGAGCTATTGAGGACTGTAATTATTTAGAAAATATTTATATAGATAGTACAAAACAGCCAGTTCTTATAGCAAACCAATTTTATAAATGTGATGATGTTAGAAAAATAAATATAGCAAAAGGAGCACATATTAGTCCTAGAGGTGCTGATGGAGAATATAGCAAAGGGTTTGTAAGTACTGCCTTTCCTCGCTTGTCAGACATTTATTTTTATGATTTTGATCAGGTTTTTCCTTTTATATCAACAATATATTATAGAAAAATGAAAATATACAAAAATGAGGAAACTGGTCAGTTTGTAGCCAGTACTTATGATCGAAGTGGCGACGGTTTTGAAAAATATACTGAAATAGATGAATACATGAAATATTTAGGGTGCGACAAAGGTCTTGCAATGACTTTAAAAGCAGCACATATATCATTAGAAGATTTAATTAATAAAGGCTTTGATAGTAGCAATAAATGGCTTTTAAATCGTATTGTTACAGAAAGACTAGATGATGCTCATAATTTGGAAAGCTTGGATGATGTTTTAGATGGTATTGAAAATGTGAGAATGTACTCAGAATTAAATAAAGAGATTAAAGATGATTATAATGTCATGTTTAGATTAGCTCTTAGACTAGGAGCATTTAGTAAAGATGAAAAGGTAAGTAGAAAAGCGTGTGCTTTTATCGAATATTTAGTGAAAGAAAAAAACATAGATTTTGATTTTGTTTATAAATTTTGTGATCATGCAAGTACCACTGGAGGGTGTTATCCGGGGTTTGCTGAATTTTTAATGAAAGATAATAATTTTGATATTTTAGCAATAGTTTGTGATAATCTTGAGGATGCAGTATATTTTTATAATTATAATGGAAAAATTACTGTTGATAATTGCAAAAAATATATTGCAGCAAAAAATACTAATAAAAGATAATAAACATATAGATAAGATTTTTAATAAATCTTTATGAGTTAAATTTGATTAGGGAACTTTTTAAATTTTAAAAGTTCCTTTTTGCTATAAGTTAATAAATATACTTATTTTTGAATACTGTTTTGTTATTATAAATGTAGAAATAAGTTATAATATAAATGTGGTGATTGTATGTATAGTTTAGTAGCCGTTAGTGGCGGTAGTGATTCGATGTCTTTATTAGACAAGCTTAGAAAATCTAATAAAGATTTAGTGGTGTGCCACGTTAACTATAAGTATAGAGATAGTGCAGATAGAGATGAAGAGATTGTTAGAAAATATTGTGAAAAATATAATATTAAATTAGAAATTTTAAAAGGTTTTAAATATGATAAAAAAGATGGTAATTTTGAAAATTGGGCTAGAGTAATTAGATATAATTTTTTTAAAGAAATGTATAAAAAATATAATGCAGATTATTTATATGTTGGGCATAATTTAGATGATTTATTAGAGACTTATTTTATTCAAAAAGAGAGAAATAGTAAGTGTGATTATTATGGATTAAAAGAAGAAATTTGCATTTATGAGATGAAAATAAAGAGAATTTTGCTTAGTTATACTAAACAAGAGTTAAATGATTATTGTTTAAATAATAATATTGGATATGGAATAGATGAAACTAATTTTGATGAGAATTATCTTAGAAATAATATTAGACATAATGTTATTAGTAAAATGAGTAAAGAAGAGAAATTAAAAATAGTTAATGAGATTAATGAACTTAATAAAAATAAGAAAAAAGAATACAATGATATACATTATGTTTTAGAAAAAATAAAAAAAGGGAACAATATAGTAGATTTAAGTTTATTTAAAGGCTTAGATGATAAAACTAAAATTAGCATTATATATTATTTTGTTATAGAGAATGTAAAGGTTAGAATTTCTATTAGTGATAGGAGAATTAAGGATATTATTAAGAAAATAGATTCAAATAAGCCTAATATAATGCTTGGTAAATTTAATGATTATAGTTTATATAAGGAGTATGAAAGTTTAGTAATAAAAAAGGATAAAAATGAATTTAGTTATATTATAGAAGATTTAAGTAGTGATTTAGGTGAATTTAAAATATGTGATACAGGTAAAAAATTAGAAAAGATAATTGTTAAAAAAGATATGTTTCCTTTGAAAATTGAGAATTATAAAGGAGATAATAAGGATATTAATAGATTGTTTATTGATAAGAAAGTACCTGTTAGCGAGAGAAAAATGTGGCCTGTTGTTAAGGATAAATTAGATAATGTATTGCTTGTTTTAAATATAGAAAAGTTTTATAATATCAAGGTCTCAAATAAAGATGATATGATTGAATTTTATATAAAAAGGAAAGAGGAGGAAAAATAAGGATGAATAAGAATAAAAAAAGAGGGTTATTTGAATATGTTGCTCCATGGTTACTTGGACTTATTGTTGTTATCGTCTTAATATTTGTCTTTAATAAAGATAATAGTATTAAAAACTATAATGAAAAAGAGTTCTTTGATGTGTTAGCTACAGAATCTTGTGATTCAAATGGTATATGTTCATGGACAAGCACAGGTAATGAGTTTAAGTATCTAACTGTTACTGAAAAGAATAGAGTTATTGATGTTGAGGGTGTTGTTAAAGTTGGTAACGATACAATTAAATTTACAACTAGAATATCTTATGTTGCTAGTGAAGATTTAAGAAATGCTATAAATGCAAATGAAACTGCAGTTAAAACAGTTAGTTATATTGATAACTTCCAAACTAATATTTGGGCAGAACTTGCAATTTCAATTGTTCCTATGATTCTAATTGGAGTAGTATTTGTTTTCTTACTAACTAGAATTTTAGGTGGTTCTGGTGGCGGAAGTGCTAGAAGCGCAATGGATGTTGGTAAATCTAGAGCTAGAAGAGAAGAAACAACTAAAGTTAGATTTGATAATGTAGCTGGTTGTGTTGAAGAAAAAGAGGAAATGAAAGAACTTGTAGATTATTTAAAGAATCCTCAAAAGTTTGCTAGAATGGGTGCTAGAGTCCCTAAAGGTGTATTGCTTACTGGTGCTCCTGGTACTGGTAAAACATTACTTGCTAAGGCCATTGCTGGAGAAGCAGGAGTTCCATTCTTCTCAATTTCTGGTAGTGACTTCGTAGAAATGTTTGTAGGTGTTGGTGCTAGTAGAGTTAGAGATATGTTCAAGCAAGCTAAATTAAATGCTCCTTGTATTATATTTATTGATGAAATTGATGCAGTAGGTAGACAAAGAGGTACTGGTTTAGGTGGAGGACATGATGAAAGAGAACAAACACTTAACCAATTATTAGTTGAAATGGATGGATTTAATGAGAATAGCGGAATTATTATTATTGCTGCTACTAACAGAAGTGATGTACTAGATCCAGCATTATTAAGACCAGGAAGATTTGATAGACAAATTATTGTTAACTTACCAGATAAAAAAGGTAGAGAAGAAATTTTAAGAGTACATGCTCGTAATAAATTCTTTGAAAGTGATGTTAACTTTGCTAATATTGCAAAGAGAACACCAGGATTTAGTGGAGCAGAATTAGAGAATACATTAAATGAAGCAGCTATTTTGGCTGTTAGAGCAAATAAAGATAAAATATCTAGAGCAGACATTGATGAAGCTATTGATAGAGTTATGGGTGGACCTGCTAAGAAGAGTAGAATTATTACTGCTAAGGAGAAAAGAACTGTTGCATATCATGAAGCAGGACACGCTACTATTGGATTAAAGGTTGAAAAAGCTGATATAGTTCAAAAAGTTACAATTATTCCTCGTGGTGATGCAGGTGGTTATGTGTTAATGACTCCCGAAGAAGATACAATGCTTCAAACTAAGAGTGAATTATTAGATAGAATTACTGGTTTACTTGGTGGTAGAGTTAGTGAAGAAATATTCTTTGGAGATGTAACTACAGGTGCTCATAATGATATTGAAAAAGCTACTCGTATTGCTAGAATGATGGTTACTGAATTTGGTATGTCAAGTTTAGGAACAATTCAATATGAACAACAAACAGGCAGTGCTTTCTTAGGTAGAGATTATACGAACTCTAGAAAAAGTTTCTCTAGTCAAGTAGCATTTGAAATAGACCAAGAAGTTAGAAAGATAATTAGTGAATGTTATGATAGAGCTAAAAAAGTTTTAACAGAAAATAAAGACTTATTAATTAAGATTGCTGAAGCTTTACTTGAAAGAGAAGTATTAACTAGTGAAGAAATTTATGAAATCGCTGGTATGACTCCTCCTGCAACTGAAAGTGAACAAGTAAAAGAAGAAGTTCAAGAGGAAGAAAAAGAAGAGAAAGCAAAGGAAGAAACAAAAGAAGTTAAGGAAGAAAAATCTGAAACTGAAGAAAATAAAGATGCTGAATAATGAAAAAATGTAGGATTCAAACCTACATTTTTTTTATCTAAAAGTTGGAAATGTGTTTCAAACAAATTGAAGTTGTAACAAAAGGTGGAAATATAATTCCAACTTTTAATAAAATATAATATTATTATAGGCTATTTTTTATCATATTAAAAAATGAAAGTATATAAATTTTACACATTTTAATGAATGTAAAAAAAAACTCTAAAAAATACTTGTTTTAAGACTATTATTATATAATAGAAGTATAAATTATCTAAAAATTTGGAGGGGTTAGTAATGAGAGATAAGATTATTAGCTATAGCTCTACACTTGGAGAAATAGTTAAACAAGCACAAGAAAAAAGAACATATGCTTTTAATGACTTGTACAATGAATTGTTTGTGAACAAAATTTATGATGAGTTAACAGAAAAAAGCAGAGATATATTTTCTGCTTTGCAGCCAGATGGTAAAGCAAATATTAAAAATATATTAACTGGTTATTTTAAAGATGGTTCTTATACAGAGGCTTTAGAAGGAGTTAATCAAATGCTTATTAACTTTTTTGAAAATTATAAGGCTAATATGAGAAATACAGGAATGGATATTACATCAAGAGATAATTATATTAATAGAAAAGAAAAAGATATAAAGAATTATCAAAATCAATTGAATACTTATTATACATTTTTTAGTTCTTTCCCAAAAAATAATGATTTAGCAAGCGATTATTCATTTCAAGTTTTGCAATGTTGTTCGAATATGCTATTAAATTCTAAGTTGTTATTAGATGCAATTGAAGTAAAAGATGATTCAATTACAGCACAATTAACTAAATTACTTGCAGCAGTTCAAAACTTAGAAATATTATCAACATTTGCATCATATAGAGATAAAAGAACTAATATCATGTTAGATATTGAGAAGATACATAAATATTTTGTTAATATTTTTAATAATTCAACAATGTCTTATAATAAAGAAACTCAAGAAAAGTTATTAAAAATCACAGAAGATAAAATATATTTCTTAAATTTAGTTTATATGGCTTACAATAAACTAGATTTAGATTTATTTAATGATTTAGTTAAATTATCTTTGGATAATAGTAAACAAGATTTAGTTCCTGATAAACTATTAAATTCAAAAGCTATTCTTACTTTAATTTCTTATTTTAATGATAAGAGAGTAGATACAATGAAGGAAGCCATTAACTTATTCTTTGCTGAAACTAAGGAAGATGAAAAATATCAACAATTAGTTGGTGCTATGAATGCTAAAGTTCAAAGTTTAACAAATGAACTTAACACTGCTAAAAAAGAAATGAAGCAAAGAACAGAATCTATGGAAGATGCTTATGAGTCTTTAAGAAAGAAACATAATGCTTTGGTTGAAGAAAGTGGAAAGATTGTAGATAAGCAAAATGAGCTTATAAATAAACAAAAAGAAATTATTAAAAAGCACAATGAAATGGTTGATGCTCATAATGATATGGTAGATCATATTAATAATGGATATTAGAGGTGAGAACAATGAATAAAACTGAAACTTATATAAAAGAATTAGAAGATCTTCAAACATATACTGAAAGTGAAAACTTTAAAGTAGATGAATATTTGTTAAAAGCATATGATTTATACAAAAATGGCAATTATCTTATGATGAGTATAATTGGTGATTTCTCTAAGTTAATGTATGAGAGTACTAAAGATAATTCATATTTAGATTTGGGATTAGGTGTTTATGAACTAGGACCTACTAATGTTTTGGATTTAGATTTTGATGATCAAATGAAATATGAGTTAAATAAAGGTGAATATTATGCCTTTTATGCCAGAAATGTAAATCCTGAATATACTAAGAAAGCAGAAGCTTGTTTATCATATTATGGTAATGTTATGAGTGATGGAAAACATTTAAGAGCTAAAGCATTATTAAATAAACCAAAAGATGGTAGTGATGACCCTTTAGCTGCAAGTATGTATAAAACATATTTATTAGAGTATTTTTCTTATGGTAATGGTTTAACTGATGAAGAATTACAAACTGTAGGTATTCCTAGTGAGTATTTAGAGAAAACAGTAGAAGAACTACATGAATTAGAAAAAGAAAATAAAGATAATAATGAAGCATTAAAAGCAATTTATTATACTTTATTAAATAAAGATGACGCTAGTGCGGTTAATAAACTTGCTAAAATAGATAATACATTTATTAGTGATTACTATGTTTCTAAAAAATATCCATTTGGTAATCCTTTGTTAAATGCTAAACTAGAAAAAACTAAGAGCACTACAAACACTAAAAAAGAGGTAACAAAAGTTTCAACTCTTACTACTAAATTAGATTTAGTTTATTTGTTAGTTGCATTCCTTGCTCTTGTATCATTAGTTTCTCCTCTTGTTATTATTGCTGAACAGGGTATGACATTAAGAGGAGTAAATGTATTAGTAGGAGATAATGGTGCTTTCAAATTCTCTTTTGTTTGCTTATTAGTTTATTTAGTTACAGTAGGAGGATCTGTAGTATCTTTTGTTACAAGAAAAAAGAATAACAAAGTATTAAACATTGTATTAGGTGTAGTTACTGCAATTAGTGGAATCTTATTTATGAATCCAAAACCTTTGCTTTCTCTTGCTAGTCAAGGCCTTTTTGGTGAATTATTTGCTCGAACAATAGTTAGAGCAACTGGTATGGCTACATTTGTAGGACTTGTGTGTTTAGTTAGTGGTGCTTATAGTTTATATAAAGCATTTAAGAAGAAATAATTTCTTTTTTCAGAAATAATAATATCTAGTGGTATATCATAGGAATCTTTAGTTATGTTTTCAACTATTTGAAAGTCATAACAGATTCCTATTTTTTTACACTTTTTATCTTTTAAAAATTTATCATAATACCCTTTTCCTTGACCTATTCGATTACCTTTTAAGTCTATTGCTACAAGAGGGGTTATGCATACAAAATTATTTATATTGGTTGTTTCACCTATTGGTTCATATATATCAAATGTTCCTTTTTCTAGTTTAGTATCTTTACTATATTTAACTGCAAACATTTCATTATTTATTATTTTAGGTAAATACACATTTTTATTATTATCTAATAAATAGTTTATAATTAAAGAAGTTTCTGCTTCATTTTTAAAATCTTTATAAACAAAATAATTTATATCTTTAAATTCTTTTATTAGGTTAATAACTTTATTTTGAATTATTAAAGATTTATTTTTAGCTTCATCCTCACTCATATTATTTCTTATATTTTTTATTTCTTTTCTTATACTATTTTTATTCATAACATTACCTCTAAATATTTTATAGCATAAATGTTATTTAATTGTAATAATTGACTTTTATTATTTATAATTTTACAATTATTATCAGGTGATAAAGATGGATTATTTAGTTAGAGGAATGGCTAGAAATGATAAAGTTAGAATTATAGGATGTGAATGTAAGGATACTGTTAATGAGATATGTAAAAGACATGAAACATATCCAATTGCTACGATTGCTTTAGGTAGACTTATTTGCGCTACATTAATGATGGGAGCAATGTTAAAAGATAAGCAAACTGTTACTTGTGTTATTAATGGAGGAGGAAAACTTGGTACTTTATTTACTCAAGCAAATGCAAGAGGAGAAACTAGAGGATTTGTTAGTGATCCTAGTGTAGATTTATCTCTTAAAGATAATAAGTGGAATATTGAAGATGGTGTTGGTAATAATGGAGTGTTAACTGTTATTAAAAATTTTGATGAAGATAAGAGTTTCTCTAGTCAAGTTCGTTTAAATAAGGGGGATATTTCTAGTGATATTGCTACTTATTTTTATGAAAGTGAACAATTGCCTACAGTAGTTAATTTAAATGTTGAATTAAATAAAGATGGTAGTGTTAGTAGTGCTAGAGGATATATTATTCAACTTATGACTGGGTATGAGGAAGAGGATTTAGAGTATGTAGAGAACTTAAAGTTAGCTGCATTAGATAAAAAGGTTGATGATTGTATTTTAGAAATGTTTAGTGATTTTAAAAGATTAGAAAATACGCCAGTTAAATTTACTTGTGATTGTAGTAAAGAAAAGTTTGAGAATGGGCTTAAGTCACTAAAAAAGGAAGAATTACAAAAGATCTTAGAAGAAGATAAACAGATAGAGGTTATGTGTAATTTTTGTTCTGAGAAATATTTATTTAATGAAGATGAAATAAAAAAGATTATTGAAAAATAATCTTTTATGGACAGGTGTCAGAGTGGTCGAATGAGGTGCTCTCGAAAAGCATTGTTCCTAAAGAACCATGGGTTCGAATCCCATCCTGTCCGCCATATACTAGAAAAAGCCCCAAACTACGGGACTTTTTTAATTTATGCATAGTAAAAGTAACAAAAAAGTAACAAAAAAAATAACAAGTTAGAGTAAATCCAACTTGTTATCTACTTCATTCTTTCTATTAGGAAATACATGAACATATGTTTTCATAACAGTACTTACATTGCTATGTCTCAAGCGTTTGGCAACTTCACTAAAATTATAATCACTTAATTCATATATTAAACTAGCAAACGAATGTCTAAAATCATGTAATCTAATTCTTCTTAAACCAGAATCATCACAATATTTATTTTTATAATTTTCTAATGTCTTAACAGATAATCTGTGACCATTATAAATAAATAAAGGATCCTTAGAATTTAAATTTAACAAATATAATTCAAGAATGTTTTTTAAATTAATTGGTATATATACATTATCATTTGAGGAACTTGTTTTAGTGGTTTTTACAAGTTGTTTACCACTAATATCTCTAACTAAAGTTTTATTAACTTTAATAACAGAATTTTTTAAATCAACATCACTAACATTTAAAGACAATAATTCACCACATCTCAAACCAGTGTAATATAAAATATTAAACGCTATATAAAAAATGTTATCTTTAGGTATTACAGAAATGAATTGTTTAAATTCTTCTACTGTATAAAAATCAACTTTTGGCATATTAATAGAATAGTCTTTTAAAGAATCTAAAAGTAAACATGGATTATTCTGTAAATATGAATATTTAATAGCATAATTAAGCAAAGATTTAATTAACGAAACAACAGTATTTATTCTATCGACACTATAACCCATACTTAACAATTGCTTTCTAAAATAAACCAAATCATTAAAATTAATTTCAGAAACATACTTGTCTTTTAATGATACTAAACAATTTTTATAAATATAATGATATGCTCTTATTGTACTTGGAGAGCGAAGATCTTTATAATACTCAATATATTTTTCATACAGTTCTTTTATTTTAATTTTTTTATTAAAATATAAATCTCCATCAACTATCTTAGAACATTCATATTTATAAGCAAGTTCTTTAGTTTCAAATCCTGTTTTTTTTATTTGTTTTCTTTTACCCCTAATATCTTTAATTCGATACATGCAGAACCATTTTCCTGTTTTAGGATCTTTATATACCGACATGTCTATCAGCTCCTATCAAGTAACCAAAAATCAAATTTTAGTATATATATAAACCAACAAAAGATAATGTACAAGAAACAACCATATTCTAAATCAGTCATATTTTTTTCTACATCTTTTTTTAATATTACTTGCTCTATCATTTTTAAATCTCCCTATCTATAAGTCCCAACATTTCATTAAAACCATTGATTTTAAATCAATCAGTATTTTATACGTATCTTTGCTTACTAAATAATAATCAGTATTTTTATAAAATTCATCAAATTCATTAGTTATACATATTTTTAAAAATAATTTTTTTAATAATCTAATAATACGATTATATACTTTTAAATCGTTTTTTATTTCTTTAATTCCAGCAATAGTATATTCTATATCAGCTACATAATCATGAAAGTCTTCATCATTATCATCTATAGGTGGATGCTTGTTTTCATATTCTAATAGATATCCCAAATATTTAATTGCTTTATCTACATTTTCAATATTTTCATTAGCTATATTTAAACTTTTCATTTTTTGTACCTCCTGCTAATACTTCATTTCACATAGAGCATTTACAATTTCATACTTACCACAAGTCCAATTTTTAGTACTGCCATTATTAGTAGCAAAATACCAAATATTATTTTCAAATTTAAAAAGGAAGAATCTATTTATTACGCTAAATTGGTATATTTGTATATTAACTTCAGGAAGATCAGAAAGAAGATTCCAATTATTCAAATCTTCTACAAAGTCAGTTCTTGCTTGATTGTTTTTTAATTTACAGCTTTCCAACACCTTGCATTCTTTTTTCTCTTTTGCAATTTCTAATTTTTTATCTTCTTTTTCTTTTTTTCTTGTTTCCGCTGATTCAACAAAATATTTAAATCCTTTTTTTACTTTTTCAAGTAATGTTGTAAAATGATCATCATATACATATATACAACCACTTCGCCATTTGTCCGCATAATCAACTGTAAAATTTAGTGCACAATTACCTACAGATAATTTAAATTCATACTTATATTCTTCATCTAAAAATTTGAAACTAAATAAATCCTCATATCTCATATCATTTTCATTATAACTAACTTCGCTGGTTATACTGTCTAATTTCAAATACTCAACAAACATACTTCTTACTTTTTCCGCCATCTTATTGAACTCTTTAATATACTTGTCATCCTGGTCAGACATCTGACTTATTTTTTTTACTTCTCTTATTTGTGTAACCGTTTGATCAGGTGTATATTTTTTTATATCTTCATCAGACACTGGAAGTAACTCAATAAGTTGAGATAGTGAGTATTTTTCATATTCATCTTTTAAACAAGCATATGAAGCTTCTGTATCACCAAATTTTGTGTATACGTTAATGAAGTTTTTAGTGCTAGTGTTACCAAAACCAAACTTAGCTTTAGCAAATTCGTATATATCTTTATAACCATCTATTGTATATAGTTTATCTTTCTTTATCATAGATAAATCTCTACCAATACTTACAAATGATTCTGCGACTGATGTTATACTGTCACTTATGCTATCAATACAACTTTGATAATTCTTCAAATTTAATAAATCCTTCATAAACTCTTTTTTCTCTACTACTTCTACTTCTGCTTCTTCTTTTTTATTTTCAATTTTCTTTTCCATTTTTCTCTTACCTCTTTCCTCTATTTATTACTTCTTCTACATCATCATATATATCATTACTAAAATCTTTTACTACTTCATCAATGAAGCCTAATGACTCTAATTCAAAATCTAAATCTTTTAACTCTTTTTCAAGATCCTTCATATTTAATTTTGATAAACCTTTTTTAGCACGTTCTTTGTTTATTTCATTTAAGATAGAATTATTATCTACTATTTTTTGAAGTCCAACTTTACGATTAAGTAATTCAGACATATAATATTCTTCTTTAGTAGATGTATATCTATCTATTTCATGAATTTTTGTAGCACTCCTGGAATACCAATTTTTAGATACCTGAATACTAGATTCTCTTTTAAATTGATTATACGGTTTAACTTTAGCTATATTTTTTAGAAACTTTTCCCATTTAAACCAGGTTGGCCATCTATCTTTATGAGAATCTAAACTAAATTCTTTAAATTCAAATGTTCCCTTCAATACTCCAAGAGCAAAGCTTTGAAGATTCTTAATATTATTCATTACTTCTAATAACATTGTTTTAGCAACATCACCATTAAATCTTATTTCAAACCTGATCCAGGATTTTATTGCTACATCTATTGATTTACCTCTAGATTGTTGCTCAGCTAATTTGTCATATATTCTAACTCTAGTCCCTGAACCTTCTTTACCAAATAAATAACCCCAACCATCATTAGATCCATCTTCACAATTTTTTGTTCCATCTTCACAATATTTACGTGGAGTGCATGTATATTCACAATTTTTAATTTTTTTATCTATTTCTTGAGTAGTGATGTCACCATTAAAAATATCTATAAATATATCTATTCTAGTAGCCCAACCACCATTTGATATAACATTGTACATAAGATCATAATATCCTTTTTCCCAATCATCTAAATATCTTTCTTCAATTCCTCTACAGCCTTGTCCTTTAAGTTCAACACGTGTTAATTTTCTTCCTAAAGAAATGCTGTCATTAATAAAAATATTTGTAGATTCATCGTACTTATGACGTTCACCTATAATCTTATTACTAGATTTATTCCTGGTAGTTATAATATCATAATCTAGATCATCAATTTTTAATATTTTTTCTAAAGCAGTAACCTTGTAAGTTTCACTTGGAAAGTCTACAGGAACATTCAAAGTTAGATAGTCTAAACCAGTATTAATACTATATTCACCAACTTTAGAAAACCCTTGATAATTCAAGCCCAATGGTGTTTGATAGGGGGAGATACTCTCTCCCCCTATCAAAGAATTTTTATCATTCTTTGACATCAGTTTCAGCCTCTCTTTCACCAGGTAAAAGCTCATTACCAACGTGATATAATTCTATATCTCGTTTTCTAGTATCGTCATCAAATTGTTCTTTCCATCTTTTCCATATTTTAAATATGAAAAAGAGTGTCACTATTAAGGTGGTCACTAGACAAGTAGCAACGTTTGATAGGATCAATACAACCATAGTTTCACTCTCCTTTCATTAATATTCATCTTCGATAGTAATACTTCCAGGATCTTCTTTAGAAGCTATACTATCATTTAAAAATTTAATTTTTAAATCGTCCAAATCATGTCCAAATCTTTGCGTAAATGGAATATCATTTGCAGTAACTGAAGACATTGCTTTCAACTTATCATCCAAACAATGGAACTCATAGCAGTCGTATGTCCCTCTGCTTTCAATATAAGGAAGTAATAGCTTTACATCTTCGTCAACTAGCTTTAGTTTGCCTTCAACTACGTCATATTTGTAAAGCCTGCCTTCATGAACAAGGAGACCTTTACTATCGCACCAATTTTTAACTCTTTGAACAAATGCTACAGCTTTCCTGTAGCCACACTTTTTCGAATTATAAGCAAGATCTTTTTTTCTTGCTTTTCTTTTTTTTCCTATAATCAAGATAAATTTTAAATTAAATAATTTATATTTAATCCTTAAATAAAAATCTAAGAATCTTTGTAGTCTAGGATAATTAAATAATTTAACTTTTGCACGTATACATTCATACGTTGCTATCGATAATCTCCTGGTAGTTATTATTTCATCTGCATAAATTTGCTTGGTGGTATTGTAATATGATAATTCTTTTCCAATATGTCCAAAGAAAATCTTTGTTTCTTTCATGCCTGAATCTTTTTCTTTTGCATTATTAGATTTAATGTTACTATCAGAAGCTGATTTCTCATCTTCAGAAAAAACAACTGCAATACCGCCATAATATATATGACTATTTTTAATTTCCTTAAGTCTTAATGTTTCTTCCATTAATACTTTAGAAGGACAATCATTCACACGATCATACAAGCTTATACCTCTTGTGAATATGTAACAGTCTTTGAAATACAGATGCCAGTAATATTCAGCATAATCATGTATTAAATTGTCAGATATTTTCACATTGACAAAATCATGTAATATGTAACTTTTCATATTTACTTCTTTATAAAGAGAAGCTGCTACTAATTCAATATCATTAGTATATGAATAAGCATTATTTAAAAAATTATTTACCTGGTTATAATCTAAATATGATAAATCATTTTTAATAGATTCTAATCTTTCATTTAGTTTTCTTCTAATAACCCTGATACAAGATTCATTCAAAGCAGAAAGAAAACTAGATTTACCAGATTTTACAGGCCCTACTATGTCATTCATAATGCCAAAATTATTTTCAATATAATAATCAGATTTAGCAATTTCATAATCCTTTGCTTCTAATTCTTTATTATATTTAATAATTGAACTATAGATAAGAATTAATAATAATAGCACCTTAACGTTTGTAATAATTAGAATTACGATTGTAGCCATGTTTATTTATTTTTTTTAATTCTTTCTTCTTTTCTTTATCTATAGCTTTATTTTTTTCCTTTTCGTATTTCTTCATTTGTTTATTAAAATCTTTTTGATCTTTATTAATATTGAATAAACTACCTATTAATTTAAATGGTAAACTTATTATTTTAAATAATAGTTTAATAATTATCCATATTCCTTTAACAATAAATATAATTGGTGTTCCTAATGATATTAATACTGCCAATGCAATAATTAGTATTATTGAAATAGGTAACCACATATTATTACTTAACCAATTAAGGAATCTTTTAATTGCTTCAATTATCCTGTCTAACAAATCTTTAGGTTTATCATATTCTTTATAATATATCCATCCAGAATCATCGCTAAGAACAGGGATATCTTCATAATAAGTACCTTCGGTTAAATATGACATTTTTATTACACAAGCATTTTCTATTACTTCAGTATATTTAGTTGCGCCAAATTTATCAGATGAAAATGTTGTTTCTGGCAATAATACAGACCAATCATATTTTTCATTGTCACTCTTTTGAATTGCATATACTTTTTCAAACTTTCCAAATAAATCATCAAAGATTGTCGCATGATCGCCATATTGCTTATTGTAATCTTCTTTAGTTACTTCATATGTTACATTTTTTCTATCTGTATTTTCTGATTTTGCACCAAACCAAGTATTTTTATTTGTATATGTATCATAATCAACAGTCATTTTAGTTATATCTTCAGGAACTAGATCAGCAAATTTAAAATATAGTTTATTTTGATAATTTATGTAATTCCAGGATCCAGAACTTGTAGAATTAATATATGTAGTTACTAATTCTGTATTGCTAATCTCAACATAATTATATTTATATTTAGATTCCATATTTCCTATATAATTATTTCCTACAGTTCTTTTATCTACCCAGCTTTTATCATCTAATGTATATTTAATTTTTTGTATTTTTACTCCTTCTACAGTTTCTTCAATAGCACTTAGATCTATTGAATATGTTTTACTATCAATTTTATTAAACTTTTCTTCTCTTTGTACCAGTTTACTTACTAATACATCATTTATTAAAAATGTATATTCATAAGTTACTGCAGATACATTGTATGTATCTTTTGTTTCAAAAGAAATGATAGATCCATTTCTAGTGGTCTTATTCAAATCAACATACGTTTGATATGTTTCTCCATCTTCTAAAGCTTTAACACTAGAGCCAGGAATAATAGATAAAAGAAAAGAGAAGATCATTGCAAACATGATTCCTAGTTTTGAAATAAATGTTTTGTTCATCTCTAATCTCCCCTTTCTATTTACTCTTATTTATAAAATAAGATATAAGTCCTAAAACACCAACTATGCTAAAGGCTACAAGTGCAGCTAAAGGTTTATCATTTATATTAGCAAATGCTAACCATATTCCACCTGCTGCAGTTAGTCCTAAATAAACTAAATTGAATCCACCTAGAATTAATCCAGGTATACCAATTATTAGTCCATAGATTCCCCAGAATCTAGCCATATTAAATGTTCTAGTGAAATGTAAGTAAATACCTACTCCTAATAGAATTATTGTTATACAAAGTAAAATAACAATAAATCCGGACATATCATATTCTTTTATTTTGTCTTGTTTTCTTTGAACGTTATTATTACTATAACTTTTCATCTTATCACCTACCAATTAGGAGTGAATTTTCCTGATTTATCCCATGCCCATCCAAAGCCAATGTATTTAACAATCCATTTGCCTAGATTAACAAAGAAATTTCCAATCTTTTTAAGGATATCCTTAAAAGTTGTTTTTACTTCTTCTATATCTTTTTTAGAATCAGCATCAGGATCTTCTTCAGTTTGTTTCTCTCCTAAAACTTTTATAGTAGCTGTTTTAACTTCACTTTCTCCCTCCGAAGTTCTTACTTTATAAGACAATGTATAAACTCCAGGAGCATTTACTCCACCTACTTCATAGCCACCAAAAGATAACATATTTACTTCAGCAGTATCATTGGCATATAAACCTTCCATATAAATCAACAAATTTACTAAATCTTGATGAGATAATTCATTTGCTTGTGTAATACCAATAAATTTTCCATTCGTATAGAATACAGGTGGTATTTTGTCTGTTACTTCTATAGTAACATTGAAAGTTTCACTTATATTTCCACTACTATCAGTAGTACGATAACTAATTGTATATGTACCAGGTACACTTTGATTACCTGTGTAATTATCAGCTATCTTTTCTAAAGTTAAACCATTGTCTACATTATCAGTTATTGTCAAAGCACTTTCTATAGTACTTAGATCAATTGAATTTTTATAACTTGTAGTATAACTATTAGTTCCTGTAATAGTAGGTTTAATATCATCTACTACATTTACTTTAATTGTGAATACAGCACTTTCATTGCCACTACTATCAGTAGCTTGTAATGTAATTATTTTTTCACCTTTTTCTTGTTCATGATTAGTAAACCCGTTTAAAACTACTGTTGGAGTTAAATTACTATCTACATTATCACTTACCGTAATATGAGATAAAATGCTTTCTAAAGTTAATGGACTTGACATGTTAGAAGTAAATACGGATGTGCCATTAATCGTTGGAGCTGTTTTATCAAGCACCCATACTTCAATTGTACCAGTTCCTGTATTTCCTGCCTTGTCAGTTGCCTTAACTTCAATTGTCCATTTTCCAACTTTATTTTTATTTGCAGTATAATTGTCAGTAACAATTACTGGAGTTAGATCACCGTCTACCTCATCTACGAACTTCGTTTGAGATAAAATATATTCAACGCTCATTGGACTATCTACATTAGTCATAAACACTTGTGTTTCTAAAGCTGGAGCTTTAGTATCAGTTTCTGGTAAAGTTATTTCTACTTTTGTAAAGGCATGACCCTCAGGAAATTCAGGACCATATGCTGTTACCCAAATTCTAGTAAATGGTTTATCAGCCTTTTGAATATAAGTTGCAACATTTCCATCTACAGAATTTGGATAATACGAAGAACCTACTGGCGACAAAGTCCAACCAGCACCAGTACTAACTTTAACAGCCGTATGAGCAGGATCATTATCTATATTTAAGTTGTACCACACTTTAATTGTATATTCGCCAATTGGAAAATTACTATCATAACTTTCACTATATGCATTTCCCTCATCTTCATCATAATCATCTGCATTTAAAGTAATTACATTTCCATTTTTACTTGCTGCACTTACTAAAGTGCTTTTATTTGTTACTGTATTAGCAGTTAGCACTGCTCCAAAACTTCCTAATAGGGTAGCACTACATAGTGCTATCTTTCCAAATTTTTTAATTATATCTTTATATTTAAAAGACATTTTTTTATTTCTCCTTTCTTTGCTTTATTAAGCAAGAAGAGTCAGATATCTGACTCTATTCAAAATCTTCATCGAAACTATCTAGATCTTCTTCAATTTCAACTTCTACATAATTAAGATTAATATCTTGTAATTGTAAAGTTTTTAATTGATCATCATTAAAGAAGATTCTTGGTCTATACGATTTAGATACAAATATATCTACTCCATAGAACCATTCGCCATTATCTTTTCTTTGGCCTTTTACAGGACGATATCTAGCTTTTAGTTCTACTTTAGTTGCTTTGTCTATTTCATCCATGGACATTTTTTTCTCCAATAGAGCTAAAACAAATTTATCAGAACCAAACTTTTTGTCTTTTAATTCCAAACCATGAACAAAACCTACAAATGTATATGATTTCAAGCTAGTTTTCTTACTAACTGTTTTAATCATTGTACAACTAAGAGTAGGTAATGTACTGATATCTTCCTTTTTCATTTCATAAGCAGTTTTGTATTTTTGTTGCTTACTTTCTTCAATTTTCTTCTCTTCAGCTTTAATTTCTTTGTTTTCCATTTTAATTTTCCTCCTTAATGCTTATAATTTCACTTTCGCAATCATCAGTTAGATCACATTGCAAGTAAGATACTTGTACGGTATTATCTTGTACTTCTTTCTCTTTCACGTATATGTCATCTTCAACGATAGGAAAGTCTATATGCCAAGCAAATTCTAATTGCTTGACGTCTTCTAATTTTTTTAGTGGACTCCTTCTCATGCACGATATAGTTCCACACGTACGTCTTCGTACTCTTTATCTTGTAACCAGTTCTTCAGTCTTAAAGCAGAGTTATATGAGTAGAACTCTTTAATTGAACCTGTTACACGATCTTTTAATATTTTTGTTTTGCCTAAATAATTTTTGTATTTCACTACGTAACAATAATCAGGCATATTATCAGCTCCTTTTTTTTATAATTGATATTGACACAAATTGAATATGAATTTATAATAATTCTAGTTAGTGAGCGACCTTATAGGTATAAAGCATATGCTTTCCACTAACTTTTTTTTATTTCTTGTTTTTATCATTCAACCATTTTTCAATCTGCTTAAGATCATAATTGCTCAGTTTGTATTTTTTTAAAATATCTCCTCGAGTTCTTATTGGATCCTCCCTAACATATTTTCTTATATAACTTTCTTTAGAACTGTTTGGACTCGGATTATTTTTTAACTTTATATATTTTCCGTTCTTTGTTGGAGAACTTGTTAATTCCAAATTTTTCCAAGTCTTCCCATCATTTGACAATTCAAGACTAGGATGATACTTAGTCTTTTTATTTTTGTAAAATTTGTTCATTTAATCTACCTATTTTCTTTTAACAGTTTTCTTTTTACGAGCTTTATAACATCTAGCGCTATCTTTTTGTGCTGTTAGATAACCTGATCTAAATGCTCTTTGCGTATCAGTTAAAGGAAATACATTACCATTTTTATCAGCTTTATACTTTCCATCATTTGTATACCTAACGTTATTTCTTAATTCATCTGCAAATTTTTCTCCCTTTTCACTAGGATTTAACAAAGTAACATCTTGCCCTCTACTACCTTTTACTTTTACTGCCATAACTCATTCCTCCTTTAATTATTAATGGCTAATAGTTTTTCTTTCATAGTTATATAATCACCATTACTATTTTTGTATAGCTGATCATACTCAGCTAATGTAAGTTTCTTTCTTACTGCTATTTCTTTCAATTCTAAAAATTGAGTATACGTCATTCTTTTATTTTCCTTTCCTAAATTGTTTTTGAATATCTTCCATGTGTAAGACAGTATCGATACAGAAATTATCGTTGATATTTTCTTTAGCAAATTTACAAGCCTGATCATGATTATCACCGCTTGCCCTCGCAGTGTAATATAAGATCTTGTACATATCTTTTTGATAATCCTTATCAGATATCATGTCTACTAGAGAATTAAAACTTTTATTGGAGTTAGTAACTACTACATTGTCATATGTCATACACCTGTTTTTATCTTTCAAAACCTCATTATATTTCTTGTATTTGTTATTTACCACAATTGCTTTATTCTCAAAGTACTTCATTTTTTCTTTATTTGTGTATTGTTTCATTTAACACACCTCCTAAACACACTAAACGTAACCACTTGTATATTCCATTTGCTTACCTCCTAATCAATAACTCGTAAACCTGGTCAGACGTATGACCATTTGTTAAACTTCCTTAGCAATAACAAATCAGATTGCTTTTTTAGTTCAAATTCATTTAATTCAAATTCTTTACTGGAAGATCCTAGTTTGATTAATTTAAAAATTCTTTCACCATCATAATTAAATCTATAGGATCTTATCTTATAAATTGTTCCTGCAGTATTCTCATACCAATCACCTACACGATCACTTGTATGTCTTACTTGCTTTGAAAAATTTATGTAATTATTTCTTTTGTATCTTTTTGCCATGTTAACCTCACTTTCCTAATTAGAATCATTTAGTATCACCTGCCTTTTAGTCATTTATGAATAACTTTACAATAATACTAGCATTATAATGCATAAAAGTAAATGAATTTTATTCATTTTTGACTAAAAAGAAAATACAATGATAAAATTACTATGGTGAGAGTTATGAAATTTAATGAAAAGTTAAAATTATTAAGAAAACAAAAAGATTTATCTCAAGAACAAATAGCCAATTATATAGGTGTTGGACAAACAACTTACAGTAGATATGAAGATTTAAAAACATACCCAGATATTTTTGTAATAAAAAAACTAGCAAATCTGTATGGAATAACCATTGATCAACTAGTTTCTGATATAGATGAGGAAGAATACACAATTAAAATTACTGAAGAAGAAAGACAAGCTTTAAATAGTTTAGTAAAAAAAATTAATACTGCAAGTAGTATAAAAATAGAAAGCAATATAAACATCACTAACAATAGCCAAGTTAATATAGGTATTTTAAATAAAAACGATAAGATAGAAAAGTAACATTTTAGTAACAATTTTTACTAATGTTATTAGTAAGTAAAAAAATATTCATAAATGACTGGAAAGTTAACAAATATAGTTGTATTAAGACTATATTTGTTAAAAACTTTAGTTAATTCTAACCCATCCTGTCCGCCAATCAATAGTCGTTTGAACTCATCAGAGTTTGAGCGACTTTTTTCTTGCATATTTTCAAGATTTGGTTCGGTCTTATAAATTGTAGTGCCACCATTGTTGTCGTTGTTATTTGGGTTATTATCAGGCTTATTATATATTTCTTCAGTTGGGTTTAGGCTTGTGTTATAAACAATAGTAATCCTATCATCATACAAATTTACTCTTGAAATAAAATTGTTAAAAAAGTCATTTCTATCTCTAACACTATCAAAATTTTTACTTGCATATATTTTTAAGAAATTTACAACATTTTTATTTTCGAGTGGTTTTAATGAGTGGGCTTTTTCTACTGCAATTTTTTCTTCTAAAATTGCTTTGTCATTTTCCAGTTTTAAAAGTCTTTCTTGTGTTGAATTTGTAAATATTCCTTTTTCAATAGCATCTAGCATTGCTGATATTGACTTTTCTTTTTGCTTTAATTCTTGTGCGTTTGTAAGTATCCATCTAAATACTTTTGGCTTTTATTTCCTTTGATTTGAGAAAAATTAAATTCGTACCTGTGATATGTAATAATGTGGTCTATGTTTTAACAAAAAATATTAAAAATCAAAGTAAAAATTGTTTTATTTTTAATTATTTAACAATTTATATTTATGAAAATAAATTTTATTGTGATTTTTTATTTAATATGATATTATTTATTAATAATATTACATACGGGGGTAATTATGAAATTTTTTAGAGGTTTAAAGGCAACGTTTGAAGCTATCGGAAAACTTTGGAGAATAGAAAGAAAAAGAGATACCGAAATCAATCGCAATCCAACAGAAGAAGAATTAAAAGATAACAAAAAAGGGAAATTATCTATTGTTGTAACTATTGTCAGCACCATCGTTTATTTGATTGCATTCATATTTGTTGCTAGTTCATGGCAGGTAAATATTGGCTTGGGTATTTTTGTTTTAGTTTTGGTTTTGATTTTTACACCATCAATTCAAATAAAGGCAATAAATTTGGCAAAACAACAAAGAAAGATTAATGGGAAAGGTAGACCTGCTTTAATTCTTGCAAATACTTTGCCAACTTTGGTTCTGGTTGGTGGTGTGCTATTCTTTGCATTTGGTGGAATGTATATTTTCTTTAAATAAGAAAACAAAATACAAAAAAATACAACCTTGCTCGGTTGTATTTTTTTTGCTCTCATAAAGAGTTGCTGTATTGTTAGTTATTCTTAAGTAATATTGTTCAAAATAATCCCAGTTGTTATCACAAGAATAATAAATTTTTATAACTAAATTATAATAATCATCTGTGCTTTCAACGGTTGCTAAGTCAGTTGTTAAAACAAACTTTTGATAACTTGAATTTTTACCTTCAATTGTTTCAAAGCGTCCTGTAATATTGCTTTTAATTCCGTTATTGTCTTTATCAGTTTCAACCTTCATTGCTTTCCAAACAAAATTGATGTCTTTATAACTATCATCTCCTCCAAATTTTAATTCAACAGTATTATCTGTATTGAATTTAATTGATTCGCCAACGTTTGCAGAATAACAAGATTGTTCAGCAATATCTCCTTTTGAAATCGTCCAGCTATATTCAATATATCCTTCATTTTCGCCCGTTTTATCGTGTTTTGTGATTGTTATATTTCTATGAGGAGGAGTTAGATATTCATCATAATATAAATTTGGATTAAAGAGCTTAAAGTTAGGCTTAATGCTTGGCTTTTTTTGATTGATATTGATAAAAATAAAAAATTTTATGATATAATAAAAATAATTTTAAATTATGCTTGACTCTCTCGTTACGAGATACTTTAAGATATTGATAATAAGGAGAAAATTATGTTTACTATTGGTACATTTTCAAAACTAGCAAAAACAAATATTAGGACTTTAAGATTTTATGATGAGATTGGTTTGTTTAAGCCAAGTCGTGTAGAAGATAATGGATACAGATATTACTCTATGGAAGACTTTAACAAACTTGTTAGAATATTAGAACTTCGTGAACTTGGATTTTCTATAAGTGAAATCAAACAAGTTATCGATGGTAAAGGCCTAAAAATAGCACTACAAGATAAGTTAAAAGTTATTGAAAATGAAATTAAACATAGTAAAGACAATTTAATTCTTATAGAAAATATAATAAGACAAATAGATAAAGGAGAATATATGAATAAGTATCAAGCAAAAGAAATCGTATTACCAGAGATTAATGTATATTATAGGCACGGAATAATTGAAAATATGTCCAAATTGTTTGAGTTTGTGTTAGAAGCAGGTCAAGAATGTGAAAAAAACAATCCCAACTTAAAATGTAGGAATTATTGCTATGTAACCTATGAAGCTCCAGAATATCAAGAAAAAAATGTTGAAATTGAATATTTGGAAGCCGTTGAAGAATTTGGGAAAGAAAGTAAAAATATTAAATTCAAAATAATACCAGAAACAAAAGCGATAAGTGTAGACCATAAGGGCCCTTATTCTAAACTTCGTGATGTTTATGCTTTTGCATTAAATTATATTAAAGAAAAAGGATACACTATTGCCGACAAACCAAGAGAAGTTTATGTAAATGGGTGTTGGGATTGTGAGAGTGAAGAAGATTATTTAACAAGAATTCAAATACCTATTAAATAATTATGACCGAGAAAATAATTTTTGTTAATTTGGCGTGAGTACACAATCGCTCGTACTCCGCCAGTATTTTTAGAAAAGATGGTTTACTAAGGAGTTTTTGATTATGAATAAAGTAGCAGACAAAGAAGAAAAATTAAGGGTTTTAGATGAAAATGGCAATGATACTGGAATGATAGAAAATAGAAGTGTAGTGCATGAAAAAGAATTATTTCATGATGAAGTAATTCTTTGGATAATAGATAAAGACAGTAAAAAAGTTTTGTTAGAGCGTAGAAGTCCTAATAAAAAATATGCTCCAAATAAATTAGGGTTATGTGCAGGACATGTAGTAGCAAATGAAACTATAGAGGAAGCTTTAGCTAAAGAAGCAAGAGAAGAATTAGGCATAAATATTAATAATTATGATGTTAAAAAGTTAATAACGATAAAGAAAATACAACCTAATAATAGATGCTTTTTGCATAACTTTTATATTTTAGATAAGATACCTTTAAGCAAATTTATTATTCAAGAAGAGGAGTTATCTGAGGTTTTGTATATGGATTATGAAAAGTTAAAGGAATTAGTTATGTCAAATGATAAGGAAATGGCATTTGAAAATGCAGAAGTATATAAACCAATATTTGATTTGCTAGATAATGTCAGTAGAGAGAATTAGTATGATAAAAAATGTAATATTTGATAATGGTGGAGTTATTGTTAAATACTCTTACAATACATATTTGGATTATTTTTGTTTTGATTGTGAAGTACAAAATAAATTAAATTCTATATTTTTAACAAACGAATGGGAAGAACTTTCTAAAGGAAATATTACAACCGAAGAGTTTTTAAATAAAATGGTTAATCTATACCCTGATTATAAAAAAGAAATTTCTGAAATTTTAGATTATACTAATTTAAAATATTTATTACCTGTTTATAAGGAAACAATTGAATTTATAAAGCTATTAAGAAAAAATAAAATTAGAACATATTTGCTTACTGATATTGTTGAAGATACAATTAAGTATCTTAATGAAACTATAAATAATTTTGAATGTTTGTTTGATGGAATAGTTTATTCAAATAAAGTGCATATGTTGAAAAAAGAAGGTATAGTGTTTGATTATATTATTAATAAATTTAAACTTAATCCAGAAGAAACACTTTTTATAGATGATACATTAGTTAATATAGAACAAGCAAAAAAAAGAAATATTTTGACATATAGATTTTTAAATGTAAATGACATTGATGATATTAAAAAATTAGTTTTTAATAATAATGATATAGATTGCAATAAATAGTGAATAATTTATTTATTGTAATTTTTTTATATTTAAAATAAAATAGATGTTAGAAGGTGTTATTATGACAAAAACTGAGTTACATACACATTTAATGGGAATGTTATCTGCAGAAGGATTTTTAAACTTTTTGGCAAGCTTTGATTATGAAATGCCTTTATTAGGAAATGGTGAAATAAATTTTGAATCAAGCAAAACTGAAAGAATACCTGTAAAAAAATTAATGGGATATGACAAGGTTATTGAGCAAATATCTATAAAGAATGGTAATAAAGTTAATTATGGCAATTTAGAGAAACTTTATTATGTAAGAAGTATGCTTTTAAAAGATTTAATTGCTATATTAAATAAAGATAATGATGAAGATAATAAAGTGAAAGTTTATTCTAAGTATTTAGAAGAATCTTTAAAAGAATTAATAGCTCAGAAAGTAGAATATGTTGAGATTAGTTTTTCTAATGCTAAAGTTATTGATGAAATAATGAATAATATAGATCCTAATATTACTAAAAATATTAAATGTAAATTTTTAGTGTCTACAGATAGAAGTAATGTCGAAAAAGAGTTTAAAAAGAGTGCAAGATGTTTAGAAAATTTAGTTAATAAAGGGTGTTCAGTGGGTTTTGATATTATGGGTAGTGAAATTCCTTTAACTGCTTTAGATTTAGATAAAAATAGCAAATTAGGATTTTATAAGAAACTTACTCCACTAGTAGAAACGCTTCATAAATTAAAACATACTACTCTTAGAATACATTCTGGAGAAACATATATGTCAGATGGTAACACTGAGAAAATTCTTCATATTTTAGAAGATGTTGAAAATGATTTAGGTATTAGTCTTCCTCCTCCTTTTATAAGAATAGGACATGGAGTGCATTTTAGAAAAGATGATGAATATATACGTTTATTACAAAAATTTAAATGTATTGTAGAAATAAATGCTACATCTAATTATGCACTTAGCAATATTAATAAATACTATGAATTGCCATATAATTATTATTTAAATAATGGTATCCCTATCGTTATATCAAGTGATGGACATGGGTTATATGACACAACAAAACAAAAAGAAGATAGTATAGCTAGCGCTATTGCTACAAAAGAAAATAATGAGATAATAGAATATATTGATTCATATATAGTAAACATAAAGAAAAATAGGTGATTTATTATGAAAGTAAATAAAGATAATATAGAAAAAATATTTGATAAATGTAAATTGGATAATGAAAATGAAGATTTAGTATATTCTTTATATTACAATGAAAGAAAAAATAAAACTATTAATAACGAAATTATTCCTGATGAATACGCTATTAGAATGGCTATGAAAAAGATAAAGTTTCATTTAGATATGTTTGATGCAGAGAATTATTCTAAAAGCGTATTATTAGTGAAAAATAGTTATTTAAAAACTTTAGAAAAAGAAATTAGAGAATTAAGGGATAACTATAAAGATGAAAGGAAAATATCTTTGATCAAGGATTGCATCACTTATGTAGAAATGTCTTTAAATTTAGATATAACTTTTTATACTTCTTTATTGAATTTGTACGAATGTAGCTTAGAAAAAAAGAATATAACTATGACTGATATAAAAAATCGTTATAATGGTAGGAGATAATAATATGAATTTAACAAGAAATTTATTAAAACATAAGAATAATAGTAATGAACTTTTAGTAAATGAAATGATAGAATTTATTGAAAGCGAAAATATTATAAATGAAGAAGATTTAAAGAGAGTTGAAGACAAGTATTTTACAATTGATGGGAAAATATTAAATAATAAAAAAAGAGTAGAATATTATTATAAAAATTTAGAAAAATGTTATTTTGATTATGATAATTTAAGTAAAGAAGATAGTATCATTTATAAAAATTTAAAAAATAGTTTAAGTAGTGATATTAGTATAAATGCTAAAATATTAAATATTATTAAAATCAATATGCTTACTGATAGAGAAATTATGTTTTATAAAGAGGCATATGATTATATTATTCATGATTTAATTTAGAAAAGGAGAAATCTTTATGGCTAAGGAATTAATAGATTTACATATTCATTCTAATTGTTCAGATGGTGTTTTGTCACCTAAACAAATTATAGATAAAGCTGTAGAAAATGATGTTAAAACTATTTCTATTACGGATCATGATACTGTAAGTAGTTATACTAGTGATTTATTTGATTATGCTAAGAAAAAAGGAATAAATCTTATTCCAGGAGTAGAAATATCAACTAAACTTAATAAAGTAGGAATTCATATTTTAGGTTATAATTTTGATTTAGGTAATAAAGAACTTTTAAAATGTTTGGATTCATTAAGAAATGCTAGGCATAATTATTTAGTTGATGTTTCTAGTGCTCTTAATAAAATTGGATATGTAGTGAATGTTTCTAAGTTAGATTTAATAGAAGCAGTAACTAAAGCTCATATTGCAATAGATGTAATTGAGAATGAATTAAATAAAGAATTACTTTTAAAAGAATTTGGACATATACCTAGTAAAGGTGAGTTTATTGAAATGATAATGAATGAAGGGTGTAAAGCATATGTTAAAAAGGAATCTGTTAGTCCAAAAGATGCAAGTGAATATATAAAAAAAGCTGGAGGGAAAGTAGTAATTGCTCATCCAGTTGCATACAGATATGAAGATAATTTAAATGAAGAAGATATAGAAAGACTTATAGAAGATATTAATCCTTTTGGACTTGAAGCTAATTATATATATGTAGATAAGGAAAATAGAGTAATAGATGAATGTGAAATATGGAATAAAATAGCAAAGAAGCATAATTTGGTTTCTACGATAGGATCTGATTATCATAATAGCGATTTTATTAGACCAGAAATAGGGCTTGTTAATACAAGTGCTAAATTAGGCGAAAAAGAAATGAAAACTATAATTGCTATGCTAAATAATCATTATAAAAAATATTAAATTTTAAGAGGAATGATGTTTATACATACTTCTTCATATGGATGGTTGTTTTTTATTGCTTTTATTGCATCATTTAAATCTTCTTCTTTACATTGAAATTCTAATTTGTACTCAGCAGCATATTCAATTTCATTTATTTTTCCTAGGTAGGGGTTAGAAGATTCAAGTGGCTTCCAAGAAGAATTTACTTCATACCAAGTTAAACAACAACTATAATTTCCGATTTTACCAAGCTCTAGATTATATAAAGCTTTTTTTATATTTTCAAGTGCTTCTTTTGGTAAATAAGTTTCGACTTTATATAGTTTTTTCATTTGTATCATCTTCCTTGCTATTTATTTGTTTTATTTTATTAAAGTTGAAGTAGCGTAAAATTAAAACAATAACTAATATTTCTAACAATAAATCAATAATAGTTCCTATATATACAAAAAAAGATTGTTTAGATGTGAATATATAAATTGACCAACATATAAGGCCAAAAAAACCTAAAAATAATTGATATAATGAATAATCATTGCTAGATTTAGTTTTAAGTAATTTTATTACTTGTGGGATTGTTTGAATGTAACTGCAGGCATAATATATGATGCAAAATAATTCCATGAATGTCACCTCTATTTTATAAAATTATTATAGCATAATATACTAAATAAAAATTGATTAAATAAAAAATATAAAATTAAAAAAACAGTGCCATTTATTTAAAGTATATAGTAAAGTATACTTAAAGGTGGGAGAAAAATGAGTAAAACAATAGAGTTATTAAAAAAATATGTTCCTTATAGTGAAGAGGAAAAGAAAGAAAAAGAAGTTATGATTAAAGCGGAGGAAGTATCTGGAGATATTTTAACTAGAGATAATGAAGTTTGTCATTTAACTAGTTCAGCATTTGTTCTTAACAAGAAACATGATAAAGTTCTTTGTATTTTTCATAAGATATATAATTCATGGGCATGGGTTGGTGGACACGCTGATGGTGATGATGATATGCTTTATGTTGCACTTAAAGAAGCAAGAGAAGAGACATCAATACACGATTTAAAACCATTAAATAATGATGAACCTATTTCAATAGAGATATTACCGGTTTTTGGGCATTATAAAAGAGGAAAATATGTAGCAACACATCTTCATTTTAATTTTACATATTTGTTTGAAGCTGATGAAAATGAAGAGGTAAAAATAAAACCAGATGAGAATTCTAATATAGCGTGGTTATGGTTAGATGAATTAATTGAAAAATCTACTGAACCACATATGATACCTACATATAAAAAGATTATTAATAGAATAAAAGAAAAGTTTAACTAGGAGAAAATATATGAATATCAATATTATTAAAAATAAAGAATATTATAGGAAAAAGAATGATTTGTGTACTTGTGATATGTGTAAGAATTATTATTTACAGATAGAAAAAGAGTATCCAAAAATAAAGAAATATTTGAATGATATTGGAGTTGATATTACACGCCCTAATGAATTAATGTGGGAAAATGAAGGGGAAGAAATAAAGTATCTTAATTGTGAATATGTTGTTTTTGGAAAGTGTGAAGATGATTTTGAATATATTATTGATGATATAAAAATTACTAAGGATAAAGTGTATGCACCCGTTAATGTTAGTGATGAATACTTTGTTTTAGGATTAGGTGTGATTACTTTAAAAAATATAATAGATAGTAATATTAATTAATATTTTAATATGATAAAATAATTTATAAATAGGGGGTATTTATATATGGAAAATAAGAAACCAAAGTTCTTTTTAATTTTAAAAATAGTTGCAATATGCATGTTAATAGTAGGCGTTACTTTAATTGTTTTAGGAACTACAAAGTATAAAATGAATGATGTTATGATTAACCCAGCATTATTTGCTCCAGGTTTGTTTTTAGCTGTAATGTCTTTACCATGTTTTATTATTTCATTTTTACCAGAGATTCAAAAACTAGGGGTAAAGACTGTTAAGTACATGCAAAATGCGAATAAAGAAGATTTAAAAGATATTTCTACACAATCTGTAGATATTAGAAGTGATGCAATAAAAAATACTGCTAAATCAATTAAAGAAGGCATTAAAGATACTGTGTATTGTAAAGAATGTGGAGCAGTTATAGATGCTGATTCTAAATATTGCAAAGAATGTGGTAAAAAGATAATTGATTAATTTTTTGGAGGAATATAAATTAAAATGAAATGGTTTAAAAAAATATTTAAAAAGAAGCATAAATTAACAGAAGCCAATTTAAAGTGGAATAAGATGTGTGATATGTATGGAGAGGGGACTTTACCTTCTCCATATTATGAAATGTTTGATTATGATTCGGGAATTCAAGGTGAGGGTCATTATTGTTATTTTGATAATTGTGGTGATGATTTAAATAAAATAATAGATGTTTTAATGAATAATTTGCCATCTGTATTAAAAGAAAATCTTAAAAAGGCATATGATTGTTATAATAGGTTGGAGAATGAAAGTGCATTAGAAGATGATGAAAATGCTATTGAGAAGTGCAATAGTGTTTATTATAGTAATGAAGAACTTATAAAGAATATATTACAAGAATATGCAAATACTCTAAGTTTATAAATAAATTATTTATCGTTGTAGCACAAAATATAATTGATACTAGAACTAATGATTTTTACATCATTAGTTTTTTCTTTATTTTCATAATCTTTTTTAGAAATAATAATATATGAATTACTAGTGCTTAAAAAAGATTCATATCCTCCATTTGTTATAATTGTGTTAGTGCTCCATTCTGTACATAAGAGTATGTTTTGTTTTGGTGAAGTTTGATTGTTTACTTCATAATAAATAATTGTGTCTTTTATATTTAAAGTAGAAATAAATTGTTGTAATTCATTTGGCTTTTGAATAAAACATACTGTTATTAGTGATCCTAGTAAACAGGCGATAATGCATGTTTTTATAATTATATTATATGTTTTAAAATTTTTTTCTTTTTTGAAACGGATTACTTTTTCTTCGCAAAGATAAGAAGACGCTGCAATAATAAGTGGTGGACAACAAGGATATATATACCAAGTTATTTTTGTTTTAGCAAAGGCATACAAAATAAAAATAGATAGGAATGATATTAAGCAAAGTTTATCAAGATTAGTAAATTTTTCTTTCTTTTTATACTTAATTATTAGTGACCAAGTGAAAATAACTAAACATAAAAATTGAGAAAAATTAAATAGTAGTTTGCTAGTATAATAGAAAGGATATCCATTATGGCCTTCGATAGAGTTAGATGAACGATTTAATAAATCATATTCTAACATTCCCTTAAAAAAGGTAATTCCATCAAAACTATATCTTAGTGTTGCCCAAATAGAAATAGGGATAATAGCACATAGAATTGCTGTTATGTATTGCCACCATTTAATTATTTTGTATTCTTTTGTGAAAAGCCAATAGAAGAATAAGCAAGGTAAAAAGATAAAAGCATGCCAACTTTTTGTTAAAAAGGCTAGTGAAAACATTAATCCATATAAATTTAACCAATTAGGGTTTTCATTTGATAATCCTAAAGAAATTATTGCGATTCCAAAAAACATAACAAATATTGAGTCTGCATCTCCAGCTCTTACAAAGTGTTTGGCAAAGAAAAAGTAACAACTTGAGTATAATAAAAGTGATACTAAACTAGCTTTTTCTCCAACTTTCTTTTTTAAAAATAAAGAAGTACATATAGCTAATATTAGGTATGCTATTACAGAAAAGAATCGCATTCCAAAGGCATTATATCCAAATATTTTATATCCTAGTATGATAGCATAATATGAAATAGGAGGTTTTAAATTCCAATAATCAAGTTTTCCTCCATAATAATTTGCTATATAGTTGTTTTGCATAATCATTTCATAAGCATTTACTCCATGTCTAGCTTCATCCCATGAATTAACGGCATAAGTTCCTAAATTTATAAAACAGATAATTGTTAATAGCGTTAATAAAGTAGTAAAAGTAATCCAATAATGGCTTTTTATAAAATTTTTAATTTTTTCTATCATAATATTCTCCCTGCTTGATGTTACCTATCAACTTATTTTCTCATTTTAGTAATTTGATTGTCAATTTTATATGTTGACAATATAAAATTGTTTTTGTATTATATATTCACAATCTCGTATGGTCCATTCCAGATTGGTGTTAGTGGGAATATTTGAAAGAATCTTCTTATGAATGGCAATGAAACAAACAATACTTCTTGGCTGTGTTTTATTGTTTTATAAGTAGATTTTTTTTATTAACAGCTAATAATACTTTTTTGGAAAGGGAGAGATAAAATGAAAGTATTAATAGGGACTAAAAATCCAGGTAAAATTAAAGGAGCAAAGATGGCTTTTGATAACTATTTTAATAGTTATGAAATCGATGGAATTAATGTACCATCTGAGGTTAGTGATCAACCTATAAATGATGACACTTATTTAGGAGCATATAACAGAGTAAAAAATGTTAGAGAATATGCTAGACAAATGAATATAAAAGCTGATTATTATGTAGCTATTGAATCAGGATTAGTTAAAATGTTTAATCACTATTTTATTACTAATGTAGCAGTTATTTCTGATAATAAAGGTTATATTAGTGTAGGTAATAGTGCTAGTTTTCCAGTGCCTGAAAAATATGTTAAGGATATAACTAAAAGAACTTTAGGAAAAGTTATGGATGAAATATTTAATGAGAGTGATCTTAGAAGTTCTACTGGAGGAATAGGAATTTTAACTCATGATAAAATAACTAGAATAGATTTAAATTATGAGGCATTTACAATGGCCTTAACTCAATTTGTTAATGGTAATGTTTGGAAAGATTAGTTAGTATGTTATTATAATGTTGAGTTAATAGAAAACTTATTAGAAAAATTATATAAAAATTTTTTAAGGAGAAGGAAAATGGCTGATTTTATAAACTTAACATTAGATAATATAGATAATGAGCATTTGTGTTGTATTATTCGCAGTAAAGCTTTACATCCAGGAGTAGAAGAAAAAAGAAAATGGTTAAAAGAAAGGCTAAAAGAAGGACATGCTTTTAGAAAGTTGGATGCTAAAGCTACAGTTTTTGTAGAGTATGCACCATTAGAAAAAGCATGGGTTCCAATTGAAGGAAGTAACTATTACTATATATATTGCTTATGGGTTTTAGGAGACTTTAAAGGAAAAGGATATGGAAAGAGTCTAATGGAGTATGTTATAGATGATGCTAGAAGAAATAATAAAAGTGGTATTTGTTTATTAGGATCTAAAAAGCAAAAAACTTGGTTGCAAGATCAAACGTTTGCTAAAAAATTTGGTTTTGAAGTAGTGGATACTACTAGTAATGATTATGAATTGCTTGCTTTATCTTTTGATGGGAGTTTTCCTAGGTTTAGTGAAAAAGCTAAAACTTTAAAGATAGATAATGATGAATTAACTATTTATTATGATAGTCAATGCCCATATACTTATCAAACAATTGAAATAATTAGAAACTATTGTAATGATAATAAAATTCCTTGTTCTATAATTAAAGTAAATAGTTTACAAGAAGCTAAAAGTTTGTCATGTGTATTTAATAATTATGCTGTTTTTTATAAAGGAAAGTTTGAAACAGTTAATTTATTAGATTTAAATTATTTGAAAAGAATATTGAAGAAAGGATGAGACAAATGGATATAAGAAAATTAGAAGAGAAAGATGCTAAAGCGTTTTCTGAATTAATAGTTGATATGTATTCTCATTTAGACAATCTAGAGTGGTTTACACCTATGCCTTATGATTTAGATAATGTAAAAGGTATGATTATTAATCCTAGGTTTTACATAATTGGAGCATTTATTAATGATAAATTAGTGGGTGTTAGTTCTTTAGATTATAAGTGTGGGAAATTAATAGGAAAGATAGATTTTCCAAGTGAGTGTGATACTAGTAAATTAGTGGAAATAGGTTTTAATTTAGTTCATTATGATTATAGAGGAAACAAGATAATGCAAAAACTTATTGATTTCCTTTTAGAAAAGATAAAAAATGATGGGTTCGAATGGGCTTTTACTAAAGTTCATGAAGATAATATTGCTAGTAATAAATCATGTGAAAATAAGGGCTTTAAAAAATGGTGCCATTATACTAAAGTAGTAAATAAACAAGAGTTTGAAATGTTAGCGAGTCAATCATTTTTTAGTAAAATTGGTAAAGAGAATGCTATTAAAACATTAGAGAAGTTTAAAGATAGGGAAGATATAATAGTTGAATATAATATACTTGTCCAAAAAATAAAGGGGTAAATCATTTTTACCCCTTATCTTTTATATGTATTATTCATTTTTTCTAATATTAGTTTAACTGGTTTTTCTAATTCATATCTATATTGTTTTGAATTTTCTAATAGTTTTTTAAATGTGTTTGAATCTAGCAAGTCTGAATAATGTATTTCTTTTTTTACTGAAGCATCATAAATTTTATAATAATACTCTTTATCAAAAATAAGTTTAGATGTAGTGTCATATACTAGATTATCTTTTTCAACCCAACTATGTTCAAATACATCTAAATAATCATCATTACGCGAACTATTTAATTTATTTAGACTTCCTATAATTAGGGTACTATCTTCCATACACCTAGTTAATAAAAGAGCATAATAATAGCATTTTCCAGATGTTTCTTGTCCTCTTAGTGCTATTCCAAAAGGTTCATTAATATAAATGGTTTTTAGTGAATCATAAAAATCATTATTAAATGGCTTAGCTTTCTTATGAAATAAAGCTTTTTTTGCAAATTTTGTGAAGAAATAATCTTCTTGTTCTTTTCTTATATATTTCATGTTTATTATTTTATCATAATAAAGACTATTTTCAACAATTATTTTAGTTAGCTCTTTTAAATTTCTTTTTTAAAATACATATTAATAAAAGGATTGGAGTAACTAGTAAAAAAGCATATGTTAATGGTTTTAATAGTGATAATAAATTGTTTTTAGCAGATGGTGTTGTAGTAGTGTCTACAAGTGCATAATCATTTAATTCATTAGTATATACTAAAGCATATTTTTCATTATCTATAGTTACTATATCAAAGCTTTCTTTTTCTATTTTATTTTCTTTAATGCTATATAAAATAGTGCTTTTAATATCAAAACTTTTAGGTATTTTTAGATATGTTTTTGTTAGAGCAGAAGATAGTAAATTTTGATTAGTTGATAAGTCCTCTATTTGCAATTTTATAATATCTAAAAGTTTATATTTTTTTATTTGATTTGATATTGCAGCATAGTTAGAACTGCTTTTTTCTACTAGAGTTACAGTAAGCTTTTTGTTGCTTAAATATTTTTTGTTTCCATCAATTATTGCTATTTTGTTATTATCTGATAAGAAACCTTCTTGACTGTTTCCTTTTATGCGTATTATTAAATCTTTATTAGGCATTATTATAGTAATGTCTGTAGATTTATATGAAACGCCATTTATTAATATTTCATTTATTTCATATTTAGATGATGAAAATATATTGATATTTAATTTGCTATTTTCTTTTATGTAATTACCATTTTTTATTTGAGTGTTATTACTTTTTATTTCAATATTGTAATTGCTATTTTCTTCATAGAAGATTAAAAAATCTGTTTTTGTTTTATAATAAGTGATAACAAGATCAGAATCAGCTACTTCATACAATTCATTATTTAATACTTTTTTACCATTAATTGCTACATCTACTTTATAGTGATCAACCATATCATATGTAATTAAAAGTATATCTCCAGCATACACTTTATCATTTTGCGATAGCTCTTTAGAATCTCTATAAACTTTAACATTATTAGGGATTAGGATACTGTAGTTTATTTTAGTAAATTCTGCATAAATTACAATATCATCATCAGGCATAGTGAAATTAGAAAATGATAAAGATATTTCATTTTTAGTATTATTTGTAGATGTTACATAGTAAAGCTTTGATAAGTAATAGCCTTTTTTAGAAATTATATCTTCTATAATTATTAAATCGCCATAATCAGCAACATATTTATTTAAAATGATATCACTATCTGTTTTAATTACATAACTAGTTTTTTCTAATGTGATATTTAAAATTATATTTTGATTAGGCATAAAAAAAGATAAGTTTTCAACATCTATGCTTACCTTTTCTAGCGATTCATTTAAATAATATATTTCTTTTATTTTATATCCTTTTTCTAAGGATAATAAAAGAGATAATTTGTCGTTAAAATTAGATTTATAGATATCATTGTTTTTTAAATTTTTTGTTTCATTTATAGTTACAAAAGTATTAGTGTTATTAATAAGTAAACGCACAAAAAAACTTTCATTATAAATGTTATATGATGCATTTGAAATTACTGTTAGTGCATTAGTACTTTTTGTTAAGTTTTCCTTAGGTATTCTAATAGTTATTTTTTCTGAAGTGCTTAAAGAGGAAGTGCCACTAATTAATATATAAGCAGAATGATTGTTTATACGAGTAACTTTTTGAATTAAACCTTTAGGTAAATTGGTAATCCAATCATTTGTTAGTTTTTCTTTAAAAGTATCGTTTTCTAAAGTTATAACTATCTTTTCATTTATTTTATCTTTATAAGTAATGGCGCTTATTGTGTTAGATGAAGATGAAGCACCTATATATTCAAATCTTATTTCTCCATTATTTGAGTAAATAGTATTGTTGTTTAAATTGCCTAATATTAATTGAGTATTAGTATTTTCTTCATCATAAAAAACTATCTTTTCATATTTTGAATTTTTAAAATAATCTTTAATAGATATAGTTCCTCCGGTTAAATTTAAAATACTACTAGCATTCAAAGCGTAATTATTTTTTGAAGATAAATTTATGTTAGAATCACCAAGCATTTCTAATAATTCATTTGATTTTAAGCATTCTTTGCTTACATTTATAGAAACATTGCTATTTAATATTTTTATTTTTGAATTAGATGTAATTCCAATCGAATCTTTGCTATTAGAAATAATTTGTAAAGTACTTTCTTTTAGGAGAGTATTAGTTGCTACTTTTATACTCGTTGTAGAGTTTAATATTTCTAATTTACTATTATAAGAGCTAAAAGAAGTAGAAGATATTCCTGTGCCAAAATTATTCATATTTATAGATATTTTATTTTTGGTTAATATATTTAATTCATTACTTTCAATAGCGATAGAATTAGTTGATGAAGTTTGTGAATTGATATTTAGTTTGCTGTTATCTTGAATTGTAATATTGTTGGCTTTTATACTTGTCACAGAAGTAGAAGAAACCATTTTAATGTTAATATTAACTTCTTCTTTTATGATAAGGTTTCCTTCAATATCAATAGCTTTTATTCCTTCGTTATTTTGATTAGATATTTCTATATTTAATGAACCATCACCTTTTATTTCTAGATTACACAATGCTTTGATTAAGGAGGTATTATAAATGTTTATATCTATATATAAAGTGTTAGTTCCTTTTAGAATTAAAGTTGAATCATAGCTATTAAATTGAAGTGTAGTTCCTTTATAATTGTTTAGGGATAAAGTGTTAGTGGCACTAGTGTATTTATAATTATCACCACTTAAATCTTCTTTATCTAAAACAAGTTTATAATGCGTTGCATCAGCGTGAGTGGTATCAGAAAATTTAGGTAATATAAAACAAATTGTTACTAATAATAATGCAAAAATAAAGCTAATAGCAGTTAATTTACTGTTATGCTTTTGTGATTTTGATTTCATACTTCTCCTCCTTTATTTTAAATGAAAAAAATATTGTCAACTTTTCATCTAAAAGTAAATAGGGGTTTGAAAGAGTGTACAACAACAAAAAAATTACTTGTTATATGTGTGTTTTTAACAAAATAAATAATCCTATTTTTCATTGTTTACTCCTCTTTCTGCATGATAAAAATACTTATTAGCTATTTGCGCCACTAATAAGAAAAAATTATATTGATTATGACTACGATAATATAAGTAATGATCATAAAAATCGCAAATAAAAACATATTTACATCTAAAAATACAATTATTTATTTTCATTATTATGTCAATTTATATTATATTTAAAAAAAGAAATATGTAGTACAAAGTATATAATTTTTTACTCACGTTTTAAGCACGTGAGATTTATATAATATACACATTTTTTGCATAAATCAACTTATTTGTACAAGAAAATTAAATATTTTTTTTGTAAATATTTTTTGATAAAAAATTATTATTTTATAAAAGAAATTTTTTTATATTTTATATAAATTAATTAATTTTTAGGTTCTAAATGATAGTTTTTTATATCAACTGGCATTTCATTTAAAGAAATATTTTTTACTTTATTTTCACTATTTAGCTCTACTGCTTTAGTGTAATACCAAGTTTTATATTTTAATAACTTTAATACTTTTTGTAGTTCTATTATTTCACTTTCTACTTTTTCTCTTTGAGTTACAATCATATCTAAACGATTTTGTAATGTTGAATCGCCTTTGCTTGCATAATCTAAAAATTGTTTTATTTCTTTTATTTGCATTCCAGACTTTTTTAAACATTCTATATAGAAAATGGTGCTTATATCATTATCAGTGAACTTTCTTATTCCATTTTCTCTTTTTATGTTTTTAAGTAATCTTTCTTTATCGTAATATCGTATTGTTGATATGCTCAAATTAAATTTTTCTGATATGTCTTTTATTGTATACATGGTTACATCTCCTTAAAAAAATTATTAAAATACTTGACCTAAAGTTAGGTTTAGGTGGTATAAAAAGATAGCATATAAATAATTAAAAATCAATTAAAGAGAAAAATAAGATGTATGCTTGAAAGGAAGACAAATATGAGTAAAACATTAGTAGTTTTTTATAGCTATTCTGGCAATACAAAACTTGTTGCAGAAAAAATTAGAAATAAGCTTAACTGTGACTTATTAGAAATTAAACCTGAAATTCCTTTTTCTAGTGATTATCAAATAGTAGTCGATGAATGGCAAAATAATTCTATAAAGAGAGATGTAAAAATTAAGGATATTAATGTTAATTTAGATTTATATGATAAGATAGTTATAGGTACACCTATTTGGTGGTATACCGTTTCACCTGTGATTACTGCTTTTATAAAAAAGTATGATTTAAAGAATAAAACTATTTATCCTTTTTATACAAGTGCAGGGTGGTTTGGTAGAGCAGATACTGATTTTAGGAAGTTGTGTGAAAGTGATAAAATTAAGGAATGTTTAAAAGTTACTTTTGATTCAGATTATTCAAAACATTTGATTATATCAAATGAAAGTGAAATAAATTTATGGATAAATAAAATAGAAAAGGAGTAATAGCGATGTATGATATATTAAATAAAATAAACGAGCCAGATGATGTTAAAAAGTTAAATGAAAAAGAATTAAATTTATTAGCGAGTGATATTAGAGAAGCTTTATTTAATAGGCTTACTAAAGTAGGTGGGCACTTGGGACCTAACTTTGGAATAGTAGAAACAATAATAGCAATGCATTATGTTTTTGATTCTCCAAAAGATAAATTCGTTTTTGATGTTTCTCATCAAAGTTATACTCATAAAATGCTTACTGGTAGAAAAGAAGGGTATATAAATGATGAACATTTTAAAGATGATTCTGGATACACCAATCCTAGTGAAAGTGAACATGATCTTTTCAATATTGGACATACTTCAACTTCAATATCTTTAGCAAGCGGACTTGTTAAGGCTAGAGATTTAAAGAATGGTAAAGAAAATGTTATAGCACTTATTGGCGATGGATCTTTATCTGGAGGAGAAGCACTAGAAGGTTTGAATGTAGCAGGAAGTGAACTAAATTCTAATTTTATTATTATAGTTAATGATAATGAGCAATCTATTTCAGAGACTCATGGAGGGTTATATAAAAATCTTAAAGAATTACGTGAATCAAATGGGAAATGTGAGAACAACTTGTTTAAAGCAATTGGCTTAGATTATATTTATGAAGATAATGGTAATGATATTCAGTCAATGATTAAAGTTTTAAAAAAAGTTAAAGATATAGATCATCCAATTGTAGTGCATGTTCATACATTAAAGGGGAAAGGTTATGGTTTAGCAGAAACTAATAAAGAAGCATGGCACTGGACTATGCCTTTTGATAGAGAAACTGGAGAAAAAACAATTAGTTTTGGAGATAAAGAAACATATACTGGATTAGCTAGAAAATATATTTTAGAAAAAGCTAAAAAAGATAAAGAGTTTGTTGTTATTACTCCAAATATGCCTGGAAGTATGGGGTTAACTATAGATGATAGGAAAAGTCTTGGTAAGCAATTTGTTGATGTAGGTATAGCAGAGGAGCAGGCTGTAGCGATGGCTTCTGGAGTTAGCAAAGGTGGTTTTAAACCATTAGTTATTACTAATACAACATTTATGCAAAGGTGCTATGATCAAATATCACAAGATGTTTGTATAAATAATAACCCTGTCACTATATTGCTTAACTATACATCTTTTGCGGGTTTAACTGATGTTACACATTTAGGAATATTTGGAATATCAGCATTTTCTAATATTCCTAATTTAGTTATGCTAGCACCTACATGCAAAGAAGAATTTTTAAGTATGCTTGATTGGAGTGTTGATCAAAAAGAGCATCCAGTTATTATTCTTATTCCTGGTAATGAAGTTAGTAGTAGAAAAGTTGATACAAAATATGATGATGTCAATAAATATAGCGTTTACCAAAAAGGAGAAAAAGTGGCTATTATAGCACTTGGAGATTTCTTTGAAAAGGGAGAAGATTTAGCAAACTATATTGAAAATAAATTGAAGTTTAAACCAACTCTTATAAACCCTAGATTTGCAAATGGAATTGATGAAAAACTTTTGAAAAAATTAGAAAAAGATCATGAACTAGTTATAACTTTAGAAGATGGAATATTAGATGGAGGCTTTGGACAGAAAATAGCTTCATATTATTCAACATCAAATATGAGAGTTCTTACATATGGACTTGAAAGAAAATTCTATGATAGATATAATCCACAAGAATTATTAAAAGATCTTAAAATAACAAACAAAGATATTTTATTTGATATTAAAAAGATAATTGTTGATAAAAATAAATAAAGTTGATTTATAATAGTTTTATAAGTATAATTTAATTATAGGAGATGAGTTTAATGGGGATTTTTGAGAAAATATTTAGAAAAAAATCTCGCGAGTATAATACGGGATATTCAGAATTAGATGGTATTGAAGTAGTGCGTGGAAAATTTGCTAACTTTTATGAGCCTAGTTTTGTACTAGACACACGCGAATTATTTTTAATGGCTAATGCTATTGTTGAAAAAATTGCTGAATCAGATGGGGAGAATGTAGTAGATGATAATTTTACGATGATAGACGCTCCTGAAGATGCACCTTTTCATAAAGTGGCGTCATTTGAAAAACTTGAAGGTGTTGACTTGTGCCATTTTTCACCTAAGTATATTCCGCTTGATCATCACAACTATCATAATTTTTTGTGTATGATTAAATATACAAATAAAGGAATGGAAATTAATATTTACAAAATATGGCCAATTTCTAGGGGAATATTTGATCCATGTCAACCAAGAGATCAATATCCTGATTATTATGAAGACTACATGCAAATAGAAACGAATAAAGTTTTTGTTACTCCAGAAGGTAAAGTGTCTAGGATAGAAGTCGCTATCAATGAAGAAAATATATATATTGGAAAAGATGATGACAATAGAAAATATATACCAAAAGAAGGTATACTTGGGAAAATTGAAACAATTGAAAACTCTATAGATAGTGCTAGGAGAAAGAAAACTATAAAAAGATAATAAGGATAGCGTTACTGCTATTATAAAATTAAATAATATAGATATAGGCTTTATTGAGTTCGAATCAATAGAGCCTTTTTTATAACAAAAAATTTAAAATTGAAGTTCTTACTTTTAATATAAATATAAATTCCTATGCTTTGCTTTCTTTATGGCTTAATCTTTGCTTTTTAGCGGCAAAACACCAGCAAAATAAAAAAAGTTCCATGTGAAACTCCAATTGATTGACACCTAATTATTTAGAGTATATAATCAAAAATGTGGAGGTGAGCATGGATGTATGATGTTATAGTTGTTGGAGGTGGACATGCTGGTGTTGAAGCAACTCTAGCATGCGCTAGAACAGGATTAAAAACGCTTTTAGTTACACTAAATATCAATAATATAGCAAGTATGCCATGCAATCCATCAATTGGTGGCCCTGCGAAGGGTGTTGTTGTTAGAGAAATTGATGCTTTAGGTGGTCAAATGGGAATAACAGCAGATAAAACATATTTACAAATGAAAATGCTTAACACTGCTAAAGGACCAGGCGTATGGTGCTTGCGTGCTCAAAGTGATAAATTAGATTATAAAAACTATATGATTAACGTATTGAAAAATGAACAAAATGTTGAGTTGTTAGAAGGATGCGTTGATAATCTTATTATTGAAAATGGTATATGCAAAGGTGTTGTTGTTAATGGGACTAGATATGAATCTAAAGCTACTATTTTAACAACCGGAACATATCTAGAAGCAAAAATACTAATAGGACATAGAAGTGAAAAACATGGTCCTGATCAAGAAAAAGGAGCATATGGATTATCACCTCATTTAAAAGAAATAGGACTTAATTTATTAAGATTAAAAACTGGTACGCCTCCTAGAATATATCGTGATAGCGTTGATTTTAGTAAAATGGAAGTTCAACCAGGAACGGAAGGAAAATTAGCATTTTCTTACACAACTAAAGATTTTAAACCTATTGAAGAGCAAGAATTATGTTACTTAATACATACAACGGATGAAACAAAGAAAATAATAGAAGCAAATTTAAATAAGTCTGCAATGTATGGTGGTATGGTTGAGGGAATTGGCCCTAGATATTGTCCATCAATAGAAGATAAGGTTGTTAGATTTAATGAAAAAGAGAGACATCAATTGTTTATTGAACCAGAATCTTTATCGTTAGATACAATTTACTTACAAGGCTTTTCAACTTCAATGCCTGAAGATGTGCAACTTGAAATGATTCACTCTTTACCAGGGCTTGAAAATGCTAGAGTGAAGAAATATGCTTATGCTATTGAGTATGATGCAGTAAGCTCTTTACAATTATGGCCAACACTAGAAAATAAAGTTATAAGTAATTTATATACAGCTGGTCAAATTAATGGAACTTCAGGATATGAAGAGGCAGCAGCTCAAGGATTAATGGCAGGTCTTAATGCTTCTTTAAAAATAAGAGGTAAGGAACCACTTGTTTTAGGAAGAGATGAGGCTTATATAGGAGTTATGATTGATGATTTAGTAACTAAAGGTACTAAAGAACCATATAGACTATTAACTTCTAGAGCAGAATATAGACTACTTTTAAGACATGATAATGCTGATTTGAGATTAACTGATTATGGATATAAAGCAGGACTTATTAAAGAAGATAGATATAATGAATTTCTTAATAAGAAAAAGCAAATTGATGAGTGTAAAGAATTGCTTTTAAATATAAAAATTAAAAGAGATGATCCTATTTCTAAAAAACTTAAAGAAGAAAAAGGAATTCATATAGAAACAAGTATATCTGCAAGTGAATTACTTAAAAGACAAAATGTTAATATTTATTATATAAAGGATTATTTTGATAGCTTAAGTTATAATGATGAGATACTTGATGAAGTTGAAATTCAAATTAAGTATGAAGGATATATTGCTAAAGAACTTAAAGAAGCACAATCATTTAAGAAAATGGAAAATATATCTTTAGATAAAAATATAAACTACAATTTAATAGAAAATTTAGCACTAGAAGCAAGACAAAAATTAAATCAAATAAAACCGTTAAATATAGGACAAGCTTCAAGAATATCCGGAGTTAATCCTAGTGATATATCAATACTATTATTATATTTAAAAATGAAAGGGAGTAACTAAAATGAACGAAGAACAATTTAGAAGATTATTAGAAGAAAACAATATTTTATTAACAGAAGAACAAGAACATCAATTTCGTAGATATTTTGAATTACTACAAATATGGAATGAAAAATTAAATCTTACAACGATTATTCAAAAAGAAGATGTTTATGAAAAACATTTTTATGATTGTTTAACATTATCTTTTGTTAATGATATGGAAAATAAAACTTTATGTGATGTAGGTGCTGGAGCAGGATTCCCATCTATTCCATTAAAAATTGCTTTTCCAAGTTTAAAAGTTACTTGCTTAGATTCAATGAATAAGAGAATGGAGTTTGTTAAGTTAGTTATAAATGAACTTGGATTAAAAGATATTGATGTAGTTGTTGATAGAGCAGAAGATTATGGCAAGAAAAATAGAGAAAAATTTGATTATGTAACTGCTAGAGCTGTATCTAGACTTAATGTGTTAATGGAACTTTCTTCTCCACTTGTTAAAGTTGGTGGAAAATTCATTGCTATGAAAGGCCCTTTAGCTAAAGAAGAAGCTAGTGAATGTGATGCAGCATGTAAAGAGTTAAAATTAGATTTAATAGAAAAACAAAAAATTATTCTTCCAATGAGTTATGGTAAGAGATATAACCTAATTTATAAGAAGTTGGATTATACTCCTGAAAAGTATCCTCGTGAATATAATAAAATGAAGAAAAAGCCATTATAAAAAAAGGAGATGATAATATGGCAGAAGTTATAGCTATAGTAAATCAAAAAGGAGGAGTAGGAAAAACAACAATTGCAATTAACCTAGCCTCTTCACTTGCTTATGTAGGCAAGAAAACATTACTTATTGATGCAGATCCTCAAGGGAGCGCAACATTAGGTCTTGGATTTGATAGGTACAATTTAGACAATACTTTATATGATGTGTTAGTTGATAAGATTCATGCTAGTGCAGCAATAAGAACGATGCCTTTAAGAAATTTTTATTTCTTACCATCAAACCCATTACTAGCTGGAGCAGATGTGGAAATGGCTACTATATATAAGGAAAATAGCCGTTATTTTAGACTTAAGGATGAACTAGTAGAGATAAGAAAAAAATATGATTATATTATTATAGATTGTCCGCCAGCAATTGGATTAAATGTTAATGTATTAAATGCTAGTGATAAAGTAATAGTACCTTCTTTATGTGAGTATTTTTCTAAGGAAAGTTTACTTGAGGCTTATGCTTCAGTTAGAAGAATTAAAAACTCATTTAATAAGAATTTAACAGTTAGTGGCATTGTGTTAAATTTATATGATTCTAAATATAAAATTAACAAAGAAATAGAAAATGAAATTAGAACTTTATTTAAAAATAGTAGAGTTTATACAACTACTATTCCAAGGAGCAATGTAGTTACTGAATCTCAAAAAGCAGGTAAAACAGTTATAGAGTATGCGCCTAACACAAAGGTTGCAGAAGCATATGTTAATTTAGCGAAGGAAGTGATTAATGATGGAAAATTACAATAAAATTAATGTATTTGATATTGGTGAAGAATTAAAGGAAGTTGAAAGATATACTAATTGCACTGAACATGCAGTTAGAGAGGATATAGATGTAAACTTAATTGATACTAACCCATATCAACCCAGAAAAATATTTGATGAAGTTAAACTTCAAGAATTAAGTGAATCTATTAAAACTTATGGTGTTATTTCACCATTAATTGTTAGAGAAACTAGAGATGGCAGATATCAAATTTTAGCAGGTGAACGTAGATTTAGGGCTAGCCAATTAGCTGGTATGACTAAAGTTCCTGCTTTAGTAGCAGAATTTAGTGATCAACAAATGATGGAAATGTCTATTATTGAAAATGTTCAAAGAGAAGGATTAAATGTAATTGAGGAAGCTAGAGCGTATGAAAATTTAGCTAACACTGTTGGCTTAACTCATGAACAAATTGGTCAAAAAGTTGGTAAATCGAGATCTTATATAGCTAATATTATGAGATTACTTAATTTACCTGATGTTATACAAGAATATGTAATTAATGGAGTATTAACTATGGGACAAGTAAAGCCCCTAGTTAACTTAGAAGAAGATGTTGCACTTAAAATAGCTAATGATACAATTGAATATGGATATACTTCAAGACAAGTAGAAAACTTAGCTAATTTAGCACAAGGTAGAAAGCAAGTTAGAAAAAAGGAGAGAGTAACTAACCCTTATTATGATTATGCATCTACTGTATTACATAAAAAGTTAAAAACTAAAGTAAGAATTAAAGATGGAGAAATGAAAATTTATTTTAAAGATGAAGCTAGTTTAAAGAGAATAATGGAACTATTAGAAAATAATGAAAAATAATGATTATAAACATATGTCATTTAAAATAAATTATTTGAAAGAAACTGTTACTTTTAGTGGGAATCTTTTTAATAAAAGAAAGATGAGTTTAAAAGAGTTTGCTATAACTGTTCTTCAAATAGAGCCTGTATCAACAGAAGTTATAGCTATGTATATTGGTAAATTAGGATTTGATGTTTATAAGGATAAAGATAAATTTAGAATAATATTTACTAAAAAAATTAAAAATGGAGTTAAAGGAAATATAGTTTTAAAAGAGAATACTAGGTAATCATTGATTACCTTTTTTACTATAAAAAAGAATGAAATTAATCATTCTTATCTTTAAATGCTAATTTTTTTAAGTTTCTTACTTCTTCAAATGTTAGCTTTCTGTATTGACCTTCATATAATCCTTTTGAAGATATTCCAGCAAATTCATCTCTATGTAATTTAAGTACTGTTTTATTTATTGCTTCAAACATTTTCTTTACTTGATGGTTTCTTCCTTCATGTATTGTTATTTTTACAATTGTTTTATTTTTTTCTTCATTTCTTTTTGTAATAACTGCTTCACATGGGCTAGTTTTTCTGCCATCAACCATGACGCCTTCTTCAAGTTTTAATCTTTCATCTTCACTAATAGTTCCTTGAATAGTTGCTATGTATACTTTATTTATTTCGCTAGATGGATGAAGTAAAGCATTAGCAAGTTCACCATCGTTTGTTAATAGTAATACTCCAGTTGTATCAAAGTCTAATCTTCCAATAGGATATATTCTTTTATTAATATTTATATCAGCTAAAACTGTTTTTCTTCCTTTTTCATCACTTACTGAAGAAATAGTGTTTCTGGCTTTATTCAATACATAATAAGCTTTGCTTTCGCTTTTTATTAATTTACCATCAACGTATATTTTGTCTTTTTCCTCTACAGTTGTGCCTAAAGTAGTAACAACATTACCATTTACTTTTACTTTTCCATTCTTTATTAACTCTTCAGCTTTTCTTCTAGAGCATATTCCAGCATTAGCTATAACTTTTTGTAATCTTTCCATAATTTATATCACCGTGAGTAATTATATAATAAAACTTTATAAATAAAAAGATAATTCCTTTGTTTGAAATTATCTTTTTTACAATTTAATCAGTATAGTTATCAAAATAGTTTTGAATTAACACTATAGGAGTACCCTTATCTCCACTTCCACTTGTTAAATCGGATAAGCTACCAAGTAAGTCAGTAAACCTTCTTGGAGTAGTGCCTAGTGAAGTGTTTTTTGCTACTAGATTTTTTTCTTTAGATTTAATTATTTCTCTCATTTTTAAATCTGCCTCTTCTTTATTTAATCCTTGTAAATTATTGTCAGCGATGTATTTGAATTTCACTTCGTTAGGAGTTCCGTCAAGTCCTTTAGTGAATCCTGGACTTACTACAGGGTCAGCAAGTTCCCAAATACCACCAACTGGATCTTTGAATGCTCCATCGCCATATACCATACATTCAATAGTTTTACCTGTTTTTTCTTTAAATGATTTTTGTAAGTCTTCAGCAAATTTTTGAGCATTTCTAGGGAATAGTTTAATTGTTCCTTCTTTTGACATATTGCTTCCTAGTAATCCATATTCTTCATGATATCCACTTCCATCTACACTTTTGTTTAATATTTCATCTAATGAACATACTACTTTTGCTCCGTTATTTAATAGTAATGCTTTGGTTCTTTTTCTTGTGTGAATATCAGCATTAATTACATATTTTGTATATTTTAAGATTGCAAGAGGATTGTTTGCTAAAATTATTTCACAATCGCATTCACATAGTTCTTTATATAGTTTTAGATAATTCATTCCAGTAAATAAATGGCATGGTTCCCCAAACTCTTTTACAAATTCATCTTCTGTTAATACATCTGTATAAGGATTTACTTTAGAAGTTAATAGTTTTTCTTCGCTTATAAGTGGGTTGCCAACTTCATCAGTAGGGTATGATAATTGAATTACTAATTTTTTAACACCTTTACTTATTCCTTTTAATATCATTGAAAAACGATTTCTACTAGTTATTGGAAATATTAGTCCAACTGTTTCGTTTCCAAATTTATTATTAACATCTTTTGCTATTTGATCTAGTGTAGCAAAGTTCCCTTGAGATTTAGCTACGACTGCTTCTGTGACTGCAACTATATCTTTGTCTTGTAAAGTTACATTATTTTCTTTACAAGCATTAAGAACACTTGTAGTTACAATATCAACTAAATTATCTCCTTTTTTTATGATAGGAGCTTTAACTCCTCTAGAAATTGTTCCAAATGCTTTCATATATATTCCTCCAATACTTTAATATTATAATCTATTATATTTAAAACAAGAATGAATTAGAAATGTTTTTGCATAAATAAAAAGGACTAAAATAGTCCTTATAATTAATATAATTTTTATTCTGTTACAATTGCACTTACAGGACAAGAATCAGCAGCTTCTTGTACACTTTCGCATACTTCTTCAGGTAGTTCAGTATCATTACCTAAAATGTTTTCTGCTAGGCCATCATCTCCAAAAGCAAATACTTCACTTGCGATTGATGTGCATAGTCCGCATCCAATGCAAGCATCTTTTTTTACATGAGCTTTTTTCATTATTTTTCCTCCCAACTAAAATAATTATAAGATAATGAACTTTTATTTGCAATAAAACCGTTTTTAAAATATACTTATAAATGTGAAGCAGTTTATGGAAGGTGAATAAAAATGGCAAAATCTAGAGTAGAAAAAAATAAAAAGTTATATGAAACTTTGGATGAAGAGATGAAAAATAGTAAGGAAAATGCTTATGAAGAAAAATTAAAAGCTATTGATCCTGAACTTGAGAGCAAAAGTGAAGAAAGTTTTTCTAATGAAACTAACTTAAATTCTAAAAAAACAGAGAATAAGAACACTAATCAATTAAATGAAATTGCTAAAGAGATTAATGGTGGTAAAAATAAAAAAGATGAGATTGTTGTTGTTAAAAAAGAAGAAACTAAAGTAAAGAAAGAAGAAGAGGAAGAGGAGCCTTTTGTTGATCCTATTAGTTTTACTGATAAGCTTTCTGTTGAAGAAATTTTAAGAGCTAAAATAGAACAACAACAAAAAATTAAAGATAGCAAAAAAGGAGTAAAAAAAGGGCCTAATGATGAAAACTACACTCCTGAAATGATGCAAGAAAGAATTCTTCAACATGAGGGAATTGATGTTAGAAAAGAATTAAAAATGAAAAGAAAAAGTAATAAGGTATTAGTGTTATCACTATTATTCATTGCTTTAATTCTTGTTCTTGTTGTTGGTGCTTTACTTATATTTAAAGTAATTAAATTATAATTTTATACAAATGTGTAAGGAGGGTAAACATGAAAAAGATTAATATAGCTATAGATGGTCCTGCTGGTAGTGGCAAGGGAACGGTTGCTAAAATAGTAGCCAAAAAATTAAACTATAAATATATTGATACTGGAGTAATGTACCGTTTACTTACATACTTAATTATTAAAGATAAGATAAATATAGATGATGATGAAAAGATTAAAGAACATTTAATTGATAAATTTGATTATGAAGTTAAAGATGATAAGGTGTATTTTGATAATAAAGATGTAACTTTAGATTTGAGAAGTAAAGAAGTTAATGCTTTAATATCGCCTGTTGCACGTAAACCTTATGTTAGAAAGTTTATGGTTGAACTTCAACAGAATATTGCAAGTGAAAAAGGCGTAGTGATGGATGGCAGGGATATAACTAGTGTTGTTATGCCTGATGCTGAATTAAAAATATATTTAGATGCATCACTTGATGAAAGAGCTAGAAGAAGATATATAGATGAAGTTAATAAAGGTGGTAATATGACTTTTGAAGAAGTTAAAAAGTCTGTTGCTAATAGAGATTATAATGATTTAGAAGTGAATAAGACTTTGGTTAAATGTGTTGATAGTGTAGTTATTGATTCTACTAATACAACAGTTGATGAAGTTGTTAATAAAGTTTTATCCCTTGTGAAGGAGAGGGTTAGTAATGATTGAGGCAGTAGTGGCATTTATAGGTAAACCTAATGTTGGTAAGTCAACTATTTTTAATCGTATAATTGGAGAAAAAAGATCTATTATTGAAGATACTCCAGGTGTTACTAGGGATAGATTATATGCAAAAGCTATGTGGCTTGGTAAAGAGTTTAGAGTTATTGATACTGGGGGTATAGAATTAAAAGATGCTCCTTTTCAAGAATCAATAAAAATGCAAGCAGAGATAGCTATGGAAGAAGCAGACATTATAGTTTATATTGGTGATGGTAGAGTAGGAGTAGACCATGATGATGAGTATATTTGTTCTCTTCTTAGAAAATGGAAAAAACCAGTTATTTTAGCTGTTAATAAGATAGATGATGGACATTTACTTGATAGGATTTATGAATTTTATTCTTTAGGGTTAGGTGATCCTATTGCGGTAAGTGGTATACATGGTGTTGGTATTGGAGATTTACTAGATAAGATTGTTAATAATTTTCCAAGTAAAACATATGAAGAATATGATGAAAGTATCAAATTCTCTTTCATAGGAAGACCTAATGTTGGCAAATCAAGTTTAACTAATGCTATTTTGAATCAAGAGAGAGTTATTGTTAGTGATATTGAGGGAACTACTAGAGACGCTATTGATACACCTTTTACAAGAGATGACAAACAATATGTAGTAATAGATACTGCAGGGTTAAAGAAAAAAGGAAAAATATTTGAATCCATTGATAAGTATGCTGCACTAAGAGCACTAAGTGCAATTGATAGAAGTGATGTATGCGCATTAGTTATAGATGCTAATACAGGAATTAGAGAACAAGATAAACATGTTGCAGGATATGCACTAGAAGCAGGTAAAGCAGTTGTTATAGTTGTTAATAAGTGGGATTTAGTTAAAAAAGATAGTCATACAATGTCAGAGTTTGAAAAGAATATTCGTAAAGAATTTAAATTTTTAGATTTTGCTCCAATTGTATTTGTAAGTGCATTAACAAAAGATAAAATAGAAAATTTATTTAGAGTTATTAATGATAGTTATGAGGGGTATACAACTAGAATATCTACTAGTGTATTAAATGAGGTATTACTTGAAGCAGTTCTTAGAAATCCTCCAGTAGAATTTAATGGTGGCTTTCTTAAAATAAGCTATGCTAATCAAGTTAGTAATAAGCCTCCTGTTATTATAATGTTTGTTAATAACCCAGAGTATTTGCATTTCTCATATCAAAGATTTTTAGAGAATAAGTTAAGAGAAGCATTTGGATTTGTAGGCACACCTTTAATTATTAAATGTAGAGCTAAGAGTTAATTTTTTCCTACAATTTATAAATAGAAAAAAACAATTATCATACTAAAGAAAAATTGGTAATGTGATAAAAACTATATAAATAAAAACGAGATTACATCTCGCCTTTAAACTTATATAGTTTTTTTGTTATTTCTTTTTCATATATTACTTCTGATAAATCTAATTTTTTCTTTTCAGCGATATATTTTGTTAGATACATTGCTTGTAATGTAAGATAATAATTATCTATTACTATATCATTATAATTACTTTCTAACACTATTATAGAATCATACTTTTCTTTTAATATATCTAAAAGTAAATTATCTAATTCTTTTCTTTTAGAGATTAAGTAAATTAAATTTCTTTTTTCTTTAAAAGGTAAAGTAGTTCTTCCATGGCAATAGTCATATTTTGAGTGTCTTGTAATTTGTGAAAGACCTGCTTCTACAAAAGTGGAATCTAAATATATTTCCGAGGTAAGTGTATCATTCCCACTTATTACATCAAACTCTAAATCAATATTTTTTATATCAAAATTAGTATTTTCTACTTTATCAAACATTTCTTTTATTAATGATAAGTAATCTTTAATATAATACGACATAAGAACTGTCATAGGCATTGTAGTAGCAGCAAGAGAAATAAAACTTAATTCCTTTGGAAGAGTGCTATAACATTTAATCTTTTTATAAGATTCATTTTCTTTATCTCCATATGTTAGTAAATACTTTTTTATTTTTAAATTAGTTAAGATATCTACACCATGGTTATCACCACTATAACTACACATAAAAATATTTTTGTAATTAGATAAATTTTCATAAAGTGTATCGCGTGGCTCTAATACTTTAGTAGGGCAATTATTTTTTGTATTTAAAAGAGTACTAGCGAAAGAGGCTACCACTTTACTACCACCACTTCCAACACATATAGTAGGCCCTTTTACTTTTTTTAATAGTCTAGATGTAGTAAAAGTATTTAAAGTCCTTTCTTTTAGTAAGTTAAAATTATAATTCATTGAATCGTTAGGCATATTTATTCCTCCTTTATGTTAATAAGTATATTAAATAAAGAGGAAATATATGGTCACATTAAAATTTTTCTTGTAATAGTTCGATATCTTTAATATTTTTAAATTGAAAGTGACGCATACTATTTCTATATTCGCAATATGAAGGAACATACCAATTATGATTATAAACATATAAATCCATTGGATGAATTATTCTTTTTCTAATTACATTATCGCTTGATAAATAAGTTATTAAAACTTTTTTTCTTTCCTTTAATGATTTATTAATAATGTTATATATTTTTTTATCTAGTTCAGACATGTTTAATTTATCTTCTTTGTTTTCTTGTTTAGGAATGTATACTGTTTGGTTAAGGATATATCCTCCATAAGGACCCCTTATTACATCTATAAAAATACCAGCTTTTTCTAAGTCTTCTTTATATACTCTTATCATTCTAGGAGTAACTTCTAAAGTATTTGAAAGATCTGTGATAGAGTGTTTTCTTCCATCGCTTAGTATTTGTAACATAATTAATGTATTTGATAGTTTACTCATATGTTATTACTCTCTTTCTTATTAATTTATTATATCATTCTTAATTTAAATTAGTAAAACCTTTTAACAAAATATAGGCTATTTGCATATATCTAAGTAGGAGGGTTTTTAATGAATAATAATTTTTTTGATAGAGTTGAGAAAAAGACTAATGTTAAGAAAGAAGATATTTTGAGTTTGGCTAGATCTATTCAAAATAAAAATTTGAAAGATGAAAAAGAATTGAGAAAATTAATAAAAAATGTTGCTTCTTTAGCAGGTAAGGAAGTTAGTAAGGAAAGAGAAGAAAAAATTATTGATGCAATTATAAAAGATAAGATACCTAAAAATATAGAGAAGAAGTTTTAGAGGAGAAATCCTCTTTTTTAGTAATAAAAGAAAAAAATGTAGCATAAGTAATAGTAAGTAAATTTTGAGGGGGAGAAAAATAAGTGAATACTAGAGAGTTACTTAAAAATATAGGTACTAGAACTAATGGCGATTTATATTTTGGTGTTGTAGGACCTGTAAGAAGTGGTAAATCTACATTTATTAAGAAGTTTATGGAACTTGCTATAATTCCAAATATTGCTGATGAGGGGGATAAAAAGAGAACTATTGATGAATTGCCTCAATCGGGAGTGGGAAAGACAATTATGACTACTGAACCTAAGTTTGTTCCTAATAATTCTGTAATGATTAATGTAGAGGATAGTTTAAACATTAATGTTAGATTAGTAGACTGTGTTGGTTATGTTATTAAAGATGCTAAAGGTTATAAGGATGATGATGGGGTTAGAATGGTTAAAACTCCATGGTTTGAAGATGCGATACCTTTTGATGAGGCTGCTAAAATAGGAACACAAAAAGTTATTACTGATCATTCTACGATTGGAATTGTTATAACTACAGATGGATCTATTACTGATATTGATAGAGCTAATTATGTAGAGGCAGAGAATGAGGTTATTAATGAACTTATTAAGATAGGTAAACCTTTTATTGTTATTGTTAATAGTAAGGATCCTAGTAGCGAGAAGACTTTGAAAATTGTTAAAGATTTAGAAAGTAAGTATAATGTTCCGGTTTTAGGGCTAAATGTTGAATCTTTAAATAATGATGATATTGCTAAAGTGTTAAAAGATGCTTTATATGAATTCCCACTTGCAAATATTGAAGTTGAACTTCCAAGTTGGGTTAATGTGTTAGATGGAGATCATTGGCTAAGAAAAAGCTTAAAAGATTCTGTTACTAGTGCTATGAATTTTGCTAAGAAAGTAAAAGATGTAGATGGTATTGGAGAGATAATAGAACAAAATGAAAACATTAAAGCTTTTAAAATAGTAGATGTTGATACTTCAAGTGGTATTGTTAAGACTTCTATTGAAATGCCAGATGAATTATATGAAAAAGTTTTAAAAGAAGTAATGGGGTTTGATATAGATGATCCTGTTGTACTTTTAAAAGTAATGCAAGAATACGCTAAATTAAAGAAAGAGTATGATGCACTATCTAGTGCAGTAGAAATGGCTAAGACTACAGGATATGGATTTGCTACTCCTAGTTTAGATGATATAGTTATAGAAAAACCAGAGTTAGTTAAACAAGGTAGTAGATATGGAGTTAAAGTAAAAGCAAGTGCTCCTACTTTACATATTATTAAAGTTGATGTTGAAACAACTTTTGAACCTATTATAGGAATGAAAGAACAAAGTGAGTCTTTAGTAGAATATCTTAAAGAGGGAATGGATGTAGATCCTAAAGTTATTTTTGATAAGCAAATGTTTGGAAGAAATATGGGAGATGTTATTAAGGATGGAATAAGTGCTAAGCTTACTACACTTCCGGATAACACTAGAGTTAAACTTCAAAACTTGATGAAAACACTAGCAAATAAGGGTAAAACTAATTTAATTGCAATTGTATTTTAAAATATTAAAAAAAGAATTATTTATAATCTACTCGCTATTATGAGTAGATTTTTTGTGTAAAAATTTATTATTGAAATTTAGTGCTTTAAAAGTTAAAATGTTAGTGTTAGGAGTTGATGGTAATGAATGATATTATAGGGCTTACAAAATTCACTTCTAAAACAGAAGATGATTTTAATAAGAGACTTTTGATATTTTATATTAATGAATCATATAAAGGATATCCTAGAATGGCTGAATATATAGATGAATGTATAAACAGAGGCTTAGAATTTCATGCAGATACCTGGGATAGATGGTATTGTGTAGGCATGGGGGAATATTGGAAATTTTTGTTTTATAATGCAAAGTTTAATGAATCATATAGAGATGAAAAATATTCATACAAATGTTTGAAGAAAGCATATAAAATGGGAAATGGAGATGCTGCAGCACAACTTGGATATTACTATTATACAGGTACTGGGGTTACAGATAAGCCTAACAAAAAGAAAGCTGCTAAGTTTTTTGATAAGGCATTTAAACAAAAATTATTTTTTGGAGAATACTTATATGCTGAAGCTATAGCAAGCGATGCTGAATCTAAAGAAGATTTAAAGGAAGCTTTAAAATATTATAAAAAAGCAATAGACAAAAAAATGGTTCTTGCAAATCTCAAGTATGCATATTTGTGTATTAGATTAGATGAAAATTTAGATGAAGCTATTAAAATATTTAAAAATGCAGGTGAGTATAGATTTTCTGAGGCCATAAAAGTTTGCAATTTACTTAAAAACTCGCCTAGCATAAAAAAATATTGCTAAATTACTTTGTTATGTTATGCACACTGCAAAAAAAAAGATACCATTTTTTTGTAAGTTGTTGTAAAATATGTTTATAAACAATTGATTTTGCCCTAAAATGTTGAAAAAAAACAACATTTACAAGCAATTTATTGTTTTAGAAAAAATTTGTGTGTTATAATTTTAGTATCTTAGAGAAAGGATGGATGAACTATGGCATGGTTAGTAAATTTATTAGCTAGTATGGATGTGAGTGGCTCAATTTCTGATACAGATTTAGCAGGCTTAATGGATAAAATTAACAATATCGGTCAAACAATATTAAATGTAATTTACATCGTATTGGGTTTATTCCTTGTTATTAAGGGTGCTTTATTAGGTATGCAAATTGTTAAGGCTGCAGATGAACCACAAGTTAGACAAGAAAAAATCGGTTCACTAAAATGGTTAGTAATAGGTATTGCAATAGCATATGGTGTTGCTGGCGTTGCTAATATTTTAGTTAAAGTTATTACAAAATCAATAGCTTAATAACGATTTAATGAATTACTAGTAATTAATAAATAAAAAATCCGCTAGTTGGTATGGGAAAGCTTTCTAGCTTTCCCTTTTAATTGATATTCAAAGGGAGGTAGTATATATGAGCTCATTTTTAGCTGTTTTTATTCTTTTTAGACCCATAGTTAATGGTTTTTATAAATTAGTATATGGAATATGGTTTGGTATTATTTATGCTATTGCGTGGGTGCTTGATATGCTAACTCAACTTTTTTTCGTGTTTGCAGGAATGACACCTGTTAATGGTAATGTTAATGGGACGGAAGGTACTGTAGAACGCGTTGATATAGTAAATTTCTTTTTGACTCAAGATAAATTTCAAAAAACTTATCTTCAATTATGCCTTATTGCTTTAGCACTTATTGTTGCTTTTACAATTGGTAGAATAATTAAACAAGATTATTTTGATAGAGCAGGTCCTAGGTCCAAAGGACCTATTTTTAGGAATGTTGCTTTAAGTTTTATTGCTTTTATATGCATTATTCCTGTTTTTTATTTCTTAGTTAGTGCTACTGGGGCTCTAGCTTTAGCTGTTATGAAGGCTATGGGATATCAAGGTGGTGGCGTTGGTACAATGCTATTCAATATGAGCTGGAGTGATGGTGGAGCATCATTTATAAAGGTAGGAGAAAAAATAAGCACAAGTTCCGTATATGATGCTAATAGTTTTGGATGGTATCCAGGAGATACATATTTTTATTTTAAAGTTAATGAAACAACAGCAGAACTTTGGAATACAGATCCACAAGTACTAACAGGTGACGCTTCTTTCTTTGCACAATATAACATATTAGCCGGACAATTTTATTGGTATATTTTCTTGTTTGGTGGTCTTGTTGTTATTGTACACTTAGGTAAAATGATGTTAGCAATGCTTACGAGAATGTACAATCTTATTGCTTTATTTATAGTAGCACCTTCTCCAATTTCGCAAATTGTTCTAGATGAAGGACAAAAATTTAAAAATTGGAAAGATAAAGTTGTTCAAGAATCTGTTAAAGTAATAGGTTGCGTAATGTCGTTTATGTTATTTATAATGATAATTACATCCGTTAATAATTTGGATTTAATGATGTTTGTTAATACAGAATATTCAGCTTCGGCAGTTAGCTTAATTGATGGCAATGGGCTAACAAGTGAATTAAGTAATATAAATTTACTTTATTATAATGGAGCAGAAATTAGTAATTTTGATATAGCTTTAAATGCATTAGGGAAAACTTTAATAATTGTAGCAGGAGCTGGTGCTATTAGTGATATAGATTCTACAATTACACCATTCTTAGCTGGAGGATCTTCTTCTGCTGATTTAGGAAATGCTGGTAAACATATTGCTACTGTAACTGGAAAAGTTGCAAGTGGAGCTATGCAAATAGCTGGAGGATTAGCAGGTCTTGCAGCGGGAGGAGTAGCTGGCGTTCTTGGCAAGAGAAGTTTAGCTAAGAAACAAGCAAGAGCTGAAATGCAGGATGCTTTAGATAAGAGTGATGAAAAAGCACAAAAAGACGATGCAACTACTCCAACAAATAATAATCCAGGAGGTGGAGGTTCTACAGGACCTACTGGCTCTACAGGGCCTGGCGAATCAAGCGGTAGCGAAGGAGCATCAACTCCAACAGAGGGAGCAGGAGCACCAGAGGGAGCAGGAGCACCAGAAGGATCAGGAGCATCAGAAGGATCAGGAGCATCAGAAGGATCAGGAGCACCAGAAGCACCAGAAGGAGCAGAAGCACCAGAAGGAGCAGAAGCACCAGAAGCACCAGAAGGAGCAGAAGCACCAGAGGGATCAGGAGCACCAGAAGAAGCAGATGCACCAGAGGGAACTAAACCAGAAGAATCTGAAAAAGCAGGAACTGAAGGAAAAGATGCACCAAAAGGAACAGAAACAAAAGGTTCTAAAAATGAAAAGCAAGGGGCTAAACCTGCCGATATTAATCCTAAAAAAGCTTCAAAACGAAAGAAAAAAATTGCTAAAAAATATGGAAGAGCTCAAGGACGTAAAGCATTCTGGAAAGAAATAGGAAAAGGACTTACTCTTGGCGTAGCAAAAACTGCGGGTGGAACAGCATTAAAATTAGCAGGTCTTGCAGCTTCAACTATGTTCCATTCTGTAGGTATGGGTTCTCTATCTGATGGATTTGCAATTGGATTTAAGGGTGGTCTTGATAAGAATAAAAATAAAAGAGCTGATGTTAAGAAAGAAGCTAGTAAATATAATAATAATTCTAAGCAAGAAGCTAGCAAAAAAGAAAAATTAAGTAATGCAACGATAGAATATCAAAACTGGAAAACTACGAAAGGTGATATGGATGCAATTAAGAATGCTAATAATGAACTTCAAAACAATAGTGATTTAATGAGTGCTGATGAAGTTGAAGAAGTGACATCTCCTATGATTGCTGCAGCGGCAAATCTAGAAAACTGTGCAGAGGTTGCAAATGAAAATGCTGGTGAAGCAGGAGCAGTATATGTAGATCCTGAATTAACTTATTCTGGAGATATAGAAACTGAACAAGAATATGATGATGCTGTTAGTGAAGACAATGCAGCTGGAGAACAATTACAAAACTCTCAAAAAGTATATGATGATGCTAAAACTAAACTTGATCAAACTAGTAGCGATGATGCAGGATATGAACAAGCATTAACAACATATAATAATGCTTCTACTAACCTTGAGAAGGATAAAGCGGCAAAGCAATTAACAGAAGAGTCATTAAATGAAGTTTCTGGTAGGAGAGAAAAAATTGCTTCTAACAATAAAACTATTATGTATAATCATGTTAAGGCTAGAGAAGAATTACAAAATGCAGTTAGTGATGCTAAAAATTCAGGAGCACAAAATGACGATGGCGTAAGTGCAAGTCAAAGAGTTACAGTAGCTAGTGCTAATTTAACTTCTGCATCAAAGGCTTTAACTAAACGTATTAATGGAACAAATAAAACTGCTGGTTCTGTATTAGATAAAAAGCAAAGCTTAAATGCAGCATCAACTAGACCTGTTTCTTCTAGTATAAAAGCTGAATCTACTAATAATTCAGGAGTTAAAAAAGATGCAAGAATGGGCGAATTTACTGCGGATGTTTCTAAAGAAGATGTTGATAGAAAAATAGCTGGTGCTATAGGATCAGGTGATTCATTAGAAACTAAAGCTAGACAAACTAATGCTGCTTCTAAATCATTAGGAATGGCGCAAGATGCTGATTTAACTTATTCAGGAGATGTAGATGTAGAAAATAAATACAATGAAGTTAATTCAACTGTTGAAAAATATCAAGCTGAATATGATGAAGCAAATGAAAGATTTTCAGGAATGGACGAAGCAGATGAAGGATATGAAAAAGCAAAACAAAATGTTAATACAGCTTCTAGAAAATTAAATAAAGCACAAAAAGATAGAGATGTTGTAGTTGAGGTTAGAGAACGTCAAGCTAAGAAAAATAAAACTACTATGTATAGATATGCTAAAGCAAAAGAAGGTTTACAAAATGCAAATAATGAATTACAATCTATGCCTGATGATTCTTCTCCACAAAATGTAAAAGTTAGAATTAAAATTAATAAAGCTAATGCAGCTTATGCGGCGGCTTCTAGTGAATTAAGTCAAAAAGTTGATTCAAATGATGCTGAAAATTTAAGAACTTCTGTTCTTACTCCAACAAGACAAAGAAAAACGACTAGCAGAGCAATGTCAGTAGAAATTATTGGCAAACTTGAAAATAACACAGTGACTGGAACTCCGTCAATTGGTAATAACTTTAGCGAACTTGCTTATTGTGCATTAGCGTCTGATATGAGAAAGAATGATACTAAAGCAAGAATGAATATGGCATTAAGCAGTATATCTGATGAATGCGAATTAAGTTTTGCAGATGGTGAATTAGAAAAAGCTATTAGATCTATTGATATATCAAAAGCTTCTGAAAGAATGGATGCTAGAGGCATTAGTAGTGCTTCAGAATATGCTAGTGATTTGAAGGCTCGTTATGAGACTGCTTCGGATAGTTATAAAACTAACATTAATAAAGCTAAAGTTGCTATGCAAAGTTATAATGTTTCAAAGGATCCTCAAATGTTAAAACAAGTAAAGGATGCCATCGCAGCAGCTTATGCTGATAGTGATCAAATTAATGATATTAAAGTGGAACTAAAAAATGTCTCAAATGATTAATAAAACCACAAAATAATAGTAGATATGTTGAAAAATTACAGGTGTTAATTTAAAATTAACTTGAGCCTGTGGTAGATTATAAAGGCCGAAAGGCCTTTATTTGTTTAGAAAGGGGTATTTATATGGCAAAAAAAGGTGCTGATATTTCTAAATTTATTGCTATTAAATCTATTGAAGATGGAACAGTTACTTATGCTAATGGTTTATTAGCTAAAGTAATGAAGATTAATAGTTTAAATTTGCTATTATTAGATAAAGATGAACAAAAGGTGAAAATTAATCAGTTTGCATCTATTTTGGCTTCTGTTCAATGGGACTGTAGTATTGTAAAATTGGAAAGGCCAATGGATTTAAGTACACAAATAGAAAGACAAAAAGAATTACTTAAAATTCAACATCGTAAGTATAGAGAAGGAAATATGACTGAAGATGGCTATAATAATAGATTAAAACAGGTTAATTTTGAAAAAAGAAGATTAGAGTATTTCAATGATGAAGCAAATATTTTAACTAATGAATTCTATTTTATTATTTATGGTAAAAATCCAGAAGAATTTAGAATGTCATGTGATGAAATATTTTCTAGATTTTCTCAATTAAAAGTTAATCCTTCTTTATGTAATGATGAGGAAATAAAATATTTATTCTATCACATGTATAATCCGATTGGACATAAAACAATGGATGACTTTGTTGATAATGATAATTATATTAATGATATTTTGCCAGATTACATTAAATTTACTACATCTAATTTAAAGACAGATACTATGTATGCAACATGTTATTCTGTGCTAGATTTCCCTATGAATGTTAATGGTACTTGGTTAGCTCCACTTGTTAATATAGATAATACTAGTTGTGTTATTAATATTGAAAATGTTCCTAATGAAGTGGCTAAAAACTTAATGGATAAAGCTATTACTGAAGTTAGAACACAATTATTGAATAAAAATAAATCTTCACAAGATATTGCTAAGCAAGCACAATTAGAATCTTTCTTATATATTCTAGAAGAAATAGAAAGAGGTAGTGAAGTTTTAAAAAGAGTTAATGTAATGTTAATGGCTTATAGTGATAATGAAAAGGATTTAAAGACTATTTCTCATGGTGTTGCTTCTGCGATTAAACAAAACTCAATGAAACCTGATAAATTAACATGTAGACAATTGGATGCTTATATTAGTATGTTGCCTACTCCTAAAGATGATATTATGCAAGATCATGGTAGAGATATACCTTGCTTGAGTCTTGGTGCTGGTTTCCCATTTGTATTCCAAGCACTTGAAGATGAAAATGGATTTTTACTTGGAAATAATAGAACTAACCTTATTTTCTTTGATCCAACTGTTAGAACACCAGCAAGAACTAATTCAAACATAATGGTTATTGGTAAGTCAGGTTCTGGTAAATCTCACTTTACTAAAAAAATGATTTTAAAATTATTATTAGAAGATATTAAAGCTTATATAATTGACCCAGAAGGTGAATATAAAACTATATGTAAACAACTTGGTGGTCAAATGATAGATGTTGGTGCAGCAGTAGATTCCCGTATTAACCCTTTTCATATTTTTGGACAAATGGTAGATGATGAAGATGATGGGAAAACTGATAATATAGCACTTAGAAGAGCAGCTTTCTCTTCTCACATTCAATTTTTGGAGCAATTCTTTCAAAGCTTAGTACCTGATTTAACTGATAAGGAACTTGCTAGACTTTCAGATAAAATTGTAGAAACATATAAACAAAAGAAATTAGGAGAAGAAACAGATTTCTCTACAGTTAAGGCAGAAAAATTCCCTATTATGGATGATTTAATGGCTATGGTTAAATGGAGAGTTAATGAGTTAGCTTCTATTATAACTAAAGACTCTAATAGAGCTGCTGATTTAGGTGACGAACTTAATGATTTAAGAAATATTGAAGTATATTTGAAGAGAATGTGTACTGGTGGTTCTTTAGCTACTTTGTGGAATGGACCTACAACTATTAATACAAAAACTTCTGACTTTATTTTGTTCGACTTTAAGAGAATGAATGATTCTAAAAATGATAAAGTTATGAATGCTCAAATGATGCTTGTTCTTAGATTCCTTGAAAATGAAGTTAGTAAAAATAGAGAAAGAAATTTACTAAAGGGTGAAGATAGATATATAGCAATAGTAGTAGATGAAGCCCATGTGTTCATCGATGAAAAAAGTCCTGCTGCTTTACAATTTATGTTTAACATGGTTAAACGTATAAGAAAATATAATGGTATATTTGTAGTTATCACACAAAACGTAAACGACTTTGTTGGTAGTGCTAATATTAAAAAATATACAACTGCTATTATAAATGGTTGTCAATATTCATTTATATTTGGTTTGAACCCAGCAGATTTGCAGTCATTAATTGATTTGTATTCTTCTGTTGGTGGTTTTTCAGATGAAGAAAGAATATTTATTGGTAATGCCGGTATTGGTCAATGCTTATTCATTGTTTCTCCGGGTCAAAGATTAATTATGGAAAAAATTATGATAAGCAAAGAAGAAGAAAGTGTGTTTAAATAAGATATGTTTTAACAACATATCTTTTTTTAAAGGCCAAATAATTGAAAAGTAAAGAAAAAGTAATGTATAATGTTTATGTGTAATAGAAAGGTGTGATAGTATGTCTTTTATCAATTTATTAGGACTTGATGACCCTAATTATGGCAATTACGCTAAAGGTATACTATATGTCATATATGATATTTTATGGAAAATAATTAATGCAGTAGGTAGTCTTATAGATGTTGTTACTGGTCTTTTTTATAAACTTGTAGGAGCTACATATTTAGGCTCGGGAAGTGGAAAATTAGTTGAAAGTCAAGATTTGCTATCTAAATTATTTAATGAAAATATAGTTTCAAAGTTTTCAATGCTTATGATGGTTACTTCTGTTGTGCTTATGACAATATTTGGAGCTATAGCTGTACTTAAGCAAAATTATTTAAGTAAGCAAGAGGCTAGATCTACTACAGATGTTATAAAAAATATGATTTTAGCATTCATATTTATTATTTGCTTATCACCAATAGCTATGTTTTTGATGTCTTCTATCACGACTGTAACATCTTCTATTGTTAGTGTGTTTGGTGGAAGCAGTAATGTTTCTTTAGCTGATTTATTATTTAATTCAAGTTTTAATGGAGATGCTGTTGTGGCATATAACACAATATATGGAACTGAAGTAACTAGTTGGACACAAATGAATAGTAGTTTCTTGTTCGATTTGGGTTATGGAACGATAGAAACAGGCGTCACTTTTTATTGGTATATATATTTATTAGGTGGGGGAGTTGTTTTATATAACTTAATTCTTATTGTATTTTCTTTAGTAAAACGTATTTTTATGATTTTGATATTATATATTTTGGCTCCAATATATGCTGCTAAAATGGTTGATGATGGCGGAAATAAATTTAGAGAGTGGAAAAATAAAGCTTTGTCAGAGTTAGTATCTGTTGTTGGAACTGTTGTAGCATTCATGATTTTGATATCATTAGTTGGTATTATAAGTGATATGGAACTTATAAGTGCAACAACAACTTCTACTGCACCAGGAGCAATTGCCGGAGAAACAAGCGAAGCAACAACTTTAAATGCAACTGCTTTATTAATAAATAATCTTGCTAAAGTTTTACTAATAATGGCAGGAACAGCTGTAACTAAAGATTCAGGCACATTATTAGGCAATGTGTTTAAAGGTGCTAATGATGATAGTAATTCTTTGTTAGAGGGCATATTTAATAGATTAGGACCTAAAGAATACGATACTTCAGCAACTACTAAACAACAAACTGCCCCTAGAACTAGAGTAATTACTAAAACAACAACTACAACAAGAAATATTACTGATTATTCAACTGATGTTCCAGTTACAAGCAAATCTACTGATAGGCCAATAAATGTAGTTAACAATCAAAGAAATACATTTAGCACTAATGTTAATAATATAGATCGTCATATTGATAACATTCAAAATAGATCAAATATAAATGTAAGTGCTCCTTCTAGTAGTTCATCAAGTGGAGTTAGAACTGGTAACTTTAGAAATCAGATTAAAGATGAATCAGGAATCAAGAGTAAACCTACAGATGCATTAAATAAGTCATTTATTAATACATATAAACAAGAAAATAATAAGATGCGTAAAGAGTGGGATTTATTGAAAGGTAAGAATAGTGCTAGCTCGGCTGAAGTTGTTAAAGAATTTGAAGGTGCTAGTAAAGATTTGGATTCTGCTATTAGTATGGGGGATCAAACAAAGATAAAAACTTCAATGAATAAATATGTAACAGCTTATAAAAAAGAAGAAAAAATAGCTAAAGATGGATATAGAGAATTTGCTGGTAAATCTACTAAATTAAGCAATGACTTATCTGCAAAGCAACAAGAAGAATTAAGAAATATATCTACAGCATATAAAAAGGCACAAGCTGATTATGGAAAAACTGCTCGTAAACTTACTGAAGTTAGTAGAGGAAATATGAGTGTTGCTGATGCTCTTGGAGTTAAAGAAAGAGCTGATAAGCAAAGAGAAAAATTAATGGAAGCAAGTTCTAGAGCTAGTGAATTCTATAACAATCAAAAGAAAGGGGTATAGTGTATGGGATATTTAATACCAAAATCTGCAAGAAATGTTAAAATGCAATTATTTAAAGGACTAGGAATAGTAGAAGCGGCGATGGTTGTTATTGCTGCGGTAATAGCTGTTTTAGTCTTTCAAACTCAATGGCCAATAGTAGCTAAAGTTATTGCTTGTATTGTTATTTTAGTAGTTACTTTATTTTTAGTATCACCATCATTTATTGTAAATAAGAAAGGATACCAAACTTTTGATGTATTATTTGGATATATGTCACAAGAAAAATATTACAAAAAGAAAAGTGCAGTGAAGAAAAATGGCAAGTAAAGGTTCTGGTAGAAGTGGAGGAAATATATTAGATTTCTTTCCAGTAAAAAAAATAGAAGATGGTGTTGTAACCTATACAACTAATAAAATAAGCAAAATTATAAAATTAGGATGTATTAATCTTGCTTATTTATCTATAGAAGACCAAAGATCTAAGATTAGGCAAATGACTAATGCATTAAATCTTATAAAAAATGATTGCAGTATTGTAAAATTAGAAAGACCATTAGATTTGTCTGAAGCTATCGCTAAACAAGAAAGATTATATTCTTTGCAAGATACTAAATTTGCAAATCATGATATGAATGAAGAAGGATATAAAAATAGAAAAGATCAAGTTGATTATGAATGGCAAACTTTAAAATCTTATCAAGAAGATTATCCTGTAATGATAAAAGAGTTCTATTTAGTAATATATGGAACTAACTTAGAAGACTTAAATTTCGTATATAATGGTGTATTTGAAAAATTAGAAATTAATAAACTAGAGCCAAAAAAATGTGATGATGCTGATATAAAAGCTTTATTCTACTACATGTTTAATCCATATGGAGAAAAGAAGGTTACTGATTTTAAGACATGTGAAGATTATAAATCTGAGATAATGCCTAATGAATTAGAATTTTTTGGAAGTAAGATAAGAACAGATACTATGCAAGCCAGTATTTTCTCTACATATGAATATCCTTCTGATGTTCCAGGAGCATGGCTTGCCCCTGTTGTATCTAGCCCTGATACAACAGTTGTAATTAATATAAAGAATGTTGAAGTAGGCGTTGCTAAAATGCTTATGGATAAAGCTATAAGAGAAATACGTACACAAATGTTAGAGAGTGGAAAAGTTTCTGAATCTATGAGTAAACAAACTCAATTAGAGTCATTCTATGAAGTTTTATCAGATATAGAAAGAGGAAATGAAACTTTAAAATTAGCTAATATTTATACAATGACTTATGCTAAAACTGATAAAGACCTTAGAAATAACAATCGTAAAGTTATTTCATCTTTGAAACAACAGAGATTTAAAGTTGATAAATTACCATTAAGACAAATGCAAGGATTAATAGCAATGTTACCAACTCCTAGAGATGACATTATTATGACTAATGGTAGAGATATGCCATGTAGTACTGTAGGAGCAGGTTTCCCATTTATATTTCAAGGATTAAACGATAAAGATGGTTTCTTACTTGGATATAATGGCGCAGGATTAATTTTCTTTGACCCAAAAGTAAGATCTACAAGTAGAACTAACTCAAACATTATGGTAATTGGTAAATCTGGTTCTGGTAAATCGCACTTTACTAAGAAAATGTTATTAAAATTAATTATGGAAGATGTAAAAACATATATTATTGACCCAGAAGGTGAATATGATGTAATGACTAAAAAATTAGGTGGTCAAATAATTGATGTTGGTGCAGGTAACAATTCACGTATTAACCCTTTCCATATTTTTGGTGCAATGCAAGAGGGTGACGATGAGGAACTAACTGAGGAACAAATAAAAGAAGGATATAAATCAATATTTTCAAATCATATTCAATTCTTGGAACAATTTTTTCAAAACTTAATTCCTGATTTAACTAATAAAGAGCTTGCTAGATTATCAAGTGTAATGACTGAAGCATATGAAAGAAAAGGGATAAAGAAAACTGATAACTTTGAAAAATTAAAGGCTGAAGATTTCCCTATTATGGATGATGCAATGGCTATTGTTAAAGAAAAAGTACAAGGAATAACAGAAATAATTATTAATGATTCTCATAGATCTATAGACTTAGGAGATGAACTTAGCGATTATAGAAATATTGAAGTTTATCTTGAAAGACTTAGTGGTGAAGGTTCTTTATCTAACTTATGGAATGGGCCTACTACTATTGATACAAGTACTAGTGATATGATCTTATTTGACTTTAGAAAAATGTCTTCTTCAAAGAATGATATGGTAATGAACTCACAAATGATGTTAGTACTTAGATTCCTTGAAAATGAAGTTAGTAAAAACAGAGAAAGAAATATTGCTAAACACGAAAATAAGCACGTTGCAATTGTTGTAGATGAAGCACACGTATTTATTGATGAAAGAAGTCCAGCAGCGTTATTCTTTATGCACCAAATGGTTAAGCGTATAAGAAAATATAATGGTATATTTGTAGTTATCACACAAAACGTAAACGACTTTGTTGGTAGTGCTAGTATTAAAAAATATACAACATCTATTATAAATGGTTGTCAATATTCATTTATATTTGGTTTGAATCCAGCAGACTTACAAGCCTTAATGGATTTGTATGCATCAGTTGGTGGATTCTCAGAAGAAGAAAGAGAATTTATAGCTAATGCAGGTATTGGTCAATGTTTGTTTGTTGTAGCTCCAGGTCAAAGACTAACAATGGATAAAATAACTGTTAGTAAAAACGAAGAGTTAGTATTTAAAAAATAAAGTAAAAGAAAAGAACATATGATACATTTTATCAATATGTTCTTTTTTATTAATCTTTAAAACAGCTCCCTCCAATGAATTCTCTTATTAATGAGTCTTTAGGAACATACTTGTCATCAACATCTACAAAATACTTTAAATACTTAATTAATGTTTTAGCTAAATTATATTCGTTTGATGTTTCAGGCACAGCATTTAATAGAGGCAGTGCATATTTTTTCATTACACAAAATTCATAATTTAGAACTGAGTTGTATACAAAGTCGACACCTTCTTGATTGTCATAAATCCATTTAAATTCACCTTTTCTAACAGATTCCCACATTTCTAATGTTTGAGAAACATCAGCACCTCTACATCTATTATCTCTTACTATTCTACGTATTAGTCTTAAATGAGTAACACTTATAGGGTTATAGTCATCTAGATTTATTTGAATGTGTGGACCAATGTATATTTCAAACTTATTTTCTTTAGAAATTGAAGAAGTTAGTTTTTTGTTTAGGGCATGTATACCTTCAATTATTATTGGTGAATTTTCTCCAAGTTTAATTGTAGGACCAACAATTCTCTTTTTTGTTACAAATTCAAATTTAGGAAGTGTAACTTCTTTACCATCAACAAGTTCTTTTATATGCTTATTAAATAATTCAATATCTAATAAATTGATATCTTCAAAATCTATGTTTTCTTCCTCTTCTTTAGTTAGATTACTTCTATCTTTATAATAATCATCCATTGATAATTTTACTGGGTGTAATCCTCTTCTTTCTAACTCTATTCTAAGTTTGTTAGAAAATGTTGTTTTACCTGAAGATGAAGGACCTGCGATTGCGATTAGCTTGATATCTCTTTTGCTTATTTTTTCTCCAAGTTCATGTATTAAATTAGTATGCCTTTGCTCACATTTTTCTATAAATTCTTTTGGATTTTTTAAAATGTTTTCGTTTATATCACTAACAGTTAAGGCTCCTATTTTTTCACTCCAATCATTAGTGGATAATAGTGTTTGTTCATATGTGCTTTCTTCTACAAATTTAGGTATTTCACCATTTTCTTCAAATCTTGGATATTGCAATATAATCATTCCTTTATATAAAAGTAAATTATATTTCTTTAAGTATCCAGTAGAAGGAACCATGTAACTATACATATAATTGGCATAATTATCACATTCATATATGTATACTTCTTTTTTAGGTCTAAAGGCATATATATGAACTTTATCTTCAAAGCCGTTTTTGCTATAGTATTCATCTGCTTCTTCTGGGGTAATTGTTTTCCTTACAAAAGTATAGTTGCTTTCTATTATTTTGCTCATTTCTTTTTTTATTTTTTCAAGATCATCATTATTAAAAATCTTATCTTTAGAATGGCACGAAATTGATCTAGAAATGTAATAATCAAAGCTAAACTTTAAATTAGGGAAACATCTTTTAATAGACATAGCTAGTACATATCTAAGAGATGATTCATATATTCTAATGCTGTCTTCATCATTTAACGCTAAAAATTCAATATTGTTATTATCTTCAATTGGATAAAATAAGTCTCTTAATTTATTATTTATTTTGCATGAAAAAAACGTTTTATCTTGAATAGGTAATAAATCTATAGGCCTAATACCATTTCTAAATTCTTTTTCTAAACCATTAACAAATATACTCATAAAATATGGTCAACTCCCATCATTTACTATTCTATCTTATTTTTGAAGTTTAAACAATATAACTAAAAAATAAATAGTGTTATAGTTTTTTTATTTGTGTTATAATTATCTAGCGTGGAGGAATGGCAGTGAAAAAAGTAGTTCAATTTGTAATAGTTTTTTCATTTTTGTTTATTGCAACAGGTTGTTTTAATAATAAATCTGATAACTCTATTAATGAAGTTGTTGAAAAATCTGATTTAGAAACAACTTATTTGGATAAACCTTCTACAGGAAGACCAAAATCTCAAACAAAAATGGATAATATTTTCATTGCACTTAATAGTTTAAATAATGCTAGTTATTATGAAAGTGAATCATCTGGTGAAGTAATAGCCAAAAAATCAGTAAAATTAACTACTCAAAGCGTTAAAAATAGAAGAATTATTACTCCTTCAGCTTCTTTTAATGAATCAATAAGCATTAGTACTTTTGTAAAGGTTGCAGAACAATTATATATGACAAATGACACTATTTTAAAAAGGGATGCTAGTAGTGTTAGTGACTCTGGTGTTAGTTGGAAAAATGGCACAAATAACCTAAGCCAAGAACAATATAAAAAGGATTATGGATACTCTTTTAAAAATCCAAGTAGATATGTTATAAATGAAAAAACTATTATAAGTGATATAGAAGTTTTAAATAATGGAATAGGTAGAAAATATACATATAAATTTAGCCTTGATCCAAAAATAGCACCATATTATTATAAGACAAGTATAAAAAAATTATCTGGTTCTACATCAGAGCCTCATTTTAATTATATAAATATGACAATTACGTTTGATTACAAATGGAGAATTTCTAAAATTGAAACAGTAGAGGAATATAAAATTACATTAGGTGGTTTAGGAGTTGTAACTTGTACAGCAACATTAACTGAAAATATTAGAAATATTAATAAATCATTAAACATTTCTGAATCTTCATTCTTTAACAAATATTTATAATGTTTCTAGTGCTATAGGAGAAATATTTATATCTATTATAGTATTAATGTCAAATTGGTTAATAAAAGAAGCAAAGTCAAATTGATTAAAATCTATTTTGACTTTTAAATAATAATCATTGTTTTCTAATATTTCAAAATTTCCTTTTGGGATGTTATAACTTTTATTAAATGTTACATTTAATATTTTGTTATTTAATAATTTATTTTTTATTATTTCATATTTGTCATCTGCAATAATATTACCATTTTTTAAAATGGTAGCTCTTTTGCATATTTTTTCGACATCTAATATATTAGTGCTTGCTATTACTATTGTTGTTTTAAATTCTTTGTTTAATCTTTTTAATAGTTTTAGTAAAGTATTTTTTTCTATTGTATCTACTTGCGTTAAAGCATCATCGAAATATATGATGGAAGGATTTTTTAGCATGCTTATTGCAATATTTAATTTCATTAAATCAAGCGAGCTTATTTCAGATACTTTTTTATTAATTATTTTTTCTAATTCTAGAACATCTCTTAATTCAACAATTCTTTTTTCTATATCATTCGAATCTATTTTTAATTTATTGCCATAGTAAACTAAATTGTTATAAATTGATTCATTTGTGAGTAATTTTCTTTTTCTAAAATCATTTAAAATTTCACTGTGTTTTTTTAAAATCTTGTAATCAATTTTTCCATTTATAAGTATTTTTCCACTAGTTGGAGTTTCTTCACCACTTAGTAATTTTACAATAGTACTTTTTCCTGAATTAGATATACCAAGAAGAGCAATTATTTCGCCTTGCTCTATTTTATAATTAAAATTGCTAACTACTTCAAGTTTTTTATATTTAAAAGCTTTTTCCTTTACTTTATAAATTTTATAAACATTTTCACTAATTATCTCCATAATCTTTTCTCCTTTTTAAACTCTTGTATTTTATTATTTTATTGTGATTGTGCTTTTTATTCTTTGCTAAATTTATAAATAATATCATTGATAAAACTAAAATTATAAACGATAAAATGATATATAACCAAGTGAAATCTAGTTTCTTTTTCATTATAACAAGGTTTCCTAAATTATTGGCAGTATATGTAATATACCCGTCATCATTTATAGTGTATTTAACTTCTTCATATTGGTTGTTTACATAATTAAACATGTGAATTCTTTTTGATTTTAGGATAGTATTGTCAACTTTTAGTTTTAATGTTATATTGCCAGTGTTTATATCAATTTTTTGATGGTTGCTTTCTAAATATATCTCATAATATGATTTTAGATAGTAATCTCTTTTTGATATGTTAGCATCTATTTTATTTACAATTAACGTTGCATATGGGGATACATATGCTAATTTGTTGTTAAATGTAATTTTTCCTTGCCCTACTTTTTCTATATATTTAGGACAAATATTTGCTGTTAAATTATTTATATCTAAATAGTAGTTATCTTTGTGATTACCAATTATAGTAAGACCTTCAATAGTAATAGGGATGTTTTCGCCAACTAATATACTTTCTGTAGTGGCACTTGCAATTCCTGTAACATAAGTATCATCATCAATAATCCCTTTTATAATGTAATTAGGTAATTTTAGAATATTTGTTCCATCATATTGCTTTTGTATTTCTTTTTCAAAATTGAGTGTTACTTTTCTTTTATTTACTTTAAATGACAAATTAAATTCTATTGTATTATAGTCGGTGCTTGATGGAATAAATATAGCAGTCCTTTCGTGAATTCCAACATTTGCTATTTCTAATTCGTTTTTCCATAAAAATGTTCCTTTTGTGTTAGCGGATCCACCTATTAATTCTGCTTTATATAATCTATCGCCATAAGTAATTTCTTTGGCTGTTGGGAATTCATAAATTATTGTTTCTTCTGCATGGATATTTTCAGAAAACATAATAAAAAAAAGTAATATAGATGAAAATAGTAAAATATAAAACTTAATTTTTTTCATCTTAACACCTCTTTTTGCTCTTTAATTATATTAAAACACATTTTATTAAAGATTAAAATTAACAAATTAATAAATTTTATAAGTTTCATTTTTTAGATGTGTTATACTATAAAAAACGGAGGTAATTATTATGAGTTTAACATCTAGTTTAGATATTGTAGAGTGTCCTAATGCGACCGCTAATGTTTTTGTGCTTAGATATCCTATGCTAAACAATACAATAAAGGCAGGAACTAAGTTATTAGTTAAACAAAATCAAGTGGCTGTTTTTGTTAGTGATGGAAATGTTTTGGATGTTTTAGCAGAAGGAGTTCATGTTCTTGATGACAAAACTCTTCCTAAACTTTCACAATATAAAAAAATGCAAAAGAAGTCAGGATCAGGATACAATTGCGAAATATATTATGTGTATTTGACTTTGTTTGATAATTTGAAATGGGGCATGGTTAATTCGTTGATTTTGAGAGATAATGATTTTGGTAGTATAGCTATAAGATGTTTTGGAAACTTTTCTTTTAAAGTTACAGATGCTGCTCTTTTTATGACTAATTTATTTGGGAAGATAACTGATTTTAATGAAGATGATATTTCTTTGTATATGAGAACACTTATTGTTACTGGAGTAACTGAAACTTTAGTTGTTAATAGAATATCTGCTTTGGATTTTGTTGCTAATTATGATAAATTTGATATAGAAGATTTCAAATTAGTTAGAGAAAGATTTGCCGAGTGTGGATTGTTTTTACAAAAACTTAATATTGAAAATATAACTATGCCTGAAGATATAGAAAAATTAGTAAACATAAAAATTAATGAAAAAATAGAGGATCACGCTACTGGTTCTAAAAATATATATCCTGTAAATCATCCTATTAATGCTGGCACTATACATACTTCAGAAATGAAGAAAATGTTTAATTTTACTCATGATTTTACGATTACTTGTGTTCATTGTGGTGCAACTATTGCAAAGAATTTTAAGTATTGTCCTCAATGTGGTAAGGAAAATAAAGAAGTTGCTAAAGAATGTCCACATTGCCATAACATAGTTGCATTTAAGGCAAACTATTGCCCAGATTGTGGAACTAAGTTGTTTGATAAAGATAATGTAGTGTTGTGCAAACACTGTGGCAAGATTGTTTCAGAAACAGATTTGTATTGCCCAGATTGTGGTAAGGTTTTATAATATTTAATTAAAAAAGAGAGTTAACTCTCTTTTATTTTGCTTATAATTTCTATTAATGCTTTTTCTACGCCTTTAGCATATGCTAATTTATTTTTTACTGAATGAATAATTGTTATTTCTTCATAATTGTTTTTTAAATATATTGTGTGATCAAGAGTTTGATAAGTTGTTCTTATTGATTCTATTTGAGTTTCATCTTTTAAGTGCTTTTTCAATAGCAAAGCAGTGCCTGATGGTAAATCTTTTTTACTTATATGATGTGACTCTACTATTTTTGTGTTATTAAAATCATTTTTTAAATCATCTAATATTTTAATTATTTTAGTAATACCTGTAGAAAAATTGGGGGAAAATATAAAACTTAAATTTTTTTTACTTGCATCTTTTAACATTTGATAAATTAAATCTTCATCAATTCCAGTTGTTCCGCATATAAAATGAGAGTTATTTTTCAAACATATATTAGCGTGTTCAACTGCAGTTTGACTATTTGTAAAGTCTATAACAATTGATGAAGGCTTTATTACATTTATTAATTTTTCTTCATTTAAATTTACTTCACTATTTATCTTATATCCTTTTTCTTTTAAATATTCAAAAATTACACTTCCGGTTTTCCCTTTTGATCCTGCAAAAATAATATTCAATTTATATCACCAATAAAATTATATGTTTTTTTATTTATTGTAATTACACTTATTTATAAATGGACATGAATTGCATTCTGGTTTAATTGCTTTACATATATATCTTCCAAATAAAACCATTCTAATGTGCAAATCAGCCCAGGTGTTTTTAGGAAATATTTTCATTATCTTATTTTCTATTTGAGTTATAGTCATATTTTCAGCACATAAGCCAAGCCTTTTAGTTACACGTGAAACGTGAGTGTCAACTGGAAAAGCTGGTATATTAAAGTATTCTATAAGCATAACATTTGCTGTTTTATTACCTATTCCTGGTAAAGATACTAAGTCCTTTTTTTCAGAAGGTACTTTATCATTATATTGATCATGAAGAATTGCTGATAGTTTTATTATATTATTTGCTTTGGTGTTGCTTAGTCCTAAAGGGTGTATTAATTGTTCAATATCATTTAAATCAGCTTCTTTTAAATCTTTTAGTGATGGATACTTAGAAAATAGTGTAGGTGTTACTTGATTAACTTTTTTATCGGTACATTGTGCAGATAAAAGAATGGCAATAAGTAATTGCCAATCATTAGAATAATTTAATTCACATTTTGCATTTGGAAATAATTTGGTTAATTTTTCAATTATGAAATTAGTAGTCATTAATCATCCATCCAATTTATTTTTGCTATTTCCATTGTTTCTTCAAGATTTTTTCTCCATTTTTCAGATAAAGGAGATACACCGTTTTTTGCTAGTTCTTCTCTTCTTTTCCATTCTAATAAAACTTTATCTATGTAACGTATAGTTTTTACTTTAGCTAGTGTAGCAACATTTAAAGCTTCTTTTATTGTAGCGGCACTATTTCCTTGTTCAAACCAATCCTTTATTGTATTAACTTCAAATTGAGATAAAGCTCTTCCAAATTCTGTTTCAAATAATACAAAGATATCTTCTTGCTCTTTATTAGGAGATGTAGTTGTTTGATTTTTTAATTCTTCGTAAAATATATCAATAAGTTTTTTCTTAAGTGGCTCTATAGAAATTTTTAATTTTTCTTTTCCTTCTAAAGTAAGAATGTTCTTTTTTATTAAATTAGTAAAACAGTTATCGATTTCTTCAAAATCAAGCGTCATTTTTAATGCAATTATATCAGGAGTAATGAAGTCGACGCCTTTTTGTATTAAAGAATTAGTAACTAAAATTATACTTAACTCATTTTCGTTTAATCCTAATTTTTTATAGTTGTCAACTAGGATTGTACGCCAATCTATAGCATCCATAATTTTTTCCATACTAATCACCTTGCTTCCATTATAACTAATAACATTTTGTATTTCAATTGATTTTTTTAATAGATTAGAAATTTTACCTTTGATAATATGTTATACTTAAAAATGGTGATGGTATGTTTGCTAGAATTATAACAAGTAAGGTTAGAAAAGAATTAAATAAAATGAATTTTGCTTTCAATGGTGAAATACTACCTTTAAAGGTAGAAAATGATATTTGGACATTAAATGTTTTTAAACTTGATAAGACATTTGTTATTAGATATTATGACTTTAGTAATAGTAAATATTATATTGATAAATATTTGATTATGGAAAAATATGGAATTAGTATGCCCAAAATAGTTTCATATAGTGATAAACTTATTGTGTTTGAAGATTATAATGACTTTAATAAATATCAGAGAATAGATAAAGACACAATAAGCAATAATTGTGTTAGAAAAATAGCTATGTGGTACAAAACATTACATTCGCATAATGAACTATATGAGACTAGTTGTAAGGAATATTTTTCGCTATCTAATATTAATAAAATAATTAAAAAATATAACTTACAATATAGTGAAAATTTTAAGTACATTTATGAAAATTTCTATAATATAAACTTAAAATTATCAAAATTGAATGAATGCTTTGTTTTAAATGATTTTAATCTAAATAATTTCGTAATATCTAAGGAAAATGACCAAATTATTTGCTGTAAATTCGATAGTTTTATGCGTGGATTTAGTTACTTTGATATAAGAAAAATAAAAGAAATATTTAATAAAGAAAACTTTGAAATATTTATGAGTGAATATGGAAATATAAAAGAGGATGAATATGTTATAGGAGATGTTATTTCTAAGATTATAGATTTATATTTGTCAATAAATGATGATACTATTTCAATTGAAACAAAGAAAATATTAGATGAAGTTATTAGTGGAAAATTTGAAGAAAAAATAAAATGTATTGTTGAATGGTATTAAAAAAATTAACATTTTGTTATGTAATGATTAAAAAAAATTAAAAACAAGAGTAATATTGTATAAGAAAAGTTAATTTTATGTTAAATTAGATTTGTAGCAAGAGGTGGAAATAGTGAAAAAGGATAAGACATTAAAATATATAATTTTAATATTTATGGCTGTTATGTCTTTTTTTGTATTTTCAAATAATAATGCAAAAGCAATTACTTTAATTGACGAAGAATCTAAAATAAATTTAGAATTACAGGAAAATAGTGGAGAATATGTAATAATTGGAGCAAGTACTTCTGAAACAAACATTGTGAATTGGACAATTCCTAATGAATATGATTCAAAACCTATAGTTGCAATAAAAGATGGAACTAATAGTAGTGTTTTAGAAGGCTTGGCTAATGTGTTGAGTGGAAAAATAGTTGTAGGCTCTAATATTAAAACAATTGGAGACTATGCTTTTAAAAACTTTACTAATATTACTGAAATATTTGTGCCAGAAAGTGTTGTAACAATTGGTTTAGATGCATTTTTGAATTGTTCTAGTTTAGAGATTCTTAGAATAAACAGATTTTATATAAGTGGAGATCAATACACAACAATTAAGAATAATGAAACAGCTGGTTTAAATGATTCAGTAAAAATTGTTTTTCCAAGTAGTTCTTTGAAAAATAATTATACATCTGGTGCAGAATGGAATGAAGAATTAGTAAAAAAGTTTACATATGAAGTAAATATAATTTTAAGTTATGTATATCCTGATGCAAATGTAGCAATTTCCTCTGATCAAATAGTTGGTTATTTTGGATTGCCTCTAGCAAACACTATATTTAATAATAATGATTTAAAAGATGAATATAATCTTTCTTTTTCAGGGTTTAACTTTGATGGTTGGTATAATGGTAATACAAAACTTAATAAAGATACTCTAGTAATGGGAAATATGAATGTTTATCCTAAATGGCAATTAAAAGAATTACAAGATGTCAATTTATCTGCATATTATATTGCAAATGATTCTAGCCTTGTTAAGTATGGTGATGGAGATACTGTTATAGAATATGGTGAGAAGAATGATGGTTTAAAATTAATGACGACTTATAGTCATGAACTAAGCGACAATTTTTCTAATATAACATATACTTGGTATAAAGCGATTGGTTCTTCGTTCACAAGTATTGCTTCTAGTGATACATACGATGTTAAGTTTGTAAATGACTCAGGCATTTATAAATGTAGAATTGTTGCAAGTTACATTGGCAAAGATGGAAATAATAATGATTATACATATGAAGTATCTGTAGAAAATCAAATAAATGTAATTATTCAAAAAAGAGATTTGATAATTAATGTTAATGGTAATTCAACAGAGTATGGAACATATGTAGTTCCTCAAAAAATTAATGATAAATATTATTCTATAGATAGCACTACTTCTTTTGCTAGTGGTGAATATATAGATGATAATGATGTTTTAACTTTTAGTAATTTTGATGATGAATATAAAAATGTTGGTATTTATTCTAATGCACTTAAACTTGTTATAAATAAAATAACTGATGGAGTAGAAGATAGAACAGCAAATTATAATATTATTTATAATTATGGTAGTCTTAATGTAGTGGCTAAAAATATATCAATAAATCTTTCAGAAAATAAAATAGTTGAATATGGTAATCAAGAAAATATCACATTACAAGCTTCATATAATATATATGGTGAAATTGAAAATGTTGTTTACACTTTTACTAGAGAAAATGCATCTATTAAAGATGTTGGAGAATATTCAATTATTGATGTTTCTTGCAATAATACAAATTATTTAGTTTCTTTAAATAATACAATAATTAGAAAATTCATTATTACACCTAAAAAAGTTCAAGTTGTTTGGAATGTAGAAGCTAATCTTGTTTATGATGGTAATGTTAAGCAAGCAACAGCAAAATATTCTGATAATAATGATGTTGAACATGATTTAAATATCATATTTACTAAAAATGAAGTTTCTTCTACTTTTAAAAATGCTGGTGAATATACTTTAACTGCTACTATGAAAGAAGAAAATAGTAATTATTTATTATATTATGATGTTCAAATTACTAAAACGATTGAAAAAGCTGAAAGTATTCTTTCTGGAGCAGAAAGACAAACAAAAATATATAATGGATATAACCAATATGTAGTTGCTGATGTTAATCATTATGAAGCTATAATAAAACAAAAATATAGTCAAAGAGATGAATGTAAGAATGTTACAACTAATAGTTCTCCATGTCTTGTTGTTGTTTATGTTGATGAAACAGAAAATTATAAGGCTGCAAGTAAAAACTTTAATTTATATATTGAACCATATCAATTAACTGTTTCTCCAAATGTTTTTGAAGTAATTTATGGAGTTCCTATCTCATCATCGGATTTATCTATGCCTGTTGAAGGAATTAATGATGAAACTATTATGGTTTATTTTGTAGCAGCTAATATATCTAGTCAAAGAGATGTAGGCGAGTATGATATTGTGGGAATTAGTTATACAAGCAGTAATAACTATAGAGTTAGTATGGTAAATGATAGTGGAATTAATAAATTGCATGTTATTCCAATGCCACTTACTGTTGAATTCTATTATTATGAGAATTTAGTTTATGATGGTAATGTTAAAAATATAGGTGTTAGAATTTTTGGCACTGAAGAAGATAAAGAAACAATAGGCTTAGTAGTTGATTATGGTGATAAACCTATTAGAAATGCTGGAAAATATTCAATAAAAGTAAGTTTAACAAATCCAAATTATAAAATAACTAATTTATCTACACTCGAATTTAATATTGCTAAAGCTAGTTATAATGTTGATGATTTAAAATTAGAAAGTAAAAAAGTTAGATATAATTTTTCTAGTCATTTTATAAACTTGCAAGGTAATTTACCTGCTGGGTTAAAAGCTGTTTATACAATAGATGGTCATCCAGGTAATGGTACGGTTCTTCCTTTTAAACATATTGTGAAAGTAACTTTTGAAGGCGATTTCGAGAATTACAATTATGTAGAACCATTGGTTGCTACTTTAAATGTTAGCACTGCTTGGATTTGGATAACTTTGGGATCAATTGCTTTTGTACTTGCTGTAACTTATACTGTTTTACATTTCCTTATAAAAAATAAAAAGTTAATAATTGTAAGAAATGTAAGTAGAAGAAAAATACGCAGAATAATTAGAAAAAATAAACGATTGGATAATATAAATAGTTTAATTAAGTCTCAAAGTGAAAAACTAGAAAAGACAAATCAAGATATAGAAATAGAAGAACCTGTAAAATTTGTTAAAAATACAGTTTATGTATCAAGTGTCGATGATCAAATATCTATGTCATTTGTTGATAAATTATTTAAATCTGAGTATGGTACAAAACAATTCTATAGTGAAGTTAAAAATGAATTGTTATCCTATGAGGGAATTGTTAGTAAAATAAAAAGGGATTATGAGACATTCTATTTAAATAATATTCCTGTTGCTAAATTTGATATAGTTGATGGAGAACTAGTAGTTTACTTTGCGTTAGATCCTACTCAATATAAAAAAGAAGAGTATCATCATGAAGATGTATCAAAGCAAAAAGTGTTCATGCCAGTTCCATTAAAACTTACTGTTAATTCTATTGAGTCATTAAGACATGCAAAAATGTTTGTTAGAATTATTAGAAAACGTGAACGTATTAAAGCAGTAAGTAACTTTGTCAGAACTGATTATGTGAATATATATACTGCTAAAGAAGGAACATTTAAATTGTTTAGAAAAACAATGGCAAGGAAAGATGAAGAAATAGAAGATTAAAAGGCTATTTAATTTATAAATAAGCCTTTTTTCTTCTTTTTTTAATTGATAACTTTTATAATTATAGCAAAAGGGGTGTTTTAATGATTTATTTATATATTGCAATTTCTGCATCTCTTATTTCTATACTATATGCTTTTGTTTTATATAGAAGAAATAAGAAACTTTTAGTTGCAGATAAAAAAATGGAAGAGATATCTTCTTATATTCATGAAGGTGCGATGGCTTTCTTAAAAAGGGAATATAAAATAATTTCAATATTTGTATTAGGAGTAGCAGTTCTTCTTTCAGTGCTTGGATTATTTCCTGCTTTTAAAAATGCTGAAGGTGTTGGGTGGAAATCTGCTTTAGCATTTATTTGTGGTGCTGTTTTATCTGCACTTGCTGGATTTATAGGAATGCTAGCAGCTACTAAAGCTAATTCGAGAGTTGCATACAATGCTAAAGAAAAAGGTATGTCAGGGGCATTAAAAGTAGCATTTAATGGTGGTTCTGTACTAGGACTTAGTGTTGTAGGATTTAGTTTGCTTGGATTAACGGCTATATTTATGATATTTGTGTATGCTACTGGTGAATATGCAACAGCTGCTCATGTTGTTTCTGGTTATGGATTAGGTGCATCATTTATTGCATTATTTGCTCGTGTTGGTGGAGGTATATATACTAAAGCTGCTGATGTAGGAGCTGATTTAGTAGGTAAAGTTGAAGCTGGAATACCTGAAGATGATCCTAGAAATCCTGCTGTTATTGCTGATAATGTTGGTGATAATGTTGGTGATATTGCTGGTATGGGTAGTGATTTATGTGAATCATATATTGGATCAATTGTATCTGCTATTTCACTTGGACTTGCATTAGTAGTTAATGGTGTTATTTCACCAAGTAAAGGTACTATATTTCCTTTACTTATCGCAGCAATAGGAATTGTTGCTTGTCTTATTAGCCAAATTTTTGTTGGAAGCAAAGAATGGAAAAATCCTAAATTAGCATTAAATATTGCAACGTGGTTTGCTAGTTTATTGACTATGATAGGAGCGTTGATATTTTCAAAAATATATTTAGAATCATTTAAACCATTTTTTGCTGTTTTGTCAGGGCTTGTAGTTGGAGTTATAATTGGTTATATTGCTGAATATTATACTTCTAGTGATTATGGACAAGTTAAAGAAATTGCTAAACAATCTAGAACTGGTCATGCTACTAATATTATTGCTGGATTAGGTAGTGGCATGCAATCTACAGCATTAACAATTATTGCTTTAACGGCTGGTATTATAGTAGCTTATTTATGCTATGGTAATTATGGTATTGCTCTAGCGGCAGTTGGTATGCTTTCTACTGTAGGAATTACTGTTTCTGTTGATGCATATGGTCCTATAGCTGATAATGCTGGTGGTATCGCAGAAATGTCTGAACAAGAAGAAAGTGTTCGCAATATTACTGATAAATTAGATTCAGTTGGTAATACTACTGCAGCGGTTGGAAAAGGGTTCTGTATTGGTGGGGCTACATTTACTGCACTTGCTTTATTTATTGCTTTTGCACAGGCTAGTGGGTTAAGTGCAATTGATATAATAAAACCAGGAACTGTAGTTTGTTTATTAATAGGAGCAATGCTTCCATATTTATTTACTTCTTTGACTATGAAATCAGTTGGAAAAGCAGCTAATAAGATGATTGAAGAGGTAAGAAGACAATTTAAAGAAAAACCAGGAATTATGGAAAACACAGAAAAACCTGATTATGCTAAGTGTGTTGACATTTCGACAAGAGCGGCATTAAAAGAAATGATTTTGCCTGCTGTTATAGCTGTTGTATCTCCAGTACTATCTGGATTCTTATTTGGTGCTGAGGGACTTGGTGGATTACTTGTTGGAGGGCTAGCAAGTGCAATTATGCTAGCTGTATTTATGGCAAATGCTGGTGGAGCTTGGGATAATGCTAAAAAGTATATAGAAGAAGGTAATTATGGAGGAAAAGGTTCTGAAACTCATAAAGCTGCTGTAACTGGTGATACAGTTGGGGATCCATTTAAAGATACAGCTGGACCTGCAATGGATATACTTATAAAGTTAATGTCTGTTATTGCCTTAGTGTTAGCTCCAATTTTAGCTAATATTACACCTTTGCTTAGTTTCTTATTTAAGTAAGTGTTATTGTAATTTTAAAAATAATAGTATATAATAAAATGTCTTTATATAGGAGGAATAATAAAAATGTTAAAAAGATCAATGGTTGAAGTAGGTTATGAATTATTAGAAAAAAAACAAGGGCCTCAAAAGTTTAATAAATTATGGAATGAAGTTAGTGAAGTATTGGGATTAGAAAAAAGCGAAGCAGATGAGTACATTTCTGATTTTTACACTAATTTAAGTTTAGATGAAAGATTTGTTTTGTTAGAGGATAACAATTGGGATTTAAGAGAAAGACAAAGTTTTGATAAGGTTCACATTGATATGAACGATGTTTATAGTGAAATCGATGAAGAAGAAAAAGAACTTAAAGAAGATGAAGAAGAAGAGGAAGAGGAAGAAAAATCTTACGATGAAGAATTTGATGAAGAAGAAAATCCTACTACTCATGATGATGACGATGATGAGGAAGATGAAGAAGAGGAAAATTATTAATCCTTTTCTCATTAATTTTTAAAAATAATAATAAAAGTATCTTAAATGTTAAGGTGCTTTTTTTTATGTGTTATAATTTTTTTGGAAGGTGAAAATATGTTAGTTAATATGAGAGAAATGCTTAATAAAGCAAAAGATGGTAAATATGCAGTAGGGCACTTTAATACTAATAACTTAGAGTGGACACAATCAATTTTAGAAGTGGCTGAAGAAATGAAAAGCCCTGTTATTATTGGTGTTAGTGAAGGTGCAGCAAAATATATGGGAGGCTATAAGGTTATAGCGGCTATAACTAAAGCTTTAATGGAAACTATGAAAATAACGGTTCCTGTAGCTTTACATTTAGATCATGGTGGTAGTTTTGAAGCATGCAAAAACGCAATTGATGCAGGTTTTACTTCTGTTATGATTGATGCATCTAAATATGAATATAAAGAAAATGTAAGACTTACAAAAGAAGTAGTAGAATATGCTAAGAAATTTAATGTTAGTGTAGAAGCAGAATTAGGACATGTTGGTGGACAAGAAGATACAGTTAGTGCTGGCATACTTTATGCTGATGTAAATGAATGTGCATCATTTGTAAAAGAAACCGGAGTAGATTGCTTAGCACCTGCTTTAGGATCTGTTCATGGGCCATATAAAGGTGAGCCAAAATTAGGATTTAAAGAAATGTTAGAAATTAAAAATAAAACTAATATGCCATTGGTATTACATGGTGGTAGTGGTATTCCTGATTATCAAATTAGAGAAGCTATTTCTAGAGGAACAAGTAAAATAAATGTTAATACAGAATGTCAACAAGCATTTACTGCAATTGTAAGAGAAGTTTTAAATAATGATAGTAAAGTATATGATCCTAGAAAGGTAATTGGTCCTGGTAAGGAAGGAATAAAGAAAGTAGTTAGAGAAAAAATAGAATTATTTGGAAGTAAGGGAAAGGCTGAATAACAGCCTTTTTTTATAAAGAATAAATAAAAAGGCCATATTAATTGAAAATAATTAGATAATTAAGATAATATAAAAATAAGAAGTAGGTGTTTTTAGTGAAGAAGATGAAGGTGAAGAATGCAATAAATATAGGAAAAGATTCTTTAGGCTTCATTTTTAAAATAGATGTATATAAAGATAAGAAAAGCTATGATTTTCGTATAAGTAGTTTGCGAGAAGAGGAAGATAAAAACTTAGTAAGATTAAAAGAAAATTTAGAAAAGATAATAAGTATAAAAGAAGAAGATAATAGAATAAATATAACTCTAAATGTAAATGGTACAGTTAGAGTGTTAGGCTATATAGAAAATAATAAATATATAGAAAATGTTCCTTTAACCAATACAGAGATAAGAATGCTATCTTTAGGAGGTATTAGGGATGGAAATGTTTTTAGTAATGATGAAGAAATACCAGCTGTTACAACAGATTTACATACTCATTTAACAGGAGTGTTAAGTGCAAGAAAAGTATATGAAATAGCAATGAAAATAAATCCTAAAAGTGTAAAATTTGAAATAGATGCTTTAGTAGATGCAAAAGTATTAGATGAAAATACAACACTTGATAGGAATAGGAAGTATACATTATATGAATTAAATAAGATAAAGGGATTTAAAGAAAGATTAATAGATAAAATGGAAATAAAACCATATAAACAAATAACATTTACAGATATGGATGTAATATACGATATAAGAGGGCCGTTTTTTGCAAGTAGTGATCCAAAATTATTTGAAGCGTATATATTAAAAATTGGAGAAGTATATAAAGAAAATAATGTAAAGTATGTAGAATTAGCAGTAAGTAGTAAAATATTTAGATATACAACACAAAAAGAATTTGAAAAAAAGCATAAAATAATTTCTAGAGCTATAAAAAAGGCAAAAGAAAAATATGGAGTAGACATAAGTTTTTTAATAGCGAATCCTAGAAGTAAAGTATCCCAGAATGAACTTAATCAATATTTATTTACAATAGCTAAAAACATCAAATATCCATACATAACTGGAATAGATTTGTTGGGTCATGAAAAAAACTCAAACAAAATATTCTCGTATGTATTTGGAAGCGTAGCAAGAATGTGTGCATTGCATAACTTATCGTATTTTACAATAAGAAGCCATGCAGGAGAGACAAGGGAAAATATAGAAAATGTAAAAGATTTCTTGTTAGGAATTAAAGAAGAACTAACGTATATGAAAGAAAAAGAAGGAATAGATGAAAGATATTTGCTAGATATACGAGTAGGGCATGGGATATATGGAATAGATGAGGAAACATTGTCTTTAATGGAAGAATTAAATGTAAAGGTAGAAATAAATGCAAGTAGTAACTTAGCTTTAAATAACATATATGATTTGAAACAAATACCAATAAAAACATATTTAGATAGAGGTATACAAGTAGTATTAGGAACAGATGGGATGGGAATATATATAACTGATAATAGGCAAGAATCTTTAATTGCATACCATTTAGGGGCAACTAGAGAAGAATTAGAAGGAATAAGGAAGTTTGAGGATGAGTATGTTAAAAGGAAAAATAAAGAAAAAGGTTATAAAAATGATGTGCAAATCTTAGCAGAGAAGGCATATCGTTCTCAAATGTTTGAACTATCAGGGATTAACACTACGAAAATGCCAAATATTGATTATAGTTTAGAGTCATATTTAGATAGTAAAAAAATAGCGTTTATATGTGGTATGGAAAAGAAACAAGAAGATGATGAACTATTAAAAGAAGATATAATGAAAATAGTAGAAAAAATAATTGTAAATAAAGAGAGTATAATGATTTATGATGATAATTCATATATAAATGAGATTATAGAAAAAGTGTGTGAAAAATGTAATATAGAGTTAATAAAAGTTACATCAATAGATCAAAGTGATGAAGAATTAGTGTATGGAAAAGATAAGTATGAAATAAGTAAAAATGTAACTAGGTATTTTTCAAAACACGAGGGCAAGATTTTTGTGTTAGGAGGATCGTTATTTGCAAGCGATTTATTAGTTAATTTAGAGAACGAGGAAGTAGAAGGTATATATGATCCAAGAATAGAAGGAGCAAGTAAAGAGTATGAAGAGAGAAGGAACAATAAAGATGAGCAGGAAGATAAAGATTTAGTAGTAACAAGAACAAGGAAAAAATAAATTGAAAAAAAGAAGCAAACATGTGATAATAAAAGAGAGAAGGTAGAGACTAATGAAACGAAAAGAATATGAAAAACTATTAGATAAAATAGAAGAAGCAAATCTAGTATATGGTGGTTTGGTATTAGAACATGCAGATTATAATGAAACTAGACAGCCTTTATCTTTTAAAGAGAGCAAGATAGAAATGGATAAAGCAAAAAAGGAGCTAGATGGATATAAAGCAGAGTTAGATGATATTTTAACTGTAGATATGGAAGCATTTGCAGATAAATTTTTGACATATATAAATTCAATAAGTAATAGGAAATATGTGGTAGATTCACCTAAAATAGATGGAGTAAAATTATGGATAGCAAGACCAATAGATAGGAAAACAACGACTTTTTATAAATTAATAACTGAAGCAGAGGATATGTTCGTATTAGGAGCAGGAGATAAAAAAGTAATACCACATCAAGCAGTATATATAGGTGGTATGCAAATACCAACAATGTATGGAACTAACAATAAATATTTTTCTGCTTACAATTTAATGCAGGGTAAATATGATGTGAAGTACAGGCAATTTGAAGATACTTTTATGAAAAAATTAGAAGAAGAATTAGTTGAAGTTTACATTCCAAAGAGAAAAAATAAAAGATAAATATAATAGACTTTAATTTGTTATAAAAAAAACATCTTGTTAATACATTTTAATGAGGTGTTTTTTTATGAAGGAAATACTAAAAATTAGGGGTAATAATTTATTGCATGGAGAAATTAGTATCGGAGGAGCTAAAAATTCATTAGTAGCTTTAATACCTGCTTCTATAATTACTAAGTCTGTAGTTAAGTTAACTAATGTAAAACCTATTGATGATACATATACTTTAATTAAAATATTAGAAAAACTTAATGTTAAAACTTTATATGATGATAAAGATTGTTTATATATAGATGCTAGAAATATTAAAAATCAAAAATTAGATTGTGAAGAAGTTTTAAAAATGAGGGCATCTTATTATTTTATGGGTTCTTTACTTTCATTATATAAAAAAGTTAGTGTAATAGGGCCAGGGGGTTGTAATTTTGGAGAAAGGCCAATAGATTTACACTTAAAAGCATTTGGATGTTTAGGAATTAATTATAAACTTGAAAATAATCTTTATTCTTTTAATAAAAATGGAGTTAATAAAAGAGTTATAAACTTTGAAAAAAAGTCAGTAGGAGCGACAATTAACGCTATACTTGCTAGTTGCAAAACTAATTCTAAAATAATAATTAACAATTGTGCATTAGAGCCAGAAATAGATGATTTAATTAATTTTCTTAATGAGTGTGGATGTGATATTTGTAGGGAAAAAGAAAGCATTGTTATAAATAAATGTAGTAAGTTGCATGGATGTGAATATAAGGTAATGAGTGATAGGATAGAAGCAGGCACTTTTCTTATTATTGGTGCAGTGCTTGGAAATAATCTTAAGATTAATAATGTTAATCCAGAACATTTAAAAAGTCTAATAGATGTGTTAGAAGAAATTGGTGTTGATTTACAAATTAAGAAAGAAAGCATTGTTGTTAATAAGGGTAATGAGTATAAAAGTACAAATGTTATAGTTAATCCATATCCTGGATTTCCTACAGATTTACAACAGCCTTTGAGTGTGCTTTTATGTTTGTGTGATGGAGTAAGTACAATTAAAGAAACTATATATCCTGCCAGATTGAGCCATGTTGATTCTTTAAATGAAATGGGAGCTAGTATTTCTATTAAAGATGATTTAATTGAGATTGAAGGAAATAAGAAATTTTATGGTAAGAGTGTAAGTGGTAAAGATTTAAGAGGTGGTATTAGTTTAGTTATTGCTGCACTTTTAGCAAGTAAGGAAAGTAAAATTGATGGTGTTAAATATATTAAAAGAGGGTATAGCGATTTAGTGAAAAAACTTAAGAAAATAGGTGCTAATGTGGAGTTAGAAAGGGTTAACGATGATGAAAAAGAAACTTGTTAGATATTTAATTGTAGTATTTAGTGTTGTAGCAATGATTGTTGCGATAGTTAAATTAGTTAGCGATAATAAAAAGTGTAATACATATTTAGCTTTAGGAGATTACTTGAGTGTTAGTGGATCACTTAAGGGTGAGAGAATAGATTCTTTTAGTACAATGCTAGGAGATTATTTAGTTAAAAGTGATTTAGTTAGTAGTGTTAATAATAGTTATACTTCATCAAGCATTAATAGTGAATTACTATTAGAGATGATTTGTAAGGATGCATATAGCGGGAATGATACTGGATTAGTTTCAGTAATTAAAGATAGTAAATATATAACTATTAGTGTTGGAATGAATGATATTTTACAATATTTAAGATTTGATTCTAATAAGCAAGATATAGTATATGATAAGGAATATATAAAAAGAAAATTAGAGATAATGAAACAAAATTATTATGAAATAGTTGAAAATATTAAGGAGATAAATGCTGATGTAAGTATTTATTTAATGAGTTATTATTGCCCTTTTACATGGGTTAATGAAGACAATATAGATAGTGTAAAAGAGGTGTTTAATCTTTTAAATGACTCTATTAAAGAGGTTAGTGAACTTATGGATGTTTACTATGTTGATATTAGTGAAGTTAGTAAAGAAGAAAATATGTTTAGCAAATATCAAGTTTATCTTAATGAATTAGGGCACGAATATATTTTTAGTGTATTTAGAAATAATTATTTTAACTAATTTAATATAATTTTAATAAAAGATAAAAATAATTATGGTGAGATTAATGAAAGAAAAAATATCATATATTGTTATGAGTGTTTTATTCTATAATTTTATGTTTATCTTTTTATATTATTTTAAAATAGTTAGTTATTTGTATGTTGATGTTTTTAATTTAAATAAATATTTGGTTATAACTATAAATAATTTGTTTTTAATACTTATAGATATTTTATTTATATATTTATATAAAACTTTAAAACTATATAAATTATCTTACTTTTTTATTTGCATAATTGGGACTTTTATAGGAGCAATTATTAGCGTTTTAGTATTAAAATTTAATAAGGAATTTAGCGATTATTTAGCAATAGTTTCATATTCTATAATAAATACTATATTTTTAGCTTATTCATTATATTTTGAAAAGAATAAGGAAAAAGTGTTTGTATGAATTTTATGAAGCGTAATAAAAAATTGTTGAAATGAGATATTTTCGATGTTAAGATATATACAGGGTAGGTGTTAGTTGATGTTAGATCAAGATTATGATTGGATTTTAGACTTTGTTAATGTTAATGATGAAAGTTTTCATAATGAGTTATTTGAAATGGTAAAAGTATTACCTAGATATGTATATAAGCAACTTAAAGAAAAACAAAAGTTACATATTGATAATTCAAAATATGAACTTGCTCTTAATAAAATAAAAGATGAAGATGGTGAAAAATTATCTTTAAATATAGATAAAATAGATGAAAAATTTTGCCTTACAATAAAAAAGCTAACTGAAGAAGAATTAGAAAAAATAACTAATGATAATTTAGATTATGAAATTATGACTTTAGATCATTTGTATATGCAAGATGATGTTGGAGTTTATTATAAAGTTGAATTACGTGTTGATGATAGAGATAATATTAATATTGTATCTACTAGAGTTGTTAATGGATTAGAAGATTATGAAAATTCATTTCCAATAGATTATGAGGATTTAATACATATTGTTGAAACAAAGCAAAATATTAAGAGATAATTATTTGTTTAAATAAATATTGAAATAAAAAAATTTATATGATATGATACTTAAGACTTACTTTGAAAAGGTAATATTTTCAAGGCGGAAGGAGCGAAATATATGAAAAAAGAAGGACATCCAAATTATAAGACAGTTAAAGTTACTTGTGTTACTTGTGGTAATACATTTGAAACTGGTTCTACATTAGATGAAATAAGAGTAGATACTTGTTCTAATTGTCACCCATTCTATACTGGTAAGCAAAGATTTGCTCAAACAGATGGTAGAGTAGGACGTTTCATGAAAAAATATAATATGGAACAAAAGTAAACTTAATTAATTTGTGTATATGAGCCATTTGTAGTATAATGCAAATGGCTTTTTTGTGTTTTTGACATATAATTAAGGAAAGGAGATTTGACTATGAGCGATAAAATGATTGAAAGATTAGAAGCAATGAAAAAGAGATATCTTGAGATAGATAAAATGATGGAAGATGAAGATTTAGTTAAAGATATTAAAAAATATACTGCTTTAGCTAAAGAACAAGGATCTCTTAGGGAAGTTGTAGATAAATATAATGAATATTTAAAGGAAAAAGATAATATTAAAGATTTAGAGGAATTAAAGCATGATTCTGATAAAGAAATGGCAGAACTTGCAAAAGAAGAATTAGAAGAAGCTAATGCTAATTTAGTTAGAATTGAAGATGAAATGCAAGTTTTATTAGCGCCTAAAGATCCGTTAGATGATCGTAACGTTATAGTTGAAATTAGAGGAGCAGCTGGTGGAGATGAAGCTAATATTTTTGCTGGAGATTTATTTAGAATGTATACTAGATATGCAGAGAATGTTGGTTGGAAAATAGAAATGCTAGATGTTATGGAATCTGAGGCTGGAGGGTATTCTTTAGTTTCATTTATGGTTAAAGGAGATAAAGTATATTCTAAACTTAAATATGAATCAGGTGCACATCGTGTTCAAAGGGTGCCTAAAACAGAGAGTCAAGGAAGAATACATACATCTACTGCGACTGTACTAGTAATGCCTGAAGCAGATGAAGTTGATGTTGAAATTAATCCTAATGATTTGAGAATTGATACTTATAGAGCAAGTGGTGCTGGAGGACAACATATTAACAAAACAGATTCAGCAGTTAGAGTTACTCATATACCTACAGGAATAGTAGCAGAATGCCAAGATGGTAGATCACAACATGAAAATAGAGCTAAAGCATTAATGATGATTAGAACTAGAGTTTTAGATAGTATGATTCAAAAGGCTGAGAGTGAAAGAAGTAGTGAAAGAAGAAGTAAAATAGGAACTGGAGATAGAAGTGAAAAGATTAGAACTTATAACTATCCTCAAAATAGGGTTAGTGACCATAGAATTGGTTTAAACTTACAACAATTAGATATGATTATGGAAGGTAATCTTGATGTTTTATTTGATGCTTTAATCAATGCTGATTTGAAATTAAAACTTGAAGGAGCAGGCCTATGATTAGTTATGCAAGACTAATTGAAAATGCTAAGAAAAAAATAGATTTAAATAATTTGGAGCATAGAGCTATCTATGCTTTTTTAGGCGATATTTTGAATGTGGATAAAGCAAAAATATTAACTTTAAAAGATGAAATGGTTGAGGATAGCATTTTAGAAAAGTTTAGTGAAATGTTAGCTGATTATATAATTGATGAAAAACCTATTGAATATATACTTGGTTATACTTATTTTTATGGAAATAAAATTAGTGTTAATGAAAATGTTCTTATACCTAGAGATGAGACAGAAGAGTTAGTAGAAAAAAGCTTAGAATATATAAAGAGTGGTTATAAAGTTTTAGATTTGTGTACAGGTAGTGGTGCAATTGCTATTAGTATAAAAAAAGAAGTTAATGATATAGAGGTTACTGCTAGCGATATTAGCTCTAGAGCATTAGATGTTGCTAGAAAAAATGCTAAAGATAATGGTGTTAGCATAGAATTTGTATATGGGGATTTATTAGAACCATTTAAAGGTAAAGAAAAATTTGATGTTATAGTTAGTAATCCACCTTATGTAAGCAAAAACTATACTATTAATAATATAGTTGCCCATGAACCATCTATTGCCTTATTTGCTGATAATGATGGTTTAAGTAACTATGAAAAAATAATTAAGGATTTGGATAAGGTATTAAATGATAATGGCACAATTTTGTTTGAAATTGGCTATGATCAAAATGAAAAAATAAAAAATATTTGTGATAAATATTTAAATAAATATTCATACGAATGTATAAAAGATATTAATGGCAATGATCGCATTGTAATTATAAAATTATTGTAGTGGAAAACATGCGAAATGTGTGTTATTATTTTAATGTAGGGAGGTAAATTTATGGATTGTGTTAAACTTTATTATAAAGATGAACTTCTTGGTATTTTAACATATAAAGAACCTCAATATATTTTTGTGAAAAATGATAAATTTAGTAATCCTAATTTAATTAGTCATATTGGACTAAAGGATAAAAATGAGTACTACTCTGATAAATTATTTACATTCTTTTATAAGTTTATTCCTAGTGATACTAGAGAAGATATTATAGAGAAAGCAGGTATTAAAAGTAAAGATAGCGATTTTGAAATGTTAAAGAAAGTTGCTAGATTAGATTTGAATAAGAGTCAGTTTTGGGTAGGGTTATAGTATGAATAGAAAGATAGAAAATTGTAGAGATTTTAATGGATGTATAGATTTATCAAAATTAGAAGGATATAAAGAAAAAGGCGAAGTTGTTAATGGCAGTTATACTAAAGCGTGGTACAATGTTGATGGTATACGTTTTTTACATAAACAGTATAATAGTGTTCTTTTAGCCTTTGGCGAAGTTTTGTATAGTAAAGTAGCTAAATCAATTGGTGTTAACTGTGCTAGTTATGATTTTGCTGAGCTATATGGTGAACCAGGAGTAATTACGTATGATTTTTTGAAAAAAGATGAGGCTTATTATACAACTTTAGAGTTAACTAGCGAGTTTACCGATTCAAAATTTTCTTTAAAAGAAATACAACAAAATATAGATTTATTGATTATTCATAATAGTAAATATAATAATTTAAATTCGATAAAACAATTATTAGAAAATTTATTTCATATTAGTGATGATGAAAAGAAACAAATTCAAATTGAACTTGTTAAAATGTTTTGCTTAGATGCTTTGTTTCTTCATAGTGATAGAAATTTGTGGAATCATGGAGTTATAGTTAATGAACTTACAGATAAAATGAGATTAGCTCCAATTCATGATAATTCCCATGTTTTGAGATTAGAAAGAGGTAAAGAATATATAAAAGATACTATTTCTAAATTAATTAGTAATGAAAAAATAGATGATTTTAAGAATAGTTCTACTTTTAATGTAATTGATGGTTGCGAAAATTTACTTGATCAATTAATTAAATTTTATATTGAAGCAGACGATGAAACAAAAAAAGTCATTGAGAATATTTATTCTAATGTGAATGTGCAAAAATGTGTTGAAGAAGTTAATGATATTTGTGAAATTGATGATGTTTCTTTATTATGGATAAAAGCTATGTTAAATTATCGTCAAAATAGTATTTTAAAAGTAATAGAAAGTGTTAAAATAAGTGATGATGAGGCAAAGATGCCTAAGGTTAGTTTAAAAAAAAGAAAGTAGGGAAAGTTTTATGTTTGAATACATGACTGTTAGAGAGTTATATGAGTTAATGCAAAATAGTGATGAGTTAGAGAAAGAAAACTTAGATTATGTTGAATTACAAGGATGGATTAGAACAAATAGAAATAATGGTTCTGTTGGCTTTATTGAATTAAATGATGGAACTTATTTTAGAAGTGCTCAACTAGTTTATGATAAAGATAATGATAATTTTGATAATTACTCTAAATATGGTACTGGATGTGCAGTTACAGTAATGGGAAAATTAATTGTTACTCCAGGAAATAAACAACCTTTTGAAATTCATGTTAAAGAGATTGTTTTAGAGGGGGATTGTAAAGATGATTATCCTTTACAAAAGAAAAGACATGGCTTTGAGTTTTTAAGAGAAATTGCTCACTTAAGACCTAGAACAAATACTTTTAGTGCAGTATTTAGGGTTAGAAGTGTTTTAGCTATGGCAATTCATGAGTTCTTCCAATCTCAAGGATTTGTTTATGTAAATTCACCTATTATAACAAGTAATGATGCAGAAGGTGCTGGAGAAGCATTTATTGTTACTACTCGTGAAGATAATAAATATGAAGAAGACTTTTTTGGAAAGAAAGCTTCTTTGACTGTATCTGGTCAATTAAATGCAGAAGCATTTGCTTTAGCATTTAGAGATGTATATACTTTTGGGCCTACTTTTAGAGCAGAAAATTCTAATACAATTAGACACGCAAGTGAGTTCTGGATGATAGAACCTGAAATTGCTTTTGCAGATTTAGAAGATGATATGTATTTAGCAGAAGATTTAATTAAGTATTGTATTAATAATGTTTTAGAAAATTGTCCTGAAGAAATGCAATTCTTTAATAAAATGATAGATAATACTTTACTTGAAAGATTAGATAAAGTTGTTAATAGTGAGTTTAAGAGAATGTCTTATACAGAAGCTATCGAAAAATTACAAGAAGCTGTTAAAAATGGTCATGAGTTTGAAGATAAAAATATATTCTGGGGTATGGATTTACAATCAGAACATGAAAGATATATTTGTGAGAATGTTGTAAATGGACCAGTATTTTTAACTGATTATCCTAAAGATATTAAAGCTTTCTATATGAGATTAAATGATGATGGCAAGACAGTTGCTGCAGCTGATTTATTAGTTCCTTTTGTTGGAGAATTAATTGGTGGATCTCAAAGGGAAGAAAGATATGATTACTTAGTTAAGAGAATGGATGAACTAGGTATGAAAAAAGAAGGATTAGAATGGTATCTAGATTTAAGAAGATATGGTGGTTGTAAGCACGCAGGCTTTGGTGTTGGATTTGAAAGATTAGTTATGTATGTTACAGGTATGCAAAATATAAGAGATGTAATACCATTTGCAAGAACTCCTAAAAACTTATTATTCTAGGAGAATATTTATGAAAGAAACTATTAATAGAAAAGAGATTGCTAGAAAAAGAATTCGTGGACTTATTATCTTTTTAATAGTAGTTTTATCATGCGTTTTATTTTATGATGTATATTTACTTGTAAAAGGTTGGTTTTAGATATGAAAAAGAACTATTTAGCGTTAGGAGGGTTATTTGCATGTTTGCATGTAATCTTTTTACTTATGAGCAAGTTTTTAGTAGGTAGTGAGCTAATATTAGTTCTTTTTTTACCTTTATTATCCACTATTTATACGCTTAAATGTGATAAGAAAAATGTAATTATGTTTCTAATTGCAACTATATTAGTTTGTTCAATATTTGATGTTGTTAGTACATTTATATATGTAGTTCCTTCACTTATTTGTGGGGTTTTATATGGTGTGCTTAGAAAATTAAAGTTAAAAGAATTAGAACTATTAACTATTACTAGTTTTGGACATATGATTAGTCTATTATTTTCTTTTTTAGTTATCACACTTTTATTTAAAGAAGTTGATTTTATGAAGATATTTAGTAATATATTTAATGTAAGTGGTGATAAGCTATTTGTTGTTACTCTTTTAACTTTATTAGTTTTAGGATATGCAGAGGCTTTTTTAGTTCATGTTATAACTGACAAGGAATTAACTAGGTTTGCTACTAGTGTAGAAAAGAATGATAATGTGCCTAAATGGTTTTTATATTGCTCTATTTTCTGCTTTACTGTAAGCGCTATTTTATATATTTTTAGTGATATATACTATGTTATTCCTTTAGTTCTTTTGTATGTGTTTTTAGTTCCTTTAATAATAATGGGATTTATGAATTTAAAATACAAAAAAATTACTTTTTCTTTAATTTTTATAAATGTTTTTCTTAGTTTTTTAATTTTAAAGTATATTAATCCATTAGGTTATATTTTTATTCCTTTATTAATAAGTTTTCCATTTATTATCAATAATTTTAAAGAGTATGAAGAAAAAAACTTTTAAAAGTCATATAAATGAGATAAAATAATATTAATTAAGGGGAGGGAATGTTGATGCTAGAATTTATAAAAATGTTTGGCTTAGGGATACTTTATACAATATTGTTTCCTTTTATTGTAGTTATTTTTGCTGCATTTTTAGTTTATGTTTTTTGTGATTATTTATTTTTAGAAGTAAAAACATTAGTTGGCTTTTTCTTTGGTTATACTTTTACTACGGATACTGAATTAGAAGTTAAACTAAAAGAAATGAAAGAAAATGCAAAACTTGCAGCAGAAAAAGAGTCTTTAAAAGATGAAGATAAACAACTTCCTCAAGTTGTTGAAGAAAGTGAAGGTGATGAGCAATGAGTTACGTTAACTTTTTAATTCAACTAACAGAAAAAGATAAAAGATTATTAGTTGCTTTGTTTATTGCTCTTATTATTATATTTGTTTTAATTGCTTATATTGGACAAGGAATTAAAGCTCTTATGAAAAGATATTCAAAAGGAATAGATGGCTATATGCATGAACTATGTAGTGCTAAATTAGTTACAACCCCTAAGCAATTTAGAGCACAAGTGTTTAAGAAAGAATCAAAAGTTTTGTATGCATCTACTAGATGGGTATTTAGAGTGTTTATTGTGTTTACTACAGCATTTGTTGTTTATACATGTGTAGCAAAGCCTAGTGGTGATGGCGCTAACTTGTTTAAGTATTTTAATGATAGTGTTAAAGGATTGTTTATACAGTTAAAATGGCCTAGAGGAGAATTCTTTGGAATCAAAAACTTTCCAGTAGATTGGCCTTATGTGGCAAGAGGAGTTGAAATCAAATTTACTTTACCTTGCATAGTTAGTTATTTAACTTTTATAGCATGGGCATTTACTTTATTTGGCTTATTTACAAGCACACTTAGATTCATTGCTAGGGTTAACAGAGCTAAAGTTAAATCTGTTGAAGTGTTTTCACGTAGTTTGGATAATGCGGTATTTGTTGAGGATTAATTATAGTTATGAGTAAGAATAAGGTAGTAGCACTTTTTACAATACTTTTGTCATTCATTCTTTTTGTTGCATTAAAGCCAGGTGATAATCCTGTAATACTTTTTAGAATTGCTTCAATTGTAGTAGCTATAATATTTTTAGGAGTTATATTGTATACTAGAGTTTTATGGAGAGTACCTCCTTTTAATAAGCTACATAAAAAAATTGATATAAGCGGTAAATGGAGAGGATCTATGGTTATGGAGGATGGAGTATCATATACTGTTGATGCTTCTATTACACAATATTTGGATGATATAAGACTTAAAATAAAAACAAATGATGTTTTAAATGATTCATTAGTGTGTACTATGGCAGTTGATAATAAAGGTGTTAAATTATATGCAGTTTATAAATCAAAACCTAGTGCAAGAGTTGATTATAAAGAACAAATACATTATGGAACATTTATTATTAATTGTGATGAAGATTATTTGGAAGGAATTTTCTTTTCATCTAATGATATATCTGGAAGATTAGAATTATATAGGAAATAAGGGTAATTTATTGTAAAAATAAAATTATAATGTTAAAATTGTTAGTGAATTTGATAGGAGGATTTAATTATGGGTTTGTTTGCTAGAATATTTGGTAAGAAGAAAAAGGAATGTTGTTGCTGTTGTGAACACGAACACACAGAAGAAGTTAAGGAAGAAGCTGCTCCAGTAGTAGAAGAAGTTAAAGCTGAAGAAGTTAAAGCTGAAGAAGTTAGTTCTAAACCAGAAGAAGTAAAAGAAGAAAAAGTAGTAAAGAAAGCACCTGCTGCTAAAAAGCCTGCTGCAAAAAAAACTACTACAACTACTAAGAAACCAGCTGCAAAGAAAACAACTGCTAAAAAAGCAACTACAACTAAGAAAACTGCAGAAAAGAAAGAAAATTAATAAAGAGATTGTTTTACAATCTTTTTTTAACTTGATTTTTGTATTTAATATTGTAAAATATAATTGGAGTTGATAGTATGCAAAAAAAATTAACATTAAGTAGTGATGATATAGTTAATAAAGAGTTTTCTTTACAATATAAGGGATATGTTCCTCAAGAAGTTGACGCTTTCTTAGATGAAGTAGTTAAAAACTATGAAGTTATTGAGGAAATAAGAGATTATTATGAAACTCAAAACAAAGCTTTACAAAAAACTAATAGTGTTTTGCGTGCAAAAATAGATGATTTAGAGACTAAATTAGAAATTGAAAAAAATAAAAATAATTCAATTGAAAAAGTAGATAGTACTTCAAATTTGGATTTAATTAAAAAAATAGCTAAATTAGAGAGCGAATTATTTCAAACTAAAAAAGAATTAGAAGATGCTAAAAAATAAAATAAATCAATTCGAATAATCGCTGCTTGCTTGTCAAGTAGAGGAAAGTCCATGCTCGCACCTTCTGTGATTGAGGGTAGTGATTGTGCTAGATTAATAAATAAGTCTAGGTAGTTTGAGCAACTAACGGCGAATTAATCACCTAAGTCTTTAAGATATGGTGGTATTCTGAAAGTGCCACAGTGACGGAGTTATTAGGAAACTAATAAGTGGAACGCGGTAAACCCCACAAGCGAGAAACCCAAATTTGGTAGGGGAATTTCTTTTGAAGAAACGAATTTAAAAAGAAAATGCAAAGGCATAGATAAATGATTATTTAATACAGAACATGGCTTATAGAATTGATGCTCATAATACTAATTGTTTTGCAATTAGTTTTTTTTTTACTAATTTTTTATCATAATCCCCAATTTATTAAATTTAATTGATAAAAAAAATTAAATGTTTTATCATTAAAGTAAGGAAGTGGGAGCATGAAAAAATTTTTAAAAGACTTTTTTTTAATTGTTGTCAGCTTGTTTTTCTTTGTAATATATAGTAATAATTCACTTAGCGCAGCTGAATATTTTTATGAAAGTGGCACTGTTTCTAGAGAATATGAGAAAGTTAAAGTGTATTCTTTTAATTATGATTATATCACAAAATTTACTGCTGCCAGTAACTATCACAATGGAGAAAAAGTAGTTGATGGTGGTGCTAACTTAGAAAATGTAAATTTCTATTCTGCAAGTAGAATTACAATAAATTATGATCATTATAATAATATTATACCGTGGGTCACTGATAATGATTCTTTTCAAATATTTAAATACAATGCAGCTAGAGAAAATTTTTTAACTTTGTATAGATCATTTGATAATTCAAAAGGTGAATATACTTTAGATGGTGAAGTTGATAAAGAAGGGTTATACAAGTTTGCTTATGTTTTAGATAATACTGTAAAATATGTTGATTATGTTTATTTGTATAAAAACTTCCGCAAAATGAAAATTGATTTTGGAGATAGATATACAAATGTTTCTCCTGCTTTGAAGCTAACTTTTGACTTAGAAATGGAAGATCCATATAGTTTAAATAAAAATAAATATTATTATGCTTTTGGTAGTGATGTTACAGATAATCTACAATTTAAAGAAATTACAAATTTATTTTCAAGTGCAGAAATTGGTATGCCTAACTATAATAATTTTTCAAAAGAAGTGACAGTTGATATAGACAAAAATATAGTTGGAAATAAAAGATTATTCGTAAAATGTGTTAGAAGTTTTGATGACTATGAGGAAATTGTTTATAGTAAAAGTATTAATATTATAAATAAGGTTCAAGGCTCTGTTATAGTAGTGGATAAAAATGGAAATACTTTAAATGGTAACCAATTTTATAAAGTTGGTGAGACTATTCAATTTGTTGTTAAAGTAAATATTCCAATACAATATAAAGATTTAGAATATGTTTTTGTTGGAAATAGTAATGTTTATGCTCTTGCTAATAGTACTAAAGAAACAACTAGCTTTACTTTTAATCATGTTGTTACAAAAGATGATCAAAATGAAATTAGTTTGCTTTTGCGTGTAAAAGGAAAAAGCTCATTTTATGCAATATATAATGGGGTAGAAATTCCTGTTGATCTTTCATATGACTTTAAAGCTATAAAAGATGAAAAAGCTCCTGAAATTGTACTTAATAAAACTGAAGAAAATAAAAAGATAAGTTCAAAACAAAATATTAAATTTACTGTTAATGAAAAATATCTTTCTAAAGTTTATTATTATATTAAAGCGTGCGATAACGTTGTTAAAGATGTATGTGCTGATTTATTTGATGATACTAAAGCAATAAAAATTGAAGATGCTTATAATGAAAATGGTGAATATATAATAAGCAAAATAATAGGTGCTACAGATGAAGAAAAATTTAATGAAGTTGCATTAGCAATATTTGTTAAAGCAGTTGATAAAGCTAATAATGAAACTGTTGAAATCTTTTATAATCCTAATGAGTATGTAGTAGACAATGTTATCTATGAAGATGGTGTGAATCCAATTGTTTATAATGATATTGCAAACGGTTCTTCTTTTTCTATAGCTAATGAAGAAAGTTTAAAAATTAAAAAAGTTTCATATTTTATTAAAAATGTTTCTCAAGATGATGAAGAAATCAAAGAATGTACTTTAGAAGAAACAATGTTTAAATGTGCTTCATTTAGTGGGTTTCCATTTAACTTTGATATAATTGTTTATATTGAAGATGAATATGGTAATGGAGAAGTTTATTTAGCTAATTTAAATTATTATCCAGTTAAAGATGATGTTTCAATTGATGGGTATACTTTTACTCAAGTTGATTTTTCAAAGAAAGGTTATGAATTTACAACTGATGCTTATAATACTACATATGATGAGACTAAAAAGATTTACTTTAGTGAATTGTTATTAAATAAATTAGGAGAATTATTAGACCTTAATTCTATGGGTATTACAGAAAAAAATATTTCTTTTGTATTAAATGTTGGTGATGAAAAAATTGTATTAAATGATAATGTTACAGGTAGTTTATCTTTCCCTACATTATTAGAAATATATGCTAAGTTGGTTAATAAAGAAGAATATGCTAAATGTGCAATTAGTGGCAATAATTGTGATATAGAAACATTTATTGTTTATACATATAAGATTATGGGAAAATATGATCAAACTAGAAAAATACGTGTCCTTATGAAAGATAATACTAATAAATATATTGTTGAAGGATTTATTGATACTATTAAAGTGGGAGTTAATGAAAGTTTTGTTGATTATGATTTTGGATATGTCAATAGTTTAAATAGTGTAATACAAAATGAAAATATTACTGAAAGCGTTAAAATATTATTTAATGGAGTAAGTGTAGAAAGAATAGATACATCAAAAGTAGGAATATATACAATAACAAGAACATTTGTTAGTTCTGGGGTTGGTAGTTATCCTTTAAGTTATACTGTTAATGTTGTAGATGAAATTGCACCTACTATAAAATTAAAAACAGACAAAGATTATGTTATGAAAGCGGGCTCAAAATTAGAAGATATTGAAAATTGGGTAACTGCTATTGATAACTATGATACTAATTTAAAAATTAAATATTCAATAGAACCAGAATTAGATGTTAATACTCCTGGATCATATGTTGTAAGTATATGGGCAGTAGATAGTAGTGGTAATGAATCTACAAGAGTTACTAGAACTATTGTTGTTAAAAGTAGAGGATTGTCTAAATCAACTTATTTTGTACTTGCAGGGATTATTGTAGTAGCTGTAGCAATTATTACTACTTTTATAATAATTGAAAAGAAAAAGCAGAAGAAATTAAGTTAGTTTTTGAAAATTAATTTCTTTCTTGAAATATAATTGAAAATAAGGACTACGAAAGTTAAAATAATTTTTATAATCCATTCATTAATGTGTAATACACCATAGCCTAGAGCCATGCCTAGAGTGTGAATAATGAAACCTACTAATGATAAAAGAGAAAAGGCTAAAAAGCCTTTTTTTGTTTTAGCAAAATCGGTGTTAGATTTATTAAAAACAAATATGATAGAGAATATATAATTAAATATTAAACCCATTATAAATCCTGTACCTGTTCCTATAATAGTAGCAATACTAGTTGGCTCAGCTTTTCCTATAATTGTGTTTATAAAATTGTGATTGTATAAAGAAGGATTAAATATGTATAGTATTAAAGCCATAGTTAGCATATCTATAATAGTAGCTAAGCCACCAACTATTAAAAATTTAAATATTTCATATAATTTAGGATTTTTTTCTTCAAATTTTTTTAGTAAATTAATCATGTTAATACACCTCAGTATTTAAAAGTGTATTACTTTTTTTAATTTATTTCAATAATATTGGTTTTATTAAGGTTTTATAAGTGATTTTAAGATGTTTTTTCTTTTATATTTTTCGTTTAAAAGTTATAATAAATATTGTGATAAAAGGATGGATAAGAAAATGAAAAAAAAGATGAATTTACCAAATAAAATTACTATTTTTAGAATGATAACTGTAATTGCAATTATTGTTTTAGCACTATTACCACAAGGTCCTACTTTTGGCTTTTGGAAATTAGAATATGATTATAGAAATGTAAGCATATTAGTTTTATTTATTTTAGGCTCTGTTAGTGATTTTTTAGATGGTCATATCGCAAGAAAATATAATCTTGTTACTACATTTGGAAAATTTATGGATCCAATTGCAGATAAATTATTAGTCAATTCTTTATTTATAATTTTAACTGGACTTGGAAGAATACATTGGTTAGTTACAGTTATTATGGTTGGAAGAGATATAATTGTTGATGTAATTAGATTAATTATGGTTGAAAGAGGAACTGTAATAGCAGCTTCAAAGCTAGGAAAACTTAAAACAATAACACAAATGATTTCTTTAATTATTGTTCTTGCATTACCTGGTATAAATTGGGTAGCTTATATTACTTATGTTGCTGCCGCAGTGTCACTAATTTCAGGATTTGATTACTTTTGGAAAAATAAAAAAGTTCTTTTAGAAGATGTTTTACAATAATTTTGCAAGGTATCGTTGTATAGATTATATAAAGGGAGGAGTTTTTTATGGAAACTGTAAAAAAAGAAGATGCTTTAGAAGAAGCGTTAAAATTAATTAAAAAGCAATATGGGCAAGGAGCTATTATGAAACTGGGAGATAGAGTATCTGTTAATATTGATACTATATCTTCTGGATCTTTACTATTAGATGCTGCTTTAGGAATAGGTGGATATCCTAAGGGAAGAGTTATTGAAATATATGGGCCTGAATCTAGTGGTAAAACAACAGTTGCTTTACACGCAATTGCTTCAGCTCAAAAGAAGGGAGAAAGAGCAGCGTTTATAGATGCTGAACACGCTATTGATCCTGAATATGCTAAAAGATTAGGAGTTAATATAGATGAGTTAATTTTATCTCAACCTGATTCTGGTGAACAAGCAATGGAAATTGTGGAGATATTAATAAAATCACAATCAGTTGGTTTAATTGTTGTTGACTCTGTTGCAGCACTTGTTCCTCAAGCAGAATTAGATGGCGAAATGTCAGATGCACAAGTAGGAGCACAAGCTAGACTTATGTCAAAAGCATTAAGAAAAATAACAGGTTTATTAAATAAGAGTGAGTGCACTATTATTTTCATTAACCAATTAAGAGAAAAAGTAGGGATAATGTTTGGTAATCCTGAAACAACACCTGGTGGTAGAGCACTTAAGTTTTATTCTACAATAAGATTAGATGTTCGTAAGAGTGATCCAATTAAAAATGGGAATGAAATAGTTGGTAATGTTGTAAATATTAAGGTAGTAAAAAATAAAGTTGCAGCGCCATTTAAAACAGCAAGTGTTGATTTAATATATGGACAAGGTATTTGTAAAGAGGGAGAAATACTAGATTTAGCAGTTAATTCAGAGATAGTTAAAAAGAGTGGTTCTTGGTATGATTATAATGGTGAAAGAATTGCTCAAGGTAGAGAAGCTGCTAAAAAATATCTTGTAGATAATCCTAACGTTTTACAAGAAATTGAAACAAAAGTTAGAGAAAAATTAGGGCTAAATAAATAGCTCTTTTTTACTTTTTGGTGATAGTTATGAAATGTGTTATTGAGTGTATAAAACCTTTTAAAAATATGATGGAAATTATAACTTTGAAAGATGGTAAAATATATTATGATGATGGTAGATACGAAAAAATGATATTAGATGATACTAATGTTGTTGATGATATTTATGAATCATTATTTAAAACAGTTTTTAAGTGGAAGCAAGAATATATTGGTGAAAGAGTATATGATGGTGAAAAGTATTTAATTGAATTTGATGTTAATCATAAAAAGAAAAAATATAAAATACAAAATAAATTTCCTGAAAATTGGGATGAGTTTATAGATGTTAAAAATAAGATTTTATCTTATGATGAGGAGTAGTTTATGGAGATTTTAATAAATAATATAAAAGATTATTCAAAAAAAGAGAAAACTATAGTTATTAGAGATAATGGTATTTCTTTAATTGATGGTAATTCTTGCTATGAAAAGATGTTAAGTAAAGATTTGAATTTAGTTAATAATGTACAAAATGAATTAAGGAAAATTATGTTTGATTGGAAAGAGGAGTATATTGGTAATAGAAAAATCGATGGAGAAAAATTTCATATTACTGTGGACATTAATCACAAGAAAAGGAAATATAAAATACAAAATAGATTTCCTTCAAATTGGGATGAGTTTTTAAAAGTTATAGAAGAAATCACAGGAGATGAGAATATATGATGAATGAATATATTTTGAATAATATAAGTAAACAACTATATAAAATTGAAATTGCTATTAGTGAGTATTTGGGAAAACAGTATTTTGAAATAGTTAATAAAAGATTGAATGATATAGATTTTGTTTTGGTTAGAGAAAATGGTGTTGTCTCTTTTGAAAATGAAGAAGTGTATGTTGGAGAAGAACCTATATGTATTAAAAATGGAGAAAAAAATATAATTGCTTTTCCCTTAAACTTCTTTAATAAAAAAGCAAATAATATAGCATTTGTTCATTTATTACTCCATTGTATTTTAGATGATTATAAAAATATTGAAGGGTATAATGAGACTTTGATTGATTATATGGCTAATGATATGGGTGATATTTTAAGAAAGTATAAAATAAATGTTCTTTCAAATAAAGAACCAGTTTATAAATCTAATAGTTTGTATACAAGATTTTATTCTCTAATTGAAGATTACTATATAAAAAATAAAAATAAAATAATTAAAAATTATATGAGTGATGGAATTAAAGTGATTGATCATGATGAAAAATTGTTAGCTTATGAAGTTGAAAAAGAATTCGAAAAGTTTTGTTATAGTCCTCATGAAGTTAAAGAAAATAAAATAATAAGAAAATAATGATAGGTGAATTATTGTTAAAAGTGGGTAAAATATATTAAAATAAATTTGTATAGAAATATACGTTTAATAAATAATCACTAAATGAATGGGGGAAAAATAAATGGAGATTGTTTGGATCCTACTTGGTTTAGTTGTTGGTGCAGCTGGTGGCATTGTTTTAATGAGATTTAAGCCATTATTTGGTCTTAAAAACATAGATTCAAAAGTTAATAATATTATTAAAGAAGCAGAGGAAAAGGCAAATAATATTAAGCATAATGCTGAAGTTGAGGCTAAAGCTTTAACTTATGAAATGAAGCAAAATGCTGAAAAAGAAATTAAAGAAATGAAAGTTGAAATTGTCGAAGCAGAAAACAAACTTGATGTTAGAGAAGATAACATTAATCGTAGAGATAATGCACTTTTAGTTAAAGAAGAAAATCTAGAAAACAAATTAAAACAATTAAATGAAAAAACCGAACAATTAAATAGTAGAGAATATGAAATTAATATGAAAAATGAGTCTGTTACTAAAGAACTTGAAAGAGTTGCTAGTTTAACAGTTAGTGAAGCAAAAAAAGAATTATTTAAAATAGTTGAAGAAAAAACAAAGAATGAGACAACTTTATATATTAAAAATAAAGAAGAGGAGGCTAAACTTAAGGCAAATGATACAGCTAAACAAATCTTAAGTATAGCTATCGAAAAATTTTCTCAAGAAGTTGCAGGAGAGAAAACTGTTAGTACTGTAAGTTTACCTAATGATGAATTAAAAGGTAGAATTATAGGTAGAGAAGGTAGAAATATTAGAACAATTGAACAATTAACTGGTGTTGATTTAATTATTGATGATACTCCAGAAGTTATTAGCGTTTCTTGTTTTGATCCAATTAGAAGAGAAACTGCAAGAATTGCTCTTGAAAATTTAATTAAAGATGGAAGAATCCAACCAGGAAGAATAGAAGAAGTTGTAGAAAAAGCCAAAGAAGAAGTTAACGAATCTATTATGAAAGCTGGAGAAGATGCTATTTTTGAATTAGGTATAGCTAGAATGAGTACAGAAATGATTCAAACTTTAGGTAAGTTAAAATATCGTACTAGTTATGGGCAAAATGTATTACAACATTCAATGGAAGTTGCTTATCTTACTGGTATTATGGCTGCAGAATTAGGTCTTGATCAAAATCTTGCTAGAAGAGCAGGCTTACTACACGATATAGGTAAAGCATTAGATTTTGAAGTTGAAGGAAGTCACGTTGAGTTAGGTGCAAGACTTGCTAAAAAATATAATGAAAATCCAATAGTTATTAATGCTATTGAATCACACCATGGTGATGTTGAAGCAACTAATGTATATTCTCACTTAGTTAGTGCTGCTGATACTTTAAGTGCTGCTAGACCTGGTGCAAGAAGCGAAACATTAGAAAACTATATTAAACGTGTTGAAAAACTAGAAGAATTATCTCATAGTTTTGAGGGTGTTAAAGAAGCTTATGCAATTCAAGCTGGTAGAGAAGTTAGAGTTATGGTAATACCTGAAAAAGTAGATGATTTACAAGCGTTTAGATTAGCTAAAGAATTAAAAGATAAAATTGAAAATGAATTAACATATCCTGGACAAATAAAAGTAACTGTAATTAGAGAAACTAGAGCTAATGAGGTTGCTAAGTAATAATGAAAGTATTATTTTTAGGAGATATATATAGTAAAAGTGGCCGTAATGTTGTAAGAAAACATTTAAGCGAGTTAAAGAAAAAATATGATATAGATTTAACTATAGCTAATGGAGAAAATTCTGCGCATGGTAAAGGTATGACTAAAGCTATTTATGATGAACTAATGAGTTTAGGAATAGATGCTTTTACAATGGGTAACCATTTTTTGAAAAATAACGATATTCTTAAATGGATTGATAAAGTTAATAATATTGCTAGGCCTCTTAATATTGAGGGAGTAGTTGAGGGTGTTGGTAGCATTGTTATTGATACTAAAAAAGGAAAAGTTAGAATAACTAATCTAATAGGAAGATTATTTATTAGAGAATTTGAAGCACTTAATCCTTTTGAGGTTATGGATGATCTCCTTTGCGAGGAAGATGAAATAATACATATTGTAGATTTTCATGCAGAAGCAAATGGGGAAAAGAAAAGTTTAGCGTATTATCTTGATGGTAAGGTTAGTGCACTTTTAGGTACACATACACATGTTCAAACGGCTGATAATAGAGTATTACCAAAGGGGACTGCTTATATTAGCGATGTTGGCTTTTGTGGAGCATATGAGAGTGTGCTAGGAATAGAAATTGATAATGCAATAGCTTTTTCTAAGGATCATGATTTTAGAAAACATAATCCTAGTGAAAGTGAAGGAGAGTTAAATGCTGTTGTTATAGATATTGATGAAAAAACAGGAAAAAGTAATAGTATAGAAAGAATATATATCAAACCTTAATTTAAAATTATTATCATAATATATTTAAAGTTAAAATATATTAAATTAAGGAGGAAATAACAATGACAGAAATATTAAAAGTATCTACAAAATCTAATCCAAATTTAGTGGCAGGTGCCTTAGTAAATATTTTAAAAGAAAAAGAAAATGTTGAAATACATTCAATAGGAGCAGGTGCTTTAAATCAAGCTATTAAAGCGGTTGCTATAGCAAGAGGGTTTGTGGCACCTAGTGGTAAAGAAATTGTTGTTATACCATCATTTTGGGAAGTAACCATTGATAATCAAATAAAAACAGCAATTAAATTAGTTGTTAAATTTCAATAAAAAATAGAGTCATTGACTCTTTTTTTTTAGTTTAATTGATTTAACTTATCTATAATTATATAATTTAAATGTGAGGTTATATAATGAAGAAATGGTTTAAAGAAAAAATATTAAATAACAATAAAAATACTGTACTATTAGTATTTTTTAGTGGTTTATTAATTTTAACTATTTATCAAATTATTTTGTTATGTAGAGGAACTTATTTTAATAGTAATTCAGATGATGTTGTACAGTACTCGCCAATATTATTACAATATATAGAAAATATAAAACATGGTAAATTTGGATGGTTTAACTTTACTAATGGAACAGGTTCATCTGTTTTTGCAGATGCCTATTATGTTCCTATAGATATTTTTTCTATACTTACATTTTTGTTTAGTTTTATAATGGATGGAAGCATAGCATTTTCTTGTGTTGAATTATTAAAAGTAGTATTAGGTGTGACTGCGTTTGCGTTCTTTTTACAAAAATGCAAATATAGTAATGTAATAGTATTGATTTTATCTTTTATGTATTTCGCAACAGGAGGAGCATGGGTTTTTTCTACATATCCTACTTATTTTTCTTTAATGTTTTATTTGCCTGTTTCTTTACTTGTAGTTAAGTATTATATAGATGGTAAAAAATGGATTCTTCCTTTATATGGATTTGCTCTTATTTTATATAATTTTTATAATGCATATACTTTGTTTATATTTATGTTATTTGATTATATAGTAATATCTATTAGAGATAATTATATAAATATAAAAAAGCTTATAAAGGATTCATTTATGTTTGGATGTCATATTGTATTGTCTGTTGTTATGGGGATGTTTATATTACTTCCAAGTGTTTTATATATAATTAATTATACTAGTAGAAATGTTGTGAAATTTGATTGGTTTTATGAAATAAATGTTTATTTTAAAATGATATATAAAATGTTTGTATATGAATCAGGTGTAGATAATTTAAAGACTGGAATGATGTATACTGGAACATACGCTAATTCGCAGTACAGCTTTTATGTTGGAATTTTAGGAATGTATATTTTACTTATGCTATTTTATTTAAAAGATAGAACAAGCAAAATTTACAAATTGGTATTAGTTTCTATACTAGTGATGGCCATATTTCCAATATTTTCAATGATATTTTCTGGAGTTGGAGTTGCTTATACTAGATGGTTGTCTTATTCTCAAATAGTATTGTTATTTTTTATAGGGCATGTTATTAGTCAAAAAGAATTCAATCTTTCATTAAATAAAAAAAATATGTGCATATTTATTGGCTTAATAGCAATTTATTTAGTGTTTATAATATGTTTTGTTATTCAATACAGAATTGAAAATAAAATTTCATATCTTTCATTAATTGTTAAAACGGCAATAGCTTTTGTGTTTGTTATAGTATTTATAGTATTTTTAATTAGTAAACAGAAAGAATTATTGTTTAGCTCTGCAATCATAGAAATGGTAGTAGCTATAATTTTAAATTTGTCTACTCCATGGAGTACATCTAATATTAACAATAATAATTATTATAAAGAAATAAATAATATAAAAAATCATGTAGAAATTGATGATTTAAACAGAGTATTTGTTTCTAATAGAGCTTATCATAATTTAAATAGGAGACAAAATGTTTTGACTAATGAAACAATTTTTCACTCTTTTATTTCAAAATATATAAAAGAATTTGAATATTTATATGATGATAAAGGGTCATTAACTACAACTTTTATAGGTAGTAGATATGATTTTAATTTTTCTAGAATTTTAGATTATAGGTATATTGTTATGCCAAAAAGTGAAGAAAGATTGATTGATTATAATTTGGAATTTTTAGTAAAAAAGTATGAAAATAGTGAAATGATAATATACGAAAACAAAAATTATAATTCTTTTTATGTATATGAAAATTATTATGATGAAAATGAAGTTTATGACATAAATAATTTAAATATATTAGATTTAGAAGAAAAATTGTTTGACGCGGTTATTTTGAATGATAAAAATTATAATTTAAATAAAATTGATTTTAATTATAATAATAGTGCTAATAAGATTGAAATTATGCAAGATCTTAATTTAGTAAAAGAAGGAAATTACTATGTAAGCAATTTAGAAAATGAAAATATAAGCTTTTCTGGTTATGTATATATAAAGGCAGAAAACTACAATAATATAAAAAGTATAAAAATAAATGATGGCGAGATTAATAAATGTTTTAATAAAGGAAGTTATTATACATGTGAATTTAGTGACTCTCTTAAGAACATTATTTTCGAAACTAGTGGTGAGATTAGCGAAAATTATAAATTCGTTATTATTAAGGAGGAAAATAATACTGATTATACTTATATAAAATTAAATGAAAATCTTGTAGATAAATATGTTAGTTATTATATAAATTTTTATAAGGGAAAAGATGTAACTTTTGTAGATGAAAATAATAACACATTAGTTTGCCCTTATGGATCTTGTTACTTTAAAGATTTTAAACCCGTTGCAATGTTTATTCAAACAACCCCTTATATAGGAAAAGATGAGTGGACTTTATACTACAAAGCTAATGATTTGGAAGGATATATTAACAAAAATGATAAATTACTAGCAAGCAATAAGAGTTTAAGTTATAATAAATCAGCAATTAATATAAAATACCACAAGGAAAGTGAAAATGCTAATGATCAAGTTATTGTTTTACCTATAACATATAGTGATGAATGGAAAGTTTATGATTCTAATTATGAAGTGGTTAGGGTAAATGGTGGATTTGTTGGTATAATAGTAAAGAACGAGATAAAAGATATTGATGTTACAATAAAGTTTAAACCTGTAGGGATAAAGAGTGGTTTTATTATTAGTTCAATTGGTATACTTATGTATTGTATGTATCTTGGGATAAACATATATGTGAAAAGAAAGAAGGAAGTAAGTAATGAGCATATTTAAAAGGAAAAGTGTGGATATGGCTAGAGTTCCTAAACATGTGGCTTTTATTATGGATGGTAATGGAAGATGGGCTAAAAAAAGAGGGCTAGTTAGAACTGCAGGACATGAAGAAGGCGCAAAAAGAGTGCAAGATTTAGCTAGAAATGCTAAGGAGTTTGGAATAAAAGTTGTTACAGTATATACTTTTTCTACTGAAAATTGGAAAAGACCTAAAGAAGAAGTTGATTACATATTTAATCTAGTTAAAAAACTTTTAATAGAAGGTAAAGAAGACTTTATGAAAAATAATGTTAGAGTTTACTTTATTGGTAAAATAGATGAATTAGATGAAGATTTTAGAAAGCTTATTTATGAAACAATGGAAGAAACAAAAAATAATGATGGTATAACATTAAATTTTGCTTTTAACTATGGTGGTAGAAGCGAAATTACAGAAATGGTTAAAAATATAGCTAATGATTGTGTTACAAACAAAATTAAAGTAGACGATATTAACGAAAAACTTATTGATAGTTATTTAATGACTAAAGATTTACCTCCAATTGATCTAATGGTTAGAACTAGTGGTGAAGTAAGGTTATCTAATTTTCTTTTATGGCAACTTGCATATAGTGAGTTAATATTTACTGGTACTTATTGGCCAGATTTCGATAAGAAAAATTTAGAAAAGATTTTAATTGAATTTCAATCTAGAAATAGAAGGTATGGTGGATTGAAGTGAGTGGGGCAATACAAAAAATAGTTTTAAAAATATTTGGAAATAATCCAATACTAGCAACTATATTTATAGCTATGATTCCTATTATTGAACTTAGAGGAGCTATACCATTTGGAAGTAGCAAGGAAATATGGGGAGAAAAGGCTCTTTCTATTTGGGAAAGTGCTTTGTATAGTGTTATAGGATCTGTTATATCTGCTGTTATTATTATTCTTTTGCTTATACCTATTTTTAATTTACTAAAGAAAACTAAATTCTTTAAAAAACTAGTAATGTCTTTTGAAGAAAAGTTTAAAAAGCAAAGTGATAAGATAGAGAATGAAGCAGAACATAACAAAAATAAAAAGTTTAAGAAATGGTTAGGCGTTATGACTTTTGTGGCTATTCCTTTACCTTTAACTGGTGTTTGGACTGGTAGCGCAGTAGCAGTATTTTTGCAAATGGGATTTTTGAGTAGTTTTACTGCCGTTTCTGCAGGTGCAATGGTAGCGGCATGCATTATGATGCTTGTTAGTAAAACATTAGGCGATAAAGCATTAGTTATATTTTATGTTTTTCTTGCTTTTTTTGTTGTTCTAATTACTTTCTATATAGTTAAAGCTATAGTTAAAAGTAAAAAAGATAATAAAGAAGAAAAAATAAGTAAAGAGCAAAATAAAAACCTCGATTGAGGTTTTTTATTTTATAAATTTATTTTTTCTCTCACTATATAATTAGGTCTTCCTTTTACTTCATCATACATTCTAGAAACATATAAATTTGTTAACCCAGTATGCACCATCATTAGTGAAGCAATTATAGTGATGCTTGGGAACAACCAAGCAGTTAATGGTAGGAATATTTTAAAACAAGCTAAGATAATGAATGTCAAGAAACAAACAAGAGATAGTGCACCTAGCATTAAACCGTGTTTTAAAGGAAGAGTTAAAGGATAATCACTATTTGCAATTATTCCATCTTTAGCTAACTTTACTAATTTCTTTACAGTGTATTTAGTTTCACCTGCAACTCTTTTATCTCTATCAAATTCAACGTAAGTTTGTTTATAACCAACCCAACTTGTTATTCCTCTTAAAAATCTATTATGTTCAGGCATTGAACAAATAGTGTTTATTACTTTACGGTCGAATAATTTAAAATCTCCAACTTTAGCAGGTATTTGCAAACCTGTAATTTTAGTCATAAACTTCATGTAAGCGCTAGAAGTAAACTTTTTAAAAAAGGTTTCTCCTTCTCTTATTGTTCTACGGCCATGTACAACTTCATATCCTTCTTTCCACTTTTCAATCATATCTAAAATGGCTTCTGGCTTGTCTTGTAAGTCGACATCAATATCTACGACAGCTTGTCCTTTACTTTCTTTAAAACCACATAATAAGGCCGCTTGTTGGCCAAAGTTTCTAGAAAAGTCTATTACTTTTATTCTTTTGTCTTTGCTTGCTAAATCCATAAGAATATTATATGTATTGTCTTTACTTCCATCATTTACAAATATTATTTCATAGGTTTCTTTTGTTTTCTCCATTACAGGTATTATTCTTTCATAGAATAAAGGGATAGATTGTTCCTCATTAAATACTGGTACTACAATTGAATATTTTATTTCCATATTTTTATTACACCTCGTAAATAGAGTAACACATTTTTTGTGTATTACAAACAACATAAAAAATATTTTTTATGATATAATTTAATTGTTGTATTAATTGGAGGGTTATTAATGGGCAAAACAGATAAATTATTAAAAAACATCTGCTATTGTTTTATACTTTTTTGCATACCAAGCTTAATGATATTTTTAATAGCTCCATTAAAAGCTTTTGTTAATTATAGTGATGTTAAAAATTTTATTTTTTTAATAGTAATAAATTTAATAATTTTTGGGATAATTTTAACATTAGGCTTTTTTAACAATAAGAAGAGAATCAATAAATATTTTTGCTTTTTTGCTGTTGTTATATTTATAAATATTTTGTTTAGATTTTTGAATGCAGATGTGGTGTCAGGTGATTATGCAAACTTTTTGCAAAGATGGGTTAGTGCATATAGAAATATGTCATTAAAATCATGTTTTACTAGTAATGTTTCTAATTATTCCCCACCATATAATTATTTTTTAATATTATTTTCAAGAATTCCTTTTAATGATTTATATTTAATTAAAACTTTATCTTTTACTTTTGAAATTATGTCAGCGTTTGTTTTAACTAAACTTATTGCTAGTATTAATAAAACTGATTTTAATATTATGATTTTTGCATGTATTTTGTTTATTCCAATTTTTTTAATTAATAGTTCAGTGTGGGCTCAATGTGATTCTATTTATACTTTTTTTGGATTAATGGCAATTTATAGTGCAATTAAAGGCAAATCTAAGAGCAGTTTTTTATTTTTTGGTATTAGTTTGTCATTTAAATTACAAGCAATTATTTTGTTTCCTGTAGCGTTAGTTTTTTTATTAACTAAGAACGAATTTGGCAATAGATTTTTGAAATGGAAAGATATGTGGCTAGCAATTCTGGGGTATGCTAGTTTAAGTGGAATTGCCATGATTTTTGGAGGATCATTTGAATGGGCTTTTTTAACTTATTTTAGACAAAGTGTTACTTACAATAAATTGTCTTCTGGTTGTCCTAATTTAGCTTATTTATTTTATATATTTAATGAGATGCCTGTTATTAAGGTTATTATTATGATTAGTTTGATTACATTAACAATAGGTGTGATGTGTTATATTTTAATCATATTTATAAAGAAGAAGACACTTAGTAATTTACAGGTTGTTAATTTATCTTTTTTGATGACTTTTTATATTGTTTTGTTAATGCCTAAAATGTTAGATAGATATTTTTACTTAAGTAATTTGTTTGGAATTGCTTTACTTTTTACTTGTCAAAATAAAATGTATAATAAAATAATTTTTATAACTTTATTATCATCGTTTGTTGCTCATGTATCTGTTACTGCTTATTATTACACGATAGGGCCTACTATGCTTTTGGCATATTGTTGTTATTTTGCTTCAATAATTAGCTCTATTTATAATGTTATTGCAGGATCATTAATGTTTTTTGTTAGGAAAAAAATAGAAATTGTTAATAAATAATTAGTATTTGTTTTATAATTAAATTAGGTGAAAAATATGATAGAAATAAAAAATGTAACTAAAGTTTTTGGAAGAGATTTTAAAGCTGTTGATAAACTTAATTTGAAAATAGAAGAAGGGTATGTTTATGGATTTTTAGGCCCTAATGGTGCTGGTAAAACTACTACTTTAAAAATGATTACAGGAATACTAAATCCAGATGAGGGAGAAATAATTATTAATGATATAGATATTAGCAAGGAACCAACTATAGCTAAAGAACAATTTGGATTTGTAAGTGATAATCCTGATTTGTTTTTGAAATTAAAAGGAATTGAATATCTTAATTTTGTTGGATCTGTTTATTCAGTTAGTAAAAATAAACTAAATGAAAATATACTTAAATATTCTAAAATGTTTGAGATGGATACTGTTTTAAATAATAAAATTGAAAGTTATTCTCATGGTATGAGACAAAAAATTGCTATTATTGGTGCTTTAATTCATGAACCAAAAGTATGGATATTAGATGAGCCTTTAACTGGACTTGATCCTAAATCTTCTTTCACTTTAAAAGAAATGATGAAAGATCATGCTAAAAATGGTAATGTTGTTTTATTTTCTACTCATGTATTAGAAGTAGCAGAAAAAGTCTGTGATAAAGTTGCTATTATTGCTAAAGGTAAGCTCGTTTTTGATGGAACTATTGAGGAAATGAAGAGTAAAGTTGGAGAAGATGAGTCATTAGAGCAAATGTTCTTGGAGTTAGTTGACAATGAGTAAGTTTTGGAGTTTAACTAAAGTTTTATTAAAGACTGATTTATTTGCATCTAGTGGTGATTCAAGTAAGAAAAAGAAAAGCAATAAATATGTTACTTGGGGATTAATTGGCTTATTAGTTATCTTTGTTATTGGAAGTCTTGGGGTTCCTATTGTTATAGGGTTAAATAACATTTTAAAATCAGTTCCTATTAGTAATATTATTATTTCTTTAATTCTTCCTCTTGCTGGGGTAACTACAATAGTATTTTCTATATTCTCTGTTGTTAGTGTGTTCTACTTAAGTAAGAATAGTGAGTATTTACTTCCTATGCCTCTTAAAGCAAGAGATATTATGCTTAGTAAATTTATTGTTTCATTAATAACTGATTATTATATTTTATTTTTGTTTATACTACCTGCTTTAATTGGAGTAGGAGTAGGAATAAATGCTAACTTTTTATATTATTTATATACTTTAATAATTTTTATTTTATTACCAGTTATACCATCTGCTATTGTAACTCTAGTAATACTATTTTTAACTAGATTCACAGGAATGTTTAAAAATAAAGACTTGTTTATGTATATTTCTATGGGATTAATACTCGTATTTACATTTAGTTATAACTATATAGTTCAAAATGTTATTAATATAGACCCATCGCAAATGGGTAATACTTTTGCTGATTTAGAAAATAATCTTATGCCTTATTTTAAATGGATATTCCCATTTTATAATAGCGCATCTAGTGCATTAATTAATTTTAATAGTATTAATGGTTTGTTTTCTATTATTGCATTTTTATGTTTTAATGTAATTGCTATTTTAGTTATCTATTTCTTTGGAGATAAGTTATATTTAAAAACAATAACTTCAACAAATGGAAGCAAAAAGAAAAAAGAAGATATAGAAAATGTAATAAATAAGAAAAAAAATTATAGTGCTTTTTCTATGTTAATGAAAAAAGAATGGTTAGTTGTAAAAAGAACACCAGTCTTTATGCTAAATATAGTTTTTACAGCACTTATTGTTCCTATCATTGTTATTGGATCAGGGTTAATGGGGGTAATAACAGGAAGTAATGGTGATACAAGTGTATTAGCAAGTTTATCATTTAATAGTTATTTAAATAGCCCTATTGCTTATTTTATAGTGTTGTTAGTTTGTGTTTTCTTTACTAGCTCATCATTAGCAGCATCAACAGCCATATCAAGAGAAGGTAGTAATGCTTGGTTTATGAAGGTTATACCTGTTAGTTATTTTAAGCAAATTAATGCTAAGGTTATATTTGCTAGTATTATTGATATTGTAGGAATACTATTAATCGGCATTGTTATTTCAATCATGCTTAAGATTCCTGTATTATATGTTATAAGCGTGTTTATTCCTTTAGTAATTATAGATTTATTATTAAATTATTTTAATATATTACTAGATTTGAAAAAGCCTAAATTAAAATGGAGCGAAGAGAGTGCAGCAGTTAAACAAAACTTTAATGGATTTTTATCAATGCTTATAACAGCAGCTGTTAGTGGAATATTAGGAATATGTGCTTATGTTTCTTATAAAACTAATTTTAAGTTAAATATTCAAATTTTATCTTTGATTATTAGTGTATTATTTGGTATAGTACTAGTTATTATTATTTTATGGTTTAAAAAGAACGAAAATAAATTATTAGAAAATGTAGATTAGGATGTGAATTATGAAAAAGGATTATAGTGAATATTTTAGAAAGCCATCTTTAAAAGAGGCTGCTCAAAGAAAAAAAGAAATTATTATAGATAAAGGTGGTTTAGAAGTACCTAATGAAATGAAAAATATAGGAAAAAACAAATCATATTTTGTTCGTACTTATGGATGTCAAGGAAATGAAGCAGATGGAGAAGTTATTTCTGGTATTTTAGAATTCTTAGGCTATACAAAAGCAGATGAACCAGAAAAAGCAGATGTTATTTTACTTAATACATGTGCAGTTAGAGAAAATGCTGAAGAAAAAGTATTTGGAGAAATAGGAGCTTTAAAAAAATTAAAGACAACTAATCCAGATGTAATATTTGGTGTTTGTGGATGCATGGCACAACAAGAGCATATAGTAGATAAAATTTTAAAATCATATCCACAAGTTGATTTAGTTTTTGGTACGCACAATATTAATAGACTTCCTTTACTTTTAAAAGATGCTTTACTTAATAAAGAAAGAGTTGTAGAAGTATTCTCTGATAAAAGTGAAATACATGAAAACTTACCTGTAGTTAGAGGAAACAATCTTAAAGCATGGGTTAATATAATGTATGGATGTGATAAGTTTTGTACTTATTGTATAGTTCCTTATACTAGAGGTAAAGAGAGAAGCAGATTAATGGAAGATATTTTAAGTGAAGTAAAAGATTTAAAAGAAAAAGGGTTTAAAGAAATTACTTTACTAGGTCAAAATGTTAATGCTTATGGTAAAGATTTAGATAAGGGATATGATTTTGCTACTTTACTTAGAGAAGTTAGTAAAACGGGAATAGAAAGAATTAGATTTGTGACTAGTCATCCATGGAATTTTACTAGTGAGATGGTTGATGCGATTGCAAGTTATGATAATATTATGCCTTATATTCATTTACCTATTCAATCAGGTGATGATGAAGTTCTTAGAAAGATGGGTAGAAGATACACATATGAAGAATATAAAAAACTATATAATGAATTAAGAGAAAAAGTTAAAAATTGTAGTATTACTACAGATATTATTGTTGGTTTTCCTGGAGAAAGTGAGGAGCAATTTGCTAATACTTTAAAAGCAGTAAAAGAATTAGAATATGATAGTGCATATACTTTTATTTATTCTCCACGTGTTGGCACTCCTGCTGCTAAAATGGAAGACAATGTTACCGAAGAAGAAAAGAAAAAGAGATTTAATGCTTTAGTAGAAGTAGTTGGAGAATCAGCTAAAAAGAGAAACGATGCTTATGTAGGTAAAACATTAAAGGTATTAGTAGAGGGATATTCTAAGAAAAATAAGAATATATTATCTGGATATAGCGAAGAAAATAAACTTGTTAATTTTAAAGGTAATGAAGATATGATTGGCAAGATTGTAGATGTTAAAATTACTGTTTCTAAAACATGGACATTAGAGGGAGAAGCTATTTAAAAATGGAAGAAGTAGCAGAAAAAATAAATTCTTTAATTAAAAATAGTGATGCTTATAAAGATTATCTAAAATATAAAAATATTGTAGAAAGTGATGAGCAATTATTAGAGTTAAAGAATAAACTTAATTCTATGAAAAAAAAGAATTGTAAGAATCATGATGAAAATTTAGTTAATGAATATTATGAGCTAGAAAAAGAATATAACAATAATATTTTAGTTAAAAAATATAATGAATCTAAGGAAAATTTGACTCTAATTTTAAACGATATTTGTGACATTTTAGAGTTTAAATAAAAAAAATACTTTAAAAAGTATTTAGATTATGCAATAATTATATTAGTTACTGGGGGTAGTGTTATGAGATGTCAAAGATGTGGATTTGAAATAGAACCTGGACAAACTTTCTGTAGTATGTGTGGTACAGAGCAATCTAAAGCAATGAGAAAAGACAAGAAAAAAATAAAATCAATATTAGGAGTTATAAAAGTAACATCGAATAACCATTTAAAAATGTATGGTAATTTAGCGTTAACTCTAGCGTTATTATTTTATATTATATTTGGCTTAAAAGGAAATTCAATGCGTATTCCATATTTGTGTGTTATTATATTGCTTCTTTTATATGTTTTTTTCCAATGTATGATACCATACAAGAATCCAAATGCTAGTAAAAGTAAGAAATATAAGCTAGGCATGAGAGTTGTTTTTGGATGTATAATTGTTTTATGTATTTTATTACTTTTTGTAGGAAATAGAAGTTTATTAGATTTAGCAAGAGGCTTATAGGAGGATTAAAAAATGAGTTATGATTCAGAATTAGCAACATTGAAAGTTGATTTAATGGGTGAATGTAGAGTACCTAGAATAGTTAATAGATTGTTATTCCCTAATGAGAGAATAGCTTTTGCATTAAAGGGAATAAGAGATATTATGGTATTTACAAATGTTAGATTATTATATCTAGATTATCGTCAAGTAACAGGTAGATCTGTTGAATACGCTACTTATATGTTTAAAGATGTTATTTCTTATTCTATAGTAACTCCTGGTGTGGCATTAGATTGTGATTCAGAAGTTGTTTTAAGATTTATTAATAGAGAAGTAGTTCAATTAAACATAGATAAAGGACATAATTTAGATAGATATTTATATTTAACATATGATTTAATATCAGCTATAAAAGATAACCATGAATTACAAAAAGGTGTATTCAATATGTCTTTAAGCGTTAGAGAAAATAATGAACAATTCTTTGAATAATATATAATTTTTAATATAATAAAAATAGTTTGCTATACTGCGAACTTTTTTTATGGGGAGGATTTATAAATGAGTAAAGAGGAAAAAATATTAAAGAAAAAAGAGAAAAAAGAAAAAAGAAAACAAACAAAATCGGAATTTAAAAAGTTTATTTTTAGGGGAAATGTTATAGATTTAGCTGTAGCAGTTGCTGTAGGTAGTGCATTTACAGCTATTGTTAACTCTTTTGTTAAAGATATTATAGGTGGAGTAATGGGATGGTTAATGGGCGATGTTAACCTTGAAGATTTAAAAATATATTTAGGTGAAGGTGAAGGCGCACCTACTATAAATTATGGCTCATTTATTCAATCAATAATCTATTTTTTAATTATTGCAACTGTTATGTTTTGTGTTATTAAACTTATATCTAAGTTAAATTCGGCATTAGAAAAATTAGACAAAAAATTAAAACATGAAGAAGAAAAGCAACCTGAAGTAGAACAAGTTGTTGAAGTTATAAAAGAAGAACCTAAAGCAGAAGAAAAAGTAGTAAATGAAGAAGAAATAGCTCTATTAAAAGAAATTAGAGATTTATTAAAAGAAAATAAAAAAGCATAATAATAGTTGGCTTCTCATACATTTTATTAGTGAGGAGCTGATTTTTTATGTATAGAGAAATAGTAACAAAAGCAGTTGTTGGAAAAGGGAAAATAGTGGATTCTGGAGAGGCTATAATAAAACCGGATAGCTCTATTAGCAAGGTGCTTGGTTGTTGGATAATAAATCACTATTATGTTAGTTCATTTGAAAATAATAAACCATTAGTAAAAGGAAGATACGACCTTCATGTTTGGTATGGTTTTAATAATGATACAGATACAAGTATACATAAGCAAACTATTGATTATGTTCATGAATTTAACGTAAGTGTTAAAAATGGTGAGGAAATTTCTAGTAATAACGAATTTAATGTTAGTTGTCTTAAATATCCTACTTGTAGTGGACTTTCATTAAATGATGATGGAAGTGTAAACGTTAAAGTTGAAAAAGAACTTTCTTTGGATGTTATTGGTGAAACAAAACTAAAAGTTCAAATTAGTTCTAATTCAGATAATGATATAGATAACATAAATGTTGATTATTTGAATAAGTAATGATAATTTTTCATTACTTTTTTTCATATGTTGCTGTTGGCAAATAAAAAAAAGTTGATTTATTACATATATGGTGATATACTATTTTCAGTAATGAGGTGGTGTTTTTATGTTAAGAAGTTTAAAAAAGGCATTATTTATATTACCATGTATGGTAATGGCATTTTTCTTATTTAACGGTGTTTCTGCATTAGCAAAGGATGCATATCTTACTAATTCAACTAAAGTAGCAATTGGAGATGAAAGTAGAGAAAATACATATTATTTTACTAGTTCACCTTCTTGGACAATTCATACAAAATCAAATATTGTTACTGATTATGATACTTTTTTAAGATATAGAGTTATCAATCCTAATGGTAAGGCAACTGCTTGGAGCGATAAACAATTTTATCCTGATACAAAAGATAAATTTACAATTAATGATTTCAATAGCTTAGCATACACAGTAGATGTTGATCTTTCTACTAGAACAAGTATTGCTAAAGATGTAACTTACTATGTAGAACTAAAATATTATAGTAGTTTCTTACATTTTATAGATAAATATCAAAATAAAGATGAGGTAGTAAAAATTATTGTTCCTAGTGCTGACGAAGTATTAAATATACCTAATCTTAAGGTTTCATACAATAATTCTACAAATAAATTTGAAGTAGTTGTAAATTTCATGGATTCTGATAATAATGAAACTTCAACTGGAGTTGTTACTTCAATCTCTTATTTCTTCACAAATGAAGAAGTAGCAATGACAGCAAAAGTTGACTTCAAGGAGCAATATGAAAGTGCTACTGATAAAGGCGTTCCTGTATTTACTCCTGCAAGCAAGGTTATGACAACTTTTGATAAACCTTCAACTTCATATAAATATGTGTATGTTATGGCTGAAACAGGAAATGGCAATTATACAACTGTTAAATATGATATAAATACTAAGGGAACTGATGTTGTTGATCAAGATAAGAATGATGATAGCAGTAATAATTCTGGATTATTTGATTATAAAGCAGGAGAATTAATTCTATTAGTGTTAGTTGTAGTATTAATTGTTAGCTGTGCATTAATCATAACTCAAAAAATAGTTGACTATAAGAAGAAATTATATTAATACAAATATATATAGTTATAAATTAAAAGAAGCGGTAAAGCTTCTTTTTTTATCGCTTAAAATAATATATTTTCCCATTATTATTAAAAGAGTGAGTATTGGGATCATATCTAAGAGCTTTCGTATTATAGTTTGTGTTATACCAAGATAATTGTTTTTTATCATGTAAAATATTTGATATTTCTTTAAATAATTGTTTTGATAATGAATAGTCATAGAAATTAGAGTTTGAATCACTTCCTACCCAAATACCTATAGTATAATTAGGATTAAAAGCAACTACATAGGAATCATTTTTTGTTGTTCCACTTTTAGCAGCATATATATTGTAAGGCTTATAGTTTGACATTGTTGTAGTTAAATATGAAGACAATGATGAATCAAATGTAGATGTGAGCATTTGGTTTAAAATTAAAGTATTAGTTTCATTAAGTATATTTTTTGAAACTTTATTATCAACATATATGACATTATTGTTTATATCATTTACTTTTCTTATTAATGATGGTTTATAATATGTGCCAAGGGAAGCAAAAGTATTATAAATTGATGTCAACTTTAATAGTGATGTTGAGATAGTACCTAATGCAATTGAAGGGAGAGCATCAACGTTATTTATATCAAACAGTTTTAATAATTTTTTTAATTTATTGCTTCCAAGTAATAATAATGTTTTTAAAGCATATATATTATCTGACATAGCTATTGCTTGAATCATATCTATTTTACTATTTGCATATTTATTGTTAGGATTTTTAGGAGAATATTCACCTATATTTTTTATATTAAATGTTGTTTCTTCACTTGTTAGTAGAGTAGTTGGGGAGAATCCATTAGCTAAAGCAAGTGAATAAATTAATGGTTTGATTGTAGATCCTATTTGTCTTGAAGCGTTAATAGCTCTATTATAGGTTGATTCATTATAATCAAATCCACCATTTAAATATATTATCTTATTAGTAAATGGCTCCATTATTACAATACTTGTTTGAACATCTTTATTATTAGTTTTATATTTCTTTAAAATAGTATTTATTTCATCTGTTATAGAAAAATCTATATTAGTATATATTTTTATTCCTTTTTGTAAGTTTTCCTTAGTATAAATATTTAATTCAGTAAGTTTGTTTATTACAGCATCTTTGTAATAATAGAAATTATTATAATCTTCTTTTTCAAAATTATAATTAATTGTTTCATTTATGGCGTTTTTGTATTCTTCTTGGGATATATAGTTTTGGGTTAACATTAGATATAAAACATATTTTTGCCTACTTGTTGCTTTATCTATATTAATAGAGGGAGAGTATAGCGAAGGAGCATTACAAATGGCTGCTAACATAGCGGATTCGGCAATTGTTAATTCATAAGGAGATTTATTAAAATAATATTTAGAAGCACTATCTATTCCTGTTAAACCATGACCAAAATATAAACTATTAAGATAGCCTTCTAGTATATGATTTTTAGAGTATTTTCTTTCAATTTGAATAGTATAAAAAGCTTCTTTAAGTTTTCTATCAATTGTTCTTTTATTTGTTAAAAGAGTATTTCTAGCATATTGTTGTGTGATTGTACTAGCACCTTCTTTTATGGAAAAAGAAAATAAATTCACAAAGAAAGATTTAATGTTTCTTAGAATATCAAAACCTTTATGTTTATAAAAATTTTTATCTTCAATTGCAATAAATGCATTATAAGTATATGAATTTAAGTCTTTTAGGTTAATGTAGTCACTCTTGTTATTATATAATTCACTATATATTAAATTGTTATCTTTATCATATATTTCTATATAATTAGTTTTATTTAAAGTAGGAGAGGGTATTAGAAAGGTTAATGATAGTGTGAAAATAGATAAAATTAAAATAAAGCAACTTATAAATTTAATTATTTTTTTCATATTTATCACCTATAAGTAGTATGGGAAAATATATTAAATATATACAATTAATGATATAATAGGAATGGTGATTTGAGTGCAAAAAATAATTGATTGTGAATTAGTTATTACTAGTGAAATTAATAATAAATGTGAAACTATAGTTATATCAGGTAGAGGTTATTATAAAAAAGAAAAAGAAATAATAATTTATTTTACCTCAGATAATATAAGGTATAAATACATTGTTATAAAAGATAAAGTAGAAATATATTGTAATGATTCTCATTATAATTTTAGAGTTAATAAAGAAGATATTGGAGAAATAAAAAATGGTGATTACATATTTAAAATCACCACTTTAGCTAATAAAATTGAAATAACAGATAATTTTGTTTTAATAAATTATGAGTTAAAACAAAATAATATTTTAATAGGCAAATATTTAACTAAATTATCTTTTAATTAGAGTAATTTCTATATTATGTGAATTTGTTCCGTCAGTATTACAAATAGTAAGAGTAATAGTGTCATCTGGGGCATGCTTTAAAAGTTCTACACTAAAATCTGTAGCTTTGTTTATTTTTACTCCTTCGATATGAGTTATAACTTGATTTTTATTTGCTTTACCATTTAGTGGACTTTTTGCATCAATAGTCAATAAAAGTAAACCATTACTTACTTGTAAACTATATTTTTCTCTATCACTTGTACTTAAATATCTTATGTCAATGATAGTGATACTAAGGAAAGGACGATAATATAAAGAGCCTTTTAGTAAGTATGAGGATACTAGTTCAAAATGAGAAATAGGAATAGCATAGTTAAAACTTTCAACATTAGTTGTGGTTCCTGACTTTAATAGTTTCATGGTGTTAATACCAATAAGATTACCATTATTATCAAATAAAGGACCACCACTATTTCCAGGATTTAGTGCAGCATCAATTTGAATTAAGTATAAATCAACAGATGAATTATCTGGAGTTATTCCAATATTTAAATTAGATATAATTCCAGAAGTAGCAGTTTCTGAATATTTTTCTCCTAATGGGCTACCAACAGTTAATATTTCCTCACCTATTTTTAAAGTAGAAGATCTTCTAAGAGTAGCTATTGAATAATCACTTCTTTTAGCTATTTTTACTACAGCTACATCTTCATTTCTATCATATCCAATAAGAGAACCTTTTACTAATATGCCATTATAAAGTAATATTTCTATTTCACTAGATCCTTCAACTACATGTGCATTAGTAAATAGATATGCGTAGCCATTGGTCATACTATCTTCTGCAAAGATTACACCACTTCCAGTAGCAGAAATTTGACCGTTTGCAATATTTCTAACTGTTACTACTGAAGAAATGACTTTATCATATATTATAGACCAAGATGTATGTGTATCTGGTGCTTTATCTGTGTAATTTATAAACCCTTGATAATTAGTATTGCTTTCAATTATTGTAGTTCCTGTACCTGAGTCAGTTAGATTTTCAGAGTTCCCATTATTATTTGTATTATCTTTATCGAAATTATAGATATAGACATTACATCCACATAATAAGAATAAACAGCATATAATCATCATAAATTTAGAAAACTTTTTCATGATATCACACTCCTATTTAGAATTATAACACTATCTTAAAATAATAAATAGATGGTCTACTTAAAATGTATATAAATAGCATAATTCTTCTTTTTAATAATATGATTTATTAGGAGGATTTATTATGAATAAAACTATATTAAGATTAGATTTAGAATTGTCTATTATGATTTTATCTATAATTTCTATGTTATTTTCTTTTCTTACTAGTTATGTATATATAACTAATTTTACTTCTTTTTTATATGTTTTAATTAAATCTTTAGTGTTTGTGATAGTTCCATTAATTTTATATATATTAGAAAAAAGAAACTTAGAATTTAAAAGGATAGCAGGTATTTATACAAGTTATTTTATAATTAGTATGATTGTTACTTTGATAACTTCTATTTCTGTTTTTAATGGGAATGTTCCTTTAATTCTAAAAGGAATTTTTGATATAGTTAATTTAATGATTTTACTTACAAGCTTATTTATATTAATAGAGCAGATACTTATCTATAGTGATATAAATTCTAAAGTGTATAGTAATACTATTATGAAAATAGTTTATTTAGTAGGCAATTTTATTTCATATCCATTTTTAGTTTTTATTGATAAAAAGAGTAAAAAAAATGATAAGGAGTAACTCTTACCATTTGTTGAATACTTTTTCTGCGAAACCTATAAAATCTTTTATTTCTAGTTTACTACCATCATCTAAAATAATAGTGCCAGTGAATTTACCAAATACTTGGTGTTGATCGCTACATATTATTCCTATGTCTGTTTTAGCTTTTCTGTCTATTATAGGAGTAAAATCCATTTCAAATCTATTATCATTTGAAGTAAATGTCCATGGCTTTAAGAAATCATCTTTTCCTTTTTCATTTTTAGGAATATTAAAAGTAACTTCATCAAGTTTATGAGAAATACCTTCAACAAATATCATATTTTCAGTAGCGTTACTTGTATCTCCAAAACCATAACCAATATTAAAACCTACTAGTTTATTATTTACATAACCTTGTCCAGCACCCCAATACCATGTATTTTTATATGTCCATACACCTCTACCCCAGTCTAATAATCCTAGAGTATCATCCTTAGAAAATTCTATTTTTTTATCATCATATAAAACATAACCACTAGCTTTCATTCCTATAATTTTCTGATTATAGTAGAAAGCTTTTTTATTTTCTTTAAAAGGTGTCGCTATTACCATTGAATCTTTTGGCTCTTCTTCTAGTAAAAATTCTAACTTTAATGATTTATTTTTATTAAATTTTTTCATTTCTAATTTTAAGATTCTTTTTTTTCCATCATTTAGAAATTCAATATTAACTTTTTTGTTTTTTATTGAAACATCCCCAATTTTAGAGGTGGATGGTAAATTTGTTTTTCCATTTGTAAAGAAGGTAATTAAAGAAGTAGTTTTTTCTTTAGCTTCTTTAAAATTAATTAATGAAGCACTCACAAGTCCCATATATGAATTATCATCAATTGTAAGCGCTACTGCATAATCTTTATTATAAATTAAATAATAATCCCATTCCTTAATTTTAAATTTTTTAGCTTTAATATCCTTTCTAGAATATTCTTGAATTAAAGACGTAGAATATCCAGGATTATTAAGTTCTCCGTGTTCATTTAATAATTTACAAGGTGTAACTATTTGTTTGTTCATTACATATTCTCCTTTTTAAAGTTTTTATTTATTTATATTTTAGCAAATATACTTAAAATAATTAATAAATAAGGCTAAATGATTGTAAATAAGCTTAATCAACTTTAAAATTATAATATAGATAGGATGATGTTAATGGATAGTATTATAAAAATTAAAAACTTATCTTTTTCATATGATGATAATGAATTTATTAGTGATTTATCACTTGATATAGAAAGAAACTCATATACGTGCATAATAGGGCCTAATGGTAGTGGTAAGACTACTCTTTCTAGATTAATATGTGGGTTACTTGAATTTAAAGATGGAGAAATATTTATTGATGATGTTTTACTTAATAAGGAAAATAGTTCTGTTATTAGGAAAAAAATAGGAGTTATTTTTCAAAATCCTGATAATCAATATGTGGGTACTACTTTAAAAGATGATATTATATTTGGACTTGAAAATCATAATGTAGATCCTAATAAAATGGATGAAATAATTGATGAAGTTAGTAAATTATGTGGAGTTAATGATTTATTAGCTAAGGAACCATATGCAATGTCTGGTGGTCAAAAACAAAAAGGTGCAATAGCAGGTGTTTTAGCACTAAATCCTGAGATATTAATATTAGATGAAGCTACAAGTATGCTTGATCCTGTTAGTAAAAAAGAATTTAAAGATAATATAATGAGATTGAAAAAAGAAAAAAAATTAACAATTATATCTATTACTCATGATAAAAATGAAACTTTATTAGCAGATAAAGTTGTTGTTTTAGATAAAGGAAAAATTGTTTTTAATGGGAAAAAAGAAAAATTATATAATACTGATATTAGTAAATATAATTTAGAACTTCCTTCAATTATTGAATTAGAAAAATATTTGAAATTTAAAGAATATATATATGATGAACAAGAGTTATTTAAAAGATTGCAGGTGATTGGTAATGAAAATTAGATTTGATAATGTATCTTTTAAATATAGTAAAAAAGATAAATATGCTTTAGAAAATATTAATTTAGAGTTTAATAAAAGTGAAATAGTTTTTATTATGGGGCATACTGGTAGTGGTAAATCTACATTAGTTCAACACATGAATGCTTTAATTACTTCAACAAGCGGTAGTGTTACTTTAAATCTTAATGATAAAGAGTTTGTATTAGATAAAGACAATAAAGAAAAAAAATTAAATGAGTTGAGAAAAGAAGTTGGTTTAGTTTTTCAATTTAGTGAGTATCAACTTTTTGAAACAACAGTTTTAAAAGATGTTATGTTTGGACCTTGTAATTTTTATAAAGATGAAAAGAAGGCTAAAGAGTTAGCAATTAAGGCATTAAATGTAGTAGGTATAGATGAAAGTTATTATGAAAGATCACCATTTGAATTATCTGGAGGAGAAAAAAGAAAGGTTGCAATAGCAGGAGTTCTTGCATCAAATCCTAGTGTTTTAATAATGGATGAACCTACTTCTTCTTTAGATCCTGTATCTACTAGAGAAACAATGTCATTAATAAGAAAAATAAAAGATGAAGGAAAATTAGTTATAGTTATTAGTCATGATAGTGATTTATGCTATGAATATGCTGATAGAGTAATAATTATGAATAATGGAAAAATAGAAAATGATAGTAGTGTGAATGAGGCATTTAATAATAAAAAAATATTAGAAAAAGCTAGTTTATTAGAACCTTTTGTTTGTAAAGTTAAAAGAGTAATGAATATAAATAATAATAATGTCAGAACAATTAATGATTTAAAAGAGGTGATAAATAATGAATAATATCATCTTTGGAAGATACATTAATAATAATTCTATATTAACAAAAATAGATGCTAGAGTAAAAATACTAATGATGGTAGTGCTACTAGTATTTTGTTTTTTAGATTTTAATATTGTAAGTTTTGGATGCTTATTTTTATTATTGTGTTTATTTATGATAATAGGTAAATTAAGTTTCAAACCTTTACTAAAGATTATAAAACATATGTGGGTTTTATTTGCTATTTTATTATTAATCAATTTGCTAACTATTAAAGGAGAAGTTTTATTTGAATTATGGAAAGGTGCATACATATATAAAGAAGCACTAATCCAAACATTTTATATTATTTTGAGATTAATAATGATTTTAATGGTGTCTACACTTTTGAGTTCTAGTACAAATCCAAGTGAGTTAACTTATGCTTTAGAGTTTTATTTAAAACCATTAAAGATTTTACATATTAATGTATATGAAATAGCAATAATGATTTCCATTTCATTAAGATTTATACCTACTTTGCTAGAAGAAATGGAGAGAATTAAAAAAGCTCAAACTAGTAGAGGAATAGATTTTAAATATGGAAAATATAGTGATAAACTTAGGGGGTTAACAAGTTTAATTATTCCTTTATTTATTTCTTGTTTTGATAAGGCAGATGAACTTACTAATGCAATGATTGCAAGAGGATATGATAGTGAATCTGAAAGAAGTAAATATAAACATTTAAGAACTGGAAAGTTAGATATTATTAGTAGTGTAATATTTATAATTTTACTTGCTAGTATTTTAGTTATAAATGGAGTTATAGTGTTATGAAAAATTTTAAAGTAATTATTAGTTATAATGGTGTTAATTTTAATGGATATCAAAAACAAAATAAGCTTCGTAGTGTTCAAGGCGAAATAGAAAAAGTTTTGTGCAAAATACATGGATATGAAGTCAAAAGTTTTGGGGCTGGCAGGACAGATAAAGGAGTGCACGCTCTTAATCAAGTATTTAACTTTGAAACAAATAATAATATGAATGCTAATAATTTTAAAAGAGCTTTTAATTCATTGTTACCTGATGATATTTATGTTAAAAGTGTAGAAGAAGTAAATATGAATTTTCACTCTAGATATAGTTCTCATAGTAAAGAATATCATTATTTAGTTAATGTAGGTGAATACAATCCAATACAAAAAGATTATATTTATCAATATAATAAAGAACTTGATATTAATAAAATGATTGAAGCAAGCAAATTATTTTTAGGTGAACATGATTTTAAGAACTTTTGTGCAAGTGAAGAAGAAAAGGTTAAGGATTATATTAGAACTATTGAAAGTATAGAAATAGAGAATAATAATGATATTATTACTTTTAAGTTTAAAGGTAATGGATTTTTAAGATATATGGTTAGGATGATAGTAGGTATTTTGCTTGAAATAGGAAAAGGAAGAAAAAATGAAACATTTATAAAAGAAAGATTAGATAATAAAGAATTAAAAAGATCTAATTATAAGGTTAGTGCTTGTGGACTATATTTAGTGAGTGTAAATTATTAGAGGTGTTAGTATGAGTAAAAAGAAGAGTACATTAAATAAATTATATACATATAATAAAAGAACGAATAGTTATGAAATTGATATTGCTTTAAATAAGTATGAAGAAATTTATAATGAATGGGATCCTACTCCATTTAGAAGAAGAGATATAGAAGAAGAGTTCATTGATTATGTTGTTGATTCATCTTTAGATATTCCAATGCGTTATGGTATAGAGTTAAATTTGTATTTGCCTAAAGATAAAGAAGATAGTACTAAAGAGAGAAATGTTAAAGCAGCTATTAAATCATATTTTAATTATTTGATTGATAGAAATAAAAGATCATTGATGAAGTCGGTTATTAGATGTATTAGATCTTTAGTAATAGGATTAATTCTATTAGGTTTTTGTTATTTATCATCATCTGTTAGTTATGAAGAATATTTTGGAAGAGTATTTATTGAAGGCATTTGTATACTTGGATGGGTTGCTTTGTGGGATGTAGGCGAACAATTCCTTTTTGTGTGGATTAGTAAATTTAATAAATTAAGAGTATTAAAAAGATTAGCAAATGCTAAAGTGGAGTTTATTTATAAATGAAGACATTAGATTATTTACCAAACACAAATATACATTTATATCAAGATAGTAATATGTTTAGAATTAATAGTGACACATGCAATCTTGGTAATTTTATTAGTTTAAAAAAAGATGATACTATTTTAGATATAGGCACTAATAATGGAGCATTACTTTTATATGCGCATAAACTAGGGTGTAAGAAATTAATTGGGGTGGATATTAACTCTGAGGCTATTAAATTATGTAAAGAAAATATGATATTAAATAATGTAAGTAATTATGAATTATATGATTGTGGTGTTCAAAATTTAAATATTAATAAGGTTGATGTTATTATTAGTAATCCTCCTTATTTTAAAAATAGTTTAGTCAATGATAATGTTGATTTAAAAAGAGCAAGACATGATGTTTCTTTATCATTAGATGAGTTAATTAGTAATTCTAATAGACTATTAAAAAATAATGGAAGAATAATTCTTGTCTATAAAACTACAGAGTTAATTTATTTAATTAAGTTATTAGATGAATATAAATTTGGGATAACTAAATTGCAATTTATTAATGATGAAAGCAAAGAATATTCTAATACATTTTTAATTGAGGCAGTTAAAAATAGGAAACATGATGTTAAGGTTTTAAAAAGTATTATAATAACTCATTAATGTCGAACTAGGGGACTCCCCTGCCGTTAAACTAAGGGAAGGTGAGTGGAATTTTGTCGAATATGTTATGACTTTTGACCTCAAATTTCTAATTGACAGTACATCTAACTAATAGTACAATTTAAGTAGAGGTGTTACTTGATATGAAAATAGTAGATGGAGTTTTAACAGGAGTAGAGTTTGGAGATAATGAAATTTTAGAAAAAGGAAAACTTTCAATAAAAGAAAGTACAGGAGTAAAAAAAATTGCTCCTTTTGCTTTTGAAGCAAACAATGAAATTGCAAAATTTAAATGCACAAATAATTTAGAAGAAATAGGTTCATGGGCTTTTTATGATAGTGATGTAAAGTTTGTTGACTATAGTGAAAGTTCTTCTTTAAAAGCAATAAAAGAAGGAACATTTAATAACTGCGCTAATTTAAGTGTTGTTAAATTTAATGAAGAAAATACAATTGAAAGTATTGGTGATTTATCTTTTGCTAAATGTCAAATGTTATCTGGTATTAAACTACCTGATGGTTTAAAATACATTGGTAAAAATGCTTTTTATGATTGTTCTAATTTAATCTATGTTCGTTTGCCTAATAGTGTAAGATTTTTAGATGATGGTGCTTTTGAAAAGTGCAAGCAATTAGAAGAAATATCTTTACCTAGACATATTGAAAAAATAGGAAATGACGTATTAAATAACACAGGAGTAAAGAAAATAACGGTTTATAGTGTATGGCCAGATTTTAAAGGAAAAGTTTTTGAATTGTTTGATAGAGAATTTAAAGAAGTTACTATAAAAGATAGAGAATCTAAACAAAAATTTACAGTTAAAGCACAAGACAATCAACATATTAAAGTGTCTTATGATGGCAAGGCAATTTGTGGATTATTTAATGAACAAGATAACTTAATATATGCTTATTATGTTGAAGATGGTAAATTAGCTTGTAAAACTCAAAAGGAATTAAAACAAATTCGTTCAAGAAAAGCCAAATAATTTTATAAGGAGATAAATATGAAATTACAATTTGTTGCTAATTTAAAAAGAGGGGTAAAAGTTGATTCTTTGACTAATGAAGATAGAGAAGTATTAGAAAAAATGAAAGAATTAGGTATTGTTGTTATGGCTTCTTATAGTGGTAAAAAAATATATAGACTAAGCAATAATGTTAAAATTAGTAGAACTAAAGATATTATTGATTTTGAAGTTAGACCTAATAGTTTTATGGGTGTTTTCTTTGATTATGATGATGTGTTTGAAATTACTAGTGATAATAAAAATAAACCTAGATTTTATTGTATAAGTTATGAACTTAATCCTATGAGTGAGGAAATTAATAATTTTGGTTTAGGTAATGAAGTAAGAGTTAAAGTTTTAGCAAGAGGGTTTGATTATGATAATGAAGGTTTATTAATTAAACTTCCTGCGAGTGAAGAAAACTATTATAAAATGGGAACTATTCCTTATATTACTACGGGAATTTCAGATGGTGGTAAATCAAAGAATACTAGTAAACTTCAATTTAGTGAAGAAGTAGATAAAAAATTTATTGCTGGTAAGAAAGGTTATTTTGTAAATAATAAAATTTATCATAATATTAGAGAAGTAAAAGAGAGTGTTGAAACATATGAACTTAAAGTTAAAAATGATGAATATTCATTAGAAAAAATAAGTTCAAAAAAGATAAATAATAGATAGAACATATTATATTTATATGTTCTTTTTTGTTAGAATCTTTATTGATGAAATATGTGAAAAATTTTTTTCAGAACAAGAATGATAAAAGTAGGAAAATTTTATAAAATAAAAAAATATCCTTATTTTTTCAATAATGGATATTTTTAATTTTAACTTTTTATGCTTGTACAACTTCTTTTTGATAGTTTCTAATAAATGATTTTTGGTCATCTCTTACTATACAGATTGTATTATCTACTAGAGGAACGATATCAGACATCTTTTCAGGTGGGGCACTTAGAATAGCTTGTAAGCCATAGTTTCTAAGTAACTTAACTGATTCTTGAATTCTTTCACTATCCATCTTAGAGAAGGCTTCATCAAATACAATAAGTCTAACTGTTTGATTTTTAGTGTTAGTTGTATCATTTGTTCTGTAAAGTTGGGCAAATGAAGCAAGAACTGAGATATAGAATGGAGTTTGTGTTTCTCCTCCAGATTTCTTTAATAATGTTTTTGATAAGTGTTGTTTTCTTCCTTCACTATCTGTAACTATTAAATCAAATTTTAAATATGTTCTATAATCAGTAAATTTAGCAATGTTTCTTTCAATTTCACTTCTTGTATTCATATCTAGAGTTGTGTCTGCGAAAGTTATTTGTCTAAATAAATCTTCGATAGTATCTTTATATTTTTCTTGGAAAGAATTTTCATCAACACTATAGCCTTCCATTAATAAAGGATCGGTAATCATGTCATAGTATTGCTTATATTCTGTTCTAGGTGTCATTGTGAAATAGTAAGAGTCATTACCAAACTTAGATCCACTTAGAGCATCGTTCAATGCATCTATTTGCATTTTTACAGAGTCAAAGTTAGATTTTAATTTAGCTAGGAAGTCATCCTTGAATTGAACTATTGCGTTTGCTTTAGCAATAGTTATCTTTTCTTGATAATCTACTAACTTATTGCTTTCTAATTCTTTTAGCTCATCATCATATAATGTGTTATCGCTTGAATTAGGGTTATATGAGATGTGATATACAGAATTGTATTGGCTTCTTAACATAATTAGTTTATCTCTTAAACCTTTATTTTGACCATCTACATGCTCTAACTTAGACTTATAGAAATTCAATAAGGTATTAATATTTTTCGTTCTATCTAATTCTTCAATAAATGCAGGCTCACCAGTAGACATTATCCATGCTTTATTAAACATGTTATAAATAACTTCTTTAGCTTCTTTTACTTGATCTTCATACATAGGTATATCGAATTCTTCTAGTCTTTCTAATTCACTTCTTTGTTTTACTTGACTAGTTAATAATTCATCTTTTTGAACTTCAAATTCTCTAACTTTATTTTGCGCTTTATCTATTTTAGCTTCAAGTACTTCTACATAACTTAAATCAAGTTTATCTAATTCTTTATCTAGTTCATCTTTTTGATGTACTAAATCAGGCATCTTTTTATAAACTTTACTAATCTCACTCATAGATTTAATTTCGTTAGAGTTTAATACTTCTACTCTACTAGCATCTTCGAATGTAACTATTAGTTGTTCTAACTTCTTGTTAGAATTTTGTAGATCATTTAATTCATTTTCTAAGAATTCTTTTTCACTTCCTAGTGAATTAATACCAATATAGCTATTACGCCATCTTTCTTTATTAATTTGTCTTGCTACATATCCTTGATATGTCATACCAGTAACAGTAATTGAACGATTGTATTTTCTTAAATCTTCTACTTTATCACATTTCATTAAGTTTCCTAATAATGAATCTATATATGCTCTTGCATAGTCGTTATTAGTTGTTAATTCTTCTGCTAATGATCCTTTTACTCTTACGGGATTTGCTTGTTTAACTTTTAAGCAATCTACTAAACCAAAGTCGTATAAATTGTATTCAAACTTAATATCATCATAAATTTTTAATGCTTCTTCAAAATATACAGGATCTATAAACAAATAGAATTTTTGAGTATGTAGATAACCTTCAATTGCATTTTTCCATAAAGGATTTTTTACTTCAAGTAAATCAGCAAGAATAGAAACTTCAACATTTTTATTATGTCTTTCTTTTAATTTTTGCTCAATTATTCTTTTTAAAGTTAATAATCTATTGTCATAGTTTTTAACACCTCTATCAATGTTAGATAAGTTTGATGTTACTTCTGCTAAACGACGATTATTTTGTTTTATTTCTTCTTTAAATGAATGTAATACTCCACTTATTTCTGTTTTTAAGTTATTGATATTTTGTTGCATTTCAACAAAGTAATCTAAGTCTAGGTTTTCTAAATCTATATTAGTATTGAATTCTTCAATTCTTTTATAGTATTGCTTAGCAATAGCCTTTAATTCATTGATGTTTTCATTGTCATGAACATCACAAGCAAGAATTTTATTTATAGAACCCATCCATTGTAATTGATAGTTATCCATATTAGTAACGATAGATTCAACACTATCTTGTAATTCTTTTATTTGAGCATCAATTTTAGCTTTTTTATCTTCAATTACAGCTTGTTGTTTATAAATATCTAGAGAATATTTTTCTTCTAGTAATTTTTCTTTAGCAGCTATGTTTGCTTTTATTTCTTGTTCACATTTATCTATTAATAGTGAATATTGACCTAAATCTTCTTTTCCTTCAGTTAATTTTTCTTTATTTAGTTCTAGTTGCTTATTTTTAATTTGTAAGTCACTACGATGATAAATATATTTTTGAGTTAAGAATGAATCCTCTTGACTTTTCCAAGTATCATAAACTTCCTTAATTTTCTTTAACTCTTCAACCCTTTTAGCTAATGTTTCAGTATCAGCCTCTAGTCTTTTATAGTTTCTAATATTTTCTTGCATTGAAGCTATATCGATTGTTGATTGAACATCACATACATATTCAGTGATAAATGTTTCAATGTTTGAAATAGGTGAGAATGGAATAGCTTTTTTGAATAAGCCAAAGAATGAATTTGATAAGTGACCAAATTTTTCTTTAATGAATTCTCTATATGCTGTATTTGTTTCAAAGAAATACATTTGACTCTTATAATAATTTTCTAATAAGTATACTTTTAATTCTTTTATTGATAGAGGTAGTTTGTTTACTACAAATTTATTTTCTGGAATAGGTCCATCATAACTGAAATATTTATAATCGATAGATCCATCTTCATAGTTATCAAATACAACACCTACTGTACAATATTCATTGTTTACATCATCATAAAATTCTCCAACAACATAAGAAGTGAAACGACCATTTCTTAAATAAAGCATATTACCATTATCGTCATCACCAACTTCACATCTTAAGTATCCTTTTAATGTACGGCTTGATTTGTCGGAAGCACTTTTGTTGAAGAAATGTCCGGAAGTATCCCCTAACATTAATAGTTGGATAGCATCTATTACAGTTGTTTTACCTGCACCATTTTTTCCTGTTAAGAAGTTTATGTTATCTAATTCTAATGTTTCAAAGCGGAAATAATGCCAGTTAATTAATACAATTTTCTTTAATAGTTTCATTTATTACCCCTCCTTAGTTAAATCAAATACACTATCATCTACTTCTTGATTTAAGTTGATAGGTAATTCTTTTTCTTCTGCAAATACCATTGAATAAATAGCATCTATTTTTTCATTACTTACTGCTAATAAAATTGTAGGTAATATAGCTAATTGACACGCTGAATCATCAATAGATCCTTCAATTTTAGTTAGAATGTTTTGAGTTACTAATAAACGTAAACTTTCTACGATATCTTTCATTGTAGGTTTTTTTAATACTACTTTTAATTCTAATAGTTTGTAGATTAAACTAGCAGTAGTTATATATACAACACTACTTGAAGCATTTTTTTCCTTTTCTTCATCGTAAATTGTTCTTAAAGTAAATAATATTAATGTTGTTAATTTATCTAAATGCAGTTTGTTGTAACCATATTCATTATCTAAATAAATAACTCCAACTACTTCATCAGTTTTTAAAGTACAATTAATGACTTTTAAATATCCTTCAAACAAATCATAGTATTTTTCAATGAAACGATAATCAGCATTTATTTTACCTAAATGATCTTTTGATTCATATATTTCTCTAGTAACATAAGTTTTGCTTAATAAATAATTTACTAATTTAGCGAATCTTTCTTTTTCTGCATTTGTTAAATTATTGTAAGTATCTAGCCACATATTATAACTTCCTCCTTCTAAGATATGTCATGTTTGGAATACTGTAACCACTTGTATGTGCATTTCCATCGTGTAACTCTATTTTGTAGAATATATTTTTATCCCATCCTCTAAGCATTGAATGAATTGTAAGAATTAAATCTTCATCACTATTTATTTTTAGTTGAGCGGAATCTAATTCATTTTTATTATTTAATATTCTATTTTCAACATATTCAATGATGTTTTTATGAGAATAGGTATTGTTCATATTTTCAATAAAGTCACTAGCTATATCATCTATATGATCATAATTTCCATCATCTAATTCAAGAGGTTCGCTTGACATTAATGGAGATGTATAACTTCTAACGAATAAGCTATCTTCTGCTAAATAAGCTGATTTTTGTAAGAACAAGTTCTCATTAAATGAAACAAGTAGTTCATCTTCTTTGTTTTCACTAACAGCATCTACAAGTTTATCCATTAATTTAGACATTTTAGCTTTAATACTTTTATCGTTATTAAGCAAAGCTTTCATCTTTTCTGTAGTAGCACTTACATAATTAGTGTTCTTTTCATCAATTCTATCAATCATATCTTCTAATTCATTAAGTTTATCTACGATGAAGTATATTTTTGTTATAACATCATCTCTAGCTTCATCTAGTGTATTAAACTTTTGAAAATTGAAAGCCTGTTTTTCTATTTCATCTAGGTTATCTTTTTGTCTTAACCATTTTAATAATATTTGAATTATGCTTCCTTTAAATCTAGTGATTGAGTCTTTTGTTTTTATAGGCATATATATTTGATTAATTATTTTCTTTTGATAGTTATCAAAGTGATCTACAAGAACTTCGTTAACGCTATTTAAAAAGCTTAATTTATTATATTTTCTTCTTATGTTGTGATATAAAGTTTTTAAATCATTTTCTAATTCATTTGTTCTGTCATATGCATTAAGAAGGGCAGTGTACATGAAATCTTTTCTATCAGTATCTGCTTGAAATAAGTTAGAGTAGATTGCATACATATGAGTGTTATACCCTTGCTCGTCTTCTTTAAATATTGCATATAGCGTGTTTATTATTTTTATTGAGTAAGGAGCAAGTGCTATATATTCTTTGAATGAAGTATCAACACCATATTCTATTTCTATCCAGCCTGTTTCACACAATCTTTTAACCATGAAGCGCGCTAAAGACATAGCATCTTTATTTAATTTTTTTCCATCATTAAATGGTTCTTCTTCATCGATATCTATAGATAAAAGCTCTGTTGATAAAACAGATGATAATTGATGTATTAAATTTTCTTTTTCAATTACTAGTTCTTGTTTAAATGATTGTCTTAACAAAAATAAACTGCTAACATATATATCTTTATTTTTTGAATTAAATATTGAAAACAAATTAGCAGGTATAACTTCAAATAATGCCATAAATTCAACTCCTATAACGCATAAATTATAAAATATTTTTTTAAATTTTACAATGAATTTAATAGACTATCATGTGAACTTACAAAAATTGGGTATTTTAATATATTAAAATATCTGCTTTATAACAATAAAAAAAGTAAAAGAGCGATTTATACACTCTTTTACTTAGGAAAATGAGTAATGATAGTTTGTACTATCATAGGCATTGGTAATCTTGCCTATAAATATTTTTTACATATTAAATTTTTTTATACTATATTTTTTTATTTCATAGTTTATAATAATTCCTATGTGAATTATATAACAAGAATAATAAATTATTAAAAAGGATAATATTATTGGAGTAAATGTGCCATAGTAATTACTGATATTTGAAAAATTTTCTATAACAATGAAGAAAAAACGAATAAATAAAGCTAAAAAAATTGAACTAATTAAGCTTCCTATCAAAACATCTTTTATTTTTTGAAAAGTTGATAGTTTGTAGAAAAAAAGTAGTGATAAAAATATTACTATATAATCTATTAAAAAGGTGATTTGACTTAAAAAATTATTACTTAAAATAGTGAAAGAAATAGATAAGCCAATAACGATAATAAAAACAGTTAAAAGTGCCAAAAATAAAGAGTGTAATTTTTTCCTTATATAATTTTTAAATTTAAAATTATATAATTTTTCAAAATAGGAGAGTAATGAGAAAAAACTGCTAGATAATAAATTTATACAAATTATATCAATTAGAAAATTGCTTTTTGAGTTTAATTCTAGATAATTTAATATATAGTTTATTTTGTAAAAATATGGATGTTCTAAAATCATAAAATGGTTTGAAAATATAGAAAAAAGAGACAGGATAATAATAAAAGAAGGAATTATGGCTAATATTGTGCAATAGGCTAAATTTCCAGCATGCAAACTTACTTCTTCACTAAATAAGTGCTTAAAAATATTTTTGAATATATTTGGCTTTATTTTTATCACATCCCATAAAAAAACTCACAAGTATATTTTGTGAGTTTTTGAATGCTTTTATTATTTAATTTTAGAAATATCTATTTCATTTTTGATAACTTTTAAAAGTAATTCTGTGTTATCGCAACGAACATTTATTTTCTTTTTCTTGCCATTATCACCAATATAAGTAATCTTGAAAGAAGGTCTTAATCCCCAACCAAATAGTATTGAATCGTGTGGTTTTTCTTTGATATTAAGAATAGTTCCATATGTAATTGTTATATTTTTAATTAATGATCTTTTTATGATAAGTTTATCATAATAGGCAAAATAACGTCTTCTAAATAAACCTAAACATAATAGGAGAATTAGCTCTACATTTATTAGTGCTAATAGTGTAAAGAATGCTTTATCTTTAGTATTTTCTAAAATTTTATTTGGGAAAAATAGCCAGAAAGCTAAAACTAGCAAATGTAGTACAATGGCAAATATAAAAAAGCCAGTATATTTCCTTCTAAATCTAAACTCCATAAAATCAGCTCCTAATTCCTTGTGTTTTTAGAATATAATATTTCCGAGCAAATGTCAAATAAAATACTTTTATGTAATAAATAAATAGTTAAAATAGTTGAAGTAAAACTTGTTTTAATATAAAATGAGATGTGCGTATTGTAAGGAGGAAATTTATTGATGAAAAAAAGATGGTTATCATTACTTATGTTATTAAGCGTTTGCTTGTGTTCTGTAAGCGGATGTAAAAAGGATGATACAAATGCAGTACAAAAACTAGTTATTGAAGGAAATGATATAGTGTTAAAGGTTGGTGACACTACATATAGCGCTAAGGATTTATTTGGAGATTTATTATCTACTGAAAGTGGAGTAAAAACAGCATACGAAAAAATATTGAGAGCTATTGTTTTTAATAGTGTTGAAAGTGATTCAAATTTAGATGCAAGCTGGGATTTAAAATTAGAGTCTTTTAATGATGATGTAAAAACATATATGAATAAAAATAGTGCTAGTAAAAGTGATGCTGAAAAAGCAGTTCTTAAAGAAAAAGGATTTGAATCTGTTGATGAAATGAAGGATGACTATTATTACACTGTTAAATTAGCAAAGCTTCAAGAGAAATATTGGAATGAAAAATCAAATTATTACTATGAAGAATATTTAAAAAATCGTTTACCATATTATGTTAGACATGCACTTGTAAATACTGGATATACATCTAATAGAGGTGTATATGCTTCTACAATAGATTCAAGTGATGCTAAAAGTTTGTATCAAGTATATTCTAAATTGGCAAGCGGTGACAAATTCTATACTATTATGCAAGATGTATCTGAAGATAGTGGAAGTAACAAAACTGGTCAAGGTTATATGATGGATTTAACTAAAGATGATTTCGAGACTGAATTTGTACATGCAACAATGATATTTGATGCTTTGTTAAAAAATAAGACAAATGAGGTTTTAGGACTTAATAGTGATATTCTTAATATGTTTAAAGGAACAAACAATAATGGCTTTAATTTCAATGTTATAAAAGCTAGTGACATTGTTGCTTTAAATGAAACAGCAGAACAAGCTAGTAGTAGTTATAGACCTAATGATATTACAATTGTTGATAATGAGGGAAATGATGCAGGCAGCACTATTTATTCTGTATATGGAAGTTCTTCAATGTATTCTAGATCAATAATATTTAACCAAATATTTAATAATCAAGGAATAAGCGTTATTACTTATGATTTAGATGATGCAAACGCACCAACAAATACGAAAACTATTAATATAAATGGGAAAGATGTAAAAGCATTGACTGATGAAAATGGCAATATTGTTTATGTTATATGTGCTAGAACATCTTCTGAATTAAGAATACATTTTATGGTTATTGATGTTTCTCCATTTGATGAAAAAGCAAAATTATTTTTCTCTATGAATCAAGAAGAAACAATAAAAGAAATGGTAGAAGAAAAGAAAACTGCTCTAAGAACAGAAGGAAAATCAGAAGAAGAAATTAATACGTTAATAACAGCATATGAAAAAGAATTAAAAGAATATAAAACATATGTTGACATTAAAGGTGGAGAAAAAATATCTGAACGCAATAAAATAATAGATGAATTAGAAAGTGTTGTTAAGGCATATGCACAAAGAGGGACAACTACTGGCAGTGTTGCAGGTGAAGAACAATATTTGACATATGACATGGTTGAATATTATATGACACAAAAAGAAGTTACTTTTAAAAATGAAACTGTTAAAAATTTAGTGTTAAATTATATAAGTGCACAAAAAGATTTAATTGATTATAAAACTTTAAATACAATTACTGATGGATGGAATAACTATTATTTAAGAACATCTATAGCAAATTCTAAAGAGATGACAATGAAAAAAATCCCTATTGAATGTAGTTACGCTACATCAGGCACAAATAAAACTTGTACATATAGTTATGATAAAGGCTTTAAAATTAGTGTAACTTATGATTTAAATGGTGGTACACTTGATGAAAATTCTACTTATAGTACATATTTTTATATAGGACAATCTGAATCATTTGTTTTACCTACTGCTAATGATATTAGTAAAGCAGAGTGTACTTTTGATGGTTGGTATTATACTTCTGACTTTAAAGAAGGAACTAAAGTTACTTCAATTGATGTAAGTAAAAGTTCTATTAATAATAAAACTAAATTGTACGCTAAATGGGTACAAAATACAGCAGAGTAGGAGGATAAATAAATGAAAAAAACAATAAAATTTGTTGGAATTTCTTTGTGTGGATTAGCATTGCTTTCTGGTTGTACTAATAAAGGAAACAATGAGGTTAAAGCCAATATAAGTAATGGAAATGAAAGCGTTTTAGAAGGATTGAATTCTGATGTAAAAGATTTAACTTTACAAAATATTTATGATACTTTAAAAGCAAATAGTGCTAATGAAACTGTAGCTAATAAACTTATTGAAATTGTGTCTGAATTGGTATTAAATAATGATACATGGAAAGCTAGATATAATGAAAAAGTTGAAGAAAAAATACTTGAATTGGCAAAAAGTGATTCTTACAAAGATAGTAATGGTGTGTTTAATGAAGAACTATTAGTTAAAACGTTAAAATCACAATTATACAATGTAACTTGCGAGGTTGATAAATATGGTCCAACATATACAGACTCAACAAAAACAGTTATTGATGACTATACATTATGTGATTATACAGACTATGTTAATAAAACAATGAAAGTGGAAATATTAACTGAATTATTAAAAGAAAAATATGTATATGATAAGGTTTTAAAAGATAAATCAACAATGATTGATACAAAGAAAACAAGAATTGTTGAGTATATTACTTTGGATGGAAGTAATAAAGATGCTTTCAAATTTATTACTGAAGCAGTAGAAAAATTAAAAGCTGAAAATTCAACTGCTACTCTTGAAACTATAAGAGATGAATGGACAGCAAAGTTAATTAAAGAGGTTGAAGATAAATATAACAAGATTAATACTATAGATGACAAAGATGGAGCAATATTAAAAGAATTTACAAATGAATTTAGTTATTCTAAAGAAGAAGGTTTAAGATTAAAGAAAAAAAGTGTTTATGATGGGACTTATTATAATAAACAAACAATAAATAATGACAATAAAGATATTTTAAATACAACTTTAGTTGAAAGAATTCTTAGTGATAATGTTCTTGAAGAAAATGCTAAAAAAACATTGAAAATAAACGGGAAGTATTATTTAGTTTCCCCTTTAGCAGGTTCTAATGTGCAAGATAAAGATATAAGAATTACAGATGCTAGTTCTAGTACAAAAAAATATTATTTAGTTTGTGTTGAAACTTTACCTACATATGCCGATTTAAGTGATCAAGAAAAAGAAACAAATGAAAAAGTATATGAAGCTGTGAAATTATTAGCAACTAATACATCTTTAGTATCTGATAGTACAAAATATTATTTAGAACAATATAAGAATGTTATTAATGTGCATGATGAAGAAGTATATAACTATTTAAAAGCACAATATTCAAGTATATTTGTTGATTAATTAAAAAGGAGGACAAGCTATGAAAAAAAGACTGTTATCATTCATAATGCTATTTTCATTAAGCCTTGGATTTATAGGTGGTTGTAAAAAAGACGATAACAAAGAGCAAGCAGTTTTAGTAGTTGATGGAAAAGAAATTATAGCTACTGTTGATGGTGTTAATTATTCAGCTAATCAAATATATGAAAGTTTATTAACTTTAGATAGTAGTGCTGATTATATATATGAAAAACTTGATGATTTGCTAATAAAAACAATTGTTCCAGTTAGTGACAGTATGCGTAGTAAAATAAATAATGAAGTCGAAAAATGGAAAAAAGAAATTAAGGATAATGCAACTGTTAATGGGAAATCATATAAAGAAGCTTTGAAAGAGGCTCTTGAAAAAGAAAATGCTTCAAGTGAAGAAGAACTAATTGAAAATAAAATATTCGCTTTGCAAAAGCAAATTATTGCTAATGATTATTCAAATAAAACAAAGGATAGTAGTTATGAAAACTTTATTTTAAATGGCAAAATATATCATATAAGTCAAATTTTGGTTAATATTAGTACTAATGGAAATTCAGATGCTTTTGGAGTTAATATAAATGAATCTGCTGCTAAAAAATTATATGATGTAGTCAATTCACTATTAAAAGGTGAGAGTTTTTACAATGTAGCATTACAATATTCCGATGATTCTAATTCAAAAAATAATGGCGGAGACATGGGATTAATAACTTTAAATGATGCTATTAGTTCATCTCTTCCTGCTGAATTAAAATATGCTTTAGCAAGTTATAGCGCTTATTTTGAAAATGCTAATTTAGATTATCCTGAATATTTAAATGAAGTTTATGAAAATGGAATTGAAACAATTCCTCAAAAATATATAGATTTATTGGGCAAAATATATAAAGATGATAGTACTAAATATATAAATACTGATGTTACTAGTACTAATTCAACTTATACATCTTCTAGAGTATATGGAAAAAATATTATATTTAATAATTTATTTAATTCTAGAACATTTAGATTTATTCAATCTAATGAAACTACTGATGTTAAAGAAATGAGCAATATAAAAATGCCAGTTATGGATTCAAGTAAGTTTAGTCCTACTACAAGTACTCAAAATATTTTAACAAACGAAAATGGTTATCCAATACTAGTTGTTAGAAGTGATTCTGGTATCCATTTTGTATCTATTTCAATGTCAGCTTATGCAGATCAAGAATTACTTAAAACATATTATGCAAAAAAAGTGAATTATGATGATGAAGTAGTTTCTTATTTAGAAAAATCTTTAAGTGATTCAGATAAAACATCACGTTTAGAAAAACTTGAAACAATGGCACAAGACTATTCAATGTATAAAATAACAAATAATAGTAGCTTTTCAGGAAACGATACTTATAAACAATATAACATGTTTAAATATTATTTAGAAAATGGATATAATGGCACAAGATTTTCAATTGTTAATGAAACAATAAAAAATATAGTTAATAATTATATTAATGATAAATTTGTTTATGAAAACCAAAAAATTAAAAATCAGTTTTCTCAAAATTATTTAGAACATTCTAATAAAGTTTGGTATACAGATTATGATATGGTTACTAAAGAGATTCCAATTCTTGATTGTTTAGAAAAAGGTGCTGAAGGTAAGTATAAATGTACATATACATATAAAGATGGATTTAAAAGTTATGAAGCAGGAGGTGCTGAATAATGAAAAAAATTAATAAAGTTCTTTCGCTTCTTTGCTTGGGAATGATAATTGGTGGTTGTACTAAATCATCTAGCGTCGATACTTTTGCAGACATAAGTAACTCTAATGAAAAATTTAATTTAGGCAAAGAAACTTTAACTGCTGGGCAATTATATTCTTATATGAGAGAAAAAGATGATTCTCAAATTAGTAAAATTATTGCTAATGCTATTATGGAAAAAGCTTTATTTAGTGGAGATAGCGCTCAAAATTATAGATCATTATATTCAAAATATTTAAAAGAATATTTCAAGTCAACATTTGTTGAATCAGATACATATAAATATAATTATGAATTTAGTGAAGACATATTAGTCAAATATTTAAAAAGTGAATCATATAGCATTACGTGTGATTCTACAACAGATGGATTGGATACTACATATTTCTCATGTAATTATTCTGATTATATTTCTAAAGAAGTTAATTATGATATATATATGAAAATGCTTAAAGTTAAATATATATTAGAAGAAAAAACTTCTTTATTAGACAAGAATAAGGCTAGAAAAATTTCTTATTTTTCAGAATCTAAAAATTCTGATTATACTACTAGAACAAGTTTTGAAAAATATATTGAAGATATAAAGAAAAATTATGATAATGAAGAAAAAGATGTTTTAACTAGTATGAATGAAATTGCTGATTCATTTAAATTAAAAAATTTAGAAAAAATTGATACTGAATATAAAAAATTATCTACATACGATGACAATTCAAGTTTTACTTATTTACAAAAATATACTACATGTGGAAATAAAAGATGCAGTATTGTAGAAGGAAAAAAATATCAAGAAGATTTAATAAATAGCAAAAAATATTTAACTTCAGAAATTATCATAAAAAGTAATACAAGTTCATTGTTTGAAGCAGCTAGAAACATATTATTTGGTGATAATTTAAATGATTATTTATATGAAGTAGGAGATAAAAAATTCTTGGTTTCACCATCTTTTGATGGCAATTCAGAAATAAGTTTAGATGACTTGGTTGTATATGATGGTTCTGATAAGTATTATTTAATAACTGTTGAAACTATTGATAGCAATACAGGAAGTTTTGAGGATAAAGTATCTGTTGCAGAACTTTTAATTGATTCTGTTTCAGATAGTACAATATTAAGTGAATACTTTAAAAATATTAATTTAGAGATTTATGATAAACAGATTAGAGAATACTTTATTAAGGTATATGGAGATTATACAAAATAAATATTATTAAAAAGCTCTTTTAAAAAGGGCTTTTTTTATGCTTATAATGGGTAGTCAGAAGTTTTTATGCTATCATGAGGATTAGAGTTTTCGTACATAGCATATTCTTTTAATGTATCATTATTTTTGTATGTTTCAACAATATAATTTAATAAAGAAGGTTCCTTAAGTAAGTTCTTTGTTGTTAGAACTCCTACTACTTTTCCGTCATCAACCACTACTAATCTTCTTATTTTTTTCTTAGCCATAATAGTAGCTGCTTCAATTAGTGTTGTTGTTGGATTTACAAATTCAATTTCACCACTTGTCATTATATCCTTTATTGGATTTTTACTGATTCCTCTTATTAACACATCTCTGTCTGTTACCACACCTACTAATATATTGCTTTTTGTTATTGGTAAAAAACCAATGTTATACGATTTAAAAATATCTATCACGCTAGAAATTGATGTTTCTTCATCACAATAAATAGCAGGTGATGTCATTAAATCTTTTACATATTCATATTTCATAAAATCCCCCCTTAATATATTTTTACCTAAAAAAATAAATATATAGCAAAATTTTTTCATATATTTTATAAATGAAAGGTGATATTAATGTGCAGAAAGAAAAAAGTCTTTTTTTATATAATGAATATTATAATCATATATTCTATTTCTATTAGTATTTTAAAAATTCAAATGTTACCATTAATAAAACAATATGGAGAACATCAATGTGAAAATATATACACTAAAATTTTAAACTATGTTATAGAAGAAAATTTAACTAAAGAAATTAAAGACAAAATTGTTATTTATAGTAATGATGAGATTGTATCAATAGACTTTAATACTTCTATTTTAAATTCAATTTCTAGTAATGCAATTAGAAAAACACAAATGTATTATGATAGATTAAGTAAAAACAAATTAGATGAAGAAATATTGAACAAAATGAATGTGGATAAAAATTATATATATAAAATTCCTTTTTCATTAATATTTAAAAATCCTTTTTTTAGTTCAATTGGGCCTGATATACCAATAAGGTATAGAACTATAAATAATGTAACAGGGCAATTAACAACTAATTTAAAAGAATATGGAATTAATAATGCGTTATTGGAAATTGATTTGACTTTAAATGTTAATGCGATTATTGATATACCTATTAAACATGAAAAAATAAAATTTGATATTTCAGTTCCTTTAGTTATGAAATTAATTCAAGGTAAAATACCAGAGGCTTTTTATGGAACTAATGTAATAGGAGGGGTAAAATGATTTCTTTTATTTTCGAACAATATGGATATTATCCAAAAAATTTTATTTCTAATACTTTTGAGATAGATAATTGGATCTTTAAATTGATAGAAGTTGATGGCGATGAAGAATACTTGAATTTAATCGATTCGTATATAAACGTAGTAAGAGAAAAATTCCCTAATAATGGAATATTTATAATTAAATCTAGATTTAATAAAAAAATTGTTATTTATGATAATAAAAAGTATGTTCTTGTTAGCTGCTTAAAAGGAAATTTAAATATAAAAGACTTAAATAAATTTCATTATATTTTTAAAATGAGTAATGAAAAAGTTAATTTAAATAATTTGGTAAATACATGGGAAGAAAGATTGAATTTTATAGAAAAAAATGCAATAACTTCTTTAAGGATAGATAGCGTTTATTATAAAGATAATTTGCAAATTTCTATGTATATAATTGGAATAGCACAAAATTCAATTCAATATTTGAGTGAACTTATTTTGGATTTTGATTCAGAAATAGATAACGTTTCATTAACCCATAAAAGATTAGAAGATCTAAATTCATTTGACTTTTTCAATCCATTTAATTATATAATAGATCATCCAATTAGAGATTTAATAGAACTATATAAATGTAATATTTTGACATTTAGTGATTTGATAGATTTATTCGAATATTATAAATTAGATTCAAAGTTAGCTAGCTATGTAATGGTTAGGTATTTATATCCTGGGAAAATATTAGATGAGTTAGAAAATAATATAAATAAAAATGATTCAGGGTTTAAATTAAAATATAATTTTGAAATTGAATTACAAAAAACAAAAAAAATATATCTTTATTTAAAAGAAAAATATAATATTAGACCAATTAATTGGTTAGAAAATTAGATTAAAAATTATTTGATAACCTCTACTCCAATTATACCACTTACCTCATCCATTAAAATCATTTCAACGCCATCTGTTATTGTGGTATCCAAATTCATACAATCAGAGCAAGCACCTTCCATTTGGACATAAACTATTCCATTTTCAAATTTAACAAATTTTATATCCCCACCATCGTTTTGTAAAAATGGACGAATTTTATCTATAGTTTCTATAATCTTTTTTTCAATTTCTTCATTCATAATATTTGACCTCTTGTTGTATGCTTATTTCTTTACTTATAATAACACAAAATGATATAATTCTATAATAGAAAGAAGGAAAATATATGAAAAAATATTATCCTGGAAATATAATTGAGGGAAAAGTTATTGGAATAAAACCATATGGTGTATTCATTAGTATTGATAAGGAATTTGTTGGTCTTTTACATATATCAGAGATTTCTGATAATTATGTTTCTGATATAGATAAATTTGTAAATGTAGGAGATAATATAAAAACTAAAATTTTAGATATTGATTACAATGAAAAAAAAGCAAAATTAAGTTTAAAAGCCTTGAAAAAAAGAGAAAGATATAAATATAAAAAAAATCATTCTTTGGCTGAAGAAAAATTTAATTTGGTTAAAGAATTTATGCCAATAAAGGTTAGAATGCAAGATTACATTATGGATGCAAAAGAAAGGTTGAAAATTAATGATTAATGTTGATTATAAATATAGTAATTTAAAATTAAATAGGCTAAAAAAAGAAGAAAAAAAGATTTTAAAAGTAGTGGATGCTTTTAATAATGGCACATGTGTTGGAAATGATTATATTGGATGGAAAGATTTTGCTGACACAATAAGTGCAAGTGAAATAGAAAAAATAAAGAAAACTGCTGAAAAAATTCAAAAAAATTCTGATGTTTTTGTTGTTTGTGGGATAGGAGGATCTTATTTAGGATCAAGAGCTGTGATAGAAGCTTTAAAAGGATATGTTAATAAAAATATAGAAATAATATATGTTGGTAACACATTTGATGAAAGATATACTATGGATGTGCTTAACTATTTAAAAACAAAAGAGTTTTCTGTTAATGTAATTTCGAAATCTGGTTCTACTCTAGAAACGGCATATGCTTTTAGAATGATTAAAGATTTGTTAATTTCTAAATATAAAGAAAAAGCAAATGAAAGAATTTTTGCAACAACAGATCCAGAAAATGGATGTTTGCGCCAAATGACAAATAAAAATAATTGGCAATCATTTAATATTCCGTCAAATATTGGTGGAAGATATAGCGTAATTACAGCAGTAGGCTTATTACCTTTAGCAGTTGCAGGTGTTAATATTGAAAAATTTTTAGAAGGTGTAAAAAAAGCTGAAAACGATTTAAAGGTAAAAGATATGGATAATAATATTGCTTATCAATATGCAGCATATAGATATATACAGTATAAGAAAAATAAAAAAATAGAAATTTTTTCTTCTTATAGTCCATATTTAGCTATGCTTTCGGAATGGTGGAAACAATTGTTTGGCGAATCAGAAGGAAAAAATGGCAGAGGACTATTTCCTGCAAGTGTTAGTTTTTCTACTGATTTACATTCTTTAGGACAATTTATTCAACAAGGGAAAAGAACGTTTTTTGTGACTCAATTGAAAATAGAAGGAAATGATAGACTTTATTTGAAAGAAGAAAAGGATAATGATGATAATTTGAATTATTTATCTCAATTTTCTTTGAATCAAATAAACAAAAAAGCTCAAGAGGGTACAAACATAGCACATCACAATTTAGGAAATGTGGACATATTTACTTTTGAATTAGCTAAAATAGATGAATTTAGTGTTGGATATTTACTATATACCTTAATGTATAGTTGCATGATTAGCGCTTATTTATTGGGGGTAAATCCATTTAATCAACCAGGTGTAGAATTTTATAAATCAGAAATGAAAAAATTATTAAAAAAATAATTAAACTTTATTAAAAAAATATTGACTACAAAAAATAAAGGTGTTATATTTAAAGAGCATTACTTAGGAAATGCTTTTTTATGGATGTTTAGCTCAGTTGGTAGAGTACCGCCCTTACAAGGCGAGGGTCGGGGGTTCGAGCCCCTCAACATCCACCATTTATATTTATTGGGTAGTGAATGTAAGCCATTCGTCTTACAAATTGAATATGGAGGAGTAGCGAAGTGGCCAAACGCGGTTGACTGTAAATCAATTCCCTCTGGGTTCGGCAGTTCAAATCTGTCCTCCTCCACCACTATTGGGGTATAGCCAAGCGGTAAGGCATCAGACTTTGACTCTGACATTCCCCTGGTTCGAATCCAGGTACCCCAGCCATTTGTTATAGATGGTCCGTTAGCTCAGTAGGTAGAGCACGTGACTTTTAATCACGGGGTCACAAGTTCAAATCTTGTACGGATCACCATTTTTTTTGCCCAGATGGCGGAACAGGTAGACGCACAGGACTTAAAATCCTGAGGGTTGAGAGACCCGTGCCAGTTCGATTCTGGTTCTGGGCACCACTAAAAATAATAACAAAAAACTTAAAAAATATATTGAAATTGTTAAGTTAGTGTGTTATTATAAAAAACGTCGCGGGTAAAGCGATAAAAGAAATGATCTTTGAAAACTAAATAGAAACGTCAGCAAACAATAATTTAAGTAAAAAAGCGAAAGCGAAAAAATAA
>CAKPSD010000002.1 GCA_934183255.1 uncultured Bacilli bacterium
TTATTTTTTCGCTTTCGCTTTTTTACTTAAATTATTGTTTGCTGACGTTTCTATTTAGTTTTCAAAGATCATTTCTTCATCACTTTCTTACCCGTGATGCTCAACCATAATAACACTTAAAAATATCGCGTGTCAATAGCTTTTTTAAATTTTTTTATTTTTTTTCGACAATATTTTTTCTATATCACAAATTATTATGTAAAGACATCACATAAATCTATGTATATTATATATATAATATGTTTTATTTTAAGTAATTACCTAATTTTTTATTTGCATAAACTTGTATTGCATTAAGTCTTATTATTTTTCTAATTTCATTAACAAATTTAGGATTTCCCATAAATCCTTGATATTTTTTATCATTTACAATTAATTCCCAAACATCGCCACAATATTCATCGCCATCATATTTGCTAAAGTTTTCAAAATCTATTAGTCCAATCTTTTTTAAAACATCTTTGCTTTCTATTTCTAAACTTCTATCTTCTATTTTTATTTTTCCAGCATCTATGACTAACAAAGGTTTTTCATTTTCTCTATCAAATGTCACATCTATTTTTTTAATATTGCAAAAATCTATTGGATCATCTTCTTCTTTTTTCCATGTAAAAGTCACATTGTTAATATACATTTATTGTTCCTCCTTATTTTATACATTTTCCTAGTTTAACATTTGGCTTAACATTTGGACCATGATAATCGCTACCAGCACTCATTTGTAAATTATATTTATTAGCAATCTTTTCAAAATTTTCAATATTTTCCTTATCATGCTTACTATGGTATACTTCTAATCCATCTAACCCATTTTCTTTTAAATAACAAACTATTTTATCTATATCATTATAAGTAAATTTATATTCGTCCATTATTTCTATTGGATGTGCCAAAAACACATTACCTTTTCCTTTGTGAACAATCTTCATTATATTTAAAACATCTAATTTCAAATCATCAGAATATAATTTTCTCATTCTTTTATAATAGTCTTCTCTATCAAACTCACCATACTTACATAATAGTTTATACATATGTGGTTTTCCAAAGCAATTTGTTGTTTTAACCATATTTTCAATTTCTTCACCACTAATTTTTATTCCATATTCATCTTCAACTAACTTTTGCATTCTACTAGCTCTTCTTGAATTTTTTTCGTCTATTTCATCTATTATTTTCAATATAGTTTCTTCATTAAAATCAAAATCTCTAACCAATATATGAACATTAACTCCCCCATATATATCATTTATTCTACTAGTTAATTCCACTCCTGAATGAAAAATTAAATCACTATTTTCCCTTTTTAAGATATCATAAATCTTTTTACTACCTTCTATTGTATTGTGATCACAAATAGCAAATTCTGTAATTCCAGCATTTTTAATCTTTTCAATAATTTCATATTCGTCGTACTCACCATCAGAATATTTTGTGTGAATGTGCAGATCAGTCATTTTATACCTCCTATATGATAGTAAAAATGGTGCTGGATGCAGGAATTGAACCCGCAACCTACTGATTACGATTCAGTTGCTCTACCAATTGAGCTAATCCAGCATATTTTTATTATATCAAAAGAAAGTCATTTATTAAATTAATTAGCATTTTTATTTATTTCAAATAATATCTATTTAATAGGAGGTTCTACTATGAAACAAAAATTTAGTATTTTAATGGTTTTAACTTTAATATTATCTTTTACTATATGTCTTTTTAAAAACACTAACGCTAGTGCGGAGCCAAATGATTCAAGTAATGTTAATCCAGAAATCACCGTAAAAGCACCAGTTGCACTCTTAATGGAATTTTCTACAGGTGAAATAATCTATGGCAAAAACATAAATGAAAAAAGATATCCTGCAAGTATGACAAAAATGATGGGGCTATTTCTAATTCTTAGAAAAATAAAAGATGGCTCTATCAAATATGATGATATAGTAACAGTATCTTCAAACGCTGCATCTATGGGAGGATCACAAGTTTTCTTAGAAGCAGGAGAACAGATTACCGTTAATGATTTATTTAAAGCAATATGTATTGCTTCTGCAAACGATGCAATTGTCGCACTAGGAGAATACGCTTATGGGAGTGAAGAAAACTTTATAAACGAAATGAATAAAATGGCTAAAAAATTAGGAATGAATGACTCTCACTTTGTAAATCCAACCGGTTTTTATCATCAAAATCATTACACAACTGCTAACGACATGGCAACTCTTGCATTAACACTCTTAACAGAATTTCAAGATGATGTTTTAAAATACACATCAATGTATGAAGGATATATAAGGGAAAACACATCTAAACCTTTTTGGCTTGTTAATACCAACAAGCTTGTTAGATTCTATGAAGGAATGGATGGTCTTAAAACAGGTTATGTAACAGAAAGTGGATTCAATCTAACCGCTACTGCAAAGAAAAATGGATTAAGATTTATCACAGTTGTAATGGGAGCAGAGTCTTCATCATCAAGAAACACTGATACCGTAAATTTAATGAATTATGGGTTTAATAATTATAAACTAGTTACTCTATTTAAAAAAGGAGACACTATATCTACATTTTCATTTGAAAATGGCAAAACAAAAAACACACCATTAATAGCAAATGAAGATGTAACTTATGTTGTAAAAAAGAATGAAGAACCACAAAACATGAATGTTGATGTAGAAATAACTTCTCCATCTGCTCCAATAACAACAAATGATGTAGTAGGTAAAGTAACTATCACTAATCCAAATAACGGATGGCAAACAGTTTATGATTTATATTCAAAAGATATTATAGAAAAATTAAAGTTCAAAGACATATTTTTAAACTACTGGAAAGCACTAATTAATTAATTACAAATTCTTTGATACAGTTTATTTTCATTTAAGCAACTTATTCATTCCCCTTTAAAGCCCCTACCATATCAATCTTTTTATTTTTATTAGCAACAAGTAATGTAACAATTAAGGAAACACCTATAACTAAAATTATACTAAATATATATGATAATGCTCCTACACAAACTGATAGTTCATACTCAGAAGCAAGTGCTTTAACTAAAACTTTTAATGTAATAATTGCTAATGGTATACCTAAAATAATTCCTACAAAAGTAATCCATAAATTTTGACTAACAAGTAACTTAGCTATTTTACTATCCTTTAGCCCAACTACCTTTAAAGTAGCGTATTCTCTATATTTTTCACTATAATTCATAACACCCAAATTATACAAGACAACAACTCCTAATAAAATTGCGCATACAATTAAAATTACAATCATCATATTCATAATTTGCATAAAAGTATCATAAGTGTCAAGTATTGAACTTTTAGATTGAGTACTAGAAATAATAGCATTTGCTTCTATTTGTTTTTCATCAATCTCAGTAAATAAAGAAGAAATACTATATTCATAATTTATACTTTCAGCATATTCTTTTGACATAGTAATAGTTTCTGTTGTTATGGATCTATTAGTTCCAACAACCTTTACACTATATTCAATAGAACTTCCATAAGGAGAAAATTTGATGTTGTCTCCAACTTTTATTCCTAAATCAGCTAAACGCATACAAATATATACTCCATCATTTCTTAAATCGATAGATTCATCATTTTCATCTATAAATCCTGCTAAACCACTTCTAATATCATATATTTCTAAAGAAACAACTTCATCATTAATTTTAACACTAGCAGTTCCTAAAGTATCTGCATTATATTTAATAGCTAGTTCATTAGCTTTATCATTACTTGTTCCTTCTACTAAATTAATTTTAGTATTATATCCAATAATTTTTTTATCTAATAAGCCAGTAAATTTAACCATAGTATCTCTCATTCCTAATGATGCTAAAACTAAAATAATACATCCTACTACACCTATTAAAGTCATACATGTTCTTGATTTATTTCTATTAATATCTCTATAATTCCATTTAGTTCCAAATGATAATTTATTCCACATTTTAGTTTTTTCTAATTTTGTCTTTTTATTAGTTTTAGGCGAATATGGCTTTAAAGCCTCTGCTGGTGTTGTTCTTAATATTTCTTTTACTGACACATAACTAATACCAATCAAAATCAACATACATACAACTAATGACAAAGGACAGAACCAAGGCATATACAATTTCCACTCAGGCCAATCAAAATATGTAGATAGCATACCAATAGGATTTATAACAATCGCTGCTATTAAATAGCCTATTAATGTTCCAAAAACACATCCTAATATTCCTATAAATAATCCATAAGACATATAATGTAACAATATTTTTTTATCCTTAAAACCTAATGCTTTAAATGTTCCTATTTGTGTTTTTTCACTAGCCATAATTCTATGCATTGTAGTAACCATAGTTAAAATAGCAATAAGCATAAACAAAACAGGTAAAATAGATCCCATTGTCTTTCCTTCTTCTATTTCTCCTTGTGCTGCTGCATATGGCTTATTTTCATCAAGAGATAGTAAAAGAATTGTCTTTGCCAAAGCATCATTTATTTTGTTTTCTATATCTTCTTTGTTTAAATTAGATTTAATACTAATTTGACTATAAAAATTAAAACCTGTCTTACTTTTAAAAGTAATTGGAGTAACAAATCCATATCCATATAAAGAATAATCAGGCATTAATTGATTATCACCAGCTGTACAAACCATATATTCTGGACTTTTTATTAATCCTATAACCTTTAAATCAAATGAACTTCCACCATAATCTATACTTATAGTATCATTCAATTTAATTTCTTTTTCCTTTGCAAATAAATTAGACAACCAAATACCATTAATGTTGTCTTCGTTATATTCTTCACCATCTATTACTTCAAAAGTAGATATTCCATATTTTTCAATAACATTAAGTGAAATATTTGCTTCTTTACCAGTTACTCCTGCATCTGTAGCAAACCATCTAGAAGCATCATCTACACCATCTATACTAAGTATATTATTAATATCATTTTCACTAAAACCTTCACTAGAATATATTCTATAATCAGCATAGTTATTATCATCCATATACTTAGCGGTATTTCTCTCAATACTATACCACTCTATATTAAATCCAATAAAAACTCCCATACCTAGTGCAATCATTATAATCATAGATATAAATTGAGCTTTATATTTTGAAACAGTTCTTAATAATTTTTTAAAAAGCATATTACCAATCCACCTCATCTGCGCTTAATGGATTATCTTGTTCTATTTTAGACTCTATTTTACCATTTTTAATTTTTATAACTATATCTGCCATTTTTGCAATATTTTGGTTGTGAGTAACAATTATTATTGTCTTTCCATAGTTTTTAGCCATTGATAAAAGTAATTTAAGTACCATAACACCAGTATTAGAATCTAGCGCTCCTGTTGGCTCATCACATAATAATATTTTAGGATTTTTTGCTATAGCTCTAGCAATACTCACTCTTTGTTGTTCACCACCACTTAACTCACTAGGAAATTGATTAAAGTGATCTCCAAGTCCAACTTCATTTAAGATTTTTTCTGAATTCATATGCTTTTCAGATATTTCTTCAACTAACTTAACATTTTCTAAAGCAGTTAATGTTGGTATTAAATTGTAAAATTGAAATATAAATCCAACCTTACTAGCTCTATACTCTGCCATTTCATCTTTATTTAATTTAGATATATCCTCACCATCTACTACGATTTTTCCATTACTTGGGTTATCTAAACCACCAAGCAAGTTCAAAAAAGTACTCTTTCCCGCACCACTAGGACCTAAAACAACAACAAATTTTCCTTCATCTAATGTTAAATTAACATCATCTAAAGCTCTTAATTCAGTGTCCCCTGTTTTATAAACCCTTGACACATTCTCCATTTCTATAATTTGCATACTTCTCCCCCTCAACATGAAATATATTTCACATACGAGCAAAGTATATTAGTTTATATTAATATTGTCAACATTAAAGTGAAATATAATTCACATTAATTGACTTTAAAATGTTATAAAATTATAATTTACTTAACTGGAGATGAAACTTATGGGAGAAATAAGAGAACCAATCAAATCTAATTCAATAGAGAAAAAAAATAAAATAATAGAAGCAGGTTTAAAAGTTTTTGGTAAAAAAGGATATCACAATACATCTACCCCTGAAATTGCTAAAGAGGCTGGTGTATCAACTGGAATTGTATATAGTTATTTCAAGGATAAAAAAGACATCTTTTTGCAATCACTTAATTTATATTTTGAAAGTTTGTATAAACCTTTATTAAAAAAATTAAACACTTTAAAAATTAATAGTTATGAAGAAACTATAGATTCAATAATTGAATTAACAATGAAATCACACAAAAATCATTTTACTGCTCATGAAGAAATGATAGCAATGAGTCATCTAGATGAAGATGTTCATGAAGTATTTATGAACGTTGAAAAAGGGATCACTACCAAAATGGTAGAATGTTTGAAAAAGAATGGCATAGTAAAAGAAAATTTAAAAGAAAAAGTTCACATAGCTTATAACATGGTTGAAAATTTATGTCATGAATTTGTATATCATAAGCATGATTTTATTGATTATGAAACTATGATAAATGAGACAAAAAAGCTACTACTTTTCTTGTTAAATAATTAGAAAGAGGTATATATATGGGTAAAGTATTATTGGGTATAGCTATACCTTTTATTGGAACAACACTTGGATCAAGCATGGTCTATTTAATGAAAAACAAAATAAATGATAAAGTAGAAAAAACATTACTTGGATTTGCAGGTGGAATAATGATAGCAGCTTCCATTTGGTCATTAATTGTTCCTTCAATTAGTCAATCTAGTTCAATGGGTAAATTTGCTTGGTTACCTGCTGCAATTGGCTTAGTTATAGGGTTTGCATTTTTATTAGTTTTAGACACAATTATTCCTCACCTTCACATAAATAGTGAAACTCCAGAAGGAATGCCATCAAAGCTAAAAAAGACAACAATGATGGTTTTTGCTGTAACACTACATAATATTCCTGAAGGTATGGCTGTTGGGGTAGCAATAGCAGGAGCATATTATGGAAACGCTTTATTAACATTCTCTGGTGCGTTTGCTTTATCTATTGGTATTGCTATTCAAAACTTTCCTGAAGGGGCGATTATTTCAATGCCTTTAAAAGGTGAAGGATTAAGTAAAAACAAATCATTTATTTATGGTACATTATCTGGAATAGTGGAACCAATATTTGCCTTTTTGACTTTCTTTGTAGCTGGTTTCATATCAAGCATTCTTCCCTACATTTTATCTTTTGCAGCAGGTGCTATGTTATATGTAGTAGTAGAAGAAATAATTCCAGAATCTCAAGCAGGAAAGCACACAAACTTAGCAACCATAGGTTTCGCTTTAGGGTTTATTATAATGATGATTTTAGATGTTGCTTTAGGATAAAAAAGAGGCTTTTTTATTTATATTTTTTTAACATCACTTTTTTATCTTTTAAATATATTTTTTTAACTACGTATCCATAATCTTCTAACTCTTTTTTATACTTTAAAAAAGAATGATCTATTTCAAAACCAAGTATTTCTCTAATACTATCAAAATCCAATTCTACTATTTCATCATTTTTATTTCTTATAAATTCCCATAATTTGTTATATTTGCTCATAAAAAATTTTATTAATATACTTCAAATTATCATAATTTCTCCCCATAAACACAATAAAAACTATAAGAGCAAAATAAGCCCCTAACAAGTATTCACTTTGCATATTTTTATCATTTTTTTCATTGTTCAAATATTTTTTTCTAACTTCTTCATTCGCATTTATACATATAAAAGAACTTGCTATAAAAAATACATACATAGCATTTTCTATATCTAATAATTTTAATTTATCTTCAATTGTTTTTTCATATTTAAATATATGAAAAAATCTTAAAAATTAATAACTCCTAAATGTTCTAATAATATTTCTAATCCAATAAGTACTAAAATAACCCCACCTATAAACTCTGCTTTTTTACTATATTTATCTCCAAATTTTGCTCCTAAATTTGCACCAATACAAGAAAGAATAAAAGTTATACAACCAATCAAACTTATAGCAATCCAAATATTAATATTTAAAAAAGCAAAAGTAATACCAACTGCTAAAGCATCTATACTAGTAGCAATACTAAGAACTATCATTGTTTTAAATCCTACATTATCATTAAATGAATCTTCCTTTTTACTAAAGGCCTCTACTATCATATTAACTCCTATAACCCCTAATAATCCAAATGCAATATAATGATCAATACTTGTAATAATTTTTTCAAAACTTGTTCCTAAAAAATATCCTAAAAGAGGCATAATAGCCTGAAATCCGCCAAAATACAAGCCAATAGTTAAAAACTTTTTCTTGTCTTTATTATTAATAGAAATACCCTTACATATAGAAACCGCAAATGCATCCATTGCTAATCCAATACTTAGTAATATTAATTCTAATATTCCCATATTAAATCTCCCTTATTTATATATAGAATAATAAAAGTATATATATGACATTTTTTATTTATATAAACATTAAAATTATTACATTTTAATATATTTATTTCAATAAAACTTTTAAGTATAAATTTAATTTTCTTTTAATTGACATTATTTCCTATAAAACTTAACATTAATTATAAAGAAGTCGTGAGGTATAAATATGTTATTAGCAATTTTTTTATTCATTGTAGGTTTAGTCTTTCTTATTAAAGGTGGAGATATTTTTGTCGATAGTGCTTGTAAAATTGCCCACAAATTTCATATTCCTGAAATAATAATAGGCGCAACAATCGTTTCAATTGGTACAACTTTGCCAGAAGTTATGGTGTCTGCCACTTCAGCAATAAGTGGACATGGCGAAATGGCTTATGGTAATGCTATTGGTTCAATAATTTGTAATACTTCTCTAATAGCAGCTCTAACAATAGCTATAAGACCTACTAAAGTTAATAAAAATTCTTTAGTGATTCCTTCAATATTTTTCTTTGTATCAGCAATTTTTTATGCATTAATTTCTTACGCATTTGGAAGATTTACTAGAGTAACTGGAATAATCCTATTAGCATTATTCTTTATCTATATGTTTACTACAATAAAAACAACTAAAAAAGAAGAAATAAAGGAAGAAGAAGTAAAAGAAAATTCTGAAGTAGAAGCAAAAAAAGATAAAACAATTATAGATTTTGTACTTTTAGTAGTTGGTGCTGCTCTTATCGCATTTGGTGCTAACTTATTAGTAGACAATGGCACAATAATCGCAAAAGGTTTAGGTGTACCTGAATCAGTAATAGCTCTTACTTTTGTTGCTCTAGGAACTTCATTGCCTGAGTTAATAACGGCTATTAATTCACTAGTTAAAGGTCACAGTTCTTTATCATTAGGCAACATAATAGGAGCGAATTTATTTAACCTAGTTCTTGTATCATCAGTTTCAATAATTCTTTCTCCTTTTGCTTTACCAACTAATAAAACTGTACTTGGTGTAAACTCAACATTATTAATAGATGTTCCATTAATGATTATAGTAATGTTAATACTAGTAATTCCTCCATTAATAAAAGGTAAACTTTATAGATTTCAAGGAATATTATTGCTATTAATATATGCATCATTCTGTGTATTCCAATTTGTTATATAAAACTAAGACAATGAACTAAAAATTCATTGTTTTTTTATTTTACTCTAAATACAGCTTTTTTCGACACCATAAAATTTTAAAATGATTTTATTGGAGGAAAAAATATGAATAAAGATATGAAACTAGGAATAGTTAATTCTAGTACATTAGTAGTAAAATTTGTAGGAGATGTAGATAATTTAGTATGTGAACCATATAAAAATAAATTAGAAACCGTTATTAATGAAAATAAATATAAAAAAGTAATCATGGATTTTTCAAATGTTACTTTTATAGATAGTTCAGGATTAGGATTAATACTTGGAAGATATAATCAATTAAAGAAATATAATGGAACTTTATATGTCAGTGGTGTAAATAAACAAACAGAAAAAATATTCAACATTGCCGGTATATGGACAATCATGGATAGATATGAAAGCTTAGATACTGCCTTAAAAACAGTAGGTGTTTCTAAATGAATAAAATAGAGTTAAAGTTTTCTTCAATAATTGAGAATGAGCCTTTCGTAAGAACTGCAATCTCGGCCTTTATACTTCCATTAAACCCTTCCCTAGATGAATTAAGTGAAGTAAAAACAATTGTCTCAGAAGCTGTATCAAACGCTATAATTCATGGATATAACTATGATTCAAGTAAAGATGTGTATCTAAGAGCTAAAATAACAGATAGTATACTAGAAGTTGTAGTCCAAGACTATGGTGTTGGTATTGAAAATATAGAAGAAGCAATGCAAGCAAACTTTACAACAAAAGTAAATGAACAACGTGCAGGAATGGGATTCTCAATTATGCAAACACTTTCTGATAAATTTGAAGTTCGTTCACAAAAAGATATAGGAACTAGAGTAACAATAACTAAAATATTCAAAAAGCATTACCAAGAGGTAAAGTAATGCTACAGGTTAAAGAAGATAACCTTACTTTATTAACTAGATATAAAAATGGAGAAACAAACTTAAAAAATCAAATACTTCAAAATAACTTATCTTTAGTTTATTCACTAGTAAATAGATATAAACACTCAACAACAGATAAAGAAGACTTATTTCAAATTGGATGCATAGGATTATTAAAAGCTATAGATAACTTTGATCCATCTTTTAATGTGCAATTTTCCACTTATGCCGTTCCTCTTATTTTAGGAGAAATAAAAAGACATTTTAGAGATAATGGTCTAGTTAAAGTAAGTAGGGGTTTAAAAGAGCTTAATCTTTCAATAAACAAATTAAAAAATGAACATTATATAACTTATGGAAAAGATATTTCTTTAGAAGATCTATCATCAAAATTAAATGTATCTAAATATGATATTATTATGGCTATGGAAACAGGATATATACCTTCATCTATTGAAGAACCAATCTATGAAAAAGATAATTCATGCATTACTTTAGAAGAAACAATCAAAGATGAAAGTGAAAAAAGTATAGTAGATTTACTAACTTTAAAAGAAGGATTAAATCTTCTTTCTAGTAAAGAAAAGTTATTTATAAAAATGCGTTTTTATCAAGAAATGAATCAGCAATCAATTGCAAATAAATTTAATATATCACAAGTTCAAGTATCAAGATTAGAAAAAAAGATAATAGAAAAGTTAAAAAAATGTTTTTAATTAAAAATGCATTTTTGTTGTAATTGCAACAAAATTTTATCAAGATTAATGATATTATTGTACCAAATTAAATAATTAAGGAGGTTCAATATATGAAAGGATTTAATATTTGGAAAGAATTTAAAGGCAATTTATGGAAAAGAGAAGTTAATGTTAGAGATTTCATACAATCTAACTATGAATCATATAATGGAGATTCTTCTTTTTTAGAAAAAGCAACAGAAGCAACAAATAAATTATGGAAAGAATTACAAAAGCTTCAAAAACTAGAAAAAGAAAATGGTGGAGTTTTAGAATGTGAAACTGATGTCGTATCAAGTTTAACATCTTATGATAAAGCTTACATAAATAATGATTTAAAAGAATTAGAACAAATTGTAGGTTTACAAACTGATAAGCCTTTAAAAAGAGCATTTATGCCTTATGGTGGTATACATATGGCTGAAGAAGCTTGTTCAACTTATGGATATAAACCAAATCCTTTATTGCACAAAATATTTAGTGAATATCGCAAGACCCATAATCAAGGAGTTTTTGATGCATATACTCCAGAAATGAAAAAAGCTAGACATTCTCATATTATCACAGGACTACCTGACACATATGGTAGAGGAAGAATAGTTGGAGATTATAGAAGAATTGCTCTTTATGGAATTGATAATTTAATAGAAGAAAAGAAAAAAGATTTTGATAGTTGTGATAACGGCATAATGGATGAAGAAACAATTAGATTAAAAGAAGAAATAACAATGCAAATTAATGCGCTTAAAGGCATTAAAGAAATGGCAAAAATATATGGTTATGATATATCAAATCCCGCAACCAATGCAAAAGAAGCAATACAATGGATATATTTTGGTTATTTAGCAGCAATAAAAACTCAAAATGGAGCAGCCATGAGTGTTGGAAGAATTTCTACATTCATAGACATCTACATTGCTAGAGACTTAAAAAATGGCGTTATAAATGAAAAAGAAGCACAAGAATTAATTGATCATTTAGTAATGAAATTTAGAATGGTCAGATTTGCTAGAATACCAGCATACAATCAATTGTTCAGTGGCGATCCAGTATGGGCAACACTAGTAGTTGGAGGCACAGGAATAAATGGTGAAAGCATGGTAACAAAAACAGACTTTAGATTCTTACACACATTAGAAAATATGGGGCCTTCACCTGAACCTAATCTAACTGTTTTATATTCAAACAAATTACCTATAAGCTTCAAAAAATACGCTTCATACATATCAATACAAACTAGTTCTATCCAATATGAAAACGATGATATAATGAAAGAGTTTTGGGGCGATGATTATTCAATTTGCTGTTGCGTAAGCGCAACTGAAACAGGAAAGGAAATGCAATTTTTTGGAGCTAGAGCTAACTTGGCAAAATGCTTATTATATGCTATTAATGGTGGAGTAGATGAAATGAGTCATGAGCAAGTAGGCCCTGGATATGCTCCTATAACTAGCGAATATTTAAATTATGAAGAAGTTGTAAATAAATATGACAACATGATGGAATGGTTGGCAAAACTTTATGTTAACACATTAAATTTGATTCACTATATGCATGATAAGTATTATTATGAAGCATCTCAAATGGCTTTAATTGATACAAACGTAAGAAGAACATTTGCTACAGGAATCGCTGGTTTCTCTCATGTTGTTGATAGTTTAAGTGCCATTAAGTATGCTAAAGTTAAAACAATTAGAGATGACAGCGGATTAGTAATTGATTATAAAGTTGAAGGAGAATTTCCTCGTTATGGAAATGACGATGATAGAGCAGACAATATAGCAATAGATTTATTAAAAACATTTATTGAAAAAATAAAACATTATCATACATATAGAAACAGCGAACCAACAACTTCAATTCTAACAATAACATCTAATGTTGTTTATGGTAAAGCTACTGGCGCTATGCCTGATGGAAGAATTAGTGGTACACCTTTATCTCCTGGCGCTAATCCTAGTTATGGCGCTGAAAGAAATGGTCTAATAGCTTCACTTAATTCTGTTAGTAAACTTCCATATCATTTAGCACTTGATGGCATATCTAACACTCAAACAATTAATCCATCAGCATTAGGTCACTCATTAGATGAAAGAATAAATAATTTAGTGCAAGTAATGGATGGATATTTCATTCAAGGAGCACATCACTTAAATGTAAATGTTTTTGGAATAGAAAAATTAATTGATTGTATGAATCACCCTGAAAAAGAAGAATATGCAAATTTCACAATAAGAGTATCAGGATATGCAGTTAAATTTATAAATCTAACCAAAGAACAACAACTTGATGTAATAGCAAGGTCTAGCCATGAAAGAATGTAATGGAATCATAAATTCTTTTGAAACATTTGGATTAGTTGATGGGCCTGGCGTTAGATTTGTTATTTTTTTACAAGGGTGTAATATGCGCTGTAAATACTGTCACAATCCAGAAACGTGGAATTTAAAAGATTGTAATTCAATAATAATGAGTTCTAAAGAAGTTTTTGAAAAAGCGTATAGATATCATTACTATTGGGGAGAAAATAATAGTAATGGAGGAATAACGGTAAGTGGCGGTGAGCCATTACTTCAAATTGAGTTTTTAATTGAGTTATTTACTTTAGCAAAAGAAAATAATGTAAGTTGTGTGATAGATACTAGTGGAGAACCATTTACAACAGAAAAAGAATATTTAGAAAAATTTGACAAGCTAATGAATTTAACAGATTTATTCATAATTGATTTAAAACTTTTTGATAACGATAAACATAAAGAATTAACAGGAAAATCTAATAAAAGCATATTAAATTTAATGACTTACTTATCTAATCATAATAAAGAAATGTGGATAAGAAGAGTACTAGTGCCAAATTTAACAGATAATGAAGAAGACTTAATAAACACAAAAAAGTTTATAAACACTTTAAAAACTGTTACAAAAGTAGAAATACTGCCATATCACAGTCTAGCTATAGCAAAATATGATAAATTAGGCATAAAATATTCACTTGTAGATTACAAATCACCAACAGAAGAAGAAATAAAAAAAGCAGAGAAAATACTTTGTATTTAATGTATTCTTATTTATTGACATAAATTTCAAACTTGTTATAATAAAATCAATGCTTTGATTAGGAGTAGTAATTAGAAAACTTATTAAAAAGAGAGAGTAAATGACCAGCTGAAAGTTTACTTATAATAAGTCTAGTGAATTCACCTATGAGTGCATCTAATAAATGCCGTTTAGTAAACGTTATATTACTTAATTAAGAGCATAGAAATTCTATGAATTAGGATGGTACCGCTTGGTTTAGTATTGAATAAAACTATCAAGTTCCTATTATATTTTTAATAGGAACTTTTTTATTTGTAAAGGAGGAATTTTAATGAATGATGAACAAATGAAAAATGAATACTTAGAGGACTTAAAAACTATTAAAGATCAAAAAGATTTAATGGAAGTTAGAAACAAATATCTAAGTAAAAAAGGTAAAGTTAGCGAACTAATGATGAAAATGAAAGAAGTAGCTGCTGAAAAAAGAGCTTCTTTTGGACAAATGGTCAATAATTTAAAGAATTTTATTACTGAAGGGTTAGATGAATTAAAAGCTAAATTAGAAAAAGAAGAATTAAACAAAAAATTAAAAAGTGAAGAAATAGATGTTACTTTACCATCTACTAAGGTTAGACAAGGTGCTCCAAGTATACTAGAACATGTTATTGAAGAAGTAGAAGAAGTATTCATGTCAATGGGATACGATGTTGTAGATGGCCCTGAAGTAGAAGAAGATAAATTTAATTTTGAAATGTTAAATATTCCTAAAGGACATCCTGCTAGAGATGCCCAAGACACCTTCTATATTGAAGATGAAAAAGTATTGCTAAGAAGCCAAACTTCACCAGTACAAGCACGTACAATGCTAGCAAATGGTGGAAATACTCCAATTAGAATGATTTGTCCTGGCAAAACATATAGAAGAGATGCTGATGATGCTACTCACTCACATCAATTCATGCAAATAGAAGGTTTATTGATTGATAAAAATATAAGTCTTTCTGATTTAAAAGGAACATTTGATATATTAGCTAAAAAACTATTTGGAGAAAACTGCGAAACTAGATTTAGACCTAGTTATTACCAATTCACAGAGCCTTCAGTAGAAATGGATATATCTTGTTTCTCATGCAAAGGAAAAGGTTGCTCACTATGTAAGAATACAGGTTGGATAACTATTGCAGGAGCTGGAATGGTTCACCCTAATGTATTAAGAAATGGCGGGTATGATCCTAAAGTTTGGAGCGGATTTGCTTTTGGTTTTGGTGCAGAAAGAATGGCAATGTTAAAATATGGAATTAGTGATATTAGAAAATTCTATCAAACAGATTTAAGAGAATCTGAAGCATTCGATAGAAGGGAGGATTAATAATGATTAGTTTAAACTGGGTTAAAGATTATATTGATATAGAAAACGAAGATTTACATGAACTTGCTATAAAGGTAACTAAAGCTGGTGTTAATGTAGAAAAAGTAATAAGCAATAGAATTGATCATTTAGTAATTGGAGAAATAAAAGAATGCGTAATGCATCCTGATAGTGATCACTTACATGTTTGTAAGGTAGATATAGGAGATAAAATCACTCAAATAGTTTGTGGCGCTCCTAACGCAAGAGTAGGAATAAAAGTACTAGTAGCTCTTCCAGGATGTATATTGCCTGAGAACTTTGAAATAAAGGTTGGAAAAATTAGAGGTGTTGAATCTAATGGGATGATGTGTGCTTTATATGAATTAGGTCTAGAAAAGAAAACAGATGAAGCATACGCTAGAGGAATCGAAGAATTACATACTGATTTAAAACCTGGAACTGACGCTAATATTTATCTAGGAACTAATGATACTATATATGAATTAGATGTTCATAAACATCGTAATAATGATTGCTATTATCATATTGGTTTTGCTTATGAAATAGCATGTATTTTAAATAAGAAGGTAAAATTACCTCCTTGTAACTATAAGCCTACAAGTGACAATGTGAGTAAATATATGAGTGTTAAAGTTGAAACTAGTAAATGTCCTTACTATTTAGCAAAAATGGTAAAAGATGTTGAAATAAAAGAATCTCCTGACTTTATTAAAAATAGATTAATAGCAGCAGGTATGAGACCTATTAATAATGTAGTGGATATCTCTAACTATGTAATGTTAGAATATGGTAATCCTTTACATTTCTTTGACAAGGATAAATTAGGAAATAAAATAGTTGTTAGAAATGCTAAAGATAATGAAAAAATTACTACTTTAGATGGAATAAAAAGAAGTTTAACTAGTCAAGATATCGTAATCACTGATGGAGTAAAACCTGTATGTGTTGCTGGTGTTATGGGTGGAGAAAATACTGAAGTAGATGATTCAACTAAAAACATTTTAATTGAAAGTGCTATCTTTGATGCAGTAAGTATTAGATATACTGCTGCTAGATTAAATTTAAAGAGTGAAGCTTCAATTAGATATGGAAAAGGGTTAAACTACGAATATACAGATGCAGCAATAGAAAGAGCTTGTTATTTATTAGAGAAATATGCAAACGCTAAAATTTTAACAGGTATTATTAAACATGATGAAGTAGATAAAACTCCTAAAATTGTTACATTTAAGACAGAAGAAGTAAGTAAAATGCTTGGTTTATCATTATCCGATAAAGATGTAGAAACAGAATTAAATCGTTTAGATTTCCCATATTCTTTAGATAATAAAGATACTTTTACTGTAACTATACCATCAAGAAGACTTGATATAGATAATAATGTAAACGATATCGCTGAAGAAATAGGAAGATTATATGGCTATCATAACCTAGTTTCTACATTACCAACCCTTCCTTTAAAAAGAGGCGTTTATGTTGGTGATGTAAAAATAAGAAAAGAGATTTCTAAAAGACTTAGAGCTCTTGGATTAAATGAAACCAAGACATATACACTAGTTAGTGAAAAACAAGCTAATATGTTTAAATATGAAAACAAAGAACAAATTAAATTACCTAACCCTATGACAGTAGATAAGTCTACTATAAGAACTACATTACTTCCTTCTTTAGTAGGAGTATATGAATACAACAAAGCTAGAAATGTAAAAGACATAGAACTTTATGAAATAGCTAAAACATATGATATAAACTACAATGAAGACGTAAAAGTAGGACTTTTAGTTGAAGGAAACTATATTGCAAATGAATGGCAAGGATTATATGGTAAATGTGATTTCTATTATTTAAAAGGGATCGTAGAAAATCTTCTTGATTATTTAGGATTCAAAAATAGATACTCATTCAAAAAAGAAATAGCTAATGATTTTCATCCTGGAATATGCGCAAAAATATATCTAGATAGAGAAGAAATCGGTGTAATTGGTAGAGTACATCCTTCTATTAAAAAAGATGATATTTATTTATGTGAATTATCTATGACAAGATTATATAATAAACAAATTAAGCCTATTAAATTTAAAGAAGCAAACAAATATCCTGAAATAGTAAAAGATGTTGCCTTCATTATAGACAATAATGTTGATAGTGAAACAGTTAAAATGCAAATTAAGAGAAGTGGAGGAAAACTTCTAGATTCTTGCAAAGAATTTGATGTTTATAGTAATATTGAAGAAGGAAAGAAGTCTATTGCCTACTCTTTGACATTTAAAGATACAACTAAAACATTATTAGAAGATGAAGTAATGCAAGTATTCAACAAAATAATAAATGATGTTCAAACTAAATTAGGTGCTAAACTTCGTGGAGATTCCAAATAAAGAAATGGGTGAAAGCATGAAAAAAGAAAAGAAACAAGAAGAAATTATTGAAAAGGCTCAAAAAGGCTTTGAAGAATTTTCTATTGATCCTGAAACTTTAAATGAATTAGACGCTCTTCCTGAAGAAAAATTAAATACTGAAGAGGCTACTAATCAAACTACTAGTGAAGTTGAAGTTATTGATGAACCAAAAAATGAAATGATTGATGCTTCAAGCGTTGAATTTATTAACTTAGTAAAGGAAAACATTAACTCATGTGCTAAAGAAATAAAAGAAATATCTGAAACAATGGATAAAATAGAAGCACAAAAAAGTAGCGAAGCCTTTTGGAAAAAAGGAGAAAACATTAGAACTATCTCCAAAAATGTTAACAAAATGAGTGAAGTACAACAAAAAACATTAGACCTACTAGTATTATTTTTAGGATCAAGTAATAAAATGGCCGATGATTACGATACCATTTTAAAAACTATTGATGAACTAGGTGAAGTTAATGGTGGAGAAGCAGAAGTTCTTGATTATTTATTAAAAATAAAAAGAATGGTTAAAGAAATAAAAAGTAATGATGAAAGATTAAAACTAATTTCTTTTGAATGTGAGCAAGCAAAAAAGCAAATAGAACAACTAGATAAAAATTACAAAGAAAAAACTGATAACTATGAAAAAAATTCAAAAATTAGTGTAAGTAAAATACGTAGGCTACAAGGAAGATGCAATAGGCAATCATTCTTTATCTTATTATCTTACATTTTAATAATTATAATTGGAGTAGTTATCTACCTTAAATTATTTAAATAATGTTTGTAAAAGCAATAGAAAAAGTATCTAGATTTGTTCGCCCAATATGCTTTGTAGAAAGATTAAATAATGATGAATTAATAAGTGGCACTGCAACTATATTTTTTGTAAATGATGAAGGAGTTGCTATTACCTGTAAACATGTAGTAAATATGCTTATTAATTTTGATAAACTAAAAAATAATAGATTAGAAAATTCTAACTATAAAGATGCTATAATAAGTTTTCATAATTGCTATGAAGTTATTAACTCTATTCAATATATTATGCATCCTATTTATGACATAGCTATTATAAAATTTAATGGAATAGGTAAGTTATATGATGGGCATGCTACATTCTTAAAAGATGATTTAGAAATAAAACAAGGTAAAAGTTTATGTAGATTAGGTTATGCTTTTCCTGAATTTAACAACTATAAAATAGATAGTAATGAAGATAAGTTAGTATTCACATCTCTTGGCAATCAAAATGTACCAACATTTCCAATAGATGGTATAGTTACTAGACTCGTAAAAGATGAAAATCAAATATTTGGTATTGAACTATCCACACCTGGTTTCAATGGGCAAAGTGGAGCACCTCTTTTTGACACAAATGGAACCATCTATGGAATTCAAAGTTTAACTAAACATTTTCATTTAGGATTTGATATAGTTAATCAAGAAATAAGAAGTGGTTTAGATAAAAAAATAGTAAGCAATTATCCTTTTATTAATTTAGGGCAATGCCTTCATTTAAATATTATAAAAGACTTTTTAAAAGCAAATAATATTAATTATACTGAAGAATAAATATTATATTTATACACATAATATCATTAGGTGATAAGTGTGGAAAAACATGATATGGAATTAGCTAATAAATTAAATACTGATTTAACAATGGCAATTGAATCAGGTTCAATTGTCGCAGGTAAAATGAAAAACAGCAATTTAAAAAAATATTTATTTTCTCATGTTGAAAAATATGAAGACTTACAAAAGAATCTTGAACATGTAGTTTCAACATCTAATAAAAAATTAAAAAACACTAATCTAATAGCAAGAGCTTTTTTATGGATGCAAACATCCATTTCTACCTTAAAGAAAAATGAAGAAAGCGATTATATAGAATCTTTTATAAAAGGTAGTGAAATGGGAATAGAAAGTAGCACTAATCTTTTAAAAAAATATGATGATGCAGATAAAAAATTAAAAGATATAGCCTTTAACTTACAAGTAATGGAATATGAAAACATTGATAAATTAAAAGACTATTTAAAAAGATCAGATTACTGATCTTTTTTTAATTTATTCTTAAAGGAAACAAAAAATGTTCTTCTTCATATAATTTACTTCTTATATTTTCACTTTTAACACTAGCGTATGCATATGTTGCTTGTTTTTCATATTGTAATAAAGAAAATGAATTACCCCTAAATTTAGATAATATAGGAATTTCAATTTCTTTTCTTTTTTCTTTTAAATATTCGCTACCTTTTTTATCAATGCCAAGTAATCTAATATATGGGATATCCTTATTTAAAAATTCATTAGCAAATTCTTTTTTTGTATTAATCAATAAATGAATTATAGTTCTTTTAATTCTTGCAAATGTATATCTTTTAGATACACATAAATTAATAAATTCATTCATATTATGAGCCTCTACTATTTTCTTTTTAAATAAATTTTCAATTCCCTCTTCCATTAAATGAATACCATTAAGTTCTTCACTAGTCATAGTTAATAATTTATACTTTAATAAATTGAAATAATCATCTAAAAAAAATAACTCATTATCTAATTTCATAGGTGTGTATTCACTAATTTCTTTATTATTTTTTAAAGCCTCTCTAATTGCTTTAGCACTCACATTTTTATAATTTAAACTATCATCATTATAATTATTTTCTCTTTTAATAGTGTATATCTCAATAGGATACTTATTTCTAATAATTTCACTATAATAAGCCATACCCAATATATCATTAGGTGTTTCAAGCCTTATTTCATCCATTTGCTTTAATGCCATAGACATTGCACGAGGATAGGAATACCCCTCATTCATAAGATCATTAACTAAAAAATCTAAATGTGGAGTGTATAAAGAACTCTTAGAATACTTCTCTATAAATTCTTTAGTATCTCCAGTTTCACTCCCAAAACATATAGATTTTACTTTTAAAGCATTTAATATTTGGAGTGCATATTTTGCAAAAAGATTAGCATTTTCAACAGCATATAAAGTTGGAAGTTCCACTACTACATTAACTCCTGCTTTAATAGCTGCTTCTACTCTTTCCTTTTTACTAACAATTGATGGTTCTCCTCTTTGTACAAAATTTGGAGACATAACACCAATAACAATATCACACTTACTTAACTCTTTACTCTTATTCAAATGATACACATGACCATTATGTAAAGGATTATATTCTACTACTATACCAACTGCATCCATCTTAATACCTCCTATATAATTGGGGCAAATAACCTCATTATTTTCTCAAATATCCTAACAATTATATTTTCTTTTTTCTTTTCTTCATTATATAAAACACTATCTTCTAATTCCTTATTAACCATTTTTATACACTCTTCATTATATCCTTCATCATATATTACAGCATTCATTTCAAAATTTAAACTAAAACTTCTTCTATCCATATTAGCACTACCAACACTAACTATATCATCATCTACAATAATCATTTTAGAATGCATAAACCCATTGTATTTATAAATCTCTATACCACTTTCCATTAACTCTTTAGCATATGATAATGTCGCATAATAAACTACTTTTTTGTCTGGAACACCAGGAATTATAATTTTTATTTTAACTCCAGATGATGCAGCAAGTTTTAATGCCACCATCATTGACTCATCTAAAATTAAATATGGGGTTTCAATAATAATACTACTTCTAGCATTATTTATCATTTTTAAATAATTATTTCTAATGTTACTTTCTTTATAATCAGGCCCACTACTAACTATCTGCATCATTTTATTGCCCTTCTTATTATCTAATTTATAATATTTTTTAAATTCATTAGAATCTTCCCATTTAATTTTTTCATTAGAAACAAATAAGTAATCAAGGAAAAATTGAATTTGCATAGATATAACCGCACTACCTTCAATTCTAATATGTTTATCACACCATGGAGTTATTCTCTTATCTTCATTAGCGTATTCTTTACCAATATTCATTCCACCTAAATATCCTATTTTTCCATCTATAATAACCATTTTTCTATGATTTCTATGATTGATATATAGTTTTAAAAAGATACGTGAAGGGAAAAACTTTTCTACTTTCCCGCCAGCCTTAATTAAAGGCTTAAAAAATCTTTTTGAAGTTATCTTTGAACCTATATGATCAAATATAAGTCTAACTTCCACTCCTTCTTTTGCTTTTTTAACTAACAAATCAAGAAGTGTTTTTCCATAAAAATCTTTTCTAATTATATAATATGAAATATGAATAGATTCTTTAGCATTTTTAATATCTTCATATAATTTATCATATTTATCACTAGCCTTATTAAATGTTTCTATTTCATTATCAAAAGTCATTAAACTTTTAGCATCTATAGAGTTCATTAATATAAGATCTGCCCATTTATAGTTTTTTCTAAGATTATCATCATTTTCTAAATAATTTATTTGTTTACTTATCTGTCTAAGATATTCTTCATCATTTAACAATTTATCTCTTTCTTTTTTTCTAACTCCAAATCTGAAAAAGTCTCCAAAAATTATATAAAGTACTATACCAACATAAGGAACAAAAAACAAAATAAGAACCCATGCTAAAGTACTCTCGGGCTTTTTTCTTTCAAAAAAGACAACTATTATTATAAAAAATATGTTTAATACACTAAGTATATTTAATAATATTTGAGCCATATAACACCATCCTTTACATTATTCTTAATCCTTTAGGATATAAGTTTTTAAGAATTCTACCATCATCTTTACACCATCCAACAGACATCCCATTAACACACATCAAAATATATCCTTTTTTATTAGTGCTATTCAACGTTAATCCTTTTAAATAATCATTAATCTCTTTACTTTTATAATCCAAATCAATAGTATTTTTAGCATTTTCTTTCTTTAAATACATAGCTAAGGCATGATTAGGTTCAAATCTTTTTTCTTTAATTGTACCTAAATGAATACCATTTCTTAAAACTTTAAGTTTATCTAGGTTAAAACAATTACTAGGCAATAAATGAAGTTCATCACCCATTTTTATAAAATCCCCTTCTAAATTAATATTTAAATATTTTTTTTCAAATTCTCTATAAATTTCTATATCCTTTTTAGATGCTAATTTATTAGTATTCTTTACACTACAATCATGCTCATCATTACATTTTATTAAACAAATAAAATGACCTTCTCCTTTAAATTTAAAAGGATATAATCTAATTGCACCATCTATATTAATTGCATCACTATAGTCTTTTTCTCTCTTTATATTTATAACACTTGCACTAGTATTTTCTAGTAAATAATCTATAACTTCTTCATTTTCTTCTTTAGCAAATGTACAAGTAGAATACACTAAAACTCCATTCTTCTTCAAACATTTATATGCTTTAAAAATCAAATCTTTTTGTATGTTAGATAGAGATAAAGTTTTATCAAAAGACCAATCATCATAAGTCAAACTATTTTTTCTAAACATTCCCTGTCCACTACAAGGTGCATCTAAAATTACCTTATCAAAATACCCACTAAAAACATTTGCTATTTTATCTACTGTTTCATTAGTAACAATAACATTACTAGCACCCATTCTTTCAATATTTTCACTAAGAGCCTTTACTCTACTTGGACTAATGTCATTACTAACAAGTAACCCACTACCACCTAAATAAGAAGCAACTTGACTACTTTTACCACCAGGTGCAGCACATAAGTCTAATACTTTATCCCCTTTTTGAACATCTAATAAATATGCTACCATCATTGCACTAGCATCTTGAATATAATACATTCCTGCATTATGTAAAGGATATTTACCAAATTCATATTTTTCTTTATCATAATAAAAGGCTTCTTTTACATGCTTATGATTTTCTAAATTATCAAATAAGTTTTTAAAACTATTTATATCACTTTTTAAATAATTAATCCTTAAAGAGGTTATTGGTTTCTTTTCATATTCCTTAAGCATTAAATCAATTTCATCATTATTTAAAACCTTTTTCAAATAATCTATGTACTCCATTTTTTACCTCTTTTCTTATATAATAATATCAAATTAATGCTATAATTAAAAATGTAGGAGGTCTTTTTTATGAATATTGTAGATATAATTATTAAAAAAAGAGAAAAAAAAGAATTAAGTGAAGAAGAAATACGTTTTTTTATTAATGAATATTGTAATGGAAATATAAAAGATTACCAAGCTAGTAGCTTATTAATGGCATGCTTCTTAAATGGTTTAAATGACACTGAAACTTACTATTTAACTAAAGCGATTGTAGATAGTGGTGAAATTTTAGATACTTCTGAAATAAATGGAATAACTGTAGATAAACATTCAACTGGAGGAGTTGGAGACAAAACTTCTCTAGTTCTAGTACCACTTCTTGCTTCTCTTGATGTTAAAGTTGTAAAAATGTCAGGTAGAGGTTTAGGTCACACTGGTGGAACAGTTGATAAATTAGAATCAATACCTGGCTTTAAAGTAGAAATGAAAAAGAATAATTTAATTAAACAAGTAAACAAAATAGGATGTTGTCTTGTATCGCAAAGTAGCGAAATTGCACTCGCAGATAAAAAATTATATGCACTTAGAGATGTAACAGGAACTATTGATAGTATTCCTTTGATAGCATCTTCAATAATGTCTAAAAAAATAGCATTAAACACTGATATTATTTGTCTTGATGTTAAAGTTGGAAATGGTGCTTTCTTTAAAGATTTAAAGACTGCAATTAAGGCTAGTAAATTAATGATAAAACTTGGCACTATGGCAGGAAAACAAGTAAGCGCAGTGATAAGTTCGATGGATCAACCATTAGGTAATGCTATTGGTAACTCTTTAGAAGTTAATGAAGCTATTGAAACATTAAAAGGAAATGGTCCAGCTGATTTAGAAGAAACTTGTATAGAACTTGCTTATCAAATACTTAAAAAGACTAAAAAATATGATGTTACTTTATTAAAAGAGACAATAAAAGATAATTTACATAATGGAAAAGCTTATAGTAAATTTGTAGAATTAATAAATGCACAAGGTGGAAAATTGCCTATTCCTCAAAATAATAAATTAGTAAAAACAGTTTTAACTTCTAAAAAAGAAGGATATGTTCATTCTATAAACGCTTATGAGCTTGGAAAAGTACTAGTGGATCTAGGTGGAGGAAGAAAATATAAAGAGCAAGAAATAAACTATGATGTTGGTATGATTATAAAGGTAAAAATTAATGATTCTGTAAAAGAAAATGATGAATTAATTGAAATATATTCTTTAGCACAACTTTCAGAGAATTTAAAAGAAAGAATACTTAATTCCATAGAAATTAACACAAGAAAAAAATTTAACATAAAAAATATTTATAAAATATTAAACTAAAAAATAGAGAGCGTAGAAGGTGTAAAAAAGCGATTATAATTAATCGCCTAGAGTAAAGAAAAAGATTGGCTAGTAACCAATCTCTTTTCATAGTTTGATAACTTTACACAAAGTTTTTTACACTCTCATCGCCTATTTTTGTAATTTTCTATCATCATCAACTATATCTAGTTGTTTTTTATAAAAGTTTTCTACATCTTCTTTTGTAGCTTCTTTTACATCAATTTTAGCATCTTGAGTAGCTCTAAATTTTTCTTTTATGCTATTTATTTTATCTATAGACATAAATGTTTCATCTATCTTTTCTTCAATAATTTGATCTTTTTTTAACTTTGATTCAGTAATATTTTGTACTTTATCACTTTGTTCTACTTTTAACTTTGTACTTTCAGCTTTTTTCTTTAACCTTTTTGTACCTAAATAAAGTATAGTAGTAAGTGCAGCTATTCCAACAAATATTAAAATAATTGTTAACATTATTTAGCACCTTATTTTGTCTTTTTAACTTGTAGTTTGTTTTCTATTATATCTTTAACAACTCCAGTGATACTCTCCTTTAATGTCTTATCATCAACGTTGCCTTCATTAATTATTGTATTATATATTTCAGCTACTATTTTAGTTCTAGCAGCAGGTGTAATTCTATATGTAACTTTTGTTTCAGTATTCTTTGTAATATTTTCAACAATATTAACAAATTCCTTTGATTCAAAATAAGTGTTTAACTTAGTAACAAAAATTGTTTTTATATCATCTTCTGTTAATCCATTTTTTTCTAACTCATCAACTTTATTTTTTAAACCAACTAAATCTAATTTTTCAAGCATTTTCAAATCATATCCATGCTCTTCTAGTTTACTTTCTACTTTTTGCATACTTTCACTTAATTTTTTAGTATTAGTCTTTAAACCTTCTATAGTTTCCATAACATAACTCATATGACTATTAACACTCATATTAGCAATGCTTTCATCTAAACCAGCTTCATACATTTCTGCATCAGACATAAATGATTGCTTATTTTCTAATAATTGTTTTTCTAATACACCTAATTTTCTTCTTAATGCTACAATTTGTTTAGAAACATTTGATTCATTAAGTCCATAAAATTTATCTAATTTTTCTTCTGTCAATGATTTAAGACTTAAGTATTTATCAATCTTTTCACAAACGTTAGGAATTAGTTTTTCATTAAATGCTTTATTATTCATAAGTTCTTCTAAACTATTACCATTGTTAAATTGTTTTGTTGCTGCATTAGTAAGAATAGCTCTTAAGTATTTTTCTTTTTCCTTATCATTACCAACTAATTTCTTTACTTCTTTACTATTCATTTTAGCATTAACAGCTTCTTCAACTGTTAATTTATTTTCTTCAACAGTATCAACTACTTCTCTATCTTCTTCGTTAACACGTTGCTCTTCTATAGAACGATTTTTTTCCTTGTTATTTTCTTCATTTGTTTCACTTGTTGTATTTGTATCATTTGCTACTCTTGCATTAGAATTTCTTCTAATAGCAGTCACAACAGCACCACCTAAAAAACTAAGGCCAAATGCAGCAGCTATTCCAACAATAACTATTCCAAACATATTATTACACCACCTTATCTACTTACTCTTTTTGTATTTTCTTTATCAGGAGTATTAACATTTATAATTTCTTCACTTTCTACTTGCTCATTAACAGGAATATTTTCCATTTCTTCGCTACGATTTAAAGCACGTACTTTTTTTCTAGAGTTTGATTTTTGAACTGTGCTATTTTTATTTTTTAACTTATTAACCAAAGCAACACTACTTTCTATACCAGCAGCAACTACATCAGCACCAATTGCTAATACTAAGAAATCTCTAAACATAGTAACAGAACCTGTAATAAAATATCCTGCAACAGCTAATAATGCAGATCCAAGAACAGTTAATCCAACTCTTAATAATGGTTTTCTCTTCTTTGCACTTTGTTCATTTTTCATAATAAACACCTCACCTATTTTTTCTATCATAATTATAACATCTACAGCCAAAATTTCAACTATATTTTTATATTGAGCTTATTTTTCCTACATAATTTTATAAAATTAATGTAAAAGGTCCATCATTAACTAAGTAAACTTTCATATCAGCGCCAAATATTCCAGTAGATACATTAAATCCATTTTGCCTAATTCTCTCATTAAATAATTCATATAAATAAATCGCTTTATCTTTTTTAGCAGCATTAGAAAAACCTGGCCTATTACTACTAGTATCTGCGCACAAAGTAAATTGAGATACAGATAAAATTTCACCATTTACATCTTTTAATGATAAATTTGTCTTATCATTCTCATCTTTAAAAACTCTTAACTTACATATTTTATCAGCCATTTTAATTACATCTTTTTCACAATCATTTTCAAATACACCAACCAATAAAAGATATCCTTTGTTGATTTCACTAACTATTTTACTATTAACTTCTACACTAGCTTTATTTACAACCTGAAGTACAACTTTCACAATAATCACCTAAAATAAGTTTACTACAATCAAATTTATTTTCAATAAATAAATGACTATTTCAAACTTTACAATTATAATATATGTGATTGGATGTGAATTTAATGATTAAAGAACCTTTAGCATATAGATTAAGACCAACAACTTTAGATGAAGTATATGGGCAAGAACACTTAACAGATGAATTTGGTTTTATAAGAAAATGTATTGAAAGCAAAACTATATTTTCAATGATTTTTTATGGTAATCCAGGATGTGGAAAAACAACACTTGCTACTATAATAGCAAACAGTTTAAATTTACATTATAGATTTCTTAACGCAACTACTTCCAACAAAAAAGACATGGAAATTGTAATTGAAGAAGCAAAAATGTATGGACATTTAGTAGTAATAATTGATGAGGTACACCGTTTGAATAAGGATAAACAAGATTATCTTTTATCTTATATTGAAAGTGGAATAATAACTTTAATTGGTGCAACTACGGCTAACCCATACCATGCAATTAACCCAGCAATTAGATCTAGATGTCATATATTAGAAATAAAACCATTAAATAAAGATGCTATAGTAAAAATCCTAAAAAATGCCTTAGTAAGTGAAAAAGGATTAAATAACATATATACATGCGACGATGAAGTATTAAATATTCTTGCTAGTAAAAGCAATGGTGATGTAAGATTTGCTTTAAATAATTTAGAAGTACTTTCTATGACATGCAAAAATAATACAATAACTATTGATGATTTAAAAAGAAATGTAAGAATACCTAATTATATGTTTGATAAAAATGAAGATGGTTATTATAACACTCTAAGTGCTTTCCAAAAGTCAATAAGAGGTAGCGATGTAAATGCTGCGCTATTTTACCTTGCTAGATTATGTGAAGCTGAAGATTTAACTTCTATTGAAAGAAGATTACTAGTAACTGCTTATGAAGATGTAGGCCTAGCTAATCCTAGTGCTGTAGATCGTGCTTACAATGCTATAGAAACTGCTAAAAAAGTAGGATTTCCAGAAGCTGTTATTCCTCTTTCATTCGCTGTTATCGACTTAACACTATCTCCAAAATCAAAAAGTGCATGTTTATCTATTAACAAAGCTTTAGATTTATACAAACAAAAACCTCTTGACATGCCTGATTATTTACATTTAACTCCAATTGGGTTAAAAGATAATCAAAAATATCCATATGACAAAAGTGATGCATGGGTAAAAATCGCTTATATGCCACAAGAAATAAGAAAAGAAAAGTTATATGAATACGCTACTAGTGGAAACTATGAAAAAGCTCTAGTCGACAATTATTTAAAATTATCAAAAATAGAAAGAACCTATAACCTAGAAGAAATAAATAAAAATTAATTAACTGTTGGTCTAAATAATATTTTCATAAATTGTTTAAAGTTAAAAGGAAGAAGTGGGTACAAATATGGCATACCATATGTTTTTATTGCACCTAATAATACAATAAGTAATGTAAAACCTATTAAAAATCCAACTGATCCAAATAATCCAACCATTAATATTAATAATAATTTAACTATTTTATTAGCTAAGGATAATTCATATGAAGGAGTAGCAAATCCTCCAATTGAAGAAATAGAACAATATAATAATATTTCTGATTGAAACAAACCTATATCAACCGCCATCTGACCCAAAATTAAAGTAGCTATTAATCCCATCGCACTAGATAAATGATTTGGAGTATGAATAGTTGCTATTCTAAGTAACTCTATAACTAACTCTACTATTATTATTTGAAGTAATACCGGTATTGGTGATTCATTACTTAGTTTAATAAAAATATTACTAGTGAATGTATCATTATTCAAAGTAAGCATCCATAAAGGAACTAAAAACACCGATATCAAAATAGCAAAATATCTAAGCAATCTTATAAAAGTACCAATACTAGGAACTTGCCTATATTCCTCTATATGCTTTGTATGTTCAAATAATGTAGTTGGAGTAATTATAACACTTGATGAAGTATCAACAATAATAGCAATATGTCCCTTTAAAAGATGCGCTGCTACTATATCGGGTCTTTCACTATATCTTACAAGAGGAAATGGGTTAAAATTTTGCTTAAAGATTTTTTCTTCAAGTGCTCTATCCGACATAACTAAACCATCTATTTTAGTAGTGGTGATTTTTTCAATAATCTTTTTTAAACTACTTTTATTAACCCTATTATCCATATAAGCTACAACTACATCAGTTTTTGAATTTTCACCTACTTTAAATATTTCACATCTAAAGTTTTCACTTCTAATTCTTCTCCTAAGAAGTCCTACATTTGTAATAATATTTTCATTAAACCCATCTTTACTTCCTCTAATTGTCTTTTCTGTATCTGGTTCATCTATACTTCTACTAGGATAACTTCTAGTTTCTACAACATATATTTTTTCATCACAAAGCAAAACACTCATTCCACTACTAACAGCTAAAAAAGCCTTATAAAGATCTTCTTGTAATTCAATAGAACCACTACTAATTTGTTCTTCTATATATTTTTTATTACTCATAAGCATAAGTGAAACATTCATTTCATTTATTCTTTCTGAATTTGCTAAACTGGATAAAAAATACAATATTATTTTATTATCTTTATTAACAACTCTTCTTATAACATCAAAATTGGTATCAATATTTAATAATTCAGCAAGTTTTCTATCTATCTCATTATAGTATTTCATGATTTAGGTTTAAAAATCACTGCTACTAAAAAAGCAAATAAAATAGCACTAGTAATACCAGTAGCTGTCATATCAAATAATCCTGATGCAACCCCAAGTATTCCCTTCCCATTTATCATAGATTCATTAGCTGCGTGCATTAAAGAATGCCCAAAACTAGTGATAGGTAAACTTGCTCCAACCTTAGAAACTTTTAATAACTCATCATATATACCAAATAAATCTAAACATGCCCCAATAACAACAAATAAACTAGTAATATGTCCTGGTGTAAGTTTAGTGTTGTCATAAATTATTTGTCCAATCATACAAATTATTCCACAAACTAAAAAGGATAGTAAATAAGTCATTCGCACACCTCCAAACTAACTGCATGTGCAATACATGGTATAGTTTCTTTTTGTTGTATTAATGTAGGTGAAAGCAAAGCACCTGTAGCTATTATTAAAACTCTTTTTAACTCTTTTTTATGCATTTTATCTAAAATATAGCTATAACTAGTTAAAGCGCAACAAGCACATCCACTTCCTCCTGCAAATACTTTCTGATTTTTTGTATCAAATAAAATTAGCCCACAATCATCATAATTTTTTAATTCAATGTTATCTTTTTTAAATAATTCAATTATTACTTTTTTCCCATAAGTAGATAAATCTCCAGTTAAAATTAAATCATAATAAGAAGGTTCCCTATTTAAATCTTTAAAATGTTGACTCATTGTTTTATAAGCAGCAGGGGCCATTGCAACACCCATATTATTAGCATCATTAAATTCATAATCTACAACCTCACCAATAGTAGCGCTAGTAACCATAATATCACTTTTTTCATTACTTACTATTATAGCTCCAGCTCCAGTTGCAGTATATGTAGTAGTTTCTGGTTTTTGCACTCCATATTCTGTTGGATATCTATATTGCCTTTCAGCAGTAGCGTTATGAGATGAAGTAAAAGCCATTGCTCTTAAAGCATATCCAGCATTAACGTAACTTGATGCAAGTGCTAAAGTTAACATAGATGATGAACAAGCACCAAATGTCCCAATAAGCGGTATTTTATAATCACGAGAAACATAAGAACAAGAAGTAATTTGATTTAATAAATCTCCTCCAAACATAATATCAATATCTTTTTCATATAACTTAGTCTTTTTAAAAACAGTATCTACTGCCTCTTTTAGCATCTTTTGTTCTGCTTGTTCAAAAGTTTTACACTCACAATATAAATCTTTATAAGTGTTATCAAAATATTTACCTAATGGTCCTTCCTTTTCAATAGGTCCTGCAACAGTGGCACTTCCTCTTACATAAACATCTTTAAAAACAAGTGAATTAAACATTATAAAGTACCCCCTAAAATATGAACAATATATCTTATGATACCTAAAATGTATGCACTAACTATGCCATAAGTAATAACGCTTCCTGCTAATTTGAACATATTAGAACCTATACCATAAATTAACCCTTCACTTTTACTCTCTAATGCACTTGAAGTTAAAGAGTTAGCAAACCCAGATATAGGTATAAATGTACCTGCACCTGTTTTTTGAGCTATTTTATCAAAAACACCAAAACCAGTTAATAATGCTGTAATAAAAATAATAGAAACAAGCATTAATGAAATGGCATCCTTTGCTTCTACTTTCAATGCTAGTGTATACAAATCATAAAATCCTTGACCTATAATAGCCATTATTCCTCCACTAATAAAAGCAATAACAGCTCTTCCTAACTTGTCTTTTTTATTTTCTGTTTTTTTTACAATATCATTAAATCTTTGCTTATTCATATTCATTCCCCATTCTTTATTATTATTTGTAAGAATGAATATTTGATACTTATACTAATTTAAAAATAAGATATAAAACTAATAAATGACTTGGATAAAAAGCATAAAATAAATATTTAAAATTATGTTTACCCTTCTTGTCATTATATAAAGATATAAATAATATTGGTAAAAATAGTCCAATATTTACTATTAACCAAGCTATATTTTTATATATTAAAGTATTAATTGTAATATAAATGATACACAAAAGAGTATAGATAGTATAAGCATACTTTCTTTCATTTATAAGATAGAATACTAAACTAATAAGAATGCCTATTACTCCCCAATCACAAAAATAACTTAGTATAAGGCATAAAAACATAAGACTATATTTAATAATTTTTTTATCACATTTATCAAATATCAAAATAGTTAAAAAGGATAAAAATAAAGTAAATATTACATTATAATTACTAAATAAAAATATTTTATCACTCATTAATAAAGAATAAGGAATTTGAGAAATTAAAGCAAATATTAATAATCTAAGCCCATACTTTTTCTTGTTACTTGTATATTTATACCCATTTGCTATACCAAAAAACATAATAGGTGCACATATTCTCCCTATTATTCTAAAAATATAATACAAAAAATTATTTGTTCTAATAAACAAGTACGCTACATGATCTAATAACATAGATAATATAGCAATAATTTTTAAAGAATTATTATTTAATATTTTTTTCATACTCTTCACCTATAAATTTTGTAATATTACCTGAACTTACTATCTCTAACTCATTAATAGCCCTACTACAAGCTATATAAAAATAATTACGTTCTATTTCTTTATTATAATTTTTCTCACTAGCATCATAAACAATAACCTTATCAAACTCTAATCCTTTAATAAGACTAACTCCACTAACAACTACTCCTCTTTTAATCTCTTTTCCTTTAATATCCAAAAAACTAACATTATCAAATTCTTTTAAAGATAAATATAATTTGTTAGCCATTCTTTTACTTTTACAAATAACAGCCATACTTTTACCTTTATATTCTTTAATACACTTTTTTAAATATTCTAATTCTTTTTTATCATCACTAAATACTCTAATACTAACATCTTTACCATGTCTCTTCACTCCATTAATACCCTTACTTCTAATAACATTTTGTAAGAAATTAAATATTTCTAGTGTTGACCTATAAGAATTATTTAATTCAATAATTTTAAATTCTTTAAGAAAATTATCATAATTTTGTTCAAATAACTTTTGATTCAAATCTCCTACATATGTTTTATTACAATTAAATATTCTTTGAATAACATTCCTTTCAACAATATTCAAATCTTGATACTCATCAATTAATAAATGGTTATACTTTTCAAAAAGTTTACATTTTTTAAAATATATTTTTATATAACACAAAAAGAAAATATGCTCATATCCTATTATTCTTTTATGAATAACTTCACCAGTATAATTAATACTCTTTAAAAATTCATCATATACTTCAAAATAGTTAACATCAGGCAATAATTTATTAACAAAAGTATCAATTATATCCACAACACTCTTTGTTATTTTCCTATCATTACTAATTCTGTCTTTTAAATATTCTTTTATGAATTTTTTTCTTTCATAATAATCTCTTCTTATAAATTTTTCAAAATATAGTTTATGAAATATTTCACTTCTAAAAGACAAAGTTCCTATCTTTAATCCTAATTTATCATTAAATAAACTTTTCATTTTTTCTTCCAAAAATTCGTTTAATAATTTAAAAGTTTCATCAAAATCAAATTCTTTGCTACCATTAATAACTTTCTCTATATAATCAATTTTATTCTCTACTCTTATCTTGTTTTTATATAAATCCATCTTCATAATAGTTCTAGCTATTTCATTTAATGTAAGATTAGTAGTGTTACTCTCACCAAGCTCTGGTAAAACATTATCAATATATTTAAAAAACACTTCGTTAGGAGTAACAAAACATACTTTACTAGCGTCATATTTGACAGAATCTTTATACACTAAATATGCAATACGATGAAGAGCAATAGATGTTTTACCACTACCTGCTACCCCAAGAACTAACAAATCATCATCACTATCATGCCTAATAGCTTGATTTTGTTCTTTTTGGATTGTACTAACAATATTTTTCATAACTACATCATTATTCTTACCCAAAACATCAATTAAAAGTTCATCACTTATATTCATTCCTGTATCTACATAAGTCTCTAACTTACCATTTTCAAACTTATATTGTCTTTTTAAGGTAATATTTCCATTAACTATTCCTTTTGGCGATTCATAACTAGCTTTACCAAACACACCCTCATAATATAAATTTGCTATAGGACTTCTCCAATCATTAACAATAACTTCATTGTCATATATTAATGATTCTATTCCAAAATAATACGGTTGTTCACCCCATTCATTTTCAAAATCTATTCTCCCAAAATAAGGCTTTTTAAGCATCATCAAATATCTATTTAATTGCCTATCAGCAATATTATTTATAGATCTATCATAATTAATAGAGTTCATCATCTGAGTACCAGTTAAATCTAGTCCAGAGCCATCTTTAGAATTAAAAAAACTATTAAAAGTATCATTAATAGATTTAGTTTTTTCTTCCATTAATTTTTTATTTTCATTAACTTTACTTTCAATTATTTTAATTGTATCTTTAGCTCTTCTTTCCTCATCAATATTAATCATGTTCTCTCCTACTTTAAAGCCTCTTTTATGATTTCAAAAGGCACTGCACCTTCTCTTAATAATTTTACATTATCTTTTGTTAAATCAATAATCGTAGAGCAAACTTTACTAGTTTTATTTCCCATAATCACCATGTCTGCCATACCATCAAATTCATCTATAATTTCCATAATATCATCACTAGTTTCTTTATTTGAAACATTCGCACTAGTAAGACATAAAGGACAATCTAATTTTTCAATAATCTTATTTATTATTTCTTTATTAATCATTCTAACTGCAACTGTTTCTTCACTATTTTTTCTCTTTAAAACAATAGTTACTTTTCCAGGATAAAAAGGTTGCAATTTTTTTAAAGCATCTTTATTTATTTCACAAATATTCATTAATCTTTCATATGTATCTACTACTATTGGTAATCTTTTATCAAAATTTCTATTTTTTATACTATATATTTTATTAATCGCAGTTTCACTTTTACTACTAACTGCTAAACCATATACAGTATCAGTAGGCACTATAATTACACCATCATCATTAAGTATTTCTACTGCATCATCTATTATCTTATTATTGTAATCTTCTTTATTCATGAAATATCTTCCCCTTTAAATCTTTATTACCATTTATAAAATCTCTTGCTAACATTCTTTTTTTACCAGCAACTTGCAATTCTTTTATTCCTATTGCACCATCACTAACCTTAACAACAATTTTATCTTTTAAAACCTCTACGATTTCTCCATTTTCTCCATTATACTTCTTATTCATCTCTTCACTGTCCCAAATTTTAACACTAACATCATTCAAAATAGAATATGCACCAGGAACACTATTAAAAGCTCTTATTTTATTATAAATATTTCTACTAGTATCATTCCAATCAATTATTTCTTCTTCTCTTTTAATTGAAGGAGCAAATGTAACCTCATCTTCATTTTGAGGAATACCTTTAACCTTTCCCTCTATATAATCAGGTAACATTTTTATTAATAAATCACTTGCAACAGTTTCTAACTTTTTAAATAAAGAATCACTGGTATCATCATTTTCAATATTAATTTCTGCCTTAGCAAACATATCACCAGCATCCATCCTTTTAACCATTTCCATAATTGTAATACCTGTTATCTTATAATCTTTTAAAATAGAATATTGAATAGGCGCTGCTCCTCTAAGTTTAGGTAATAAAGATCCATGAACATTAATGCATTTATATTTAGGTACATCTAATACTGCTTGAGGTACAATTTGACCATATGCACAAGTAATAATTAAGTCAGGATTTTTTTCTTTTATCCATTCATTATTAACTCTTATATTTAAAGGTTGAAAAACATCTATATTATTATCTAGTGCAACTTTTTTAGTAGCAGGATACTCTAACTCTCTTTTTCTACCAACTGGTTTATCAGCTTGACAAACTAATCCTATAATATTCCATCCATCATTTATTAAACTTTTTAAAATAACACTTGAAAACTCTGTAGTGCCCATATAAATTATCTTAAGATTTTTCTTATCCATGTTAATCACCAATAATTATTATATAAAAATTAATTTTGTAAATAAATAATTTATAAAATAAAAAGTGTATTATATACACCTTTTAGTTTTTTTTACATATTCATCATACTCTTTTAATAAATCTTTTATTATTTTTGCTTTGCTATTATTCTTACAATTTATAACTATATATTCTGTTTTTTCATATTTTTCATATAATTTTAATTTATTATTAAGCGTTTTTAAAGGGTCTTTGGCATCTTGCATCTCTATAAGTAATTCATTTAAGAAAGCTGTTAAATGGCTATATTTTTTTCTAGTAACTCTATTACAATTAGTGTACTTAACAATTTTATTCTTTATTATATTGCAGAATATTTCATTATCAAACCTTCCATCAACTTGTAAATGTTTTAAACTTTTATAATCCTTTTTATATTCTTGCTTATATTCCTTAATTAATTCTTTTAAAACATCAATTTTACTTATATAAGTAATATAGTTATCTGCTTTTTTATAATAATTAATACATCCTTTTAAATATTTTATTCCATCTGATTGCTTAGAAATAATAATAAACATTTCATTTAAATAATCTATTTCTTCTAATTTATTATTAATATTATGATTATATATTAATTTTTCATCTTCATTAGCTTTATCCAATGAATTCTTTATTTCATTTATCATTTTTTTATTATTATCTATTTTAGAACTCAATAAATCCAATAAAAATTGATTATTTGTTTTCATTGTAACACCTCTACTACAAAAATATTAACATATAAAGTTAACTATATCAATGCAAAAATAAAAAGGTAATATTACCTTTTTGGTTTATTCATTAACTTTTTATTTTCTTCTTGCATTTCTAATAATTGATTTCTAGCATTTTCAGTAATGAAAAGATCTGCACCATTTAATGCATAATCAACTCCACGTTCATGATAATACGCAACATTTTTAACAGTCCATCCCCAAGAAGCGCCACTATGAGCAATTTCTTTTTCTGCTTCTTCTGTAATAGTTTCATAAGAGATTTTATTAGAACTTAATTTTTCCATTATATCCACAACTTGATTAAGTAAACTTAAATCTGCACTATGAATATGATGATCACACAAATCATCCCATTCTTTTTTTCTGCCTGGTATAATGTACTCATAACCTCTTCTTCTAATTGTCTCTAAATCGTATTTCATATTAATCACCTACTAATATTATACAAAATAAAAAACAACAAATCAAGATAATATCTTACTAGCAAACAATAGTAAAAAGGAATATCAAAATATTCCTAATTAACTATTATTCTTATTATTTTTAAACCTAGATAAAAAACACTATTAAGACCATTAACTATAGTATTAGCAACCTTACTATTAACTTTTGCTATAAAATTAGAATTGTCTTCTTCACTAATTTCAACATTTTCTAATTCTCCATCTTCTATAATTTCGCCAGTCTCTACAGAATTTTCAAACTCTACTATAACATTATCCACACTACTTCCTCTATCAGGAATAAAAACAGAAATACCAATTAATACTAATAAAATAACTATACCGCTTTCTATTAGAATCCTTCCCATTTATCTTCTCCTTTTCTACTAGTACTATATACATAATAAAAAGAAAAATATGTCGAACTATAATTTATTTATAAATAATAGCTTTCATTATGTAAAGATTCATTAATTGAGTTACCTATTATATATGAAATATTTTTAACATCTTCATCAATTTGTTTAGGAGTAACAACCATATTTAATCCTTTTTCTTCAAGAACATCTGCAATTACTTGATACCTATTTCTATCTTTAAATATTGAATGATTTAAAGGAATATCCCCATACATCTTTTCAATAATTCCTATTGTTTCATCAACTATACTACTAGCTCCAACAACTGTAGCAACACCAATAGCAATACATGGGGCATTTAAATATTCTTTATCCATTGGTTTTCTATTATTGCCAATTCCACTACCAGGTTCAATTCCTGTATCACACACTTGTATTACTCTATTAACTCTAGATATACTCCTAGAAGCCAAAGCATCTATAAAAATAATTAAATCTGGTTTATAGAAATCCGTTACTGATTTAACAATATCTGCTGTTTCTAATCCAGTTTTCCCCATTACTCCAGGCACTAATAAAGATACACATTTTGTTCCTTCTTTTATGCTTGAAGGATCTAACTCGAATATATGATTGGTTACAATTATTTCTTTTGCACTCATAGGGCCTAAAGCATCTGCCATAAAGCTTTCATTTCCTAAGCCAACAATTAAAACCTTAGCATTACTACTAAGTTTATATTTACTGATAAGTTGTTTTAAATTATCAACTAGAACTTCTTTAATTATATCTCTATTTTTTTGATCTTCAACATTACTAAACTCTATTGAAATATAATCTCCTTTTTTCTTATTGAAGGAATTATTGTCCTTATGAATAGTAATATAACTAATATTAACATCATGATATTTTTTATTAGTCACACTATATTCTTTTGTATCCTTACTAGATGTAACAATCTCATCTGCTAAATCTGTTCTAGGAGCATATTTAGATAAATCTATTTCTTTCATTTCTTTCACCCATAATTATTATGAGTAAAAAGAAAAATAACTATTCATTAATGACATGCATTTAATAAAAATAATTCAAAACCAATAAAACGATCAATCTCTCCATTTTTAATTTTAATGTCTAAACTAGATAAATCTTCAAGTAAATCAGTTAAATCCATTTTATTTAAATGATAAACCTTTTCAAGTGCTAATTTTACTCTATATGGATGGCAAGATAATTCATTTGCTATATTTGCCTCACTATACCCTTTATCCTTCAAAACCATTACTTGATATAAAAACCTAACTTGACTTGCTACAAGTGAAATAAGATTAATAGGTTCACTATTTGTAGTCTTTAAATCATAATATATCTTAAATGCTTTATCTTCTTTTTTATTAAAAATAGCGTCAATCATTTCAAAAACATTGTCTTCTAATTTTTTAGAAACCATCAAATAAATATCTTTTAAATCAAGTTCTTTTTTATAACAAGATAACTTATCTATTTCATTAGAAATAAGAAACATGTCATCACCACATCTATTAATAAATTCATTAAGTGCATCACTACTAATACTTACCTCTTTTTTATCAAACATTTGCTTAACTACTCTAGGTAAATCCTTTTTACTAACATTATCTAGTGCAAAAGCCTTAGACTTTTCTTTTATTTTTTTTACTAATGGTTTCTTATCATCAAGTTTTGATGTAACTACTGTAAATACCATAGTAACACCATCATTTTGATTATCTATATATTCTTCTAGTTCATTAAATGATTGCTCAAATTCTAATTTAGGATTTTCATTAGTTAAAAAATAACTATTTCTAATAACAATCATTTTCTTATCTGCCATAAATGGTAATGTTAAAGCATCATTAACAATCTCATACAAAGGTGTTTTACAAGCATCAAAAATAACAAAATTAAAATCATCAACTTCATTTAAAGTTTCTTTTGCTAGTTTATCTACTAATTTATTAATCATTAATTCTTGCTCACCAAATACTAAATATAACATTTCATTCACCTCTTAAATTATAGCACACTACTTAAAATAATCTATAAATCTAATATTAAATATATTTTTTCCAAATCCAATATCATTATTCTCATCAGTCCTAAATATATAATAATTTGCATTCCTAAGATTATTAAGTGTTTCTTCACTAGGATGGCCATATGAATTATTAACTCCAACACTAATAATAGCTACTTTTCCATTAATATTTTTAAGAAACTCTAAGTCGCTAGAGGTATTTGATCCATGATGCCCAACTTTAACAATATCTACATTTTTAATTTCATTAACTATACTTTTTTCTATTTTTTTACTAGCATCTCCCATAAGTAGCACTTTGTACCCAGCATACTCTCCTAAAAGAACAATACTACCATCATTATCTCTTCTATCACTTACATTTAAATTTCTAAATATTTTATTCCCTATATTTATTTCTGTTATTAAAGAGTTATCAATCACCTCATCAACCTTAAAGTTTTTAATCAAACTATTTAATGCACCATTATGATCATAGTCATCATGAGTAATAATAACTTTACTAATTTTATTTATTCCTTTACTCTCTAAAAAAGGAATTACTTCACTTGTAGCAATATCTTTGTATTTATTACCACCTGTATCAACAAGCACTACACTTTTACTATGTGGAATAAAAAAAGCTGTGCAATCACCTTGATTAACATTAATAAAGTATAATTGCTCATTATAATTTATTATTGGTTTAAAGTATTGATAAATAAGCAAATTAAAACATAGAAAAAGATAAATAAACTTTTGTTTTGCTTTTCTCTCTTTAAAAATAAAATAACATAAAAGAAATAAGTAATATAAAATAATTAAAATAGAACTAGGTTTTCCAAATATTAAAACTAAATTAAACTTATTTAATAAACTAAATGCTTTAAAAAATAACTTTATAACAATTTCATATAAAAGATAAAATTTATCTAAAAATAAATATATAAACGAGAATAAATATAAAAAAGAAACAGGTAAACTCAAAATGCTAGAAAATAAAAGCGTAGAAATATTTAATTTATAATTGCTTAATAATATAAGTGGTATATTAACTAAATAAATATAAAACGATATTAATATTTTATTTTTTGAATATAGTAAAAATATTTCTAATACAAAAGTAGTTAAAAAAGAAAATATAAAACTATATGAAAACATAATGCTAGGATTTATAAAAATAAAAACACTTCCAATTAAACTAAGTAAATCATTATTAGATAAATCAAAGTCTAATTTTTTATTTATTTTTTTTAAAATGTAATAAAGAAAAGCTCTATAACTTGAGACACTAAAATCTAACAAATATAAATAAAAGACTACAAATGAATAACCAATAAATTCCTTTTTAAAAAGTTTCTTAAAAAAAGCTAAAAGTATTCTAATATGAAATCCTGAAACAGCAATTAAATAAGTCAAAGAATAAATAGAAAATGTATTATAAAATTCTTTATTATTTTCTTCTTTGACATTAAATAAAATTAGTTTTAATATACTTTTTGTTGATTCCTTTTTCTTACTTAATAATTTATTAACTATTTTTTCATTTAAACTATTAGAATTATTAATAATATCTAACTTATCATAATTAATTTTATATATAATCCCTTGTTTATTTAAATATTTATAAAAATCATTATAAGTATTGTCTATTCTCTCTAAATACCCATCTATATATAACTTACTATTTTTATAAAATTCAAAATCATCATTATATATTAAATATTTTTTATTATTACTTTCTACAATACCATACTTATCTTTCTTTTCTATAACAAGACATTCACCACTAAAAGTATTATTCAAATCATAATGATAATAATTTAAGTTACATGTATAAAACGCTAAAATACCAACTATGCTTATAATCACTAACTTTAAATTGCTTCTTTTAGCAAACATAATTATAGAAATAAATAAAAACACTAAAAACAAATAATTTTTATAATATAAAAATAAATTAACAAATATTATATTTAGTAAAAAATAAATCATTTTACAAACAAATTAAATCTTTTATAGATTCAAATAAATTATCTCCAATTCCTTTTACCTTTTTAACTTCCTCAATTGTCTTAAATGGGCCATTAACAGTTCTATACTCTATAATTCTTTTTGAAAAAACACTTCCAATACCAGGTAAAGTATCTAGAGCTGCTTGAGTTGCTGTATTAAGCGATATTTTACTAGAATCTACACTCTTATAAGGAATATAATAGCTATTTCCATTAGTTAATATAGTATTAGAATTAAATGCTGTTATATCTGCATTATCCTTTAACCCTCCTGCAAGCGTTATTAAATAGCCAAGCGTTGAATCTTTAGTGACTGTATATGTTCCAGGATTTACAACACTACCACTTACACTAACAGAATATATGTTAGATGAGGATATAGTTTCATTATTACTTTCAATTTTATCAAAATTTATATTACTCATATACTTATTAACTAAATCCATACAAACAACATAACAAATTGTAAAAATCGCCACCATAATTATTACTTTCATAAAATCTCCTCCTTTATAATATCTATAGAAAGAAATTTTTATTTTTAATGAATTATTTTATTTTTTTATGAAAAAACTTAAAATAAATGAGAGGTTGATAAATATATGAAACAATATTTAAAACTATTTTGGACTTTCTTTAAAATTGGATTGTTTACTTTTGGTGGTGGATACGCCATGATTTCTTTAATACATAAAGAATGTGTTGAAAAGAATAATTGGGTTGATAATAATGATATGAATAATATAATTGCCGTTGCAGAATCTACTCCTGGACCTATTTCAATAAACGCATCTACCTTTATTGGATATAAAACAGGAAAATTTTTAGGTGCTTTATTTGCTACTTTAGGAGTAATAATGCCTTCTTTAATCATCATAATTTTAGTTTCTATATTTATTAATTATTTTCAAAATGCTCTAATAATTAAATATGCATTTGAAGGAATAAGAGCTGCTATTATAATACTTATGGTTGAAGCTATCTTTAAATTATCTAAATCATTAAATAAAAATGCTCTATTTTATTCCTTATTGCTTACTTCTTTTATTTTAAATTTTTTCTTTAAAGTAAACGCTATTTTAATAATTATAATTGGTATCGTTATAGGTATCTTAAGAGAACTTTTATTTAGTAAGAAGGTGACTACAAATGCTTAATTTATTAAAATTATTTATTACCTTCTTTAAAATTGGATTGTTTACTTTCGGTGGTGGATATGCCATGATTCCAATGATTTTAGAAGAAACAACCAAATTTGAATGTGTTAACGCAGATGAAGTCATTGATTTTATAGCCATTAGTGAATCTACCCCAGGACCTTTTGCAGTCAATATAGCTACATTTGTTGGTTATGAAGAGTGTGGAATATTAGGATCTATATTTGCTACTATAGGAGTAGTACTTCCTTCCTTCATAATAATATTATTACTAGCTAATATAATTGAAAAAGCTAAAAATAATAGATTTTTTAAAAGTGTAATTAATACTGTAATGCCTATAATAATAGGTCTTATATTAGCAACTACTCTTAATATATCTTTAAGCAGTCTTTTTAATATAAGTTCTATTAACAATATAAAAAATGAGTTTAGTTTAAATTTAACTACACTCATTTCCTTAGTATTAATACTTACTATTATTTTAATTTTATATTTACTTAAAAAGAAAAAACTAGCACCAATATACATAATAGTAATTTGTGCTAGTTTAGGAATTTCTATCTCATACCTACTTTAGTTTTTCCTCTTATTTCCATTTCATCAAAAACATAATTATCTAGTTCTTTCATAGCATTAAAGTCTTTTAATACAACTCTAGAAACTTCTAATGGCTGTTTTAATTCTCTTGTAGTAGTCTTAAAAAAATTGAAATAATATTCTAAAGGAGAATTGCCCATATTTTCTTCAAACTTATCAGTTAGTTTGATTGAATCAATTACAGCTATTGAATTATCAATTGAGTAATTCATTTTGCCTAGTACTTCTCCATTTTCCTTTACAATAATTTCTTTTGTTTCTTCATAAATTTCATATTCTAACATCTTTATCACCTACTAGTATTGTATCATATTAATTTTAGTTTACAAGATTTTTTTTGTTCGCGCCATAAAATTATTTTTTCTTAAGAGATAATGTTGAAAACAATGAAGCTATACTTACTAATAGTGCTATCAAATACGCAACTGTATAAACATTTAAATTACGAGTAGTTATATAAGATGTTTTACTACTAAAATTAGTTAAAATAAGAATCATCATTGATGAAACTAATAATATACTACCTATTTTACAAAATAAATTTTTCTTAAGAATTAATCCTATAATTAATATTATTAAAGATAAAACACTCAATACAAAACTAATCCACACAATTACATAAGAAAATTTAAGTAAATTTTGTATTTCTCCTACCTTATAATCTAGCAAAAATAAATTCTTATTAAAAAGAAAATTGTATAAAGAAACGCCTTCACCTGTAGACACAATAGTATTTCTATATGATGAAGTAACATTATATTTAAAAACTTTTAAAGCCATTAAAACTAAACATATACCTGAACATAATAAAGAAATTATTCTTTTATACAAATCATTTTTTATATTAATTTTCATTTCAAGAATCCCCCTAAAACAATATTAACATAATAAAATTTTTTAATCATTAAATCTTATCAACATAATCACTAACAAGTTTTACTAATTCTTTACACATTTCAAATTTAGTATTTTCAATTCCTGTACCATTATTAATCCATTGTTTATTTTGCATTAAAGTATTAACAAACTTCCAAAACACTTTAATTTCTATCTCATCATCTGTAGTAACATAATCTGTATCTATATATTCTAAAAGATTTATATCTAAAGCTGCTAAAACTTGACCAAACTTTCCCATAGTAAAATCAACTGTACCTTTTTCCCATGACCATAAAGTACCAGGTTTCATATTCATCTTTCTAGCAAGTTCATTTTGTTTATATCCTTTTTCTTTACGTAAAAACACTAAACATTCTCCCCTATAATTAGCATCTTTAAATAACTTATTAATATCAATTTTCATATCATATCAATTCCTTCATTTTAATTATAATAATTTGCAGTTAACTATCGGATTTAAAATAGACTCAAATCTATTATAAAAAGAACTTGTTTTCAAAGATGTTTTGTTAACAATAGATTATAATTTCCTTTAAAATGAATTATCAATCAAAAAAGGGCTTAAAAGCCCTTGAAAGTTGAATTTTAAATATAAATTACATACCAAAATTAGTATTATTCATATTTGTATTTTGTCCAATGTTGCTAGGTATTCCTTGAGCAGTTTGTCCTGGGCATACTGTTTCTTCACTTGTTGAACTAGTAGAGTAATAACGAGGTACTGCTACATATCTATTAATTCTATGAACATGAGTTGGGCATATAACTGGTTGTTCAATAGGGAAACATCTAGTAATAGTGCATGTTCTACATGGCATAACGATTGGATCTAGTGGTGGACATCCTCCTTGGCATCCACAACCTGTATTCATATTTTGATTCATGGGATAATCCCTCCTTCTTTCACTATAATGTATGTATAAAATTAGCTTTGGTGTAGTCATTTAACTATATAAAGAATTTTTTTATTTACTGATGTATATAATTTAATGGTGAAAGTATGAAAAAAGCTAAATTACTAATAATGTTTTTATTTGTAATCTTTATATTTTATTCATTACTAAATATAAAAGAAACAAATAATTCAACTATGAACATATTAATAACCTTTTCTAAAACCATATTACCAGCATTATTGCCTTTTTTAATATTAAATCAACTCATAATAAAACTTGGTATTATTGATTTATTTTCATATTTTTTACAATTTATTAGTTATCCTTTATTTAAAATAAGCGGTAAAGGAGCAAGTATTATAATTATAGGTATACTTAATGGATTTCCTAGTAGTGCTATTTTTACTTCCTTATTATTAAAAGAAAAGCAAATTGAAAAAGAAGAAGCACAAAGGTTAGTTAACTCTATATTTTTTCCTTCACTCAGTTTCATATTTGTAATAATAGCAACTTATTTAAATAGTAAATTATTAACACTACTAGCTATAAGTATCTATTTAAGTGGTTTTATTATTTTATATATATCTTCATTTAAAGTAAAAAATGAAAGTAATTATATAACTTTTAAACAAACTAAAATAAATATAAAAAACAAGTTAAAAGAATTTGTATTAATAAAAGAAATAAAAAACTCTATTTCTTATTCTTTTAACACATTAATGAATATTTTAGGTATCTTAATTTTATTTTCTATTCCTTGCAATATAATATCTAATTTAATAAAAAGTGATTATTCATACTTTTTCCAAGGACTACTAGAATTCTCCATGCCTACAATAGCTTTACTAAATTCAACTATTTCTCTAAAAAATATAGTTTTACTAATATGCATATTGTTATCTTTTTCAGGTTTATCTTCTATTTTACAAGCCTCATTATTTATTAATGAAGTAAACTTAAATACAAAAAAATTCATAACTAATAGAATTATGAATTGTCTTTTATCTTTCTCTATATTATATCTATTTCTTTTCTTTCTTTGATTATGTCTTTAAACATAATCTTTTCTATATTTTTTAATTCTTTCCTCATTAATTTATAAGATTCATTATATTTTTTAACTAATTCATTTTCATCAACTTTATATTTAATTTCAAATAGTCTTTTTTGTACACCTTCTACATCAGATCCATACTTTTCAAATCTTTTCGCTTCATTATATTCATTTTGAAGATTTTGATATAAATATAAAAGTTTGAAGCATTCTTCATCTTCAATCATTGCTTTTTCATTATTTTTTAAATTTTTATATAACTCACTATTTTCTATTTTTTCTTTTAATTCATAGGCAAGTACTAATATTTCTGTATTTTCCATATAATTTCACCAAAAAAATTATACATAAATTACTAAATTATAACAAGTTATTCCTCCATCATTGCTTGAACAATTGTAAGTAAATTTGATGTATCTTCCACTTTATCAATAAATCTTTTCCTTCTAGTTATTTTATAATCCTCTAAAAATTCCTTTATATTTTCACTATGAATGCTTAAAATTCTATGCCAATAAGGTTTTTCCCTTAAAAATTTCCAATAATCAGGATCTTTATCTAAAATAGCAACTATATTACTTCTCATTAATCATCATACCTCCTTGGTGAATGACTAGTAGATCTCCTACTAACTTTTGGATCTTCTTTTTTAGTAAATTCTCCTAGTACTCCTAAAATTTTTTTCATTCCTTCCAAATTTTCACTAATTTTATCCAAATTAACTCCTTCTAGCATCTTTAATATACTACTTTCATTATTTGTTTTATTAGTAGGACTTGCTTCTCTAACACTATCATTTTTAAATACATCAGCTTCTTTACCAAATAAATCATAAGTTTCATATAAGCTCTGCCAAGTTGTTTCTTTCTTATCTACTTTTTCTTGCAAAAAAGGCTTATCCTTTACAAATTCTTTAAATTCATCTAATTTATTCATAAATATATCACCACTAAATTATATGCACTAAACTTTTACCTAGTGCATAATTTGTAAAATGCGCACAATAAATATTATTTGCTAAAAGCAAGAAATAGTTATATAATTATTAACGAAAAGAGGTTATCACAACATGAAATTAATTAAAGAAAAAGAAGATAAAAAAGTATATACACTTGAGAAAAATGGATTAACTTATATATTTACAGTTCATGATTTAGGCGAATATGTTCATAGTAATACTGATAAACTATATGATGATAATTCAAAATATTGGATATTAACACAAGTTATAGCATTAAATAGTAAAAAAGAGAAAGTATACGAAGTAAAATCTCTAGTAGGTGAAAGCGGAAATTATGTTGATTTAAGATTGAAAAAAAACAATATAATAAGAAGTATAACAATGGATGATGACACAAGCACTATTATTTCTGATGCTATAGCATATAAAGGTGGAGTTTATTATTCTGAAAAAGTTACTCAAAATCCATATACTATTAAAGGACTAGATAATAAATATTTTGAAGAAAATATAAATTTTGTTAACTTACTTGATAATAGCAAGTCCCCTATAGATAACTATCCAGGGCATGATGATATACTATATTTTTTAACTGCAAATAGTTTATTTCAAAATGAATTAAACAACAAAAATATGTCTAAAAAGATAAAAAAATAGTTTATAAAAACATATAGATTTGCCTCTATTATTAGAGGCTTTTTTATTTGTATCTTTTATTTATAATAAAAGTTAATACTATGGCTTGAAACATAATTTGTTATATGGTACAATACTCAAGGTTTATAAAAAAACCAAATACACACATTAAGAGTAGTTTTCTCTAGTGCTTCTAGGCAATGGTGCCAGATTAGAAGTGGGAAAACGTTACTTAATGGAGGCAAAACAAAAGAAGGAGGACTTTACTAAATGAGTGAAGAAAGTATGCCAGTAGTACAAACTGAAACTGCTCCAGTTATTACTACAAGAAAATTATTAGAAGCAGGAGTTCATTTTGGACATCAAACAAGACGTTGGAATCCTAAAATGAAAAAATATATCTATACTGCAAGAAATGGTATTTATATTATCGATCTAGAAAAATCTGCAGTTAAAATTGAAGAAGCTTACAATGCTTTAAAGAAAATTGTTGAAGATGGCGGAAAAGTATTATTCGTTGGTACTAAAAGAACATCTCAAGAAATAATTAGAGAAGAAGCTTTAAGAAGTGGTTCTTTCTATGTAACTAATAGATGGTTAGGTGGAACAATGACTAACTTTAAAACACTTCAAAAGAGTATTAAAAGATTAAAAGACATCGAAAAGATGGAAGAAGATGGAACATTTGAAGTATTACCTAAACTTGAAGTTTTGAATTTAAGAAGAGAAGCTGAAAAACTAGAAAAAAACTTAGGTGGTATTAAAGAAATGAGAAAAGTTCCTAACGCTATCTTTGTTGTAGATCCTCGTGTTGAACACAATGCTGTATTAGAAGCAAGAAAATTAAATATTCCTGTATTTGGTATTGTTGATACAAATAGTGATCCTGATGATGTTGATTATATAATTCCTGGTAACGATGATGCTACTAAAGCTGTTAAATTATTAGTTACAGTTATAGCTGATGCAGTAGTAGAAGCTAAAGGTGGACAACCAGTTGTAGCTTATACTCCAGATGCTGAAGGCGAAGTTACCATGAACGATGCATTAAAAGAAGAAGAAAAAACTGAAAAGAACGAAAAAGTGGAGGGTTAATTTAAATGATAACTACTGAATTAATTAAAAACTTACGTGAACGTACTGGTGCTGGAATGCTTGATTGCAAAAAAGCATTAGTTGAATGCAATGGTGATATCGATAGCGCAACTGACTGGTTAAGAGAAAAAGGTATTGCTAAAGCTGCTAAAAAGGCAGATAGAATTGCTGCTGAAGGATTAACAACAATTACTGTAGATGGCAATTATGCACTAATTTGTGAAATTAACTCAGAAACAGATTTCGTTGCTAAAAACGAAAAATTCATTAACTTTGTAAATGATGTTGCAACTGCTGCTTTAAAAGCAAGAGCTACTACATTAGAAGAAGCTTTAAATGCTCCATTAAATGGTGCTACAGTAAATGATGCAATCGTATCAAATACTGCAACAATCGGTGAAAAACTTTCTTTAAGAAGAATTGATTTAGTTAAGAAAACTGATAGTGATGTTTTTGGTAGTTATTTACACATGGGCGGTAAAATTGGTGCATTATGTGTTTTAGCTAACACAGATAAAGCTGATGTTGCTAAAGATGTTGCTATGCACATTGCTGCTTCTAGTCCTTTATACACTAACACTACAGATATTCCTGCTAGCGAAGTTGAAAAAGAATTACATATTCAAACAGAAGCTGCTAAAAATGATGAAAAATTAAAAGGAAAACCTGAAGCTGCTTTAACAAAGATCTTAGAAGGAAAAATTAATAAATGGAAAGCTGAAATCAGCTTAGTAGAACAACCATTCGTTAAAGATCCTAGTATAAGTGTTGGAAAATATGTTGGTCAATATGGTGCGACAGTTAAAACATTTGTAAGATACGCAGTTGGTGAAGGATTACAAAAAAGAAACGATAACTTTGCTGAAGAAGTTATGAACCAAGTTAAATAATTAAATAGATGCTCATTTGTTTGAGCGTCTTTTTTTAATAGGAGGAAATCTTATGAAATATAAACGCGTTTTAGTAAAACTAAGTGGCGAAGCTATGATGGGTCAAAACAAATCTAGCAAAGTGCTAGATAAAGATGTTATGTTTGAAATTGGAAAGCAAATAAAAGAATTGAAAGATTCTGGAGTTGAAGTAGGAATAGTTATTGGTGGAGGAAACATCTTTAGAGGAAAATATTGTGAAGAGTTATCAATAAAAAGAGCTCCTGCTGACTATATGGGAATGGTGGCTACAATATTCAATTCTTTAGCATTTAAAGCTGTATTAGATGCCTTAGATGTAGAAAATGTTGTTATGAGTGCTATAAACATAAACCAAGTATGTGAACCTTACTATCATTTGAAAGCTTTAAGTCATTTGCAAAAGAAAAAAGTTGTAATATTTGCAGGCGGAACTGGTAATCCTTATTTTTCTACTGATACAGCTGCTGCATTACGTGCTAGTGAAATAGGTGCTGATGTAATCTTAATGGCTAAAAATGGAGTAGATGGCGTATATAACAAAGATCCTAGAAAATATAGTGATGCTACTATGTTTGATAAAATAACATTTGATGAAGTACTACAAAAGAAATTAGAAGTAGTAGATTTAAATGCAATTAATTTATGTCAAAGCAATAAAATTAATTTAATTATCTTTAATATGGATAAGAAAAATGCTATAATTGACGTTGTCAAAGGTAAAAAGATTGGTACCTTTGTAGGAGAGGAATAAATATATGGATAATTTAATTGAATTAACAAAAAGTAAAATGTCAAAATCAGTTGAATCATATGAAAGTGAATTAGCAACAGTAAGAACAGGAATTGCAAGTGCTAGCATACTTGATAGAATTGAAGTTATGTATTATGGCTTCAAAACTCCATTAAATCAAGTTGCATCAATATCTGTACCAGAGCCTAGAATGCTTATGATTAAGCCTTATGAAAAGAATACTTTAAAAGATATTGAAAAAGCAATAGTTGAAGCAAACATTGGTTTAACACCTAATAACGATGGCTCTTTAATAAGAATTATAATTCCTGCTTTAACAGAAGAAAGAAGAAAAGAACTTTGTAAACAAGTATCAAGATATGCTGAGGATGCTAAAGTTTCTATTAGAAATATTAGACGTGATGCCAATGATACTATCAAAAAGAACAAAGAAGCTTCTGAAGATACTAAAAAAGGTTTAGAAAACGATGTTCAAAAATTAACTGATGAATTCACTAAAAAAATCGATTCAATAGCTAAAGACAAAGAAAAAGATATAATGAGTATTTAATAAATATCTTTAATAATTCATATAATGTAAAGGAGTAGTAATTACTCCTTTTATTTTTCTTATATTTATATAAGAAAATAAATACCTAATTTTAATATTAATAAAATCTTATTTATGATATTATAAGAAGTAGGCTGGAGGCATGAATATGAAAAATAGAATAATAACAGGTTTATTAATAGGAATAGTAGTTATACCACTAATGTTACTTGGTGGGATACCTTATTTAGTTGGTATATTATTACTTCTTGGTGGAGTTGCTTATGAAGTAAGTGGCATGAAAAAGAATAATATTTGGATTAGAATTTTAACAATTGTTCTAATAATGGGTACTGCTTTATACAATTATTTCCATTTAGATGATATATCTTTATTATTCTTATTTCTTCCTATATTCTTATATTATACAATTGCATTATGGTATGAGCCATTTGACTTTAAAGAAGCTACATTTCTGAGTTTATTTGCTATTTTAATGAACTTATATAGTAGAAGTGCTTTATATGTTAGAAACATAAATGGCAACGCTAATGCTTTAGTATTTGTTGTTATAACTACTTGTGCAGTTGATGTTTTTGCTTTATTTACAGGAATAAAATTTGGAAAACACAAATTAAATCCTCGTATTTCTCCAAAAAAATCTATTGAAGGATCGATTGGAGGAATAATATTTGCTATTATATTTGCATTTGCGTTCAGTTATTTCTTCCCTATTTTTGAAGTAGAAGGAACTACAAACTTTTTAAATTTAGCTTTTAATAGTAGTTATAAATTGATTGAACCTTTTAAGGTTATTTTAATAACTCTATGTTTAACTATAATAGGCCAAATTGGAGATTTAGTATTTAGCATGATCAAAAGAAATTATGAAATAAAAGATTTTGGCAATTTATTGCCTGGTCATGGTGGCTTAACTGATAGAATAGATAGTTTATGTTTTAATACTATTTTCTTTCAAATAATATTTATGGCTTTATTATCATTATAATATAAAGAAAGGATGTTTATATGTTCATATTAAACCTATTATTATTTTTAATTGCTTTATCATTATTAGTCTTTGTTCATGAATTAGGACACTTTTTGTTTGCTAAACTATTTGGTGTATATTGTATAGAATTCTCTTTAGGAATGGGTCCTTTAGTAACTAGTAAAAAATTTAAAAAAGATAAAGAAACTACTTATTCTATACGCTATTTACCAATTGGTGGTTATGTAGCAATGGCTGGAGAAGCTGTTGAAGATTCAAAAGAGCAAGAATTAAATATTCCTTATGAAAGAACAATAAATGGTGTAAAAGCTTGGAAAAGAGCTATTATCACTGTTGCTGGAGTTACTTTCAACTTTATATTTGCAATTATCTTAATAGCAATTTATATTTTTGGAAGTGGTGTTAGCACTAACGATAATAGAATAAAAGTAGAAAATAACTCTATTGTATACAATGCCGGTATAAGAACTGGAGATAGAATACTAGAAGTAAAAAATAACGTGATAAAAACTAATGGGACAATTACTTATAGTTCATGTTTAGAAGGGTGCTCAATAAATAAAATAAGTGATTTAGTAGAAATAGTTAATAAGGATATCCCAAATGAAGAAAATGAAACTCAAGAATTAACTATTACTTATATGCAAAACAACGAAACTAAAACTGCAACTATATCAAGAAGTTACAATTTAGAAAACAAAAAAGCTGATGTATATGGATTAAGTGTTATGTTAGAAACCCCAGGATTTTTCAAAGGATTAAAACTAACCTTCCAAACATTTGGAGAAATCATTGTACTTATGTTCAAAGCGTTAGGATCTCTATTTACTAAAGAAGGAATTAGCCAAGTTGGCGGCCCTGTTCAAGTTTATGCTGTATCAGCACAAATGGCTAGCCAAGGATTCTTATCTTATATTTGGTTTTTAGCAATTATTTCTGTAAATTTAGGTTTCTTCAATTTATTACCTATTCCTGGGTTAGATGGTGCTAGATTCTATTTATCAATAGGTGAAACAATTACAAATAAAAAATTCAATCCTAAAATTGAAAGTTATATAAATATGATAGGTATGTTCTTATTATTTGGAATAATGATTTTAGTTACAATAAAAGATGTAATAACCTTGTTTTAATTGGTGGTGATAGTAGTGGATGTAAAATTAAAGGACTTTTTATCAAATTTAAAATTAACAGATTATGAAATAAATTTATTTAATGATGCAAAATTAACTAACGCTACATATATTACATCTGTAAAAAAGTTTGTCATTGACTTGTCTTTTGATAAACTAGCAGATCCTAATATATATTTTGTAATACAAAAAATTCAAAACAATAAACAATACAATTTCAATATAAATGTAATTCAACATGAAACTTTAATGAATAGTACTTATTTAAAAGAAATATTCACTAAAGTAGTACTAGTTAAGTATTCTAATATAGCAATGATTCAATCAATAAAAGATATTGATATAGAAACTATTAATGGTAGAATTAATTTTAACTTTAAAAGTGAAATGCAAAAAGATTCTTTCCTAGTATATAAAAAAGAATTTCAAAATATTTATAATTGTTTAGGCGCTAATAAAATACTAGAATTTGCAGTTGATAAAACCTCTAGTATTGATATAAGTAAAGAATTTGAAAATGAAGTAAATCAAATTGTAAAAAATTCTATGCCTAGTGAAGCCCCTAAAGGAATAGTTAGAGATTATAATGATTCTCCTAAAAAATCATTTATAGAACATGATGCTGAAGATGTAGAAATATACTCACTTAAGCAAAATGATAAAAATGTCTATGTTACAGGCAAAATCTTTGCTTTAGAAGATAAAGAATACAACAACAGACTTATAATGAGCTACTATATTACTGATTATAATGATTCTATAAGCGTTAAATGCTTTGAAAACAATCGTTTAACAAAAGAATTATTAAGAGGATTTAAAGTTGGAGATTGGGTTAGAGTAAAAGGTAATGTTACTTATGATAACTATGAAAAAGAAGATGTATTAACTGCCTCTACAATTGAAAAAGTAGAGGTTGATGAAAAAATATATGATACAGCAGAAGTAAAAAGAGTAGAATTGCATACACATACTAAAATGTCAAATATGGATGGTGTAGTGGATGCTAGTGAATATATAAAGCAAGCCCTTGAATGGGGTCATAAAGCAATTGCTATTACCGACCATGGAGTAGTTCAGGCTTATCCAGATGCTAATAACGCTTCAAAAGGAAAAGATATAAAAGTAATATATGGTATGGAAGCTTATGTTATAGAAGAACACTTTAAACACATAATGAATCCAAGCGATGTTGATTTACAAACTGCTACTTATGTATCTTTCGACTTAGAAACTACAGGATTATCTTCTAGAATGGAAGAAATAATCGAAATTGGTGCTGTAAAGATGAAAAATGGTATGCAAGAAGATTCATTCCAAACATTTGTTAATCCTGGTAAACCATTAAGTGCTTTTACAACACAATTAACTAATATAACTAACGATATGGTTAAAAATGCTCCTCCTCTTGAAGAAGCAATAAGAAAATTTTTAGAGTTTTCTAAAGGTTGTATATTAGTGGCCCACAATGGTATATTCGATGTTTCTTTCGTAAAAGAAGCAATAAATAAACTAGGTTTCCCTAAATTAACTAATCCAGTAATAGATACTTTACCATTATCTAGATTTTTATATAGTGAGCACAGATCTCATACATTAGGAAGTATTGCACGTCGTTTCAATATTGAATATGATGAAGAAGTAGCCCACCGTGCTGATTATGATGCTCAAGTACTTGCAAATGTCTTTGAAGTTATGTTAAACGAATTAACTACTAAAAAAGGCATAAAAACTCATGCAGAAATAGAAACATTACAAGATCCTACTAATTTAAAGAAAAGACCTTTTCATGTTACTATTTTAGTAAAAAACCAAGATGGAATAAAAGATTTATATAAATTAGTATCTAAATCATGTCTTGAATATTATCATGAAATTCCATTAATACCTAGAAAAGTATTAGAAGAATATAGAAAGAATTTCTTACTTGGTAGCTGTTGTTATAATGGAGAAGTATTTGAAATTGCTTCTACTAGAAACCATGAAGATTTATTAGAAACAGCTTCATTCTATGACTTTTTAGAAGTGCAACCATTAGATAACTATTCATACTTAATTGATACAGGTTCAGTTGATAGCGTTGATACACTTAAGAAAATAATTAATTTCATTATACAAGCTGGAAAAGAATTAAATATTCCTGTTGTAGCAACAAGTGATGCTCACTATGTTACGCCTAAACAAAAGATATTTAGAGATGTTTATATAACTGCACAAGCAATTGGTGGAAAACACCACCCTCTATATGACTTTAAAAAGAGAGTAAAAGAAAATCCAAATCAGCATTTAAGAACAACAAATGAAATGCTAGAAGCTTTTAATTTTTTAGATAAAGATTTAGCATATGAAATAGTAGTAACAAATTCTAATATGATCGCGGATTCTATTGATAAAGTTGCTCCATTAAAAGACGGAACATATTCGCCTAGAATTCCTAATGATAAAGAAGAATTAAATAGAATATGTTGGGAAACTGCTCATAGATTATATGGTGAAAATATCCCTGATATAGTAGAGAAAAGAGTAGAAAAAGAATTAAATAGTATTATTGGTAATGGATTTGCCGTAATGTATTATATTGCTCACAAATTAGTTAAAAAATCAAATGACGATGGATATGTAGTTGGATCAAGAGGTTCAGTTGGATCTTCTTTAGTAGCTCACTTTACTGGAATTACTGAAGTTAATGCCCTTCCTCCACATTATATATGTGATAATTGTAAACATTGCGAATTTGATAATTTACCTGATAATACTTATAGTGGTTATGACTTGCCAGATAAAACTTGCCCAGAATGTGGTATGTTAATGCGCGGTGAAGGACATAACATAATGTTTGAAACATTCTTAGGATTCAAAGGAGATAAAGTTCCTGATATAGATTTAAACTTCTCTGGTGATTACCAACCAAAAGCCCATGAATATACAAAAGTATTATTTGGTAAAGATAATGTATATAGAGCTGGTACCATTGGTACAGTAGCAGAAAAAACAGCTTATGGTTATGTAAAAGGTTATTATGAAGAATTAGGAAAAGAAAATGAAGTAAGAAAAGCTGAAATGAGAAGATTAGCAATGGGCTGTGAGGGAGTTAAACGTACAACTGGTCAACACCCAGGAGGTATCATTGTTATTCCTAATTATATGGATGTATATGACTTTACACCTATTCAATACCCTGCTGATGCACTAGATGCTGATTGGCGAACAACACACTTTGATTTCCATGCTATACATGATAACGTATTAAAACTAGATATTCTAGGACACGTAGACCCTACTGCCTTAAGAATGCTAGCGGATATAACTGATGTTAATCCAAAAGATATAGATTGCAGTGATAAAAAAGTTATTTCTTTATTTACAACTTGTGAAGCTTTAGGTGTAACTAAAGAAGATATTTTAAATGAAAATGGAGTCGTAGGTATTCCTGAATTTGGTACTAACTTTGTAAGAAAAATGGTATTAGAATGCAGGCCTCAAAGTTTTGCTGAATTAGTTCAAATATCTGGATTATCTCATGGTACCGATGTGTGGAATAACAATGCACAAGAGTTAATAAACAACAAAACATGTAAACTAATGGAAGTTATAGGATGTCGTGATGATATTATGGTTTATCTTATAAAATGTGGGTTAGAGCCATCTATTTCATTTAAAATAATGGAAGCTGTTCGTAAAGGAAAAGGATTGTCCCCAGAGTTTGAAGAAGAAATGGTTAAGCACAATGTTCCTGATTGGTATATTGCCTCATGTAAAAAAATAAAATACTTGTTCCCTAAAGCACATGCTGTTGCTTACGTTACAATGGCTATGAGAGTAGCGTGGTATAAAGTATATAGGCCTCTAGAATACTATGCAGTTTACTTCTCTACTAGATGTGATGCTTATGATATAGAAACTATGATACAAGGTAAAGAAGCCATAAAAGCTAAATTTTTGGATATACAAGCTAGAAAAGCAAACTATAATACTGCTAGAGATGTAACTAATAAAGAGGAAAGTTTATTAATTACTCTTGAAAGTGCTATCGAAATGACTGCTAGAGGATTTAAGTTTGCTAATATAGATTTGTATAGATCACACTACAAAAACTTTGTAGTAGATCATGAAACAAATTCTCTTATTCCTCCTTTTAGTGCAGTAGATGGATTAGGAGAAGCTGCTGCTAAATCAGTTGTGGAAGCTCGTGAAAATGGAGAATTCTTGTCAATTGAAGATTTAACTGCAAGAACGCAACTAAATGGTACTAATATAAAAGTATTAGAAAAGTTAGGTGTGTTAAAAGACATGCAACCTAAAAACCAATTAGAGTTAGATTTATTCTCATAATAATGCAAAATAAAAACTCTTATGATTAATCTCATAAGAGTTTTTTTATTATTTACAAGTTAATTATTTTTTACTTTTTACATTCATTAACGCTTCTGCTCTTTTAGCATTATATTCATCCTTAGTTATCATACCACTTTTTAATAACTCTGCTAACTCATCTAATTTTTTATTTAATTCAGCAGTATTTTCAATTTTAATTTTTCCTTGAACACCATTTATAGGTTTAAAATTAGATAAATAACATTTTGTTCCTACTTTTGCTAAAGAATACTTAACTAATAATTGAGCATCTACTTCACTATAAGGAACATATCCTCTTTTCTTTAATAATTTAGTAACAACTACTCTAGGGGTAACAAAGCACATTACTACATGGATAAAAGCAAGTACACCTAATGTTATAAAATAATATTTACCAGGAACTTTCAAAAATTCTACATATTTGGCATTAACGCCAAGACTAACAAATAACTTAGCCAAATAGAATCCACATTGCTTCCATATTGCAAAAACATATACAATAGCAAGCACTAAAAATCTAAAGAACATTTTATAAAATAAATAATAAAATGGTCCTAAGAACAAATAACCAAGTGAGAATACTAAAGATAAATCTTTACTTTCTCCACTTCTTTTTACTAATTTTGCTTTCATTTTAATTACCCCCTTATAATTAATATTTTAAGCTTACTGGTATCTTACCAAAGATATTACTTGAAGTATTATATGATGTGTCATCGCCTTTTTTAGTTTCTATTGTAATATTGAAATATGCATCTATATATTCTATATAATAAGCCATTCCAGATAACCTATTATTAAACCCGCTTTTTATATTTTCTATAATAGTATTTTCATCTAAAGCATCTTCCATATCGTCAATTATTTTGTCAACTATAGCAGTAAAAGTTTCTATAAATTCTTGTGAATTAGTATGTTTTTTCATTTTCTCAACAATATCTTCATATGGTGTTTTATCAATACTTTTTCTAACTACTTTATAAGTAGATACATTACCAGAACTATCTGTGACTGGTGTTAATTTATAAGTTATATTAGTGATATTATCTGTAAAAGTATAATAAGAAGAGTAATTTTCTAATCTTATTGGTTTTCCAAGTGCATTTTCTAGCATAGTATATGTCTCATTAATTACAATCTTATATTTCTCACATGGTAATAATTTACCACGATATAAGCACACATAATGTTCTCCTTCTTTTTCTTCAACCTTTTGAACATTTTTAGAATAATTATCACTAACAGCATTCCAAAGATCCACTTGTAACCCATTAAAACTATATTCGTGTTTCTTTTTTATTTCATTTTCACGTTCTTTAACAAATTTATTATATAGGTCTACACTAGTAGTAATAGTCATTTGCCCATTGTTTTTCAAATCAGCAACAGATACTTCAATTCCATCTTCTTTATAGCATCTCTTCTCATACTTTTCTGAAATACAATAATATGCTTTTTGTATATTAAGTTTATCTTCTTTATCTGCTTTTGCAAGCAAATCATATATAGTTACAGTTTTTGTTTGTAAATTTTGATCTACACCTTGCACCTGAGAAAAGAATTTCATATTACTTGAAGCAGTAACGCCCCATGAATCTAATATTGATATTAAAAATTGAGTAGAAGCAATACCATATATTTCATCAATTACTTTACCATTTTGATAAAGTCTTAAAGAAGGAGCTCCAGTTAAAACACCAAGTTTAGCAAATTCTTCTTGATCTGCACCTTTAAATGCTGCTGTACCTTTCTTTACAAATTCACCATCTTTATAATATCCGCATTCATCATTTAATTGATAGCAAAGAGTTACATCATATTTTTCATTATGTGGGATTTCATGATGATAAATAGGCAATTTGATATATTCTCCTGATATAACCTCTTTCAAAGCATCTGCATAAATTTCACAATAATTTGCACTAGAAGTTTCATTAATTGCTTTTTTAGTAGAAACACTAACTGCTAACGTAGCAATACCTGCAGCTAACAAACAACATGCTCCAAATATCCAACCAACAACAGGTACACTACTAGAAACGGCACCTACTGCAACTAAAGTTGTTGCAACAGCTGCAATAGCACTAGCTCCTACCGCTAATCCACCAACAACAATACCAATGTCGGCTAAAACTTCAGCAAAATAACTAGCGATAGTTCTATTAGTACAAGCATCAATATTAGTTAATTGCTCTAATATATTCATATCAAATATAGCATCCGCTGCAGCTTGAAGAACTATGTTTCCTCTTTCAATAACAAAACCTTCAGCAGTAGTAAAAGCAATATAATTTCCTTTATTTGCATTTTCATTGCCATCCAAATACTTTTTATATTCATCAACATTTTTAATTTCATTAATATTTTTAATGTTTTCTGTTGTTGTATTTATATCTAATAAAGTATTGTATTTTATATTTGAAATTCTACCTAAAAGTGATAAATCATATTTTAATTTGTATTCCATTTGTTTAGCATATTCTTCAACAGTAACACTTCCAAATAACTCATCTTTTTCAATTTGTGAAAAACTTTCTGTAAGTTTCGTTATCATATTTGTTAAAGTTCCATATTCATTTATTAAATTATTAAGCCATGGTGCATTTTCTTCAAGCTTATAATTTGCTACATCATTATATGTAAAATATCCATTAAGACCTCCACCACTATATAACAAAGTAACACCTGCCTCAGTTTTATTACTAGCATTTTTTACATCTAAAATAACATTTCCTTTATTTTCAGTACTGCCACACTTAGTAGAAATTCTTTTCCAGTCACTACCATATTCACTGCTATTATAAGCCAAACTACCATTTTTAGTTCTAAGGAAATAACATTCAGATATATAACTATTTAAATTAACAACATTTTTTAATGTATAATTTTCTATTCTATTTTGGACATCATGTTCATAGTCATTGCTAGCGGGTCCCATCAAATCTAATGCCTTACTAACAAAATTATTACTACCATCAACTTTATTTGTAGCGTCTTCATCCCATTTCAAAAATTTATCAGCGGTAATATAGTAAATTAATATTTTATATTGAGGATTAGTAAATGAAAAATTACCATTTACAATTTGTTCTGAATATGGAGTAACGCCATTATAAATAGCTTGGAACATTAAATTTTTATTATATGGAGTATTCTCATCAGAATCTTTAGGTAAAACTGTTAAAATAAAGTCTCTACCATTTAGTAAATAACTATAATACATATCTTTATCCATTTCAATAAGGTTAGCTTGAGCATAAGTAGTATATGCCTCTATATTTGCTCCATATCCTATTCTTATATTTTTTCTATTATTAGTCAAATGATTTTCAGCATCTGTACAAGCCGCAACTAAAGGAATCATAACGCAGATCATGATTAACATGCATATAATTTTTTTCATCTTCAGTAACCTTTTTAAAAACATGACTACATTCCCCCAGTAAAAACTAAATAATACCTAAACATATTTTATCATGATTAAAATCAACTATCAATAAAATAAGTTTATGAGAGCTTTTAAAAGTTAACAATTTTCTAAAAAATCTTCGCCTTTTATGGTTTCTACTTTAGATAAGCCTTCATAATTCTTTTGTCTTAATATTTCATAAACCACTATAGCTACACAATTTGAAAGATTTAGACTCCTAACACCTTCTATCATAGGTATTCTAAAGCAACAATCTAAATGTTCCTTTAATATGTTTTTAGGTATACCTGTGCTCTCTTTCCCAAACATAACAAATATATCTTCTTTTATATCTTTAAAGTTTATTTCACTAGGAGCTACTTTGCCATATCTAGTTATATAGTAAATAGTAGGATTATTATTTTTACTAACAAACTCTTCATAGCTATTATAATAGTTATAATGAACATCTTTAAGATAATCCATACCTGCTCTTTTTAATCCTTTATCATCTATTTTATAAGTTAAAGGGCCAATTATATGAAGTTTACACCCACTAGCAACACATGTTCTCATAATATTACCAGTATTTAAAGGTTTTTCTGGCTCAAAAAGTACTACATTAATCATTAAAATCACCTTTTTAAGTATATCACAAATAAAAAAAGTCCATTAGGACTTCTTATTAAAATATTGATTTATGTAATAGTTTATGAACTCTAGATAATAAATCTTCTCTTCTTTGTTTACCCCCTAGTGCACATATAATAATTTTTGCTACCTCTTCAAAGTCTTTATCATTAAATCCTTTTGTTGTCATAGCAGCACTACCAATTCTAATACCTGAAGTAACATTTGGTTTAGCAGTATCAAAAGCTATCATATTTTTATTGCAAGCAATTCCAATATCCTCTAATATATTCTCAGCTTCCTTACCAGTAACTCCAAATGAATCTTTTACATTAATTAATAACATATGATTATCACTACCATTACTTACAAGTTTAACATCATTTTCTTTAAATATTCTTTCCATTGCTTTAACATTCTTTAAAACATTTTCTTGGTAAACTTTAAATTCAGGAGTTAATGCTTCACAAAAACATTGTGCTTTAGCAGCTATAACATGCATCAAAGGCCCACCTTGAATTCCTGGAAATACAGCCTTATCAATTGCATTTGCGTATTCTTCTTTACAAAGTATAACTCCACCCCTAGGGCCTCTTAAAGTCTTATGAGTAGTACTTGTAATAAAGTCTGCATAACCAACTGGAGATGGATGTAAACCTGCTGCAATTAAACCAGCAATATGAGCTATATCACACATCAAGTACGCCTTAACTGAATCAGCAATTTCTTTACATCTAGCAAAATCTATAGTTCTTGTATATGCACTAGCACCTACAATTATCATTTTAGGCTTATACTTTTTTGCCTTTTCTTGCATATCTTCATAATCTATTACTTCTTTATCATTTAATCCATAAGAAATAATGTTATACTCTTTACCACTAAAGCTAACAGGGCTACCATGAGTTAAATGTCCACCACTATTTAAATCCATAGATAAAACAGTATCTCCTATATCTAACATTGCCTTATATACAGCCATATTAGCTTGTGATCCACTATGTGGTTGTACATTTGCATGATATCCTTTAGCATTAAAAACTTCAATTAATTTATTTCTAGCTAAATCTTCTACTTTATCAACCTCTTTACATCCACCATAATATCTCTTGCCAGGATATCCTTCAGCATATTTATTAGTAAAAATACTTCCAGTTAATTTCATAACTTCTTTTGAAGTAAAATTTTCAGAAGCAATTAATTCTATTGTGTTTCTTTGTCTTCTTTTCTCTGCTTTTAATATTTCTTTAAGTTTCTTATCCATCATAAGTATCACTCCTTATATTTTAATATACATTTTTTTAATTCATTAATAAAGTTTATCGCATAAAAAAAAGAAAAGCTTTTTAAACTTTTCTTTAAATTATTTAGTTACTGCATCTCTACCTTTTCTTTCTTTTTCCACTAATACTATTCTAATCTTTTTAAATCTAAGTTTTTCTATTACTGATGTGGAAATAGTCGCAGGTAATTTGATAAAGAAATCTAATAGAGTGTTAGTTAAAACAACTAATAGTAATACTAACAACACTTGAGGAACATCAAGAGGAACTAATTCTAAGAAACTTCTTAATGCACCAGTAAAAATACATAATAAGTACATCGTAAACATTGATCCAAATAGTATTTTCCTAAGTGTATTAAATGGTGTACATACTCTATATAAAACCATTAAACAAGTAAATGCTGCTACTACAATTGACATCGTAGATATCGCTTCTGCTGATATGTTCAAGCTATTTCTAAAGCAGAATATTGTAACGCAAGATATAACTACTACTAAAGCACCAGGCAAAGCATTTTTAAGAACATTAACTAAGAAATTACCTTTTATCATATTATTATTAGATTCAAACGCTAATACAAATGCTGGTATACCAACTGCTAAGAAATCTATTACCATTAATTGGTTTAATTGAATTGGAAATGACATTTTTACTCCAAACATAAAATTAGACAAAATAATAATAAATGATAATAAAAATGAGAATATTGTTTTTGTTAAAAATAATGTTGCAACTTTCTGAATATTATTTATAACTCTTCTACCTTCTTGAACTACTTTAGGCATTGAAGCAAAGTTAGAATCAAGTAAAACTAAGTGTGATACATTTCTAGCAGCCTCACTACCACTTGCCATAGCAATACTACAATCAGCTTCTTTTAATGCTAGTATATCATTAACTCCATCACCAGTCATTGCAACAGTATTGCCTTTACTCTTTAAAGCTTCAACTAGTATTTTCTTTTGATTTGGACTAACTCTTCCAAACACTGTATATTGATCTGCTATTTCATATAATTTATCATCACTAACTCTATCAAGGCTTATATATTTTTCTGATTTTTCTATACCTGCTCTTTTTGCAACCATTGATACGGTAAGAGGATTATCACCAGAAATAACTTTTACATTAACACCACTATTTTTGAAATATTCAATAGTCTCTATTGCATCAGGTCTTATAGTATCTTCAATCAAGATAAGAGCAAGAGGATTAGGTTTTAACTTTGTTAAATCTTCTATACTTGTAAGTGCACTTTTGTTATGACCAATTAAAAGAACTCTATATCCTTTTCTAGCATATTTATCAACATTTGCTTTAATGGTATCATATTCTTTCTTTAATATAAACTCAGGAGCTCCTAAGAAGAATGTACCATATTTTTCTAATGTAACTGCACTAAATTTTCTAGCACTAGAAAATGGAACAACAAAAGCTGGACTAACTCTTTTTGCTTTTCCAAATTCTTTTTCTAAAGCAACGGAAGTCATATTATTATCGTTTAAACTACCAAGCATTAAGGCTATTATTTGTTTTATTGTTAAACCAGACTCATTACTTATTTCCTCAATTCCTTTAACAGTCATTGATCCATCAGTAATAGTACCTGTTTTATCAAGACATAATACATTAACCCTTGCTAACATTTCTATACAATATAATTCTTGAACTAATGTATTATTCTTAGCTAATTTAATAACACTAAGAGCTAAAGCTACACTTGTAGTTAAGAATAACCCAGAAGGAATCATTGCTATAATTGAAGCAGCCGTAGATTTAACCGTTGCTTTATATACTTCTGCGTTAGTCAAATGCTCACCAGCAACATTAACCATTTCTTTATAATAATCTTTTTGAATTATAAATAAGCAAATAACCATTGGAACAACTAAACATAAAACTACTCTAATAATCATATTTAAAGATTTTAATATTTTAGAAGCTGGCTTCTTATATACCTTTGCCTGCTTAGATAACTTTTCAATATAACTATCTTCACCAATTTTTTCAACTTTCGCTTTACATGTACCAGAAACAACAAAACTCCCAGAAAATAAAGATGAGCCGACTTTTTTAATTAAAGCATCAGATTCACCAGTAAGTAAAGATTCATTAACCTCTACTCCACCTTCTTTTAATATACAATCTGCGCATACTTGTTTACCTGCACTTAAAACTAATAAATCATCTAACACTATTTCACTAACAGGAATTTCAAGTTGCCTACCATTTCTAATAACAACTGCTGTAGGAGCTGACAATAAAGACAATTTATCAATTGTTTTCTTAGCTCTAATTTCTTGCACAATACCTACAATAATATTTGCACTAACAATAACCATGAAGAACAAATCTTTAAAAGCACCAACTGTAATTAACCATGCAGCAACTGAAAAAGTTATAAGGTTAAATATAGTCAACACATTAGATAATATAATTTGTAATATTGTTTTTGTACTTCCTCTACCTGTATTATTAACAAGTCCCTCTTCTATTCTAGTTTGAACTTGTTCATCTGACAAACCTCTTTTTAAATCAGTACGAAAACGAGTAGCGCCAATAGTTGATATTTCTTGTGTTTCACCACTCATTCTCTTTATTTGAGAAGTTTTTTTTGCATTTTCATCAACTTGGTTTTCAGTAATTTCATTTTCATTTTTTGCCATTACAAAATCACCACTTTTCCTTTTAAATTCTAACATTTACATAACTTTAATTCAACAAAACAATATTAAATAAGTATTTTTTTAATAAACCAGCAAAAAATAAACTAGATGGTGATATATAATATGAAAAACATTTTAAAAAAGTTATTTCCTTTCTTTATCTTTATTTCATTAATTACCTCTTCACTAGTATATTTTTTCACTATAAAAAATGATAATAACGATAGTGAAGTAGTTAATATAGTAAATACTCAAGATAAAATAGCCTATCTAACATTTGATGATGGTCCATCTTTAAATACAGAAAAAATACTAGAAATATTAGATAAATATAATATAAAAGCTACTTTTTTTGTAGTAGGACCTAGTTATAAATTAAAAGATGATTTGCTATTAAAAATTGTAAAATCAGGACATAAATTAGCCATACATTCCTATGAACATAATTATAGTTATATATACTCCTCTAAAGAAAACTATATAAAAGATTTTGAAAAATGTTTAAACTGGATAAAAAGAGTAACAGGTAAAACTCCAACACTATATAGGTTTCCTGGTGGTTCATCTAATACAATTGCTTCAAAATCATTAATAAAATCAATTATAAATGAACTTAATAATAAAGGGTATACTCATGCCGATTGGAATGTAGATACCCTAGATTCATATGTAAAAAATGATCCAAATAAAGTTTTAAGTAATGCCCTTACTTCTGTAAAAAGAAATGAAAATAATAAGCACTATTTTCAAACTGTTTTAATGCATGATGATATACATAAACCTGCTACAATTGAAGCCCTATCTCAATTAATAGAAAAATTAATCTCTAAAGGATATCATTTTGAAGCATTAAAAGAAACTTCACATATCATTAAACATGTAAAATAAAAGACATACAATGTATGTCCTTATTTTCTTATATTTAATGAATCAATTAAAGATAAATATTCTTGAGCATCTTTAGCTTTAATATAGTCTAATAAACTTCTACGTTTACTAACCATCGCTAATAATCCTCTACGAGAATGCTTATCATTGTTATTAGCTTTTAAATGTTCTGTTAAAGCATTGATTCTTTCAGTTAAAATAGCAACTTGAACAGCTGGGTTACCAGTATCTTTTTCATTAGCGCCATACTTTTTAACTAATTGAGCAGTTTTTTCCTTTGTTATTGTCATTGTTTTTTCCTCCTTCTTTTTTCATATCTATATCCAAGCAATAAATCGGAGATTTTTAAAACCTAGAAATAGACGCACATATAATATAAACTAAACAACTATATTTTTCAAGAATAATTTATAAAATTCTTACATATGTACATTTATTTAGATTCAGTTAGTTTTTTTCAAGTTGTATATTAAGTAATCTTTTTTCTACTTCATTTATTTTTATATCACATGCATTTATAAGCCTATTATAATTTTTATTTGCTTTTTTATAAAGTTTATTCAATACAGAAGTCACAATAAGCAACACTGTTGCTATACCATAATTCAATAAAAATGTACCAATAGATAAACTTTTAGATATAGAAAGAACTCCAACAAGCATTAATACACCTGCTGCTATAGAACAAATTCCCCCTAATATATTAAACATTTTTTTCCAAAAATTTACTTTAGTTACTTCTTCAGCATTATTTTTATAAGAAACTAATTTTTCTTTCAATTCTAATAGTTCCTTTTCAGATAGTTCGTTCATCTCATTTTGTTTTATTTTTAATAATTCTCCATCTAACCTCATATAATTTTTCTCCTTTATTTATCTATTAATTTAATTGTAATTTTTGCATCAAATAAGTCAACAATTTTTAACTTTATTTGATCTAGTAATAGCAAACCCATCACCTATCTCTAAAAATTCAGTTTTATACTCTTTTAAATTAATTAAATATTCTTTATAAGTATTCATTTTTTCAACAAGTCTTTTACTTTTCTTACTATCGGTTAATTTTTGTAAATCCTTCAATTCCAAGTTATCAGAAATAATAACTCCTGAATCATTTAATAAAGGAGAAAACTTTTCAAAAAACTTAATATATTGAGCTTTTGCCGCATCTATAAAAATAAGATCATATTTATCATTTAATTCAACATTAAAAATATCGTTAAATATTATATTTATTTGCTTTTGTTTGCCTGCTTCTTTAATATTCTTAACTGCTTCATTATACATTTTTTCATTTCTTTCAATCGTAGTAATTCTCACATTTTCACTAACACTAGCCATACAAATAGCACTATACCCAATCGCACTACCTAATTCTAAAATATTATATAGTTTTTCTTTAACTATTATATTTTTTAAATATTCAATATTAGATTTTCTAGCTATTGGAACATAATTTTCTTTAGCATATATTTCCATTTTTTCTAATAAATTCATCTCTAACCACCTTTTTTTATTATATCATTATTCTTTAATAAATTAAGTATATAAGTTATAATTTAAACAGGTGATTTTATGAATAGAGAAGATAGAAAAAATTTAATATTAAAATCCTTATTACAGTTAGATCCTAATAAAGAATACTTTTATAATAAAATGAAATATCATTTAAATAGTAAAGATCCAAATGTAATTTATAGTGCACCTGTAAATCCTAACTACTTACAACCAATAGATGTTAATCATTCTATAATTTTAGAAGATAACGTTTATGATGCTTTACAAACTATTGATCAATATAATATTGATAATAAAAAAGAAGTTCCTTTTATTTTATATGGACATGAAACAAAAGGTGGAGCAATAGTTTTTGATGATATATATTGTGATTTTAAAAAATTAAAAGAAGCAAGCGCAACTTTTCAAAATTTAGATGAATTTTTATATTTAAGAATGCAAGTGTTTTTAGAAGACAAAATGAAAAATAAAGTAATTTGTCTAGGACATACTCACCCATTCACTGGAAAAATATCATATAACTATTCTATTGCAGATTTGTGTTGCCACTTGTACTACTTAAGTTATAATGTTTTTAGTGATCCTGCATACAACAATAAAGTTTTTTCTTTAATGAAATCTATATCTCATGATTATAATTTTATATATTATGATTTAAACTCACAAACATTTAAAAAAGTAACAAAAGTTTATATAAGAAAGAAAAAGAAGGAATTTATCCTTCTTGACAGTTATAAAAATTGTGATGATTAATTTATAATTTTTCTGCAAGTTTATTTAAAGCTTCAACTTTTGCACTAACTTTATTTAATTCTTCTGGAGTGTATGATGATAAGTATGATCCATTTTCCGTGATAAATACTGAATCATATCCATCTCCATTTTTTTCTTTTACTTTTTTTGCTAAATATCCATATAAATATCCCTCTGCAACTTTAGCATTTCCATCCTTACCAATTGCTACAAAGACAGATTTATAATATATTTCTCTATCCTTAACTCCTACAAACAAGTTAACTAAAGCTTCACTTCTATCTCTTTGAGTACCTGGCCACCATGTATCTGATTCTACACCAAGTATATTAGGAGCATAATTTGAAAATAATCCATAAGAATCTGTAATAACATAATCATAGTTATCTTTTTCTTTTTTCCATACTAATTGAGCAAGCTTTTTAGCATTTTGACCAATATCTTTACTATTAATTGGAGATATAACTTCATACTCTAAATCAAATAAAGAATCAACTGTAGTAACATCAACATGCTTCTTTAAAACTTCTTTTAATTGCTTAACTCTTTTTTCGCTACTAGTAACATACAACAATTTCATTATAGATCACCTCAAACACCTTGATTTTATCATACAATTTTTTATTTTCCTATAAAATAACTTAAATTCTTCTACTGCTACTATATATTTTACGTACTTTTAAAGCAATTTTTTCTAATTCATCGTTTATTTTAGTACTATCTCCATTTTCAAAATCAACATTACTTTCTTTCATTAATTTATTTCTAATAGAACAAATCTTTTTATATTCTTCATTATTTTCCTCTAATATAGCCTTAGATAATCTATACATAGGCATTCCTTTAATTGGACTAAATCCTTTGCTTCTTAAATAATCCTCTACGCTAACACCATTTTCTGCGCTAAGTCTAACAATACTATAAAATAATGAAGGAAATAAAGTTAAATTACTAACTATCTTATCAGGATACGCCTTATTTAAATTATGAATAACTTTTACTTCATTAACCTTTTTTCTTTGCTTATCATTACTATTATATCCATAAAAAGAAAGAACATCATTATTAGAAATACTTCCCCCAGGAAAATAAATGCCTAAATGATTAATTTTACTATATAATCTTTTATCATTATCATGTATATACTTTAAATTAAGATTATTAATTCCATTAACATCAATAAATTTTTTTATCTCATCTTCTACATAAGAAACATAATCTATATCACTAAACACATGACTTAGTCTTACTCCATATGTACTCATAAGATACATATTAACATCTATATCTAAATGACGAGATTTCTTTCTTATTCCATTTATAATTCCTTGTCCCTTTTTTACTTCTTTCAACAAATCTATATAACCATTTTCATCTTTTACTTCTTGAAAAATTTTATTAAGTTTATATGTGATATTTACTCTTCCATCATACTCATATCCACACATTTTGTAAATATCTTCTATATTATAAGAAATTCCTCTTCTTTTATTTATTCTAATAAAATCCATTATTGTACTGTAATAAGGAGTATTATCCTTATCATTACTTATTACTCCGCCATTTTTAACATATTCATCTATTTCTTTTTTTATTCTTTCAATAGAAGTAGGTATAACTTTATCTGTATATTCATAACCACATAATTCATACAATTTTTTAACACTCAAATCTTTATCCTTTTTAATAATCCTTATCATAAGCTCATAATATGGTAATCTTGCTTTTTTATCATAAATACTACCACCATTATTAACATAATTATCTATTTCCTCTTTAAGCCTAGAAATAGTAACTTCCTTTCCACCTTTACTAATATAAGAATATCCACATTCTTTATAAATAGAAGAAATAGTGCTATTAACTCCATTTTTCTTATCTAATTTAATAATATCTGTTAACAAATTATAGTATGGAATATCTTTCTTCTTATCTTGAATATTACCACCACTAGCAAGATAATCGTTTATTTTTATTTTTAATTTATTTATTTTATCTTCTCTACTCATAAATAATCACCACAAAAATAATACCATAAAATTACTTGTCTTTAAATATTTATTTTTATAGGTCTTTATAATCAATTTTAATAACATCCTCTAACTCTTCATAAAAATCATCGTGGCTAATTAAAATAAGAGTCTTACTATATTTCTTTAAAGCTTTAATTAAAGCTTCCCTAGCATCTTTGTCTAAATGATTTGTAGGTTCATCCATTATTAAAACATTAGATGGTCTAAGCATTAAATCTGCTATTCTAATCTTAGTTTGTTCTCCTCCACTAAGTTTAATCATTTTTTCATTAAATAATTTCCTATCAATCCCTACAGTGCCTAGTATTCCTTTAATTTTAGTATCATCAAACTTTTCATATTTATTTTTCAAATAATAAAATGGTGTAATAATTGGATCAATATTTTCTAATTGAGAAAAGTAAGCAACTTTAATTCTATCATTTCTTTTAATATTACCACCAAGTAATGGTATTAAGCCTAAAATTGTTTTAACTAATGTAGTTTTTCCAACACCATTTTCTCCTAAAATAAGATATTTTTTGTTTTTTCTAAAAGTAAAATTAATAGGTTTAGTTAATGGTTTAGTATAACCAATCAAACAATCTGTTAACTCATAAATTAAGTCACCACAATCACTACACTCTAAAAAATTAAAATGTATCTTTTTACTTCCTATAGGCTTTTCAATTATATCTAATCTTTCTAAGGCTTTTCTTCTGCTTTTTGCCATTTTACTACTAGTGGCTCTTACAATATTTTTAGCAATTAAAGCCTCTTCTTTTTTTATAAATTTTTGTTGATTATTATAGGCATTTAATGTTTGCTCTTCTCTTAATGCACTAGCGCTTAAATAATTATCATAATCACCTTTATATCTAGTAATAACATTGCCTTTTAACTCCGCTACAACATTACAAATCTCTCTTAAAAAATTAACATCGTGCGAAATAACAATAAAAGCATTATTATAATTTTTAAGATAATTAGCTAACCATTTAATCTGATTAACATCCAAAAAATTCGTAGGTTCATCTAATAGCAAAACATCTACTTCTTCAAGTAATAGTTTAGCTAATATTGTTTTTTCTTTTTCTCCACCACTAAGCATAGAAAGTCTCTTATTTAAATAACTTTGTTCAAATCCAAGACCATCTATAATCATACCTATTTTAGATTTAATCTTATAAAAATCATTATCCATTAAGTATTCTTGTATATTACATGCTTTATTAAGATATTTTTCATCTTCTCCTGCTTTAACAAAATACTCTTCCATTAGTTTTTCTTTATCATACATATCCTTATATACTAATTTTAGATATTCATCGCATGTCAAAGAATCATCAACACTAATAAACTGATCCATATATCCTATTTTAATATTTTTAAGCCATTCTACCGTTCCCTTATCTTGTCTAAGTTCACCACATAAAATTTTCATAAAAGTAGACTTACCAGAGCCATTCAAACCAACTAATCCTAAATGATCTTCACTAAATAACCTAAAATTAATATTTTCTAATAACTTACTACCATCATAATTAAAATATAAGTTATTAACATCTAATAAACTCATTATTACCTATTTCCTTTTCTAAGTTCTTCTATTCTCTCTTCATTTAAATCTTTTAAAATATAAATTAAACTTTTTTTAGCACTATTATAATCATTAATATCCATTATAGTAGATGCACTATGCAAGTTTTTAGCACATATGCAATGTGTTAAAGTAAGTACTCCATCTAAACTCTTATGAATACTTCCTGCATCAGTTCCTCCTCTTGATATAAAATATTGACATGGAACTTTTGCTTTTTTACACATTTTCTTTTGATAATTAATAAGTGATTTAAATGCTAACATATTAGCATCTTTAACTCTAAGTAATACTCCTTTTCCAAGTATTCCATTACCATTTTCTGCATCACTTGGAGAACAATCTAAAACAATTGCAAAATCAGGTTTTACTTTATTAGTAATAGTCATTGCTCCCCTACATCCAACTTCTTCTTGAACACTAACACCAACATATAAATCAACATCTAACTCTACATTTTTTAATTCTTTTAATAACTCTACAGTCAAAAAACAACCATATCTATTATCTATAGCTTTAGATAAAACTCTATTTTCATTTAATCTAATAGTATCACCAATAAAATAAACATTATTACCATAACTTATATTATGCTTTTGAACTTCTTCTTTACTATCAAATCCAAAATCTAAAACTAAATCACTAATTTTATTACTAGATGTATTAATATCAATTGCACCATTAAATAATTCATTATTATCGTTTTTTAAAACTACTCTACTAGATAATAAAATTGAAGGGCTTATTCCACCAATTGCACTAACCTTAATTGTACCATTATTTTGTATAGCACTAACGATAAAGCCAACTTCATCAGCATGTGCTAAAACTAAAACTTTCTTAGCATTTGCTTTATTACTCTTCTTTAAAGCAACCATGCTACCTAAATTATCATAAATTATTTCATCACAATAATCTTTATATTCTTTTTTTAAAAAAGAAACTAAATCTTTTTCATCTCCACTTACAGATCTAGTCTCACAAATAGTTTTAAATAAATTAAAATTAAATTTTTTCATAAAACTCCTCCTATTAAGAGTATTTTACCCTTTTATTGCTTTTAAATAATGAATTGGTTGCCCCATATTTCTAAACTTTTTCTCATATTCTGTTGGAACATCATTTTCATTATCAGTCAAAGGATAGTTATAATTAACATCCTCTAAAATCCATCCATTTTCCTTAAATGATTCAACACTATAATCAAAGAATTCTCTATTATCAGTTTTAAAAATAACACATCCATCATCATTTAAAATGTTTTTATACATCTTTAAAAATTCTGGTGAAGTAAGTCTTCTCTCTTCATGTCTTGCTTTTGGCCAAGGATCAGAAAAATTAAGTCTAATAACATCTATTTCTTTAGTATCAAATATATTTAACATTTCATTAGCGTTAACTCTAATAAGTTTAACATTAGTTAATTCCTTATCTATTACTTTCTTTAAAGCAATAGCAAGTACAGTTTCAACTTGTTCAATACCAATAAAGTTAACATTAGGATTCTTACTTGCAAGTCCACAAATAAAATCTCCCTTACCAGTACCTATTTCTAATACTAACTTATTATCATTTTTAAAAACATCTTTTATAGGATTAGTTAAAAAATCTAGTTTAGTAATAACTATCCTATTAGTATAATCATCTAATAAAGGTTTTGCCCATGCTTTTTTCCTAAGTCTCATAAAATCACTCCTAAATTACACTAAAAATAATAACATTAAATAAATATAATATCTAGAAAGTTAATTAAATTTATAAAAAAAACTGATTTTCATCAGCTTTAATTATCTTTTTTTAGTATTATTGTATTTTTGAGTAGCCTCTTCTAATATTTTTTCTCTACTTTCTTTATTAAATAATTTATCAATTTCAAATTTGTGGCCTACTAATCTTTTATAGTATTTCATAAAATCATAATAATCAACAACCATAATATTAGTTTGTAATTGATAATATGCCATTTTTGTGCTTTTTTCTTCCCACCAAAAATTGTTTTTTAAAGCATAAGGCATAAGTTCGCTAACTACTTCATTTACAGTGTCATTATATGCACTATAAGCTTCTTTTGGTTCATAATTTTCAAGAACTAACTTTTCATAATATTCTCTAATTCTTTCTTCTAATTTTTCTTCATTCATATTTATAACTCCTTTTAAGATTTTGATAAGTTGATTATAACATAGAAATTTTGTAAAATAAAGAACATTTTTAGGCTTGCAATACTGACATATACTTTAATCCAACATCATTTAATAAAATAACCACTTTCTTGTTTCCATTTTCTTTAAGATATTTTATTGCAGCTTTTAAGTTTGCTCCACTACTAATACCTGCAAATAAGCCTTCTTCTCTAGCTAATTCACTCATTCCTTCAAGTGCTTCCTCACTAGAAACAACTATTTCTCCATCACTAAGATTTTTCTCTTCAAATGGTATATCACTAAAATATCCTCCACCTTGAATAAGATGGTTTTCTTTATCAGGAACAACTTTAAAACACAAGCAATTATTGTATTCTTTAAGTTTTTTAGCTATTCCTATAAATGATCCTCCAGTACCTACAAAATCAATAAAAACATCTACATCTTTTAAATCACTAACTATTTCCTCTGCTGTACTATAATAATGTGCTAAAGCATTATCTACACTAGTAAATTGATTAACAGGAAAAGCATTTAACTCTTTAGTTAATTCATTAAATCTAACTTTAACAGCTTCCATATCTTCTTTTGAAACACCAGGAATACTATTAACTTTATCTACAAGTTCAACTTTACCTCCAAATGCTTCAATCATTTTCACTCTTTCAATGCTATTTCCTTTTGACATAACCGCTATAAAAGGATGATGTAAAAGTGAACACACTAGTGCTAAACCAATACCAGTATTACCACTTGTTTGTTCAATAACTATTTGATTATCTTTTAATTTTCCTTCTTTTATAGCTTTTTCGATAATATATTTTGCTATTCTATCTTTCTTAGATAAACCTGGTGAATAATACTCAACTTTAGCGTATATCTCACCTTTTAAATTATACTTTTTTACAATATTAGTAAGCTTAACTAATGGTGTATTACCAATAATTTCTAATGCATTATTAAAAATCATAATATCTCCCCTAATTATTATATGTTTATACTAAATAATTGCTCACTTTTACTCTCACAAATTGTTCCCTATTATTAGCTTTATAATAAATAAGTAAATAATCAATTTTATCGCTATCTATAATAGTTAAATTAACTCCCATTAACTCTTTTTTCTCTAAATTATTATTTCCCTTAACAAGAGAATAATCTTTATTATCTATAATACCGAAACTTGGAAATGTCTCAACACTATCTTTTGTACAATTATTATTTAACACTAAAATTTTAACATTGCTTTGCTTCTCACTAACACCATCAAAAGTAATAACATAGTTATATTTACTAGCTTCTTCAATCTCATCAATACTTAAATTAACACCATCTAAAGTATCCAAATAATCTTCTTTCTCTACTAAAGAATTATAGTATTTTTCATAATCATTATTATCTTTCTTATCATTAAAAAAGATAAAATAAGACCCTATAAGTAATAAAAAGAAAACTCCTACTATAATATATCTTCTATACATAAAATCACCATTTAAATCTTATCACAATAATTAATCTTTATAAATAACTAGCGCACTAAAACAATAGATTTGTTCCTTATCCATAAATCCAACCACACTAACACAATACTTAATATCAACTATTTTATCCTCATTTATTCCTTTTAAAAAAGAATTTAAGTTATCTTGTAAATCTAATTCATGGTTTGCATCAAATGCCCTAACTTTCATATTTCTAATCACCATAAACATAATACTATAATTATATGTCAATAAAGGTCAAAAAAAGGAGATGTTATTCTCCTTAAATTGCTACTATATTAACTATTTTATTTTTAACAACAATTACTTTTTTAATTTCTTTTCCCTCAATATTACGTTTAACATTTTCTACTTCAAATGCCTCTTTCTTAACTACTTCATCATCTTCATCCTTATTTACTTTAATAGTACCTCTAAGTTTACCATTAACTTGAATAGCTATTTCAACATCACTCTTTTCTAACTTACTAGCATCATAACTTGGCCAAGTTGAAGTAGCTAAACATTCTTTATTACCTAAATATTCATTTAATTCTTCACTAATATGAGGAACTAATGGATTAAGTAGTTTTAAGAATCCTTCTGCGTATTTCTTTGGGAATACATTTTCCTTATAAACAGCATTAACAAACATCATCATTTGACTAATCGCAGTATTAAAGTTCATAGTTTCATAATCATCACTAACTTTTTTAACTGTAAAGTTATATACATAATCAAGATTTGGATTCTCCTCATCTTTAATTTTATTTTCTTCAGTATATAATCTCCATATTCTCTCTAAAAATCTCTTAGACCCTAGAATTCCACTATCATCCCAAGGCTTACTTGCTTGAATAGGTCCCATAAACATTTCATACATTCTAAGAGTGTCCGCTCCATACTCATTAATAACATCATCAGGATTTATAACATTTCCTCTAGACTTAGACATTTTTTCACCATTACTACCTAAAATCATACCCTGATGAACAAGTTTCTTAAATGGTTCTTTAACTGGCACTAATCCTTGATCATATAAAAAATTAGTCCAGAATCTAGAATATAACAAGTGACCTACTGCATGCTCACTACCACCAACATACAAATCAACAGGTAACCAGTGCTTTAATAACTCTTTACTTGCAAATTCTTTGTCATTATGAGAATCTATATATCTTAAGAAATACCAGCTACTACCAGCACTTCCTGGCATTGTACTTGTTTCTCTTTTCCCTTTTATTCCATTAACTACAACATTAACCCAATCACTAGCTTTTTCAAGTGGTGATGCACCATCTTTTCCAGGCTTATAATCCGTTAATTCAGGTAGCACAAGAGGAAGATCTTTGTCTTCAACTAAAACATCTTTACCATTTTCTAGATGAATAACAGGCACAGGTTCTCCCCAATATCTTTGTCTAGCAAAAATCCATTCTCTTAATTTGTAATTAACCTTTTTCTTACCGATTTTTTTACTTTCTAACCACTCAATCATCTTATCAATTGCTTCTTGCTTACCAAGACCATCTAAGAAACCAGAATTAACGTGAACTCCATCTTCTATGTATGCTTCCTTAGTAATATCTCCACCCTTTAAAACTTCAATTATTTCAAGTCCAAACTTTTTAGCAAAAGCATAATCTCTTTCATCATGAGCAGGTACAGCCATAATTGCACCAGTACCATAACTCATTAAAACATAGTCACTGATCCAAATAGGTATTTTCTTATTATTTACAGGATTAATAGCGTATGCACCAGTAAACACACCTGTTTTTTCTTTATTTAAATCTGTTCTTTCAAGATCTGACTTTCTAGCGCACATTTTCTTATATGTTTCAACTTCAGCTTTTTTTTCTTCTGTAGTTATAGAATCTATAAGTGGATGTTCTGGAGAAAGTACACAATAAGTTGCTCCAAACAAAGTATCACATCTAGTTGTAAAAACAACAAAACTCTCTTTAGTCCCAAAAACATTAAAAGTAACTTCTGCTCCAGTTGATTTACCAATCCAGTTTCTTTGCATTTCTTTAGTAGATTCTGGCCAATCTATTTCATTTAATCCTTCAAGTAATCTATCAGCATATTTAGGAATTTCCATTACCCATTGCATCATATCTTTCTTAACAACAGGGAATCCTCCTCTTTCACTCTTACCATCAATTATTTCATCATTTGCAAGTACAGTGCCTAATCCTTCACACCAGTTAACAGGCATATTAACATATTTAACATAACCTGCTTTATATAATTGTTTAAAAATCCATTGTGTCCATTTATAAAAAGAAGGATCACAAGTTGAAACTTTAGTATCCCAATCGTAATCAAATCCTGCTTCTTTTAATTGCTTAGAAAAAATCTTTATATTTTCATTAGTAAATGTTCCTGGATGATTACCTGTTTTAATTGCATATTGTTCTGCTGGTAAACCAAAAGAATCAAAACCAACTGGATGTAAAACATTAAATCCTTGCATTCTCTTCATTCTAGACATTATATCAGTAGATGTATACCCTTCGATATGTCCAACATGTAATCCTTGCCCTGAAGGATATGAAAACATATCAAGCGCATAAAACTTAGGACGAGAAAAATCCCACAAATCTGTTTTAAACGTTTTATTTTCCTCCCAATATTTCTGCCATTTCTTTTCAATCTCTTTAAAGTTATAATTACTCATAATATTCCTCCATTCTAAATAAAAAAAGTCCCTATTAATAAATAATAGGAACTTGATAGTTTTATTCAATACTAAACCAAGCGGTACCATCCTAATTCATAGAATTTCTATGCCCTCAATTAGTTCTTTAACGTAAACAACACGATGTTAACTTATCACTAACATAGCTCCAAAGTAAGTTCCTAATCTATCTATACTAATTTACACCAACCATTAGCTCTCTATAATAGAATCAAAAAGTACTACTCTTCTTCATTGCTGATGCGCTTATTATATCATTTTTAACTTAAAAGTACACATTTTTATTTATAATTATTTAAACATATTTTCCAAGATTCTTTCTTTTTATCTATTGTACCTCTTCTAGGAGAAGGACTAATAACATATCTAACTTCAAAATTTCCTTTAATATTCATCTTATAAAACATTGATTCTACAAACTTACTATTAACTATAACTAGCTTTATTTTAGAATTATCAATTATATTTTGTATAATCTCCTTGCTAGTTTTATAAGAAAATTCTTTATTATTCAAAATAATATCAACATCCATTGAACTATTATTATTAAAATAGCACTCTGTAAAAACATCACACATAGCAATATTCTTATCAAGTAATGCTTTACTAAATAAATTTCTTATTTTTGAGCGATTATTATTAAACTGTTCATTAGTAATTTCATTATTTTTAAAAGATTCATAATTATCCTTTAATTCATTTTTTAGTTTCATAAAAATGTCTGTATTCATACTATAATCCAAAAGTTCCCATAGTTGATTCCTATAACTTGCATAGTAAAATCCCTTATTCATCCCATCAACTGCAGTAATAGAACCAAGCATTAATATTTTGCTTTTTTCATCCCATACAGGAACAATTCCCTCATCCTTAGGTCTCCTAAATACGACATTTTTATATTCCTTCATAAAATTACCCCTTCACGTATATAAAAAAATTATAAAATATGTATATTTTTTTGTAAAGTTTACTTTTAAATAACAATTTATGTATTTAATAACTATTAAATATGTTATTATTAATTGTACATTATTGAATTTATGTCAATTATTTACAATTAAGGGAAAGGACTAATATTATGAAAGAAATAAAGGCAGGAAACTATGTTCTTTCTTTAGCGTACACTGAAGAAGAACTTTTGAATATATATAAATTAAGATATAACGATCTAATTCTTGATTATAATGTTAATACTAAAGAAAAAGATATAGATAAAGATGAATATGATAATAGTTGTGACTATTTAATTGTTAAAGACACAAAAACTAATGAAATAATAGGTACATATAGACTTATCCAAAGAAAACATTTAAAGTCTAATACTTTCCCATCTGAAAGTGAATATAACATAGACAATTTAAAAAAATCAAAATATAACATTCTTGAAGTATCACGTGCAGTAGTTCATAAATTGCATCGCGATGGTTTAGTTATAAAATTGCTTTTAAAAGGAATATTTGAATATTGTAAAGAAAATAACATTCGTTATTTATTTGGTACTGCTAGTTTTCACGGGAATGATGTAAATAAATATGAAGCACTATTTTCATACTTATTTAATAATTATTTAACAAATAATGATCTAAAAGCTATTGCTAAAGAAGATTCTACACAGAAAATAAATTCTATTAATAATAACCTAAGTGAAGTAGAAGTATTTAGAAATTTACCACCACTAGTAAAAACTTATTTAAAAATGGGTGCTAGTATTGGTGAAGGAATATATATTGATGTTCCATTTAATAGTATAGATGTATTTGTATTATTGGATTTAGAGAATAAAAACGAAAGATATGTAGATAGATTATTAGCTTTATAGGAGAATAGTAATGAAAAAGTTTGATAAAAAGAAATTATTTTATTTAATACCCTTAATTATTTTTCTTGTAATCATATTCATCATAGGTAAAGAATTAATATCCGTTATTCCCCATTTAAAAAATGCTGAAAATGAAGATATTAAAGAATATTTAACATCATTTGGATTAAAAGGTGCAATATTTTTAATTATCTTACAAACAGTAATGATTACAATGGGATTTATTCCATCAGAATTTTTACAAGTAGCTTCAGGAATTGCATATGGGACTATATGTGGTGGACTTATTTGTACTGCTGGAGTAGTAACAGGAGCAACAGTTATTTACTTACTTGTTAATGTATTTAAAGTAAATAGTAATCAATTATTCAAAAACAATAATAAACTTCAAGAAATAAATAAACTTAATGCACATAAAAATAAAGTAACAAAAACTCTTCTTACATTATTCTTTTTGCCTGCTATACCATATGGAGTAATTTGTTATTATGGATCTAGTCAAAAGATCTCTTATAGAAGATATGTATTAATATGTATAGTAGGAACCTTCCCATCAATATACTTATCTTCACTACTTGGAAACATTTTATTAGAAGCAATTGGAAATCATTTTTATTTAGTATTAGGCTTAACAATATTATTAGTTATTATAGGAAGTGTAGCATCAAAAGCATTTACTAATAAGAAAAAGAATAAATTAGGCATTAGAGATGACTTTAATGTTGAAAAACCAAATTGGTTTTTATATCACCTTTTAGCACCTTTTGTATTCTTAATATTTAAAATTAAAAATAATGTTAGAATAACTCATAATGAAGCTAGAAAATTAAAAGGCCCATACTTGATTTTGTGCAATCACCCATCACGTCCAGATTTTGTATACACTGCTATGTGCATATATCCACATAGATTAAATGGAGTAACTGCTCGTAATTATTTTTACAATAAAAGACTTTGTTGGCTGCTAAAAAATTTAGGTTGCATTCCAAAAAACTTATTCAACCCAGACATAGAAACTATTAAAAACATTCTAAGTGTTATTAAAAATAATGGAATAGTAATGATGATGCCTGAAGGTAGATTAAGTGCAACTGGTGAACTAGAAACTATGCCTGAAGGTGCTGACAAATTAATAAAGAAGTTAAAAGTCCCTGTTGTAGTAGTAAATGTTAAAGGTGCTCACCTAACTGGTGCAAAGTGGATGCAAGTTAGAAGAAAAGGAAGAATAGATGTATCATCCAAAATTTTATTAACTAAAGAAGAAATAGAAAATAATAGTATTGAATACATAAAAGATAAATTAAATCTTGCAATGCAATATAATGATTACAAATGGAATAAAATAGAAAAAATTGAATATAAAGGGAAAAATTTACTAAAAGGTTTAACTAATATCTTATATTTATGCCCACATTGTAAAAAAGAATTTACTTTAGATGCAGATAAAAATATAGTCCATTGTAATAATTGTAATACAACATATACTATGGATAATTATTATGTCTTCAATAAAAATGAAGATAATATAACAGACATCAACGATTGGTATAAGCTTCAAATAAAATCAGAAAAAGAAAAGATTATAAATAATCCTAATTACTTTTTACAAACTGAAGTAATTTTAAAAATGCCTAAATCTTATAATGGCAAATTAAAAGAAGTGGGAAAAGGTGTATGCATACTAAATAAAAACGAACTAATATATACAGGTTATATTAATAATGAAAGTGTTGTAAAAACTTTTAAAATAGAAAATATTCCTGCATTGCCTTTTGGCTGTAATGAAGATTTTGAAATATATGCAGATAATACTTTTTATTATTTTGCTCCTATAACTAACAAAAAACAATGTTCTAAATGGTCTATATATGCTGAAGTTGCACATAACTTAAAGCAAAACAATAATTAGTGTCTATTAAAAAATTCTTTCATTGCGCATATCTTATCACTAAAACAAACTAAAAAAGATTCTTTATATTTTGGAAACTTAAAAAACGTTAATGGCCACATATGAGATAAAATAATATCTTCTTCTATCTCATTTAAATCATTAAATTCTTTTCTAGCATTTTCAAGTGCCTTTTTAGGATGAACAAAAACATGATTTAAGTTTTTTCTTTTATTTTCTCTCCAATCATATAAATAAAAATCATGTAAAAGAGCTCCTCTAATAAGAGAAGCTAAATCTACTTTCATATTTCTTTTTTTAGCATATATAAAGCATTTAGTAGCAACATTCATACTATGCTCATAACAATTAACATATTTATGTTGTTTAATTTCTTTCATCTTTTTAAATTTTTCATTATTAGCTACTTTTTTTACTACTTCCTTAAATTCATTATATTCTTTCTCTGTTATCATTAGTATTAACCTTACTATTATTAATACGATTCCTAGTAACAAAAATAGATGAAATAACAAGAAAAACACTAATAACCACATTAGAAATTGCAGTAATTAAATGATCACTTAATCTATAATTTGAATACATCATAAGTTCATTACTAAGATTTAATAAATTATATGGCAAAAAGCTATTAACTTTAGGTATAGCATCAATTATACTAAGTCCAAAGTATACTAGTACAACAAATAAATATGATTTTCCTTTTTTCTTAGATGCACAACTAATAAACATTGTTATACATATATTAGCGATTAAAAGTAAATATAAATAAACTAATACAATAAATCCTCTTACACCCATTATTTGCTTAAAAAGCAATATATTTAAAGGGACAAATAACGCTATACTAATTAAATAACAAACCGTTACTAAAATAATTTGAGAAACTAAATGTGCAAGCACAATTTCACTATCATTTACTTTATTCATCTTCAAGACATTATATGTTCCTTTTTCCTTTTCTTTAATAATAGTAGCAGCAAACATTAAAGGAACAAATAAAACAGCAATTTGCCCTATATTACTAATAAATTGAAGATATGAATCTGCAACTGTTGAAGAAAGGATTAAAGAATTTGTTCCTTCTATCTCACCAGAGTTAGTAAGTATCCATTTAATTAATTCAGGTAAAAATTTAGCACTCACAGCACTTATAATTGAAAAGAAAGCAAACACAATTCCAAATATTAAAACTCTTTTATTTCTAATCATTTCAACTAAATTCTTTTTTAATAAAATAGCAAAATTACGCATTGTTTTTAACCTCCCTTAAAAAGATTTCTTCAAGATTATCTTTTTTAATAAGAACGCTTTTAACTAATACTTCTTCTTTTATTAATAATTCAAAAATGTCCTTTTCTAACACATTAACATCACTATAATTAATCTCTAAACAATTTTCTATACTATCACTAAAACTATTTTCATATTCTAATTTATCTTTAATTTTTAAAAGATCTTCCCTACTTTTAAATTCTACTTGAATAGTTTGCTTATCTGAAAACATATTTTTTATCTCATTTGATACTATAATTTTTCCCTTATTAATTAACACTACATAATCGCATACTCTTTCAATATCAGTTAATATGTGAGATGAAAATATAATTGTTACCTTTCCTCTTAAAGCATTAACAGTGTCAAATATCTCTTTTCTACCAATTGGATCAAGTGCAGACACAGGCTCATCCATTATTAAAACATCTGGTTCATCTACAATAACAGAAGCAATCCCTACTTTTTGTCTAAGTCCCCTAGATAATTTACTAATCTTATGATCAATATAATCACTCAAATTTAAAAATTTTAACACCTCATTAATTCTATATTCTTTATCTTTTTCATAATGAGATATATCAAGTAAAAAATTTAAATATTCTTTAACAGTATAAAATTCATAAAAATTAGGAACATCTTGCAAATACTTAATTTTCAAATTTTTATCATATTCAATATAACCTTCATCACATTTAACTTGATTCATTATCATCTTCATAATAGTAGTCTTACCTGCTCCATTAGGCCCTAAAAGACCACAAACAGTACCCTTTTGAATATCAAAACTAGCGTTATTTACTACTCTTCTATTATTATATATTTTAGTTACATCATGTAAACTAAGTATATTTTCCATATCTATTCCTCCAATCATTAAAAGTTTAGCACATTATTTTTAAATTATAAATAAAACTATTCTTTTTTACTTTTCTTACAATTGTTATTTTTACACAAATAACAATTATGACACAAATTATTTTTTGCTTTAAAAGCAAAAAGCATAATTATACATATTAAAATTATATTAATCATAAAACACCTACTATTAAAGAGCCTATTAAATAAATTAGAAAAGATAAAAACCATGCCACAACAAATTGCACTAACAAAGCTAAATATATTTTTTTATTATTTAACTCTTTTTTCATTGTTTTAACTGCACTAATACAAGGAATACTAAATAAATTAAAACTAACAAAAGAATAAGCAGATACTTTGTTAAAGAAAGAAAAAGAAGCACTCTTAAATATATTGTTACTTTTAGCAATAACAGCCATTGAACTAACAACCTGCTCTTTAGCTATTAACCCCTGTATTATACAAGCCGTAGCCTCAAAACTATTTGTACCAAAAAGTGGATAAAACACCCATGATATACACTTACTAATATTCGCTAATATACTATCATTCACACTAACGCCATACTCTAACTTAAAAGAAAAAGACATAAAAAACCATATTACAATTGAAGAAATAAAAATTGTACTGCTAACCCTTTTTATAAAAGATAATACTTTTTCATAAACATCTCTAATAACATACTTTATATTAGGAACTTTATATTCCGGTAATTCACTAATATATGTATCATTTTCTTTATTTTTAAATATTAGTTTAAATATAAAAGCAATAATTATAATTAACATAATAGAAAGAAAATAAAACGATGCACTTATAAAACCATACTTATCATTAAAAAAAGTTGAAGCAAACAAAGATATTATTGGAAGTTTTGCACTACAAGGAATAAATGGTGTAAGCATTATTGTATTCTCTTTTTCTAGTTTGTTTTCAATAGTTCTAGTAGACATTATTCCAGTAACGCTACACCCACTACCTATAAAAAAAGAAATAAGTGATTTTCCACTTAAACCTATTTTTTTAAATAAACAATCAAACATAAAAGCAATTCTAGACATATACCCACTAGTTTCTAGTATAGCTATACAAAAAAACAAAATAATTAACTGTGGCACAAATTTCAAAACAACACTAATACCAGTAATAATTCCATCATTTATTAAACTAATTATCGCTTTGGAAACTCTTAATCTAGTAAGAATAAAATTATTTTTATAAATTATTGTGCTAATCATTTTACTAATAATGTAATCAAATTTATTACTAGTTATATTAATCAAAAAATACATAAAAAATATTATTATTATAAAAACAGGTATTCCTATCCACTTATTTAAAACTATACTATCTAATTTATCATTAATACTCTTTTTATTTTCTCTATTAAAAACACATTTTTCTTTTATATTACATGCATATTTATATCTATAATCAATAAACTCCTCTAAATAATCTTTTTCTAATAATCTTATACTATAAAAACGTTTATACTTTAAATTAATATTTTTAGAATACTCTTCAATTTTACTCTCCATTTTATAATCAAAAATTTTATTATTATAATTTAAATTATTATCATTAATACTTTTAGTTAACTCACTTATACCAATATTTTTAATAGAGCTCACTTTAATAACTTTAATATTTAACATTTTACTCATTAATTCATTGTCGACTACTATTCCCTTTTTATCTAATAAATCAATCATATTAATTACAATTAGCATTGGAATATTTAAATCCATTAATTGAGTAGTCAAATACAAACTTCTCTCTATTAAAGAAGCATCAATAACATTAATAATTAAATCAATATCTTCATTTAAAAGATAATCTCTAGTTATTTTTTCTTCACTAGAATATGGAAATAAAGAATACACACCAGGCAAATCAATTACCTCAATATTAGTATTCTTAATAATTCCTATTTTCTTTTCAACTGTTACTCCAGGAAAATTCCCTATTTTTTGATTTAATCCAGTAAGAGCATTAAATAAAGTAGTCTTACCTGAATTTTGATTACCAACAAGTGCTACCTTCATATTCTTAAAACCTCAATATTACTTAAATCTTTTTTTCTAAGGCACAACTCATATCCTCTAACCTCAATACTAATAGGATCATTAAAAGGTGCAATTTTCTTTATACATATAATAGTGTTCTTAGTTAATCCCATCTCTAATATCTTTCTTTTTAAAATATTATCCCTTATATTTACATTAATAATCTTAGCTTTTTCTCCCTTTTTTAATTCATCTATATGCAAAAGTAGTCACCTCTTTACTAAAAGATATGCATATAAAAATTAATATATTTCATATAATTTAGTGGTGATAAAATGAAAATAGGTATAACAACTAGAACTTTTAATAGTTCTACTAATGCAAAGTTAAATGCTGTACCATCCACTTACATAAATATAATAAGCGAAGATAATTTTCCTATAATTATTTATAATAATATTGATGTAATAAAAAATAAAGACTATCTTTTAAACTTAATAAAAGATATTGATGGATTCATTTTAGGTGGAGGAGATGAAACTAGTGAAGTAGATATATTTATAATAGATTATTGTTATAAAAATGATATTCCTTTGCTAGGTATCTGTTTAGGCATGCAAGAAATAGCTTTGTATTTCAATGAAAAAGGATTAAAAAAGTTAAGTAATTTATCTCATTTTGACATGAATAGTGATTATTTACATACAGTTAAATTAAACAAAAAAGGATACTTATATAACTTATTAAAGCAAGATAGCATACCAGTCAACAGTAGACATAAATATTGTGTTTTAAATAATAAGAATTTTGTTATTGAAGGAAAATGTGATAATGTAATTGAAGCATTTAAAGTAAAACAAAAAAAGTACATTTTAGGAGTTCAATTTCATCCCGAAATAATGTACTTTTATGATAATAATGCAAAACAATTATTTAATGATTTCTTTAAAGTTTGTTCTAAAAAATAAACTCCTTCTTTATACTTCTTAAAAATAGTTTATTTAGTGAATCTCTAGGATCTTTATTTTCATATAAAATACCATAAACAACTTCACATATTGGCATATCAATATTCTTTTCTTTAGCAATATTCATCATTGCTTTAACTGTATAATAACCCTCTGCTAAACTCTTGTATTCTTCTTTTTTAACAAAAAGCTCTCCAAACATTCTATTATGACTATGTTCGCTAAAAACAGTAGCCTCATAATCTCCTAAATGACAAAGTCCATAAGCAGAACGCTCGTTTCCACCCATTGCTTTAATAAATCTAGACACTTCAACTGTTCCTCTAGACATAAGTGCACCTTTTAAGGAAGATAATCCAAGGCCATCTAACATACCTGCAGCTATACCAATTACATTCTTACTAGCAGCTCCTATCTCATTACCAACTAGATCAGTACCATAATAAAATCTAATTAAACTACTAGAAAATTCCTTTACAAGTTCCTCTTTTAATAAATCATTACTAGAATCTATAACCATGCAATTAGGAACACCTTTAACAAACTCTTCTACATGTCCTGGGCCAATCCACACAGCAACTCTATTAGTATCATCACAAAACTCTTCAACTACCTGACTAAGTCTACAGCCTGTAGATATTTCTATACCTTTCATACACAAAATAAATGTTTTATTTTTTATTCCTACACTTACTAATTCTTTCATTAAACCCCTAACACCTTGTGAATTAATAGATATAACAATAGTATCATTTTCTAATGCTTTTTTCAAATTACTTTCTAATTTTAAACTATCACTAAGCACTACTTTACCATTAGTCCTAGTCTCTTTAAATCTTTTAAAATCTTCTGAAGATTCTCTGCCATACAAAGTGACATTTTTACCAATTTTATCTAAATAGTAGGCGATAAAACTACCCCATCTACCACAACCTATAACTGTAATATTATCCATATTTTCCTCCGAAATAAAAAGTGAATTACTTCACTCTTTAATATTTTAATTTTTCTTACAAATATATAACATATGAGAACTATATCCAAATAATTCTTCTCTTTCACACCTAGTTAAGTGATATGTCATATAAACTCCAAATTCTGTTTCATTAAATGAATCTATTTGATCTGCTAATATTTCTGACAATCCATCACTTGCTACTGACATAACTTTAGTAACGTTATTTTTATTAACCATATTTTCAAAATCTTTTACATTAGTAGAATAGAAAATTTCATCTTGTAATGGTTTAAAATTGAAATCAGCATCACAAAGTTTTTTATAATCCATAATATTTCCTTTTTGAACCATATATCTTTCAAACATTGCATCATTAGTTAAATACGAGAAAATTATTATTCCATCTTTCTTAGTAACTCTAATAGCTTCTTGTATTGCTTTTTCAATATCTTTTTTATTAAAAATATGATACATAGGACCTAAAGATAATGTAACATCAAACAAATCATCTGCATATATTCCAAGATCAACAGCATCTGCTGATCTTACTCTTAAATTTTTAACTTCTTCACTAGCAGCATTTAAAATTTCTAAATTGTGTTCACTAATTTCTACAGCTTCTACTTTATATCCTTTCTTAGCTAAATATAAAGAATATGCACCAGTACCTGCACCAAGCTCTAATATTTTAGCTCCCTTTTTAGCAAATTTTTCAATATATGTTGCATTAGTAAGGAACTCAACTTTACGGTGATTCTTTAAAAATCTTTCATCTTCTTTATATGTATTATAATAATCTTTTACAATAGCTTCTCTTTTATCTTTTTGAGGCATTATTATCACTCCTAGTAATAAAATAGCATAAAAATAAAAAAACTCCAATAAATCGCCTTAATTCATTGAAGTTTTTAATGGTTATCTTTTCAAAATATTAGAATAATTAAATGAAGATTTTTTGACTTCTTTAGATAGTAACAGTTTTTTAGAACGTTTTATAACATCTTTATATTCATCTAAATTAATATATTCTTTTAAAGTGTGTGGATAGTAATATGCACTAGATAAATTTACTGCTGCCTTATTTGTTAATGGAGCTAGAATTAAAATATCACTATACGTTCCACTTGCTTCTTCCCATCCATTTTCACATATGAAATTTTTAAATTTATCATTATTACATCTATAAAAAACAGCATCATTATTACCTTTTCTATCAAATTGAACTATGAAATTAGTGTTTTTAACTTGTTCTAATAATTTATTATTTTTAATAGCTTCTTGCATTCCTAAGCACCCTTTTTCTTCGTTTTCAGTAAATATAATCATAGGTCTAAGTCCTGCATTAACAAGTTCACAAATAATGCCAACGCCACACCTATCATCTCCACCAATTCCATGAATTGAAGAAATACAACAATTATCTTCTTTAGTAAAACTAAATATGCTATTTAATGTACATTTATTTTGATGAACAGTATCTAAATGTGCAACTAAAGTATATGGATCAGTGCCATTAACATATAAATATCCTTCTTTAAATGAAACATCACTTTCCTTATATTTCTTCTTCAAAAAGTCATATAAAAATAATTTAAGTTCATTTTGATCCATACATACAATTTTTAATAAAAATTTACTTATATTCATACAAATAGTTACTTTCTATTATTCTTTTTTACTTCAATAATTTTCTTTTTCATCTCTTTAAGTTGTTCATTGTATATTGAATTAAATGATTTTCCATAAAACTTTTCAATGTAAGGAATATACTTATCATAATCATAAAAATCTATCATTGATTCATATTCATCACTAGTAACACCATATATGTTTTCTTGTGCTTTTTTAATATATAAAAATTGTTTTAAAACAACTTTTCCTTCAAGTAAAGCAAATGGTTGAATACTATATAATAAAAAGTTTTCACTATCTTTAACATAATTTATTAACTTTCCATTATTAGTATACATATTTATTTTTATTTCTTCTTTAAGCTTAGGATTACAATCTTCTAGTCCATTAATAATATTGCTAACCTTAGTTTGAAATTCATACGTAAATAACATATTTAATATACTTAAAATGTCATTTCTAGAAAACAAATCTTTATTTACTTTTATACCTGAATTGCCCTTTTTCTCTATCTTAACATGTGTATTTTTATTTATTCTTCTATCATATTCTTTTAAAACTTCAATTTTATAATCATCATCCAAATAACCCCAAACATAAACAGAAAGCAAAGAATTTATCTCCTCAAATGACATGCCCTCTAAATTCTTTTCCATTGTTTTATTAGCTATTTTTATACACTTTTTTTCATCTTCAAATTTTTTATTATTTGTATTAAATAACTTAAAAACTTCTTCTCTTTTTTCTTCTCTATTATTACGATATAAATCTTCATCAGAAAAATATATCATTATAGTATTAGAAAGTCTTCTTGCATATACAACAAACTGTTTATCATCACCATATTTTTCCTTCATTAATCCATAAGCCTTTTTAGTACATGATAATCCTGTTTTAAAGGCATCTTCTTCAACTGGTTGATAATAATATAAACGACCATTTTCACCTACATTACTTATATAATTACTAAATCCCACTGGAGAATTTAAAAAATTCACTTTCCAATCTTTAATTTGTTTTTCACTAGCGTACTCAATATCACTCAAGTTTCCATCTACTGCTCTATGTTGAAAGTTATGTCTAAGTTCATGAAATAAAGTATCCATAACATCATATTGACTCTCTGAACTGATTCCATCTTTACTAACAGAAACAACTGATGATAAATCCTCATATATACCTGCATTATGCCCTAAACTAATATTTTGCATTTTTACATAATCCATTTTAAATATTTCACAATACCTATTAATAAAACTTTGTATCAAATCATTTCTAGCTTTAATATCCATAGAATTCCAAAAAGAGGAATGAAATTTATATATAATATTTAAAAATTCTTCATCATTAAACAAATAATCATAAAATTTATCATATTCAAACATCTTATCTTCCTCCCTTTCTAATAACTTTTTCTTTTAAAGCATTGAATTGAAGTTCTCTAATCTCTTCATATGATTTATTATATGTGAATTGAGCAAAAGCTTCTAATTTGCTATCATCTTCTTTATTTAATGAAGAATATCCATCATTAAACATTTCATTTTTCTTAATACATTCATTTATAAGTTCACTATAATAATTAATTAAAGCTATTCTGCACTCTGTAAATGCAAATGCTTTTCCCATATATTCACATTCTACTTGATCATTATCATTTCTAACTTTCATAAAGTATGAAAAACATTCTTTAGCTTCACTTTTTAATTTTTCATCATTTATTTCCCAAAGTAAATCATTTTCTATTTTAATGCTAGCAATATATTCCATTAATCCATTAATTTCATATCCTTCATCTGCAATTATTCCTTTATTACCTATAATTAAAATATTATTACCAGCTTCATCTTTAACAATACTCATTGAATTAAGAACGTCATTTAATTCATTGTATCCATTTAATGTAGTCTTACAAAACCATTTATATAAATTTAATCTAAATGTATCATCTAAATTAGAAATAACTTTATAATTAAATAAAGAAAACAAAAGTTCCGGATTTTCTTCATCTATATGATCATTACAATAATCTATTAATTTATTTAACTTATCTACTTCTTCATTTATTTTTTCAAACCTTTCAAGCATAACCTTATAATTTTCATCAACAATTTTTTGCTTTCTCTCATTATCAAATGAAGCAGTCATAAGACTAGAAACTTGTTCTCCAATATATTTATCCATTCCATATTTTTTGTGCATATACCTAAGTAAATCATATGTAAATAATTGCGCATCTTTACTCGCTTCATTAACAATTGGTTGAAAAAAGAAATTTTTGCTTTCTCTACCAAAATGATTATTCCACTCTCCAAACATTGATGAAGCATAATTAACAATAAAAGACTTTTCTTTTTCATTTTTTGCTCTATTGGGTGCATCACAAACACTATAGTTTTTTTCAATTGCTAATTCTAGCATATAATTCGTAATTACTAGATATGGATTATAAGTTCTACTTAATAATTCATCTTTTATTAATATGCAATCCGCACATACTGCTACATTTTGATAAATTAACTCTTCAAATAGTTCCTTTTCTCTAATTACTTTACTAGAAAAATAAGGATCAACTTTAGTTATAACTCGTTGCAATTCTTTAAATATTTGCATTCTTTGAGAAACAGTTGCCCTTTTCCAATTTTCTTCTTTTAAAATAGGTAAAATCTTTAAAAATTCTTCGTCATTATACAATTCTTTTTCAATTTTTCTAATATTCATTTAACCACACCCATACATAAAAATTATAACATCTAAATATTCATATTACAATCTAAAATTTGTATGCAAAAGAATACCAAAAATTGTTATTTTTTAATTGATTGCCTTTTTATTTAATAGTAAGGAATTACTAACAACACTCACCGAACTAAGTGACATAGCTAAACCTGCTATTATTGGTGATAATATTCCTACCATTGCTAATGTGACACCAATAAGGTTATAGAAAAAAGCCCAAAATAAATTTTGCTTTATTTTTATCATAGTGGCTTTTGATAGTAAATAAGTTTTATAAATACTATTTAAATTATTATTCATAATAACAACATCCCCAGATTGTATAGCAATATCCTTTCCACTAGACATAGCAATTCCTACATCAGCATTTGCTAAAGATGGTGCATCATTTATTCCATCTCCTACCATTGCAACAATTCCTTCACCCTTATATTTATCTATAATATCGAACTTATCACTAGGTAAAACTTCACTATAAACATTATCTATTCCTACTTTTTTTGCAACTCTCTCACAAACTAGTTTATTATCTCCACTTGCTAAAACAACAGTAACACTATTTTCTTTTAGTTTAGTTACTACTCCTTTAGCTTCTTCTTTTATATGATCAGAAAAGTAAATAATGCCTACTAATTCATCATCATATTTCACTACAACACAAGTTTTATCTTCACTTTCTACACCTAACCATTTATTGCTTCCTACTTTTATAATTTTATTATTATAATTGCCAATTATCCCTTTTCCTGGTATTTCCTTAATATCTGTTATATTAACTTTATTCTTATTAAAAATTTCTACAATAGTTTTAGCAAGTGGATGTGTAGATTTTTCCTCCAAGGAAGAGACAACACTTTCAAACTCTTCTTTATTTGTATTATATATTTTAACATCACTAATCTTTAATTTACCTTCTGTAATAGTACCAGTTTTATCCATAACTATTGTTTTTAAACTTGAAAACTTTTCTAAAGCATCAGCATCCTTAATAAGACTTCCTTCCTTTGCACATCTTCCCATTCCTACAATTAATGCTGTAGGAGTAGCTAATCCTAAAGAACAAGGACAAGCCACAACTAAAACTGCTACTGCCCTAGATACACTTAAAGAAATATCTTTTAAAATTATATAATTAATAATAAAGGTTAATATAGAAACAAAAATAATACTAGGAACAAAAATTGCCGATATTTTATCAGCTAACTTTTGTACTTTTGCTTTACTAGAATTAGCTTTCTCTACCATTTTAACAATTCCTGCTAAAACAGTCTCTTCTCCTACTTTAGTAGCTCTAACCTCAATTATTCCTTCATTACAAGTAGTTCCACCATATACATTATCATTAATTGTTTTATGCTTTAATTCACTCTCACCAGTAAGCATACTCTCATCTATATAAGACTCTCCACTAACAATAACACCATCGCTAGCAACATTTTCACCATTTCTAACTATAAATATATCATTTACTTTTAATTCACTAACATCAATTTCTTTTTGCTCGTTATTAGTAATAATAGTAACCTTTACAGGTTTTAAATTAATTAAAGAATTAATAACTTCATTAGTTTTCTTTTTAGATTTTAGTTCTAATAGTTTTCCTAGATAAACTAAAGTAATAACAAATGCACAACTTTCAAAGTAATACATATGAACACCATTAATTAAGTTATATAAACTATAAAAATAAGCAACACTAGTTCCAAGCGCTACTAAAACATCCATACTAGGACTTTTATTTTTTATACTTTCATATGCACCTTTATAAAATTTATATCCTACAATAAATTGTATTGGAGTAACAAATGCTAATTGAAAATACCCATTATGAAAAATATTATTATGCTTATTAATAAACATAAAAATCATCATAATTATAAAAGGAATAGTTAATATTAAAGAAAAAATAAAAGTATATAAAGTTATTTTATATTCTTTATTTTTATTATTTTCATCAATAACATAATAGCCACTTTTTTTAATTATTTTTACAATTTCTTTATAACTAATAATATTAGAATCATAAACTATATCAGCCTTACTAGTAGCGTAACTAACAGAAATACTCTCTATTCCTTTTTTATTTTTTAAAGCATTACTTATTGCATTACTACATCTAACACAATGCATACCACCAATTTTAAGAGTAATACTTTGCATTAGATAACCTCATACCCTGCTTCTAAAATAGCTTTTTTAATTTCTTCTTCATTAGTTTTTTTCTCGTTATATTCCACTACTACATTTTTATTTTCTAAACTAACTTTTTCTTTTTTTACTCCCTTAACACTCTTAATAGCTTTAGTAACATGCTTCTTACAATTTTCACACATCATTCCATTAATATTAATTGTTATTATCATAATCATTTCTCCTTTTATTATAAATTTTTACCATAATATAACACCAATGGTTTATCTTCTTCACTTTCATCAATTTCGTACATTAAAAATGTTTTATAGCCAAAATGAAAATAAATAGATAAGTTTCTCGTTTCTTTTGCTTCAGATCCTATAGTTATATACTTATAACCTTTATTTCTAGCGTATTCTTCGCCCATTTTAACAAGTTTAGAAATATGACCCTTACCTTCATATTCTTCGTCGCATCTAAATGCATTCATATTACAAATGCACTTATCATCACATAATTTTTTTCTTCCTTTAACACACTTAACTTTAGAAGAAAAAACAACACTAATTTGAGCAATTACATCATTATTTTCATTAACTGCTACAAAAGTTTTTAAGTTTCCTTCTTTATTATGATTTATATATTCTTTTTTCCATCTATCCCATCTATCATCATTAGGATTCTCTCTAATATCCTTATCCCATACATTTTCTAAATCTTCCCTTGTTGCTTCTCTATAAATCATAAAAATACCTCCTACTTATTAGAATATTCTTTTACTAACCTTCTAACCTCATTTACTTTTTCTTCATCATATACATATTTTTTCCTAGGTTTAACAAAATTATTAGATCCTCTCTCTTCATAAGAATATCTAGGTATTAATTGAACATGATAATGGTTATTTGGCCCATCACACATTGTACATAAATACACTCTCTCACACTTATAAACATTTTTAATAATATTCATCAAAGCCTTACTATACCTAATAATCTTTTCATTTAATTCATCTGGCGCTTCACTCATATCATGATAATGAGTAATAGATGAAATCATCATATGTCCTTCTGCTCTTGGATTAGGAACATATAAGCATTCAATATCTCCATCTTTGTATATTTCTAACTTGCTAGAATCTCCAAAAAAAGCGCCATTTGTTCTTCTATCTAAACAAGTTGGGCATACGCCATTGTCTACTAATTCCTTCATACTGAGTTTTAATAAATCTTTATCTTCCATAATCTCACTCCTCAAAGAAAAGATCAGCAATATCCTTTAAATATTCACCTTTCTTTAACTCTATTTTATATCTAGCAGTCGTATTATTTATATTTTTCTCATATAATTTTTTAAAGTTTTCTTCACTAGCATTACTCTCAATAAAATTATTTTGATTTCCTCTATTTTTCATTCTTCTAGCATACTCTTCTCTTGCATCTAATGGAGCATACACTAAACAATAATCAATCCCTTTACTAATAATATAATTTAGAATTTTTTCATGATATGATAAAAGAATACATTTACCTTTTGCTAATTCTTCATCTATTCTTCTAATAATATACTCACTAGAATCAGTATTAACTACACCATTTCTATTAAGTTTTCCTCTTTCTAATTCCTCATTAGAAGCATTAAAAAGCCCATATTTATATTTAGCTCTTTCATCATCTAAATCAACAAATCTAGAATCTGTACTAGCTAAATAAGTTTTACCAACAGCAGGTCCACACACAATAACTCTAATATTTTTCATGATTGTTTACCTATCTTATTATTTTCAGCATAATCTAAAACACTTTCAAAGTTTTTGTCATCTTTAAAATGATATCTATCACATTCAATCCACATACTAGACCAAGAATTCTCTTTATTCATAAAATACTGTACCCTTTCATCTTTACAAATTGGATTACTCTCTTGATTTTTTAAATCAACAGTTTTTTCTTCATCATATAACTTACACTGTAAATCACATTCTAACTTATCAATATGATAAGCAAATAAAGCTTCTTTAGTAACCCTAGCATCAAATTCTAATACTAAACTATTTATTTCTTCCTTATTCATTAAATTTTTTAATACTTCTTTTACAGCTTTATGTCCCATAATTTCTTTTTCTTCTTTACTAATTTCATAAGGAGTTAAATCTCCAATTAATATTTCTTCAAGTTCATGACATGCTAACATAAATAAAACTTTTTTTAAATCTAAATCATAATTATACTCACTATACATTGCTATTGCTAACATTTGCGTCCCATAAATATGCTCTGCAATACTCTCTACTCTCTCCTTATTAACTCCCCATTTAATCCAACCAGTTCTTACAACATTTTTTAATTTATTACACAAAACATAAAATTCTATAACATTACTTTCCTTGCTCATTTTCATTCTCCATTACTTCAAAACATATAATAGATGCATTCCCCATAGCCATCCAAGTAACCCATTCTTTCTCTTTAAAAAAGTATGCTGCCATTGCATATGAAATAGAGCTATGCCCTACAAACAAAATATTTTCATCTTTATTACTATTACTTATAACTTCATTTATTAAACTTTTTACTCTATCAAAAAATTCTTTGCTTCCCCCTATATTTTTACACGAATAATTCATATTTAAATAGTTCTTAAACCATTCTTCTTTATCATTATCTCTAAGTGACGCTATTTTACTTCTTTCATTTAATTCTTTTCTAACTTCAAATTGTTTATTTAATACTTTACTAACAATCTCACTACTTTGAATACATCTAGTCGTAGGGCTACTATATATTTTACCTATATTGCATTTCTTCAAATACTCACTAGAAAACTTAACTTGCTTTTTACCAAGCCTAGTTAATTTTTCTTTGTTGTAATCTCCATGCCTCATAAGATATATACGCATACTATCACCAAAACAATTATATTACATTTTGAACTATAATTGAACTATTGCGCACTTAATTTATCTACTCTAGAATTTCTTATTTTAATAACAAGTTCCCCTAAGAAAAAATAAAATACTGCTATTAATCCCATAATAAATAAAACTAATAAACATGCTAAAGTTTGATTATAATCACCTAACTTCAAAATATTCCACACTTTATGAGAATCAAATATAAAATAAGGATACCATGTTTTTAAAATAAACTTACCTCTAATAAATGTAACAATAGAATATGTTAAAGGAAGTATTAAAAATAAAATACTATTTTTATATTTTAGTTTTCTATCATCATTTAAAAATACTGCTATAAGAACTCCAATAATAGGAGTAACAATATGATAAAATAAATCTCTCAAATTAGAAATAACAAAATATTTGTTAGTCCATACCTGCAATCTATATACTCCACTAACAAAAGATCCAAAAACAACTATTCCAACAAAAAATAAAAGTGTAGACAAAGAACATACAATTAAAGGATGTGTTACTTTTTTCTCTAACTTTTTTAAATTAAAGATTTTTGAAATTCCTACAATTAATGCCCATAATCCTAACAATCCATTAGATATTTGTGTTAAAAAGCAAAAATTATTCCAAGTAGAAAATTTAAATTTTTTAGTTGTTGATTTGACAGCCTTACCACCAGAAACATTATTGTTTTTAAATTGTGAAACTCCTCCGTTTTTCTTAACTCCACCTATTTTTTTAATCCCACTAGCAGTATAAAACTCACTATAAAAAAACAAGAACACTAAAATAGCTAATACTATAAATAAGACTCCAAATATAATTTGTTTCTTTTTAGATTTCATTTTTAGTTCCTCTTTTCCTACTTCATTTAATTATACTTTATTTTAATAAAATAAACACAAAGATGATTACAAAAGTCAAAATATTGTTAGTTGAAAATATTCAAATATGTCTTAAATAAGTCAAAATAAAAAAAACAAGCTTTCAATATAAAAACCCCTTTTTAATTAATTGGGGTAATTTCATCAATTTTGGAGCAGACAAGGGGAATCGAACCCCCACAACAAGCTTGGGAAGCTTGTGTTCTACCACTAAACTATGTCTGCATATGGCGCCTAGTGTAGGACTCGAACCTACGACCGATCGGTTAACAGCCGATTGCTCTACCGACTGAGCTAACTAGGCATAATACTAATAGGTTTAAAAGATACTTTTGAAAACTTTAACATTTTTTAGCACTTTGAAGTTTTATAATTGCTATAAGCTGTTAAAAATTTTCATCAAACAGGATAAAAGTTTACCTATATTATTTTAGAAGTTGCGTCAAGTTAGCCAAACTTTGTTAACACTTCTTTTCCTGCACCTTTATTTTACCAAATTTGTATCTTTTAAATCAAGTTTCAATATACTTAATGCGAATTTTTCTTTTTAAAATTGCTTTGTTTTTTTATTTTTTGCAATATAATTTTTTATTAAACAGCAAAAATCAGTTTATAAAAAAATTTTTAAATAAAACAGCACATTTACAAGTGTAAGCCAAAATCTTTTTCATATTTTCTAATGTTACTTAATTTTGAATAATACATCCTTGGCAGCAACTCTGCGATTAATATTCTTTCAAAATTTTGTCAAATAAATAAAACAATACACGTTTGTGGCAAATTTATAAAATATTAAAGCAATCAGAAACTTTAGTATTGTTTTATGTATATTAAAGGTAAAGAAACATTAAAAACTGCATAATGGTCCTTTTTAACTTATTTTATTTTTGATATCTTTGATTTATCCCCTATGACAATTAGTTTTGTATTTTGACTAAGAGGCATATTAGGATCTATATTTATGTTTATTTTTTGATTTTCTTTTAGCGCAATAACATTTAAATTATATTTTTTTCTGAAGTTCAAATCCATCAGCGTTTTGCCAATCCATTCATGCTTTACATCCAATTCTATCATTGAAACATCATTGGATAGTTCAATGATGTCTACAAATCCTGAACTTAATAAATTTTTTGCCATTCTGATACCTGAATCTTTTTCTGGAAAAACAACTTTATCTGCTCCTACTTTGGTTAAAATTTTACAATGCATTTCGTTAGAACATTTTGCAATCACCATTGGGACTTTAAGTTCTTTACATTGCATTACCGTCATAACGCTTGATTCGATATTTTCTCCCATAGACACAATTACGACATCAACATTCGATATTCCTAATCTCTTTAAGACCTCTGCATCTGTTGTATCAGCACATTTACAAAAAGGCAATTCGTTTGAAACATTATTTACTATATTTTCATTTAAATCTACGGCAATAACCTCTGCCCCATTATTTACAAGTTCTTTTGCAACGGATACTCCATATCTACCAAGTCCAAAAACGGCGTACGTCTTATTTATACTCATATATCAATTCCCCCTTATCCTATACTAACATCTTCTGTCGGATTCAATATTATATTGGTCGACTCTTTTTTCGACTTGAATGCAATTGCAAGAGAAATAGGTCCGACTCTTCCTAAATACATTGTTGTAATTATAATTATTTTTCCTATATTATTTAAGAATGGTGTTAAATTTCTTGATAATCCCACGGTGGCAGTCGCACTGACCGTTTCGTATAATACATCAACAATTGACCTATCTGTTGTTAAACTTAACAAAATTGTTGAGATAATTATTATAGTAAACGACATAAACGTCACTGCAACTGCCTTTCTAGTGATTTCGCTTGACAAGTTTCTATTGAATAAGACAACTTCTTTTTTATTTCTGATTGAAGCAATTGCAATGGCAATCAATGATACAACTGTAATGGTTTTTATGCCTCCTGCTGTTCCAACTGGAGAACCACCAATAAACATCAAAATCAAGCAAACAATAACAGATTGATCAGTTAAATTTTCTTGTGAAATAGTAGCAAAACCTGCAGTACGTGTTGTTATTGATTGAAATAATGAAACTTGCATTTTATCAAAAAAATTTAATGTACCAATAGTATTTTCATTGTTATATTCAAACGAAAATATCAAGAATGCTCCAGCCAATATAAGAACCAAAGTTGAGCTAACAACTATTTTACTATGCAATGTCAACGATTTGAAACATTTTAACTTTTTATATTTAAATTGTTTTAGAACCCTTAATATATCCCACCAAACGATAAAGCCTAATCCTCCCAAAATTATCAATAGCGATGTAGTTATGTTAATCAAAGGGTTAGTAGCGTATTTAGATAAACTTACATCTCCTATTACATCCATTCCTGCATTACAAAACGCAGAAACAGAATTAAATAGAGAAATCCAAATTCCTTTTATGCCATAATCAGGTATAAAAACTATCATATATAATATTGCACCAATCAGTTCTATTAAAAAAGCACCTAAAAAAACGTGTTTAACAAATTTTTTTAATCCAAACATCGTATTAAGATTAAATGCATCTTGAATTAATTGATAATCTTTAAGTTTTAGTTTCTTATTTATCATTATCGTAAACGCTGACATAAATGTAACGGCTCCCAATCCTCCAATTTGAATTAGAATCAGAATCACAATTTGTCCGAATAGACTCCAAGTAGAATGGGTAGTGACGGTTACAAGGCCAGTTACGCATGTTGAAGTTGTTGCCGTAAACAAAGTGTCAATATAATTTATACTATTCCCATTTTTTACGCTAATCGGTAACGACAATAAAATGCTACCTACAAGAATAACAGCCAAAAAACTTAATAATATAATGTGAGTTGTGGAAAAAAGAAACTTTTTATTCATTTTACACTCTCCAATCTTGAATTTAAAGCAAAAAAAGCACAAAAAACTCTTCAAAGCGTTTAGAAACTCCATCAATTTTCATATAATTAAATTTACTACAATTTTAGCATACAATTATTGGTAAATCAACAATAAGATATAATCAAAGTTCTGATAATATAATGATATTATTAACTTGTTAGTTACATTTGAACATCAATAGTAGTAATCACCCCTACATTAACTGGGACTTATGATTTTTATAAAACAAAAAAATAATTGAGTTCTATGTTCCTTGATATTTTATAATTTATAAACCTTTTAGCATTAACAACATAACTCATAATAAAAAACATTAAATTATTATATAAATGTTACAAATTTGCTATTCAATAATTGCTATAAGGCTATAAAAAAACTCCGATATATGTTTGACCAGAGTAATTATTTCAATTTGGTGGAGCCGAGGGAAGTCGAATCCCTGTCCAAATAACTTCAAGTAAAGACCTCTACAGTTTAGTCTTTAATTGTATTTCATTATTAAATTAGGTTAAAGACCGACCATTTAATAACTATCCTATTATATTTTCGAGTTTGATTTATAGAAATCATCAAGCCTTATTCCTTGTATATGACGTTACTATTAAAACCAAGGACAAATCTTAACGTAACGCGCACTTCTTCGCTATTGAAGATTAAAGTCTATGACTAATATGCGTATGAATAGTTATAATTGCCATTTAATTGGCGTTTGATTACTAACGAAATCACTCGACTGCAATCCTTACCCTCCACTACCTGTCGAAACCATGACGGCCCCATAGTGTATACACATAAGTGCTCTTATATTATAATAAAAATAATAAAAAATATTCAATGTTTTTTATTATTTTACACAATTACTTTTTAATTTTTTCTTTTTCAATACTACTAATTAGTTTTTGTAATTGCTCATCTTTTAAATCTTGTCCTGCTAACATATTTCCTGTAAAGCATGAATTAATTTTAGCCATGTTATGAACACCAACTTTTTTTTCTAACTCTACTACATTATCATTTAATTTAGCATTTAATACATCATCCCAAATTTTACTGTTTTTCAAAATTTCAACAAGTGAAAGCATAGGATCATATACAGTCCCCGCTCTTTCACCTTCAATATTTGTATCTAAAATATCATCATTTAAATATTGAGTTGCTTTTAAAGAAAGATATTCAGTAATAGCTTCATTTATTAAAGTATATTTATTTGTAAATGAGTTTTTATGATCATGAGTATGAGCATCTATACTATGAACAAATTCGTGTATTATTGCGTCATTCATTGATTTTGCTGGTAATGAAAATAACTTTTCGGGAAACATACAATATACTACAGATTCATTGTTCTTATCAAAGTACTTAGAACACATCGCAGTTGAACTCATTAATGAAGCATATGATCCTGTTAAAGCTCCAATATTTTTAGAAGATACACCTATTCTTTCTATAATATCTTTCCAATTATTTTCAGAAAAAATAACATTAAAAGCCTCAAGATTAAAGACTTCATCTAATTTATTAATCATCTTTGTAGCATCTATATTACTAAGTAAAAAATTCTTATCATTAACTCTTTCACATAGCGCTTTCCTATCATCTAAAATAATTTTCTTTTCTTCTAAATTGTAATTATTCTCATTTACTGTATATGAAAGTAATTCATTTCTAAAATCAATAAGATCCTCAATAGACTTAATATTATATTTTTTAAATATTTTATCCGTCGATTCAAGTTTTTTCTTATAATTAATTGCATCTATGAGACTAGAAAAAGACCTTTTTAAATCCGATAAGTAAGCTTTTTTTACTACTTTTTTTATTTTAGAATCGATCATTTTCATTCCTTCATCTTTATAAAAAGAATATAAAACTTTATATTTATCAAAGTTTATTCCTACTCTCTCATATAAATTAGCATTTCTATTATATTTATTAATGATTTCTGTATCTTCACCTGCCATATATGAACTACTCATAATTCTAGCTTTATTATTTATATAAGGTTTTATATCAAAGAAAACAAGTTCACTTACTTCAGACATTAATTTATTAAGTTTTTTATCATAAGTTGTCTCAAAAGGTTCTAAATTTGGAGTAATCACTATAGTTGAATCAACTTTATTTTTTACATATTTATAAATATTATCAAATTTTAAACTAGAGTTATCCGCTATTGCCATAGCAATAGAAAAAGATATTTCTTTTTTTCTAGAATTAATTAAATCTACTCTATTCATAACTATCACCAACCAACACACTTAAATATGATTTAAATAACATCCAATTTGAAGGAACTTCATTAAAACAAAACTTAGTTATATCATTATTTTTATAAAAAGAAACTTCATATGTGCCTTCTTCTAAATTGTTATTTTTCCATTTATTAGCGAGTGAAAAAAGCCCTAGAACAGTATTAAAAATATTTTTATATTCTACTTCTATTCTTTGTTTATGGTTGTTTTCTATTAACTCGACACTATCCCTATTAATAACAAAATAGCGATAACCTATACCTTCTATAAACTCTTTCACTTCTACTAGCATAAAATCACCTATTAATTTCTTTAATCATTGATTTAATATTTCTATTTATTGTTTTTTCTTTTTCTACTTCTCTTTTATCATAATTTTTCTTTCCCTTAGCTAAAGCAATCTCTACTTTTGCCTTACCATTATTTAAATAAACTTTAGTAGGAACAATAGTATATCCTTTTTCTTTTACTTTATTGTCAAGTTTTCTAATTTCTTGCTTATTAAGTAATAATTTTCTAGTTCTAGTAGGATCAGGATTGAAAACACTGCCGTTTGTGTATGGAGAAATATGCATATTAATAATATATGCTTCTTCATTTTTTATTTGAATGTGACTATCTTTTAGATTAACATTTCCTCCTCTAATGGATTTTATTTCACTTCCTTCTAAAACAATACCTGCTTCAAAAGTAGTTTCTAAAAAATAATCAAAACTTGCTTTCTTATTAAAACAAATGTTTTTTATTCCTTTTTCCATTTCAGTGTTTTCTTCCTTTTCTCCTATTTTCTCTATTATCATTATCCGTTTTTTTAGGCTTATAGTCAACTGGAGCAAAATCAATTAAGGATTCACTCTTACTAGCTCTAGCTACTCTAACCTTAAACTCACTACCTACTTTTAATAACTTGTTAGTTCTCTTACCAAAAGCTAACATTCTATCTCTATCATAAACATATGTATCATCTCTTAAATATTCAAATTTAACATATCCTTCAATTGTATTTGGAAGCTGAACAAACATTCCTTTATCAGTAAATCCAGAAATCTTACCAACAAATGTTTCACCAACTTTATCTTCCATATACTCTGCCATCTTCATCTTTGTAACATCTCTTTCAAGTTGTTCTGCTCTTCTCTCTTGCATAGATGTAGATTCGCCTATTTCGTATAAATAATTCAATATTTCATCAAAGTTTAAATTTTCAAAATTTTCTGGTTCAAATAAATATTTTTTCATTAAACGATGTGCTACTAAATCTGGGTATCTTCTAATTGGAGAAGTAACCTGCATATATGCATCACTTGCTAAACCAAAGTGCCCAATATTTTCAGGGCCATAATAAGCCTTTGGTAAACTTCTCAAAAGTAATGATGATAATACTGTTTTAACTAATTCATCATCTTCACTATCAAGTATTCCTCTAACATCATTACTATGATATCCATTCTTACTATTTCTAACTTTATGTCCCATGCTTCTAGCCATATGAACAAATCTTTCAAATTTTTCTTCAGATGGAGCTTCGTGCACACGATACATAAATGGTAATCTCATGCTATCAAAAGTAGAAGCAACAAATTCATTTGTTAAAATCATTAAATCTTCAATTGCCTTTTCTGCTAAACCACGATATCTAAGTTTAATATCTGTAGGATGACCATTTTGATCTGTAATTACTTTAGCTTCTGGAATATCAAGTTCTAATTGTCCTCTTTCATCTCTATCTTTTCTAATTGCAGCGCTTGCTTTAACCATTGCTTCTAACATAGGAACGAATTCCTTATCTTTTTCAATTGTTTCAGGATCGTTTTGTTCAACAATTTTGTTTACCTCATCATAAGTAAATCTTTTTTTAGAATTAATAACGCCCATTTTTATTTCGCCATCTTCTAATTTACCATCTTTACTAACATTCATAATAAAACTCATTGTTAATCTATCTTCATGAGGCATTAATGAACATTTACCATTAGATAATATTTGAGGAAGCATAGGAACTACAGAATAAATTAAGTAGATAGATGTGCCCCTCTCTACTGCATCATTATCAATTGCTCCTCCCTCTTTAACATAAGCAGAAACATCAGCAATATGCACACCAACTTTAAATCCACCATCTTCTCTTTCATATACTTCTACTGCATCATCAAAATCTTTAGCATCATTACCATCTATTGTAAAAATCATATGATCTCTAAAGTCTGTTCTTGTTTTTAAATCTTCTTCATTAACATCTCTAGATACTTCTTCTGCTTCTTTAAGACAAGCTTCACTAAATTCTATTGGAGCTTCAGCTTCAATTAAATATGCTCTAATATCAACATTAGGATCATCTTTATAGCCAATTACTTCCTTTATAACAGGCTCAACACCTGCTTTTGTATCCACTAATTCATATACAACTTTATATCCATTAACTAAATTTTTACATCTACTTGGATCTAATTTTAATTCAACATTAAGTTTCTTACTTTGAGGTAAAATATAATAATCATATTTGCCTGGTCTAACTTCTTTAGTAACTACTTCACCAACTAATTTATTAATATTATGTTTAATAACTTTAACTAAAGTTTCATCTTCTGCTAAATGAATTAATACTTCGTCTTTTGGTAATACTATATCTCTTCTTTTCTTATCTATCTTTAAATCTTTTTCATATTTATCAATTTTAACAAAAATATAGTCATCAAAAACTCCTGTAACTACACCTTTAAAGTATCCCTTAGTACTAGCAAGAACTAAATTTCCTTTACTACTTTCCATAATTACATATTCTTCTTTTAATTCTTTTAAAGCATTAATAACTTCTTCTTTACTATAGTTAGAAAAGAAATTAACAAAATCTTCTTCCTCTGCAGGAATATATCTTTTCTTACTCATTTCTGCTATTATCTCATCTTTTAGCATCATTAGTCACATCCTTATTTATATTGTACAAGTTTTTTATTCACTTAGCAATTAAAAAAATGCTATCACTAGCATTTTATTTACTATTTTTTTAATTTATTCTCAAACTTTAAAACTTCTTCTTTATTAGCTTCAACACCAATACCATATTCATAGCATAACTTTAAGAATGAATTAACCATGTAATTATCCATGTCTCTAAGTTCATTTAATAATTCAAATCCCACTTTATAATCTCCATTAAATAAACAGCAAACAGCATAACTTTCCATTGCTCCATCAGCATCTTTTTCATATGCTAATTTATATAGTTTTTGAGCTTTCTTATAATTAACTTTACATCCTTTACCATCCATATACAAATCACCTAGACTTACAAGAGATTCATCACATTCATTTTTATAAGAATACTCATACCATTCTTTAGCTTTTTTATAATCTATTTCACATAAATTACCAAACTCATAACACTTTCCTAAGAAATATTGAGAATAAAAATCTCCCATTTCTGCAGATATATTTAATAATTCAAAAGCTTTCTTTTCATCCTTCTCTATTCCAAGTCCTACAGCATAACAAAATGCTAAATTGTAGTTACTAACAGAATCGCCTAAATTTACACCATCAACAAAACACTCTATTGCTTTCTTAGTATCTTTTTCTGTACCAACACCATTTAAATAGCAATATCCAAGTGCATTATTAGCCTCAATTACACCTTCATCTTTAGCTATATTAAAGCAAATATAAGCTTCTTTTTCATTAACTTCGCACCCTAGTCCATACAAATAGCACATACCTAAATCATACAAAGCATCACTATCACCTTCACCAGCTACTATCTTTAATAGTTTAAATGCAAGATTTTTATTTTCCTCGCACCCTTGACCAAATTCATAGCACTTAGCTAAATAATATGTAGATTTCATATTACCCTTTTTAGTAGATATTTCAAATAAATCAAAAGCTTCTTTATACATACCATTTTCGTGATAATACAACCCTAATCTACCAATTGCATAATCGTTTCCTTGAGTTGCTGCCATTTCATAATAATCTAAAGCTTTCTTCATATTAGCCTTACATCCTAATCCATATTCATAACAATATGCTAAATTGTAACAAGCCTCAACATGTCCTTCTTTAGCAGCGTTTTTAAAATGATGAAAAGCAAGATGAGGATCTTTTTCTACTCCTGTACCATTTAAGTAACATAGTGCTAATATAAATTCAGCATGCTCATTACCTAACTCCATTGCTTTTTTATACCAATAAATAGCCTTTTCATAATTTTGAACTACTCCATTACCATTAAAATAACTAAGTCCTAAATTATAAATACTAGTTTCATCATTTTGCTTAGCAGCTTCAACAAACCAATAAATAGCTTTAGTGTAATCTTGCTCTACTCCTATACCATTAGCATAGCAAACTCCAACATTACACTCTGCATTTACAAACCCTTGTTCTGCTGACTTATAAAACCAATGAAAAGCTTTCTTTAAATCATACTCTTCATTCTCAGGATAAGCATAGTAAACTCCTAAATAATATTGTGACAATGCATCACCGTCTAGTGCCAAATCCATTATCTCTTCAATATTTTCAAATATCATATCTAAGTTATTATTACCAAATTTTGCCACAATATCATCCCATTTCTAAAACAAATAAATTATACAATAATAAAAACAATTTTCCAATAAATTAGATTTGTTTTAAAAAAGATAATAAAAATTATAAAAATAATTGATATTTAATATTATTTAAATTACTTATAAATACTTTTTCATCTTCCTTATTACCAATAATTCCATTATAGTGCACTGGAACTACTAAATTAGGCTTAATAATATTAGCTAACTTACTAGCTTCAATAGCATTCATTGTATATGTCCCACCAATTGGAACAAATAAAACATCACATTTAACACCCTTAACTTCATCAGTTAAATCACTATCTCCAATAATGCAATACTTTTCATTATTAACACTAATTATATATCCAACCCAATTATTACTTTTTGGATGAAATTTTTTACTTATGTTATAAGATGGAAAAGTTTCAAAAGTTAGACCATTAATATTATATTTCTTATTTGGCTCTGCAACTACAACCTTATTCTTATAATAATTTTTAAAATCTTCATAAACATCTTTACTACACACAACTATTGTCTTATCATTAATCACTTTATTTATATCTTCTTTACTATAATGATCATAATGAGAATGTGTAATAAAAATATAACTAGCATTATTAATATTTTTAATTATTTTGAATGGATCAATATAGATATCTCCTATTTGAATAGAACTATGATAATTAACATTAATTTTCACTTTTATTCTCCTTTTTCTTATTTCTAAGCATTGCAATAGATACATATACACCAAGAAGCACTACAATAGAAGCTCCTAAAATAAGATACATTTGATATATTTCAACTTTATTATTAAAGAAATAAGCATTACCATCAAAACTATCCCTCATAACCTCAACTAATTCACTAGGAACAGTCTTACTAATCTCATCAATAACACCACCCATATAATGATTTCTAAGCAACACTACACCATAAGTTCCTGGAATAAACATAACTACATTTTTAATACCTTTAGATAATTGTGAAAGAGGCATATATGCTCCACATAAAAAACCATATAAAGAAGATACAAGTGTAGAAACAGTGCTTAATCCTCCCTGACTTGATATAAAACTCATTAAAATAGAAGCAAGTAATGATCCAAATAAAGTACATAAAATTACATCTAATATAATAAGTAAAACATCAGCAAAACTTAAATACCATCCAATAATTGCTAAATATATAAAACCTACCGCCATTGCTGTAAAACAAACAATTAGTGTTGTAAACAAATTAGCAATAAAATAACTAAGAAAAATAGTTTTTTTGCTAGTAGGAGTACTATTTAAATCTAATTCACTGCCACTAATTTTATCATAAACTTGAATATTAGAACAAAATGCAATTGTAATACAACAAACACCTAAAATTGAAGAAAGTAGCCAACCTCCACTAAAAGCATTAAGAAGTTTATCACTTACACTATATTCTCCTAAAATCCCCACTAATGTAGACTTATAAACATTACCTAAAAAAGAAATAAATAAAACTAATAAAATAAGTGGTGTTATAAGTGACAAAAAGAAAACCCCTTTATCTTTAAAATAAAGCTTTATATTTCTTTTAACTAAAGTAAACAATATTCTTAAATCTTTCATTGCAATACCTCCTTGATATCCTTACCAGTAACATTCAAAAACACATTATCCATCTTACCTTTTACTATTTCAAAATCCTCAAATAGCTCAGGATATTTACTCATTATTTTCTTAGAATCAATAACATTATTTATTTCAATTTCAAAATAATCACCCATTTTCTTATAATTAAATTTATTATTGCTTAAAATCTCATTAAATTTTTCTTCATTATTATCATTAAAATAAATTTTTATAAAATCTTTAGCGTATTTATTTTTTAACTCATTAGGTGTACCGACTGCAACTATCTTTCCCTTATCTAGTATAACTACATTATCTGCTTCACTTGCTTCTTCCATATAATGAGTAGTTAAAAATACTGTCAAATTAGAATTCTTTCTTAAATCATTAATAACATTCCATACCATTAATCTAGTAGATGGATCAAGACCTGTCGTAGGCTCATCTAGAATCAATATTTTAGGGCTATGTACTAATGCTCTTGCTATATCTATTCTTCTTTTTTGCCCTCCGCTAAGTTTATAAAGTGGTTTTTTCAAAATATCGCTTAAATCAAATAATTTTATTAACTCCTCTAACCTAACATTAAACTCTTCATTACTCATACCATACATTATAGCTTTTGTTTTTAAATTATCATAAGCAGTTAATTTTTTATCTAAAACAGAGTTTTGAAAAACAATACCTATATCTCTTTTAACATTATTCATTTTCTTACTAATATCATTATCATTTATAACAATAGTCCCTTCATCTTTCTCTAGACTTCCACACATAATATTAATAGTAGTAGACTTACCCGCGCCATTAACACCTAAAAAAGCAAATAACTCTCCCTCATTTACACTAAAAGAAATATCATCTACTGCTTTTACTTCTTTAAAACTTTTCTTTAAATGATTTACCTCAATTATCTTCACTTTAACTTTCCTCCTTATACTTTTTCACTAACGCTGTATATTCATCAGTTAATATTTCACTAATCTCATCATCACTAAAATCACAATAGTTTGTTACAATCATTGTAGCAATTGAATGCACCGTTAACCAACAATGCACTCTAATTTTATTAATCAACTTACTACTAAGGCCACTTTTTTTACTAACTTCTGCATTTATTTCTTCATTTTTAAATCCTTTTGTATCAAACATTCCTGATATATTATTTGATTTACACTCATTCATAAATAACACTTTAAAATAATTTTTATTTTCTTTAGCAAATTTAATATAAGCTACTCCACTTCCCTTAAAAGAATTCTCTTCTAAGCCCTTTTCAATATATGAATCATAAATCTTAACAATTTCTTTTATAACTTCATTTTTTAAATCATCCATATTATTAAAATAAGTAAATATTGGAATTACAGAACTACCTAACTTTTTAGCAATATTTCTAGCGCTAAGTTCACTTATTCCCTCTTTTCTTACAATATCAAGAGAGACTTCTATTATTTTATCTTTTGAATACTTTATAACATTAGCCATAGAATTCCTCCTTCTTTAATATATAACATGTGTTATATTGTGTCAATAAGACATTATATTTACTTTAATTATTTTTTATGATAAATTAAAAATATATAAGGAGAAATAAGCATGAAATACACTTACCCAAATTATAACAAAAACATTATAAATATTTCGTCTAGTTTTAATAAAATGCTAGGGAACGAAACAAATGTAAAAACATTAAAAATATTAGATAACTATTTACAAAAGAACTATAAAAATGTTGTTTTTTTAATACTTGATGGATGTGGTATACACCCCATCAAAGTTAATACTGATAAAAACAATGTACTAAGAAAAAATATCAAACAAGTTTTAACTTCAACATTTCCTTCTACTACAACTAATGCAACAACTACTATGATGAGCTGTACATATCCAAGCATGCATGGCTGGTTAGGATGGAGTTTATACTTTGAAGAATTGAATAAAGCAGTTGATATATATTTAGATAAGGATAGTTATAGTGAAGAAAAAATAGATAATAAATTTGTATATGATAGACTTCCTTTTAATGCCTACTATGAAAATAATATAAATTATACTGTAAATACAGTATTTCCTAGTTATTTTAAAAAAGGACTTAGTGAAAATAATTACACATATGAAGATACTAATGACTTATTTAAAGGAATAGAAAATTGTTTAAAAAAAGAAGGAAAACAATTTGTTTATTCTTATTGTGGAGACCCTGACTATACAATGCATAGATTTGGAGTTACTAGTAAAGAAGCTAAAGATGTTATTAATCATTTGTCTAAATTAGTAAATGATTTAACTTCTAAATACGAAGACACCATATTTGTAATAACAGCGGATCATGGGCATGTTGATATAGATGGTTATATAGAAATATATAAAGATAAAGAATTATTAGACTTATTAGAATGGCCTTTATTTTTAGAGCCACGCGCTACTGGATTTAAAATAAAAAAAGGTAAAGAAAAACAATTTGAAAAACTTTTTAAACAACATTATTCAAAAGATTTCAAATTGTATAAGACTAATCATTTAATAAATAAAGGAATATTTGGCCCTAAAACTGATAATTTGAAACTATTAGGTGATTATATTGCTAATTGTAAAACTAATAAACAATTTTTATTTAGTGAAAACTCTACACATTTCAAAGGACATCACACATCTCTTGGAAAAGAAATGCTTGTACCACTTATAATTATTGAAGGAAAAGCAACTAACTTATCGTAAATGAATCAACTTGTATTTTTCCTTTTAGCACTTTTATTTTAACTTCATGTTCTTTATTTTCTAACAAATCAGATAAATATCCTAAAGTAGTTGAATTATTATTAGTTAATTCAACTTCTTTTTTTACACCATCTATTTCTACTTCTATTACACATTTTTCACTTTGCTTTACAAATATTCCAAATCCAGTCCCCTTAAATTTATATTTTATAATACCATTACCACTTATTAAATGTCCAAATGTAGAAATAGTTTTATTTTCTATTACAAATTGTTTTTTACTAGTATTATAATACTCTAGCTCATCTAATGATTTTAAAGTACCATTATATTCATAACAAACATTAATTTGCGCTATACTAATATATCTATGTGAATCAGTATCAGTAACTTCTAACTTATAATATCTTATATTTTTTTCTTCAAATGTTACTTTTAATCTTTTATTAGAATAAGTAAGATTACTGTATTCTCTAATTAGTTCCATTGAATCAAGACTATTTCCCCCATATAGTTTAAATGAGGTAGGCATATGCACTTGTCCAGAATTTCTTCCAATTAAAGTTAAAGAATTACAATTGACATTTTCTCCCAAATCAACTGTTAATATAAATGGATCGCCATTAGAAATAAAATGATTAGCTTCACTATGATAAAAAGTATTTAAATCACCATCAAATATATTATCTATTTTAGTAGTATTATCCCACTGTGTATAATTCTCTAAACCAATTAATTTTTCTTTAGTAACATCATGAACACTTACAACCTCATTAACTAAATAATTTCTAAAATATTTTTCTTCACTCTTAAAATTATATTCTTTGTAATAAACATCTACATTATATAAATTATCACTAGAAATATTGCTAAATGTCTCTGTTTCATTACTCTTGGTTACTAACTTAAGTTCACTAAAGGCATCATAAGTAGTAGATAATGTAATTTCCTTAAAATAAACATAATCTCCTTTTTTTAAACTATAATATTCAGTTTTAGTAGTATTATTTCCATTCCCATTAACAGAAATAACTTGAGTGTAATTATCTCTATTATTAAATGATAAATATAACGTATTATTTCCTCTACCACATCTAAGTTGAAAAGCATAATTACCATCTTCACTAATATATATTTTACCTTCAACTACTCCTATTTGAGTAGGGTTTATACCATTAATAAATGTGCTATTTATTTTTTCTTCTATAACGCTAGAATATCCTTCAAAATTATTATCCAAAGCTTCACTAACGCTATTATATTTTTTAGAATCATATATATATTTAGTTTTATTTAAAAGGTTAGATATTCTTTGTCTTAAATTAATAGTAAGTGTAATATCTTTAACCTCAATTGTAGGATGTTCAATAGATACAACAACTTTCATAGTAGAAGAATACTCTGTCTTACCTGGAGTATATTTATATACATTCTCAGATATTTTTGTTAGCTCACCTGACATAGGATTAGAAATTTCTCTAATAGAATAAGTAAATCCGCTAGGAACAACTAGATAGTTATTAAAATCTAGAGTAAAATCTTCTCCTGCTTCTATTTCATATGGTTTTACAGTCTCCACAAAAACTTCATTATCATTAATATAGTAACTCCTACCAGTTTGATAAACTGAAGCAATTGGAATAAATACAGGAAATCCTTTATTTTGATATTTTTCTTTAACTGAATCTGAAAGTGGTTGATTAAGAATACTTTCAAAATAATAAGTTAAATCATAGCCTGTAACAGTACACAATGCATCATACCAAGCATCTGCTGTTCTTTTACCTGCATCTAACTTAGTTGCTTGTATAAAATTGTCTACACCAAAAGAGTGGATCATATCTGCATATATATTTAAAGATGATTGAGGATCACCACTATTAGATAAGGACAATGTTTCCCTTAAACTTCTAGAAGGATCTGTAAATCTATTCCATCCACTACCTAATGAACTATCATTTGTACTTCTTAATGCCGATATATTAGTATACAAAACATATGATAATAAACTAGTAGCGTTATTAGTAACTTCTATCATATCACCTATACCATAATTTTGATAATGATGATTAAATTCATGTATATTTCCCCACATACCAGTAGTAGTAATAGCTTTGTAATTTAAACTACCACTCATCCAACTAGGAGGAGCATTAACCCATTTATTTCCTCCAACAAACGCTACTGCCGCACCAGCTGCAACAAAAGGATCATATACAAAGTCAACACCTATATACTTATTTGAAGAATTAGGGACTTCATTAGATGTTCTAATAATTTTCTCCCAAAGATCACCAACCTGCATCAAATTTTTATAATCATAATTAGCATATGTTTTTGGCCCTGAATGTCTAACTCCAGTATCCCATATTTCAAAATCATAATATGGAGCACTAAAATCTTTCATTTTTTCTACATCTTCTTCAGTAGTTTGCCCATAAATAAAATATGCATATTGTACTGCTCCAGATATAGTAACACTAAATTCACTATCAAATCTTCCTGGATACAAATATATAGGTCCACCTAGGTAGTTTCCAACATATCCTGTTGTGCTATTAATACTCATTATGTTTCCTATATTTGGCATTCTTACAAAATCATTTCTATCTTTCCATATATTGTTATTAATATTTCTATGACTAGTTTGACCAACTACCACTGTAAGAGAACCAATGTTATTTAAGTCTTCTTCTGATATTTCTATTTTAACAACCTCTCCAGCAGGAGCATATAACCCAGTAATATAATTTCTTTGCTCAATAGGTTTAATTGTAACTTTAGCTATTACTGCTTTTTCATCATCACTAACATCACCATAATACATATTAACTGAAGCACTATGTTTATATAGTTTTCTATTTATAGACTCTCCATTAAGATATAAATTGCCATTTTCATCCATAGAATCATATGTAGTAGATGAAGCTCTAAGTAATGCATCTTCTTTTAAAATATTTTCTTTTTCTTCATTTGTAATATTTGCTAAACTAGTGCCATATACAGGATATCTACTATTTAACCCTTCATTACTAGTAGTCGTAGGTATATTTCTTTTAGTCTCTCCTATAATCTCTGTAGTTTGACCAATTTTACTAGTAACCTTGTTATCTATTACAAGTTTCTCTAATTTTTCATCATTTTTATTTATAATAATCCCTGCAATCACTGAAGCAGTTACTATAACTATAAACACTAATACAATAACTATATATTTAATTTTATTTTTCTTCATACTAACACTCCCACTACAATTATATTTTAGCATATAAAAAGTGTTGTTATTTTTTTCGCAACACTTTATTTTTTATATTTATTTATATTATTTAGATTTAATATTATTTTTACTCATTTCAAAGTTTATACAATCATTTAAATTTTTAACTATTTCATCCTCACTTTTTGATTCTATAGATAAATCATTGTGAATTACATAATCATTTATATTTATACTTCTATGCAAATAATTGTCAAACTGATCTTTAAGAATATTAACCGCTACAGTAGTTGCATCCTTTTCACTATAACCTTTTTTCATTAATTGATATGCTACTATTTCCATATCAAGTTTCATAAGTCTATTTAAAGTTGTTGATTCTTCACTACTATACCCTTTTTCTTGATTTCTAATAGTAGCAATTTTTTCACGTGTTACAGCTTTTTGAGGCTGTGAAAAGAAATATAATTCTTCCATTGAAATCACTTTTCCCTTAACACACTTTAAATAATTTATTCTATCCATGTATAATTTACTTTTTTTTCGCCTAGCAATATCCTTATGAATTTCTTTTATATCTTCACTCATACATATGCACCTCATTGTTATTATAAATTAGAAGCACCCAAAAAACAACATCTATTTTTTTGTGACACACTAACAAACTTTTTATATCTAACACTAGAATCAAAAATTTTTATATATTATATAAATAGAATTTTACTAATTAAAAAAACTGTCAATTATATTAGACAGTTTCATATTCATAAAAATTATTATCTTTTATTATTCTTAACATCCACCTTACTTAAAAGTTCGCTCATAGTAAATTCTTTTACAAATCTCTTTTCTAATACAGAATCAACTATTTTTTCCATTAATAATTTAAAATGATTTTCATCTGTTTTTGCAATTTCAAATGCATATTCAATTTCATTTTTGCTTGTTGAAAATTCTAAAGCTAGAAAATCAAAAATCTCATATACTTTTTCATCTATATCAGAAATTGCTAATTCATTTAGCTTTTTTTTATATCTTCTACATATAGAGATATAGAACGATCATCTAAGTAATCGATTGATAACTCTATGGTTCCTTCTTTAGGATAAGTTTCTAAGCAATATTCTGCATCTCTTGTTTCTTTTTCAAAGCTCCTACATTTTTGACATCTTTGAATAACTGCATCAGGAATTTTTTTTACAACCGCATCATAAGCCTCAGCAAATTCAGAATTATTTTCCTTTGCAAATTCTATTATTAAATTATACTTCTCATTAAAAATCATTTTTCCAACTCCTTAATTATAGTCATACATGAATTTGACAAATTTTCAAGGAAAAATTTTTAGTCGAGAAATCTTAAACAATAAAAAAAGTGTAGCAACTACACTTTATAAACTTATTTTTTCTTAGAGACTCTAAGCATTTTCAAAATGATGGCAGGAGCAGAAGGAATCGAACCCTCATCAGTGGTTTTGGAGACCATTATTCTACCTTTGAACTATGCTCCTATAAAGGATATATTGCTATCCTTATTGATTTTTTGCTATTTGGCTAACTTTACTCATATCGCATTTACCAGCATAGTTAGTCTTAAAATATCTCATAACACTAGGCATTGATTTATCATCTAGTTTACTAATAATTGTTTTTATCTCATCTTCACTTAACATACTAGGCAAGAATTTCTTTATGTATTCCATTTGACCTTTTAAAAGTTCTACTTTACTAGTATTATTAACCTTTTCAAAATTACTAATTTCATCTTCTAATTCTTTAACTGTTTTTTGAATTAAAGAAATTACATCTGAATCAGTTAACTCTTCACCTTTTTCTCTTTTATTAATTTCTAAAAGCATACATTTATTAATTAATACAGAATAAATAGCTCTAGCATTACTATCCTTACTTTTTAAGGCTTCTAAATTAGCTTTTTTAATATCTTGGAACAACATTATTTTTTTGCCTCTGCACTTCTAACAACATCGCCAACTGTTTTGAAATTTAATAATTCATCATTTTCAAAAGTGATACCTAACTTTTCTTCACCATCTAAAATGATTTCTACTAAATCCAAAGAGTCTAACCCTAATTCTTTTAAATTAGAATCCATTGTAATTTTACTAGCATCCCCAGTTTTAGCACCAATAATAGTTTTAAATTCTTCAAAATAATTCATAAAATCACACCTCGTTTAAAATTATAACATCTCTAATTATTTTTGTCTATCATTGCATTAATATTATTTTAAGCTTTATACTTTATAATTTTTGTTTTACTTAATTTTCTTTTTTTGTTCCAATATATATCTATTCTCAAATTTAGAAGATAAATTACTAGTCAAATCAATGTTAGGATCATTTTCATTATAAATAAAATCAGTATCAATTATTACATATTCTCCACTATTAAACGTTTCACTAATTTCTCCTATCATACCATTTATTTCATCATTATGTGAGATATTAGGTTTAATTAATTTACCAACATTATCATATTTAAAATCACCACAAACTATTCCTCTATTTCTCATATCTTTATATATTTCATAAAGTTCATCTTCACTTAAAGAAATATCTGTGTCAACTCTATCACTAACTTCAATAACAGCCTCAACTCCATATTCTTTACTTAAATCTTTTCTCAAATAAGGTTGAAGAATCCTTTTATCATTAGGAATATCAAAAGTTTTTCTTGGCAAACCAACTTTAACAATCATATCACCAATTTGTATAACACTAGAAAAGCCTCCACTTAACAATATTTTAATATCTGTTATTTTACAATTTTCTTTTTCTAAAACTTTATCAACTGTTTTTGTAACTATGTTTATTAATGAATTTAATTGTTTTTCATCTACATTTCCACTTGTTAATAATGTTTTAGTTAATATTGCAGTTAAAAATTCTTCTTTTTTCATATTAAAATAACTATCTATTTTATTAGTTTCTTTTTCATTTAATTTTAAATGTTCATAAATTGCAATGATTTTCTTTAATGAATAGTTGTTTAAAACATAATCAATATTATTATGGATAAATGCCTGAGCATCCCTCTTTATAGAGCTATCACTAATAACAAGTTCAAAATCATCATATTTAGTATTATCTAAGATATATTTAATAGTTTCTTCTTTTTGCAAAAAAGGCCTCATTGACTCATGATCATATAATGTATTAATAAAAGAATCAACATTTCCTCTACTAGAGCAATTCATAATTCTATGGAAATTATCTTCAATAAGTGTTTCTATTTTTTCATTATTAAAAAGACTTCTTTTTTCCTTTTTAAATAAATTTTCTATAAAATAAAGAGAAAAAGAATTGTTTTTTTCTATTTCTAGCAACTGTTTTTGAAATTTATTTTTATTCATTTCAATCACCAACTTATACATTATTATAACAAATTATATGTATTAATGCAAAATTCAACTTATTCACGTAATATTATTTTCTTAGTTAATTCTGCATTATGCCTAACCTTATCATCTATTATTTCTACTAAATCATACATTTCATAGTTATCTTTAACATCAATACACTCTACTACCTTACTATTTTCATTTTTGTATTTTTCTATAATATCCTCATCAATTTTCCCATTATTAACTATAACTCTATCAATATTTTTATTCATTATTTTTTCTAATGCTTCAACATGTTCACTAACAGTATAATTATTTGTCTCTCCGCTTTCAGTCATTATATTACAGACATAAACAATAGAAGCCATACTATCACAAATTGCCTCTTTTATTTTATTAATGCATAAAACAGCACCCACACTTGTATATAAACTACCAGGGCAAAGAACTACGATATCTGATTCTCTTATTTCTTCTAACATTTGTTCATTACAAACTGCTTCATTACTACTAAAAAGTTCACTTATTTTTTTATTACATTTTCCTATTAAATATTCATGCTCTATTATTTCTCCATCATCACATTTCGCACATAAAGTTAAAGGATTATTGCTTGATAAAAATATATTAGATTTAATATTTTCTTTATCTTTAAAATATCTTATCACCTTGTCTATATCATTATATTTCATCCACAAAGAAGTAATCATAAGGTTGCCTAAACTCACCTTGTTAACACCATGCAATGAATTAAATCTATAATCAAATATATCTTTTAGAGAACTTTTATCATCTATAAGTTCATTTAAAACCATTCTAAGATCTCCTACTGCAATAGTTTTAAATTCTTTTCGTATTTTGCCAGTATGCCCACCATCATCAGTAGACGCTACAATAATCGATAAATCTATATTTTCATTTTTAAATCCTTTTACTATATTAGACAAGCCATGTCCTCCACCTATAAGAATAACTTTCGTTTTCATGTATATTCACCTAATCTAATATATGAAAAACATTTAAAATTTGTTAATCTGTATCTTTACCTCTAACAAATAAATATATAAATATTGGTAAAGCTGCTGCTACACATAATATTCCTACTAATATAAAATCTTTGTATATAATTTTGTTAACAAAGCCACTTCCATTTAAGATATATTTTTCAGATCTTACAACAACATATGAATCATCATCTTTAGCAAGTGCATAAAGATAATAAGTACCTTCACTATCTCTTAAAATAACTCCCTTATTAGAAGTATAAGTTCCTTTTTTATCACTATTTTCATAATTAGTCATAAAATCTTCATATGTTAATTTATCACTATCACTTTTAGACCAATAATATAAATTACAATTAGTATCTAAACTCTTATTAGTTCCTGCAACAGAATTAATAACTATTCTTCTACTAGATGTAGACATTTTAGAAACACTACTTTCTAGTTTTATAGATACATTTTGATTTTTAAGAACAAAATTGTAATTAAATTCTTTTGTTACATTAAGCCCATTTTTTAATATTAAAACAACCTTATTAGTTTCATTAAGTTTTAAACACTCTTTAAAAAGAGCATTATCTATAGTTATTTCATTTCCAAATTTTACTTTGTATAAACATTCATTAACCTTAATAGAAACATTACTATTATACCCATACTCTCCACCAGTAACAACAAACTTCATATTTTCATACTTATTGCTAGTAGAACTACCATCCATATTGATACTTCCATATTTTGCTTCACTAATAGCAACACCAACATTATCCTTACTAGGAATAATTACTCTAATTACATTAGTTACACTTCCACCAATATATTGTCTAATAATATATGTCCCTACTTCATTAAATAGTGCTAAGAATTTTTCATAACTATTATCCTTAAAGAAAGAATCATCGAATCTTCCATCATATACAGTTACATTATTAATAGTTATATTAGACCACATATCCTTACCATATCCAAGTAATGGTCTGTCATCATAAACAACTGCATAATACTTAAAAGCAGAAGCATAAAATGTTTCTATTCCATCTATTTTACCTGCATATAAAACTTTATTCTTTTTATCATTATGATAACCAGCAATAATAAAAGAAGACTTTTCTTTATCACTTTCCATTAAATAAATTGGATTATCACCACAATCATAATAATCTTTTTCTGTAGCCTTTATAACATCTATATTACAAGTATTTTCATATATCGCATTAATTACGCTAGAGTTAAATAAGTGCATAAAAGTAAAAACTGATATAATAAGTAAATATTTAAATATATTCTTTTTCATCATTCAATCACCATCACTTATCTAAAAATAATTGTAAAAACAAAACTCTATTTTCAGAAACAACACTTTTAAATATCATTGCTAATTCTGAATTTTCATTTTTTAATATATCTATTAATGTACTTAAAGGAATCCTTTCATTATTTTTAAATTTTGCTATTATAGGAAGCATTTTCTTTATAAAAGGTATTTCATCATTCCAATTTTTAATTTGCATTATTTCATCAATATGGAAGTCAATATTTAAATCTTTAAATATAACTATTAAAATATTTTTTATAACATTAACTGAATCTTCTGAATGAATCATATAATCAGCAATCTCTGCAACTAAAACAAATTCCTCATCATTAAGACTACTAAACAGTTCAATTGCTCCTACAGGTTGATATTTTTTAATTAATCTAAAAGCATCCATTCCATTATAAAATTGATCTAAAACATCACCATCTGTAGCCACAAAATTAAATCCAATAGGTCTTAATAATTTATCTAAAATATGTGGAATTAATTTATTAAATATTTTTGATTCAAAAAGATACTCACTAAACATTTCAAATTCATCAATATCTATAGAGTTAACAACATCCCTTAAAAAAGCAAAAACAGTTATTTCAGTTTTTCTATTTTCTGGATACTCACTAATAAAGTAACTAACCTTATCTTTAACTACTATCATATCATTTAAAAGAGTAGTATTCCCAAATGAAGCAATAGCTTTTAAAACTATTTTAATTTCATTTATCCTATCTTCCTCACTAAGCCCATAATCAACACTAAAACTTTCAACATTAAGAAGATCACTCATTATATTATTAAGAGTATTAGTAACAACAACTTCTAACTCAGAAAGTAACTCTTCGCTATATTTAGAATTGCTTAATGTTTCTACAATAACATCTATATCATCATCAGTTAAATTATTATCAACAACTAAATCTAATGGAATAGACTTCTTTCCCTCTAAAACTATATCTAATAATTTAGATTGATTTAAAACAATTCCGCTTTTAATAATCATTGATGCTTCATCTGAAAAACTAGTATAAGTATCACCATATGATATTCTAGTTAAAGAATCAAATATATAATCACTAACACTATCATTACCACCTATTGTAGAAAATATAGTTGAGTTATATGACTCCAAAATCGCACAATATTTTCTATACTTTTGAAGATTCTTATTTTCGTCACACAAAGAACTCTCTTTATTATTCAAAGTATCACTAGTAGCATTCTTATATATTCTTGCTAAACCATTTAGTGGAGATAGTACAACACTTATAATAAAAATAGTTTGAACACAACTCAAAACACCAGACCAAACACGATGGTGTATTTTATCTCCCCTATCATATAAAATTCTTCTTTTTCTTCTATAACTTAAATATAAATATAAAGGTAATAAAATTATTATAAAGGCTATAAAAAGAGCTACATAAGTAAAAGGAACTAATAATATTTGAGGAAAATCCATAAATAAATCTTTTAAACTTGGAAAATGCACATATAAATCATTTAAGAATTTACTATGTGCAATTATTTCTTCTATATAATCAATAATTGTAGTAAAAGATTTCTCTTTGTATACTAAAGTAATATTTATTTTAGATAAATCAAATTCAACTAAAAACTCATTAACTATTGGAGCTAAAACAAAAGCAAAAATAACACACATTAAAATATATGTTGTTCTATATAAAGCCTTTTTTATTCCTAATTTATATCCAAATTTATACGATATAAACATTATAAGTGCAAAAACCAAAAAGCTTAATATCCATATTAAAACTGATTCTGTACCTTTCATTTTTCTAACTCCTTGCGTCTTTATTTTAACACAATAAGAAAAAACTTCAATATTTTATTTTTAATGCCTACTAATAATAAAATTTAAATAATAAATGATATAATAAAAAAGGAGGTTTTGCATGTGAAATCAATACAGGTTAATAGTAATGATAAAGGCCAAAGAGTAGATAAATATATAAGAAAATATTTAAACAATGCTCCTCTAAGTTTTATCTATAAATTATTTAGAAAAAAAGATATAAAAGTAAATGGAAAAAAAGTAGATATTAACTACGTTTTAAAAGAAAAAGATGTTATTGAAGTATATATAAGTGATGATTTACTAAATTCATTTAATACTCCAAAAGTAGTAGAAAAAGAAAAAATAAATTTAGATATTATATATGAAGATAGTAATATATTAATTATAAATAAAGATCCAAATGTACTAATACATGAAGGAGAAGAAAACAAAAAAGCAAACACCTTAAATAACATGATTTTAAATTATTTACTAACTAAAGGCGAATACAAAACAACAGACATCTATACCCCATCATGTGTTCATAGACTAGATAGAAACACAAGCGGACTTGTAATAGCAAGTAAAAACTTAGAAACATCAAAAATATTATTAGACTTATTTAAAGATAAACAAAATATAGAAAAATGCTATATTGCTTTAGTAAAAGGAAATCTTAATGGAAAAGGCACTATTAATAAAAAGTTATTAAAAGATGAAAAGAAAAAATTAGTAACTGTAGATGAAAAAAATGGGCTAACTGCTATAACAGAGTATCAAAGTATAATAAATACTGATAAATATTCTTTATTAAAAGTAAATTTAATTACTGGACGAACACATCAAATAAGAGTGCATATGGCTTCAATCAATCACCCTCTTATAAATGATGAAAAATATGGTGATTACAAGGAAAACAAAGAGTTTAGTGATAAATTTAATTATAAATATCAATTTTTACACTCTTACATCATAAAGTTTAAAAACATGCCTGAAAAATTAAAATATTTAGAAAATAAAGAATTTAAGGCAGATTTAAAGCCAAAGCAAAAAGAAATACTAAAAAAATTATTTAAAGGAGATGTAGTAAATGAATTATAAAGATAATTATGAAACTTGGTTAAATAGTTCTCTTCCAGAAAACTTAAAAGATGAATTAAGAAATATGAATGAAGAAGAAATAAAAGCTTCCTTTTATGACAATTTGTCATTTGGGACTGCTGGTATGAGAGGAATAATGGGGCTTGGGACTAATAGGTTAAATATTTATACAATAAGAAAAGCAACATTAGGATATGCTAATTACTTAATAAAATATTTTAAAAATGATCTTTCTAGAGGAGTAGTTATTGGACATGACAACAGAATGAATTCACGTGAGTTTTGTTTAGATTGTGCTTCTTTATTATCTAGTAAAGGCATAAAAGTATATATATTTGATAGTTTAAGACCTACTCCTGAAACTTCATATGCAATTAGAAAATTAAATGCAATCGGAGGCATAATAATAACAGCTTCTCACAACCCTAAAGAATATAACGGATATAAAGTATATGATGATACTGGTTGTCAATTAACTGATTATAAAAATGACTTACTAATCTTAGAAATAAATAAAATAGATGATATATTATCTTATTCTTTTAAAGAAAATAAAGAATTAATAGAAGTATTAGATTATAACTTTGATAAATTATATTATGATGAAATAAAAAAGATATCTTTAACTAATCCTAACAAAAAAGATTTTAAAATTGTATATACACCAGAACATGGAACAGCCTTAAAAGGAATAAAAGAAATATTAACTGATTTAGGATACAACTTATATTTGGTAGAATCTCAATGTACTCCAGATCCTTATTTTACAAGCACTAAATCACCAAATCCAGAAGATAAACTTGCTTATACAGAAGCGTTAAAGTTAGCTAAAGAAATAGATGCTGATTTATTACTTGCTACTGACCCTGATGGTGATAGAATTGGAGTAGGAGCAAAACACAATAATGAATATATTCTTTTAACAGGTAATCAAACAGGTTCTTTAATCTTAGATTACTTAGTAAATAATAAAAAATGCGGTTTAAATTCACTAGTAATTTCAAGCATTGTTACTACTTCTCTAATTGAAACTATTGCTAAAGATCATGGCGTATTTTTCACTCAAACACTTACTGGTTTTAAATATATTGGTGAAACAATTACTAAATATCAAAATGAAAAAGAATTCCTTTTCGCAGTTGAAGAATCATATGGATGTGCTTTGTCTAGTATAGTAAGAGATAAAGATTCTTTACAAGCTGCATTAATAATAAGTGAAATGGCTTGCTACTATAAAAATAACAATAAAACTTTAATAGATAGACTAAATGAATTATATGAAAAATATGGATATCATTACGATAAAGTAGATTCATATTCTTTAGACCCTATAACAGGAAAACAAAAAATAATGAATATAATGGATAGTTTTAGAAAAGAAAATTTAAATAATTTAGCTAGTTATAAAATTAAAAGAATTGAAGACTATCTAAAAGGATATAAAGATTTTCCAAAAAGCAATGTCTTAAGATTTATTCTAGAAGATGATTCTTTCATTGCTTTAAGACCATCAGGCACTGAACCTAAATATAAAATATATTATAGTATTAAAGATACTTCTAAAGAAAAAGCCTTAATGAAAAAAGAAAAAATACAAACTTACTTACAAGATTTTATAAATAAAAAGGTCTCATGACCTTTTTATTTTATATTCATAACTTCTTTTAAGTATTTAGCCACTCCACCTTCAACAGCCTTATACTTAGTAACATCATTTGCTATTATTTTAATTTCAAGTGGAGCGTTTTGCATTGCTACTCCCCATCCACTTCTAATAAGCATATCTCTATCATTAAAGCCATCACCAAAACATATAGCATCTTTCATAGTTAATCCTAAGTACTTACAAATATGTTTAACAGCTTTCCCCTTATTCACCTTAAAAAATGTTATTTCTAAAATTAAAGGATAATCTTTTAAGTTCCAAGTATTAACCTGTAAATTTGGAAATGATTGTATTATTTCAAATATTCTAGCCTTAGATTCCATATCTTTTGCTTCTAATATTACTGAATATGGATTTGTAGGTAAATTTTCTCTTAAAGAGCCAACAACTACATTATTTCCTTCTAATACAACATTAATATCATCATTTTCATTATATTTATCTACATACATTGTATCCTCTAAATCACATACTACTGAAGTATACAAATTAGATATAATTTCAAGAAAATATAATAATGTTTCTTTATCAATTCCCCCAATAAAGTTAGGATAATTTTCATCTTTAGGATTAAAGACATAAGAGCCATTAAAAACGCATAAAGGTGTACTTAGTTCTAATTCTTCATAAAAATGCTTACATCTATTATAAGATCTACCTGTAACTATGCATACTGGTAATCCATTTTTATTAATTCTTTTCAATAACTCTAAGTTTTCTTTCTCTATCTCATGATAATTTTTTAATATCGTTCCATCTAAATCTACAAATACAACTTTTGGTTCTATCATAGTTAAATTAACCTCCTCATATAATATTATAGGTGAAAATATGCTATCAAGAATACTATTTTATTTACTTGGAATAACTTTAATATCCATAGGCTTAATAAATATAATAATTTATTTTTCTTATATTAATATTGGATATTCTTTTTTTAATATTCTAGCAAGCATTTTTAAAAGTTCTTCTCCCTATATTTTAATAATAGGATTTTTATTATCCTATAAAGCTTTATTCAAAAGCAAAAAATAATTATTTATTTATGTTATCTATTCTATTTTTAATACTAGGATGTGTTTGAAATAATTCGTCTATTGAGTTATCTTCTTCCTCATATGGAGTAACTTTCTTAAGTGCATTAGCAAACAAATTAGGATCATTATAACAAGAGGCATAATAATCAGCTTCTTTTTCATATTTTCTTTCAATTGCTACAGCAATAAGCATCTCTAAAGTAATAATTATTATAGAAGCAAAATAAAATAAAATTTTATTAAATGAATTAAATTTTAAAATAAATGGTATCATAATTGCACTTAATATACACATAGCTAAAAATATCTTTCCAATCATCATCTTTATAACATGCTTATTTTTAATATGCCCTATTTCATGAGTTAAAATAGTTTCAAGTTCTGGCAAAGTAACACTTTCAACTAAATAAGAAGAAATAAATAAATAATGTTTTCTAATACCACTTACCATTGCATTAGCTTCTTTACTTCTACTAGTATCCCAATAATATAACTTATATCTTTTTATTCCATGTGCATCTAGAAGTTGCATTAACCTATGCTCTAACATTGTATTTTTAGGAATCCTTTTAGCATTATATTTTAATTTAATAATATCAGGAGCTAGTATTATCCAAATAGCAACTATAACTAGTAAACTTGCTATACATATTATATTTCTATATAACATAGGAACTTCAAACAAATAAATTGAAGGCACTAATAAACTTATAAGAAGAAAAGGAAAATAAAAACTCATTAAATTTTTAAAATTAATTACTAAACATTCAAACTCATTTAATTTAGTTTCTAAAAGGACATTACACGTATAACAATAACATAGTCTTGAAACAAAAGTTGTAATAAGCGTTAATGCAAAAGATAATAAACAAGCAAAAAAGAAAACATAATATGTATTCAAATATGTATTAACAAAAAAATAACTAATTATAAAGTAAAATAATGCTACTAGTATATTAATTTTAGATAATATGTATTGATCAAATATTCTAAGCTTATTAACAGCTTTACCAATAGAATTATTTTCCTCTAATACTTTTAATGATTTTGTACAACAAAAATATGTTAAGGTGCAATTAAGTGCAGTAACAAAAAGAAGTGAAATAATTAATAATTCAACTATAGAAATATTAAAAGGCATAAAATCACCCCTAACTACTTTTTATTATAATCAATAACTTATATTTCTTCAATTAAGAATAAGATAATTAAAAATTTATTTTTCTATTTTTTCTATAAATTTTATAAAATTAGTAGATGGTAAAGTATTGTCATCATGTGATACTTTTTTCAAATTATCTACAAAATTATTATAATCCTCAAAAGTAAGCTGATTAACCATTTCTTCTACTTGAGGAACATGTCCTGCATATTCATTTATGCCATAATATTTCTTAAATAGTTCTTGATAATCTCTCTTATTTTTGAATTTATTAGTGTTTACTTCCTTTACTAAAACAAGCAAATATTCTGTACATGGATTAACAAAGAAAATTTCATCATCTTTTAAAGTAACTTGCTTATTCTTTAAAAATCTTTTTATATCCTCAACATTAACACTAGCATCCAAATCATATAAAACCATTATTTTAGAATAACTATATATCTTTTTCAAAATATTAACATGAATTGGTATATTACCATTACCATTAGCAACTCTAACTCTAACATTATATCTAGTAGACATAAATGAAACTATTTTATTAACAAATATTTCATCTACTTCTCCCTCAACCACTAAATATAAATCTTCTTTTAAAAAGTTTCTAGTAGTCCTACGAATATTACTTACTCTCATCATCGAACAATTCTCCCATCATTGGATATGGTAAAGCTCCATATTTTCCCTTCAAATAGTTTGCCATAACCATCCCTTGCTTCTCACTACTATCAACTTTAAAATCTGCTAAACTATAAAAATAAGTTCCTTGCTTATCTTTATAAGTAAACCAAATTTGATCTCTTCTAAACATATGCTTATCATCTAATAATAATAAATCATGACAAGATGCAATTATTTGCGCCCTTGTGTTACTAACACTATTAAATAAAGCAAAAATATTACGAGTAAGCAAAGTATGCCAACTAGTATCAAGTTCATCAACAACTAAAGTCATCTTTTCTTTTAAAGCCTTTAAAATATAACTAGCATAAACAATTAACTTTTTAGTACCAATTGAATCAACTAATATTGAGGGAAAGGTAAAACTTTTACCATCTTTTTCATAAGTAGACTCAAGTTTTAAATATTCTGCTACATCTTTAGGAACATAAGAAAAGGTTTCAGCATCTACATTCTTATTAATTTTCATTTTTTTAATATTTGTATCAGAACTAGTAATAAGATTCATAAAATCTTTACTATATTTAATATCATTAAGCATATCTAATGTTGGTTGAACATTATTTTCAGTATATTGAAGTATTAATAATTTAGAAAAGAACGATTTAAATTCTGTATAATATTCAATATATTTTTTAGGCAAACAAGTAACCATTAATTTATTTTTATAATGACCTAATAGTTCAATAACTTGGCTAACATCTTTATGATTCTTGCCAAATCTATCAAGTATTTTCTTTCCATTAACAGTAAGTATTTCTTTTGTTATTTCATTTTTTTCACTAAAAGATAATTCATAAACATAATGATTAGTATCTCCTAAAAACTCTATTAAATAATTAATATTTCTTTTATTATCAAAAAAATTAAAATTTAAGTTATCTTTTGTTATTTCATCTATATATTCATTTTCAATTATATTTTTTAAAGCAGCAATTGACTTAATAAAAGTTGTTTTTCCAGAATTATTAGGCCCATAAATAACTGCACTCTTTAATACACTATATTCCTTATTTCCAATTTTTTGAGTATACACATTTTCTTGTAATCTTTTAAATTTCTTTAAAGCATGCATACTAAAATTAACGCCTTCATCAAATAATTTATATCCATCTACTTCAAATGACAATAACACAAACATCACTCCTTACTTAAATTTTATCATTTACTAATCAAAATAAAAGAATATTAGTCTATTTTTCTTTTAATAAATAGTCTTATTACTAAAATAGCACTACCTAAAGCAAATAAAGTACATGCTCCTGCAATATACAAACTATCACTTTTAACAATTACTTTTCTAGTAACGCTAACTCTAAAGTTTCCTTCTCCACTACTATAAGTAACATAATAAGTTCCAGCTTTATTAATATCAACATTACTTTCAATATCTACTTTGCTAGTTCTACCACCATTTAATGAACTGCCTTTGTATGCACTAGCACCTAATTCCTTATACTTTTCTCCTTTTATTAATTTAATAACATCACTACCTATTAACTTAACACTAACTATATCTGTATCTATCTTAAAAGTCTTATTTACTACATAAAAATTCTCATTTCCTAAATTATCAGTTGCTTTTAAATATAGTTTATATTCTCCATAATAACTATTAGGATAATAAATAATTTCATTATTCTCATATACTTCACATAAATCATTACTAGTAACATTATTCTTGCTAGCTATAAACCAACCATACTTAAGTTCATTGTAATTATTTAAATCATTTACACTAATTCCAATTTCATTAGAAACATGATACTCATTATCATCATACAATATTGAAGTAGTAATTCTAGGTGCTAATGTATCTATTAATAAATCTTTCTTAACTTCAATTAAAGAATAATTATTAGCTCTATCTCTTAGATAAACATAAAAAGAATAACTTCCCTCAAGTGAATTAGGATAACTAATCTCTACATTATTTTTACAATTTAAAGTTAGATCACTAATACTTACATTTTCTTTATTCAAAAACCCACATTTAAATAATTCTTCATTACCCATTTCACTAACATATACCTTAACTTTATTAGTATTACTATAACTACTATTATCTCCTATAAATGAAATATTAACTTCACTAATATCTAATCCTGTTTTATCAATATTAAAAACTCCAACATCATAATACTTATAATTATTTAAAGAATCAAATGCCAAAATATACAAATAATAAATCCCATCACTAAGTTCATTGCTATTAATTTCATCATTAAAATTTATTCCCTTATTTTTAATATCTAAATAGTTTTCTTCACTAACTATTTCCTTACTCCACAAATAATATTTTTCCTTAACATTACTATAATCACTAAATGTAGGTTTAAGTATTATTTCATTATAATATTTACTACTATCATATGTATTATTAAGTGTCATTTCAGGCCCTAAATTATCAAAATAAAATATATAAAAATCACTAGTATATGTATTTCCTAACTTATCATTTGCTGTGTAATACATACAATATCCACCATTTAAACCATTACCAACAGTAAACATAACTCCATTTACAAAATTATATTTACTAGTAGTTCCATAATTACAATAGTTAGAATATGGCTTTACAATATAATATGTTAAGCTACTCTCATCAATCCCTAACAAAGAATCACTAACACTAATAGTAACCTCACTATTTTTAACATAATTAACTTCATCATTTGAAGAGTTTATAATTGTATTATTTTCATCTACTACAGGCAAACTATACTTAAAATAATAAGTATCTTCACTTAAGGTAATAGAGTTACTTACCCTACTATCACTACAATTACTTATACACTCTAATTTAGTTTTATATATAGCGTATTCATATTGAATAGTTCTATTTTCAAATTTCAAATTATTTAAAATATTTGGATATGTTATGTTACCAATATAGGGAGTTATACTTATTTCATTTCCATTTGATGTAACAGTTGTATATTCATTTTTACTGCATTCATATTGATCTCTAGGATAACCACATGCCTCTATAATAAACTTATAAGTTGGAGCGTTTTCCTTCACTAAAGTAGATCCACTATTATTAACAAACGTTGCATTAAACGAGGAATAATAACTGCCATTATTATTGTAAATAGATGGATTAATATAATTTTTGCCATTAACCTCTGCCGCTTTTATTGTTTTATTAATATCAAAATTGAATTTATAATCTAAATCACTCTCGTTAAAATATATTTCATCTAACTCAATAGTTTCTTCTGTATTTTCTTCTAAACATATAAATTTATTTTTAAACTTAATATATTCAAACGTTAATGATTCACTATAAAAAGGCATATCTGTATCATAAAAAGTATAGTTATATGTTTGATTACTAACTATATTCACACCATTTTTTTCATCTTTACTAGTTATATCTATTTCGCACATCTCATCTTGCCCACTAATCTTATAACATAAAGTATGCTCCCACTTATAACTTTTACCATTCTCTTCTTTTCCAATTAAAGTAACAGCAAAATTTACTCTCTCTCTAATAACACCGTTATCATCTTCTAAAGAATAATGAACAGGAAGTATATTCTCTTTCCCAACAATTACATCAAACACGCTACTAGAGCTATTTTTAGCATTTACCTTACTATCACTAAAAAAACTAATAAGACATAAAAACAAAAAACAATAAATTAAATACTTAAAATACTTTTTCATCTTTACACCCTCACTTCCATAACTAAATTAATAAGTATAATATAAAATGCTAACACACTAACTAAAGTAATATACATTTCCTCATTATATGGCAATACTACAGCTAATAAAGGAATTAAAAGCCATAATATAATCATTAATAATTTAACAATAAAATAATCTTTCAATTTCATTTTCTTATTAGATGTACCTGTAAGCAAATAATATTTATCTTCCTTACAAACAACACTATTTCTACCTTTAAATCCATAATTATAAATAGTATTATTTCCACCTAATAAATTAAATAATTTACTGGTTTCTACTATTTCAATATCTCTAGTATAAACAATATCTTTAACATCACTAAGAACTATTTCTATAATAAGATTACCATTATTACCTCCATATCTACCTTTTTCTCCTAATCCTTTAATAACTAGACTAGTATTAATTAATACTTCATTAAAGTATGTATCATTTTTTTCTTCACTGTAATTACTATAATCACTATTAAAATATAAATAATGATTAATATATTTCTTGTTAAATAGTAAATAATAAGTAATATCTTTACCATCATATCTATTATTAATAAAAGCAAATCTTAACACATAATCATTAAAGTTAATTTCACTAACATACTCATCACTAACAAAAGGAGGCACAACTAAATTAAATGAACTCTCATCATTACCATATACCTTATTAATTCCATTTCTAGTTTCTTCATTACTTAAATTATACTTAATCTCAATAATATTATCCTTAATAGTAATACTATCCTTATCATAAAAATTAAAATTAATAATTAAATCTGATTTAAAATCATTATAATTATCTCCTAATCCCTTAAACACTTTAGTTTTTTCATCTACATTAAAACTAATCTCTTTTTCTTCAATCTTATAACCTAAAGTAAAACACTTATTACATTCTTTGCTAATTTTACCTGTACCAAAGCATTTTGGGCACCACACTAAATGATTATTCTCATAAACCACTTTCTCTCCATCACAAAAATCACAAACAGTAAACTCTTTACACTCATCACATTTAATTTTTCTCTTATAAGTAACACTATAATTTAAATTCAATAAATAATATAAATAACTAATATCTTTATTAATTATAATATTCTTTAAATAAGTTTCTTCATTGTTAGTAACGCTACTATAATCAATGCTACTTTTCTTAACTACTTTATCTTCTTTATTATAATCATATAATTTATACTCTATATCTTCCTTAACCCTAATATTATTATCATCTTTCAAATCATACATTTTTCTTCTTTTATCATCTTTTATATCTTCATAAGCCTTAATAATTTCCCTATACTTCTTATAAGCATGAATTGATGTGTTAAAACTAGGATCATACTTTTTCTTTAGATCCAAATATGAAGTTTCTATCTCCTTATCACTAGAGTCTTTATTAACTCCTAAAACATCATAACTATTCATTTTAACACCCCCTTAATTATAATAAATCAATTACTTTATTAACTATTTTTATCTCACTAAATTTATCTCTATTTTTAACTAAATATTTTTTAATATCGCTCTTATTATCTTTTAATTTATTTCTAGAAACAACACTAGCCTCTTTATCATCTAATAATATCTTACTAGCTTTATATCCCACTACTTCCTTATCTAAACTAACAAAAGAATAATCATTAAATTCATTAATATTACTAATATATAGTTTATTATCTTCTACTTTAAATTCTTTACTATCATCACTAATAAGATAATACTCACTATTAACTAAATTATCACCATTAACATAAGCTAAAACACAATTAAAATTACTACTTAAAAACTCTTTATCTTTTTCCTCTATTAACTTATTATCACTAAGCATTACCATATTGTCTTTTAAATATTTTTTTAAATTTTCACTAATGTTACTACTATTAACGTTAATTTCATAATAGTAAGGATTAGCTTCCTTATTTCTATAATTTAAAACAAAATTGTCTGAATACTCATTTATTAATCCTTGCTTATTATCATTAATAAGATTTAAAAAATTAATACTCTTATCTATAACCACTACATTACTAGAATCATTAATCTTACTATCACTAACAAACTTATTATCTAACATATTATAAATAATTCTAAGATCTCTAATCTCTCTAAATTTAGGAATATAATTATTCTTTAAGCAATACTTTCCAAACTCACTAAATAATACATCATTAACTATAACTCTACTAATATCCTCACTATCACTCTTATTAATTATTAGTTTATTATCTAATAAATAATAAAAGTTATTCTCGTAAAGATACATTAAATCTTCACTAACACTTAAATCTCTCAATACTTCTTTAATAGTTTTCTTACTACCTTTTTCAATAATTTTAACTAACATAAAAACAAATAAATCCATTTTTTCTTTATCATACACTTCAATAACACTGTTAAAATCACTAAAAGACACTAAATTAATTCTCATTAATCTCACCATCCTTAAAGTAAAGATTTGGAGCATCTACCTTACCAACTACTCTATCATAAATCTCTTTATATATTCTTCTAGTATTAACCTCACTAGAATCATCCATATTCTCTAAATCTACTTTCAAACTAGTAAAGAAAGGCTTACTACCTACTATAATTAACATCTTTCTAGCTCTAGAAAGTGCTACATTTATTCTCTCATACTTTTTAGTAAAATCACCAGTTTCAAAAGACTTATTATTTCTAACAAAATTAACAATAATAATATCTTCTTCTTTTCCTTGAAACTCATCTACTGTAGATATCTTATTCTTATTAAAATCAATATAATTAAATTTCATCTTATTTATTTCTTTCTTTAATTCACTAACCTGATCCTTATAAAGAGAAATAACCCCTACACTAAAAGGTTCTTTAATAACACCATCATTAATTAATTTCTCATATTCCTCATCTAATTTCTTTAAAATATTTTTAGTAAGAAAGATCTCCTCTTCATTATAAAAAGATGTAGAAACAATACTTCCTCTCTTCTTTTTCTTCTCATAACTTACATTACTATTAATATCATAATGAGAATTAAACCAATATGTATGAATATTCTCTTCAAACAAACTATAGTTATTACTACTAACATTCAAAAAATGTCTCTTAGCTTCATTTTGCTCATTACCATACCCAAGTCTCAATTTATCATCATAAAAAATATTAACAATATTCATAATTTGCTCATGACTTCTATATTGATTAACTAACATATATTTATTTTTACGTGCTTTTTTAAATAACTCTTTAAACATACTATTCTCTACTAATGCTTCATACTTATTTAATAAAACCTTATCATCACTATCACTAAACATCTTTTCTTTATACTTAAATAAAGGAGGTAACTGGCGATGATCTCCAACTAAAATAATACTCTTACCATATAAAATAGGAATAAGAAGTTCTATACTATTAGCTTTACTAACCTCATCTATAATAACAACATCAAAATCAATATTTTTTAATTCAATATTACCTAATCCTAACTTCTTTAAATAATCGTTTTTCTCCTCTAAATACTTAGAATTAGCATTACAAGTAATACTATAAACGTTCGCATTATTATTTAATAAACTTTTAGTGTACTTTACTCTGTCTCTCTCTAAAAGTTCATCCTTATTCTCACTTATATAATTTATAACACTATCATAAATATCTTTATACTCACTATAATTATTCTTATCTACTTCAAATTTTTCTTTTTCACTAACTAAATAATTATTAATTTCCTTTAAACAATCTTCATCACTAATAGGCCTTTTATTCATTACTATTTTGTTATTAAAATAATAATCAAAGTATTCATCTATTTCTCTAAATTCTTTACCCTTACTCTTTAAAAGAATCTCTTTTTCTTTAACTAAATCGTTAATACTTTTACTAAATTCACTTCTTTGCATCTTAAAGTTATTAAGTTCATTTGTATTAAAAATTAAATTATCTTTAACTTCCTTATAATAATTATTAATATAATTAATATTCTTATTAATCATCTCATTATAATCATTAATAAAGTTTTTATTATCACTATAATTAATAGAAAAATACTTTAAATATTCATTAAAATTACTTAATTCTTCAATTTTATATTTATTAATTAATAAATCAAAATCTTTTAAATTTAAACTAATATTAACACTATAATCTTTAAAAATATAATTATTTCTTTTAAATTCATTTATAAAAAAGATAGTCTTATTGAATTCATTTATTTTATTAATAAGAAAACTAATTTTGTTATCTATTTCATTACATTTAGCCTTTAATGAATAAAAATTATTATTAATACTCTTTAATTCTTTTCTACTAGAAGCATTCTTATTAATTAACTCACTTATTCTTTCCTCTTCTTTAAACGCATTATCTAACTTACTACTAAAAGCCTTAAAATTCTCTTCTTTATTTTCATACTTGTTTTTTATTTTCTCATAAAAATTATCCACTAACTTATCAGGCAAATAGTTTTTATTAGCTTTCATTTTTCTTTCACTATTAATTAATCTAATAGGTAAAACATCTAATTCATCAGGTAATCTTTCAATTACATTATCAATTGCTACATGCGTTTGAGATGATAATAAAACTTTCTTACCCATTTTGTTAAACTGGTAAACCATTTCAGTAATAGTTTGTGTCTTACCTGTACCTGGAGGTCCTTGAAGTAAAAAGATAGAATTAGAATTAATAGCTTTATATACTGCCTCTTTTTGATATTTATCTAATGAATTATTACTCCACTCAATATCTTCCTTATTAATTATATTTTCACTAGTCTCATATTCGCTAATATTAAATAGGTAACTAGCAATACCTGGATTCTTCAAGTTTCCTTCTTTTAAATCCTTCAAAGCTTGTTTTCCTCTCTTATAAAGAGCTACATCTCCACTAGCAATATTAACAAGCAAAGGTCTCTCACCAAATGCACTAGTAATATAGTCGCTAACTCTAGCAAAACTATAGCTTAAATCACTATCTTCATCACTCCAAAACTTAGAAAAAGAAAATGTTACACTATCACTATCTTCACTAATCTTTTCAAGTGGTTTAAGTAAACTCCCCATTCTTTTAGTTTTAAAACTAAACTCTAGTTCATTACCATCATTCTTTAATTTATCATTTTCTAAAGCATCTAATTCATTTGCAAGCTCTATTTCTTGACTAACAAAGTATTGTAAATCACTGAAAGCTCCCTCACTTTTATTAATACTAACAATAAATTCCACTGCAATAACCTTATTAAATGGTTCACTAGTAATCGCATCATAATCAACATATATATAATTATTTCCATCATCAAAATACAAAGAATCTTCATACTTCTTATTAGTTTCCATACTTCTTTTTATTTCTTTCAACTCTACAGTTCTAAATTCATTTGTCTTGTAAAACCCTAATTTTTTAGAAAAATGTTTTCTCTCAAACTCTAAATAAGAATCAAAATCTCTAACAAAATCTAAACATTTATAATCATAAATATTAGGGGTACTATTAATAATTTCTCTAATTAATTTTATATCACTCAAACTCTTCTTATATTCATTACTTAACCTTACTTCAAAGCTAAATTCCTTTTCGTATTTCTTCATTTCTAAACTATCATTCATATAAATATCTTTAACTTTATAATAAGACTCATTATCATGATTAATAATAAAGTCTCCTAATAAGTGATATTTTTTACCCTTAACTCTAATAAAAAAGTTCTTATAATAATCAAAATTAATATCCTTAAGCATTCTTCTCTCTAAACTAGAACAGGCAATAAAAAAAGTATTTTCCTTAACAAATTCTTCTTTAATAAAATATTCTAAACTCATATTTATTTCATCTAAATATTTATAAAATGAAGATCCCATTATTCTCTTCTTATATTCATCTTTATAAACTTCACTAAAATCAAAGAAAATACTCATTTTTACACCTCCTATCTAATAACTTTTATATTAACTTTATTATTATCACTATCAAACACTACTATATTATCACTTTTCTTACTTAAACTAACCTTTAATCCATCATTACTTTTCTTTACTTCATCATAAAAATATTTCTTATAATCATCTATATAAATATCTTTATCTTTCTTATTTACCTTAACACTAACCTCATACACATCATAACTAAACGGACTAATAACAACATTTAAACTACTAAAATCATTATTTCCTTTAATATATCCATGATCCTTAGCCTCTACTACTCTAATATCCTTTATATTTTTTTCAAAACTAAGAGTTATTTTACTTTTATTAAACTCCATTACTTTCTTACCATCCATTACCTCATGCCTAGTTAACTTAACTGGATAATGATATAACTCATCATTAATATTTTTGAATTCATCACTAAAAAATACCCTTAAGTATAAGTCTCCTCTTAATCCGCCACTTTTACCATTTAAGCCCTTTTGCTTTACTTTAACTATTTTAAAATTATTAATCTCATCAAGTTCTATATATTCTTTAATCTCATTTACTTTCTTATAATAGCTTATATCTAAATACTTAGAATTATTTTCTAACTCTATATAATCAAAATAAAAACTCTTTTTATCCTTATCTATAATAATGTTCTTATAAACATCTTTTCCTCTTATTTCTGCTAACTCATTCTCTAAGCAGATATAAAAGTCACCATTATTTATACCCTCACCATCTAACTTAATAACCTCATTAACACTATTACCACTACTCTTTACATTAGTAAACCCTTTAACGGTTTCTACTCTTTTAGAAACATTCTTACTAATATCTTCTTTACTAAAATGAATCATTCTCTTATCATAAACATCATTACCCTTAACATCAAAACATTCTAAATCATTTATTTTAACTTTAATAATTAAATCTCCTCTAATATCATTACTCTCTTTCCCTTTTCCTATTAAAGTAATAATATCTCCATTCTTTAAATTACTATTTAGCTTAACTAACACTTTACTATCTTTAACAACTCTTGCTTTACCATCACATATTGGGCACTTATTCTTTACTAAACTACCTTTTCCTTTACACTTATTACAAACAACTTCATTATCATTAAGTTTAATTTTGCCACTACCATTACACTTACTACACTTATCATAATAAATGTTATAGTTAATGCTGCTTGTGCATATACAAGGAACTTCCTTCTTACTTATAACCTCTATTTCTTTCTCTTTAAGTATATCAAAATAAGAAAAAGAACACTCATCATAAATATTTAATTCATCATGAGTTTGTATATTATTTGCTTCATTGTATTTTCTAATATACAAATTATCTTTCATCATCTTAACTCCTTTAATATTTTTTCTAATTCTTCATCACTTATATTATTTCCATCTAGCACATAATCCATCTCACTCTTCTTATAATCTTCTTTCATTACCTCTCTAAGATCAAAATACTCATTACTTATATTATCCCTTTTAGTAACTCTATTTCTTCTAATCTCTATATTAGTATCCACTAGAATCCTTAAATCAAGCTTATTCCAATACTTAGTTTTATCAAGTAATATCCAATCTAATATAACAATTTTATCTTTATTATCCTCAATCATCTTATCAATAATACCATATTCAATATCTTCAGTATACTTATAATATTCTTCATACTTATCTAAATCATTAAAAATAATATTTCCAACCTTTTTCCTATTCAATACACCATTTTCCACTACCGAATCATCTTTAACAATACTAACAATATGCTTAACAATCTCTTCATCTTTTAAAATACTTTGCCCAACCTTATCAATATCAATATGAAAAGCATTCTCCTTTAACTTACATATTCTTTCAGCTAAAGTAGACTTTCCAGATCCAGATTTACCTATTATTCCAACAAGCATATTAATCACCATTTTTATTATACAATTTAGGCACTAAAAATGCATTTAAACATATTAAAAATATTCCTTGTAAGCATGTTTTTAGCTCTGTTTATAAAAGAATTAACCTTATTTACTATTTTAATAAAAAAAGTTGAATTATATATACCAAATTCAACCTTAATTATTTTCTTATATTTATTTTTCTATTGTTCTAGTAGCTACAATATCTACTCCTAATCCCATTACATCTTTAACAATAACATCTTTAACTTTAATAGGAGCACTAACCTCAACATTATCTAAGTATCTAACAACTTCTTGAACTTTATTTTTAGGAATATCCCCACTACTAATAACAGGTAATCTTCTAATAAGAGTAGATTTTATTTTAACTGTAGAAGTTAATGTTCTTCTAGGATCAATAGCTTCTTGCTTACCATATTTTTCTCCTCTGATGCATGAATTACCAGTTACATTACCTTCATCATCAACCTTTAAATGGCATCCTCTAGGACAAACAATACAAATAAACTCTTTCATCTTACATATCCTCCACTTCTATAACTAAATTTCCTGCATTACTAGTAAATTCTTCTTTTTTAATAACAATAGTTTCCATTTCTGCTGGCAAAAGATGTGGTTTAACAACCTTTTTAATTTGATTATCATTTATTTTAACTACTATTTTTTTATTCTCCATAGGTCTTCTAACCCTAAACTTAAACTCTACACTATCATCTACATTACTAACATTAACAGATTGAGGAATAAGATAACCTAGACCATTACCAGGTTTACACTCTAATACTTCATTACTTCTACTTACTAAATTATTAAGATATTTGCTTGCTCCTTTACCTGCTGCTCTACCCTCTTTAGTAACAAAATCAACTAAATCATGAACATGCAAACTATTACCACAAGCAAAAATTCCTTCAACACTTGTCTCCATCATCTCATTAACAACAGGGCCTCTAGTAGAGCTCATTTCCATTCCCATATCTTCTAATAAAACATTTGATGGTAATAATCCAACTGATAATAATAAAGTATCTACTTCAAACTCTTTCTCTGTTCCCTCAATAAAATTCATCTTATCATCAACTTGACTAACAACTATCTTCTCTATTCTATCTTTTCCAATTATCTTACTAACTGTATGAGATAAATATAAAGGTATATCAAAGTCTTTTAAACATTGAACAATATTTCTATTTAATCCATTTGAATAAGGCATTACTTCCGCTACTCCTAAAACTTTAGCACCTTCTAAAGTCATTCTTCTAGCCATAATTAAGCCTATATCTCCACTACCCAAAATAAAAACTCTTTTACCAACTAAATATCCATCTATATTTAAGTATCTTTGAGCAAGTCCTGCTGTCATTATACCACTAGGTCTATCTCCTGGAATTGCAATAGCTCCTCTAGTTCTTTCACTACATCCTGTAGACATAACAATTGCTTTTGCTCTAATAACTGTATATCCATCAGTATCATTAGAATAGATTATTGTTTTATCTTTGCTAATACCTAAAACCATAGTATCTACTTTATACTCAATACCTAAACTAATAAACTTATCAACAAATCTTTGAGCATACTCAGGACCTGCTAATTGTTCCTTAAATTCATGTAATCCAAACCCATTATGAATACATTGAAGAAGTATACCGCCTAAATATTTCTCTTTTTCTAAAAGCAAAATATTTCTAACACCATTTTCATAAGCACTAATAGCAGCAGCAAGTCCTGCACTACCACCACCAACTACAACTAAATCGTATTCTTTCATTACTTATTCCCCTCCTTAGTTTCACTTTGAAGTATATATGAATCTTTAGAATCATATCTAACATTTAAAGGATCTAGGTTTAATTCTCTGCATAATATTTCTACTATAAGAGGCTCACAGAAACCTCCTTGGCATTTACCAAAACCAGGTCTACATCTTTTCTTAACACCCTTAATAGTTCTAGCACCAGCATTTCTTCTAATACAATCGATTACTTCACCCTCACTAACACCTTCGCATCTACAAACAATATGTCCAAAAGTCTTATCATTCTTTATTAATTCATTTCTTTCAGACTCACTCATCTTTTTAAGTCTTATAACTTTTCTTCTAAATGGATTAAAATCATTATTAACCTCTAAATGTAATTTTTCATTTACAAGTCTTACTGCTTCTTTACTAATAGCAGGAGCGCTTGCAAGTCCTGGCGATTCAATTCCACCAAGATTAATGAAATTATCATTTTCATTTATAACAAAATCATGAGTAGAACTAGTAGCTCTTAAGCCACTAAATTCTCTAATAATATAATTAAATGGTATATTTTTAACTAACTTAGAAGCATTTTTCCTAACATTATCAAGAGTCATTTTATCAGTAGCTAAATCACTCTTATCATCTACAAATTCACTACTTGGTCCTATTAAATAGTTACTATGAGTAGTAGGAGTAACTAGGATTCCTTTTCCTTTTTCAGTAGGAACTGGAAAAATAACATGACTAACAAAAGGTTTTTCAAAATGATCTAGCACAAAATATTCACCTTTTCTAGGAGTTATCTTAAATGTCTCATCATCAACCATATTAGCTATCTTATCTGAATATACACCTGCAGCATTAACAACCATCTTACTTTCAAATTCTTTATCTTTAGTTTTAACTACATATTTATCTTGAAGTTTTCTAATATCAACGACTTCTTCATCTAATAAAAGTTCTACTCCATTATCAATAGCATTCTCAGCTAAAGCTACACATAACTCAAAAGGATTAATAATACCAGCACTAGGAGCATATAAAGAACCTATTACTTCATCACTAACAAATGGTTCAATCTTTTTAGTTTCTTCTTTATCTAAAATTTTGACTTCAACTCCATTTTCCTTTGCTCTACTAACATAACCTTTTATAACATTAAATTCTTCTTCATTAGTTGCGCATGTTAAAGAACCAATTCTTTTAAATTCTACATCTAACTCTTTAGTTAATAAATCATACATTTTATTTCCTTCAACATTATATTTTGCTTTATTAGTTTTAGGAATAGGATCATAACCAGAATGCACAATTGCACTATTTGCCATAGATGTAACATTACCTACATCATTTTCTTTATCAAGCACTAAAACTTTAGCTTTATATCTAGATAATTCTCTTGCTACTGCACAACCAATAACTCCTGCTCCTATTATTATTACATCATACATACTATTTTTCTCTCCTTACTTTTTATTAGGTTTAAATGTTCTTGTTGATTCTACTGCCTGTTTCCAGCCACTATATATCTTTTCAACATTTTTAAGGGTTCTAGAAGGAACAAATATTCTCTCCATTGCTCTTAATTTCTTTATTTCATCAGTATCTTTATAAACTCCTGTAGCAAGACCTGCTAAATAAGCTACCCCTAAAGCAGTTGTCTCTAAATTAGTAGGTCTCATAATATTACAATTCAAAATATCACTTTGAAATTGCATTAAGAAATTATTAGCGCACGCTCCTCCATCTACTGCTAAACTCTTAAATTTGAGTTTAGATTCTTCTTTCATTACTTCCATTACATCTTTACTTTGAAATGCTATTGATTCAAGTGTTGCTCTAATAATGTGTTCTTTTGTTGTAGCTCTAGTTAAGCCAAATATAGCTCCTCTAGCATCATTATCCCAATATGGAGTACCCATACCAACAAATGAAGGAACCACATATACTCCCTCACAACTACTAATGCGTGTTGCATACATTTCACTTTCCTTAGAACTTCTAAACATTCTAAGCCCATCTCTAAGCCACTGTATAGAACTTCCTCCAATAAATACAGAACCCTCTAATGCATATTCTACTTTGCCATTTATGCCCCATGCTATTGTAGTTAATAGCCCTTGATTAGAGTAAATAGGAGTAGTAGATGTATTCATTAACATGAAGCATCCTGTACCATATGTATTTTTAATATCACCCTTATTAAAACAACCTTGCCCAAATAAAGAAGATTGTTGATCTCCTGCAATACCCGCAATAGGAATATTAACTTTAAAATTCTTTTCAAGCCTAGTAGCCTCACCAACAATTTCATTACAAGAAACAACTTTAGGAAGCATAGATTTAGGAACATCAAATAATTTTAACAATTCTTCATCCCATTCAAGAGTATTAATATTAAATAAACATGTTCTAGATGCATTAGTATAATCAGTAACATGTACTTTACCTTGAGTTAATTTCCATATTAACCATGTATCTATAGTACCAAACAATAGTTTACCTTCCTTAGCCTTTTCTCTTGCACCAGGAACATTATCTAATATCCATTTTATTTTACTTGCAGAAAAATAAGGATTTAAAAGTAACCCTGTTTTCTTATGAATCATTTCTTCATAACCATCATTAATTAATTTTTCACATATTTCTTGAGATTGCCTAGATTGCCATACAATTGCATTATAAATAGGTTCACTAGTTTCTTTATCCCATACTACTGTTGTTTCTCTTTGATTTGTAATGCCAATACCAGCAATATGACTCGGATCAATGTTACTCTTATTGATAGCTTCTTTAATAACTTCATATGTAGTATGCCATATTTCTTCAGCATCATGTTCAACCCATCCACTATGAGGACAAATCTGTGTAAACTCTAATTGAGCACTACTAATTTTATCACCCTTCTTATCAAACACAATTGCTCTAGAACTAGTAGTACCCTGATCAATAGCTAAAAGATATTTTTTCATTACTTTTGCACCCTTTCATTACACCAATCTAATAAATCTCCAATTACTTTATCTTTACTAACTTCATTGAATATCTCATGATATAATCCCTCATACATAATAAGCTTTTTATCACTACATTTTAAATTATTAAAAGTCCACTCTCCAGTACTACTTTCAACAATTCCATCATTCTTACCATGCATAACTAAAGTAGGGCATTTTATATTACTAATATTATTATGCACAAATTTAGTACCTTTAATAAATGCATTACCTAATAACTTAAAACTAATTTTTTTCAAAACAAGTGGATCATTTTCATATTTTTCTACTACTTCTGGATCACTGCAAACTCCACTACCCATCTTATTAGCATATTGAAGTTTACCCATTAAATTATATGGTAAATATTTTAATGCTTTTGCAGCATTAGGGCATACATTTGCACCACCTGATATAACAAGCAAATCTATTTTACTAGGATATTTACAAGTATATGCAGTAGCAATTAATCCTCCCATTGAATGTCCAATAAGAATTAATTTTAAGTCTTTATTGTCTCTTCTAACAATATCAACAAAGAAATTAAGATCACTCAAATAATCAAAAAAGTTATCTAAGTGTCCTCTTTTACCTTCACTCTTACCATGACCTCTTAAATCAAAACGATATACATTATAATTTTCTTCATTAAACTTTTTTGTAATATAATCATATCTTCCCAAATGCTCACAAATCCCATGCACAAAAATAACAGCAGCTTTAGGCTCATCTACTTTATTAACACTATAAAATATCTTTGTATCTTTCTCTCCTAAAAACATGCTCTCATAATTAGCGTAACCCATATAAATCACTCCTCTTATCAAAACTGTCTATTTATACTTTAATTATACAATTAATATTAATTTTAGCATAATATTTGATTACTATTTTTTAACACTTATTAAAGATACAAACATTAGTTGTTGATAATTGCTTTTAAATTGTTTTATAATATTAAAAAGGGGACGTGGGTAAAATGTATTGCAAAAAATGTGGAGGAAAGTTAGAAAGCTATGCAAGTAACTGTGCTTTCTGTGGTGCGCCAGTAGATAACTATGATGATAAAGCTAAATATGTAGAGCAAAGAAGTAATTCTAGTATTGATAAGCCTATGACAATGTGGAAATGGATAGGATTTTATCTTTTAAATGTAATTCCTGTTGTAGGTCAAATAATAGTACTTGTATTATTATTCAAATGGGCTTCTAAAAAGAATCCTGATAAATCATTACAAGGATTTGCAAAAGCTAATTTGTTCTTAATTCTAATAGCTATTGTTATAACCGTTTTATTTTCTGTTTTAATAGCTGTTGGTGTAATAAATCAAGACTTCATGAAAGACTACCTTGAAAGCTTGTCAAGCCTTAAATAAAATCAGATAATTAGACATAAAAAAGATTTCATTAATTTAATATAGTGAAATCTTTTTTATTTTGCTATTTAATAACTTATCAATTATTTTTTTATATGACTATCCTTTATATTTGTTTTAAAATAACAAAATTTTATACTCATGTGTTCATTACAATACTATTAGTTTTTTTTGCAATTTTATTACTCTATAAAGTAATTTTTTGCCTTTTTAGTAATTTATTACAGTTATATAAATATTAATTAACTTATTTAATACAAAATACTGCATATAAAGGAACAAATTTAATATTATTTTCAAATTCAAAATTTCTAGTAGACATTCTTATCGCATATTCAGGATTATATCTTTTAATATAAACATCTAAGCTTTTTGATCTAATATTATCACTAGACTTAACCTCTATTGGTATTACATTTTTTCCAAGTCTTGATATAAAATCCACTTCTACTTCATTACCACTTGTCCAATAATAACATTGATTAATGTTTACTATCATTTGATTATTAACATAATTTTCAGTTAAACCACCCTTAAAATAATTAAAATCTGTATTATCAAAAAGTATATCATCTATTAAAATATCTTGACTAGCACAACATAATCCAACATCATTCATATAAAACTTAAAATCACTCAACGATCCCCTTCGATAGCCCCATCAAATTCTTTAGATCTACCACCACTTTTTATTTGAGAATACTTAAATTTTAAATTTCTCTTTTCTTATTATATTTTCCCATATCATCAAAATAAAAATCTAATATATGTGTTAAACAAATTAACAAAGTATGTTTTTCAACTTGCTTAGTTCCTTGAAAAATTAATTATTTCGTACTTCTAATTTCTATACCAAATGCTAGTAAATTTATTAAAAGAAAATACATTATCAGTCACATATATCACATAACAATGCTTTTTACACTTTTTAGCACATAACTATTTTTTATCCTATTTTTGTTTACAAGTAGTAATCAGCTTTTAACTGATTACTACCCTAAACATTTATTCTTTTTTTGTTTTTAATAATCACAAAACTCAACGCTAATATAATTAAAGATAATATTGCTATTACTATATATAAAGTTATCTCTCTTGTATTTCTAACTACTACTGTTCTATAAATTAATGTAGTATTTCCACTACTATCAGTAGCTTTATAAATAATTTCATAAGTTCCTTTCTTATTAAAGTTAACTCCACTAGTTATTATTTCTACAGTTACATCTTCATCATAATTATCAATTGCTTTTATATCTAAGTCTTTTAATCCATGTCCTTTTTCTACATATATTGTTTTTTCACTCACCTCAATAACAGGTGCTTCTGTATCTACTACACTATATGTTCTTACTATATTTTTACTTCTATTTCCATAATTATCTATTGCATATGTTGTAACAACATAATTACCTAATTTCTTACTATCTACTTTATTAACTACTTCACCATTTAAAGTAATTATATTTTCTACATTCTCTATTTTATTACCCTTATAATCTAAGAATGATAACTCACTAACTGCACATTCGCTACCATACTCACAAGTTACATTTTGCACTGTTGTATTTTCATTTAATTTAGGTGCATAGTTATATACTAATATCTTATTGAATATTACTCCTCCTGCTGGAATAGGTGCTGAATTATTGTATGTTGCAGTAAAGCCCATAGATGTTAAATTAGTACATACTGAACCAGATGATGCTAAGCAATTAGATACATCTTGTGGATCACTTATTGTCTTTAATATGTTATTCCAATGTTTTCCAAATATTGCTGCATATACTGCCTCTTTATTTGCTTTCATATTGTCATTTATTGTACTTGCATCTCTAACATTTAATAACAATATATCTCCATCTGATATTATATCATTCTCTCCTCTATATATTGATTTTGATGTACCACCTGTAGGAGTTATAGTTAAATCTTTAGCTATGGATTCTTCTGCTAATACCATTCCTTCACTATTCTTATTTACATATCTAATTACTAACTCATTAGCATATGTTACATTGTATAAATATGCCAAATCACTACTATCAATTACTGTTTCACATTCCTTATTTGTTATCTCACAAGTATTATTTACATATTGATAACTTGAATCAACTTTCTTAGATATATCTAATGATATTGTTTCTACTCCTGTTCTATCCTTTTTATTTGATTTAACAATTATATGTAATTTATCATTCATTTCTTTATATATTATCTCTAATTGATTATTATCATTAATAATAGATTCGTTTACTAATATAGCAGTATGTACATTATTTACATGTGTCATTTCAACATGATATCCACTTCTAGTCACAAATCTACCATATATATCATAAATGTTACTATATTTACTATTGCTACTATTTACAACTAGTTTGCCACTATTATATACAAATGTTGAATTATTTGATGCAGTTGATATTACATATCCATAATTTGATGTGATTACTAAATCTTCTGAATATGCTTCATTAGCATCACCTAATGTAAATGTATTGCTACTCATAACTGTAATCATTCGTGCTCTTTCTGTATTATATGAAATGATATTACCAGTTCCTACAATTTTAACATCATTAACTATCTCAATAAAAGAACCACCAGCATTATTATTAACTGATTTAATATAATAATTAATAGTTTTACCATTTAAATCTATAGTTAGTTTTTTGGTAATTGTAGTTCCATAATATATCTTATTATCATATGTATAACTTGGTGTTATATCTTTTAATATTTTTATTGTATCGCCATCTTTAGCAGCATCTATTGCTTCACTTAATTTGTAGTATTCACCACCACCAACTATAGAAGCAACTTTTTCTGTAACTAATTTTGTTTCATACATATTATCATTATTAATAATTGTATATTCTTCATAAGGAATATCAGGTATTACACTCTCTCCATAATAGTAACTATACTTATTATTTCTTGATCCTATTAATGTTCCTCCTTCATAATAGAAGGTTTCTCCAGAAACCATATTTACTGCATAGCTTCCAGTTCCTGTTACTATACCTCCATTTATATGTACCATATAGGTTTCTTCTGCTTGTATTCCTATATTTCCTGTAACATTACCTGAATTTACAATAATCTTTCCATTATTATTAACGCTATTTATTCCATAAGAAGTTCCTACTATTGTAGCATTAGATATTTCTACATAATTATTACCATTCGCATATATTCCTACTCCATTTGTTCCAGTTCCTTTTATTGTTCCTCCAGTAATATCTATAGAATAATTATTATTTGTATTTACTAACTGGATACCATTAGTTCCAATCACTGTTCCTCCACTCATTGTATATGCAGATTGATTTATTTCAATTGCATATGTTGTGCTAGAAGTAATATTTCCACCATTTATAGTTACATTTGCTTGATTTGTTGCGCTTATTCCTGTTGATCCTGATCCAGTAATAGTTCCTCCATTGATTTCTAAACTACCTCCATCTATCTCTATACCACTATTTCCTACAATAGAACCATTAGTTATAGTAGTACTTGATCCACTTCCTAATTTTAATACAGCCCCATTGCTAGTTGTAGTTTCTATTTTTAAATTATTTGTATTTGAAGATTCATTACCTATAAAAATATTAGAATTATTTAAAGCATTTATTCCATAGCCTCCACTTGTAATTGTTCCCTTATATACATAAATAGATGAAGAATTATTTGCACGTATACCCTCAGAACTACTATATGGAGATGGACTATTGATGGTTCCATTATACATAAATAATTTTGCATTATTTAAATTAATTGCAGGAAGTGAACTAGTACTACTAATAACTAAATCACTAGCTGAATCTGCAGCATCTCCTAATGAAATAATTGTATTAGTATTATTATTATATTTTGAAATAGAAGTATAGTAAGCTTTTAAGTTACCTCTACGTACCTGTAACGTTCCTTCAAAATCTGTTCTTATAGTTTCTACAGCTGCATCCATAGTACCAATACTACCAGAATTATCTGTGATTGTTATCTTTGATTTATTGCTAGTTCCACCACTAATTTCTAATACAGCATTTGCATTACTACATGTCCATGTTTTACCATTCAAGTCTATTGTTCCTACTTTTGTAGCATTGATAACAACACATTCTTCTATGTTATCTGCATCTAATACTATTGTTGTATCTACAGTTGTATTCTCATTCAAATCATTAAATGCTTTATACAAATAGTTATAATATGTTGATCCTATATGTGCTACTACCGGTGTCTTACCTGGGTAACTTACTCCATCATATGTAGCAGTAACATTTATTGCTTTACCTTGTATTTTATATGTTACATTACTTGCATTCTCTTGATATGCATAATCATAACCTCTTGCACTACCAATAAATCCTCCTATAAATGTAAATGATGAAGTACCGCTAAGTTTAACTCCATAATCATCTCTACCAATTATCATAAGATTGGATAAAGTTGAATCAAGAGTTCCTACAGTTAAAGAAGATCCTTGTTTTATATCTATTGCATTATTATAACTATATATAATTCCCCTATTTATATTTATTTTTGTGTTAGTAGTATCTATTGATGATAAACTTCCACTAATAGTTCCATCATTAACAACTAAAGTTCCTCCATTAGTTGATATAGCTTGTATTCCTCCAATCTCTATATTATTAGAGTTATTTATATCACCTATAATAACATTACCATTACTAAATATACCAGTAGGTCCTGATATAGATCCTTTTAAAACTTTTAAAGTACTTGTACTATCAACTTGTATAGCAATATTATAAGCAGATATAGTCCCGCCATATTCATTAGTACTACTTACACTACTTGTTATTGTTATATTACTGTTTTGTTCAATATTTAATGCATCTTGTATATCACTAGTTGTTGCATACCATGTCTTATCATTTAAATCTATAATTCCTACTTTAGAGTTAATAATTACATTTTCTGCTAAGCTCTTTTCTAGTTTAATAGTTGTATCATTACTACTTGAAGTTAATGCATCTACTGCATCTTGTACATATACATAATAAGTATCACCTATACTTGCAGCTGCTAAAGTAATACCAGTATATGTTGTTTCTTCATATGTTGTATTAACATCCATTTCATGTCCATTAATTTTATATGTTACACCAGTTGTATTTTTATTATATGCTGCTACTTTATTACTAATAAATCCACCACTATATATAAAACTGGAATTTTCTAAGTTTATAGTATTATTTGAAGTTGATGTTGAAATAACTTTCAAATTATCTATAGTTGTATGTTCATTACCTACATAAATATAAGAATTATTGCTAGCCTTTATTGCGTAGCTATCACTTGTAATTACTCCTTTGTATACATTAACAGATGAATTATATGCAGATATACCAGCTGCACTACTATATGGAGATGGATTTTTAATAGTACCATTATACATAAACAAAAGTGCATTACTTAAATTAATCGCAGGAACTGAATCAGTATTACTAATAACTAAATCACTAGCTGAAGTCGCTCCACTTCCTAACGAAATCTTAGCATTATTATTAGATGTTGAAATAACATAATATTGTGCTTTTAAGTTACCTTTATCTATGGATAAACTTCCATCAAAATATGCTCTTATATTTTCTACAGATGCATCCATAGTACCAATACTTCCAGAATTATCTGTGATTGTTATCATTGACATATTACTACTTCCACCAGTAATTTCTAATAAAACATTTCCAGTACATGACCATGTTTTACCATTCAAGTCTATTGTTCCTTTCTTAGTAGTACTAAAGCTTACGCATTCATTAGGATTTCCATCTAACACAATTGTTTTATTAGTTGTACTATCTAGCGCATCAAATGCATCTTCTAAACTATTATAGTATGTATCTCCTATATGTGCTATTGCTACTGTAAATCCATAATATGTAGTTTCATCTATACTAACAGTTTTATTAATCTTAGCTCCATTTATAATAACTGTAGTATTACTATCAGCACTATATGTATGACCATATGTACTATCAATGCTACCAATAAAACCACCATTTATAATAAGTGATGATGGACTAGTAGAAGAACCACTAGTACTAATGCCATATCCAGTGGCACTTGTACTTACTATCTTCAAATTATTAATAGTAGATTTGCTATTCCCTATTGTTAATGATACACGTGTTCTTGCACTATATTGTACACTAGCATATATTCCTGTACTTCCTTTAATAGTTCCTCCATACACATTTAATTTCATGATTGCACCAACAGAGTTAAAACTAGTAAAGTATACTGCATATGTATTTGCTGATATTAGTCCAGCATTTATAGCGTTTACATATGTACCAGAAAGAGTTGTTGACAAATCATCTATGTATATTCCATAATAATCACCATAAATTTGAAGATTTTCTTCTGTTGATTCACTATTTCCAACATTTATTCTTGCTTTTCCTGTTATCCATATAGTTGGAGAAGAAAGGGAATTTTTATAAGTAATTATTCCTTTATAAATATTTAAAAGTGTGCTTGTTGCAGATATTGCATGAGTGTTTCCTGCTATTATCTTTCCTACATTAGAAGAAGTATCTGTTATTGTAACAGTAGAATAATCACTTCCACCTATAGATAACGTAATAGAACACGATGAATCTGCTTCCCATGTATATCCTCTTAAATCTATTTCTGCTAATATCTTTGTAGATACACTAACACATTCACTTCTATTAGCATCTAGCCACAACTTAGTAGTTGATGTACTACTTAAACCATTAAATGCATCTTTTAATGTTTCATAATATGTTCCATAAGTTTGATTATGTGCTACATATAATTTTATTCCATAATATGTAATACCATTATATGTAATTGCTGTATTAGTTTCTAATCCATTTATTGTATAAGTTGTTCCACTAGCATTCTTTCCATATGTATAATTATAATTATTATTTGTATCGCTTCCAATAAATCCTCCATTGTATGTAAATGTCTTATCATTCGGATAATTTACATATATTGCAGGGTTTAAAGAACCACGCCCTAATATACGTAAATTATTACTTGTTGATGCCGAATCGCCTATAACTAAATTCCAATCATTAAATTGTATTCCATATATAGTTCCTTTAATAATTTTTACTATTCCATTGTTACATCCATCGCATCCAGGATCTCCACCTAAAGAAATTGCAGTATAAAGTCTGCTAGATCCAATTTGTCCACTAGCATTAGAAGAATTATCCGTTATTGTTATATCAGAATTATTATCAGATCCTACAATAAAGAATGGTGGCATACTAGATATCGTATAATCCCATTTATTACCATTTAAATCAAGTATAAGCTTTTTTGTAGAAGATATATGAATACATTCGTCAACATTACCATCTAATACAATTCTTTTAGTAGTTGTACTATCTAGTGCATCAAAGGCTTCTTTTAATGTTTTATATTTAGTAGAACCTATATGTGCTACTGATATTGCTTTTCCTTGATATGTAGTTGAATTATATACATCGCTAGAATTAAATACATCCCCTATAATTGTACTAACACCACTTGCTAAACTATAAGCATATGAATTACCACTAGCAGCACCTATAAATCCTCTATTAAATTTAAATGTACCACTATTCATTGTAATAGCATAACTACCAGATGAAGTATTAAATATTTTCAATCTATCAGCAGATGAATAATAATCATCATTAACCACACCTACTGTAATAGTAACGTTAGATGACATAGAGTTTATGGTTCCTATAATTGTTCCTCCATATATAGTTAAATCAGAAGATAGGGATATAGATCCTGTAATTTTTCCATTATAAATATATACAGGAACAGAAGACATTATTGTAGCTCCATAAGATGATATTGTAGGTGAACTAGATGAATTTCCTATTGTTAAACTACCAGAACTTATGTTAATTCCTCCATTAGGGCCTCCTGTAACGGTTCCTCCATATATATTTATTGCAGCATACACTGTTTTTATTGCTTGATGTCCAAAAATTGTTCCCCCATTTATTGTAATATTAATAGGAGAAGAACTTGAACCAGATGCATATAAGCCATGATAACTATTTTCAGTAGAATTAATAGTTCCTCCATTCATAGTAAACTCTGCTCCTGCAGCTAAAAAGACACCATTACCTTTAGCAGTAACTGTTCCTCCATTCATTATAACCTCGCCTTTAGAATATATAGCTCCTGCTGTTGATTCGGCTATACTAGTAGTAATTTTAGCATTATTTATTATTGCTGTAGAATTTTCATATATATAAACACCATAATAATTTGTTCCATTAATAATCAAATTTTCCAAAGTAGAACTACTATCACCTATAGTTAAAGTATCACCTTTAAAGAAAACTCCATAGTATCCGGCATAATTTCCTTTAATAAGTTTCAAATTCATTTGAGTGTCACTGATGTATATTCCCGGTATAGATGAAATTATTGAACCAATACTTCCTGAATTATCAGTAATAGTTATATTAGATTTGTTATTCGATCCTCCAGTACCATAAAGATTAAAATTTCTAGTTGACCATGTTTTTCCATTTAAATCAACAATACCATATCTAGTAGTAGAAAGTTCCACTTGTTCAATACGATTTCCTAAAATTTTAATTGTAGGGTATGTGCTAGGTTCTGTTGAAGGCAAAGCATCAAAAGCATCTTGCAATGAATAATAATATGTATCACCAATAGAAGCCACTGCAACAGTTTTTCCAGAATAAGTTATTCCATCATATGTAGTTGTAACATCTACTAATTCACCATAAACAGTTAATTTTGAATTACTATCTTTAGTATAAGCAAAACTAGATCCAGAAGAAGCACCCATAAATCCACCATAAATATTAATAGCTGATGAATAAGCCTTAATAGCATATGCATTGGAATTTTTAGCTATAATTTTAAGATTATCTATAGTTGATGAACTACCAATTGATGATGATTCTCCTATGTTTATTTTCGAATTTGATGAAGCCCAAATTGCATAATCATCTCCAACAATTCCGCCTCTCATTATATTTACAGTTCCATTAGAAACCTCTATACTATTAATCTTCAAATTGCTAACATTAGAAGTTGGGTGATATCCAATATATGTAGTCCCTCCATTCAAGGACACTGCTCCGGACACAGCTCCAATGTTACCTTTATTAATATTTAGACTTGTAGAGTTTGATGTTTTAATAGCAAATACATCAGCAGATACTTGTAAATTTTGTGTAGTGCTATCACTATCACCTATAGTAATAGATCCACCAGAAGCATTAATTGCATAATCTCCACCAATAATTATCCCTTTATAAATATACAAGGTTCCACCACTTAAATCAATTGCATAATTGCTGCCACTGTGACTACCATATGTAATATTTCCAACACCACTAGAAGTGTCTTTTATAGTTACATTAGAAGTTGAGCCTGTTATTGTTAAAGTTGAAGCACTGCCACTATAATATATTCCTTTACCATTTAAATCTATTATTGCTTTAACATTATTTAATGTTATATTTCCATTATAATTTTTTAATAATTTAATAGTTTTTGTAGAAGTATTTAAAGTAGAAAAGGCATTAGGAATAGATTCAAAATAAGTAGTTGTCGAACCAGATGTAACACTAGCAGCATATACTACTTTTCCTGCATATGTAGTCCCATCGTAATATAAAGGATAATCTCCTAATTCACCATTTATTGTTACATTAGTATAAGAAGTAGTGTAAGCTAAACCACTATTTCCTCCCATAAATCCACCATTTATTTTTAATGTAGCATATTCAGAACTAGTACCATTTATGGCTATTGCATATGAAGATGAACCACCTGATATAATCTTTAAAGTATTAGATGTAGTAGTCATATCTCCTATTGTTAATGTAGAAGAACCACCAATACTTCCAAGATGAATAGCATTGTGATTAGAGGCAAACACTGTTCCTCTATATAAATTTAAAGTCACTTTTCCAATACTATGTATTGCTTTATATGCACCTTTTATTAGTCCACCATTTATTGTTATAGTAGCAATATCAGATGTCTGAGGAAGCTGTATTGCACTATAAGTAGAAGCAGATGTTGTAATTTGTAAATTAGTTTCATTTGATGTACTATTCCCTATATTAAGTGTTTGATTATAAGAACCAGTAATTGCAATTGCAGGATAAGCTGTAGCACTTATTTTTCCTCTTAATACATTTAAAGTTCCTGCATATGTTCCTTGAATTGGTACCATTGATGAACTAATGCTCCCAACACTACTATCGCTAGAAGAATCCGTTATTGTTATTGTTGATGTGTTATCGGCACCACCTGTTATACTTAATGCGTTTCCTGTGCCTCCATTCCATGTTTTGCCCTCTAAATATATAGTTATATTTTTAGATGTAGATATAGATACACTTTCATTAACATTAGCTGTTAAGTATATATATGGTGTTGTACCAGTCCCTGTTATACTATCAACAGCAGCTTGTAATCCACCATAATAAACACTATAAATTTTTGCATATCCAGTAATAAGTCCAGTAATTGTGGTTCCATTATATGTTATTGTGCTTGAATACATTCCGCCATTTGCTGGATAATTTGGTGAAGCGTTAAAGTTTTTAGAAGCAGCAGAACCAACAAATCCACAAGTGAAAGTTACTGATGACTTAGTGTAAATACCATATTCACTAGTACTTGTACTTAAACTAAATATTTGTAAATTACTACTTCTAGTATATTTTGCACCTATTTTAACACGGGCACTATTATTACTAGAATATATACCGTATGTTTTACCTACTATTAATCCATTATTAACAGTAATTTCACTAGCAACAGTGCTATATATTGCATAGCCTGCTCCTGCTAGTATTTGTAAATTAGTTGTATTACTATTTTCATCTCCTATAATAATCTTTGGAGTTCCTGAAGCATTCCATATTACAGCGAAATTTGTACCAGTACTAGTAGTTTTAAATATACCTTTTAATAAAGTTAATGTTCCAGCAAAACTAAGTGAAAAAGTATCAGATGGAGCAGTTACTGTTCCAACACTACTAGTAATATCTGTTATAGTTATATCAGATGTATTAGATGAATTACTGATAGAAAGGGCATTACCTGTACCAGTCCATGTTTTGCCATTTAAGTTTATCGTTCCATATTTAGAAGTAGATAAAGTAACAGATTCATTAATATTTGCCAATAAAGAAATAGTTGCGCTAGTACTAGATGAACTTGTAGGTAATGCATTGGCAGCATATTGTAAACTTCCATAATAAACACTATTTAAACTTGCATATCCTGCTTTATATCCATATATAGTAGTGCCATTATATGTAACAGTTGATCCTATTCTATATGGTGATACAGGTGTAGTTGCATATGCATAGCCTGACATTGAAGAACCAGCATGTCCAATAAATCCAGCATTAAATTTAAATGTTGCCCCACTAACAGTACTAACTCCATAATAACTAGTAGATGTGCTTGTTGTTAATACATGTAAAGTATTTGAATTAGAATATGTTGTGCCCACATTAACAATAGAAGCACTACTACCAGAATATATACCAGTTGTCTTACCAACAATTAGTCCATTATTTATAGAGATTGAACTAGTAGAAGAACTATAGATTGCATAACCTGCACCAGCTAATATTTGTAAATTTGATGTTGTGCTTCCGCTATCGCCTATAATAATAGATAGATTTTGTGAACTATTCCATATAGCTGCATAATTAGTAGCACCATTGGTAGTTTTTATTATTCCTCTTAATATAGTTAGTTTCCCGTTAAAACTAGCACTAATAGTATCACTTGATGCAGTAATTGTTCCTACACTATTAGAAGTATCTGTTATTGTTATTTCAGTTCCAGTAGAACTTCCACCAATAGATAAAGCATTGCCTCCAGTACATGTCCAATTTTTTCCATTTAAATCTATAATTCCTTTTTTAGTTGTTGAAATACTAATGCATTCTTCAATACTTCTTACTAATTTTATTGTTTTTGTAGTAGATGAATCTAGCGCATTAATAGCTGCTTTTAATGTTCCATAATAAACATCTCCTATATAAGCAACGATAGGTGCTCCCTGCCCATAGTATGTAGTACCATTATATGTAACAGTAGCATCAAACATGTTTCCACCAATATTTCTACTTACTGCTCTACTTCTACTAGTTGCACCAACAAACCCTCCATTTAAATCAACATCAGAAGCTGAAATACCATAACAACTAGAACTAGTAGATGTAGTTATTATTTGTAAATTGTCTACTGTTGAATATTCACTAATTCCATATCCATCACCAATTGTTAATGTTCCAGTTCCTCCTTGTATAGCTGTTGAATTTGATGAAATAATTAAACCAGTATTGATATGTATATTAGAATTAGCACCAGTAATATATAAAGCTGCATAATAAGAAATTATTTTCAAATTACTTATTGTTGAATTTTCATTACCAATAATTAAATTTGCATTAGCTCGAAGATTTATACCATATCCATTAGTGCTTGATAAATTTCCTTTGTTTATAGTAATTGTATTTCCGCTTGAGCCATATTCCGTATATATAACACATCCTTCAGTTGAAGAATAAGTATTAGATAATGTTCCATTATTTATAGTAATATTTGCATTTGATTGAACGTTGATAACTGCCGCCCTTCCTAAAGATGTTAATTTTAAATTACTGGTTGTACTAGAAGCATTTCCAATTATCAAAGTTGCATTGTTAACATTAATGAGACCTGTATATGTAGTACTTCCATTTAAATGAAAGAATAAATTTGCATTAGTTTCTAGTATTGCTTTATATATTTTTAGTATTGCTCCATCTCTGATATAGATTGTATCGAATCCAGCGCCAGCATATGAGGCCATAGTTGATATTTTACCAATAGTAGATATACTATTAGTTATTGTTATATCGGAAGCACCAAATATAGCAATAACAGTGTTATCATTAGACCATGTTTTACCATTTAAATCAATAATACCTTTTACTGCAGTATTAATAGTAATACTTGTTTCAATATCTGAATCCAATACAATAGTTTTAATCGTTGTATTATCTAAAGCAGCAAATGCATCAGTAAGAGTACTATAATAAGTTGATCCTATATGTGCAACTCCTATTGATTTACCTGAATAAGTAGTTCCATTATATGTATAACTAGTAGTATATGCAACTCCTGTTGGTATAGTAATAGAGTAGTATGCATAACTAGCTCCTGCTGCACTACCAATAAACCCACCATTAAACTTAACAGTCGAACTATTATTTTTAACTGCATAATAAGATGTACTTGAATTCATATTTATTATATATATAGGAGAATTTAATCCTAAATAACCTATATCTAAACTAGCACCACTATTAACACTAATAGTATCAGTAGCTCCTTCACTTACTATTGTTCCATCTCTTATTTCAACAGTAGTACTTGATCCACTCGCATATATTGCTTGAGATGCTGTACTTTTTATTAGTGCATTTGACCATATTGTTACAGATGAATTGTTAGCAACGTATATTGCAGGTCCTGCATTAGAAAGTATTTGCAAATTAGTTGTATCTCCACCATTTATTCTTAAAGTTCCACCACCTACATATATAGTATAAACCGTGCTATATGTAGAATTTGATTCTATTATTCCATAACTTAAATATAAAGTTCCTGCAGTAACTCTAATAGTGCCACTAGGATAACTACCAGTTGTAATTTTACCAACATTTGATTTATTTGAATCAGTAATTGTAATATAAGCAGATGAATTAGATATGTTTAAAACATTTCCTTTGCAACTCCATGTTTTACTATTTAAATCAATAGATCCTCTTTTTGCATCAGAAACAGTAACACATTCATTAATATCATCAAGTAATTTAATTGTTTTACTTGTTGTAGAATCTAATGCATTAATTGCGTCTTGCAATGTTCCATATTTAACATCTCCAATAGAAGCAATAGCCTGTCCATAAATTCCATTATATGTAACACCATTATATGTAACACTTGCATAACCATCAGCAGTACCAGTCATAGAACTAGTATATTTAAATGCATTTGAAACACCATAGCCACTTCCCATAAAACCATTAACATAGTTTAATATACTTGTATATACTCCATAAGAAGCAGAATCAGTATTAAGAGAAATAATTTGTAATGTTTTCTTAGTAGAATAACTTGCTCCTATAGTTACAGTATTAGAAGAACCAGTCGAATATACTCCATAAGTTTTTCCAACAATTAGTCCATTATTAATATTTATAGCTCTACCTGAATTAGAATATATAGCATAACCAGAGTTATTATAAATTTTTAAATCAAGATCATCAGAAGAATTTCCAATATTAATTGTTGCCATTCCTGTATTCCAAATAGCAGCATAATTGTTACCAGTATTAGTAGTATAAATTTCCAATCTTCCACCCAATATTGTTAAAGTTCCAGCAAAACTAAGTGAAATAGTATCAAGATTAGAATGGATGTTTTCACCATATCGTCCTGAATTTTGTATAGTTATTTCAGAATAATTAGAAGAACCAGAAATTTTTAAAGCATTTCCTCCTGAACAACCCCAACTATCAAGAATATCAAAAATTATCTTTTTAGTAGAAGATATAGTGATGCATTCGTTTATGCTTGTCTCTGTTTTTATTGTAGTTACAGTACTTGAATTAGTTTTGTTTACAGCTGCTTTTAAAGATCCATAATAAACATTAGGTGATCCAACTATATAAACAACTCCATATGCAGTCCCTTTATAAGTAGAATTGTCATATGTTGCAGAATAACTTGCATACCCATATCCATTGGTCCAAGTAATTTTATCATAATTTTCATTATTTTTTCCATATACAGTATAATAACTAGAAGCATTTTTTACTCCTAAAAATCCAACGCCTATATTAGCAGTAGAGTTAGCAGAACTTGTTCCTCCAGTAACATAAAAAGACTTTGAGGATGAACTTCCTGTTAATAAATATAAATTTTCAGATGAAGTATATGTCGTATTCCCTATAGATAAAGAGCTACCACCATTAACATAAATTCCATGATTTCCAGTTGAAAGAACAACTCCTGAATTTAAAGTCATTGTTGATGCAGAACTCAAGTTTACTGCATATCCACCATTAGATAATACTTTTAAATTATCCGGATTTGAAGAAGAATTGCCTATAGTTATAATAGCAGGATGTGCATCAATTGCATAATATGAAGAACTTGATGATGTAGCTTGTATTGTTCCTCTAAACACATATAAATTTCCATTATAGAAATTAACGGCACTATTGCCAGTAGATTTGATTAACCCGCCATTAATATAAATAGTTGCTTTATAAGAGTACACAGCAGCACCAGCAGTACCTATTACTTGTAAATTGCTTGTTGTGTTGCTTGAAGTTCCTATATATGCAGTACATCCAGAATTTATTTCAAAAGTTTCATTTTGATTATTAGATGATGTTGATTTGTATATTCCTTTATGTACATACAATGTAGAATTATTTTTTATAGTAACAACTTGTACAGTAGCAGTCATTGAACCAATACTTCCAGAATTATCTGTTATTGTTATATTTGATGAATCACCAGTTAATTCAAACGCTGAGCCACTACAATTCCATGTTTTTCCATTTAAATCTATGGTTCCTTTAACAGTAGTGCTTATGCTAATACATTCAGTAGAATTACTGTCTAATACAAGAGTTTTGCTAGTAGAATCTAATGCTTTTATTCCTGACGCCAATGTTGTATATACAGTAGAGCCAATATGAGCAGCAGCAATAGAAACTATCTTTCCATAATATGTAGTACCATTATACGCTACTGAAGCAATTTTCATTATTTTTCCTATATCAAGTGTTGGCGTTTTATTAAATGCATAACTACTACCTCTTCCACTTCCAACAAATCCATTTACAAATTTTATTGTTCCAAGTGAATAAACGCCATATCCTCCAGAAGTACTATTAGAGATGATTTGTAAAGTATCTTTTGTAGAATAACTTGCACCTATAGTCATAACAGATGATGAATTATCGCCATAAATAGCCTCGTTTGCTACAATTAATCCATTATAAATATTAACAGTTGCAGCGTTAGTTGATATAGCATACTGTGAAATTCCATTAGTTAAATTCAATATTTGTAAATTTGTTGTATTGCTAGTAGCGCCGCCTATATTTAAAATTGATGATTCATCATAAATCCATACAGGAAGTGGATTTCCCGTTGCTCCAGTATTAGAAATTATTCCTTTTAAAATATTTAGTGTTCCACCTCTAAATCTAATTGTATCATTAGAAGAACTTGTAATAGTACCCACACTACTATCACTAGAAGTATCTGTAATAGTTAAATTAGATGTGCCACTACCACTTGCATAAATAGCTAAAGCAGCATTAGCTGTAACATCTGGAGAATTAGTACAACTCCATGTTTTACCATTCAAATTTATTTTTCCTATAATAGCTGTATCATCTATATAAACGCATTCATCTACATTCTTATCTAATATCAAAATTTTACTAGTAGAGTCTAGCGCTTTTATTCCATCTGTCAACGATGTATAATACGTTGATCCTATATGAGCTACATTAGGATCCGTTTCACTTAAAGTTCTTGTAATTGTTTTGCTTACATCTGTTACTTTAGTGGCAGTAGAAGAGGAAGAATCGTAGGCATATACTTTTATGTAAAAGGTTGTACCAGTTGATGGTAATTCTATTTTTCCAACACTGACAATAGGGCTTGTAACAGTTGGAGTGCATGATGAAGATGTAGTTACACAATATCTTTCAGTCACAGAAAGACCATTTCCGTTTTCATCACACACAAATCCAACAAAAGTAACAAAAGTTTCATCACTAGATAAAGTAAAAGTTGCATTTTCATAATGCGTATAAGGCCATAAGATTTGAGTATTACACCCTAAAGAAGGAGTTATTTTTCTTTTACTTTCTTCTGCACTTTCAACAGGTTCACTAACAACCATATCTTCATTATTTTTTTCTTGTGCTTGTATATTATTTTGAATATAGAAAAAACAAGTGCACATAAAAGCAATTAGCATTACTAAATAAGAAAATATTTTTAATATTTTACTCTTTTTCATACTAATCACCTCCTAATACACAATACTATAAGTATATAGTATTATAAAAGATTTCAAATCTCAACAAATGCCCACAATTTTTGCAAGATTTTGTTGAAAAAGATATGATTTTCATATTATTTTATATATAAAATAATAAATTTTTTTACTAACAAAAAAAGGAGCAAAAAAATGCTCCTAAAAAGTTACTTAAATTTGTATTTAAATTACTCTACTTCAATTAAGCCATATCCACCATTTCTACGTCTATAAACAACAGCATAATTTTCATTTTCACTATCCTTATAAATATAGAAATCATGTCCTAACATTGTCATATTAGCAATTGCTTGATCCAAATCCATAACATCAACACTAATAACTTTAGTTTTTACTAAGATTTCTTTTTCATCTTTCTTTTCATCACCAATTTCATCTAATGCAAGAACTGAGCCCAAATGTTCTTTATTCTTTCTATTCATTTTAGTTTTAGCTTTTCTAAGTTGTGATTCTAGTTTTTCTACAGCTTCATCAACACCATTATAAATGTTTTCATTTATAACTTCTGCTCTTAATACAGCAACTTTAGTAGGAATAGTAACTTCAATCTTTTGACCTACTTTATATGTTCTTACTAAAACTCTACATTCAACATCATCACCAACAATAAAGAATTTTTCTAAAACCTTTAATTTATCCTCTATAACATTTCTCATTGCTTCAGTTACTTCAATATTTTTTCCAACAACTTGATATTTCATTATTATTTCCTCCTTAACTAACGCATAGTAATATTAACACAAACAAATTATTAATACAATAAATCTAAATATTTTATAATTTATTTTTATAAAATAATTATTGCAAACAAGCACGCAAGAACTAACAAAAAAGTCAATACTTTACATATTTTTAATATTTTATATCTTTTTACAACTTGCTCATCAATATAAAATCTATTTTCTAATATTTTCATCTCACAATCAGCATCTATTTTAATCGCTGGAGTATTCTCCTTAAAAACATTAAAACCTAATTTAACATTACTTTCATCCTTAGACATAAATTTAGCTTTAAAACTAATAGTTTTTCCCTTTTTATCCCTTCTAATATCAAAAATACCAAATATACTAATAATAAAGAAAAATAACTCTACTATTAACCACAATTTACATTTAATTTCATTCCAATTATAGATTTCTACTTCGCATTCATTATCACAATCAATTACACCTACTAATCTTCTATTTTTATCTTTTTTATATTTAAATCTACTACCATTAACTAAAATAACATTATCATATGCTTTATTATCAATAACACTCAAATTAACTTTACTCATGATCAAGCACCTCCTTTAGAAGTAGATGCTATTCCTGTAATTAAAGAAATAGCTAAAAGCACAACACCCACTATTATAACTGTAATATAAATTTTTAACCTATCTCTTGCTTTAGTCCACTTAAGATCACATAGCATTAAAAGTATCGCACCTGCAGTAAGTATACCTGTAATAATTGCAAACATAGGTATATTACTACTAAAGAATACTAGTGCTTTTTCAAAAGTGCTTTTCCCACTAAGCGCATCTCTAAATTCAGGATATAATAATGGTAATCCTAGAAGACCAATAATAGTTAAAGCCATAAACAGATAAAAGAAAACTCGCAAAATCATAGCAAAAAAACCGCCAAACATAAGCAAAAAGCTAACTATTGCAAAATTAGAAAGAATTATACCAAATCTAGCCATATATCGTCTAACAATAAGACAGCTATTATTCATAAATCCTCACCTCTTATCATTATGTTATCAAATATTTCAACTTTTATTAAATGTTTATGAAATTAATTTATCCAATTCACTATATAAATATTTCAAAATATCACTATTTAATTCACTAATAGCAAAACATTTCTTTCCTATATCTTTAAGGGAAGCTCCTATATGATATAGTTTTATGTTATCTATTATTAAGAATCTATCATGAAA
>CAKPSD010000003.1 GCA_934183255.1 uncultured Bacilli bacterium
AAAATAAATATTATTTATAATAGTTCATTTCATGATAGATTCTTAATAATAGATAACATAAAACTATATCATATAGGGGCATCCCTTAAAGATATAGGAAAGAAGTGTTTTGCTATTAGTGAATTAAATAGTGATATTTTAGAAATTCTTTCATTAAAAATAAACAAGGTCGTTGTATAGATTATATAAAGGAGTGATATTAATGAAAAAGTTTTTTTATATATTTATGTTTTATATTCTTTGTGCCCTATTTAGTCAAGTAAACATTGAAGCAATAGAATACTGTAATTTATTTTTGAATAATGAATTAATTGAAACTGTTGAACTTCCATTCTTTTTATATAAAAACAGTGTTACCTATACAATAACAGATTTTAGTTTACCTATTATTTCTACTTCAAGTGATTACACAATAATTGATTCTTCTACTAGATGCAATTGCATAAATAAAAATATTGAAAATAATAATGAAAATCCAATAGCTAATAAAACTTATTATGATTACACTAAAGAAAAATATAAAAAATTGCCTGACTATAATGAAGTTCATTTATCAAAGATAAATAAAAATGGAATATTAAAAGGATTTTCCTCATATGAAGACATAGAGCCCCCATACTTTTCAGGTTACAAAGAAAAATACACTACTAATATAAATAATCCTATAGATTTAAAATTAATCTTAAACCAAATAACAGCATATGATGAAAGAGATGGAAACTTAACAAATAAAATAAATATTGAGTTTAATAGTTATGATAATAACAAAGATAAATTAGGTACATATACAGTTATGCTTAATGTCATTGATTCTTCTAATAACAAAGCGTCAATAACCTTTTATATAGAAATAATAGATAATACTCCTCCCATTATTGAAGGAAAAGATGAATATGACTCATACTTATCAAATATACTAACTTTACAAACAATTCAAAGCAATTTAACAGTAAAAGATAATGTTTACAAGAACATGGAATCTCAATTGTATGTATGTGAAGACAATTATAGTGTGAATAAAAAGAAATTAGGGACTTATACTGTGTTTTTTTGCGTATATGACCTTTCTAATAATCTTTCTTCACCATTTAAAGTAACTATAAATGTTAAAAACGATATAAAGCCTATAATTGAAGGGGCTAATTACTATACTTCTAAATTATCTAATCCATTAACAATAACAGAAATAATGTATTCTTTAGCAGCTTCAAGTAATGGCAAGGATATTTCATCGAGCATATATGTACAAAAAGATAATTACTCTAATTTTCTAAACACTTTAGGAGAAAAAACAATTTATTTTCAAGCAATGGATGAATCAAACAATATAAGTGATCCTTTTAAAGTAACAGTGAATTTGATTGATGATATATCACCACAAATATTTGGACTAGATACATATAATTCTTATTTATCTAATCCATTATCACTTACTTATTTAAAACAACAATTAACTGTACTAGATAATTATGATGGTAATATAACTCATAAATTAGAAATAATAGATGATTCTTATACCACTAACATAAATAAACTAGGAACGTATTATATTTTCTTTCAAGCTAGTGATTCATCATCTAATGTAAGTGAAATATTTAAAATAAAAATCACTAATATAGATGATATTCCACCTACAATAATTGGCCCATCATCTTTATCATATTTATTAAAAGATAAACCTAGCATTAATAACATTTTACTTGAATATAAAGTAAAAGATAACATTGACTTAGATTTAGAAATTCTAATTGGAGATGATAATACTTATAATGAAAAAGTTGAATTAGGTACATATTATCTTTCTTTATATTCTGTTGATAAATCTAATAATAGAAGCGCGCCATTAAAAATAAAAATTGATATCGTAGATAAATTGCTTAATTTAAATGAATTAACACTTTATTTACCAACATCTAATCTATTAACCATCGAAGAAATAAGTACATTAGTAAACATTAATGAAGAATATATTTTAATTGAAGACACATATACTCCAAATTATTATGCCATAGGTTCTTATACTATTACATATGAGTTAACTGACTCAACAATTATAAAATTAATAGTTAAAACATATAATGAAATGATTTCTATAAAAGAAGTTAATAAAGAAGAAACAAAGACTATATTAAAAAAAGAAACTTTCTTTTCAAAAATAAAAAGTTTCTTTCTAAAAATTATAAGTTTTTTTAAAAATCTATTAAATTTTATAAATATTTATCTATTGTTGAAATAATAGTTTTCTTGTCTTGAAAACCTACTGCTGCATCTTTTACTTTTCCATCTTTAAAATATATAAGTGTAGGAATTGATCTAATACCATATTTATAAGCTAATGAATCAACTTCATCTACATCAACTTTACAAACTTTAATTTTCTCGTTATATTCTTCTGATATTTCTTCAATAATAGGAGCAAGCATTTTGCAAGGACCACACCATACAGCAAAAAAATCAACTAATGTAACTCCTTTTTCTATTATATTATTAAATTCTTCTTCACTTTTTATTACTATCTCACTCATTTTTAATTCCTCCATTACTATTATACCCTGTTTACAATAAAACTACCATCATAAAAGAAAGTAAATTATTGAATAAATGAGCACAAATTCCAGATCCTAAATAACCTGATTTATCATATGCATAACACAAAGCTAGTCCAGAAAATAAATATGGTGGTAAATATATTAATTCTTGCGCAAAAGCTTTGTTAAATCCACCAGCTGCACTTAAAGATGATATAGAATGCATTGCCATAAATACTAATCCTGATATTACATAACCAAGCCATTTTTTCTTTTTACTAACTTCTCCAAACAAGCAATATCTATAAGTTAATTCTTCAACAATTGGAGCTACCACAACAACTGATATAAATCCTAAAATTGGATTACTAACAATTAAAGAAGTAACACCTTCTTGATTAGCATTTCCGCCACCATTTAAGTTAAATATTGAAGTAATAGTTAGATTGTAAATCATTGAAAAAGCAATTAAACATAATCCAGTTATTAAACCATACTTTAATGCTTTAAAAGTAAATATATTCTTTAGCATAATTATAATTTGTTCTTTTCCTATAATAAGAACAAATATTACAAATGTAATAATATTAGCAACAATTGAAATAACTAAAGAATATGGAAATGCTGCATATTTTTCATTAAACAATGCTTGTAAAATTTCTTCACTAGCACCAGGATTAGCGCTAGATATAGAAACTGTCAATATTATAGATACTAACAAAGATAAAAGGATACTATAAATAGTAGAGCCAACTATTCCATTTAATCCACCCTTAATAGCAACACTAGAATTTTTTACTAAATACTCTCTTTCCATAAAACATCCCTTTCTAGATTAATGATAATGAAATACTCATTAATACAAATGATATTATATTATACACCATATGTATTAAAATAGACCTCCCTATTTCATTATTTTTATAATAGTAACTTCCTATCATACACCCAATAATTAAGTATTTAGGTAAAGCTAGTATATCTCCTCTTAAATCATTACTTTTAAACAAAGATAACATATGTGGAATAGTAAACAAAACAGTAGTAATCAAAATCAAACTCCATCCAGGTATTTTATTTTTTAATGCTTTAAAAGGAATAAATCTAAATAGTAACTCTTCAATTATTGGTCCTATAATCACAACAAGCACTAACATTATAAAAAACTGATTCTTCATAGATGATTTTATTAACGCAACATTACTACCATCTTCACCAGTTCCTCCAGCAAGAGGCAAAAATAAGTTATAGCAAATAGTAACAAAATATACAAATAAAGCATACCCTAAAGTTTTAAATACCAATTTGTAGCTCTTAAAGAAATTAAAATGTCCTTTTAAATCTTTAAAATAAATAATCACAATTAAAACTAATATTATAATTGAACTTATTAATTGCGCTATATTTGATAATCCTCTTTCCCTAAAACTTTCATCATTTATATATGATGGAAAAAGGCTATTATTCGCATTATAAATAGCCTTTAATATCAAATATATTAAACCTGTACCAAAAATATAATATAAAACAAAACTAAATACAAAAATCAATAAATCTTTAATTAAATTCTTATTCACACTCATACCCCCATTATTAAATAATTTAATAACAAGGATTATTCACGACTATTTATATTTTAACAAATTATTATAAACTTTCAAGTATTCTGCAGCAGATTTAGTCCAACTATTATTTTTTTTCATACATTGTTCTACTATAGACATCCACTCATCTTTTTTATTGAAATAGAATGTTGAAGCATAATAAAGCATTTTTCTTAAATCTTCACCACTATGATGTGTAAATGAGAAACCTGTACCTGTCTTAGTATATTCATTGTATGGTTCTACACTATCCTTCAATCCACCAACTTCTCTAACTAAAGGAACAGTACCATATCTTTGAGAAATCATTTGAGAAAGTCCACAGGGTTCATATAAAGATGGCATTAAAAACATATCACATCCACCATATACTTTATGTGCTAATTCATTAGAAAATCCAAGATATACACCAACATCATTAGGATATGTATCGCGATAATACTGAACTGCTTTTTCAAGTTCACTATCTCCTGTTCCAAGTATCACTACTTGCATATTATTTTTTACCATCCAAGGAATGCTATTTGTAATTAAATTAATTCCTTTTTGTGGGGTTAATCTTGATACAACTCCAAGTAACATTTTATTAGGATTAACTTCTATACAAAATTGTTTTTGAAGTGCTTCTTTATTTATTAATTTCTTTTCAATTGTATTAAATGTATATGTAGTAGCTAATAATTTATCTTTAGCAGGGTTATTTTCAACATAATCTAAGCCATTTAAAATACCAAAGAAATCATCCTTACGATATTTTAAAACTGATTCTAATCCATAAGCATAATCACCCTTTAATAATTCTTTAGCATTAGTAGGGCTAACAGTAGATAAATAATCACTATAAACGATACCTGCTTTTAAAGTAGATACACAATCGCCAAATCTAGCTGCACCATTATCATATAAATAATAAGGTAAATTAAATAAATTTCCTAATGCCTCTCTTTGACAAAATCCTTGGAAAGCTGGATTATGAATAGTTAGCATTGTTCTAATGTGATCAAAGCCCTTTTCATAACGATACTTTTCTTTATATAATACTGGAATCATTGCAGTTTGCCAATCATGTACATGAATAATATCAGGATGATAATCAACTAATTTCAATAACTCTAAACTTGCAAAGTTAAAAAAGGCAAATCTTTCAATCTCATCATAACCACCATAAATACTATCTCTATAAAAATAATAATCATTTTCTACAAAATAATATTTAACATCATTCATTTCTAAAGTATAAATTTTTGCCATTTGTTTTCTCCAAGACATAGAAAAATAAACTTCTCCAACATATGACATTTTATCGAAATATTTTTCTTTTACTTTTTTAAATAAAGGAATAACTACTATTTCATCTTCTAATTTTTCTTTTAAATATACTGGTAAAGCACCAATTACATCTGCAAGTCCTCCAGTTTTAATAAACGGTGCACATTCAGTTGCTACAAACATTAATCTCATCTTAATTATTTACTCCTCTCAATACTATATAATACATTTTTTATTAACGATGTCCCCCACCAAAGGAACCTCCACCTCCGCCAAATGAAGAACCACCACTGAAGCCTCCACTACGTCCGCTTCCACCACCTACTCTTTGAGCAGTTTGTTTAGCAATAGTTGCCATATAAGCAGTTCTCATTCCTCTAACTGAACTATTAATACAGTTAATAGGATGATAATACCCAAAATAAGTTACAAATGTTGTTTGTTCAGTAATATCATTTAAATCTAATTTTAGTTTTAATTGTTCCATTACCTTATCCGCTATACCAAAACTAGTAGCATATACTAAGTAATGCTCCCAAAGTATAATTGATGTTACAGGATATTCTTTAAAGTTAGAAAAATCTTCTAAGAACTTTTTAAATGCTCTCCATCTAACAAAATCTTCATTTCCAGATTTACTTCTTCTATCAAAGCTATTAACATATAATACAAATGATACACCAACAAGTAGTACACTAGCCATTAATGAATAACCTAAAATGTAGCCACTATAACTAGAAATAAGTGAAAGAAACACAAATGAACATATTATTAACAAAGTTCCTATATTGCTATATTTTATCTTAGCAGATTTAATAGTTTCATCAAAAAACTTATATTTTTTTCCTTCTTTTGCTACTAAGCTATTCCATCTAACACTATTTCTCTTATACTCTTCAGCCCCAGACACACTATCACAATAGCTTTTAATTTGATTAGCGCTTACTTGATTATCACTACCTATATCTTCAATAAACCATTTAATCAAGAATTTTTCATACTCTAATAAATCACCTTGATCTTTTTCTGTATTCAATTTAATTATATAGTTAGGATTCTTATCATTAATCCCTGAATTATTATCATCTAATATTAAGTATTTTCTTCTTACTAAATCTAACAAAGTAGCACTCAAGTCATCATCATCTATTTCTCTAAATTTATATAAATAGCTCATAACAGCAGGCGAATATTCTGCAGGCAATTCCATATGATAATCATTCATAAAGTCAGTTGGAAATTCTTTATCATATTTTTTATAACATCTAAAAGTCATTAATCCAATTAAAACTAAGAAAATTACAAATATAATAATTACTCCAATATACCCCACTCTATACTTTAAATTAGCTTTTGTAATTTGATCATTTTCAAAATTTAGTATACTATTTAATGCATTAATATTAACTTTATTTTCACTTCTAACATTACTAAATATATCATTATTTAATAATAACCTTACTTCTATTTGCTCATCACTAACCATACTATCAGCAGTAATCTTAATCTTATTATTTCCAACAAATTCTCTATTTGCTACATTAGAACCATGGAAAAAAGTTTTCATATTTTCAATATTATAATCACCATTAGGTAATGTAATATTAATAGTAACATTTTTAACTTTAATAGGTTGATAATCTAACATGACCCAGTTTAATTCACTTATATCTTTATATTGAGTAATAACTCCTTTAATTGTATATTCATATATAAAAGTCATCTCTTTAGCAAAACCTGATTTATGATAATAGAAAATCATATCACAGTTTTTTTGACTATTTTCACATCTAATATAATCTCCTCTTTCATCTTTATCATTATTAAAAGAAAAACCCGCAAAATGTTTAGGATAATCATAATAACTTGAATCACTACTATCATACACAACAGCATTATTTTCCTCTACTACAAATTTTACATCTTTTAATGAAGCTTTATTGTTGTAACTATTTCCAAACATATTATTCTTATTATAAGCAATCTCTCTATAAAAATAATTGTTATCATTTGCATTATTCACGATATTAATTCTTTCAACAACATGCATATCACCATAATCATCAATAACAGCATCCATAGTATATTTATTAGCTTTCATTTCAGTATTATCTACATTATTACTACTACAAGAATAAATAATAAATGGAAGAATTATAGCCATAACTAAAAAACAAATTATTATAATTTTATATGTTTTCTTTTTGTTAATACGCATACTCTCACCTCATACTATTTTAGATTAACATATTTCAATTATTTTTTAAATATAACTAGAAGTTTATTTACAAATAAAAAGTAGAACAATATTTATAAATATATTGCTCTACTCATTTACTAAATCACATTATTTTACTTTTCAATATACCATTTATTTAATTTCTTATTTAAAACAAATAATTTCTTTAACTCCTCATTTGCATAACTAAACTTAATACTTATTACACATACTTCACTATTAGCTAACTCTATCACCTTATTATCTAATTTCTTATACTCTTCTTCATTTACACTAACTTCAATATTCTCTACTTCTTCACTTACTACAACTATTGCCTTATCTTCTTCTACTTCTATGTCAACCATTTCTTCTATTTCATAGTTTACCTTATTCTCTACTCTACTTGGTCTTCTTATTGATAAGTTTGGTACTGTTACTAACTTATTATCATCTTTATCCTTTGCTATTATCGATACTGTATCTACTTCTATTTCATATTCCTTAATATCTTTATTTCCTAAGATATCTATTAATGTAAGAGTTACTTTTATTGTTCCTTCTACTTCTTTTGGAAATTCATATACATAATTACCATTGGCATCCTTTGACATCTCTACATCTTTAATCTCTGTTCCCCAACTTATTTGTACTTTACCTACACTTGTATGTTCATCCCATGCTTTTACTAGTAATTTATTATTTTCAATATTCTTCAATTCTTTGTTATTTATATTTAATAATATTGGTGCTGTATTATCAAATTTTATTTCTTTTGTATTTAGTGAATTACTATTTTTTATATCTGCATTATCATCTGCTGCTTTTACTAATAAATAATAACCACCATCTAATTTACCCTTTGTATCTGCATTATCTACACTACTTATCTCATAATCTCCATTTGGATATTCATTATTTATCTTACTTACTATATACCATGCTCTTTCATCATTCTCACATAATTCCTTTGTCACACCAACTTCACACCATTTATATTGTATTTCACTTAATCCACTATGTGCATCACTTACTTTTACTACCACATTATGATCTTTTGCCCATTTACCATCTTCTGTTATTCTGATAAATTCTATAACTGGAGATGTTTTATCTACTTTTATTACATTTGCTGTATATACTGCACGTGAGTTTTTCGTATCTGCATTGCTATCTTCCGCATATACATATAAATAATATCTTCCACTTCCTAATTCTCTTGTGCTTACTGGCTTTGATACTGTTTTCATATTTCCTATACATGATGCACTACTATTGTATGTTCCATCTTCATTGCTTTTCTTGAAACAATAATAAGCATTTGATACTCCACTATGTGCATCAGATACTGATATTGTTATTTCATGATCATATGCCCATAATCCATTGTATGTTATTTTAGTAAACTCTATCGTTGGTTTTGTTTTATCTACTTTTATTACATTTTCTGTATGTTTATAAAATTTATTTTTATAATCTACATTGCTATCTTCTGCATATACATATAAATAATATATTTCACTTCCTAATTGGTCTGTCTTTACTGGATTTGCTACTGCTTTCATATTTCCTATACATGGTGCACTGCTATTATATGTTCCATCTTTATTACTTACCTTAAAGCAATAACTTGCACTTGATACTCCACTATGTGCATCAGATACTGATATTGTTATTTCATGATCATATGCCCATTTTCCATCATATGTTATTTTATCAAATACTATCTCTGGTTTTGTTTTATCTACTTTTATTACATTTTCTGTATGTGTCGAATATGAGTTTTTCCTATCTGCATTGCTATCTTCTGCATATACATATAAATAATATATTTCACTTCCTAATTGGTCTGTCTTTACTGGATTTGCTACTGCTTTCATATTTCCTATACATGGTGCACTGCTATTATATGTTCCATCTTTATTACTTACCTTAAAGCAATAACTTGCACTTGATACTCCACTATGTGCATCAGATACTGATATTGTTATTTCATGATCATATGCCCATTTTCCATCATATGTTATTTTATCAAATACTATCTCTGGTTTTGTTTTATCTACTTTTATTACATTTTCTGTATGTGTATCAAAATCATTTTTTGTATCTATGTTACTATCTATTGCATACACATATAAGTAATATCGTCCACTTTCTAATTTTTCTGTACTTACTATATGGTTTCCTGAACCTATTGATACTTTTCCTATACATGGTGCACTACTATTATATGATCCATCTTCATTGCTTTTCTTGAAACAATAATATGCACTTGATACTTTACTATCATCATCATTTAGTGTAAATGTAATTTTATGATTATATGCCCATGATCCATCATAACTTATATTAAATGATGGTTTTAAATATGGTTTATCAACATCTATTTTAATTTGATAAGCACTTGTGTATGTTTCTGTATTTGGCCCTTCATATGTCCTATCATATGTTTTTACTTTTAAATAAAATCTTCCACTTTCTTGTGGTGAAGGTATATAAAACTCTTTTACATTAACCGCTGAGTTTGTTTCTAATCTAATTAATGATGAACATTCTTCTGATGCGTTTTCTACAAAGCAATATTCTATTTGTAATATTCCACTTGGTTTATCTTCTACTAATATTTTTAGTGTTGCTTTTTTATGCCAATCATCTATATATGTTTTATTAATGGATTCTTTAAAATCCACTGTCGGTGCTGTATTATCAAATATTAATTCAATTGAACTAGATGTTGAATTTTTCTTATTTTCTTCTACATTGTCATACGCTATAGCTGTTAAATATGCTGTTCCTGTATGTTTCAAGCCTAATAGTATTTGATCTGTTACCAAATCTTCATTTGCTTTTTTAACACTAGAATAATCCTTCCACGAAACCAAATCGCATAATTTATTGCTCGTTCCCCAACAATACGATATTTTTGACATTCCTGAATGCTCATCACTTGCTACTATTTTTACTATATGTGACTTTGCAGATGCATTCTTTTTACTTGGCTCACTTTCATCTATTACAAAATCCAGTTTATTTGGTGCCTTATTGTCAATTTTAAAATTAACATATGATTCCACAGTAGTGCATTTTAGTCCTAATATAGTCTCATAATAAATGTCTTTACCTGGTACTTTTCCTGAACTAGAACAATTTTGTATAGTAACCGAAACAACTTTCGTCGCTACATTACCTGCATTGTCTTCTGCACGTAAATAAAGATAATAAGTTCCTGTCATAGAATTATCATTTGATACACTTGTACCACTTATAGGTTTCCAGCAGTCATCTTTATCTGGTGGACTAGTTGTTGATGAAGTGCTCCACCAACAATATTGTTTTGATTTTACTCCACTATGTGAATCTGTAACAGATATTCCGCTTACAGAGTGTGATTTTGCCCATGAAGTCACATATTCATTAGTTGCAAGTGATGGTTCTGTATAAGATATAGTAGGTGCTGTTTTATCTACTCTAAATAAAATTGCATTTTTATCTTTCTCAACATAAAATGTTTTAGAATCAAATTTCAAATATACATAGCCTGTAGTTCCAACAGTTATTTTTCCATTCGATGTGAATTCTTTCCACCCATTTCTATTTCCTCCACAATCGTAGTCTTCACTTGGATGTCCACTGCCAATACAATATTCTGCTTTTTTAGCTCCACTATACGTGATAGTTACATTATGAGACTTAGCCCAATCTGTTTGTTTGACAGTTTGATTTGTACAATAAGAACCATTATATGCACAAACTGTTGTATCTGTAAGATTACCATCATATTCATAATTCCAATATAAAAATCCCCCATTATAATTATAAACTATTATTCTCCCTGCTCCAGTTTTGTCAGCATCACTAGCCACATACACATTAAATCCTTTTTTATAAACATCATTATAAATTGTAGAAAATCCAAAATTAGAATCAGTATACATATTTTCAGTAATTGTTATAGTCTTATACTCATTATATCCAGTGCACCAAATAAAACTACTGGTACATTTATCAGTATTATAATAGGCTGTTATTTTACCGTTAGAATATATTGTAATTTCATAATTTTCACTTTTAAAATTGTCTATAGTTACTGGCACTCTTTTTGTACAATTTTTATCATCTTCTGTTGAGTCGCCTTTAAATAGGTAACCTTTTTTGCAAAAGAAAATCATACTTCTAGCTCTAGAACTTTTACTAGAACCATTCGCATAAAAATGTCTATAAATAGTTGTAGTAGAAGGATTACTATTTGTTGCTTGAACAATTCTAAGTTTTATACTATCATCAGAAACAGTTACTCTGTCAGCATAATCAGTAAGGTTAGAACCTTCATATTTTTCAGGCTTTCTCCATCCTAACCTTGAATTGTAATCTGATTTGTCTGATATCAATGCACTTCCATCATTTAAAGAAAATAAATATGTATAATCAGTAGCTTTTATATTTATAGAACTTACTTTTACTCCTATAAGAAAAAAAGCAAACACAAAAACAAGATACTTAAATATCTTCATAATATTAGAATGTAATTTGATGTTTTCATTTCTCATAATACTCATCTCCTCACACTTCCTTACTATAATTTTAATTCATTAGATAATTATTTCCAATAATTCTAAAGAATTATGTTTATTATTTCAAATGAATTTCCAAATGAAAAAGCTAGTATTTATTACTAGCTAATTTCATATATTTATAAAATTTTTAATTATTTAAAAGTAAAATTACTAAATGCATATATATATTTCATTCCATCTTCAGCGCGGTAATCAATCTTTTCAATTGTTCTAGTTCCATTAACTACATCACCAAACTTAACAGTTAAAGAAGTAGAACCTACATTAATTACATAACTATCTGATGACTCATTATAACTAAATGAAGTAAATGTATTAGCAATATTTTTTAAATCTCCAAATAGTTTAACTGTTACAGAATCTATTTCATCAGTAGAATCAAAATTCTTATTAGTATATGTCTTTATTATGTGATCATCACCTAAATAAGTAATTTTTATATTTGTATCAAAAGTTTGTATTTTGTTTAAATAATCATTCATTTCTATAATAGACATACTATTTTCTGGAACATATGCACATAATCTTAAAGTTTCTTCAATATACTCAGGAGCATCTGCTATTGATTTAGCATCTTTACTACAAACATCACCGTCATTCAACACCTTCCAAGTATAAGAATAAATTTTTAATTTTTCTTGTAACTCTTCACTCCTAGCTAATTGCTTTTGTATTGTTTCACCATAACCTTGAGAAATCTTAATAGCAGTATCGTAATTTTTGCTAATTTTATTTAATTGTTCATTTAACACTGTATTATTAGAACTTAATTGTATTATATAAGTATCTTTAGGCTTTGCAACAGAAGTTTCAGTAAATGATTCAACATATTTAATAGTGTAAGTGTCATTATTACTATCTTTGTATTCTACAACTTGCCCACCAGCATCAATAGTAATAAAGTATTCTCCATTATTTACCTTATAAACAATACCTTTGCTACTAGTAGAGTCTTTTATTGCACTTGTTACATTTAAATCCATTAATTTTATATACTTATATAAATCAGAAATACTTTTTAACTCTATACCTGCAACATTTACATACTCCTTATTATTTTCTTTCATGATTTCAAGCGAAGTAACTTTTGTTGACGTAACATTTCCATCTTTATCTTTAATTTCTGTATATTCATAATAAGTACCAGCAGAATAAAGTCCTTTTATTTTTTCATTTTTACCATTAGTAAATATTTTAATATAAGTTCTATTTTTAGAATCTGGAGTTAATATATTAAATAGATTTTTAACATGAGCGCTATATTCTCCAGATGTAACAACCATACCCTTTGAATTATTAACAAAAGATTTTATACCTTCTTTAACTTCTTCTGCATCTTTTTTTTCTGTACCAAATCCACATAAATTAGTATTTGCACTAATCTTCATAGTTAATGAATCAAACTTATCTTTTTCAACAGGAGTATTATAATTTTCAAAAGAATTACATTTATACCAAGTAAATTTTTGATTTTGATACTTTGGAACATTTCTTATATTTGTTGTAATTACAGTACCACTTGAATTTTTTATTTCCCCTATTAAAGCATTATTAGCAACTTCAACATAAGGAACATCACTACTTGATGCATCAGTTCTTAAACCAAATGGATCAGAATCTTTTTGATTAGTTCCTTCCATTTTTACTATATAAAACTTAACTCTATTTTTTGCTGTACTTGATCCTTTATTAGTAGTATTAGTTTTACTACAATCAAAAATAGCTTTATAATTTCCTATAGTATCATCAGTAACTGCAAAATCATAGTATTTATATGATTTATCAGGTGAATCTTCTATTCCATTAACTCTTTCTGTTAAGGAACCATCTTTTTTAGTAAAATCTATTCCACTTAATGTACACCCTGCATTAACATAAACTCTTAAATTAACTGTACTACCTTTTACATAGTTTCCTCCACCAGTCGCATAACCAGCTTCACTATCTTCTACTTCTGTAGTAATAGAGAATTTTTCCTCGCCACAACCTGATACTAATCCTATACATAGGAAAGATAAAATTAAAAATAATAAACTTTTCTTTTTCATGGTCCTATCCTCCTACATCTTTAACGCCTTTTTGATGACATTTTCTAATAGTTTAATAACTCCAGTAGCACCATAAGCTATTGCAATACCAATAACGAACCATTTAAGCGAACCAATTTTTTCTTGTCTAACTTGTGGTTCATCAGCAGCTTTAACAATTTGAGCACCAACAACAGAAGCCTTAACTATTAATAGAACTCCTAATAAAGCCCATATAACAGGTAAAACAATATTATAAGTAATATCAGTTATTTGTTGGATAACAGTTTTAATTCCTTTATCTTCAATATTGTCATAATTAGTATCTGATAATAAATTATAGATATTTATGTTTAATCTAGTAATATAACGATCTTCTTCATTTTCTGCATCCCATATTTTACAAGTAGAATAACTGCCTTGTCCATCAGAATTTCTATATTGGCAATAATAAGCTGTAACAAAAATAGTATAATAATAATCTGTATCTGAAGCATTACTAACAGTATTACGTAGTTTAGATAAAAAAGGATCATTATCTTTAGAAACAAAGTAACTAACTGTTGTAACATTATTATCAACATAACTAGAATCACCTTTAGCTATATTATGATCTTTAAGAGTATTACCTCCACTTTTTTCAACAAACTTAACTACTGTTCCATCAGTACAACGTTTAGAAAGATCATAATTTTGATTACTTTTACACCACATATAGGTAGCTGTATTAGGATCTGATCCAGTAGATGCCACATTTTCAAAACCTCTTTGATAATGAACAGTTATTGTAACACCCTCATTAGTAACTGATATTGTTGTATAATTTTTGCTTGGATCATAGTTAGCGCTTACCTCGTTATTTGATACAAGTAACATGATAAAAGCACTAAACAAGAATATAAAAAAGTATTTAATGACTTTTTTCATAAAAAATCACCTCTATTAAAATAGTACCTTTTTATTAGCAAAAGTTCAATTCCTTGCTTTTCTTTTTTGCGTTTTTTGTAGAAAAAAAGGAGCCTTAAAGGCTCCTAATATATATTTGATTAATCTAACAAAGTTAAATCATCATCTATTTCAATGTCATCAGCTACATCTTGATGAATTGCAAGACCAGTACCAGCAGGTATTAATTTACCTACGATAACATTTTCTTTTAATCCCTTCAAGTAGTCATATTTGCCCTTTATAACCGCATCTGTTAACATTCTATTTGTTTCTTGGAATGATGCACTAGATAAGAATGAATCAGTCTCTAAACTTGCCTTAGTAATACCTAAAATCATAGGTCTTGCAACAGCAGGTCTTCCACCTCTAAGTAATACTTCTTTATTAACTCTAGTGAATTCATTGATATCAATTCTAGTACCTGGTAATAAATCACTATCACCTGATTCAAGAACTGTCATCTTTCTAAGCATTTGACGTACGATTACTTCAACGTGCTTATCTGAAATTTCATCACCTTGTAATTTATATACTTTCTTAATTTCTTTAAGAATGTATCTTTGAACAGCCTTAACATCACTGACTTCAAGTAATTGTTTAGGATTAATACTACCATCAGTTAATTGTTGACCATTCTTTACTTTATCTCCAACTTTTACAATAACTTTAGAACCAAAATTAGTCATATATGTTTTCTTATCATACTTGTTAGCAACAACGATTTCGCTTCTTCCACCGTTTTCAATGATTTCTAAGATTTCACCACTAATTTCACTAATTAAAGCTTCTCCTTTAGGATTACGAGACTCTACTAATTCTTGAATACGAGGTAAACCTTGAGTGATATCGGCACCAGCAACACCACCAGTATGGAATGTTCTCATGGTTAATTGAGTACCACGTTCACCTATAGATTGAGCAGCCATAACACCTACAGCTTCACCAATTTCTACTTCATTACCAGTTGCTAAGTTAAGACCATAACATTTTCTACAAACACCATGATCACATTTACAAGTAAATAATGTTCTAATTTCTACTTCTTTAATACCAGCATCTACTATTTCTTTAGCTTTAGCTGCACTAATTAATTCATTAGCGTGTACAATGATTTCTCCAGTATTTGGATTAACTACATCACGCATAGAAGTTCTACCATATAATCTGTTTTGTAAAGAAGAAATAACTGTATTTTCTTTTTCATTTATGATATCAGATACCATTGTACCAGCATCACAACCACAATCTTCTTCATTAACAATAATATCATGAGATACATCGATAAGTCTTCTTGTTAAGTAACCTGCATCTGCTGTCTTTAATGCAGTATCGGTATTACCCTTTCTAGCACCGTGAGTTGAAATAAAGAACTCAGATACAGTTAAACCTTCTCTAAATGAAGATTTGATAGGGATTTCAATAGTTTGACCAGTAGTGTTAGCCATAGGTCCTCTCATACCACATACTTGAGAGAAGTTCTTGATACTACCACGGGCACCAGAATTTGAAATATCGCATAGTGGGTTATACTTATCAGCTTCAAATTGAGCTTCAACACATTTACTAACTTGCTTATTAACTTCTTCCCATTTCTTAATAACAGCTTCGTATCTACCTTTTTCATCAAGTAAACCTTTTTCAAACATAGCATTTGTCTTATCAACAACTTTATCTGCTTCTGCAAGAATAGCTGCTTTTTCAGGGACAACTTTAATATCATTAATAGAAATAGTAATTCCAGATTTAGTAGAATATTTAAATCCTAAATCTTTCATTCTATCCATCATCTTAGAAGTTTCCATAGTTTTGAATTTATTAAATACATCACTAATAATAGGACCATATTGGTTCTTCTTACAAGGTTTTCCAACAGGCATATTTTCAATATATTCCTTAATGTTAGTACCTTTCTTAACAATGTATTTATCATTCATCTTTGTTAAACTAGCTGCATCAAATTCATTTAAATATTGATAATCAGTTGGGAAAATAGTATTAAATATTACTTTACCAACACTAGTTACTAAATAATCTTCTTGATTATAGTTACGGAAACAAGGTTTTTTCATATTAGCTATTTTAATAGCAATTCTATTATGAGCATGAATTTGGTTAGTATTATAAGCTAACATAACAGCATCTTCATCTTTAAATACTTTACCATCACATTCAGCAAAATATTTATAATCTTCAGCCATCTTTAAATCGCCTTTTTCTTCAAAATTCTTCGCCATATTTAAGAAATCCTCAGCATTGAATTCTTTAGTTAAATAATACATACCTAAAATCATATCTTGTGAAGGAGAAACGATAGGTGTTCCATCCTTAGGTGAAAGGATATTATTAGAAGCTAGCATTAATACTCTAGATTCTGTTTTTGCTTCTTCACTTAAAGGAACGTGAACTGCCATTTGGTCTCCATCGAAGTCGGCGTTGAACGCACTACATACAAGTGGGTGAAGTCTTATTGCTTTACCTTCCACTAGTTTAGGTTCAAATGCTTGAATTGATAATCTGTGAAGAGTAGGAGCACGGTTAAGTAATACTGGATGTTCTTTACTTACAGCTTGTACTACATCCCAAATTCTATCATCCATTTTATCAATTAATTTATCTGCTTTCTTATGAGAATCAACAATTCCTCTTTTAATCATTTCACAAGCAATGAAAGGTCTAAATAATTGAACTGCCATTTCTCTAGGTAATCCACATTGATACATTTTTAAATCTGGTCCAACAGCAATAACACTACGTCCAGAATAGTCAACTCTCTTACCTAATAAGTGTTGACGGAATCTACCTTGTTTACCTTTTAATGAGTGAGATAAAGATTTTAATGCTCTACCTCCAGCTCCAGTAACAGGTTTATTCTTTCTACCATTATCAATTAATGCATCTACTGCTTCTTGAAGCATTCTTTTTTCGTTATTTAAAATAACTGTAGGTGCATTCATATCTTGTAATTTCTTTAATCTTATATTACGAGAAATAACTCTTCTATATAAGTCATTTAAGTCACTAGCAGCTAATCTACCACCATCAAGTTGAAGTAATGGTCTTAAATCAGGTGGGATAACTGGAAGTGCAGTAAGAATCATCCATTCAGGTTTATTTTCAGATTGTCTAAAAGCATTAATAACTTCTAGTCTCTTTAATAATTTAACTCTTTTTTGATTCTTATCGCCTTGAGTTTCTTTTAACTCTGCTTTAATCTTATTAAATTCTGCTTCTATATCTAAATCATGTAATAATGTTTGAATAGCTTCAGCACCAACACCAAATTTAGCACCAGTGAAATCACTAATAAAGTTTGCATTATTACTAAATTCAAATGGTTCTTTAGGATTATTAATTCTTTCAAGTAAAGAGTTACCATATGTATATTCATATGATTCTGGATCTAACTTTTCTAGAATTTCACCAATTATAACGCTAAATCTTTCTCTAGCAGTCTTTTCATCTAATACATCACCTTTATTTAAATGTTTACATGTACCTGGGTCAAGAACTACTTGTGACATGAAGTAAATTACTTCTTCTACTTGCTTAGCAGGTATATCAAGTACTAATCCCATTTTAGGAGAAATACCCTTGATATACCATATATGAGCAACTGGAGTAGCAAGTTCAATATGTCCCATTCTTTCTCTTCTAACACTCTTAGAAGTTATTTCAACGCCACACTTTTCACATACCATTCCTTGGAAACGAATTTTCTTATATTTACCACAATGACATTCATAATCTTTACTAGGTCCAAATATTCTTTCACAGAATAATCCATCTAATTCAGGCTTTTGTGAACGATAGTTAATAGTCTCTGCTTTTTTAACTTCACCATAAGACCATTCTCTAATTTTTTCAGGAGAAGCAAGTCCTACCTTAACTGCTGCATAACGATTTACATCCATAACTGTAGCCATTTTCTTTCCTCCCTTACTCGTAATCCTCATCGAAGTCGTCTGCCATTTCAGCTTCATCATCAACAGCAACGAAATCTGAGAATTGTTCTTTAATTGTATCTGCTAATCTTCTTTCTTCTCTTTCTTGATATTTTGTAGATGCTTTCATATCAATTACTTCACCATCTACATCATAAACTGTAATATCAATTGCAAGAGCTTGTAATTCTTTTTGTAATACCTTAAATGATTCAGGAACACCAGGTTTTGGTAAAGATTTACCTTTTATGATAGCTTCGTATGTTTTAACTCTTCCTATTACATCATCTGATTTAATAGTTAACATTTCTTGTAATGTATGAGCAGCACCATATGCCTCTAATGCCCAAACTTCCATTTCACCAAATCTTTGCCCACCATTTTGTGCTTTACCACCTAAAGGTTGTTGAGTAACTAATGAATAAGGTCCAGTAGCACGTGCATGTAACTTATCATCAACCATGTGAGCTAACTTTAACATGTACATAACACCAACTGAAATTCTAGCATCAAATGGTTCTCCAGTTCTTCCATCATAAAGAATTGTTTTACCATCTTCAGCAATACCAGCATCTTTCATCATCTTCTTAAGGTCTTCATCTTTAACACCATCAAATACTGGAGTAGCTATTTTCATTCCAAGTTTCATAGCAGCATAACCTAAGTGCATCTCTAGAACTTGTCCAATATTCATACGAGAAGGAACACCTAGTGGGTTAAGCATGATATCAACAGGAGTACCATCAGGTAAGAATGGCATATCTTCTTGAGGCATAATACGTGAGATAACACCTTTGTTACCGTGACGTCCAGCCATCTTATCTCCTTCAGATATTTTACGTTTTTGAGCAACATATACTCTTATCATCTCGTTAACTCCTGGCTCTAATTCATCACCATTTTTACGAGAGAAGTATTTAACATCAAGAACAATACCAGCTCCACCATGAGGAACACGTAAAGACTTATCTTTACCTTCTTTTGTCTTTTCGCCAAATATTGCCATCAACAATTTTTCTTCTGGTGTAGGTTCGCTTTGTCCTTTTGGAGTAATCTTACCAACTAAGATATCTCCTTCCTTTACTTCAGCACCTGGAATTACAATACCACGATAATCAAGATTAACTTTCGCATCTTCACTAACATTAGGTACATCTCTTGTAATCTCTTCAGGTCCTAATTTTGTATCTCTACATTCAATCTTATAATCTTCAATATGAATTGAAGTATAAACATCATCTTTAACTAATCTATCAGACATAATGATAGCATCCTCATAGTTATATCCATCCCATGTCATGAATGCTACAGTAACATTTTGTCCTAAAGCTAATTCGCCATCTTGAACAGAAGCACCATCAGCTAAAATATCTCCAGCTTTAACTTTTTGTCCAACATTAACACTAGGAGTTTGATTTAAGCAAGTTCCTTGGTTACTACTAGCAAACTTCTTTAAATTATAAGTATGTTCACCATCTTTTGCTTCTACTTTTACTTTCTTAGAATCAACATAAGTAACAGTACCATCAACTTTACATTGTAATGATGATCCTGAATCGTGTGCTATTTTTCTTTCAACACCTGTACCAACATATGGAGATTGAGGTCTTACTAGAGGTATAGCTTGACGTTGCATGTTAGCAGCCATCAAAGCACGGTGAGCATCATCGTTCTCTAAGAATGGGATACAAGAAGTTGAAATTGAAATTAATTGTTTTGGAGAAACGTCAACATAATCAACATCTTCTCTTCTAATTAATATATTTTCTCCTCTATGACGAGCAACAACCCTTTCATCAAGGATATGTCCTTCTTTATCCATATTAATATTAGCTTGTGCAACTGTAAAATCATTTTCTTGATCTGCAGTTAAATAATCGCACTCTTCTAATACCTTACAAGTTTTCTTGTCAACTCTTCTATAAGGTGTTTGAATAAATCCATTTTCATCTAATTTAGCATATGTAGCTAAGTTAGAAATAAGTCCAATATTAGCACCTTCTGGAGTTTCGATAGGGCATATTCTACCATAATGAGAATAGTGAACATCACGAACTTCAACACCAGCTCTATCTTTGTTAAGTCCACCAGGGCCTAAAGCACTTATTCTTCTCTTATTAGCAAGTTCTGATAATGGGTTAGTTTGATCCATAAATTGTGCTAATTGAGAATAAGCAAAGAATTCTCTTAAAGCAGCGCTTAAAGGTCTAATGTTAGTTAAACTTTGTGGGGTAATTGTAGATGTTTCAGAAATAGACATCTTTTCCTTAACTCCCTTTTCCATCTTAGATAATCCTGCTCTAAATTGGTTTTGAATAAGTTCACCAACCGATCTAATTCTTCTATTACCTAAATGGTCAATATCATCGTTAATTAAATAACCATCAAAAGCATTTAAGAAGAATGAGAATGTAGCAATAATATCAGGAATATTTAAATTTCTTGCTTCACATGAACAGTCATTACCAATAATCTTCATAGTTTTAGTTTGAGTTTCATCAGTATAAACTGTAACTATATTAACTGTATCTTCGCCTTCACCATTTAAATATAAATTCTTATTTACATTTAATGTAACAGCATGAGCACCTTTTTCAAAGAATCCCATTTCTCTTAAATGGTCAACTTTTTCTTTAGTCATCAAAGTTCCTTTTTCATAAATTACTTCGCCTTCAGAATCAATTAAGTGTTCAGCAACAATTTTATTTTGTAATCTAAAGTATGCACTAAGTTTAGTATTAATTTTAAATCTACCAGCCTTAGCTAAATCATATCTTTTCTTATCAAAATATTTTTGGAACATTAAGTTTCTAGAACCTTCTTCAGTAGCAGGTTCGCCAGGTCTTAATTTAGTATATATTTCTATTAATGCTTCTCTTGCATTACTAGTTGGATCTTTTTCAAATGTGTTATTTAAATATACACTTTCGCCAAATAGTTCAGTAATATCATCGTTACTCTCTAAACCTATAGCTCTCAAAAGAACAGTTGCAGGAATTTTTCTTTCCCTATCAATACGTACATGAAGAACATCATGTGCATCTGATTCAAATTCTAGCCAAGCACCTCTAATTGGGTGTACTTCGCCATTTGATAATAATTTTCCTGTTCTTTCATCTCTTACATAGTTAAAGTAAGCACCAGGAGATCTAGCAAGTTGAGATACTATTACTTTTTCGTTACCACTAATGACAAAAGTACCTGCATCACTCATCGCAGGCATTTCACCAAAGAAAACATCACTTTCTTTGATTTCTCCAGTTTCATTATTGATTAAACGAAGTGTAGCTCTCATTGGATAAGCATATGTAAGATAACGATCTCTGCATTGTTCGATATCATACTTAGGCTTCTCGAATCTACAGTTAACGAATTCCATTACGAAATTTCCATTAGGACTTTCGATTGGATAAATGTCGTTAAATGCATCAATAATTCCCTCATTGATAAACCATTCATATGATTTTTGTTGTACTTCAATAAGGTTTGGGATAGGCAATGAACCACTAATTTTAGAAAAATCTTTTCTTTCAGCAGTTTGGCCAACTTTGTTTATTGCCACAGCATTCACCTCTTTCAATTTTGTCTTTTTTTGGGCATAAAAAAGACAATTAGACATTATAGTTTAACATTATAATTTGCAACTGTCAATTTACTTTTCATTTATTTTTAAAATTATTTACTTACTTTAAATAGAATATTTAACTAATTATTTTTTTAATTGCTCTCAAAACATAAAAGCCACTATCTCTTTTAACTATAGTAGCATTACCAAAAACTCTTTCAATCTCTTTTTTAGCACTATCAGCGCCATGACTTTTTCTTATAACAATCCATAATTCTCCAAAATCATTTAAATAATCATATGCTTTGTCAAATATTTCAAAAACTATCTTTTTGCCCGCTCTAATTGGTGGATTACTTATAATTACATCATATTTATCGCTTGCTTTTTCATAAAGATTACTTTCATATACTTTGCATTTATTAGTTTTATTTAATTTAATATTTTCTTCACACAAAGAAATAGCTCTTTCATTAATTTCTAACATATCCACATCTTCATTATTAATCTTAGAAATAACTATTCCAAGTAAACCTACACCTGCTCCAACATCTAGCGTCTTTCCTTTTTTACCTATTTTTAAATAATTTTCTAAAAGAATAGAACTACCTTCATCAATTTCATTTTTAGAAAACACACCATTATCACTAAAAAACTCAAAAGAAACATTATTATAACTATAATAAAGTTTTCTTTTTTCACTTTTTAAATTATTATCATTTATAAAATAATGAGACATAGATATCACCATAAAAATTATACAAATAAAAAAAGTCTAATTAAAGACTTTATTAATATTTTTATAATTCTTTCCCACAATTTCTGCAGAATTTATCACTAACTTCATTTTGCTCCCCACAACTAGGACATTTAGTTTTCACTTTTAATGGTGTGCCACACTTACTACAAAACATTTCATTTTCATCTATTTGATCACCACATTTTGGACATTTTTCATCTGTGTCCATTAGTTTAGAACTAACATCTACAACCACAATCATAAAACCCGCTCTTAACATTGTAATACCAATGGCTAACACAATAGCACCCGCAAATATAAAACAAAATCCAGAAAGAGCATGAACAATAATATTTCCCGAAGATATTTCGTTATTTTCTATATTGTTAAAATTATCTTTAATGATATCATTAATAGGATCAAACATAACAGCAAATCCAGAAATTAAGCCGGCTACACCGACAATAATTAAAATTATCCCCCATATAATAAAATGCTTTCTAATTTTTTTTGCCTTTTCTGAACTAAAAGTTTTCCCAACATTTCTATTAATTTCTCTAGCGTAATTTGTAAAATGCCACATATCTTCAGCTCCTTTGCAACCAATAACATAGTAGCATATATTAAACAATTTTAATATAAATTGTAACAAAAAAAGAGCTCAATGAGCTCTTAATAATCGCTAATTAAAGTTAAATTACTTAACTTCTACTTCAGCACCAGCTTCAACTAATTTAGCTTTTACTTCTTCAGCAGCAGCAGGTGAAACTTTTTCTTTAATTACAGAAGGAACAACATCAGTTAATTTTTTAGCATCTCCTAGTCCTAAACCAGTGATAGCTTGGATAGCTTTAACAACAGCTAACTTAGAAGCACCAACAGCCTTTAAGTAAACAGTTACTTCGCTAGGTCCTTTTGAAGCTTCTTCTTCAGCTGGAGCAGCACCTGCAGCAGCTACTGGAGCAGCAGCAGTTACACCAAATTCCTCCTCTATTGCTTTAACTAAATCGTTTAATTCTAATATTGTCATTTCCTTTAAACTTGCGATTAAATCAGTTGTATTAATTTTTGCCATTTTTTATTTCCCCTTTCTTTTAATTAATTTTTTTGATCGGCAACAGCTTTTACAGCACATGCAAATTTTCTAACTGGAGCTTGTAAACAACCAAGTAACATAGAAATCATACCTAACTTATCAGGTAATGTAGCTACAACCTTCATATCTTTTGCATCTACATACTTTCCTTCTACGATACCACCTTTAACTACTAGCTCATCATTTTTCTTTGCAAACTTTGTTAAAAGTTTAGCAGCACTTGTAGAATCCTTAGAAAATACAATTGCGTTTGGCCCAGTAAGTTCACCATTTAACTCACTATAGCCAGCTTTTTCAGCAGCTCTAGAAACAATTGTGTTCTTGTAAACTTTCATAGAAGCATTTTCTTTTCTTAAATTTCTTCTAAGTTCGCTGATCTTATCAACAGTTAAGCCACGATATTCAACAACGATTGTAGAAGCACTATTTTTCATTTCTTCACTTACTTCGTTTACTAAGTTTTCTTTTTGTTCAAAAACACTTTTGTTCACTATGTGTGCACCTCCTCTTTCTTTTTTTTATAATAAGCCAATTACCTTATTCAATAAAAAACCTCGTGTTACCACGAGGAAATAAATCAAGTTTATTTTAACCTCGGCAACCTTATTAAGTCTATCGACCGTTGCTGTCTTTGGTAATTAAGCATCATTATTTTAATTGTTTATTTTATATTTGTCAACTAAATTAGAAGTTAACATCAACTTTAATACTAGGTCCCATAGTAGTTGTTATAGTTAAACTATTCATATAGTTACCTTTAACAGCAGTAGGTCTAGCCTTTAATACTATATCATAGATAGTCTTAAAGTTTTCATATAACTTATTAGCATCAAAAGATACTCTACCAATTGTAACATTGATATTTCCTTCTTTATCTGCTCTATATTCAACTTTACCAGCTTTAACATCTTTAACAGCTTTAGCTATATCCATTGCTACAGTACCAGTCTTAGGGTTAGGCATTAATCCTTTAGGTCCTAAGATTCTACCAATCTTACCTAGTTCACCCATCATATCAGGTGTAGCTACGATTACATCAAATCCAAACCAGTTTTCTTTTTGGATTTTTTCGATCATATCTTTACCACCAACAAAATCTGCTCCAGCATTTTTAGCTTCTTCAGTTTTATTAGTAATTGCTAATACAGTTTTAGATTTTCCTGTACCATTTGGTAATACTACAGCACCTCTAATTTGTTGATCAGCATAACGAGTATCAATGTTTAAATTGAAAGCTACATCTACGCTAGCATCAAACTTAGTTGTACTTGTCTTCTTAACTAGTTCACAAGCTTCTTGTGCGCTATAAACTTTATTCTTTTCTACTAAAGCACTTGCTGCCTTATATTTTTTTCCTCTTTTTATCATATCTTTCTATCCTCCTTGTGGTTCTAACGGACGAGTTTATCCTTCCACCTGTTTTATTTTAATTATTCTTCTACTTCTACGCCCATGCTACGAGCACTACCAGCAACGATTTTCATTGCTGCATCTATATCGTTAGCATTCAAATCTGGCATCTTATATTCAGCAATCTTTCTAGCATCTTCTTTAGATAACTTAGCAACTTTTGTTTTCTTAGGGTTACTAGATCCACTCTTGATGTTACAAGCCTTTTTAATCATGTTAGTAACAGGACTTGTTTTGATTACGAAATCAAATGACTTATCTTCATATGCAGTGATAATAACAGGAACTACATCACCTTTTCTATCTGCTGTTTTCTCATTGAATTCAGTACAGAACTTAGGCATAACGATACCAGCACTTGCTAATGCTGCTCCTGGTTTTGCTTCTCCTGCAGGAAGTTGAAGCTTAACAACTTTTGCGATTTTTTTAGACATATATTTACCTCCTTCTAAATTTAAGGCTGTGGTTCAAACAGAATAAAATTCTTCCCACTGCGCAAAAGTGCATTTTCATACACCTTGGATATATTACAATAAATTATAAATATTTTCAATAGCAAAATATGATTTTTTTGTTTTTAACAAGAATAAAAAAGAAGAAGCAAATTCTCCTTCTTATTTATTAACCTTATCTACATCTGCAAAGTCAACTTCAACAGATGTTTCTCTACCAAAGAATACTGAAGTAACCTTAACTAAACTCTTAGCTACATCAACACTTTGAATAACTCCTTCACTTCCCATTAAAGGACCGCGAAGAATCTTAACTACATCACCAACATTGTAATCAGAATACATATCGTCTTCAACAACGCCAATGCCTTTAAGAACTGATTCAATTTGTTCTTTAGGAACTGGGAATGGTTTAGCACCTCTACCACTTGATCCAATAAATCCAGTAACACCAGGAGTATTACGTACAACATACCAAGCTTCATCAGTCATGATCATTTCAATAAACAAATATCCAGGATATGTATTTTTCATTTTAATCTTATCAGTAGGTAAACCATCTTTTAAAACTGGAACTGGATGTTCTGCAACAATTACTCTAAAAATGTAATCTTGCATATTCATTGTTTCAATTCTTCTTTCAAGATTTATTTTAACTTTATTCTCATGTCCAGAATATGTATTAACAACATACCATTTTTTCTCTACGTTTTCCATTTTCAAAACTCCCATCCTAATATTTAATCATCTTTAATAATTTAGCAATTATAAAATCATCTAGAACAATATATAACCCAAATAATAGTATAAATGTCAAAACAACTTTAGAGGCTGTCTTCATAGTTTGCTTATTTGGCCATCTAACCATTTTCATTTCTCTAACTGTCAAAACAAAGAATTTAGCAATTGAAAATCCAACTTTTTTAAAGAATCTTCCAATAGAACAAAAAAACTTCTTCATATTTAGCCTCCTTACTTACTTTCCTTATGAAGTGTATGCTCATTACATTTAGGGCAATACTTCACAATTTCTATTTTTTTATTAACATCATATTTTTTTCTAGATGAAGAATAATTTCTAGATAAACACTTACTACAAACTAGTATAACTTTTTCTCTCATATATTAATCACCTATTACGCCTATAAACTTTAACATAAAATTTTTGTTTAGTCAATTTTTTCTATTATATCTTTTAGAATGTTCTTTATTTTAGATGCTCTACTATAAATGCTACCTCTTGTTAAACCTAACATCTTTGCAATTTCATTATATGTATACCCATCAATTTTATAATCCACAATTAACTTATTAACATCATCTAATTTATTAATAAGTTTCTCATATAATGTACTATCACAAAAATCATTCTTTTCTTCTGCTATATAATCAACATAACTTTCTCTACTATCCTCATAAACCATATTATCAATAGATTTAATTTCCATATATCTCATATTTTTCTTAATATAATTAATCAAAGCCCTTTCAACAGATCTCCTAACAAAGAAATAAAAACAACCATTTTCCTCATCATAACTTTCAATGCATCTTAAAAAAGCCATAAATGACTCTTGATATAAATCTGCATAATCAAAAAACTTATCATATTTATTTAAAATATCTTTAATAATGCCAAATATAAAATAATTATATCTATTTTGAAGAAGATCAAATGCATCTTGATTTTTCTCTCTCCATAAGCATACAAGTAAATCATCGCTTATTTTATCTAAGCCTAAGAACAATTACCTCACTCCCTATAAAGGGAATCTATTATTGTATATTTGATATAAAAGAACAGCACATGCAACTGATACATTTAATGAATTAACTTTTCCAACCATTGGAAGTCTCACTTTATAATCACAATTTTCACTAACAAGTCTAGAAATGCCTTTACCCTCAGATCCAACTATTAAAACAATTTTACCATCATAATTAACTTCTCTATAATCAAGCGAATTACTTGCCTCTGCACCAACAATCCAATATCCTTCATCTTTCAATCTTTTAATTGCTGAGTTTAAGTTAACTACTTCAACTACCTTTACAAGTTCAATTGCTCCAGTAGATGTTTTTGCAACAGTAGAATTAAGTGGACAAGAGCCATACTTTGAAATTATTACTCCATCAACACCAATTGCTTCACAACTTCTAAGAATAGCTCCAAAATTATGAGGGTCCTCAACGCCATCTAGCATTACTAGCAATGGATTTTCCTTGCCTTTTAAATCATCTATTATTCTATCAAAATCATAATATTCATAAGTATGAACCTTAGCAACTATTCCCTGATGAAATTCATTACCCGCTAAATTATCTAGTTTACTCTTTTTACAAAAAAATGTTTTTATATTATTTTTCACCACTAAATCTAATATATTTTTATCTTTAAAAGTGTCTTGTATATAAATTTCATCAATATCTTTTGCTTCTTTTATTCTAGAAACAATAACATTCCTCCCATATATATATTGTGACATACTAATCTCTCCTTTTTTTCTAACATTTATTTCAATACAGTTCCATATTCTATTCACGAGAAAGTTTTAACTCTATTGGATTATATTTTTTTTCAATTTCATCAATAAAAGCGTGGATATTATTTAAATCAGAATCTTTTTCAAAATCAATCAACACTTCAAAGCAACTATTTCCTTTAATTTTATGTTCAAAATTATTAACAAATAAATTGTTTTTTTCTAAACATTCTTTAAATTCTTTTATTGAATATTCCTCGTCTTTTATTACCATATAAACACTAGATATATATTTACTAGCATAAACCATTTTAGTTTCTACTTTTCTAAATGCAGTAAGTACAATTAGTGCTAATATAGTAGTTAAAATAGCTCCAAAATATAACCCATTACCACAAGCAAGTCCAATAGCAGCACTCATCCATATAGTAGCGGCAGTAGTAATACCCTTTATGTCTCTATCACTTCTAAGAATTGCACCAGCTCCTAAAAAACCTATACCACTAACAACTTGAGCAGCAACTCTACCAGGATCACCACTACTAAATCCATACATTGAAATAAGCATTATAAGACAAGAAGCAACACAAACTAAAATATGTGTTCTAAGTCCTGCTGGTCTCTTGTATAGTTCTCTTTCAAAGCCTATAACAAAGCCTAAACCTGCAGATAACAAAATTCTAAAAACAACTAAAAGTTCAACACTTTTATTTAAAAACGAATTAATCCATGCATCCATAAAAAAACTCCCCCATTACAAAAAAATTATAGCAAATAATTTCCAGTTCAATAAATATTTATCTTAAATATTTTAATAAATACCAATATATAAAGCATTTATTATCTTTTTTATTAAAAACAAAACATAAATAAATAAAATTAAAATAATATATGTTAAAATTAAGATGAGGTGAATTGAATGATTTGTGCCAAAAATTTACAAGCAATAAATGAAATCATAGAGAAAAGAAAAAACATGGAAACTCCATTAATGATGATATTAAGTGATATTCAACATAAATATGGATACATTGACTTAGAAGTACAACAAATAGTAGCAGATGCTTTAAATATACCTGTAAGTGAAGTATATGGAGTAGTAACATTCTACTCATACTTTTCATTACAACCAAAAGGCAAATATGTAATCGGCATATGCTTTGGTACTGCTTGCTATGTAAAAGGTAGTCAATCATTGTTAGATGCTTTCTCAAATAGGCTTGGAATAAAAGAGGGAGAAACCACTAAAGATGGTTTATTTACTATTGATATTTTAAGATGTATAGGAGCATGTGGACTAGCACCTGTTGTTAGTGTAAATGGCAAAATATATCCTCATGTTGCTATAAAAGATGTAGATAAAATAATTGAAGACTGCAAAAAGGAGGAAGCAAATAATGCCTAAAATAAATAGTATTAATGAATTAGAAAAAATAATTTATGATTGGGAAAATAATATTCGTGTTACTAAAAAATTATTAACTTTTTGTTGTTCTAGTGGATGTACAGCTAATAAATCTTTAAATATTAAAGAAATGTTTGATAATTTAATAAAAGAAAATAATTTACAAGATAAAGTTGAAACTAAAACTGTAGGTTGTTTTGGCTTTTGCTCACAAGGACCTTTTGTAAAGATTTATCCTGATAATGTAACTTATAAATTAGTAAAAGAAAAAGATGTACAAGAATTATTCTCTTCTCATATTTTAAACAATCAAATCGTAGAAAGATTAGTATTTAAGAATGATAAAGGGCAAGTAGAAACTAATTACAATAATTTAGAGTTCTTTAAAAAGCAAAAAAGAATTGCGCTACAGGGGTGTGGTGAAATAAATCCAAATAAAATAGAAGAAGCCTTTTCAAAAGGAAGTTATCTTGCTTTTGCTAGATGCTTAGGTAAATTAACTAGAAAGCAAGTAATTGATGAAGTAAAAGAAAGTGGACTTAGAGGAAGAGGCGGAGGTGGTTTTCCAACAGGAAGAAAATGGGAAACTGCTTATAATGCTACTGGAGATATAAAGTATGTTATATGTAACGGCGATGAAGGAGATCCTGGAGCATTCATGGATCGTTCTATATTAGAAAGTAATCCTCACTCTGTAGTAGAAGGAATGTTAATTGCAGGATATGCTATTGGTGCTTGTAAAGGATTTATATATGTTCGTGCAGAATATCCTCTTGCAGTAGAAAAGTTTACTAATGCAGTAGAAAGTGCAAGAGAGTATGGATTACTTGGAAATAATATCTTAGGAACTGATTTTAACTTTGACATAGAAGTAAGATTAGGCGCAGGAGCATTTGTTTGTGGAGAAGAAACTGCTCTTATTGCTTCAATTGAAGGAAAAAGAGGAATGCCTACTGCTAAACCTCCTTATCCTGCAAATAAAGGATTATGGGGAAAACCTACAATAATTAACAATGTAGAAACATTTGCAAACTTACCTTTCATTTTAAAAGAAGGTGGAGTTGAAAAGTTCAAATCTGTAGGAACAGAAAAATCAAAAGGCACAAAAGTATTTGCCCTTGCTGGTAAAGTTAAAAATGTTGGATTAGTAGAAGTGCCAATGGGAATCACTTTAAGAGAACTTATTTATGATATAGGTGGAGGAATAGCTAACGATAAAGAATTCAAAGCTATTCAAACAGGCGGTCCCAGTGGTGGATGTCTTACAAAAGATGATTTAGACACTAAAATAGATTTTGATAACTTGATTGCTAAAGGATCAATGATGGGTAGTGGTGGTGCTATCGTTATGGATGAAGATAACTGTATGATTGATGTTGCTAAATTCTATTTAAATTTTATATGTGAAGAATCATGTGGTAAATGTTCTCCTTGTAGAATAGGCACTACTAGAATGCTAGAAATATTAGAAAAAATAAGTAATGGTAAAGGTGAAGAAAAAGATTTAGACGAGCTTGAAGAACTTGCTCATCATATCAAAAAAGCTTCTTTGTGTGGATTAGGTCAAAGTGCTCCTAACCCAGTATTATCCACCTTAGCAAAATTCAAAGATGAATATATAGAACATATAAAAGAACATAAATGCCGTGCCAAAGTATGCAAAGCAATGATTGAATATCATGTTGATTCAGAAAAATGTAGAAAATGTGGTTTGTGTGCTAGAAACTGTCCAGCACAAGCAATCCATGGTGTTTTAGGAAAAGAGCCATTCGCTATAGATCAAACTAAATGTATTAAATGTGGTTTATGTATGAATAGTTGTAACTTTAAAGCTATAAATAAAACAACAGGAGGAAATAATAATGGTTAATGTAAAAATAAACAATCAAGAATATTCCTTTGAAGAAGGTTTAACAATACTTGAAGCCTGTAGAAAAGTTAACATTGATATCCCTACCCTTTGCTATTATAAAGGATTAGTAGAATCGGGAAATTGTCGTGTATGCTTAGTTGAAGTAAAAGGTGCTAGAAATTATGTAACTGCTTGTAACTATAAAATTTATGATGGGATGGAAGTGTTCACTAATACTTTAGAAATAATAGAAGCAAGAAAAAAATCAGTAGAGTTAATAATATCTAACCATTCAATGGAATGCCTAAACTGTAGTGCTAATCATAATTGTGAATTACAATCATTAACAAAAAGATTAAATGTTGAAGAAAGATATTATGGTAAAAAAACAGAAAGAACATTAGATGATTTTTCTGGCATTTTAATTAGAGATACTTCTAAATGTATATTATGTGGAAGATGTATTGAAATGTGTAAAAATACACAAGGAATAGGAATCCTTAACTTTGAAAATAGAGGCTTAAAAACAATTGTAGCTCCTATTGCTAACAAATCATTTAAAGATGTGCCTTGTACTTATTGTGGGCAATGTACTAAAGTGTGTCCAACTGGTGCACTTACTATAAAAGAAAATATTAGAGACTTACTAGTAGCACTTAAAGAAGGAAAACATGTAGTAGCACAAACTGCCCCTGCAGTAAGAGCTGCTTTAGGAGAAGAATTTGGTTATAAAATAGGTACTAATGTTGAAGGTAAAATGGTCGCAGCATTAAGAAAAATTGGTTGCTCAAAAGTATATGATGTTAACTTTGGAGCAGATTTAACAATAATGGAAGAAGCTAGTGAATTTATAGAAAGATTTACTAACAAAGAAAACTTACCTCTTATAACTTCATGCTGTCCTGGTTGGATAAGATATATAGAAACATATTATCCAGAATTATTAAATCATTTATCAAGTTGTAAATCTCCTCACATGATGGAAGGAGCAATCATTAAATCTTATTATGCTAAAAAGAATAATATAGATCCTAAAGATATAGTAGTAGTTTCAATCATGCCTTGTAGTGCTAAAAAAGAAGAAAAAGATCGCAATGATAATGATGTTGATATTGTCTTAACAACCGTAGAGTTAGCAAACTTAATTAAACTATTTGGAATCTCATTTGAAGATTTAGAAGATGAAAAATTTGATGCTGATTTATTAGGAGATTTTTCAGGAGCAGGAGTTATCTTTGGTGCAAGTGGTGGAGTCATGGAAGCTGCTTTAAGAACTGCTTATCATTCTCTTACAAATGAAGAATATGAAACTATTGAATTTAATAAAGTAAGAGGAATGGAAGGAATAAAAGAAGCAACATTAACTATAAATAAAAAGAAAGTAAATGTCGCAGTAGTTCACTCTTTATCTAATGCTGCTAAATTATTAAATGAAATTAAAAACGAGAAAAGCAAATATCATTTTATTGAAGTAATGGCTTGTCCTTTAGGATGTATAAATGGCGCAGGTCAACCAAAAATATCATCTAATAAACTAAATGTAAAAGAAAAAGATAATATCTTACTAAACACTTATAAAAGAGCTAATGCTTTATACAAGGAAGATGAAAAATTGCCTATTAGACAATCACATAACAATCCTCAAATAATTGAATTATACAAAAATTATTTAGATAAACCTAATTCAAAATTAGCTCATAAACTATTACATACTACATATAGTAAAAAAAGTAAAAATATTTAAATTGACATTATTAAGGAAATGTATATTTCAGATATATTTACAAATAAAATAAAAATATAATAAAATGGTTCTAAAGAAAGGAAAGATAAAATATATGAAGAAAATTTTAAGTACAGTTTGCATGTTTCTACTTTTATTATCTACCCTAACATTATCAGGATGTAAAAAGGCTAAAAAAGAAGAAACAATAATGAACATTAGTTGTAACCCTAGTGTTGAATTTATCTTAGATAAAGATAATAAAGTTGTTAGTGTTACTGCCCTAAATGAAGATGGAAATGTAATTTTAGTTGGAGAAACTTTTGTTGGTTTAACTGCTGATGAAGCTGCTAAATTATTTGTAAAAATTTCTACTGAAACAGGATTTATAGTAGAAGGAAGTACATCTAATAATGAAGTAAAAGTATCTATTTCAGGAGACAATAAAAAAGCTAATCAAATATATGATGATGTTAAATCAAAAGTATCAAAATACTTAAGCGATAACAACATTAATGTAAATTTAAAAAATATTGAAGCTCCTACACTAGATGAATTAAAAGCATTAGTAAAAGATGCTTATCCTACTATTAAAGATGAAATTTTAAATAGTTTAAGTGAATCAGAACTAATAAAATATTTAAAAGAAGTTAGAATTCTAACTAAAGATTTATTCTCTCAAGGATTAAAAGATGCTTTCGTAGCTATGAAAGATTATGAAATAGAATTTGCTAAAGATGAAAAAACTTTAGAAATAATTAATACCCTAGATAGCACTTATTCTCTAGTTATATCTCAATATTCTGAAGCTATTAAAAATTTAAACAGCGCTAAAGTAAAACTAGAAGATGCTAGAAATAAATATTTATTAAGTGAAACAAGTGATTATCAATTAAAATTAAAAGAATTAAATGATGCTAAAGATAAACTATTAAAAGCAAAAAATGAATTAGCTAATATGGAAGAAGGATTAGCAAAACAAGCTAAAGCAATAGAAGTTGCTACTTTAGAAACTGCTTATGGATTAGAAGAAACTGCTTATAATACTTATTACAATTCAGCAAATATTGCAATTGATAGTAGTCTATTAGCTATTAATACAATAATCAAATCACTAGAAACATTAAAAGAGAATATGCCTGAAGAAATAAAAACTATTTTGCAAAATAAAGCAAATGAAATAGAAAATGCCGCTAATACTGCTAAAAATAATTTACTTGAATCATTTGAAAATTCATATAACAAACAAATTGAAGCTGCTAGAGATGCAGCACTTGCTAGAAAAACTGCTTTAAAAAATGCTGTTTCTGCTAACTAGTAAAGAAAAAAATTAATCAACAAAAAAAGGATTGCACTGCAATCCTTTTTATTTGCTTATACAAAAATTTAATTACTTTGAGACAAACTTAAGATAGCCATCTTATAAACTTCTTCTTCATTACATCCTCTACTCAAATCATTAACAGGCATTCTAACACCCTGTAAAATTGGTCCTAAGGCCTCATAATCACCTAAACGTTGCGCTATCTTATAACCTATATTCCCAGCATCTAAATTAGGAAAAATAAAGACATTAGCTTTACCTGCTACTGGTGAACCTGGATCTTTCTTATCCCCTGTTGCTTTATCATATGCTGCATCAAATTGAAGTTCTCCATCATATGGAAAATCTACATTTTTATCTTTCATTAATTCTACTGCTTTTTGCATCTTTTCTACTTCAGGCCCTTTAGCACTACCTTTAGTTGAAAAAGACAAGAAAGCAACATAAGGATTCATATCAAATACTCTAGCAGTTTCTACACTACTAACCGCAATATCAGTTAACTCTTCACTACTAGGATTAATATTAACACCACTGTCTGCAAAGATAAGAGTAGGATATCCCTCTTTTAGTAAAGCAAAGCAAGAAGAAACAATATTACAACCTGGTTTAGTCTTTAATATTTGTAAAGCTGGTCTAACTGTATCAGCAGTAGAATAAGTTGCTCCTCCAAGTGCTGCATCTGCTCTTCCAGTATAAAGCATCATAATTGCATAGTAATTTCTACCACTTAACATTTTCTTACAATCTTCTAAAGTATTTTTGCCCTTTCTAAGTTCAAACATCTTATTAACATTATTATCAAATTCTTTATCTTTTAAATGATCTAATATTTCTAGTTTAGTAATATCTAAATTATTTTCTTTTGCTAATTTAGATATTTTATCTACATCACCTAATAATAAAGGCTTACATAAATTTTCTTTTTCTAATCTAACAGCAGCCTTTAATATCCTAATATCATCACCTTCAGGCAAAACAATAACTTTATTTTTACCTCTAATTTTATCTCTCATTGAATCAAAAACACTCATTACATATCTCTCCTCTTCTTAATATTATCATACCCAATAAAAAAAGGACTAATTTAAGTCCTTTTTATTATTTTTTTCTAACTTTCTATATTGTTGGTATAGATGATACAGCCTCCCTAAATGCTTCACTCCAAGTAGAATGTTCACCTTTACTAATAGAAGTAACAGTACCACTAGTTAATTGACTAATAACTTCATTTGCAATAGTTTGAGCTTGATTTTCACCTAAGAATGCACTTGCTTCAATTGCATCAAGTGTACTTCCTACAACTCCTACTGTAGTATTTCTCTTTTCTTCAGTCTTTATATCATCACTTGTATATCCCTTAACAGTAGCAATATTTTCATTAATAGTAATTAAATTATCGATTTCTGTAGCCCATACTATATTTTTATAATTATTAGTTTCTTCTTTTGTTTTAACATGAACACCATAATCATTTAAACTAGTATTACTATTTATTCCTCCCATTGCACTATCAAGTGTGCTTACATACTTACCTTCTAATATTTTACTTAACTTCATAGCATCTAACATTGTAGCTACTCCTACTTTAGTTTCACCTGTTAAAGAAGTAATATCAGTTAAATTATCTATTACACTTCTATTTTTAGCATATGCTTTAAATACCGCTGTTTCATTAGAATATTGTAAATAACTATTATACATTAATGTTGCTACACTAACGCCACTAGAACTAACACCTTCCATATTAATAGTATCTACAGCCTTTATTAATAAATGTGCTCTAGTATTAGATAATAATGTACTATTATCAATACTATTAAACATATTTTCTAATCTAGTAACACCATTAGTGTCAACATCACTAAAGTTAGATGATGTCATATTTACCATAGATTTAATTATTCCAAGTTCATTAGTCCAATCACTAACACTAGCTATACTATTCTTTAAATTAGTTGTGCTATCACTTGCATCTCTATCATCTTTTACACCATTACTTACTAGTAAATCAGTTACCTTATTAACAACTATTTGCTTCAATATCTTAGATTTCATAACTTCATTTACTAATCCCCCAACCTTAACTACATCCATTGTCTCAATATCAAGGTTAACTAAATCAGTAATTGTATTCTTCTCATCAGCTATATTAAGTAATACACTAGTCTCATTATCCCAGAACGCATCTATCTCTTCTTGATTAGATGTACTAGGCCATTCTATACTTTCATATTCTTCATTTGTCAATAAAGTACTATTCTTAACTGCATATTTCAAAATATCCACTTTTTTAGTTTTAAATAATTCCATTGCATCTACTGCATCAAATACAGTTTCTAAATTAGCTTTAGTAATATTATCACTAACACTAAAATCAACACTTAATACTTCATTAATATTAGTAAATTCATTTTTCCATTTTTCTTTAGTATCTATAGCAAGTAATTCTTCCTTAGTAAATGATACATCATATTCACTAACAAAATTATTAACTGTATCTTTCATATAATCTACAAAAGGATCCTTTAACATACTAGACTTATAAACTTCTCCCATAATAATACTCAAAGCATCTACTTTAGTATCTTCTTTCAATAAATCAGTAGAAATATCTCCTAATGATTGAAGTTCTAATGTACCAGCTGCATCTGCAATTTTCTTTAATAATACTAATTCACTTTCCCATGTATTATAGAAAACTTCTTTAGTAGAATCTTCATTATCTTCACCAAAGTTAATCACAGGCATACCATTAATATCTATCTCAAGTCCAATCTTAGGTAATACATAACTATAACTAAATGGTAAGATTGATAATAATGCTTTAGTGCCTGATAATTCATTTAATAATGCTGTTACATTATTATAATTAACTTTCTCACTATTTTTATATTCATCATATAAAGCATATCCTTTTTCTAATACATCAAGCTCCTTAATCCATGCTTCTTTACTATCTACATATTTAAGAACTCTAGCATCAACTTTATAATTCTTTCCTTCTAATTTCTTATTAATTTGCGTACTTACTACATCTTTAAATAAATAAGAACTATTTAATTCATTTAATAATGTAGCCAAACTATCTTTACTATTATCTTTAATTGCTCCACTTACAAACAACTTACTAGCAACATTACTTACAACATCACCATCAGTTATTTCTTTCAAATTAGTAATTTCCATAGTTTTAACAAACTTAATTGCATCTCCAAGTAAATTAGAAACTTCATTATTTAAAGCTTCAGTCATTTCACTAGGAACAGTAGCTCCATATTTACCAATATAATTTTCTATTAATCCAGGCATTGCTTTGCTTACTATTCTAATATTTAACACTTTAGTTATTAATGTTTCTAATTTACCTTCATCTATATTGTTAATAACAGTCATATAGTTATCTTTATTATCCATAATTGTATCAAACAAGCCACTAGTAACAGCATACTTAATCGCACCAATTGCACTACTAATATCGGTCTTTAACTCTTGTAAATTAGTATAGCCAATAGTATCAAGTATGTTTTCATCATTAAATAGTTTAACTAAAGATTCCTTAGATGCATCCATCGCATATTTAACACCAGCATCTAGTGCTTCAGATAATAATTTAGAACTCATTAAATAGTTAAGTCCTTTTTCTACTTTATCAAAATCCACTGTAGAATAATCTGCCTTTTCAGGATCAAAGTTTTTATCTGTTAATAACTTGATAAGTCCTGAATCATTAATAATTGCAAAACTTACTAATAAAGTAGACATTTCTGTTTCAAGACTCATTTTTTCACCATTTATCTTAGCTGTTGTAAGCCTATCACTAACTAATTTATCTAAACTATGTTTACCACCAATCTTAGCAAAAATAGTATCACCATACATGTCTAAATATTTACAAATAACATCTGAATTTTCAATCCCTGTATTAGAGCAAATACTAACTTCTGTCTCTAACTCGCTCTCTTTTTTAGCTTTATTATACATTCTATTCACTAAATTAAGTGGTACTAAAATTAAACTAGTTAAAGTTAATCCCTGAACTATTCTAATAAGACCGCCTTGTAAACGATGCTTTCTTCTATAAACCTTAACTTTCTTTCCTTTATCATTTCTAAGAACATTACCATCTTCATCAAATTCATATTTATTTCTATGAAATACATTTTTAGAAATAATACTATAAATTATTAAATATATCCAATAAATAGGAAACAAAAAAGATAAAGGTAGCCCAACTATCATTAAAGCTAAAAATAATACTGGTGCTGCTATTAATTCAGGCATTGCTATTACCATATTTCTTAAATTATCAGAATAACTAAAAAACTTAGCAACTTCATCATTTTGTTCTATTTGATAAATAATAAAATTTCTAACACCTTGAATACCATTTATAGTAATATTCATATCTAATACTTTTTTAGTAATAGGTATTATTGTAAATAAAAGTATAGTCGTATACAAAAACGCCCATATAAATCTTCTAAGAACTTTATATCTACCCCTAATTACTCCAGCCACAAAAAAGTAAAGAGAAAGCACTAATATTAATGCCCATGGTCCCCACTTAAACAACATCTCAATAGTTTTTTCGCTCACCTGAAACACCACCTTACAATTATATTTTATTACAATAAGTTAAAATGTTAAACATAATTTGTGTAATTCGTTATTTACCATAGTTTAAAAATTCTAATTCTTTTAATACAAATCTTCCATTTTTTCTAATTAAAACATCATCAAAATATATTTCTCCACCATTAACTTGCATACAAACTAAATCCCAGTGAATTATAGAATCATTACCATTTTCTGCCTCTCCTTTATAGCATTGACCAGGAGTAAAATGAAAAGATCCCCATATTTTTTCATCAAATAAAATACTACCAACTGGTTCATTAACCATAGGATTTAACCCTAATGCAAATTCACCAACATATCTACTGCCTTCATCACTATCAAATATTTTATTTAATTCCTCGTTACTACCACCTTCGCAAGTAGCGTTAACAATCTTACCATCTTTAAATTCTAATCTAATATTCTTATATATTTTTCCATCATAAGGAGAATCAGTATTGTATTGAATAACTCCATTTACACTATCCTTGACAGGTGCAGTAAATACTTCACCATCAGGAATATTACACTCACCAGCACAAATAATCGCAGGAATACCTTTTATAGAAAAACTTAAATCTGTCCCAGGACCTACAATATGTACTTTATCTGTTTTTTCCATTAATTCTTTTAACGGTTTGCATGCTTCATACATTGCCTTATAATCAACATTACATACATCTAAAACAAAGTCCTTATAAACCTCAGTAGGTTTACCTGCTTTATGCGCTGCAAGTGAATTAGGCCATTCAAGTAATACCCATTTTTTATGTTGCGTAATCATATCATTTAAATCTTTATTTATTTTTCTTGATAGTTTACTCTTCTCTAAAATAACAGGCTCAGAAAATTCATATTCGTTATCGCATCCATCAATAATAACTTCTGCATCCATATCTTCCCACTTACATTTATTCCACTTATAAGAATACTTCATCTTTTCTTCTTCATTATAAAGTGCAAGTAGCCTAGCAGTAGTGTCATCTAAAAAATACTCTACAAAAGGATATGCTCCTACTTTATGACACTCCTCAATTATCTCCCACACTAACTCTTTACTACCAAAGTATGCTCTAATTAAAACTTTACTCCCCTTACCTAACTTAAGTGAATGATTAACTATCGTATTAGCTAACTTATTTAATCTACTATCCATTTCTTTTTCCTCCCTCTCTATCTAATTATGGACATTATTTATAAATTTATTATATAAAAATAAATTAAAATTTAAAAATAACCTTACCATTTTCTATAACTAAATATGCATCAAACTTTTTACCATTTTTAGAAGTAAACCCTTCAATTTTAGCGCTACTACCATCTCTTAACATTTTTATAACATTATTTTTAGAAATAACTCTCTCACAAATATAATCACTAACTCTAAACTTACATCCTTCTTTATAGCCACTACATCCATATCCATATTTATCTCTAATTACTTTATTACCACACAGAGGACATACTCCTACAATTTCTCCATAAAACCCTGTATCAGTATCCCTCTCTAAACACTCTCTTTTAACATTAAATATTTCTTTTATCTCATTTTTAGCCATACTAACAGCCTCATCAATACTCGATGTTCCTTTAAAAACTTTTTTTAATTCTTTACCCATTTCACTAGTCTTATATTTATTCATATTAATATTCATTTTATTTAAAGAATTAATTAAATATTCTCCTCCTGGAAGTATATAATAAACATCTTTTTTTAAACTAATATATTCACTTTTAATAGCATTATCAATAATACCAGTTCTAGTAGCTTCAGTACCTAACTCAAGTCCCTCTAACATTGCTTTATAATCTTCACTATCATCTTCTTCATTGATATTATTTTTATCTTCTTTAAAAGGATTCTTCAAATAGTTATTTAAAGTTTCAATTGTATAATGTTTAGGTGGAGTTGTTTTCTTTTCTTTAACTTCAAAGTTAACACTAAACTCATCACCTTTATTCAAATTAGGTAATAATTTATCATTTTTATTATAATCATCATATTTAGTCCATCCTTTTTGCACTATCACATTACCCTTCAAAACAAACTCCTCTAAATCACCTAAATTAACTTTAATTTCACTCTTTTCAATCTTACAATCTTCCTCGCAAAAGACTGCTAAAAATCTTTTCAAAATAGTAGAATACACAACTAATTCATCACTACTAAGATTATTCTTGTTAGGTATCTTATAAGTAGGAGTTAAAGCACTATGTGACTCAATCTTACTGTCATCAAATATTGTTTTCTTATCCTTAAATTTTACTTCATAGCCTATCTTTTTAACTACATTTAAAATATTCTTGACTTTATCCTTTTCATTACTAGCCATATATTCAGAGTTAGTTCTTGGATAAGTAACATAACCCTCTTCATATAACTTTTGCACAATTGATAAAGACTTATCCATAGGCATCTTATATTTCTTACCTAAAACATTTTGAAGTGTTGATAACGAATATAATTTACCAGCATCTAAAATATCCTTCTTCACACTTTTACTAACTACTTTAGCCTTATATTCATTATACTTATCACACATTTCTTTAGCCTTATCAAAACTATCTTTATCAAATTTAAGTTTAGAATTTAATTCAATGCCATCATTACTTGATGTAATTCCATAATATATCTCACTAACAAAATTTCTAATACTAAGATCTCTATCATAAATAGCTTTAACTATAGGCACTATAACTCTACCAACTCTAAGTAACACACCACTCTTTAAAGTTGCATATCTAGTAAGATTAACCCCATATAACCAATCAATATATGTTCTAGCAAATCCCTCATTAGCTAAATTATCATATTCATATTCTTCTTTTAAATTTTCAAGTGCATTTCTAACAGTAACCTCCGTTTGATCAGGAAGCCATAATCTAGTAAACTTCTTTTTATCATTTAAAGCATTATTAACACATAATCTAACAATAATTTCTCCCTCTCTATCAGCATCTCCTGCATTAATAATTTCATTAACATCACTTCTATTAACTAATTCCTTAATAATATTAAATTGCTTTAAAACTCCTTCATCTACTTTCTTATTCTTATCCTTCTTTAATCCAAATTTAAACTTGCTAGGAAAACAAGGAATATTATCTAATCTCCATTTAGTATTAGAATCATTAGAGTATTCCTCAATATCATACAAGGAAAAAAGGTGACCAAAAGCCCAAGTAACTAGATATTCTTTATTCTCCAAATACCCATCTCTTCGCTTACAATCACCTATTGCATTCGCTATATTCCTAGCTAAACTAGGCTTTTCCGCTATAATAACCTTCACTAAAATCACCAACACATAAATAATAACATATTTATGTCTTTATTTCTTACTAACAAACCAATTATTTAACTTTTTATTTAATAACCACAATAAGTCCCTAATTAAAGGGACTTATTTGTAGTATTACTAAGCTGCTCTTACTTTCTTTCTAAGTTTTAGAATTAAGAATCCACCACCTACTGCAGCAATTCCTCCTAATACATAGAAGATCCATGTGAAGTTACCTCCACCTTTATTCTTATTATTATCTGGATTTACTGGATTATCTGGATTTACTGGATTATCATTAAATCCATTATTCACTATTCCAATAAGAATATAACTCTCATCATCAAAGTTAATTAAGTAGTCTGTTATACCATATAATTCCTTATTAATAACACTCTCAACATTAGAATCTACATTAATTTGGAATGATATAGCATTTAATTTAAATGTTTTACCATTAACAGCACCACTAGATAAAATTGAGAAGATAGTATGTTCTTTATCAGGAATAACACCCATAAAGTAAATCGCATCATTATCACTAATAGAATCTATATCATCAAATTCAAGATATGCTCTACTACTACTCAATTTTTGTAATATTACTCTATCAAATTTAATAGGAGATCCAGAAGTAACAGTAGTATCAGCTACATTATCTCTATCAATAACATTAAATGTATATTTATCTTCATCTGTTTCTAATTCTTTAGTATCTGGAGCAAGTATAACAAATTCATAAACATACCTATTACCAGCTACATCTGTAATAACAAATCTATAATGTCCAAATCCTTCAACAGGTACTCCAGTATCACTATAACATTGCATATCTACAAATAGTTTGTTATTCATATAACCTTGTACTCTCATACTTCCACTATCATCAATAAATGATATAGTGAATGAATCAACATCTTTATAAATATCATCAATAGGTTTATCAAGAATATTATTATCCTTTATGATATTAACCATTGGAGCCATCTTATCAAATATAAATGTAGCAGTAGTAACTTCTCCAGATACATTTCCTACAGTATCAACTAATCTAAAGTATAGTTTTACTCTAGTTAATGGATCATTTAAGTTAGCTGTATATGCTAAGTTATAAGTATCACCTTCACATACACTCCAATTAGATTCATCCCTGTTATTATTTATAACAACTAAACATTCATAATGATATCTATTGGTGTTATCACTACCACCAGTTATTTTATAATATAACTCATCACTATTTGTATAAATACTATCACTAGTTATATCCAAAGTATTTCTTCCATCATAACTTAATTCAATCTTGCTACCAGCTTCATTAGGATTTGTATTATCTATTATACTAAAGTATATTTCTAGATATTGTATATTTCCACTTGCATCTGTTACTTTCAAATTAGCTTTAAATCTAGCATATTCTTGATTGCTTACAGAATCAGTAGCTGAAATAGAATCAATTATGTATGCTAAGTTTGTATCATAATTATCTCTAACAAAAATATTAGTACGTATCCAACCAGCATCATTAGATAAATATTTCATCATCTTTTCATGTTCATTCGATCCTGAATATATTGACCAGTTAACCTCATTATAATTGAATGATTTTTCAATACTACTAGTAGTGATATCATCATTATTCATAGTAAATGTAGGAGAAGTAGTATCTTCAACAAAGATAACATATTCTATTTCACTACTATTCTTACTATCATCATAACAAATCATAATGATCTTATAATAACCTGTTCTAGTAAGTTTAATCTTATAATTTTCTTTGTCTTCACTAGATAACTCTATTTCACTAAAGTTAACACCATCATTTGAATACATTAAACTCTTTATAGTTACTTCATGATATTTATCATCTTCATGATCTTTTGAAGTTGGTTTATTTAATTTCAAATCACAAATGTCTTCTTCATTAAAGCAAACTGTAGGTCTATTTTCGTTGTCTCTAATATTAAGAACAAAGTATATAAATGCTGTATCTCTACTTATAATATATTTAACACCATTAATTTCAAACATGTTATTAGCAGTAATACTTGCAACTTTATTTCCATTACTATCTACAATCTTTTTATCAGTTATATCACTAACATCAATAGTATATTTTACATCACCTATAGTAAAGTATTTTCCTTCACTAATAGCTATGATATTATCATCTATTATATCAGGAGAATGCTTATCACCAATATTTAATGTGATACCTATATTAGCATCATCAGCTAATGCTTTATTACCAGTTGAATCGATTACTTCATAAATAATTCTATATGAACCAGGCAACATAAATGTAAAGCTATTTCCTTCATTTACAATATATAGTCTATCGTTATAGTAGTACTTATTATTTTCAAATGTTATTTCTTCATATTCATTATTTATCTTAAATTTAATAATTCTTCTAACACCAATACATTCACCATCAGCAGTATTACAAGTAACAATATTGCCTTCACTATCAAATCCATAATTATCACTAACTGTAATTCCTGCATCAGTATATGTGTAGCCATTAACATTAGTTATATCATAATAATAAGCTTTTCCATATGCATAAGTTCCATTTACTCTAAACTCTGGTTTTGCTTCATCAACTACTTTTATAGTTAATGTAACAGTATTTGATTTATTTCCAGCAACATCGCTATAAGAAACATCAAAATTATAATCACCAATCTTATTAAATATAAAGTCAGTTTCACTAAATACCCATTCACTATCATTTGCAGATACTTTATGATTGTTGAATGAAATTAATAATCTAGATTTTTCATCTATTGTTAAGTTACTATAAAATTTTCCATCTACTTGATTAATAAAGTATCCTGATATTATTTCTTTTATTTTAGAACTTGAAAGAGATATGTTATTAATACTCTTATTTACAACAACTAATAATGTACAATTTGAAGTATTCTTAGAATCACATTCAATTTTCTTACTACTATAATAACTATTTGTTTTAACTTTTATTTCAGGACTTATAAAATCAAGTTTGATTTCTGATTCATTTGAAACACCAGCTGAGTTATATGATGTTATAACTAATGAGCTAAGTTTATAATCAGAAGCTTTTAAAGCATCAGCATATATAGAACTTACTAAGTTACTTAATAATCTCTTACCACTAAAGCTAGAATCTAATCTATATGATTTAGAACTATTACCATATTTAAATGTAAATTCTATTCTACTTATATTTGTTTCTAACATTTCAATATATAAGCCATCAAATTTAGATTTACTAAAGTAATCATTTTCACTATAAACAACTTCATCACAACTAGTAGAAGTACAATTCTCTAATATTCTAAATCCACTATTAACTTGATCTATTACAACTTTTATAGAAGACTCATTTCCTGCTTTATCTTTAATCACAACGTTGTATTCACCATCAACATTAATAGTCATACAATAACCTGTTCTTCCACCAGAACAACTAGCTACAGTTCTTTTTTGATTATTAACATATACATTTTCAGTATCAAATCCACTAACATATCCTCCATTAGCATCATCGTTAAACACAAATCTTACACTCTTAGAGAAGTAATATCTTCCTTCTTCATCAATCATATATTCATATGTTCCATCAATACCTAAAGCACTTATAGTAGGTCTTTCATTATCAATATAAATATTAGATATTGTAGATATGTTTTCATTTCCATACATATCTATACCTTTAACAATAAGTCTATATGTTCCACTAATTAAAGTATCTGTACTATAAATTACCATTGTATATTCTTTTTGACCTGATTTATTAATATCTTCTCTAACAATACAATTTGCAGTACATTTAGCAACTTCATCAAAGTTATTTAAAGTAATACCTGAAGTACCACCACTTATAAGTTGTAAAATATATTTTACAGATCTTAAATTTTTATTACCAGTTACTTTAAATTCAATATTATCTCTACTTAATCCATATAGATTATTAGAAACACTTAATTCAATTTCTGGTCTATTAGTATCAAATTCACCTAAAGCAAATACTTCTTCGCCTAATACGTTATTTCCTTCGGATACATAATCATCAGTAACTTTAATTCTTAAGTCAGCCTTAATTATACCATCTGTAAACAAACTCAAGTATGTGCTTCCTCTCATAGAATAAGTAATAACATTTCCTATTCTATTTTGAGTAAATCTATCTGTAATATCTGTTACATTATCCCATTCATTAGTATCAGAATTCTTAGTTACTGTATATATTGTAGTTTTTGGAGTTCCTACTACACCATTCATAGTAACAGTGAATGAAACTATACCATTATTATCAACATAATTAGGAGTATATTTCATATTACCAATAGTAATACTTCTTCCCTCTACATACATAATCTTATATGAAATCTTGTGTTTATCATTCATATTCATATTGCCAACTTTATCTTTGATTCTTGTATAGAAGTTAAAGTAACTATCTTCATCTAGCATTTCATTAGTAATTTCTTTGCTACAATAAGAAGCTGTTTCCATACTATCATCACTGATTTCGCAATACATAACTTCATTATTATTTTCATCTAAGTAATATACAACAATAATATTATCATCTTTAACCTTGTTAGTGTAACTTAAGTGAACTCTTCCAAGTTCATCTTTAACTAATATAAAGTCTATAAGATCTCTAGAATTATTAGGCGCTACATTATCTACACTTATAGCAGTATTTGTAGTTACCTTATTACCTAATTTATCTGTATATTCAACAACTAAATCATAAGCACCATCAAGAGCAACATCTGAACATACTACATCATAATAACTATCGCTACTTATAGAAGTTATTGTATTTGAACATCTCTTATTATTACCATCTTTCAAATAATAATTTAATGATTTAAACATATCTCCATATTCACTAAACTTAAAGGCAATCTTTAAACTAGTTCCATATGTATCACTACCATTAATACCTTCATCTAATTTTTTATCATTGTATTTAAACATAGAATCAATTTTAACTTTACTTGAAGATACATTTTCAACAGTAAATGTCAAACTATCATCACTTACTTTTCCAGATCCATCTTTAGCATATATAGTAATAACTTTTATTGCTTTATCATTTAAAGTTCTTAATGCTATACTTTGTAAGTTTCTACTATCAATACCTGTTAAATCAATAACATCACATTCATCATCATAACAGACATATAAGTATTTTTGTAAATTATCTTCATCAACAATAGCATTTTCTCCTAAATTAATAATTAGTTTGCCATTATACATGTATTGAGCATTATTAATTATAACTTGTTTATTTACTAAATTATAATTGCCATCTAATATATTACCTTCTATAGTAAATTTACTTACATCCATTACTGGCTTATATGCATCAATATTCTTAGCTAAAATACTCTTATATGAAGCAGTTCCCCATTTATCTTCAATTTTAAATACATAATATCCATTTTTAGAAACATTAGAAATATATTCATTTGATCCCTCAGATACTGTAAGCTTACTAGCTGAGTCCCATGCTAATTTAGAATAATCAGAAGCATTAACAAATGTTTCACTATAAACATAGAATATCTCTCTTCTACCAAGAGTAGTCTTTATATTAGAAATAGCACTATTTAATTTAATATTTAAAGGTTGATTAGTACTATAACTTATTGTCTCATCAGTTGTAACTTCATAATCGAATAAAGATGTACTATAAGAGCCTGTTATATTAATAATAGCTTTAATAGTATTACCAGCTTTATCCATAGCAATTATATTAATATAGTTATGAATAAGATTAATACTACTTCCACTTCTAAATGATTTACATCCACCATTATTTACTTCAACATTTTCACTTGACCATACGCATAACTTGCTAAGACCTGAATTGCCTTTATCCTTTGAATTAATAACAATAGAAGATACATCTGATGGAATAACATCACTTACAACTCCATTTTCACTAGAATAATATAATTGTCTAGGTTTATTAGTATAATAACCATTGCCTGTTAAAGAATATTCTTCTTTAACAACACATTCTAAGCTATTTTTAGAACTACACTCTAATTTATAATTTTCTAAATTCTTACCATTAAAGTTATTTAATGAAACTATGATACTTGGTTTCTCATTATCATATGTAATATCAATAAATTTATAATATCTAGTATTACCAAACTTATCTACTACTTTTACAAATGCTGCTTTATCACTAGTAATAAGTGATGGCTTTTCATTTAATGTAAATGTACCATTTTCAACAAGATTCATAGTTACATTACTACATGCACTTTCAAAATCTTCAAAAGTATTACTAGCAATACAATATCCAACTTTTGTCTCACCATTATTTAAATCACTAACAGTATATGAGGCAGGTTCACTATTATAAGTGTTTTTACCATTATTTCTTTCCATTTTTGGAGCTTTATTATCAATCTTATAATAGCTTTCTGATACTTCAGTTACTACATTACCAACATTATCATATGCTGTAACTTTAATTCTGTATTCTCCCTCAAGTTCTTCTTTTAAGTTATATTCTTTATTGTTTGTATCAACTAACTTATATATTGTTTTTTCTTCATTAACACCTGATTGATCTTCACCATCTACAATAGTTACAAGATTCTTAATATCTGTCTCTTCATATTTTCTATACTCTTCACTAGCATTAGCAAAACTAATCAAAGAAGCAGTATTATCAAGTTGTACAAATATTTTGCTAAATATACCATTACCTGACTTAGTTACCATCTTTACATATAAAACATATGTTCCTGTATAAGAAGAATTATTAATGTTAACATTGAAGTTAGTAGAAGTTCCAACACCACCATTAAATAAAATGTCATTGCTAGAATAGATTTGATCGAAGTTATCTTCAGTAACATCAATTGTTCCTTTTTTAACAAATAAGTATTTTACATCACTAACTGTATTTCCACCTTTATTACAGAAAGTATTATTACATACATAAGTTACATTAACATTATTATTTTTTTGCCATCCTTCATTTCTAAATATAACTTTAGCATCATATCCACCAGTTTCTGTATTATCAATTCTAATAGTTACAGATTTAACACTTGCTTCGTTATTAGCAGCATCTCTAACCCATATCTCATAAGTTCCATATTCTGTTATTTCAATATTAAAGCCATTAATCTTACCTTCAGATAGATATTTAGTACCTTCTTTAACAATTGTTTTTCCAACCTTCACATACGCCATAACAATTCCACTTGAATCTTGATTATTAGCTATATTTACATCAATAGTAACACTCTTTTCATTTGTCCAATTTTCATTAGCAGTAACATTAATATTGCTTGTTGTAGCTAAGTTATCAAAATATAATTCTTTATTCTTAGTTAAACAATAAGAATTATCATTCTTCATACAAACTTTAACTTCTAGATTCTTAATACCATTTAAGTTATTGTTAGTAATATTTATTAAACTACTATTATCTACAGTTGTATATGAATTGCTATTAAACTTATATGTAGCATTTACTACACTACTTAAGTCTTCTAAATTAAACTCTACTTTTGCAGTATGTGTCTGTCTATAATCATCTAATTTATAGTCATCACCTGAAACAATATCAAATCCAACATATACCAATTCTACACTATTAGAACTTTCATTACTTGAGTAATCTCTAACAGTAATACTATATTTCATATTAGCATCTAATGTATAATTATCATTTTGATTTTTACTAATGCAAGTATTAGAACCTTCTAATGATACACAAATTTCCTTAATATCAGAACTAATCTTATTTACAACTAATTCTATATTTTCATTAAATGAATAATACTTTTTATCAGTTGCTTTAAGGGCTTTTCCATTGTCCTTTATAGTAATATTGAAATCTGGTGCAACATTATCTACTTCAACTACATAAGTCTTTTCTGTAGTATTACCAACTCTATCAGAAATCACTACTTTAATTGTAGAATTTTCTTTAAATTCATAAGTAAGAATATCTTCATAATTATATATTACATCATTAATATAATATATAGTTGAAACAATACTTTCCTTATCATTATTTTCAAATATATTTAATATAATTTCAGTAATCTTAGTAGGATTATTTTTATGATCATTATCTACCTTTACAGTTAGATTAGTAATTTCAATGTAGTTATCAATAATCAACTTGCTATCAACTTCATTTATATTAACTAAATCAGAAACATTAAGAGCCAAATCAGTTAATGAAACATTAATAGTAGGATATAGTGCATTAGCTTTAGCTAATTTGTTAGCTCCTGCAGTTACACTAACACTCTTTCTATCATCACTAATAGTAATATCACTAAATACTAGCATATCACTAGTAAAGTTAGCTTTAGTTATAATATCTCCATTAGTTTTAACTACAATATTTATTTGTCCTTTACCATTATAGTAATTTCCATTAATAACACAATTAGTTCCTTCTACACAAGTAATACTATCTATATAGTATCCTGAAATTGGTGTATTATCAACTTCAATAGTAGTATCTATAACAAGTTCAGCTGATACATTATTAACATTATCACTAACAGGATTAATGTGTAATTTGTATCTTCCATCACCTGCAGGTAAAGTAATTACAGCAACATTATTTGTTAATTTAGCTTCACCTGTATAAGTAGTACAATCATTATTTTCATCACACCACTTATAGCTTATAATAGAATCCTTTATTCCACTTAAATCATCATTAAATGTAATCTTAACAATCTTATCATTAACATTATTTCTAGTAATATATTCATTACCATTAGTAATTAAACCGCTATAATCAACGCTACTAATACTTGGAGCAGCATTATCATAAGTATACACTAGTGTATATTCTGTTATATTACTAGCATTATCTTTAACTTGATAATTAATATTAATAGTTTTATTATTATTTAACATATATTCTTCAATAACAAAATTGTTACATTCAAATGAATCATCATTTCTAACACATGTTAATTCAGTAATTTCATTATCTCTGTTTACAGATACTATAACACTACTATAATCTATACCACTTGAATACTCAGCACTTCCATCAGTAACATCAAATGATAAAGAAAGTGTTTTTCCTACATAAGTTACTGCATTTCTAGTGTAAACATTTGCTATGAAATTATTAACATTAGGTTTTTCAACATCAAAGTATAATTTTTCATTTAATGTTATATTCTTAGTAATTTTACCATTAATTCCAACAATTCCATCATTAGAACCAACAACCAAACTAATTACAGAGCTCTTTGTAGCATTTACAGCAAAGTCCTTAATAGTATAAGTAATATAATCTTCAGTTGTTAATGTAAACGTTTGTGAATTAATAGTAACTTGAATATCACTATTACCACTTACATATGACTTATTACCATTCTTCAATTCACCATTAAATGTAACTGTTAGACTATTACAACTAGCGCCACTAGTAATAAATTCTTTACCATTTATAGACTTACATCCAATTAATTCAGTAGAAACTATATTTCTAACTAAATTATCATAACGAACATCAGTAAATAATTCATTATCAATATTTACTTTATTTCCTGCTAAATCTTCAATATCACCATTATACTTAACAGCTAAATCTAACATTATTCCTGTTTCATTTTCAGAAACACTACCTTTTAAGATTATTTGAATAGTATTATTTTCACCTTTGCTTACAACAATATTAACATTAATATCTCCACTAGAACTACAATCTCTCTCATCTAATGTATGACATACTAAACTAAAGCTATTTTTAATCTTATTAAATATATCATCATAAGCATATGAGTTAATACCATTTAATACATATACAACTTTACCTGCACTCAACTCTTTATCATTTATAATCTTAATATTTTGCTTAATAACCTCAATATTATAACCACCAGTAATAGCAACTACATTATAAGCATATGCATAACTAATAGTATTTGTATTTCCTAACACATCTTGTACTTCACCTAATGAAATATTTTCTAATAATCCCTTATCTTCATTAGTAATAGTATAACTGTATTTATATGTTGTACCATTAATATATTCAACTACTACATTAGCACTTTCACTAAAGTTAAATGATAACTTAGGAGCTGCTTTTAATGCCTTATTAAAGGTAATATAGAAGTCTAATACAGTACCTTCTTTTACATAAGTATTTGCTTTAACTTCATTTTCTCCATTTTTAATAACAAAATTAGTAATTTCTGGTCTAGAATTATCAATTTCAAAATCATAAGTAAATTTAGATGTTGAAACATCAATTTCATTTTCTAATTCTATATCTTTAAAACCATTAACACTTGTTAATAATATTTTCTTTAATTTGCCACTATCACTAGAATTAACATCATAACTATATACAACTACATTATCAACACTTTGTTTTTTATAACCATTGTTAAACACTATATTTGAATTAAATACAGCAGTTAATGTAGGAAGATTATCATTAACATTCTTACTAAATGTAATTTCAACTGTTATAGTATCAAACTCTTTTGCTTTATTAGTAACTTCATTACTACTATATACATTTATATTAGTTATCTCTGCCTTTTCACTAGATACAACAACTTCTTTTTCTGCACTAGTATTAGTTATTCCAGAAATACTTTCAAATATTCCAAGAACTTCTAATCTCACTTTTTCTGCCTCTTGAGAATTAACAACAACATTAATGTATGCCAATGCCCCACTTGCATCATATCCTTCAGAAATACTAGCATCAGCACTAACATTTCCTCCACCAATAGTTCTATAAGCCTTAATATTATTTTTATAGTTTTCTACTAATGTAACGCCATTAATAATATTAGAGTCAACTAATTCAATTCTAAATGTAATATCTTTATTAATACCATATGTTTCTTTTGAAGTAATAATATTTAAATTACCAACCTTAATATTCGAACATTTAATACTACTATCTTTATATTCAATATCTTTATTAACAAACTCTGTATATGTATTTTCGCCAAATTCAAATCCAGCAATAGCAAAATTATCATTGCTTTGTACTTTATAAACATAAACATGTTTTCTAACTGCACTATTTGTAGAATCTATTTTAACAGTTAATTTTACTCTAGAACCATCTTCATTGAATTTATCAGTACTAATAATTAATGAATTATCCACATTATAACTATAATCATTATTAAATCCTACAGTAACTTTAATAGTTGTTCCTTCTTTACAGTATCTTGCTTCTCCATAAATCTTACATTCACTAGCATCTATTTCTATGCTATTTATTCTTAATACATTAACAGTTTTACTTATTTCAACAGTATTTGAAATACCTGATAAATCTTTTACAAACTCTTTATAAATAGCTAAAGTGATAGCATCACTAGAACCTATATTTGCTTTCAAATAAATTGTTTGAGCACTAACATCCTTACAATCTCCATAAAAACCATCTTCACTTAAAGAGCATGTTATATCTGCAGCTATACTAATCTTTGTAATATCCATATAACTAATTTGTTTAGTAGAACTAATTTTAAAGATCAATTCTTCAGTTTCATTAATAAGCGATTTAGAAGTAATACTAATAACTGGTGCTACAACATAATACTTAATTTGATCATTCTCATGAATTGGCTCTTCTACCGTTGCATTCATATTAAGATCTAAACTATTACCAGCCTTGTCTACTACAATACCAGTAATTTTATTTATAACTAATTTTTCGATATCACTAATAGATTCACTAGCAATATTAAATACAAATACTAATTTATTAGAGATAGAACTTGAAGATGTAGGAGAAACATTTCCCATATTAGTATTAATAATAATGTTATTATAACTACTTATAACCTCATTAAATGTTAATTGTAGTGTAATAGTTTGAGAATTACTCAATTTGCTACAATAACTAATACCATTAACATCATTACATCCATTAGCGGTAGATTCAATCATTTTTAACTCAGGTTTTTTAGTATCAATTTTAATACTATTATCTAATGATTCAATATAGCCATCACTAATTACACCACTATACATTCCTGTATTAAATGATAGATATTCAATAACATAATCTAAGTTTTCACTAGCTGTATAACTATACTTATGAGTATTTGTTCCATTTCCACTTGCAAATCTTAATACAACACCTTCTATATTAGTTTTAATATAGTAATTACTAATATTTTCATCCTTTATAGAAATAGGATTATAGAAAGTAATTGCATATTCAATAACTTTGCAATACTCATTATCACTAGTACAGCTAGAAGCTACAACCTTATCTTCCTTAACTCTTGTAATAACAAATTGATCACTAGTAAATGTTTTATCATTTGTATTATAAGCACCATCAATTAAGAATCCTTCTTTAATTTGAATATCAAATACATTACTCATATTATTATTTAAAGTTCCTTTAATAATTAACTTTGTTAAGAAAAGATTTTCAATTGAATTAAATATTGTAACATCATTTGAATAAGTTATATTTTCTAATCCTAAATCCAAAATATTTGATTTAGTTAAATCAAAACTAGATGCTTTTGTAGTTTCTATTGCAATAGTTAACTCATTTCCATCATAATTATAAGAGTATTCACTATTACTAGTAATGCTAACAGTAAATTCAGGTCTAGTAGCATCTACTACAATGTCATAAGTAACATTTTCATTTGTATTGTGAGCTTCATCCTCAACAATACCACCAACAGTTAATGTTAATGTACCATTTACATTTCTAGTATTAACTTCAATATCAAATTCATTGTTATTAACATTTGATATACTTACTATCTCTCCACCACTAACACTAATTAAGTCTCTATAATTAGAAAGAATACTACCCTCTACAATGCTAACTTTAAATCTTACAATATTATTTATACCATAAGTTGGTTTTGCATCACTTATACTTATTTCAGGCCCTGCTACTCTATCAGTAACAACATTAATTACGTCATAATCAAATGTAATCTCTTTAAGTGTTACATTTTCATATAACCCATTATAATCAAATCCACCAACTTCAAAGTTATCTCCATCTTTAACAGTATATACATACACATGATTTCTATTGCTTCCTAATGATGTATCTATATTTATATTAATAACTTCATATACTAATAATTCACTTTCATCGCCTAATAAAACATAATAAGTAGTATTTGTCGTATCAGTAAACTTATTGTCTTTAAAGTTAGATACTTCCTCTTCTACTATTTGAGTCAAATCTTCATTATTATAAGAAGTAACAATATAAAGTTTATTATTTACTTCATCATATCTATATACATTTTCTCCTAATGAGAAATATGTTAAACCATTTAATTCAGCAGTTACATACTCTGCAATTTTTAACATATCCAATTTATTTGAAGCATCTCTACTTACATCATAGTTAAATACTATTTCTACTTTTATTTTTGTGCCTTTATTACAATAAGCAATATTATTTATTTCATTACAAGTAGTAGACACTATAGTATTAACTACTCTTAAAACTTTTATCTCTTCAGATTCAGCTGCACTAGTATTTTGATTACTAGCAGCATCAGTTATAAATCCATCATTAAATACTACAGTAAACGCATCTGCACTTAAATTTGTTGCCTTAACTTTTACATATAAAACATTAGAGCTTATTGTTTTATCAAAAGTAGAAGTAAATGTTTGATTATCTATAGAATATCCAATAACATTTGCGCCCTTTGCATTAATTCTAGAAACATCAAAAGTAACATTTTCTTCAATATTTACAGTTAATACAAACTCTTCTCCTTCTTTAACCATAGTCTTATCTGAAGTAACACTACTAATTACAGGAACTATATTATCTACTTCTATAGTTGTAGTAGTCCACTCACTATCAGTACCCTTTTGGTTACCTGCTAAATCAGTAATAATGCCTAGTTTATACATTAATACACCATTTTGTTTTCCAATAGTAATTGTAAATTTAACCTTATAAACTTCCCCATCAAGATAAGGAGTTGCAGTTAATTCTTCTATATCATCATTGTTTCCATACTTATAAGATAAAGATACATTAGCATCTACTCTCTCACTTAATGTAAAGATAATAGCTACTTTTTTACCTTCTTTTACTTGTCCTGTTGTGCTATATTCAACACCACTAATTGAAGGTACAGTCTTATCAACTATATAATTAAATACACGTTCTGATGTTAATTCATACTCCTTATTATCATTTACAAATTTAACTTTAATTCCAATTAATGAAATCGATTGACTTCCTTCATTTAATTTAGTTTTTCTAGTCAATATAATAATATTTTTCCCACTAACATTTTCAATTTGAGAAGTATATTCTTCTGCTAAATCACCTAAATTTATAGTTTCAAATGATTTAGTGCTAGATTCAAGTTTTAAAATAACCTGACCAGTTTTAGTATAATATACATATTCACCATTATCTAAAACAGTAACTGCATCACCACTTGGAATAATACTATAGTCCTCACTTCTTACAACTATAGTTACATCAAACTTAGCACTTTCATTTCCTAATTCATCAGCAAATGAAGGAATATGTACTACATAACTTCCACTAACATTAGGAGTAATACTTCTAACAACTGTTAATACGCCATTAGAATATGAATAAGTTGTATCAGTAGTATTAGTTAATTCATAAGAATCTTTTAATAGTGTATCTGTAACATCGAATGTTAATGTAATAGATGTATTAGAAGTAACACCATATTCAGTTGAAACTCCAGGTTGTAATTTAACTGAAGGAGCTATATTATCGCGTTCTACATTAATGTTAATATTAATTGTATCTCCAAAATAGTTATATACAACTAATGTATATGTACCAATAAGTTTATTCAAAGTAATTTCTTTAACTCCAACTTTATTAATATTTGTTACATAATTATTTTGATAACTATATTTTTGAACATCATGGTTAAATGTATATGTTAAATCTATACTAGATTCTTTAATATATAATTTACCACCTTTTTCAACTATTGTTTGATTAGTTTTTCTTGTATAAGTAAACACACTTGTATTAACAATTAATACATGTTTATTTAAACTGCTATAATTTAATGATGCATTACCATATTCATTAATAGATACATCACCATTTATTACAAAATAGTATTCGGTATTTTCACTAACAATAGCATCATCCTTTAATGAAATAGTAATATTCTTAGAAGAATCCATTGAACAATTAAAGATATTAACCTCTTCCTCATCATTTACTCTATAGAACTTGATGTGAGTACCACAACTTGTTAATTCCTCTAAAGTATTATTATTAACAGTAAACTTCAATTCACCATTTTTATTTGCACCACCAAAGTAATAGTGCTTAATAGAACTGCCATCTTTTGCATAACCACTACTTATAATATTTATTTGTAAAGGATTACCGTCGTTACTAATAGTTATTGTTTTACTTAAATCAGCATTTAAAGTATTATTAGCTTTATCTACGATAGCTTCTTTATTAACAGTAATAGTATAATTACCGTTCTCTAGTGAATCTAATAATGTAATATTAGTAGTTCCTTTTCCACTTTCAAGAGTAACATTTTGATCAGCATTTAAACATATGCTTCCATCATAATTGCATAGTTTTATCATATCTTTACTTATTTCAGTATTATAGTTTTCATTTGCTATAATATCTAAAGTAACTACATCTTTATTCTTAGCACTATATTTAACATTAGCAATACTTAATATAGCTGTAGGTTTTGTATTATCAATAACTATATTAGAATTATTATAACTATTAGAAATACTTAATATTGTAGTATTATTAGTAGAATCCGTAACTGTACCACTTATATTAGTAATAGTAAAGTTATCAACATTTACATTTGTAGGTACAGTAATAGTAAACACAATGCTTCTTTGATTAGCATCATTTATTGTACCTGATACATTAGCAACATTTGTAACAATTCTAAGATTTGAATATTTAGAAATAATTTCATCAAATGTTACTGTAACTAGTATTTGTGATCCACCTTTACAATAACTAACACCACTAACTTCATTACACTCTCTAGCAGCAACATCTACACTAATAATCTTAGGTCCAAATCCATCTACGATATATTCAAATTCACTTAAAACATTTGTATAGATAGCCTCATTAGTATTACTAATTGCAGTCTTAACAAATCCACTTTCAAATATTACTTTAGTACCAAAGATATATGTTTTATATGTATTTGTATTAGTAGAAGCATCATATGAATCTACAACATCCTTTATTTCAAATAATACTTTTACATAATCATCACCTAAAGTAAATTTACCATCTTTAATTTGTGTTTCACCATTAATAGAAGTTCTAGTCTCATTAATAGTATATGTTACACCATTAATTTCAAATGAATATGTATTATCTCCATTTTTAATTAATTCATATTGAACTTTTCCAATAACACATACATCTCTAGCGTTCTCACATTTACTAAATCCTAAAATATTGTTTTCAATAGTCCATGAACTAGAAATAGAATTAATATTAGAAGAAATTACAAATTGGGCATTGCCTGTTTGTGTATAAGGTTTGCCATTTTCATCTTTATTATCTTTAGATTTAATTTCAATTACAGAAGGTTCTAAAATAGTAATTGTATATTGATATTCACTACTATTAACACCAAACGCATCTTTTAATAATCCTGCTTTTATAGTAAAGTATTGTTTTCCTTTTTTACCTGCTTCAATTACATTAGTTACAGTAAGAGTAAGTGAAGCATTATCAACTGTATATATTGGACTTACAATGATTCCTTCACTTATAACACTATTTTCATTAATTTCATATGTATTTCCATTAAATTCAAATGAATTAGAAGAAATAGTTGTACCATTTTCACTACCATCACAATAAACCTTATTATCTTTAACACCACAAGCAGTACTATTTATCATGAATACTTTCTCATACTTAGAAGCAAACAACTTATTAGACTTAATTTTGAAAACAGATTTTGCTAATATCTCATTTGTCAATGAATAATCGTAATATAATTTATTATTTTCATCGCTAGTATATGTAACGCCTTCTTTTAATGTTTCAGTAGCTAATTCAATAGATGCAATTCCTCCACCAGCAAATTCAACTTTTATAGTTTTAGTCCTATTTACAACAATACTTGTTTCATATTCATATACATTAGATGGCCCAGCAATTACTTTATCATCAATTTTAAATATATGTCTTCCTTCAGGAATTATTATTTTTCCTTTAATACTATTTTCATTATTCTTTATATAATAAACATTATCTTTTACTATAACATCACTAGCAGAAACAAAATTCCATGCAACACTAGAAAGATTAATACTATCATCATATACAACATATTTTACACCTATTGTTTTTTTACTTGAAGGAACAGTCGTGCTGCTAATTAAGAAGCCTTCTTTTATTTGTATTTCATATATACCAATATTTAATAATCTAGTTCCTTCATTTACAGCTTTTATTTTAAATGTTACTTTAGAATTATTACTATCAATAGATGATTCACATGCTTCACTACTAATTGGCTCACCATTAACTAATATAAAGTTGCATAATTCACTAGTTAGAGTAGGTGTAAATCCATAACTTCCTTTTGAAATATATAATTCAAAATAATCAGCAAAATATTTATATTTTTGAGTATTGTTTGCAAAAGTATATGATGTACTTAAACTATCTGTAATCATACCATCACTTATTGTAGGCACATTGTTATTAATAACAATAGTTTTTAAATTATCAACTTTATCAGTAACATTATTGTTATCATCAACAACTAAACCACTTGCTGCTTTTAAATTATAAGTGCCAGCAATTAAATTATTTAATTTTATAGTTAATGTAAGAACATTTTCGCTTAACGCAATATTACTTATAATAACATTTTGTTCAATTCCACCTTGAGTATTAATATAGAAATATAAATTATTAAGATTTATACCCTTATATTTTAATTCATAGCAAGGAGCATCTTCTCCATAAGCATATACTTTACCAGCAATCATTTTATATACATTTTTATTATAATAAACAATACCACTATTACTAGAATCAATATCCATCGTACCTGATACTTGATTACCACTTATTACCAAACTACCATTAGCATATTCTCCTATATTAGTAGTAGCAAGTTTATATACTTTACCATTCTTAACAACATATTCATTACCATCTACAGTAAATGAGCCATCTTTATTAAATGTAGCATTAACTTTAACACCATCTAAATATACCCCAAACTCTTCATTAGTATAAGTAATATTTTTATCAATAATACTTAAATCAAATACTAATTCTCTAGCACTATTGAAGTTTTCAGAAGTATTAATATAACTTAATCTAGGTTTTACATTATCTATTTTTATATTAATAGATTTTTCAATAGTATGTTCTCTAGCAAATGAATCAGTAATACTATTTACCTTAAATTCATAATCATTTTCTAAATTAGTACCATTAGAAAGATCACATGTTATTACAGTTGTTATATCATTACCATTAATTGTATAACTTACTGAACATGCATTAACTGTAACAGCAGTTGTACTAGCACCAGATAAGTATGCAATAGCGCTCATCTTATTTCCACTCTTATAAGGAACATTTGTACCATAATATAATGCTTTATTATAACTACCATTATAAGTAATAACTAGTTTATCTTTACTACTATCTAAGAATGAACCCATTTCAGGTATATCTACAGTAATGTTATCAAGGTCTAATGCTGTTGTATCAATATAATAATTAGTATTTGCTTTTATTGATGCATTAGTTGTATCATCTTCAGTTGCTCTACCATATATTTCATTTACGTATTCTACATTTAAATTATCTTTAACATTTAATTTTAATCCTTCAATTACAAGCGCGCCACTTAACTCTCCTGTTAGTGAAATAGTAAATGTAATCACATTATCTTTAATAGTAACAGCAGTTGTATTTTCAAATTTATTACCAATTGAATAATATAATGTATTAATAGAAGTAACATCTATTATAGAAAGATTTCTGTTAAATACAAATTCTACATATATATTTTGAGCATTATTAAAGTATTTGTTATCACCATTTGCTATATGATAATCATTTGTATTTGTAGTTCTAACACAAGATAAAGTATCATTAACAAAAATGCATTCATTATCTTTTGAAATTACATTTGTTTGAAGAATAGATAAACTACTATTATCAAATGTAATACTAAATTCATTAGAACTAGAACATTCAGTTGTAGCATAGTTCTTTAGCATTTCATTTCTTAATCTAAATGTTATTTTTTTAGAATCTGATCCTATATAATTTATACTTAATTTACCATTATTAGAAATTATAGTAACTAGTGAAGATACATCTTCTTCTTTTGAAGTAATTTCAAAGTAACTAGTAACATCTCCTGTTAATCCTGCACCTAAATATGTATTTTTAATAGTATATGAAACTGTTGCACTACCTTTAATAGTTGAAGTAGGCACATTTGTAAAGCTAACATCAAATGTTCTAGGATCAACATATATATTAGTATATGAAGAACTATTTTCTGTTTCATAAGATAAAGAAATTTCTTTATTTATCTCATAGAATTTTCCATTAGCATGAGTAAATCTTACATTTCCATTTTGAACATTTAATACTCCATCTATAAATGAAACTAGTCCATCATATGTAGCAGTAAATGTTTTATTCTCACTATTATAAGAAAGGGATTTACCATTAATACTCATATTTCTAGTAATAGAAACAGCAAACTCACTTAGTGAATAATCTTTAGCAGCATCGCTAAACATAAATGTAAATGTAACATTACCATTATTTGTATAGCAAATCTTGTCTACTACATTACAAGATTTAGTAGACACTAATAACTTTAACGATAGTTCACTAGTATTAATTGTAATACTATTTTCATTATCTAAAGTAAACACTTTAGTTTCTGATTCATAAGAGTGACCCCATAAATCTTTAATTTCATTTAAAATATTTGTTAAATCAATTTTATTATATACATTGTATTCTAAAATTGCATTACTAGGAACTTTGTATGTATAAGAAATTGTATCATTACGTAAAGTACAATTAGTAATTTCATATCCTTCTAATTCACTATTAAATAGTCTTAAACTATTACCATTACATACAGTAGTTTCATCAATATATGCTGATAGTTTAACATTTATTGTTACACTATCGCCAACTTTATATAAAGTAACATTATTTCCAGCTACTAAATTAGAAACAACAGTTAACTTCGATGAATTATAATTGAATGTAACTTGCTTAGTAACTGATACTCCTGAAGGATTAGCTACTGAAACATAAATTGTATATACACCATTATTTTCAAATGTTGTAGTATATGTAGATTCAGTTTGTAAACAATTTCCCTCTTCCTTGTAGAAACAGAAAGTATGATTAGAACTATTTCCTGTAATATTTGAAACAGAAACATCAACATTTTCTTTAATATAATAAATACCATTTCTATTTATAGAATTTGAAGAAACAACTACATCAAAATTAAACTCAGAAGAATCCTCTACAATTGTTCCTGAATTTTCTAATAAAATATATCCATCATTTACTTGATTACTAATTTCAAAGTTGTTAGTTAAATCATTTAAAACATTAGTAATTACTAAATTATAAAGTTTAACAGAGTGTTTTCCAATAGTAGCTATTTCCTTTCCTTCGCTATCAACATATTTACCATTACCCCATGAGAAATCAAAAGTATAACCATTTATTACATTATTCTTACTTTCTACTTGTATAACATTTGCATTTCCATCCATATACTTAGTTATATTAACAATAGAGTTAATAGTAATCATAAATGGAGTAATATTACCATTCCCACTTCCAACAAGTTCAGAATCAGAAATTGTATAGTTATTATTATTTGTTACAGTAATTCCTCTAAATGTAAATTCTTTATTTCCTACATTAGCGTCATTAAATTGAACATTCCCCTTAATAGTAACCTCTTCACCATCTAAAATATCACTACTATTATCTTTATTAATAGTCATACTAACATTTGAATATATTCCTGTTTTATTGTACACAGCATTATATGTTAGTAAACCAATGTCGTTAATAGTTCTAGGTGTAATAGTATAAGCAAAATTATCATTAAATGATATAGCATATACACTATTAACATTATATGTCTTATAATTTGAAATTGTAGCATCATTAATACTAAAATATGAACTATCATATTTTCCTACATTTATAGCATCTTTTTCTGTATTAGCAATTATCTTACCACTTAAGGCATTTATTATTTCTTGTTCTAAATTGAAAGTAGTTAAACTATCTTTACGGCATTCCAAGTAACTGCCTTTACTACAACCATTAATTCTCATTAATAAAGTTTGATAACTAGAAGGTAAATCAATGTTTGCTATATCACTAGCACTAATAGAAGTTACTTTCTTACCATCGTATATCTTACCAAGACCATCTTTAAAATTAACTTTAAATGATCCATTTACTAAAATACTAATTTTAAGATCTTTAGTTGTATAATTACCAGCTAGGTCGGTTGCTTTCATAGTAATTGTAATTTCATTAGCTATTTTAGAAAAATATTCATTGTTGTATAAATAACTTAATACATTTGTATAATCATTAGAATATAACACAACACTAGTTGGCATATTAGCACTTCTTGCATTCCAATATGTTGATGATTCTAATTTATTTCTAAGTTCAGTAAATGAACTTCCAATATTTGTTGAAACATTAGTTGGAATATACTCATTAAATACTGGAGCAGTAACTAAAGCATAATATCCACCCATATCAGCATTCAAACTACCTACTGCATAATTAGCTATATTTCCTGCCATATCAGTAACTCCACCAATATTCATTGATCCATAGCCTTGAAGAATCATGTTTTCAGTTATATTTTCTAATGAATAAATTACTTCAATAATTCCAGTATTTTTATCATAATTAGAAGAAACAAATTTTAATTGTAAATTATTTTTAGTTAATGAAACATAATTTACATTATTAACCCAATCTTTTAATTCTCTATTAGTTTTATATTTAACTTTTATTTTTGCATCTTTAGTACAATAATATTTACCATCACTTGAATTTTGTGTACATCCGCTTTCAGGGCTCATTTCACTATATGTTAAAGTATAATTACCATATAATATAGCAACATCTGTTGAAAGTGGATTATTTCCTTCATATGCACTACCATCTAATGCTGTAATATTACTTATGTTAATAAATAATGCAGTTTCTACACTCTCTTTATTTTCAGCAATTGTAATTGTAACATAAACTTTTGTTGGATCTTCTGCATCAACTTCTACAGTCCTATTAGCAGTAACATTAGCTGTAAATGCAGAATTAGCACTTACCCCATTAACAAATTTAAATTTCTTATTAAATTTAATAGTAATTTTTACACTATTTGAGCCATCTGGGCAAGTAGATGAATTACATCCTTTAACAAACTTTTTACTAACATTAATAACTTCAGCCATCAAAGAATCTGCATCTATAAACATCTCAGTTAAAATACTTTCTGTATCTAATACATTTCCTGCATAATCTTCAAAAATATCCCCTTTAACAACAATAGTTACTTGCCCAGTTTTACTACATGAATACTTAAATTTAAGTACATTAGTACCACTAGTAAATTTAATTGAATCAGTATCAATTGTACATTTGTTATTGCTATTAGAGTATGCTTCTAATGCAGAAGTTACTTTTTTACCAGCAATTAAATAAACATTTTCACTAAATTCAATAGTAATTTCATCACTAGCAACATTTTTACCATATATAGCATTATAAGAATTAGAAACGCTAGCAATTGGCTTAATGTTATCAAATTCTACAACTTTTTCTAAAACTAAATATCCTTCATTTAAATTCAAGCAATCATTAACATGATCTACACTACAAATTCTTTCATTTATAGTAATTGAATTACCTTTTAATACTTTAACTTTAAATGATAACTTACTATCAACACCATTTTGTATAGCGCCAACATAATTTCCTTCTTCTAATGTATAACATCCAACTTCTTTGCCTTCTTCATTATAAGCACAAACCTCAAAAGTATAAGTATCATTTAATGCTTTAGTAAATGTTAATTTATTAGAATTAATTGAATTATAAATTTCATTTTTGATAGTTCCAACTATTTCATGATTATAAGATAATCTAGTAGGCACAAAAGTAAGATTAACCTCTATATTAGTATTTTCATCTAATCCTAAACCATTAATAGTAATAAAATCAGCATTTTCTGTTTGACTTAACTTAAATACTTCATCATGTTTTTCTGTTACTACATCGTTTATATATTTAACACGCAAATGATATATTTTATTATTAGAATCACTAACATTTTGTTTATTAACAACTTGTAGTTTTGCTCCACCAATGCTTATTTCATTTTTAAACAATGGATCTGATGTTGAAAAACTTTCATATACTACTTTAATACATGCTTCTTTTTCCATTAAGAAAGAATATGAATCATTAAATTCACTATCACATGTATCTGCAAATTGTATACTATTAATTTTTGGATTAGTAAAGTTAGGATTATATCTAAACTCTAGATTTTCTTGACCTACAACTCCAACATATTGTGTTCTTGTATTATTCAATTTAAATACAGGTGGATTATTAATAACATCATTACTAGTACTATATACAAAGTTACCACTATATTTTAAATTAACAGAATCTACTAAATTCAAAATAACTCCATCATAACCTTCTTTAGACTCTAATAATCCATATTTTTTATTATCAACTAACAAATATAAACTATTAGATTCTGATTTAAACCCTGTAACTTCACATGATCTTTTATTTTCATCGTAAGAACATGAATAAGGTAAATAAACAATCTCACCATTATTCTTTTTAACAACAGGGAAGTATACATTATCATTTGTTATACTTGCATTATAAGAGTAATTAGCAATAGAGCTAGTTATTGTTTCATAATTTATATTTGATTCTAGTAAAACTTTCATTCTATTAATCATATTAGAATCAACAAATTTAACATCAAATCCAGCTGTTGTTTTTGTAATTTCATAATAAGAACTATCAATTACAAAGCCACTAGAATCATTACTATTTATAAGCATGTTTACAATTAATTTATTAATTATTTCAACTTTCATTTCATTAATAAATTCTTCAGGAATAGCAACGTTTTTATCATTATATGCAACTGTTAATGTATAATTTATAGTTGTATTATAAAATTCATTAACTTTTTGTAATCCACTTATAGAAATATTAACTTTTTCACTATCAAATAAATATGCATAAATAGTCTTAGTATATTCATATCCACTTCTAAATACTATTTTATGAGAATAAGTTTTAATATTATCTTTAGAAATTTCATTAGAGCAGCTTTCTTCATTCTTATTAAATGTACATTCTAACACATTTGTTGTTTCATCATATAAATCATGATTTACTTTTATTACATAAGAGCCATTAGAAGCATCCTTATCTATATAATAATAAGTAGTACCATTACTATTCTTAATCTGTGTTTTTTCTGCAGTAGAAGTAACATCCACTCCAACTTTACTAACATCACTTACTATAACATTAAATTTTTCTTGTTTTGTGATTTGTCTTCCATATTTATCATAATATCCTAAATTTAAATCAACAGCATTATCTCCAATTTTTAATCCTTTTACTTTAATTTGAGTATCACTATACTTTTCACAAGACACACTCAAAAGATCACAAACTACTTTACTATTATTTTGATAAGTATTTTCATTAAGATAATAAGCATCAAATGATTTATTTGCTACTTTTAAAATAGCATTTCCATCATTTTCAGTTAACTTATATCCATAATTTTGATTTTCAAAAATATCTTCATAACTATTTGGTACTTCTATAATTCCTACTTTTCCATATTCATCACTAGGCATATTAGTAGCAATATTATTATTTATAAAGTTCTGATTTATTCTAATTTCTAGTTGATTATTTGCATCCTTATTCAAATCATTTATTTTAATTTTAAGATAATCTGTACAAGTAGCAAATCCATCTTTTTTGTTTTTATCAAGAATTGAATCATTATCTTCATCTCGAGTACAACTGAAACTTACATTTGTAGTGTATCTTCCTACTACTTCATAGTTTGTTCCATTTGCATAATTTAATTTTTCTAATAAGTTATATGCATTTTTATTTCCAACATAAGTAGAATATACAACTTTAATAACCAAAATTAGATTATCTTCACTATAATAGTAAACATCACCATCATGAATTGAAAATTCTATATTATTTAAATATGTATGAAGAGTTGTGTTTTCAGTAGTTTCATTGCTACTTATTATTGATGTATTTACATTAGCAAATGTCATCGAATTTTTAACTTCTACTTCTGTTTCTTCTTTTACTTTAATACTACTTGTTTCAACAAAAGTTTTAGTAGTATCATCATATTTTCCATTAACTGTATTTAAATTAACACTACCATAGTTAGCAAGCATATTTGCAGTATCTACAAGATATCTATTATTTATATCTTCAATAATTGCATCCGTACCTATATGACAATATGTAACATCACAACTAGCAGAATCATCAGAGAAGTATCCTAATGTCACAACATTAAATCTTCCAACATCATCGTTTGAAACTTTAATAGTATATTTAAGTACATTTACTAGAACACTTATATTTTCTGATGGTTGGAATGTTACAGTAGTTTCTTCTGGAGTTGATATTTTTTTATCTTCCCCATTACCAAATTTATAAATAATTGTAGGGTATTTTGTATTTGCGCTTTCCTTATCATAGTGAATTCCATCAGAGAAAGAAACATAAAGTACAATTGACTCTCCTGTATAGAAAATTTTTCTATCAGGTAATAATTGATTCTCATCATACCATATTGAAACTATACTAGTATTTTTATTAATAATATATAGAAGTTTATTTTCTATAGTTTCTTCTGGTTTTACAACTAGCTTAAAGTATTTCACTGAATCTTGAACTTCTTCAAGATAAATTTTATCAGAATAAGATGCTGCAGAAGTAGAAACAACATCAGATATATTAGGCTTATTACTAGCCAAATCACAAAATCCTGATTCAACCAAATAAATAAAAGCTTGTCCTTCATCTACAGAACATCCAGAAATAAAGAAAGTAACATTCTTTCCTTTACTATCTGATAATTCTTTTAAAGTTATTGTACAATTAGTAGTTGCACCTGGATTAGGTTTATCATCATCTAATTTAAAATAATTTGAAACTTTATCTTCATTGAAAGTCATATGCTCTTCATCATAGTAAACAACTATTTTTGCAGTATAACTTGCGTTTATTTTCAATCCATTAGGTATTGCTACAATTTCAGTAATTTTTAATGGTGTATTATCAACTACTATTTCAGTTCGATTATATTCAAACCCTCTATTTTGGTTATTAGCTTCATCTACTATTGTATTAGAATTTATATGTAATCTAAAATCTCCATTTCCTGTACAATTGCTAATTATAACTGTTTGTGTTTTTGTTGATTTGTTTAAATCTCCTATCGTTATAGAAGAACAATTTAAACTTCCATTAAGAACAACAATTTCCACATTAGAGCTATCAGTTAATGCTGAATATAAATTGTCTTCTGTATATTTTAATGTGTATGTAATTGTATGTGTGCTATTTACATAAGTATTGTTTAATTCGTTTGTTGTTATTATTGATTGTATACTACCTGTAGGCAACTTATTATCAACTACGATTTTAGCATCTATTTCCTGTTCATCTATCTTATATTTATCAAATGCAATTTCAGTATTTTTATTATTAGCCTTATCTATTATTACATCAGCGTTTACTTGTAATGCTACAGTTCCATCTCCATTACAGTCACTAACTTGTACTGTTTGTGTTAAACCATTTAAAGCTCCTACCACTACAGTAGAGCAAGAGACAGTTCCACTTTTATTAAGTGTTATTTGATTTTTATTTGTTAATGCTGAATATAAATTTTCCTCAGTATATTCTAATGTGTATGTAATTGTATGTGTACTATTTACATGTGTATTGTTTAATGGGTTCGTTGTTGAGGGTAATGATTTTAATTTTATTGCTGGTGATGTATTATCAACATATATTACATCTGTTGTTTTTATAGCATTTTTATTATTAGCCTTATCTATTATTACATCAGCGTTTATTTGTAACTTTAAAGTTCCATTTTCACTACAACCACTAACTCGTACTATTTGTTTCGAACTATTTAAACTGCCTATTTCTATAGTAGAACAAGAAACTCCTCCAGTTGTGTTAAGCTTTATTTGATTTAACTTATAATCAGTTGTTTTTCCTGAATATTCAGTTAACCATGAATATAAATTTTTTTCTGCATAATTCAATGTATATGTAATTGTGTGTGAACTATTTACATGTGTATTGTTTAATGAGTTCGTTGTTTCTAATGATGAAACTGTAATAGAAGGTGCTATTTGATCTGCTACAAACACTAAATTTGTAGTTGTTTTATTATTAACTTCATCATATACAAATACTAATATTTTATATGTTCCATTTTTTAGTTTATTTTGACCATTTTCATCCATAAGTGTTAAGCCACTAATTTTATATGTAGGTCCTGCATCCTCAATAGTAATTTTTTTATTTTTGTATATTTTATTATCAGTTACTGTGCCTTCGCCAGAACAATCTGCAGTTGTAGTATCAACAATACAATATTCAATTCTATTTAAAGCAGAATCAGTACTTGAATTGTATGCAACATTAATTTCAAAACCTTTTTCACTTTTTGGACCATAAAATCCATTTGTATCATTTCCGACTTTTTTTGATTCATCTGCAATAATTTTATTAATAGTAGGAACTTTAGTATCTATTTTTAAATTAGGAGTCGTAAATCCTTCTAAGTTTCCTGCACTATCAACAACAGCAATTACAAGTTTAAAAGTTTGTCCACTTATATTATCTGGAACAACAAAAGCAGATTCAAACTCAACACTGGTGTTAGTTTTCATAAAGCCATTTTCACCAACTGGCCATGTATTGTTTTCACCTTTTATAACTACAAACCATGTATTTGTATTAAATTTTTGTGTAGGTATATCTAATCTGTTAGTAGTAGGGAAAGAAAGTTCCTCATAGCTATCAATATTATAACTACACCCATCATCAGCTGTCCAACAAAAATATATAAAATCAATGTTAGTTTTGTTGAATTTTACATTGTATGCCATTCTAGTAGTATAATCATCTAATCTTCCATACCAAATATCCTCAGCATTTGCGCTAGTATCAAAAGTAATAACAGCATTTACTCTTTCACTAATACCAAAAAAACACATAAAAAAGGCAAATACCATTACTAAGTATTTTAAAATTTTTATAAGTTTACTATTAGATGATTTGTTCATACATACACTCTCCCCATTAAACTACATCTTAATAATAAAACAAAAAAAGTAAATGAACAATAAAACGAAGATATTTTGTCGCCTTTTGTTGAAAAACAAGCACTAAATTTATATATAATATAAATTAAAGTAAAAAAAACAAAATAATTTAAGTTTTTATTTGATATTTTATTGCATTAAAAAACCCATTATTTCTAATGGGCTTTTATTAATCATCATTAAACCAATCGTCAAACGACATTGAACTAAACTTTTTATCTACTTTCTTTTTCTTATTAGGATTTTCAATGCCTAATTCATCCATAATATCCTTCAAAACTCTCTCTCTCAAATCTGTATCATTTGAAACAAGTTTTATTAATTCTTGTTGAATATCTGGAATCATTTCAATAGAATTCATTAAAGTTTCAACTTTTCTACTATCTTTGCAAGAAACACTAGAAACTCTATTAACTTCTTGCATTAAATCAAATCCCTTATTTAAAACTTCATTAGTATTAATAGTTGTCGTGGATAAATGCGCTAGCCACATAAAAATCTTTTTATTACAATCAAATAATACATCAATATTACCTTGATTTTTCATAAAGTTAGGTTTATCCAAAACATCTAGTATTTTAGGGTATTCTCCCTTAATTGCCATCACAATGTTTTTTACTTTTGCTTTTTCTCCACCAGTTAACATATTAAACTCCTAATTAAGCTGACTTTCTTGAAGTTAAATGATTTTTCTCACTTTTACGAGATAATACTAAATCAAAACTTCTCTTTGTAAGTAAAGTAACATTGTTTAAATCTGCTGTATTATTAGCTTTAATAACACCAAATGGCCATTCGCCTTGTTTTTGGCAATCAATTACTCTATAAGCTTTATTTTTTCCAGTAACAAAGTAAACAACGCCTTGTAAACTTTGTCTAGCTATTTTTTCTGCTTGCTCATAGAATGGTTCCATATCTACAATCACATTGCTAGAAGTAGCACCATAATCTTCTCTTAAAATATCTATTAATTCACTAGCAGAAATCATTCCTACTATCTCAATTGGTTTTCCTTTATATGTACTTACAACAGGATAAATTTTCTTAGGAATTTCTTTTTCATCTTTAAATGGGATATTGATAATTACAGGAACAGTAACACTAGAAGGATTAGTTACTGCAGCAGCACTACTAATCTTACCTCTATACATATCATTACCATCAATTTGAATAAATTTACCATCACCATTAGGTAATCTAAGCCCCATCTTAGAATAATCATCTTTAACTCCAGATAATACTGTAACATTATCTAATGCTGTTTCAAAAGAGAAACTAGCTCCTTTTCTTTTTATAGGAACGCCTTCTCCTTGTTCTGCCTTTAATAAAGCTTCTTTCAAACTATTTGTTACTGAATAATTATAACGATAGAATAATTTGAAATATTCAAATCCTTTATTACTACTATTACTTTCATATACTTTCTTTAAATCATCATAGTACTTACTAGCTTCAGGTAAATTAATTAAGTTCTCTTCTCCCATATAGTAGAAACTATCTTTAATATTTTCACTATATCCCTTAACTAAAATTGAAGAGTACTCTGTCGAAATAAAATCAGTAGAAATACTAGTTGCAATAGCAGCCAAATTAGTATTTTCACCTAAATCACTTGTTTTTATAATTTTAAGTTCACACAATTTATCTCTAATTACACTTAAATCTTTTAAAATTTCTTTGGTATAATACCTACCTTTATAATTTAACATTTTATCTACACTCCTCGTTTGTATATTATCATAAATTAAAGAAATACTCAATTGTTTTTTTAATTCTAAGCTTATTTTTATTATGCTGCTCTAACTCTTCTTCTAAGTCTTATAATTTGATAGCCTAAGAACAATGTAGCAAGAGCACCAGTGATAATAAGAACAGTACCAAGCGCGCCATTCTTTTCACTCTTTTTATCCTCTTTATCTATTATTGTAGGTTCATTAACATCTGTCTTAACAATTACATATGCATAATAAGATTCATTAAAATTCAAGAAATAATCCATACTCTTATATCCATCAATAAATTTCTCACCATTGCTTATAAGCGTAATCTTATTAGCTCCAGCAACATCTTTTCCACTCATGCTATACATAACAAATACATTTTCCGTATTAGGAACAAGACCTAAAACATACACGATATCTTTAGAAGTTATATTTAGGACGCTTAAATCAGTATTCACATTAATATAACCATTAGCGTCATATTCTGTATTAACCTTAACTAATAATCTCTTATCAAATGAAACTGAAGTAGTAATGGAATCCTTATCTTTTATATCATTTACTACATTTACATATTTATTAGTATTTATAACAAAATCAACAATTGTAGTATTACCATAACTATCTAATGCTTCAATCCTATATGTACCATTCTTACTAAGTTTGCAAGGTAAATCTTCTTTAGTTAAATCTAATAATTCATTATTTAGCCATATCTTAACACTAGCTAAGCTATTATCGGTAACATTTACTTCAACTTCTGTTTCTACTATTTCATTATTATCTACTCCACTTATAATAGGATTAGAAGTATCTACAATTATTGTCTTACAACTAATATTGTCACTAATGTTTTGATAAGAATCAACCGCTCTAATACAAACTCTTACTTCAGAATTTAAATTATTACCAAATTCTAATTTAGAATTTTCTGTATAACGTATCCAATCTCCATTTTGGACACTATATTCATGCCACCAGTTACTAGAGTTATCATCTCCACCAACAATAGCTATAGCTATACTAGTAGAATTAGTTGATTCAGGTAATACAAGTTCACCAGCAACAGGCTTAGTAGTATCAACAAATCTAACATAAATACTTATACGAGTTTCATTAAGTGATAAATCTTTAGCAATTAAAACAACTTCATAATCATAAATATTATTATCCTTTATTTCATAAGTTATATTAACATCAGAATAATAATTATCTACAGCATAAACATTATATTTATCAATAATATCCCTTACAACATCAAAATTATAATCAAGATCTAACTCTATAACTGTATTTTCATTTATTCCTTTTATTTCTGGTTTAGTATTATCAATAACCTTTACTTCATATTCAAATGTAGACATATGATTAGTAGAATCAGTAGCTGTAAATCTAATATAATAATTTCCCACTTTTGTAAACTTAAATTTCAATCCATTAGCATCTTCACTAACCAAATGTGTTTCATTACTTTTTGCCTTAGTACCTATATTATTAGAAACATAAACTCCAGCAAATAACACATCAATAAACTTATCTTCTCCCTCATCATAACTAGAAGGTTTCTTTAATGTTTGAGTAGGAATAGTAACTTGTCCTAAAGCATTTCTATTACCAACAATAACTTCAAATGAATTAGTATCTCCATATGCACTTGTAATAACAGGAGCCTTATTATCACTAACAGTAATAGTTTGTTCAATAGCAGCTTCATTATTTGAAGCATCATAAACAGTATAAGTAAATTTATATACTCCTGGTTTACTAAACTTATAAATATTATCGCTAACTTTAACAATATTTAAGCAATATTTTCCACTACAAACAGCTTTATCTAAAGAATAAATTTTATTTTTAACTAATGTTCCAGAAATATTTTCCATTGCGTAATTGTCAATAGCTTCAACTCCTAGTATTTCTACCTTTTCATTTAATTCAACATTATTTACATTAGTAATGATTCTTAATTCAGGAGCTAAAGTATCTACTACATTAACCTTAAATATCTTCTCTTCTGCTTTATTAAGAGATATACTAGTATAATTAATCTTAATAGTATAATTTCCTATACTATCAAATAAATTACTAGAATAAAGATTCTCACCACTATATACATCTACTTTAAGCTTAGAATCATTAACTAAATCATTATAATTCATACCATTAATATTTAAATTCAAAGCTCTTAATAAGTCACCTAAATCAATATTATCTTTCCCAATTTCAACATTCAAAGCTTCATTCTTTATAGTATAACTACTATTACCTAATGTAATAATATTACCCTCGATATCATCTATATAAATATTAGGTATCTTACTATCATAATTAATAATAGTTTCTGCTACTCTATTAGCTTTATCTGTGACTTTAATAGTAATCTTATCATATTCCTCTGCACTACTATTAATAAGATCTAGAATGCTAACACCATATTCACATATACTTCTATTAACTAAGCATTTACCAATATTACTCATATAACTATAATTCAAATATGTTTTATTTGAACCATTAGAAACAATAATATCAATAACACTAAAGTTTTCTTCACTAACGCTTATATATAGTCCCTCTAATGATCCATATATATTTGCTACAACAGCTTGGTAATAATAAGTATCATTTATTTTCTTATACACATTAATAACAGGGCTTACCATATCAGTAATAATCTTCACTTCTTTTTCATTATTAGAAATATCATAAACTTTTAAAATATAATTCCCTGTTTCTAAACGATAAAATAAAGTATTACCATTTATTTCTATATTATCTCTATTACAATTATAATCACTTGCACTATCATTAAAATAACATGTAGATAATAAAGTATTATTTTCAAAATCATATAATTCAAAATAATTAATTTGCTTATTATCAGTCATTTTAACTTTTATTGAACTGCTAACATAGACTAAATCACCACTAATAAGTGTATAGTTAGAATTATAATTTCCAGAACTATTCTTTAATGAATAATAAACGCTAGGAGCTTCATCATCAAAACGTGTAACTACTTCAACTAAATCAATAAGATTATTATCAACATAAACAAAGAAAGTAATCTTTTTATCTTCATTTATAGATATTGTATAAACATTATTAGAAACACTATAAGATTCACTCTTACATATTGAAGATACACTAACACCACAAGATTCAATTGTATCTATATCATATGTTTGTGTAGATGTAATGTTATCATCTACTACATATATAAATCTAGTAACGCTCTTACTTCCTAAATTATTTATAACTACTTTTATATTCTTATTTTTAGCATTGAAGTATGCTTTAGCACTTACACTACTAGTAATAGAACTATAATCATAATTTCTAATACTCTCATTTTTTGCCTCATCAACTAATTTTAAAACAAACATAGCAGATGTATCATTTCTATTAAATGTATATACATACTCACCATTATTACTAGTAAACTCTACTTTCTCATAACTACCATTTATATTAATATATAATTCTTCTACTAATTCACTATACATAATAAGCGAATAAGTATTATCACTATTTTTAATGGTATCAATAATAATTTCATCAAAACTAGGACTAATTGTATCCATATTAATATTCTTATCAATCTTCTTAAGAATATAATTACCTATTTCATTTCTAACATATATCCATAAATAATATGAATCATCTACATTATTTTTACTAATAATTTGATTATTAATTGAAAGCTTATTAAATCCATAATAATTTAAAAAATTAGATATTGTTCCACTATAGTTTTCTTTTTCTTGTTCTAAATTAATATTTTTAGATACAAGTGCATATTGTATATATCCTTTTTCAATTAAATAATTAACATTGCTATTTTCAATATTTAATATTATTTTATTATATTTTTTACTTTCATCTATTAAGTTATTATTAGAATCATATATATTAACTCTAATTTCTCCAACACTAGCAGAGTATCTAACATTAAATGCATATGTTTCACTAGCATTACCTGCTTCATCATATAAATAATAAGAAATAACTCCTGTAAAATTAATTGGTGAACTAATACTTAATTCTCTATTAACATAATATCCATCTTTAAGATAACTAGAAATATTATATGAATTACAAGAAGATTTAAAACAAACATACGCTTTTAAATTACTATTATTTCCATTAGCTATATCAAATAAACTATTTTGAACAAATTTCAATTTAATTTGAGTCTCATTTGAATAATTATAAATTTTCTTACCATCTTCAATTGTAATATATAAGTTATTAGAATTATTAGTGTATAAAGTTACAGATTCATTATTAATAATAGGATTAATACTATCGTAATATATTTTAATAATTTCTAATTTATCATTACCATATACATCAATAGCGTATACATATAAACTATTTTCTCCTTCAATTAAAGATAAATCGCTTAAAGAATAACTATTTGAACTACTAACATCTAAATTAACAAAGCCTGAAGACAATTCTTTATTAACATAAGAACAATTATTTAAGCAATATGCTACTCTTTCTATATCTTCATAAGAATTACTATGAGTAACACTAAAACTTATATTTCTATTATTAGTAAATTTATTTTGATCAAAACTAGAAGTGACAGCTAATGTTGGAATTCTAATATATAATTTATTACTTGAATAAGTAGCGCTATTGCCAGCACTATCTTTAGCGTATACTTTAAACTTATAAGCTACACCATTTTCAAACTTACTTGAATCTATTTGTACTTTATCAATAACGCATAAATTAGAACCAAGATTACAGCTTTCATATTTAACACGTTGAACACTAACATTAGTATCATACACTACAAATTCATAATATATTTCATCAATATTTATAAAACTTAACACATCGCTTATTTCTACTTGATATGTAAAGTTAGTAATATACTCTGAACTATTGCCATTAGTAATGTTTCCTTCACCATCTCTCATAGCAATAGCAGGCGCTTCTTTGTCTACAAAGATATCTTCAACATATGCATATGAAACATTATTAGCTGAATCAATAGCTCTAATATATAAATTATATTTACCAGTACTATTTGGACTAGTAATAATTAATTGCTTACTAGATAATATAGAATTATCAGTTATGTTTCTACTAATTGTAGTATCACTACTATAAAAATAATTGTTAAAGTTTTCTTCACTGTAGAAAACACTTATATTGTTTGATCTATCAACACTATATTTTTTAGTAGTAAAGAAATATGAATATCTAGCATGCTTACTACCTGTAGTTTCCTTTTCATCAAACATAACTTTAAATCTATGTTCATTCTTGTAAACATCATTTTCTAAATTACTTTCCCCATTTTCCTTATATACATTTATAGAAATTTCTTCTCTATCTATACTTTCAATAACATATGTTAACTTTTTAAAATTACCAATTATATCTTCTATATAGAATGTATATTCACCATTTTCTGAAATAGCATATGCACTAATAGGACTACCAAAATCGCTACCATCATAATAAGTAACATTATTTTTTCCTCTTTCACAATTTACATTTGAAACATTTTTTCCAACAGCTACACACTTAATTGTACTAATATCATTGAATTCTATTAATGTGCTAATAACATCATTAGTATATGCATTAGAAGCATCAACTTGCACTCCATCAACCATAAAAGCAACGTTAAACTCATCTATATCATTATCAAACTTCAAATAATCTCCACAAATAACTTTATCATTTTGTTTAACACATAACATATAACTGCCATTTAGATTAACATTTCCCTCAATTAATATCGAAGATGAATTCTTTTTAATAACATTTGTAAAGTTATTAACACTATTTCCTTCTTTTATCCATTTATAATAAAAGTCTGTTCCATCTTCAAACATAAATGCATTAACTTCAACAGAATGATTCTTTCTAACTTCTTTTCCACTCTTATAATCAAAAGCCATATTAACTTCTAAACTTTTATTAACACAAGTTATGTTAAGTGCATAATCTCTTATACACAAATAAATATTATATGTGCCATTTTCTAAATCACTAGGTAATGAATAAGCAAATTTTGTATTTTCTTCTATGCTTTTCCACTCACTACATTCACTACTTGTATTAGATAAGCAATATGATTCTAAATCCTTATCATTACTAGATAACTCTACATCAATTTTATTACCACTAACTAAATAGTTTTTATCATTAGAAGAAATACCTTTATACAATGGATAATTAAAGTTCATATTAATATTAGGATTACTATCATCTAACGTATAACTTTGTACATAATCTTGAGCAAATTCATTCTCAAATACATCTTTGGCAAACCCTTTTTCTATAACTAAAGAGAAAGAATTAAGTCCCGCTAATACATCACTTGTAATATTAACTATTAATTTATTATTCTCTAAAGAAATATTTTCCTTACTAACACTTATAATTTGAGTTCCACTCTTAATATATACTTTTGATAAATCATAAGTTAATTCGCTTATATCTTCTATTAATAATTCAAAAGTAATTTTTGTAGAATCACCACTATAAATTATATTATCAATTTCTTTACCATTTTCTATAACTATATTTTCACTAGAAAATATAGGATTTTTATTATCAGAATATAATTCAAGATCTATATTGTAATTAACAATTTTATCTAATCCATTTTCTCCAGTTATAACAAAACCATCAAAATTAATATTAAGTTTTCCATTATATGATTCTAAAACAGTAATATCTATAACTAAATTAGAAGCCATAAATGAAATTACTGGAGAAGCACTAACATTACCAAATGTAACCTTTATTTTATTAATATCAGCACTAGAAACACTAATACCATCTTTAACAGGAATAACAATGTTAATATTATCTCCTTTTTTAACATATTTACTAGATGTCAAAATACCATCTCTAGTAACCTTATATGTTATTGATTCAAAGTTTAAATCAGGATCTTTAGAATTTATATGAACGCCTTTATCTTCTAGAACATCTCCATTATTATCAACTACTGTAAATTCATATGTTGCATTTTTTATCGCATCTAAAATATTACCATTTAAATCATAAATATATGAATAGTCATAATTAACTTTAGCACTACTTACATAACCATTCTTTTCTATAGATCTAACACGACAAGAATAAATTATTGCATTACTAGAACTACTACTATATGTACAAGTAGCATAATCATCAATTGTAATTACAGGCAAATCATTTTTTATAGCATTTATATCCTCACTAAAAACCATCTTTATTAGTAAAGGATTAGTGATTGAATAAATTCCTTTTACTACCTCTAATCTTGATATTACTGGTTTTAATCCATCAACTTTAAAATTCTTATTTATAGCAATATTACTTACATCAATATTTCCCCTAATTTTATTATTATATCTATCTTTTATTTGATTATTATTAGAAATACTAGTAACAGAAAAATTTCCCTCATCTCCAGAAGCTATAGTATAAGAACATTCAATATAAGATCTAATAGAATAAAGATTGTTATTACAAGTAACTGATCTAGAAGACTCTCCTATTTTAAATTTAAGAACACTAACTTTATTAAATATTTCTTCATTAAAATTAATTGTAAATTTAATAGTATCTCCAATTCTTAAAGTTCTAGAAGAACTATCATTTACTATAGCTAAATCAACACTAGTAACGCTAGGAGCTACCACATCCAAACTTAAATCTCCATTTTTATTAGTTTTACCGCCACCAAGTGGAATAAAACCAATTGCTTTTTTCACATTATCTGCTTCTATATATAAAACAACAACACCAGTTTTTGTTCCATCATAAGTACTATTTGGTTTAAAAACATTAGTTATACTTGATTTTGGTATAGTATATTCTCTAAGTATTTGTGCACAAGTACCACCATTATATTTATCACAAATTTGTTTTTTAGTAAGTCCATTAGAATAAGAAGTAGTACCACTATTAATATCTATACTATTATCTATACTACTAGATGTAAATCCATATTTTATATAATTAAAATTATTTTCATCATATCCTATATATACTTTTAAATCGCCATCATCTAATTTGTAATCATTAGGTATAATAATAACTGGGCCATCATCTTTTGCTTCTACTTTAATTGAATTGCATACAAACCCTGTACAAATTAGCATAAATAAAAACAACACATACTTAAATATGTCGTTAAAATTCATCTTATTTTTTTGTTGAACCATTAACCATCAACTCCTTAGATATTATAAATATCTACTTAAATAATATAATATTTACATGACAATTTCAACTTTTTTATAAGTTACCAACATTACCAAACAATTAAAAAGCCATTATAAATGGCTATTAATAAAATTAATATTAAAATAAAAAGTTTTTTGTCTAATTTTATAAGTTTAAACTAGGATCTACTCCCATATCTAAGCTACTTACTTCTTCATTACTATAATAAGCTGCCATTGCAAGCATCGCTGCATTATCAGTGCAACACCACATTGGAGGTATAACAACATCTATATTTTTATATTTACTAGTTACTCTATTTTTAATAGTTTCTCTTAATTCTTTGTTTGCGCTTACTCCTCCAGCTACTAACACTTGATTAACGTTATACTCATCTAGTGCTAACATAACCTTATCAGTTAAAATCTCTATTACCTTTTTTTGGAAAGAACAAGCAATATCTTCATTTTTAAAAGTTTCATTTTTCATTTTCATACCATTAACTAAATTAAGCACCGCTGTTTTAAGACCACTAAAAGAAAAGGCATACTTTTCATTAATTTTAGGATAAGGAAGTTCATACTTATTTTCTCCTATACTAGCTAACTTATCAATCACTGGGCCTCCTGGATAACCAAGATTTAAAACTCTACTAACCTTATCATAAACTTCACCAACTGCATCATCTCTAGTCTCTCCTAAACACTTAAAATCATATTCTTTGTTCATCAAATATAATTGAGTATGTCCACCACTAACAACAAGAGTTAATACAGGAAATTTAAAATCACTTACATACTTATTAGCATATATATGACCTGCCATATGATTAACTCCTAAAAGAGGAATATTATATGCAATAGAAATAGCTTTTGCAGCTTGTAACCCTACATGTAATGCCCCAATTAATCCAGGTCCTTTAGTAACAGCAATTAAAGTAATATCCTTATAATCTAGTTTAGCATCTTCCATAGCCTTACTAATACATAAAGTTATATTTTCTACATGTAACCTAGAAGCAACTTCAGGCATTACTCCTCCAAACTTCTTATGAGTTTCAATTTGAGTTGACACTACATTTGCAAGTAATTCTTTACCATTTCTAAGTATAGCAACACTAGTCTCATCGCAACTTGTTTCTATCGCTAATATAACACTTTTATCCATCATCTTCACCTCATAATTCTTTACACAAAATCAAAGCATCTTCATTTTTACCATAATAATCTTTTCTAACTATAACTTCTTTAAAACCATATTTTTTATATAAGTTAATTGCTCTAAAATTATCTACTCTAACTTCTAGATTAATTTTTTCACAGTCTAATAACTTAACTCTATTTATACAATCTTCCATTAATATATTACTAAGTTTCATACCTTGAAATTCTTTTCTAATACTCACTTTAGTTATATCTACATTTTCAAACATAACCCAAAAGCCATAATATCCTACTATAATTCCATCATTTTCCAAAACAAACAAATAAGAGAACTCATTTTCTTCTAATTCATATTTATATTGATTTTCATTCCAAGGAACCTTATATAAGTCTTTTTCAATCTTAATTATCTCATTAAGATCTTTAACTTTCATACTTCTAACTATCATTTTAATCCTTTAAATAAATAGCCTTAACACTATCTATATCACTAACTTCTTTTTCATTTCTTAAATTAAACATATTAGTAATCATATCTATTTCTTTTTCTTCTTTACCTAAAACGGATACATCTCCAACATAATCTTCATTAACATCTAATTCACTAATATATTTAACACAATCTTCACTAACTACTTTACCATCACTATACTTGCCATAGTAAACTCTTTTACCTTTAGCATCTATAATTGCACTCTTACTATTAAGACCACACATTGCTTTTAAAGATGATAAGCACACTAGTTTTATATTAAGCACTTTAGCCATAACTTTAGCAAGTGTCAAACCTATCCTAATACCTGTATAAGAACCTGGCCCATTAGTAACTACAATCTTCGTTAATTCACTTGGTTTAACTTTACAATCTTTAAGACATTTGTCTATTTCTACTGCTGCAACTTCAGATTGTCTTTTAAAAGCACTATACTGTACTTTATATATTAATTTATCATCTTTAGACAAGCCAACACACATATCCTTATTACATGTATCAATATATAAAACTATTTCCATAATTTATCAATCTCCTTAATAACTAAATCATATTTACTACCTTTACTCTCTAATATAAACTCTCTTTTATTATCATCTTTAATAAAAATATTAATATTCAAATACTCATCTGGCAATAAATAATCTATAAAATTAGACCACTCTATTAAACAAACTCCTTCTCCCTCAATATACTCTTCTAACCCTAAGTCTTGCTTAATACCCTCTAATCTATAAGCATCAATATGATATAAAGGAAGTCTTCCTCCAAAATAACATTTAAGAATATTAAAAGTTGGACTAGTAATAGTTTGCTTAATACCTAAATTTTCACCTAATGCCTTAGAAAATCTAGTTTTACCAGCTCCTAATTCACCATTTAAAGTAATAAGAAAACCTATCTCACAATAATTACTTATTATTTTTGCTAACTTACATGTTTCACCTTCATTATTAATAATTAAACTAGTTTTCATACTCTCTCCTTGTAAACAATCTCATAAACTCATTAAAACCATCATATATATATTGATCTTTAAAATCACCATCACCATTAATAGCATCTTGTTTTAGTAATTCTAATTCTTTTTCTAATATTCTTTCAATATCCTTTCCATAACCATATCTTTCCTTATTAACTGCATATTCATCTTCATCAAGTATCTTAATTTCTCCCTTAACATTTTTAACTAAATCTAGATCATAATCTATATACTTAATAACATTATCATCCACTACACTAGGAGTAGCCATATTACAATAATAATGTATACCCTCACTTCTAATAATACCCATTATATTAAACCATCTATTCTTATAAAATATACTAAGTGAAGGTTCCTTGGCCATCCACACCCTATCATCACTTTCTCTAATCAAAGTTTTAGCATTAGATATAACAATCTTATCTTCATCTTCATATATTAAAGCAGCTTTATCCCACACTCTATGCAAACTACCATCATGTTTAAAACACATAACCCTCATCCATTTTATCTTTTCCATTAATATATTCACTTCCATCACATAACAAGTATAACAAAAAAGCACTTAAAAAAAAAGCATGTTGCTTAACAACATGCCCTTTTTAAATTATTTTTCAATATACCATTTATTTAATTTCTTATTTAAAACAAATAATTTCTTTAACTCTTCATTTGCATAACTAAACTTAATACTTATTACACATACTTCACTATTAGCTAACTCTATCACCTTATTATCTAATTT
>CAKPSD010000004.1 GCA_934183255.1 uncultured Bacilli bacterium
ACACAGAAGTTAAGCACAGTAGTGGTGAAGGTAGTTGGCAATAGCCTGCGAGAATAGCGCGTCGCCAGGCTTTTTTTATGTCTTTTTGCTTTTTATGACAATATTCTCTATTCTTTTATTTTATAAATATATGTGGTGAAATATATGAAAAAAAGAATATTACTATTTGTTTTTATTTTTATTTTAAATTTATTATTTAATTTTTATGTTATTAAAGCAAAAGAATTATTGAAAAAAGAAAATATAGTTAATATAGATGCGAATGATAATTATATGGTTTATGAAAGCATTAATAGTCAAGGAATGCATTTAATTAGCATTTATGATATAGAAAAGAATGAATTTTTTAATATTAAAAATAATCTTAATGAAGAAATTAACGATAATTTATATTTTCCTTCTATAAGTAAAAAAAGTGATTATTTAACATATACATCAAGAGCAACTAATATAACTAATGATAATATAAATAAATGTGTAGATATAGTTGATAATATACTTAAATATTGTAGCAATATCTATTTGTATGACATTAAAAATAAAAATAGTATTTTAATCAAGTTAAATAATGAACATTTTAATGGTGACAATTACCTTGGAAAAATTAGTGGTGATGGTAACAATATTGTATTTGAATCAATTTCGACTAATTTAATTAATGGTAATTTTAATTCGATAAATATATACAAATATATTGTTGATACTAATAAGGTTACTTTAATCACAAAAGGAAATAATTTTAGTGGTGGGAACTATAACAGTATAAATCCATCTGTAAGTTATGATGGAAAATATGTAGCTTTTCAATCTAGCTCTACTAATCTTGTGAAAGAAATAAACTATAATTCTAGTTGCATTAAATATTCTTCTTCAGAAAATGAAACTTGTAGCAACATATATATTGTTGATACTTTTAATGACACTATTGAATTAATAACAAGAAAGAACAATAGTTCATTCAACGATAATAGTGGGAATGCCTATATTAATGATGAAGGTAATTATGTATATTATGAGACATACTCTAATAGTTTGTATTTAAGTAATAATAGAAGTCAAATATATTTATATAATTTAATGAATAAAAATACTTCAATTATAACTAAAAATGATAATAGTATTAATAATAGGGATAATTATATACAAAATCTTTGCCCATCTGGAAAATATATTATATATACTACTAAGTCAACAAATCTTAAAGATTCTAACAATTTAAATAATTTATATGTGTACAATGTATCTTCAAATAAAACTTCTAATATATTAAAAGATAATAATATTGATATGAAAATAGCAGCAATTAATGAAAATAATATATTTTATTATAATGATAATAATATATTAGAAATTGTAAAAATTGATGATGAAGCACCAATTATAGGTGAAAGTCAAACAATATATTTAATTAAAGAAAATTTAAACAATATAAAAAGCAAAATAAAAATAACAGATAATTTATCAACTATTGATAATATAGAAGTTTATATTAAAAATTTAAATACATTATTATATGTAGGAAATTATGTGATAGAGATATCCGCGAGAGATGAATTTGGAAATGTTTCTAATGAAAAAGTTAATTTTATAGTAATAGAAGAAGATAATGAAGGCCCTATTTTTAATTTGAATAAGGAAATAAAAATATTGAAAGGATCAAATACCTTAAACCTTTCTAATTACATAGATGTTATTGATAAAGTTGATGGTAAAACTAAAATTTATATAATAGATGATGGAAATATAAATTTAAATGTTGTTGGAAGTTATAAATTAAAACTTATGTCTAAAGATAATTCTAATAATATTACATATTATGAGATAGAAGCATGTGTATATGAAAATTACAACTTTAAATATTATTATGAAATAATATTACTTTTGGGTGTTTTGTTTGTTATTATATTTTCTATAATTAAGGTTAAATAAATTCATAAAGTTTGCTATAATAATAAAGGTGATTATTATGACAAAAGTTATGATTGGATTAAGTGGTGGAGTTGATAGCGCAGTTGCTGCATATCTTTTAAAAAAGCAGGGATATGAAGTAATTGCTGGCTTTATGCGCAATTGGGATAGTATGCTTAATAATGATTTTTTAGGCAATCCTAATTCAGATGCTGATATTTGCCCACAAGAAAAAGATTATAATGATGCAAAAAAAGTAGCTGATCAGTTAGGTATACAATTATATAGAATAGATTTTGTAAAAGAATATTGGGACAATGTTTTTACTTATTTTTTAGAAGAATATAAAAAGGGCAGAACACCTAATCCAGACATATTATGTAATAAATATATAAAATTCGATGCATTTATGAAATTTGCTATGTCTAAAAGTGCTGACTATGTTGCTACTGGACATTATGCAATTGTTAAACATGATTTTGATGTTAGCAAAATGTACAAAGGCGATGACAGGAATAAAGACCAAACATATTTTTTATGCAAATTATCACAAGAGCAATTAAAAAGATCATTATTTCCTTTAGGAAATATAGATAAACCTGAGGTTAGAAGAATAGCTAAAGAATTAAACTTAGAAGTTGCTTCTAAGAAAGATTCTACTGGTGTTTGTTTTATTGGAGAAAGAAATTTTAAAGAATTTTTGAAAAATTATATACCAGCTAGAAAAGGAAATATTGTTGATAGAGATACAGGGAATGTTGTTGGTACACATGATGGAGTTATGTATTACACAATTGGTCAAAGAAAAGGACTAGGAATTGGTGGATTAAAAAATCATGATAATGGTTCATGGTTTGTTGTTGGAAAAAATGTAAAAGAAAATATTTTATATGTTGTTCAAGGTGAAGAAAATGAATATTTAATGGCTGATTCTTGCCTTGTTACAGATGTTAGCTGGATTAGAGGATATGCTCCAGAAAATAATTTAAAATGTACTGCAAAATTCAGATATAGACAACCTGATCAAGATATAACTATAGAAATACTTAATGATACATCTGTTATGGTTCATTGTATAGCACCAGTTAAAGCAATAACAAGTGGACAAGAAGCTGTATTTTATTATAATGATGAATGTTTAGGAGGAGGAACAATTGATAAGGTATATCGAAATGGTAAACTTTTAGATTGTTAAAAAATGATGGATGAAATACGAGGAAAATTAAAAGTTGTAGTTTTTCATAATGATGAAAATCTATATTCTGTTATTAAAATTAAAATATCTGATGAAAGTGACAATAAGTATATGACACTTACTGGCAATTTTCCTATACCAAATGAAAATAACGAATATATTTATAGAGGAGAATATATAAATCATCCTCGTTTTGGTCAACAATTTGCTGTTCAAAATTATGAAGAATTATTTCCTAATGGAAAAGATGCGATTATAAGATATTTATCAAGTTCTTTGTTTCCTAAAATTGGTGTAAAAACAGCTAATAAAATTTATGAATTATTAGGTGATGAAACTATAGAAAAAATAAAAAACGATTCTTCATGCTTAGATAATATTATATCTGTTGAACAAAAGGAAACTATTGTTAATGGGCTTGGAAGCAATACTTATTTTGATGAAGCAGTAAAACTTTTTGTCACACAAGGTTTAAGTATTAAAATGCTTTTAAAAATACAAAGTGTTTATAAAGAAAAAATGATAGATGTTCTGAGAGAAAATCCATACAAACTTGTAGAAGATATAGATGGCATAGGATTTAAAACTGCTGATGATTTAGCATTAAAACTTGGATACGATCTTCATGATGAAAAAAGAATTAAAGCGGGGTTATTATATAGTACAAATACAGCCTGCTTTAATGATTCAGATACTTATACTAGTAGAGAAAAAATAATTAAAGAATTTAATAAAATTATTTATGATGTTGATGAAATTAGCAAAAATTATTTTATAGATATGCTAATAAGTGAAGGAAAATTATATCAAGAAGATGACAAAATTTTTACTTTTGATCAATATCATGCAGAAATAGAGAATGCTAGAATATTATCTAAATTTATAAAAAAGATAGTTAATACATTTGATGAAAATCAAATAAATGAAGTTATAGAAAAAATAGAAGAAAAATTTGAAATCACATATGATGATGATCAAAAATCAGCTATAATTAACTGCTTAAATAGTGGTATATCAATCATTACTGGTGGACCTGGTACAGGTAAAACGACGATAGTAAATGCTATAATACAAGTATATAAGGAATTAATTTTTAATAGTGAAATACACATATGTGCTCCAACAGGAAGAGCAAGTAAAAGATTAACTGAAATTACAGGAGTTAAAGCAACGACTATTCATAGTTTATTAAAATGGGATTTACATTCAAATGTGTTTTCTATTAATGAAAATAATCCTTTATCAGGTCAATTATTAATTGTAGATGAATTTTCTATGGTTGATAATTATTTACTACATCAATTATTAAGAGCAAGTCAAAAAATAGGACAAATTATATTTATTGGAGATGATGATCAACTACCATCAGTTGGACCAGGAAATGTGTTAAAAGATTTAATAGATTCAGGACTAATAAATACGATTAGATTAAACAAAATATATAGACAAAGTGAACTATCAAATATAGTAAATTTAGCACATCATATAAAAAATAATGAAAATATATCAAACGATCTAAGTAATGATGTTACTTTTTATAGTACTAATGATTATAAAATTAAAGATGTTGTTTTGGAGTATGTTAAAATTGCTCAAAATAATGGATATAATAATGATGATATACAGGTTTTAGCGCCTATGTACCAAGGAATAAATGGTATAGACAATTTAAATATACTTTTACAAAATTATTTCAATCCATCTGAAGAAAACTTAAAAGAAATGAGAGTTGGAAAAACTATATATAGAGAAAATGATAAAATATTACAACTTAAAAATCAAAATGATGATAATGTATTTAATGGTGATATAGGAACTCTTGTAGAAATAGATAAAGAGGCAAGTTTGGTGAACTCTAAAATGTATGTTGGATATGATGATAATGTTGTAGAATATACTCAAAAAGATTTTATTAATATAACATTAGCATATTGCATTAGTATACATAAATCACAGGGTAGTGAATATCCATTAATTATTTTACCAATCAGTTATGCTTATAGTAGGATGCTTGCTAAAAATTTAATATATACTGCAATCACAAGAGCTAAACAAAAATTAGTAATAATTGGTGATTATAATGCATTTTTATATGGTATTAACAATACAAATTATAAAATTAGAAAAACAACATTAAAGGAAAAATTGCTAAAATATGTTAATACACTATAAATAAGGGAATACTTATATTATAGGTAGGTGTTTCTAGTGAATGAAACAAATGAAAATCATAATGCTATAAACAAATTAATAAAGTTAAGTTTCCTTGTTTTATTAATATTTTCAATATTAGCAATAGCTAAATATATTGGAGTAAATTCATTTATAAATAAAATAACAAAAGCTATACTGCCTGTTATTATTGCTATTTGCGTAAGTTTCGTAGTAGAGCCTATTATAAGAGTTTTAGAAAGAAAAAATATAAAAAGAAGGTATGCTGTTTTAATAGCATATTTCTTTTTTATTTTGTTATTAGCGTTAATTATATATATAACTTTGCCTCAATTTATAAAGCAGTTAAAAATATTTATAAATAACATTCCATATTTAATTGAAACGATTGAAAACTTTTTAAATAAAATAGGAATAAATACAGGTGGGCAAGATACTTCTAATACAATTAATAATTTAATTATAAATATATCTAATTCTGTGTTAAAAAAAGTTAGTTCTTCAGTGTCTGTAATTTTTGATGTTTTATTAGGATTATCTGGATCTATCTTTTTATCTTTTGACTTTTTAAAGTTTAAAGATGAAACTAAAAAAAGAATTCCTAAAAGAATAAAAGAACCTACAATTTATTATTTTAAAAATTTGTTACCATTTATTCATAAATATATCTTTGGTATGTTAATAGATAGCATTTTAATATTTATTATAAGTATAATAGGATTTTCTATTATAGGAATAGAATACACTTTAGTAATAGCATTATTTATAGCAATTACTAATTTAATTCCTATAATAGGTCCTTACATTGGAGGAATACCTGCGGCAATAATAGGCTTTAGTGTATCATCCACATTAGGTATTAGTGCAGTGGTTGTAGTTGTTATAGTACAAATTATTGAATCTAATTTTATGCAACCATTTATATTAAAAAATGTTATAAAACTTCACCCATTAGAAGGAATACTTGGAATAAGCTTGTTTGGGGCATTATTTGGAGTTGTAGGAATGATTTTCTCTCCAATACTTATAGTGGCAATTAAGTTGTTGTTTTTACCTTATAATGAAAATATAGCAAAAGAAGTAAATTTAACATAATGGGCTTTAAGAGTGTAACGTTTTTGTATAACTAGCATAGTATATCATGAACACAAAGGAGGAATACAAAAATGAATAACACAGGTTGCGGATGTCAAACTTACGGAGGCTATAACAATGGATTCTTAGTTATCTTAATCCTATTCATCTTATTAGCTATCCTTGGAAGTTACTTCTTCTAGAAAATAATCTATAAGATTGTAACATTATTGATGTTAGTATAGTTTTTAAGTAGATATGGGACAACTACTTTCAAACTTAAAAAGAGGTCATTTAGACCTCTTTTTCTATATTATTTATAATTACTTCCGCACATTTTAACCCATCTATAGCACTAGTTGTTATTCCAGAAGAATATCCGCTTCCTTCACCAATTGGGTATATATTAGGTATATTAGTTTGAAAATTATCATTTCTTAATATTCTTACAGGAGATGATGATCTTGATTCTATTGCTGTTAATATACTGTCATCATTAGCAAATCCTTTTAATTTTTTATCTAATTCTTTTATTCCTAATTTTAAAGTTTCTGTTACAAAACTAGGCAAACAATTTTCTATTTTAGCAAATATTACTCCAGGTTTATAACTTGGTTTTACTTTTCCTAGTTTAGTAGACAATGTTCCTTCAATAAAGTTTTTATATAGGGAACAAGGAGCTCTATAAGAGTTAGTTAAAGAATAGGCTAATTTTTCATATTTTTCTTGAAAGTCTAATCCTGATAAAGGGTGAGAAGTAGGGTAGTCACTAGGTAATACATTTACTAAAAGAGCACTATTGGCATTAATTAAATTTCGTTTATAATAGCTCATTCCATTAGTAACAATTGTATAAGGATCACTGCTGCTTGCTACAACCATTCCACCAGGGCACATGCAAAAGGTATATAAAGAGCGATTATTAGGTAGGTGCACTGCAAGTTTATAATCAGCAGGAGGTAAAGCACTATGTTTATAGAACTTTTCACCATATTGAGCTTTATTTATGTCTTCTTGTAAATGCTCTATTCTTACACCCATTGAAAAAGGTTTTTGTTCCATAGTTATACCATTTTTATAAAGCATTCTAATAGTGTCTTTACTACTATGCCCACAAGCAATTATTAATTCATCACAAGGAATATTTTCTTTATTATTTATTTCTATAGATGAAACTTTATTGTCTTTTATACTAATGTTTGTTAAACATGCATTGAATAAAAATTTTCCACCTAAATCAATAATTTTATTTCTTAAGTTTTTAACTACATTAATTAATATGTCGCTCCCTATATGAGGCTTAGACAAATACATAATATCTTCAGTAGCGCCACATTCTACAAAAGTTTGTTTAATGTAGTCTATTCTTTCATCATTAATGTTGGTAGTAAGTTTTCCATCACTAAAAGTACCTGCACCGCCTTCACCATATTGAAGATTACTTTCTGTGTTTAATTTACCTTCACTAAATAATCTATTAACAGTATTAATTCTATCGTCTACTTTTTCTCCTCTTTCTATAACTAAAGGATTAAGTCCTGCTTTTGCTAAATTATATGCACAAAATAAACCAGCAGGTCCACTCCCTACAACAATTATTTTTTTGTTGCTTTTCACTTTGTTTATAGCATATTTTAATTCTTTATATTCTTTTACATCTTTATTATTTTTCACTATTTTTAAAACTTTATCTTTAACATTTATTATAAAATTAAAAATGAAAAATACATCATTTTTGTTTCTACTGTCTATTGCTTTTTTCTTTATTTTATAAGAAATAATCATATTCTCATTTATTTTTAGTTTATTTGCTATAGCTTTTTTATAATTAGTATCGCTAAGAGAAATTTTTACATTATTTAATACAAACATATGATCACCTTTATATATATTAACATATAATTTTAATTATTAGTAAATGATAATTAATGATTACATATAATTTTTATCTATAAGTTGTATTTTAAAGGAAGAAAATGTAAAATATATAGGTGGATGGAGGTTATTTTAATGTCTAAATTAGTTATTAAAAATTTACATGTAAGTGTTGATGATATAAATATACTTAAAGGAATAAACTTAGAAATAAATGAAGGGGAAGTTCATGCTTTAATAGGACCTAATGGTCATGGTAAATCTACTTTATTAGCTACTATAATGGGACATCCACGTTATAAGGTCACTGAAGGAAGTATTATTTTTGATGGTAAAGATGTTTTAAAAATGACAGTTGATGAAAGAAGTAAAGCTGGCTTATTTTTAGCAATGCAATATCCTTTAGAAATTAATGGTGTATCTAATATGGATTTTTTGAAAGCCGCTATTAATGCTCACGAAGAGAAACCAGTAAGTTTATATAAATTTATTAAAGATTTTGAAAAATGTTCTGAAGAGGTTGGATTTAATATTAACATGGCTACTAGACACTTGAATGAAGGATTTTCTGGTGGTGAAAAGAAAAGAAATGAAATACTTCAAATGAAACTTTTAAATCCTTCTTTAGCATTAGTTGATGAAATAGATTCAGGATTAGATGTTGATGGTTTAGAAATGATTGCTAAAGCTATTAATTCTATGCTTGATGGTAAATTTTCTTGTTTAATTATTTCACACTACTCAAAATTATATAAATTAATTAAACCCACTCATGTGCATATTATAATAGATGGAAAAATCATAGTTAGTGGTGATTATAAGTTAATTGAAAGAGTAGATAACGAAGGGTATAAATGGATAGAAAAGGAATATGGAATAAGTGTTTCTAAGGAAGAAAATAAAAGACCAATCTTAGGCTCTTGTAGTGTAAAGGAAAGTGTCAGCAATGGATAAAATCGTTGTTAAAGATATTAATAATTTAGTCATTAATAAAGATGGCTATTATGTTATTAGTGAAGAAGTACAAGCAAAAAGTTACAAGATAAATATAATGGATTGTAAGGCAACTATTATAGATTTATCTAGCACTAATGATAGAACTATAAAATTTAGTAATAGTGATATTACTATTATAGAAACTATTACTGATTCTAATTTAAAATCATTAAATATAGAAAATAATAATTCTAACATTGACTATAACATTATTGATTTATATGATGATGAAATATCTTATAATTTAAAAGAAGTTACTAATAAAGGAAATTGTAAGATTAACATTGCTAGCGTTAGTTATAAAAATAAAAAGAAAAATTATGTTATAAATACATCGAATTTAGAACCAAATACATTTAATGAGATAAATTGTTTTGGAATAGTAAAAGATGAAAGTCTATTAAATTATGATGTTAGTTCTTTTATTAAAAATGGTGCTAAGAAAGCTATAGTTAGACAAAACAGTAATATTTTATTATTTGATGAGAAGTCTACAGGTAAAAACAATCCAATACTAATAATTGAAGAAAATGATGTTAAAGCAAGCCATGGTTCTAGTATTGGCAAAATTGATGATGATACAATGTTTTATTTATGTTCTAGAGGATTAAGTAAAAATGAAGCAACTAATTTAATTTGTTTAGGCAAAATGGAACATTTAATTAATAAAATAAATGATGAAAGTATAAAGGAGTCGCTAATTAATAAGTTTAAAGAAAGGATGGGGTAAAATGGAGATTAATAAATATAGAGAAGATTATCCTTTTTATAAGAGTAATCCCAATACTATCTTTTTTGATAATGCATCAACTGCTTTAAAGCCTAAATGTGTTATTGATGCGGTTAATCATTATTATTGTGATTTAGGAGTTAATGCACATAGAGGAGATTATTATTTGTCATATAAAGTTGATGTAGAAATAGAAGAGGCTAGAAAAAGTGTTGCTGAATTTATAGATTGTGAAGAAAATGAAGTAGCATTTACTAGTGGATCTACTGCTTCTTTAAATTTAGTTGCTGAAGGGTATTGTAAAAAAATATTAAATAAAGGTGATGAAATTTTAATTAGTAAATTAGAGCATGCTTCTAATGTTTTACCTTGGTTTAAAATTGCAAAAGAAACAGGAGCAGTTATTAAATATGTTGAGTTAAAAGATAAAAAAATAACATTAGATGAATTTAAAAAAGCTATTACTCCAAAAACAAAAGTGGCTAGTTTTGCATATGTTTCTAATGTTTTAGGTTATAAAATACCTGCTAAAGAAATGTGTGAAGAAGCACATAAGCATAATATAATATTTATACTTGATGGTGCTCAATCCACTCCACATTTCAAGGTTAGTATGAGAGATTTAGATTGTGATTTTTATGCTTTTTCTGCTCATAAATTAGGTGGCCCAACTGGTGTTGGTGTGCTTTATGGAAAAGCAAAGTATTTACAAGAATGTAATCCAATTATGCTTGGAGGAGGAATGAATAAAAAAATAGAGGCTGATGGTAATTATACTGTTTATAATTCTGTTAGAAAATTTGAAGCAGGAACTCCTAATATTGAAGGAATTTTAGGGTTAGGTGCAATTGTGAAATACATTAATCATGTTGGGTTTGACTATATAGAGAAAAAAGAAAAAGAATTGCATGATAGGGCATTAAATGGATTAAAGAAAATGCCTCATATAGAGATATATAATGAAGATAATGATGCTAATACAATTGCATTTAATATTAAAAATGTTTTTGCTCAAGATGCAGCTAGTTATTTTGCAAAGTATAACATATGCTTGAGAGCAGGGCAGCATTGTGCTAAACTTATTGATGGTGTTATAGATACTTATGCAACTGTTAGATGTAGTTTTTATTTCTATAATACAATAGATGAAGTAGATAAGTTTATTGAAGTAGCAAGTAAAGGAAGTGACTTTTTAGATGCGTATTTCTGATAATCCTAGTTTAATTAGGGAAATTATTATGGATCATTATGAATATCCACGTAATAAAAAATTGAAAGATGATGATAGGTATACTAAAGTTAATTTAGATTCAGAGTCATGTATTGATAATATTGATTTAGAAGTTTTAGTAGAGAATGATAAAATAAAAGATATTTGTTTTGATGGGGTAGCGTGCACTATATCTACAGCTTCTACATCAATTATGACTGAACTTTTAAAAAATAAAACAGTTGAAGAAGCTAATAAAATTATAGAAAATTACTTAAATATGTTATATGGAAGAGAATATGATGAGGAATTACTTGGTGAAGCAGCAGCATTTGTTAACACATCAAAGCAAGCTAATAGAATAAAATGTGCTACTTTATCATGGAATGGTTTAAAAGATATTATTAATAAAAAATAATTGTTAGTGAGGGATAGAAATGAATGTAAAAGAGGAAAATGAATACAAATATGATTTTAAAGATGAAGACATTTCTATCTTTAAAACTGAAAAAGGATTAAATGAAAATGTTATAAAAGAAATCTCTAAACATAAAGGTGAACCTGAATGGATGTTAGAGTATAGATTAAAATCTTATAGAGAGTTTATTAAAAGGCCTTTACCTAGCTTTGGACCTGATTTAACTGAAATTAATTTTGATGATTTTACTTATTTTATTAAACCTAGTGATAAAGTAAGTGCTTCTTGGGAAGAAGTGCCTGAAACTATAAAAAATACTTTTGATAAGTTAGGAATTCAAGAAGCTGAACAAAAGTATTTATCTGGTGTATCAACTCAGTATGAATCTGAAGTTGTATATCACTCTATGCTTAAAGAAGTTGAAGAAAAAGGAATAATATTTTTAGATACAGATACAGCTTTAAAAAAATACCCGGATTTATTTAAAAAATATTTTGGAACAGTAGTTCCTTATACTGATAATAAGTTTGCTGCTTTAAATGGGGCAGTTTGGTCTGGAGGATCATTTATATATGTTCCTAAAAATACAAAATTAGATAAGCCATTACAATCATATTTTAGAATTAATTCTAAAGAAATGGGACAATTTGAAAGGACTCTTATTATAGTTGATGAAGGTAGTGAAGTTCATTATGTTGAGGGTTGTAGTGCGCCTATATACTCTAAGGATTCTTTACATGCAGCAACAGTAGAAATTATTGTTGGAAAAAATGCTAAATGTAGATATTCTACTATACAAAACTGGTCAACTAATATTATTAATTTAGTAACAAAAAGAGCAGTTGTTGATGAAAATGGTCTCATGGAATGGATCGATGGAAACATTGGTTCTCACATTAATATGAAATATCCAGCATGTATTTTAAGAGAAAAATATGCTAAAGGGGTATGTATTTCTATTGCAGTAGCCTCTAAAGGACAATTACAAGATGCTGGTGCTAAGATGATTCATTTGGCTCCTAATACTAGTTCAACTATTATTTCTAAGTCTATTGGCAAACTTGGTGGTAGTGTTGATTATAGAGGTATGGTAAAAATAGGAGAAAATGCCCATGGTTCACGTAGTAAGGTAGAATGTGATACTTTATTAATTGATGATATATCTACTAGTGATACTATACCTACAAATATTGTTTGTAATAATTCTTCTATTATTGAGCATGAAGCTAGTGTTAGTAAAATAAGTGAAGAAGAATTGTTTTATCTTATGTCTAGAGGGTTAGATAAAGCAAAAGCATCACAAATGATAGTAATGGGCTTTATTGAACCTTTTGCTAAGGAACTTCCAATGGAATATGCAGTAGAATTAAATAATCTAATTAAGTTAGAAATGGAAGGTAGTATAGGATGAACAATTTAAGGCTTTTAGTAGAAAAATTATTTTTGGATTCAAAAGTTATGCGCCTTATTTTTTCTAATCCTTATAAAAAAGGAAAAGATGGTTTAATAAAGGTTACTGTAGGACCTTTTGAGTCTAATGATGAAATAAAATATCAATTTACTTATCATTTTGAAAATAGAGTTGCTCATTCTAATTTAAATGTTAATGATTCAATGGATGAAGTAATAGCGCTTATCACTAATATTTTTAAACAAGTACTAGTTAATACTGATGAAAAAGAATATCATATATTATCTAATAAATCAGGGAAGATTAATATTATAGAAAGAAATATGTCTACTGCTCATAAAGAAATGAAATTAACTCATAATAGGGAAAAGCAATATATTATTAAAGATAATACAGTTGTACCTTTTTTAGTAGAATTAGGTGTTATGAATTTACAGGGAAAAGTTCTTAATGAAAAGTATGATAAATTTAAGCAAATAAATAGGTTTATAGAATTTGTGCAAGATGTTATTAGTGAGTTTGATCAAAATAAAACTATTAATATAATTGATTTTGGATGTGGTAAGTCTTATTTAACTTTTGCAATTCATTATTATTTAACAGAAGTTTTAAATTATAAAGTAAATATTGTAGGATTAGATTTAAAAAAAGATGTCATTAATAAATGTAATCAAATTGTTAGTAAGTATAGAATGAAAGGTATTAGATTCCAAGTAGGAGATATTAAGGACTATAAAGAAACTAAAGTTGATATGGTTGTTACATTACATGCCTGTGATGTTGCAACGGATTATGCTTTGTATAACGCTATTAAATGGGATTCTAAAGTTATACTTTCTGTGCCATGTTGTCAACATGAATTAAATAATCAGATAAAAGCAGATAATTTAAGCGCATTAACTGAATATGGCATTGTTAAAGAAAGAATATCAGCTTTAATGACTGATGTTACTAGAGCTAAACTATTAGAATTAAATGGGTATAAAACACAATTATTAGAATTTATAGATATGGAGCATACACCTAAAAATATTTTAATAAGAGCAATAAAACGTAATAAAAATATTAATTATAAGAAACAAAAAGAGCAATTAGATAATTTGAAAAAAGAATTTAATTATGAAATCACTCTCGATAAATTATTAAATGAAAAGAAGGATTAACCTTCTTTTTTTAACTTATTAATGTTCCAAAACTATAAATATTTATTTTATATTGTTGATTATCGATTTTGCTATTTAAATAATCATACATTAGAGCAAAATTATCACTAGTAGATGTATTTAATACATAAGCAAAATCATAATATGGCAATAAATATACATTTGAAATTACTTCTTGACTACTAGAAGTTGTATTTTTATTAATTGGAACAATACTATTTTTAGATATGGCGGAGTTATTGTTCGAGTTTATAGCATATAATTTCAATGAATTATTTAAAGCGTATTCACTTGCTAATACATATCCCATTGTTTTTCCTACCTCTTTTTGATTACAATTATTGCTAGGACAATAGAATGTATTTGATAAGATAACTCTATAATATTTAATATTATTAACTGTAACTTCACCTACAGCAATTAAATTAACATCAATTATAGAAAATATAGATTTTATATTTGAAGTATTACCAATTTTAGAAAATGATTCATAATAATTTATTGTTTTATTTTCTTTTGTTATAACAATAGGCTTTTTGTATGTTTCTTTAGTTGAGTTAGTAAAGAAATTTCTAGTAAAGTAATCTTTTACTTTAGAGTATTGCGCTGGATTTGATTTTAAATATTGAACACTTCTTTCATTTCCATCTAGAGAATTTCTTATATCTTTATATTCTAATTCATAATCATAAGTATCAGTTTCTTTTTTTGTAGATGTATCATAGAAAAGTTCTACAAAGTCATCTGCTAATATTTCTTCAGGCATTATATAATAACTAGAACCACTGCTATAAGAATTTGGTAATCCCAAAGGATAGATAGTATCATATGAATCTCCTAATCTTAATTTTAAATAATCTTCATAGTCTTCATCGTTTTTATATGCCATATGATAAAATGTTGAAACGTGTCCATATTCATGGGCAAAGGTATCTCTCATAGGTTCATATATTGCAAATTGAGTTGAATTGATTCGTATCCTTTTTTCCTTATAAAAATCATCAGGACTAGAAATGCTGTTTAATTCAATTATCGCTTCTTTTCCACCATAATCAGCACATCCATTAATGTTGTCTGCACTATTATCATCTAATCCTTTTCTACATGAACTTGCAAGTCTATCTGGATATATTCTAACAGCTTTTAGATAATTTTTATCTTCACTTCTTGTATCATCACTTTCAAAGTAGTTAACTGCATGCATTTCTATTTCGTACAGATCTTTAGCCTTTAAAGTTTGACTATGTGTTTCTGTGTCTGTATATGATATATATATTGTGTCATAATATTCAGAATAGTAAGCAGAATATATTTCATATTTTCCAGTTTTAGAACTATCTATATAAGAATAATTTTTTATTATGTCACTTTCTAAGTTAAGCGTTGATGGATAAAATAATACATCTTCACTTATATTTAAAGGCTCTCTTTCGCTTGGCAAAGATGTATCATCTGGAGTAGAAGGAGTTTCTCCTGGAGTAGAAGGAGTCGTTTCTTCTTCACTAGAGGTAGTACCATCGTAATATATGGTGCATCCACTAGTTAAAAGCGAAAACATTATTATAAATAATAAAGATATTTTTTTCATAATTATCACCTAGTTTAATTATAGCATATGTTTATATAATTAATTTATTGTTTGATAAACATTTGTTAAATAAAAAAGTTTCTTTTTTTGAAGAAACCTTTTATTAAATATTTTTTTAATCTACGTATTTTTTCTTAAAATCTTTGAATGATAATGTTAGTACTAGTAAAATTGATGATATTAATAATAGTATTATAGATGTTTTCAATAATGATATATCTTTTTTGAAAACTCTTAAATACCAGTCTACTATATCTTCACTTATTGAAGGAAAGTAAGCTCCAAAAATTCCAAATACAAGAGAGCCTACAAACATAACTGCTAATACTACTAATAATATTATATAAAATACTTTTTTTACTGTTGCTTTTTTACTTTTCATTTTATCTTCTCCTCGATACTTTCTTATAATATCAAAATTTAATTATAAATACAATTTAATATTAATCTTTTAATTCTTTTTTATTTCATTATTTATTAAATTAATAACTTTTTCTAAAGTACTATACTGTTCTTTTTCAATTAATATGCATTTGTTTGATATTTTTTCTATTTCGTTGTTGACATCTTTTTTATTGTTTAAATAATCATCAAATTCATTGTCTTTATTGCAATAATTCATTATTCTAAATAGTTTTTTAGTTATATTTTTTGATAACTTATCTTTTAAGTTTATATATCTATAATAAACATTAAAAAACATAAAATTAATGAAATGCTTATTACTTATAGTATTTAGTTTTATAATGTCTTCATTTAATTTGTTTAAAATTTCTTTTTCTTCAAAAAAAGCATTTGTAATATATTTAAATGTTTCAAAACAAACTATTAAGCATTCATTATATTTAATTATTTCTTTTATATTATCATTTTTTATGATTTTACCTATTTTATTGTAGTTATATCTTTTTAGAAAAGAAGAAATAGGTTCATTTAATTTGTTATATGAGGTAAAAAGATTAGATACTATTTGTTTGTATGTTCCATTTGTAAATTCATTTTTTAAATAACTTAAAGTATCTTTTATAGTTTTTTCTTCAACTTTGTAATTCATAAGAGAATATTCTAAGCAATCTAAAAGTTCTATTTTAAATTTCAAAATAGCAAAAACTGTATAATTTGAATAATCCATAATAAATTCCTATAAAAAATTATCATTCATTTTAGTGAAAGAAGAAAGTTCACTAAACTTATTTAAAACATGTTTGGCTTTTACTTTAACTGCTGTATTTCCATTATTTATGAAGAAAGAATTATTAAACTTTTCAAACATTGATATGTCGTTTATACTATCACCAACTACAAATACTTCATCGTTTTTTACTTTGGTTGTACTTATTAAATATTGTAATCCATCACCTTTATTTACTCCTTTTGGACATATTTCTATAGATTTTTCACTTACTATAAAAGAAAAATGATCGCCATATTTTTCTTTTAAATGATTTCCTACATCTTCCATGTTAAAATCAGCATAAATCAAAGCTTTGTATATTTCTATATTTGTTTCATTTAAATAAATATTTACTAAATCATTATCTATTCTCATTTTATCTTGCAATTTACCATTTTTATGATGTAATTTTTTGTATTTCTTTTTAGTTTCTTTTTTGTCATAAGCTGTATAAATAGTAATATCATCATATTTATCAAATATTATAAATTCAAAGTTTGTATAGTTATCATTTAAATATTTTAATAAGTTAGATAAAATAATTTTTTTCATTGATTGACTATATATAATAGAACCATTTTTAACAATAATAGCTCCATTTAGCGCTACAAAATTATGCTGAATTTTTAAACAGTTGCAAACTTTAGCACAAAATTTTGGATTTCTGCCTGTCACAAGTACTATATCACCATAAAAGCTTTGTATAAACTGCTTATTTTCTTTGTCAACAAGAGCACGTTTGTTTATGGGTTTTAATAAAGTTCCATCTAAATCTGTTGCAATAACTTTTATCATTATTTCACATCCTTATTAGTATTATACTATTTTTTCAATCATATAAAAACTTTTGAAATAAATAAATATAGAATTTATATAAAGAGTGATATAATAATAAAAAGTAAGGAGTAGATGCTGTGAGTAAAATATTGGGACTTGATTTAGGCACTAGAACAATTGGAATAGCAATATCTGATAATTTAGAGATGATAGCAAGCGCTGTTGAAACATATAGGTTTAAAGAAAATGATTTTGAAAGTGCAATAAAAAGAGTTGAAGAAATAGTTAAACAAAAAGATGTAAAAAAAATAGTTCTAGGTTTTCCTAAACATATGAATGGTGATGTTGGAGATAAAGCATTAATGTGTAAAGATTTTGGAGACAAACTAAAAAAACTATTAAATATAGAAGTTATTATGGAAGATGAAAGATGGACAACTAAACTTGCTACAAATAGGCTATTAGAGTTTGATTTGTCTAGAAATAAAAGAAAAAAAATCATTGATAGTATGGCAGCAGTTGTGATTTTACAAAATTATTTAGATGCAAATAAGGGAGGAAAATAAAAATGGCAGATGATAAAATATTAATTACTAAAGAAGATGGTAGTGAAGTAGAATTAACTATTTTACTTACTTTTGAAAATGAAGAGTTAGGACATAAATATGTTTTATACTATGATGAAAATGATGAAAATGGAGAGGTAATGCCTTTTAGATACGATGAAAAAACTCATTCACTTAGTGAACTTGAAACTGACGAAGAGTGGAAAGTTGCAAATGAAGTGTTAGAAGCTTTTTTAGACGAAGAAGAATAAATAAAAAAATAGTATCAAATATTACAAAAATACATATTCTAAATATGTCTAATTTTAAAGTATAAAATTATTAATATAAAACTTGTACTTTATAATTTTACATGCTATAATTCGTGAGTATTTGAAATAAATATATAGGAGTGGGGAGTTATTTATGGAAAAATTTCAATTAACAAAAGAAGGAGTAAGCAAATTAGAAGCTGAATATAGACATTTATTAGATGTTGAAAGGCCTACAATTACAAAGGAATTAGTTGAAGCTAGAGCACTTGGTGATTTATCTGAAAATGCAGATTATGATGCAGCAAGAGAAGCACAAGCTAGAGTAGAAGCTAGAATTAAAGAAATTGAAGCAATTTTAGCAAATTATGAATTAATTAAAGATAAGGTATCAACTAAAACTGTTCAAGTTGGTGCTAAAGTAACAATTAATATGATTGATTTTGATGAAAAAGATACATATGAAATTGTTGGTGTTATTGAAGCTAATCCTATGGAAAATAAACTATCAAGTGAATCTCCATTAGCAAAGGCTGTTTTGGGTCATAAAGTAGGAGATATCGTTGAAGTAGAAGTTGCTAAACCTTATAAAGTTGAAATCTTAGGAATAGAAAAGAATTAATTTAATAAATATGACAGGTAAAACCTGTCTTTTTTTTTATCTTTTTTTTATAATTATATTGAGGTGAACATTTATGTTTTTAGAAAAATTATTTGAAAGTATTTATGGAAAAATATGGCTTATAATATTATTAGTGGCTATATTAGCTTTAATAGTATATTTACTAGTTAAAAATGAAAAGAATGAAGTAAAAGAAATAGTAGAAAAAGTAAATAATGATAGTAATGAACATGAAGATAATAAGGAAGAAGTAGTTCAAAATGATACAGAAACTATTGAGAAAGAAAAAGAAGATAAAGTTATTGAAGAAAAGGTTCCTGATTATGGAGAATTTGTGATTATAAAAGGTGAGGATGGATTCTTCAGAGTTAAGAAAAAAGATAGCGAAAGAACAATTAGAAAGTTTGCAACAATAATAGAATCAGAAAATTATATTGAAAAGAGGAATTTAAAAAATGATTGATCAAAAACTTATTCAAAGAATAAACTTTTTAGCAAAAAAGAGTAAAGAAGTTGGATTAACTGAAGAAGAAAAAGTAGAACAAGCAAATCTTAGAAAAGAATATTTGAAGTTGTTTAGAGAAGGATTTAAGCAACAATTAGATTCAATAGAAATAGTAAAGGAGTATAAAGAGGATGATGAGGACAGTAAATGAAATTAAAGCAGTTACTATGGACACTATTTGTAACGCTAAAAGTGGGCATCCTGGAATGGCTTTGAGTAGCTCTCCTATTTTATATACACTATATAATAAGCTGTTAAATGCATATCCTAAAAAAAGTAAATGGATAAATAGAGATAGATTTGTTTTAGCAAGTGGTCATGCTTCTAGCCTTTTATATAATATCTTACATTTATGTGGCTATGATATTGGTATGGATGATCTTAAAAATTTTAGAAAATTAAATTCTATTACACCAGGACATCCAGAGATAAATGAAACTGATGGAGTAGATGCTTCAAGTGGACCTTTAGGGCAAGGTATACCTATGGCTGTTGGAATGGCTATTGCAGAAAGAAAATTAGCTAATTTATTTAATAAAGAAGATATGAAGATATTTGATCATTATACATATGTTTTGTGTGGTGATGGGGATATACAAGAGGGCGTTACTCAAGAAGCTATTTCTTTAGCGGGTAATCTTAATTTGAATAAATTGATTGTTTTATATGATGCTAATGATGTTACTCTTGATGGACCTTTGTCTAATTCATTTAATGAAAATGTAAAGAAAAGATTTGAAGCTTGTAATTTTAATGTTGTTAGTTTAGAAAATAGTAATGTTAATGTATTAGAAAAGAGTATTAATGAAGCAAAAAAAAGTGAAAGACCCACATTAATAATTGTTAAAACTATAATTGGTGAGGGAAGTAAATATGAGGGGACATGTAAAGTGCATGGAGCTCCTTTAGATGAAGAGGATTTAAAAGAGTTAAAAGCAAAATTAAGTGTGTCTACTAGTTTTAATTATAGTGAAGAAAGTTATAAAGATTTTTATGATAACTTTTATACTAGAGGGAAAAGAAAATTTAATAAATGGAATAAGTTATTAAATGAGTATAAGAAAAAATATGTTAGTGATTATAATTACTTGCTTAAATGTTTAGATAATGAATTAGATTTTAGTAGCATTGATAATTATAAAATAGAAATGGATAAAGAAATATCTACACGTAATGCATCTAAAATAATGCTTAATTTATTATGTAAAGATAATAAAAATGTTATAGGCGGAAGTGCAGATGTGGCTAAATCTGTCATGACTTCATTAGATAATTCTAGCTATATAACTAAAGATAGCTATGAAGGACAAACTATTAATTATGGAATAAGAGAATTTGCAATGACTTCAATCAATAATGGTATATTACTTCATGGTGGATTAAAAGTGTTTGGTGGAAGTTTCTTAGTGTTTAGTGATTATGCAAAAGCAGCTTTAAGAATGGCTTCTTTTATGAATTTGAATAATGTTTTATTATATTCTCATGATTCTATAGCAGTTGGAGAAGATGGACCTACTCATCAACCAATTGAACAACTGGCAATGTTAAGAAGTATTCCTAATTTTAATGTGATTAGAGTGTGCAATGAAGAAGAAACTAAATATGCTTATAAGTATGCCTATAGGAGCAATAATCCTACATCATTAATACTATCTAGACAAAATTTAAAAACTATGCACAGAGTTAAAGAAGATGAATTTAATAAAGGTGCTTATTTTGTGAAGTATAGTAAAGATAGCAAATATAGCATTATTGCAAGTGGCAGTGAAGTTGATCTAGCAATAGATGTTTCTAATAAATTTGAATGTGAAGGAATTAAAGTAAATGTTATCTCAATGCCTTCATGGTATATGTTTGAAAAACAAAGTAAGAAATATAAAAAGAGCATATTATGCAACAAATATAGTAATACTATAACTCTTGAAATGTTATCTACTTTTGGATGGAGTAAATATGGTAAACACAATATTGGCATAGATACGTTTGGGGTAAGTGCTAAAGCAAGTGACGTTATAAAACATTATGGTTTTGATTTAGATAGCGTTTATAACAAAATAAAGAAAATAATTAAGTAAATTAGATAAATTTCGACACGCAAATATTAGTAATATTTTATTGGTGATTATATGAAAAAATATTATTTTTATTTAATTGAAGATGATTTTTATAGTTTGTTTAAAGGAGATAATCTTAAAGCCTTTTTAGAATTATTTTTTAGAAAAGAAGATTCTACATATTATGAAAAACAATTTGATTTATTTGTCAAAGAATTAGATTGTAATAAAATAAGTGAATTGTTGAAAGAAAAGTATAAAGAGAGAAAAGATTTTGAATATACAGATAATAAATTTACGTTAAATAATTTTATTACTTCTAATAAAGAGATATTATGCTTATATCATAATTATTTAAGTATTGAAACAGATTATGAAATAAGTCCATTTATTAATACTTTAGGAGATAATTTTCCTGATTTAGTAGTTATTGATGTAAATAATTATAAAATTGAAATCATTGGACTTGTAAGTTCTTCAAGATTTAGTTAAAATATTAAAGGAAATGAGGTAGAAATATGTTAGCAAATATTTTATATTTATTAGGTGGTTTAATAGGTGGTGCAGTTATAGGATTTTTTGTTTCTAGAAAGATTTTTGCAAACCAATTAAAAAAGAATCCTCCAATTAACGAAAAAATGATTAGAGCAATGTTTTTACAAATGGGTAGAAAACCATCTGAAACACAAATTAAACAAGTAATGAATTCTATGAATAGATATAAATAAGCCTTAGGGCTTTTTTATATTACAAAAAGGAGCAAATGGTATGGAAAACTTAAATTATATAGAATATACGCTTAAACATAGAGTGGCGCTCAAATGTTGTATAGAAAAATATTGTAATACAAGTGATAAGAAAAAATTATTAGAGAGAGCAAAGATACATGATATGGATAAAGTTATAATGTATTTATATATGACTAAAAAAGGAGTTAATTTAATTCATAGAAATGGCGTTAGGCATCATTTTAATAGCAATATAAAGGATTATAGTAGATTAGATTATTTAGAAATGATATTTGATTGGGAATGTGCTAGATACACTAAAGAAGATAAACCACTAAATGCATATGATACATTATATAAATTTTATCCAGAGCACGAAAAAGAAATTTTGCCTTTATTAAAAGAGTTAAAATTAGATTATTCTAGTTTAGATTTTGATAAAGAAATATTAGAAGAAACTAAAAATATTGTTGTAGATCAAGAATATATAAAAAAAGAAATTAATGAATACTTAAATTTAATGGGAGTTATTAGATTATAAAAAAATTGTTAATTAATTTAACAATTTTTTATTTCATCCAAGTTATTTTTCTTTCTGATCCTTCTTTTAATCTTTTAATATTAGAGCTATGTCTGTATACTACAAAGCAAGCATACAAGAATAAACTTAATGGGTAGTACATATCAAATGTTATATTAAGTAAAGGAGATTCTCTAAATATAGGTACTAGAGCAAGTATAGCAGCAACAAAGAAAATAATAATTGAGTCTAATGATACTAATTTACATAATTTTAAAATAATTACATATAATACTAAACAAATTAAGAAAATATAAATATTAGTTATAAAAAGTATTCCAAAAGTGGAAGCAACTGCTTTTCCACCTTTAAATTTTGCAAAGCATGTATAACAATGCCCAATTATTACAAATGCACCTGATAAATAAACACTTAAATTAACTAATTCAGGACTAGTGTTAATAATTATTAATTTGGTGAACAAAACTGCAAGTACTGCTTTTAAAACATCTAAAAACATTACTAGCACTCCTATTTTCTTTCCTAATACTCTACCTGTATTGCTTCCACCTAAATTACCACTTCCATATTCTCTTATATCTTTGTTAAAGAATACTTTTCCAATAATCAAAGCATTTGGTATTGCTCCAAGAAGATAACTCATTACAACTGTTAAAAATATATACATATATTCACCCTCAAACATTTAAATTATATCTTAATATCGTGCATTTTAAAAGTGATTTTAGTATAATAAATTTGTAAAACTATGAAGGGAGTTTTTTTTGTGGCAGCAAAAAATAGTTATAATGAGAGTAGTATCCAAATACTTGAAGGACTAGAAGCAGTTAGAAAACGTCCAGGTATGTATATTGGATCTACAGATTATCGTGGATTGCATCATCTTGTATGGGAAATAGTAGACAACGCAATTGATGAAGTAATGGCTGGTTATGGTAACAAAATAACAGTTACTATTTATAAAGATAATTCAATATCTGTATTAGATGAGGGTAGAGGAGTTCCTACAGGAATGCATGCTTCAGGTAAATCTACTCCAGAAGTTGTTTATACAGTATTACATGCTGGTGGTAAATTTGGTCAAGAAGGTGGATACAAGACATCTAGTGGTTTACATGGTGTTGGTGGCAGTGTAGTTAATGCTTTATCTACATTTATGGATGTAACTATTTATAGAGATGGGAAAGTTCATCATATACGTTTTGAAAATGGTGGGAAAACAGTTACTCCACTTGAAGTAATAGGAAATACATATAGACATGGTACGATGGTTCATTTTAAACCAGATCCAAAAATATTTTCTACTACAGAATTTAATTTTAATACAATAAGTGAAAGACTTAAGGAAAGTGCTTTTTTATTAAAAGGATTAGAAATAAACTTAATTGATTTAAGAAATGATCGTCAAGAAACATATCATTATGAAAATGGTATGATTGCTTTTGTTGAATTTATAGATGTATCTAGAACACCTATTAATAATCCTGTTCATTTTGAAGGTAGTGATCCTAATGGTATTACAATGGATGTAGCTTTCCAATATTGTGAAGAGTATGATGAAAATACTTTATCTTTTGTTAATAATGTTAGAACTAAAGATGGTGGTACTCATGAAGTTGGATTAAAGAGTGCATTTACTAAAGCTTTTAATGATTACGCTAGAAAAACAGGCTTATTAAAAGATAAAGATAAGAATCTAGATGGTAATGATATAAGAGAGGGATTAACATCTATTATATCTATTAAAGTTCCTGAAAAGTTGCTTCAATTTGAAGGACAAACAAAGTCTAAATTAGGTACTAGTGAGGCAAAAGGTGCTGTAGAAAATATGGTTTATGATAAACTTAGTATTTATTTAGACGAGAATAAAGAAGTGGCACAAAACTTAATTAAAAAAGCATTAAAAGCATATCAAGTAAGAGAAGCTGCTAGAAAAGCAAGAGATGAAGCAAGGGGTATTAAAAAGGCAAAAGTAGAGAAGATACTTAGTGGTAAATTAACACCTGCTCAATCTAAAGAAAAAATTAAAAATGAATTATTCCTAGTCGAAGGAGATTCAGCTGGTGGTAGTGCAAAGCAAGGTAGAGATAGACATCACCAAGCAATTCTTCCACTTCGTGGTAAAGTTATAAATAGCGAAAAAACTAAACTTGCTGAATTAATGAAAAATGAAGAAATAGCTACTATTGTTAACACAATGGGCGCTGGCCTTGGTAGCGATTTTAATATAAAAGATGCTAATTATGGTAAATTAATTATAATGACCGATGCTGATACAGATGGGGCTCATATTCAAGTATTAATTTTAACATTTGTATATAGATTTATGAGACCTTTAATAGAAAATCATCGCGTATTTATTGCATGTCCTCCTTTATATAAGATTAGTAAAAATACTAACAAGGGAGAAAAATTTAAATATGCATGGGATGATGAGGAACTAGCAACTTATAAAAAAGAATTTGGTAATGGTTTTACTATTCAAAGATATAAAGGACTTGGTGAAATGAATTATCATCAATTATGGGAAACAACTATGAACCCTGAAACAAGGAGTTTGATTGAAGTTACTATAGATGATGCTATAGCTGCTGAGAGAAGAATTAGTGTATTAATGGGTGATAAAGCTGATATAAGAAGACAATGGATAGAAGATAATGTTAAATTTACACTAGAAGACAGTTATACAGAAGGGAGTGCTAATTAATGAGTGATAAGAATTTAGTATTTCCTTTAGAGGATATATTTGGCGATAGATTTGGCAAGTACTCTAAATATATTATTCAAGATAGAGCTCTTCCAGATGTTAGAGATGGATTAAAGCCTGTTCAAAGAAGAATATTATATGCAATGCATGTTGAAGGTAATACATATAATAAGCCTACTAGAAAAAGTGCAAAAACTGTAGGTGTTGTTATTGGTAATTACCATCCTCATGGTGATACTAGTGTGTATGATGCAATGGTAAGAATGTCTCAATGGTGGAAACAAAATGCTCCTTTAATTGATATGCAAGGTAACAATGGATCTATTGATAATGACCCTGCAGCAGCTATGCGTTATACTGAAGCAAGACTTAGTCAAATATCAGGAGAACTATTAAAAGATATTGATAAAGATACTGTTACAATGGCGTATACTTTTGATGATACATCATTAGAGCCAACTGTTTTACCTTGTAGATTTCCAAATTTACTTGTAAATGGTGCAAAAGGTATTGCTGCTGGTTATGCAACTGAAATACCCCCTCATAATTTAGGCGAAGTTATTGATGCTACTGTATATCGTATAAAAAATCCTAAATGTACTACAGAAGATTTAATGGAATATATTAAAGGTCCTGATTTTCCTACAGGTGGTATAGTTCAAGGAAAAGATGGAATATTAGAAGCATTTAAAACTGGTAGAGGTAAATGTGTTGTTAAATCTAAAACTGAAATAGTAGAAAATAAGAATGAAAAACAAATTATTATTACAGAAATTCCTTTTGAAGTTGTTAAAAGCGATTTAGTTAGAAGTATAGATCAGTTAGTATTTGATAAAAAAGTTGATGGTATAATTGAAGTTAGAGATGAGTCTGATAAAGAAGTAGGACTTAGAATTGCTATAGATTTAAAGAAAGATGTAGATGCTAATGTTATATTAAATTATTTAATGAAACAAACATCTTTGCAAATTAATTATAACTATAATGTTATAGCTATAGCTAATAAGAGACCTATGTTAATGCCTTTAACTGGTTTACTTGATGCCTATATTAATCACCAAATTGATGTTGATACAAGAAGAACTGTTTTTGAATTAAATAAAGCAAAAGCTCGTTTGCATATAATTGAAGGTTTAATTATTGCTATTAATAATTTAGATGAAGTAATTAAATTAATTAGATCTAGTAAAGATAAAGGTGAATGTAAAACTAGACTACAAGAAAGATTTGCTTTAAGTGAGAAACAATCAGAAGCAGTAGTTACTATGCAACTTTATAGATTATCATCTACTGATGTTACTATGTTAAAGGAAGAAGAAAGTAATCTAGAAGAATTGTGTGTTGAATTAAATGCTTTATTAGAAGATGATAAGAAAATGAAAAAACTTATTATTAGTGAATTAAATGAAGTAAAAAAGGCATATGCAACTGAAAGAAAAAGTGAAATACAAGAAGAAGTTGATGATTTAGTAATTGATAAGATGGCTATGGTATCTAAGGAAGAAGTAATGGTAAGTATTACTAGAAAAGGATATTGTAAGAGATCTTCGATGAAATCTTATAGTGCAAGTGAAGGTGTTTTGCCTGCTACTAAGGAAAATGATTTAATAGTAAGTATAACTAAGGCTATGACAACAGATACACTATTACTATTTACTAATAAAGGTAATTATTTATATATTCCTGTATATGAATTAAATGAAGGAAAATGGAAAGATGAAGGAGTTCATATAAATAATATAGTTACTTTAACTAGTGAAGAATATATTATTAGCGCATTGTTAGTAAAAGACTTTAATAAAGATATTAATATTGTTATGGTTTCTAAGAATGGTATTGTTAAAAGAACTAGTCTAGAAGAATTTAAGGCACAAAGGTATACTAAACCTATAAAATGCATGGGGCTTAAATCAGATGATGCAATGGTTGGTGCTAGTTATAGTGATGGTGATAGTGAAATTGTAGTAGTTAGTGAAACTGGTAATGCTTTAAGATATCATGAAAATGGTGTTCCTTTACTTGGAATTAAATCAAGTGGTGTTAAAGCTGTTAGTGATATTAGTAAAACAGGCCATATTGTTGGAAGTGTTGTACTAACTAATGAATCTACTAGATTAATGTATTTAGTAACTGATAAGGGTGGACATAAAGTAATTAACCCTCGCAATATTAATTTAACTTTAAGAACTAATAAGGCTACTCCTGTTTATAAATGCTTTAAATCAGATCCTCATAAGGTTGTTGGAGTAGGATTTGTAAATGAAGAAAAGAAAGCTTATGCCTTAACTAATAAGAATGAAACATTAGAAGTTGATATTAGTGAAAGAGCACAACCTTTTGATAAAAATATTAGGGGTGAATTAGAATTAAAGGATAAAGAGTTAGTTATTTTAACTTCTACTAATGAAGTTTGTGTAGTAAGCAAAGATACTCTAACATATCATATAGAGGAGCAATTTACTATAGATAAAAAGGAAGAAAAAGAAGAAGTAGAAGAAAAACAAGATGAAAATTATGAAAAAATTTCTATAATGGATTTACTTGGTGACGATTTTTAAATAAAATAAATAGTGTGTGTTTTTTGGGAGGAATGTAAATGAATAAAGTTATTATATTATCTGATAGTACATGTGATTTGTCAGAAAAACTTATTAAGGAAAATGATGTTAAATTAGTTTCATTATATGTATCTTTTGATTCTGATATATATAAAGATGGAGAAGAAATAGTTCCTTCTAAATTATATGAGTTAGTAAAAGAAAGAAAAGAGTTGCCAAAAACATCTGCATGTTCAATAGGAGATTTTATTGTAGCATTTAAAAAATATTTAGATGAAGGGTATGATGTTTTTTATATTGGTATAGGAAGTAAATTGTCATCTACATATAATAATGCATTAGCAGCAAAACAGGAGTTAAATACAGAAAGAATTCAAATTAGTGATAGTGGTAATTTATCATCAGGAACAGGGCTTTTAGTATTAAAGGCTTGCGAGTTTGCTAGAAATGGCAAAAATGTAAAAGAGATTAAAGAAGAAATTGATAAACTAGTTCCTAATGTTAGATCTAAATTTGCTGTAGAATCATTAGAGTACCTTCATAAAGGTGGTAGATGTAGTGGAGTTGCTAGATTTTTTGGAACTATGGCAAGACTTAAACCTGTTATTATTGTTGAAGATGGTAAAATGAGTGTTTTAGCAAAACCAATTGGTAAAAGAAGAGCACTTCAAGTTATGATTGATGATATTGTAAGTAATAAAGATAGTATTTATAATGATTGTGTTATGGTTACTCATACATATGCTGATGAAGATGCAGCTTACTTAAAAGAAGTTCTTGCTAAAGAAGTTCCAAATGCTCATGTTGAAGAAACTCATGCTGGATGTGTAATTAGTTCGCATTGTGGAAAGGGAACTATAGGAATTTTATATATTTTAAAATAAAGCCGAAAGGCTTTTTTATTTTGACTCTAAAAAAGTTGTTTATTTTTTGATGAGCCTTTGATATAATTATGTTGCTAATGAAAAGGGTGATATAAATGGGATTAATTGATAAAATCAGACAATACAATAAAAATAAAAAAATAGAAAAGATAAAAAATAATCCTGATTATATTTTGAAAATAAAAGAACCAAGTGAAGAGTTTATGCTTACAGCTATTAATAGTCATGAAGATACTATTAGTAAATATCCAAATATATCTGAAAAATATCAACTAGCTCACATAAAAAGATGGGGTGGGAATAGTGTGTTTAAAATTGTACATCCTACTGATAATGTGTTAATTGAAGCTATAAAAGATAATTTTAATGTATTTTATAAATTAAACAATCCAAGCAATTATGTATGTAAAGCAGCTATGAATCTTAAATTAGAATGTTTTTTGAAAATTAAAAATGTTAACGAAGAATTGAGAGAATATGCAGTTAATAAAGATCCTAGAATGATTAAATTTATTAAAAATCCTAGTGAGAACATTCAAATGTTAGCTGTATCTAAAGATGTTAGAACAGCTAAATTAGTTCCTTATTTATGTGAAAATGCACAAAAATATCTAGTAAAAAGAAATTTAAATTATATTAGATATATTAATAATCCTACTGATGATGTTATTGTTAGTGTTGCTAAAAATAGATGTGAAGCCTTACAATATGTTTCTAAAATGAGTGATGAATTAATGGACAGGTTAATTAAAACTAATATATTTAGCTTTCCTTATTTAATTAATCCACCAGAAAGTGTACAGCTATATGCAGTAGGAATGAATGCTCATTATATAACTTTAATTAATAATCCAAGTGATGCAGTAGCATTAAGAGCAATTTCTAGATGTACAGATGTTACTAAATATGTTCCTAATTTATCGCAAGAAAATCAATATAAACTTATAGATATGAGTTGGAGATTTTATCCTCTTATTCCTGAGCCAACAAGAAAAACTAAATTATACCTTATTGATAGATATGCATATGCAATTGAATATATAGAAAATCCTGATGAAGAAATGCAAATGAAGGCAGTTAAGGGTAGTGCTTTTTCTATTCAACATATAGAAAATCCTACAATAGAAGCCCAATTATATGCAGTTAAAAAGAATGGATATATCATACAAGTTATAAAAGACCCATGTGAAGAAGTTCAAATGGAAGCTGTAAAAAATGAAAAGGATGCTATTAAGTTTATAGAAAATCCCACAATAAAAGTTGAACAATATGTTATAAGTAATGATTATAGACTTATTGCTAGAATTAAAAATCCAAGTGAAAAGATTCAAAAAGAAGCATTAAATAGAAATTTAAATGCAATTAATTATATTAAAAATCCAAGTGAAAAGATTCAAAAATATTTTATAGATAATTTTGAAAAACTAGAGGATAAAGATAAAAGAGCAATATATGCTAAATTAAAAGAACATGATACACATTTAGCAAATAAGGCATTTCCTTTTATTAAGAAAAACCGTAGATAATATTATAAAAAAAGAAGAATTGTAATTCTTCTTTTTAATTATTATTTTAATAAGTTAATTACTTTATTAACTCTTTTCTCATATCTATCTTTACCTAAAATTTGTAGAATATTGTATAAGTTAGGTGATTTAGTTTTTGTACACATAGCAATTCTTATGATTGAAGCAACATCACCAATATGTCCTTTATAAGCTTCTTTATTTTTCTTATATTCTTTTACATTATCACAGAATCCACACTTAACTGCAATTTTCTTTAAATTATTAAACCATTCTGTTTCATCTAAAGTAGTATCATTATCTTTTAAGAAAGTTTCTAAAACATTTATTGTATCTTCTTTGCTAATTGATTCATTAAAAGGTAATGGTTCTTTTAACATTTCGTTATAGTATTTGTCATAAAAGAACAAAATACTTTCTTTTATATCACTATATTTTTCATAATCTTTACGTGGTTTTTCTATTTCTCTTTCAATATTCATTATTTCTTCAAAATAATTTCTATCTTGATCAATAATTTCTTTTAATTCACTATCATACATAGATGCCCATTTATATGTTTCATTAGTGATTTCTTTTTTATCCATTCTAGATAATACTTCTTTACATATATTTTTAATTTTATCTAAATCAAATAATGCTCCATCAACTGAGAATTTTTCAAATGATAGTTTAAAGTCATGTAAATCAGCTTTTGGGTTTTCCATTCTCCATTCTTCAAAGTTAGAATTAATAAGAGTTAATAAGTATTCCATTAATCCAGATTGAGGATAACCATTATCTAAGAAGAAGGAAACAGCAGCTTCAGCATCTAATCTTTTTGATAATTTTCTTCTTGAACCATTCTCACCAATTTTCATTACAACTGGTAAGTGAGCATATTTAGGAAATTCCCAATTCATTGTTTTAAATAATTCATAGTGAATAGGCAAAGAAGGTAACCATTCCTCACCTCTAATTACTAAATTAGTACGCATGAAGTGATCATCAACTAAGTGAGCAAAGTGATATGTAGGAAGACCATCACCTTTTCTAATTACTATATCTAAATCGTTTTCTGTTAAATCTAGTTTTCCTCTTATTTCATCATAAATTGTAATTTTGTTATTTTCGTTTCCACTAGATTTAAATCTTATTATGTATTGCTCACCATTTTTTATTCTTCCAATGGCTTCATCTGGAGTAATTGAATGAAATTTAGCATATTTTCCATAATATCCAGGTCTTATTTTTTTCTTTTCTTGCATTCTTCTTAATTCTTCAAGTTCTTCGCTTGAACAGAAGCAAGGATAAGCTTTTCCTTGTCTTATTAATTCTTTTATTACAATGTCATAGATGTGAGATCTTTTTGATTGAGTATATGGGGCATAATTTCCTTTTTCACTGTCTCCTAAATAGCCTTCATCTGGAACGATACCAAATTTTGCTAATTCATTTAAAAGAGTATTACCACTTCCTACGATTTCTCTTTTTTGATCTGTATCTTCTAGTCTAATAAAGAATACTCCATCAGTTTGTTTTGCAAACCAATAATTTACAATTGTTGTAAATAAAGAACCTGAATGTAAAAATCCAGTAGGTGAGGGTGCAAATCTAGTTACAAATGCTCCTTCTTTTAAATTTCTTTTTGGATATCTTTTTTCTAAATCATCTATAGTTTCAGTAATATTTGGAAATATTAAATTAGCTAAGTCATTATAATTCATAAAAAACCTTCTTTCGCTTTGTTATTATAACAAAATGTTATATAAAAATCATTATTAAGATTTAAAATTATAGTAAAATTATGATATATGGAGTGATTTAAATGCTTTATTATTTTTATGATACTATTTATGGAAGATTATATATTGTTGAAGAAAGTGGAAAGATTGTTTCAATAACTTATAAAAAAAAATATATAAAAGGTGAATGTAAAGAAACAGAAACTATCAAATTTGCTTACAAAGAAGTAAATGAATATTTAAAAAGAAAATTAAAAACATTTTCCTTTAAATATAAATTAACAGGCACTGATTTTCAAAATAAAGTATGGATGGAACTTGCTAAAATAGAATATGGAAAAACTAAATCATATAAAGAAATTGGTGATAATATAGGAATAAGAGGATATAGAGCAATTGGAAATGCTTGTAATAAAAATGAATTGTTATTTGTTATTCCTTGTCATAGAGTAGTAGGTACTAGTAGCATTGGTGGGTTTGCTTTAGGGGTAGATATGAAAAAAAGTTTATTAGAGATGGAACAAAAAAGTATTAAAAGAGTATAATGATATTTGCGATTAGGAGGAATAAGTGTGAGTTGTAGATGTTGTGAATGTAATCATGGTGAGCATAATCATGAACACCATCATGAGAGTGAAAATTATTTATTACTTATTATTAAAATAATAATAGGTGTTGTAGCATTTGTGATTGGACATATTTTTGAAGATAATTCTACATTGTGTTTAATTATTACATTAGTTGCTTATGTTTTTGTTTCTTATGACATCTTTATTAATGCTTTTAAAGAGTTAAAAGATGGTGATGTTTTTAATGAATATTTACTTATGATAATAGCTACGATTGGCGCATTTTTTATTGGCGAATACCATGAATCTTTAACTGTTATGCTTTTATTTATAATTGGAGAGATGTTACAGGGAATTGCTGTAGATAAATCAAGACAATCTATCGTTAATTTAGTAGGTGTTAATAAAAGTATTGCACACTTAAAAAAGAATAATGAAATTATTGATGTTGATCCACATGAATTAAAAAAAGGAGATATAGTAATATTAAAAAAAGGAGAAATGTTAACTATAGATGGTAAAGTTGTAAATGGTTCTGGTAACATTGATAATAGTAACTTAACTGGAGAAACTTTGCCTAAGTTTATTGATGTTAATGATGAGGTTATTTCTGGTAGTGTTAACTTAGATAATGTTTTAGAGATAGAAGTAGTTAATGAGTATAAAGATAGTAAAATAAATAAAACTTTAACATTAGTAGAAGATGCAAATGATAGAAAAAGTAAAAGTGATAAAATTATTAGAAAAATAGCTAAGATATATACTCCAATTGTTATAGCTTTAGCAATATTAATTATTCCTATATTTACATTAACTAAAATATCTACTCTTACAGAAAGTATATATAAATCATTATCTTTTTTACTTATATCATGTCCATGTGCAATTGTTATATCTGTTCCAATTACTTATTTTGCTGCAATAGGTGGAGCTAGTAAGAGGGGAGTTTTAATTAAAGGAGCTAACTTTTTAGATGAATTATATAAGGTTAAAAATATAGCTTTTGATAAAACGGGTACTATTAGTGAAGGAAAGTATAAAGTTAGCAAAGTTCATATTAACGAAGGAATTAATAAAGATGAATTTATTGAAAACATGATTTTAGCACAATCTTTATCTAGTCATCCTATAGCTTTAAGTATTAAAGAATATTTTAAAAACTATACTTGCGATCAAAGTAAAATAAAGAATGTTAATGAAGTAGCTGGAGTTGGTATGGTTGTTACTTTAAATGATGGTAAAACTTTATATTCAGGTAAGAAAAAAATGATGGATGAACACAAAATAGAATGTGAATATGTTGACAATGCAGAGTATTTAGCAATTAATGGTAAATTTGTTGGATATATTGTTGTTGAAGATAAAATAAAGGGTTCTTCATATGAAGCAATGAAATCATTATCTAAATATAATAAAATTTTATTAAGTGAAGATAATGAAAAATATTGCCAAAAGATAGCCAATAGTCTAGGAATTAATAAGTATTATTGTGATTTATTGCCTGAAGAAAAAATGAAAATATTAAGTAGTATTATTAAAGATGGAAAAACAATGTTTGTAGGTGGAGGAGTTAATGATACATTGTCTATTTCTTTAGCTGATGTTTCTGTTTCTATGGGAATAAGAGGAAGTGAAGCAAGTCAAGAATATAGCGATGTTGTGATAAGTAATGGTAACTTAGAAAATATTGGTGTAGCATTCAAATATGCTCATAAGACAAGAAGATTAATATTAGAAAATTTAATATGTATAATGCTTATAAAAATAGTGGTTATGTTTTTAATATTATTTGCTAGTGTTCCTATGTGGTTAGCTGTATTTTCTGATGCTGGTTTATGTATACTTTCAATAATAAATTCAATGAGGGCAAATACAATACATAAGTAATATTCACAAATTATGCCAAAACATTATAAAAAAAGTATGTTTTAAGTTATACTTAAAATGTAGTTTTATGTATTGGGGGCATTAAGAAGTGAAAAAAATTAAAGGTTTGTTAATTTCATTTATTGGGTTATTTTTCTTAATACTTTTTAATAGTGTTAATATAAACGCTAGTGAATATTATATATTTGATGTTAAAAGTAGTGATGTCTCTTTAAGCATAAATAATCAGATGTATACTAGTGATGAAAATAATCAAATTAAAGTTGAAAAAAATGAAACAGGAGAATATGTTGTTTTTTCTAGTTTATTGAAAGAAAAAACTTATACTTTTATAGATAATGAAGTAATAGAAATAAATGTTCCTAAAAGCATATCTATTAATACTAGTAGTAGCATATTTGATGCAGATTCTAATAATGAATGGAAAATAATGGCTATTGTTAGTTTTTATGATGATACAACAAAAAACATTGAATTAATGATTCAGTTAAATGATTTAGTAGAAAATCAATTAGTTTTTAAAAATATTTCTTTAGATTCTAATGATTATAATATTGAAGAAAAAGTTACATTAAGAAGAATAACTTTAAAAATAGAAGAGTATAAAGAAAAATTTGAAGAACTTAAAAATGCTACTTCTGATTTTAAAAGCAAAGTAATTATAGTTAGAGAAAAATACGCAGAATTAAATTCAATATATACAAATGAAAACTTAGATATAGATACAATAGAATATTATAATGAATATTTAAAAAGTAATTTAATTAATGAATCAGTATTAAATGAATGGCTTGATTCAATTGTGGAAAATGTTAGGTTAAAAGATAATGATTTATCTGTAATATATGGTGATGATATTACTGCTGTTGTAGTTATTGAAAGTATGAATGGCTTATTTGAAAGAGAAATTGAATTTAATTATGATGTTAATGATATTACTAATAGTATAGTTAAAATAACATCAATTGAAGAGTTGAAGGTATATAATGGAAATATTTGTACATATAGTGAGTATGTTTCTTATAATATAAATTTAGAAAAAAGAAAACTATATAGTAATGTAAGTAATTATTCTGTTATATATAATGGAGCTAAACAAGATATTTCTGTTGAAGTTATTAATGTAAGTGAAAAGTTTAATGATATAGTTAGTAATGGAGTTGCTAGTTATTTTATTGATAGTCAGGAAGTAGATCCTATTAATGTTAATACTTATGTAGTTAACTATGTGTTTGATATTACAAATAGTAACTTTTATGATTTAAGTGAATTTATAGTTCATGATTTTAATATTGAAAAAGCTACTATAGACAATATAGTTTTTGAAGATAAAGCATTTACATATACAGGTAAAAAAGTTGACTTTGGTGTTAATTCTAATATATTGCGTGATGGCAAAGCGGCTAGTGTTACATATAAAATAGGAAATCAATATATAAGTTCATTAATTAGTGCTGGTACATATATTGTTGAAGCAATTATTGAAAACAGTAATTATGAAACTCTTGTTTTATCTGCTGAAATAATAATAAATAAAGCAACTACTTCTTTGGGATATGATGATAAACGTGCTACTAAAGAATATGATGGCACAAACTTCGACTATAGAATAAAGAAAAATATATATGAAGATGGTAGTATTGCTATTGTAGAATATGAAATCTATAGTGGTGATGCTGTTGTTGATAGTATATGTAATATTGGCGAATATAGAGTTGTAGTTACTATTTCTGATAGAAATAACAATTTTGAAGAAAAAACTGATGAATTAAGCGTTGTTATAACAGTGAAGCCAATTTTTATTGATTATATAAATAATAGTTTTGTATATAATGGTAAAGAACACACCCCTACTATTGTTACTAATATTGATGTAACTGTAGCATATGATTCTGCTAATGGACTTGCTCCTATTGATGCTGGCAATTATACTATGATGGTTACTTCTGCAAATCCTGATTATACAATTATTAATAATATATATGAATTTAGCATTCTTTCAGTAAAAGTTAAATTTAAGGACTTTGTTAATATTCAAGTAGAGTATTGCAATTGTAATGCTATAGAAAATGTAGAAATAGCAAATATTTTTAATAATGATGATGTTGTAGCAGATATTGAATATAGAAAAAATGGAGAGATTGTTGATAATATAAAAAATGTATATGATAGTTATGTTGTTGAGGTTGTTTCTTTAAGTGGAGAGAAAGCATTAAATTATACTTTAGAAAATGTTAAAACTGCTATTGAAGTTAAAGTTACTCCTAAAAATATAGTTATTACTCCTTTAAATGCAACAAAAGAATACTCAGATAGTGATCCTAAAATTAGTTATAGCATTACTCCATCTCTATATGAAAATGATGTAATTACTGGAGATTTTTCTAGAGAGTTAGGAGAAAATGTTGGTAAATATAAGTTGCATCAAGGTACTTTAAGTGCTGGTGATAATTACAATTTAACCATTGATTTAGAGAATAGTTATCTTGAGATTGTTCAAAAACCTATAGGTATTGTAAATATATCTAGAAGATATGTATATGATGGTAGTGAGCAAATTCCTAGTATTTCTTTAACAGGATCAGCACACATTGAGCACGAAGAAATGATTAATGCAGGTATTTATTATGTTAATGTTGTTGTGGATGATAATAATTATTGTTTACCTAAAGGCTATAAGGATATAATTATAATAGTTGAAAAAAGAGATGTTACATCTAGCATACAATTAACAAATAATTACTTCATTTATACAGGTAGTAATCCACTTGTTGAAATTGTAAATGATTATAGTTTCAATGTAGAATATTACAATATGGATGATGAACTATTAGAAAATGCAATTATGCCAGGTAATTATAAAGTAAAAGTTGTAATTGATGATAATAATGAGTTTTCTAATTCTATTTTTAATATTACAATTGATAAGAAAAAGTATGTTTTAGATGATGTAACTATAATTCCTCATTATAATAAAATAGCTGTTAACTATAGTTCTAATTTAGAATACAAAATAAATAATGGAGATTATTTTGAAGATAATCAATTCAATTGGTTGAATGAATTAACAGAATATACAATTAGCGTTAGAATTAAAGAAGATGATATAGGATATGCTAGTGAACCTATTGTAAAAGTAGTTAAGACAACTAGAAATCCAAGTTCAGTAAATCAATTAATTGATATTCTAGGTGAAAGTGTAAATGAATATAATATGCTTACTTTAAAATCAATTTATAATTATATGAAAGATACTAATTCAAGTGATGTTGATAGTGATAAGTATGCTAAATACCTTTTAATAAAAGAAAAATATGACAATATATTAAATAATTATAGTGAAGATGTAGAAATATCTAGTAATTTAATTAATTTTATGAATAAAAGTATGTATTCTGTGACTATATCTTTACTTTCATTATTGTTCTTTGTTGTTATAAAGAAAAAACTAGAATTATAGAGGTGTGAGACAATGAAAAAATTAATAAGCATATTTTTAATGGTAATAAGTGTATTTTTGATTAGTGGATGTGGAAATGATTTTTCTTATTTTCAAGAGAAGGCTAATAATGTTAATGGATATAAATACTACACAATCAGTCAAAAAGTTTCTAATGATAAATTAACCTTATATGAAAAAAATATAAATGTTTATTTTAAGGAAGATTTAATAAAAGTTATTACTTACATAAAAGAAATAAATAGTTATGATTCTGATAAATTATATAATATAACATCTAATGAATTTTATGTTGAAGGAGATACATTATATTATAATGAAAATGATGAGTGGAAAACTAAAACTAGTGACTTTGATTCAAATGTTAGTGTTAACATGGATAAAAGTTACTTTGAGTCTTATTCAATTACAAAAAAAGATGGTAGAAAGATTTTTAAAGGATTATTAAAAAAAGAATCATTGAAGGATTTTTTAGGATATAATCTAGAAGGTGAACAAAATATTACCTTTAATATAGAAACTAATCGTAATAATGTTTTAACATATATGAGTTTGAATTATGTTAGTTCTAATGGAAATGATATTTCTATAACATTTAAACCAAATTATTCTTATGTTTTAGATTTTAATTTACCTGTTAATTAATAAAATCATAGACAAAAGTTAAATAAATGATTAAAATATAAAAGTAAATTCAAAGAAGAAAAGAAAATTAGAATAATAGTTAAAGAGAGAGTGAAAAGGTGAGAACACTTACTATGAAACTAATTGGGACATTTTGGAGAAGAGATAGGGAAATAGTAGTAGCTGTCTTCGGGTAATTGCGTTATAAATTAAGTGAGTGTGTAATTTTATTACAAATTAGGATGGTACCGCTTGATAACAATAATTATTCAAGTTCCTATTATAGTTTTATAATGGGGACTTTTTTATTTGAAGGAAGGAGAATAATATGAGCAAATATAAGCTTTTAAGAGGATTTAAAGATTTATTGCCACTTGAATATAAACAGTATTCATATTTAAAAAAAGAAATAGAAGAAACTGCTAATTTATATGGTTATAAATTTACTAATTCTAGCATTCTTGAAGATAGTAATTTATATCAAGATGTATATGGAGATATAAATGGCAACATGTTTAATATATCAAGTAGATTTACTAATAAGGCATCTCTAAATTATGATAGTACAGTTTCTATTTTAAGAAGTGTTGTTGAAAATAAACTATATGTAGATAAAAGTTTACCTTTAAAGTTAATGTATTTAAAAGAGGTATATAAATACGATAAAAAATATAAAGATAAATCTAGTAAATATGAATTAGGCTTTGAGTGCGTAGGAGATAAATCTGTTTATTTAGATGTTGAAAGTGTTTTATTAATTATGAAGCTATTAAATAATTTAGGATTAGTTAATTATAATCTTAGGATTAATAATCTTAATGAAAGTAACGAATATTATAATACTTATAAACAAACACTTACTAATTTAGGAATTGATTTTGAAGAAGATAAAGATATAAAAGGTAAGATATATAGCACAGGTATATGCTTTGAAGTAGATATTGATGAGTGTATAGGAATAATTAGAGGTAGTAGGTATGATAATCTTATTAATGTTATTGGAGGAGTAAATATATGTTCAAATGGCATTAGTGTTGATTATGATGATTTAGTAAAACTAATGATTAGTAATGAGTTATTTCCTGATTTTAATGAAGAAATAGATTTTTATATAATTCCTAAAAATGAAAAAGTATTTAAGTATGCTTTGTATGTTAGTGAATTACTTAGAGATATGGGAGCAGTTGTAGAAATTCATTATAAAGAATATGATCTTAAAAGATTAGATGACTTATTAGGGAGAATAGATGTTTGTTATTCCTTGATTATAGATGATGAGGATGAAAGAAAGGAAACACTTAAAGTTAGAAATGGGTTTAGTAATGAAGAAAATGTTGTTAAGTTAAAAGACTTTATTAAAGATTTACAAAATTTAGAAGAGGAACATGAGGGGGAATAAATATGAAAAAAATGTACTTTGAAGAATTAAAAAATCATTTAGGAGAAGAAGTTGAATTTAGTGGAGTAGTTGATAATATAAGAAACTTACAATGGGTTCAATTTATGATTGTTAGAGATTGTACTGGTAAAGTTCAAGTAACTATTGAAAAGAGTGAAGAAAAGAATAAAGAAATGGTAGAGTTAGTTTCTTCTCTTCCACTTGAGAGTACAGTTATAGTTAGAGGTAAATTAATGGATAGTCCTAAAGTAAAACTTAATGGAATGGAGATTGTTCCTACATCAATTGAAGTTACAAGTAAAAGTGAACAAGAATTACCATTTAATTTTAAGGATCTAAATACTGTTAATTTAGATACTAGGTTAGATTATCGTTTTATTGATTTACGTAATGAAAAGAATATGGCCATATTTCAAATTCAAAGTAAGATAGTAAAATATTTAAGAGAATATTTATATAATAATGGATTTACAGAAATACACACTCCTAAATTAATAGGCGCTGCTAGTGAAAGTGGTAGTGAAGTGTTTGAAGTTAAATATTTTGATAATAAAGCATATTTAGCACAAAGTCCTCAATTCTATAAGCAAATGGCTATGGCCAGTGGATTTGGTAAGATATTTGAAGTGGCTCCATGTTTTAGAGCAGAAAATTCTAATACTAATAAGCACGCTACTGAATTTACAAGTTTTGATGTTGAGTTTAGTTATATTGATTCTTTTGATGATGTTATGAATCTAGAAGCAGAGATGATTGCTTATGCTTTTGAACATGTAAATGAAGAAGAAAAGGATAGACTTAAAAATTTATTTGGAGTAGAGCTAACAGTTCCAACACTTCCTTTCCCAAAAATGGCTTTAAAGGATATATATGCAGAACTTGAAACTAGATATGGATATAAAGTAGATGATAAAGAAAAGAATGATTTAACTACTGAAGCAGAAAGATTATGTAAGAAGTTAGCTAAAGATAAATTTAATCATGAATTTTTATTTGTTACTGATTTTCCAGCAGAAAAGAGAGCATTTTATCATATGAGAAAGAATGGTGTTTTACAAGGATATGATTTAATTTGGGATGGTATGGAAATTACAACAGGTGCTCAAAGAGAACATAGATATGAGGAAATTGTTAAAAACGCTAAAGAAAAAGGATTAGGAGAAGATGTTAAATTTTATTTAGATTTCTTTAAATATGGATGTCCACCTCATGGAGGATTTGCTATTGGAGTAGATAGACTTACTATGCTTATGTTAAATATTCCTACTGTAAAAGAAGCACAGTTCTTATTTAGAGGACCTAATAGACTTAATCCATAATAAAATGAAAATAGGAATATATGATATTAATAATTCATCTAATTTAGGATATAAAGAAAGATTAGATATTTATAAAAAATGTGGTTTCACTAGTGTAGGAATATATTTAGATGATAATTATATGACTAATAATGAAAAGTATATAGATATTATTAAGTATGCTAGAAAAATAAATTTAGAAGTTAATCAAATACATGTTGATTATAAAATTTCTAATTTAATATGTGATGAAGAAAGTAATGAGTATTTTGATTATATAGATAATAAAATTAAGAAATGTTTGAACTTAAATATTCCTTATTTGGTATTACATGCTTCAAAAGGAGAAGAAGCTCCTTTATTAGGAGATAAAAATTTAAATAAATTAAAGTGTATGATGGAAAAGCATATTAATAAAAATATTTATTTGTGTTTTGAAAATGTAAGAGATAACCGCAATTTAGATAAGATTTTAAATAGTAATATTAATAATATAAGAATGTGTTATGATTTAGGACATGCACATGCTTATAGTGATGAAGTAGAACTATTAAATAAATATAAAAATAAGATTGTTTGTTCTCATTTACATAACAATTATGGAGCTGATTCTCATAATTTACTTGAAGATGGAGAGATAAATTATAAAAGTATAATTTTATCTTTTAATAATGGCGTTGATAATTGCTTAGAAGTTTTTCCTTTAAAAGATAAAGTGTTAGATAAAAATGAATTCATAAAATTTGTTCAAAAAGCTTATGAAGAATACAAAAAAATAAAATTTTAATAGTTATAAACAATTTAAAAAATATATATTTAATAAAATACTGAAAAAGGGTAGTATATAATCAAGTTAAGGAGGAACACTTATCGCAAGACATTCAAGAATAAAGGTCGAATATCTATATGTGTTGAATACTAACTAGTCTTAGGATCCTAATTATAGATAGGGTATCTAAAGGTAACTATTAAAAAAAGGATAGTTAAACGTCTCTTAACTTAAAAAAGAAGTTCAATTAAATTGGACTTCTTTTTAAATGCAAAAAATAGTTTAAAAATGTATATGAAGCAAAGTTCACACTAAATATGAAATATTTTTCATATTGTGATTGACAATATGATAAATAAGGATTTATTATAATAGTAGGAAATATTGTATGTAAGGAGATGAGTAATATGAAAAGTTCTAACATCAAATTACATTTAAATATATGCAAAATATTTAAATATTGTCTTTTTATACTATTATTTTTGTTTCTAATTTTATTTGTTAATTATACTAAAATTTCAGCTATGAAAATAAATGTTGCTAGTGATAATAAAGATACTACTAATGGCAAACCTGTAAATATAAATGTTAATGATGGTAAAATTAAAGGTATTTATGTATATGTAAATGGTGAAGAAATGCTTTCTGTTGCTTCAACAAAAACATATAAAGGATCTTGCTGGCATAATAGTGGGCATTCATCATGTAGATACTATGGGAACAGGCAATATACAGTAAAGGCGTCTATGTCAGAAGAGTTTTCTAAAACTTTTTCTAAACAATCTGCAAGTAGAGCAAAATATCCAACATATCCATATATACAAGAATATAAAATAAAACTTTATAGCGATAGTTCTACAAGTAATTCAGCTAGTAAGACTGAAACAATTTTAAATCTTAAAAATCTTTCTAGTGATTTTAAAAAAAAAATATGTTCAACTACGCATACATATGCAAAATTTAATATAGTTGTTAAGGTAAAAGATGATAATAATAACGAAACATCATCTAGCAGTGTAACCATAACAGTTTTTGATTATTGTGGGCCTACAATTTCTTTAACTTCATCATCAAAGTATGTTAGTAAAATAGTATCTGCTACTATTAGTGCTACAATTGCAGATGATGGTAATCATTTAAATTCAAACCAAACATTATTATCTTCTGATATATCTATGTCTGGAGATTCAGCAGGGTGTATAGCTTCAGTAAATAACTCAACTTATACTAAAGCTTCTATAAGTATAAAAGGTTGTACTTCTAGCTTAGGAACTGTATATATTAAAGTAAATAGCGAATCTATTGTTGATACATATTCAAATTATAATTTTGAATCAAATTCTGTATCTATATTAATTGACAATACTTCTCCTACTATATCTTATACAGAACCATCACTTGCAACTAATGAATATGTGACTTCATGGGCAAAATCACACTCTGTAAGCGGAATATCTGTTACAGATTCGCATAGTGGAGTAAAATCAAAACAATATTGTTGGAGTACACAGTGGGATACTTCAAAAGTTAGTAGTAGTTGTTGGAAAGACATAGGAAATTTAACATCTATCTCAAAAAATGATGGTACAGGAATATATTATCTTCACTTAAAAGCAGAGGATAATGCAGGCAATGTAGCGACGAAAGTTGTTTCAACTAGTATACAACAAAATTGTTATAGTTCAGGAACTGCACCAGATAAAGACATTTATTATGAGACTATATTAGGACTAAAATGCACTTTTGTGGAATCATATGTTAATTTTAGATTTGATAATGAATCACCAACAATAACAAATTTAATGGTAGATTCATCATATTGGGCGAAATCACATACAGTAAGTGGTATGACATTTGATGATAATAATCGTAGTGGAGTAAATGACTCAACAAAGAAATATTGTTGGAACACTTCTTCATCAAA
>CAKPSD010000005.1 GCA_934183255.1 uncultured Bacilli bacterium
TTTGATGAAGAAGTGTTCCAACAATATTTCTTTGTTGAGTCATTTACTCCACTACGATTATTATCATCAAATGTCATCCCACTTACTGTATGTGATTTTGCCCAATCTGATGAATCTACTATTAAATTTGTTATTGTTGGCGCTTCATTATCAAAATACATAGCACTAGATGTTTTACCATATCCTACATTTCCTGCATTATCACTTGCTTTTACATGTAAATAATATTTTCCTGTTAATGATGACTTTGTTACACTATCACCTGTAAAGCTTGTCCAGCAGCTATCGGTACTACCAGGTGTGGTAGAGTTTTCTCTCCAACAATAATATTTTGTTGATGTGTTCACTCCACTATGCCAATCTTTAAATGTTATTCCACTTACTGTATGTGATTTTGCCCATGTTGATGCATCATCTGATGTTGGCACTGTTATAGAAGGTGCTGTTGTATCAACCCTAAATGAAATTGCTTTCTCATATTTCTCAACATAAAATGTTTTAGAATCAAATTTCAAATATACATAGCCTGTAGTTCCAACAGTTATTTTTTCATTCGATGTGAATTCTTTCCATCCATTTCTATTTCCTCCACAATCATAACCAGCATTTGGGTGCATACTACCAATGCAATATTTAGCTTCCTTTGCTCCACTATACGTGATAGTTACATTATGAGACTTAGCCCAATCTGTTTGTTTAATAGCTGTTTCTATACAATACGAGCCATTATATACACAAATTGTTGAATCAGTAAGATTTCCATTATAAGTAAAACTATGAGGTACACCCCAATCATATATTTTTTTACTAAAATATCTATTTTCTGTTTTGAAAGGAGTATATACTTCTGCTTTTACACTAACTTCAAGTCCCTGTTTAAAACTATAAAATCCTTTTATTGGACTATTTTTTTGTTTTGAACTATATGTAGCACTTCCCCATGAAACATTGTTAAGATAATCATATTCTCCGTTATTGTAAAATCTATATATAGTTTCCGCTTTTACTGATGGAGGATTTTCTTTAGTAAAAGTCATACAACTTGATGAATTACCAATTTCACAAAAAGTAATTTCAATATTTGTTGTAACCCACCAATATGGTGCTCTATAAGCAACATCAACTCTATAATCTGATGAAGATGAACTGATTTTGTTAGAATCATAACCTAAGTAATCAAAAGCTAAACATCGATTACTTTGTACAAATAAAAATAAAGTAAAAAGTGCAATTATAAAAACAAGATACTTAAATATCTTCATAATATTAGAATGTAATTTGATGTTTTCATTTCTCATAATACTCATCTCCTCACACTTTCTTACTATAATTTTATTCCAGCAAATAATTATTTCCAATAATTCTAAAGAATTATGTTTATTATTTTAATACAAAATAAAATAGAAAACATAAAAAAAGTATAATTTTTTAATACTAACCAATACTAAAAATAGAGGTAAAAGAAAGGAAGACAAAAATGCAAAAACCAGAAACAACATTAACCCCAAAAGACTGTCTTTATATAGAAGACATCTTAAATCATTCACTTGAATTAGTGAAAAAAACAAACCTTTACTATGAAATGAGCACAGATCCAGATGTAAAAGATTTATTAGAAGACTTAAACGTTTTACTATGCGCTCAATATGAAGATCTAGTAGGTTTAATGGAAGGAGAAGAAGCCTAAAATGAATAACAATAACACATATTACTCAGACAAAGATATCTTAACTGATGTTTTAACATCAATCAAAACACTTGCTAATTTATATCATAACTTTAGTATTGAATCCAGCAATGACTTAGTATTTGACATTTCTAGTGATTTAAGAGAAGAAATTTTTGATGAACAAAGAGATTGTTACAATTTACTATATAGCAAAGGATGGTATAAATTAGAACCTCAACCAACATCAAAAATAAACCAAAGTGTAGAAAAGTTTACTAAAAGTAAAACAGAATTAGATTCTTACTCTATTGGAAATAGTTATTAAAAATTTATAGATGTTGTGAATTCTCACAGGTACTTTTTGTCGAATTATAGGTTATTATACACTCGTAAGGAGGCAGTAGTTTACCGTATTAATTAGAAAAATTAATACTAAACCTTGTCTTTGTGGGGATTGCTAGAGAATTACATTATAGAAAAGACATACAAACAAATAGACAGGATTATTCATGATTTAATTAACACTTATAATAACCCCTAAGAAAACTGGGGTTATTTTTTTATTTGTAAACTTTTTATAGGCACTTGCATAAATATATAGTGAATAATGAAAAGGAGAAATTTAATTATGGACAATAGTCAACAATATCAATATGCTTTACCTTACAATCAAGGAAATGTCACTAATCCTTACCCACCTACTCCTACTAATACACAAATAAATCCACCTACTCCAACAAATCAATTGCCATATCAACAACCATACTCACCTAGTGGATTCCAACCAACAAAAAGAATCGAAGAATCTTATATAGAAAATATCATTAGATTAAATAGAGGAAAGCTAGGAACATTCTATATGACTTATAGTGACTCTAATGAATGGAGAGATAGAGTATATAAAGGAGTAATTGAAGCTGCTGGAGTAGATCACATCATTATAAGTGATCCTCGTGATGGAAAAAGATATATTTTATTAAATATATATCTAGATTGGGTAGAATTTAATGAAGAAATAAACTATGAATATCCTATAAGATAAGCAAAAAGAGTTTCGCTTGAAACTCTTTTTTTAAATTATTAATCGATTTGCCAATCTATAGGTTCTCTACCATTTTTCTTCAAAAATTCATTTGCTTTAGAAAAGTGTTTACAACCAAAAAAGCCATTATAAGCAGATAAAGGTGAAGGGTGAGCGCATTCTAATACTAAATGATGTGAGTTAGTAATTAAAACTTTTTTCTTTCTTGAAGGAGACCCCCAAAGCATAAATACTTTAGGTGTATCATCATCATTTAATTTTTTTATAACCTTATCAGTAAATATTTCCCATCCCTTATTACTATGAGACATTGGCGAAGAATCTCTAACACTCATAATTGTATTTAAAAGAAGCACTCCCTCTTTTGCCCATTTAGTTAAATTGCCATGAACAGGAATACTACATCCTAAATCATTATGTATTTCTTTATAAATATTAACTAAACTAGGAGGAATCTTAACCCCCTTATTAACAGAAAAACATAATCCATGAGCTTGAAACGGTTGATGATATGGATCTTGCCCTAAAATAACTACTTTTACATCTTTAAAATTAGTTAATTCAAAACACTTAAAGATTTCTCCTTTTTTAGGATATATCTTATAATTATCATATTCACTTAGCAAAAACTTCTTAAGTTCTTTAAAATAATCTTTTTCCTTTTCTTCATCAATAATTTTTTTCCAATCGTTTGTTATTTCCACCTTTACTACACCTCAATTCAACCTTTACTATTTCTCTAGTAGATAAAAACCTAACTTTCAAAAAACTAAATCCTAATCCCCTATTAACATATAATTTTTTATTATTATCAAGATTATACAATCCTCTAGAATACATCTCTTTATGATGAAACTTACACAATGGCAAATTAACTTGATGCCCATGAGAATGAGCCCCTAACGCTAAATCTATTTTAGAATATTCAATTACTCTATCAGGATAATGTGATAATAAAATATTATAATTTTCCGTGTCTAATTTATAATCTAAATTTTCTCCTCTAACCCAATCTAACCCAACTAATTTAACATTATCACTCAAACTAACTATTTCATCATTCAAAACATAAAAATCTTCATATACCTTTAAATTATAATCCTCGTGATTACCATTAACAAAATATCTTTTCTTTATTTTCAAAGAATCAAATATTGCTTTTAATTCATCATTCTTATAATATTTTAAAGGCTTAAAACCTTTAATATCTCCTCCAATTAATAAATACTCTCCATCTACTTTATTAATTAAATTTATAATTTTCTTTAACTTTTTCTTTTTAGTGTATAACCCAACATGAAAATCACTAACAAAAACTATATCTATATTCCTATCTATTTTATCATCTTCAATTATTATCTTATTAAATTTAATAATTGTACTGGATAAAATTAATATAATTAAACTCACACAAAATAGTATTGCTATACAAATTATTAAATATATCATATTATCATCCTTACATTACAATTTTACTCGTTTTACTAGAATCACGCAATAAACATAACAAGTATTCCTATTATTAAACAATAAACACTAAAATAATGTAATTTATTACTATTAATTATTTTATTTAACATTCTTAAACTAAAAAGAGTAACCATAAAAGTAATAATAAAACTTATACTAAGTAAAATTACTTCTTCTTTTATAAAATTAAAATCTTTTATATTAAGTATAATTGACCCTATTACAAGTGGAAAAAGTAACATAAAAGTTAATTTTTCACTATCTTCTTTATTTAGTTTCTCTCTATAACACATAGACAAACATGACCCACTTCTAGAAAATCCTGGAAGTAATCCTAAACACTGCCCCATACCAATTTTAACAAAAGATTTTATTTTCAAATCCTCTATATTTTTATTACCACTCTTATTATTAACTAAATACAAGTTTAAACCATTTAAAACAAGAAAAAAGCCCACTAAAATACTATAACTAATAAAATACTCCAAATAATCATTAAGAAAATACCCCACTAAACAAGTAGGAATAAGCGTTATTATCATTCCTATCATAAATTTATATTCTTTAACATACTCTTTATTTTTTTTTAAAATATACTCATAATTACCTTTAACTAATTTAAAAATTGTTTTTTTATAAAAAATGAATAACGCCAATAAAGATGCTAAATGAAGAATAAGCTCTAATCTCATCCCTCTTGTCTCTATTTTAAATAATTTACTAACAAGAAGCAAATGCCCACTTGAAGATATAGGAAGTATTTCTCCTACTCCTTGTATTATACTTAAAATAATATATTTTAATAAAGTTATAAATTTTTCCATTATTATCCCTCATAAAAATATATTAATATAATAAAAAAACTATTCTGGCTTATGCAAAATAGTTTCTCTTGTTAATGAATAATAATATTTCTTATTTTCTTTTCTTTTTTTGAATTTTTTAAAGAACATTTTAATTTTTTGTTTCCAAGTAATTGCTATTACTCCCTCTTTAATAACCTCTTCAATTAATTGCTTAGCTACTTCATATCCATGATTCATTCTCATTTTAGCTCTATCACCAATAAAATCCAAAGTTCCATTGATAATACCATAATCATTATATGGCGAAACAAAATCAATAATAGTAGTATTCTCATCTGCGCATTCATATGCAATTGAAAATTCTTTTAAAGGTACAACAAAAATAAGCTTACAACCTTTTTCCTTTAAAACTCTAACAGGGTTATTATCAACCATATATCCATCTCTATATTTTATTCCATTAATAACAACAGGTTCAAAAACAACTGGAATAGCAGAACTTGCTAACACTATCTTTAAAATTTCTTCTTTACTTCTTCCATTTAAGCAAAAATTAGTAGGTGCATTAGTAACGCCCTTACTAACGGGAGTCGCAGTAACATATGATTTAATCTTAGAATTACTAACTTTATCAAAATCAACATTTTCTTCTGCTAACTTTATAAAGCCTTCTCGAGAAAATAAACTTTTTTTAGTAAGAACTTCCTTAAAACTTTTTTTTGTTAATGCTACTTGTTTAGTAACATTACCCCATACATTAATTGCATTATCTAAATCTCCAGTAAGAAACAAAAGTGAATTCAAAGATCCAATAGAAGTTCCACTTACATAAGTAATATATTTTTCTATCTTATATTCTCGCAAAGCTTTCCAAACACCAATCTGGTAAGCTCCCTTGCCTCCTCCTCCACCTAAAACAAGGCCTATTTTTTGTTTCTTTTTCAATTTTAATTTCTCCTATACATTAAATCTAAAATACATTATATCGCCATCTTTAACAACATAATCTTTTCCTTCAATTCTTAGTTTTCCATTTTCTTTAACTTTTAATTCACTCTTGTATTCCATTATATCATCATAAGTATAAACTTCAGCTTTAATAAAGCCTCTTTCAAAATCACTATGAATAATACCTGCACATTCTGGAGCCTTCATTCCTTTTGTAAATGTCCAAGCCTTCAATTCATCAGTTCCAGCAGTAAAATAAGTTTCAAGACCTAATAAAGAATAAGTTGCTCTTGTAAGCATTTCAAGACCTGAGTACTCAACTCCTAACTCCTCTAAGAACATTTTCTTTTCCTCTTCCTCTAAACTTGCTAAATCAGCCTCTACTTGAGCACTAATAGGAATAACAATTGTATTCTCTTCCTTAGCTAGTTTACATAAATCATTATAATTTTTATTACTTGTAGGATCTTTAATTTCACTTTCGCTTAAGTTTGCTACATAAATTAAAGGTTTTAAAGTTAATAAATTAAAACTCTTAGCAAGTAAACGTTCTTCATCACTTAAATCTACTACACTAGCCCTTTTTCCATCACTAAGCACCTTAATAAACTTATTTAATAAATTAACTTCAAATACAGCATCCTTATCTTTACTAGTTTGTGCTTTTTTCTCTATTTTAGCTAGTCTTTTTTCTACCACATCTAAATCAGCAAACACAAGCTCTAAATTTATAATTTCAACATCTCTTAAAGCATTAACACTACCTTCTACATGCACTATTTCATTACTTTCAAAACATCTAACTACATGACATAAAGCATCAACTTCTCTAATATTAGCTAAGAATTTATTTCCTAATCCTTCACCTTTACTTGCACCTTTTACTAACCCTGCTATATCACAAAATTCAAAAGTTGCTCTAACAACTCTTTTAGGATTATAAATAGGAATCATATTATCAATTCTAATATCTTTAACTTCTACTACACCAGTATTTGGATTAATTGTAGCGAATGGATAGTTACTAGCTTCTACATTTGAAGAAGTAATTGCATTAAATAAAGTTGATTTACCAACATTTGGAAGGCCTATAATACCTGCTTTTAAACTCATAAATAACACCTCGTTTAAATTATAACATCAAAAAAATATATTAAAATAAAATAAGCTTCTTTATTATAAAAAAGCTTATTTTTATTAGTAATTAACGTTTTAATGTAGTCCTTTTACCATTAAGCATATCTATCATAAATGGTTCACTATAATATAAAGATAAATTATTAACTATAATAATTTCACTTTTCTTACCACTAAACTTATTACTAGATAATTTCTTATAGTCTAATTCTTTAATTTGCTTATCTAAATAACATCTAAATCCATTTTTATCATTAAGATATTCTATTTTATCAAACACACATTTTACCTTTAAAATATCATTTTTAGCATCATATATTCCTACTTTTCTAGACACAACATCTTCCACTATCATATATCTATTATTACTAGCTAGCCACTCAACCTTACTTAAAATATCATCTATCTTCAAAGTATCACCATTTTTTAATGTAACTACTTCCCCATCAAAGTCACTCACATCATAACTACTATGTAAAATAACCTTTCTAGTCTTAATATCAATTAGTCCATATTTGCCATTTTCAAAATATAAATCAAATCTACTCGTATTCATATCTTCACTACTTTCTTTGCACAATTATTATACCTTTTTACGAGGTTTAATTCAACTATAAATTTTAGTGAAGAACCTTCTTTTTTTATTTTTTATTTAACAATTCAAGCACTTTCATTTTAGCAAAATTACTAAAAGCATAATTAACCCATTCAGGTTTAACATGATTTTTATTATCGCTTCTTACAGAAACAATTGCACCATTCTTTAACTTAGTATCAAATGATGATGGAATGCCATTAATATATGCTTCTTTTAAGCCACTTCCTATTTTATCAGAAAGTTTAAAAGCAAAATCTAAAACAGTAGAGCCAATAGGTAAAACAATAACTTCTCCAACTGTATTATAAACATAAATATATTGGTTATGATTAAAAATATCTTCTTGTAACAATCTAACATATTCAGATGGATTAACCTTATCTTCACTATTAATTCTATCTAATTCTCTTATTATATTTAAATGATTTCTAATATCTTCTTGTTCCTTATTTTGATTATATCCTTTACTTTCATCATATTGCCACTTACTTGCTACACCAAAATTAAACAAATCATCCATTACTTTAGTTGATATAGCTATTTTACTAGGATTTCCAACAGGATTTATAACAATAGTGTGAATGGCTTGATACATATTAAATTTAGGAGATGTAATATAATCTTTTAGTCTTCCAATTAAAGGAGTATAAATTGAGTGTATTATTCCAAGTGCTAAATAACAATCCAAGTTTTTATTAACTAAAACATGAATTACATCTAAATCATCTATTTCATCTAAAGTATGCTTGCCATCTTGAATGAATTTATATATTTTATATATTTCTTTATTAGTTCTATAAATTTCACATTTAATACCCATAGCATCTAATGCTTGAGTAATATTTTGACACATTGCCTCTAAACTTTCCTTGTACCTTTTATTATGATCCTCTACATAATAAACAATTTGAAAATACATTTCTCTATTTAAATAAAACAAACAAAGTTCTTCTAATTCTTTGGCTATTTTATTTAAACCAATGTATCTAGCAACAGGTGCATATAACTCTAAAGTTTGATTAGCAATTCTAACTTGTTTTTCTTTTTTCAAAACTCCAAGAGTACGCATATTATTTAATCTATCTGCTAGCTTAATAATAATAGTTCTAACATCACTACTCATCGCATGAAATACTTTTTGAATAGTTTTATCTTTGCTATCTACTTGAGATGTACTTTCGCTAACGCTAACTTTGGTTACAGCTGCTACTAAAGAAGCTATATCTTCCCCAAATATTTCTCTTATCATCTCTTCATTAACATCTTCAACATCCTCAATTGTATCGTGAAGTAATCCAGCGGCTATTGTATTAGGACCTGCATGAAGCGAAACAATTATTTCTGCAGTCTCTACAGGATGCTTAATGTAAGGACTTCCATCCACTCTAAAAACACCCTTATGTTTTTCTTTTGCAAACTCATAAGCTTTACGTATTGTCATAAGATCATATGTGTTAGTTATATATTTTTGGGCGTTAGCGTAGACCTTTTCAAATAGTGAATCAACCTCATCCATTAAGATCACCCCCAAAAAAGTATTTCTTTTATTATAGTATAACTTTAAAATAATACCAATATTTTACTTGCTTTTAGGTATAAAAAGGCTTAATCTCTTCTTTAAACAAGTAATTTCTACATCTTTAGCATTATACGGATCTCCATCTAAATTCCAATCAACACTCTTATCAATACCTATTTTTAAATGATCAGTACTAAAGACCATCAAATTATTATTTTCTCTAACTCCATTAACTCCTCTTATAAATAATCTCCAAATATTAATAGGAGTTTTTACTTCTGGTTTTTTAACAACTACTACATCAAACTTACCATCACCAAGTTTATTTTTATAGTTAAACTTAGAAAATCCTCCAACTGATTTTGTATTTAAAATCATAACAAGAATAGCGTTTTGTTTAATTTGTTTTTTACCTACTTGAAGGTTTAGCATATAATCATCAACTTTAAACGCTTGTTTAGCACCTTGCATAAAATAAGCCATTCTTCCATATTTCTTTTTCATTTTTGGAGTTGTCTTAAAGGTCGCATCAGTATATGTTCCCATCGCACAAGCATATGCATAATAGTTATCATTTATTTTACAAATATCTATTTTTTCTTTATTACCTTCAACACATAAATTTATTGCTTTTTTAATATTACGTGGAATATTATAATTGTTTGCCATATCACTTACTGTCCCTGATGGAATAAAGCCTAAAATAGGGGCATTTTTATTTTCTCCAATTCCCTTTACAACTTCACTAAAAGTGCCATCTCCACCAGAAAAAATAAGAGAATCATACTTACCACATGCTTCTTTTGCTAATTCTATTGTATGTCCTGCATATGCCGTAGGAACTATGTCTACTACATCATATTTTTCTTTTAATTTTTTTTCAATATATCCCATATGCTTCATAAGTTTTTTGTTTTTACCGCTTATAGGATTATAAATAAATAGACATTTCATAATATTTAAAACTCCCTTATGTTCAAATTTTCTATTATCATATTATCATAAATTTCTTTTAATGCAACTTTATTTTTTTCATCCTTGTATGTCCAACCAATAACAAAATACCCTTTATCATGATATTTTTTTAGTAATTTATAATTACAATGATCTATACCATAACTAATAAAATGAGGTTTACTAAACACATTAAGCCACAAATGACTAAGTAAAAATCTCTTTATCTTAGATAATTTACTATCATAATAACTATACGATAATTGTCCTCTAATAATACTCTTATCTTTTTTTCTAAAATATCTTAAAGTAAAAGGATTAAAACATACAATTACATATCTTCCTTTATATTTCTTTAATATTTCATAAACTATTTCTTCTAATTTACCTACTTTATTAGATTTTATTTCAACCATGACTCCTATTTTATTATTTATTAATTTTAAAACATCACTAAATAAAGGCACACCATCATTAGTAAGCTTTTTAACCTCTTCATAAGTTAAATCATCTATATTCTTATTAATACCATACACCCTATTTAAATTAGAATCATGAGAAACAACAACTAAATTATCTTTAGTTAATCTAACATCTAATTCTACTCCTAAATTATCTTTAACAGCTTCTTCAAACGCTTTCATAGAATTTTCTTTTATATTTTCATTATGTTTCCCTCTATGATATAAAACACCTTCTCTAAGCCAAGAAGCTCTTTCATTAAATTCTTTTATCCTTTTTTGAAGCATTTTCATCACTCCTTATAAACTCTTTTATTTTACTAATATATTCTAATCCATCTTCATACCCCATTTTATATATTTCATTTATTCTAGTAATATTTTTCTCTAAATTTCCAATATTAAGTTCTTCCTTAGGTCTTATAACGATGGCTTCATTTTCCTTCTCTAATTCTTCTAATAATTTTAAAGTTTCATTATATTTGAATCTTCTATTTTCCATCGTTTTAATTAAATTAGGGTATCTCTTGTATCTAATTTTATTAAATTTCATTAATTTATTTTCCCCTAAAACAAATCCTTTAGGTCTTGTTAAAATAACTATATTACTACTAAAACCATCTTCTATAGCTTTTTTAACTGGTATTGAATCAGCATCTCCTCCATCACTAAGTATTAGTCCATCACATTTAACTAAATGAGTAAAGAGTGGCAAAGCAGCGCTAGCCTTAACATACTCAGCATCTTTTTCTAAATCCTTTATAAGAGCGTAGTGTGCTTCTCCAGTTACAGCATTTGTACTAACAGCATAAAACTTTCCAACATATTTATTAAATGCATCATAATCAAATGGATTAAGTTTTTTAAAAACATCATTAAAAATAAAATCAGTATTAACAGCACTACCTTTAGTTAACATTCTTTTCATACTTATATATCTTTTATCACCTATATATGATGTATTAATTTCATAAGTTCTTCCTCTTTGCCTAGAAATGTATGATAAAGCATTATAACATCCTGCACTAACTGCATATATATTGTTAATGAAAATATCATTGTCCATAAAAGCATCAAGAACGCCACTAGTGTACATCCCCCTCATGCCTCCACCTTCTAATATTAAACTTATACTCATATAATCACCACACTATAATTTTAACCTTTATTTTAAAAATTAAAAAGAGTTAATGAAAATATCATTAACTCAATCTATAAAAAAAGGTATCAATTGATACCTTATTCATCAAAATTAACTCTGTAGTTATCTTTCTTAGCTTCCTCATCTGCTTCGTAGAACTCTTTACGAGTAAAGTTAAACATATTTGCTACTATTGAAGAAGGGAAAATTAAGATTGTTTTGTTATACTTATTTACAGCTTCGTTATAGAACTTTCTTGCATAAGCAACCTTTTCTTCGATTGGTCCTAAATCGTTCATAAGTTTCATAAAGCTTTCATTTGCCTTTAATTCAGGATATTGTTCACTTAAAGCCATAACTTTAACAGATGCTTGACCCATCATTCTATCTGCCTCTTGCATACCTTTAACATCACCTGTTTGACTAGCTGTAGCAAATGCTCCTCTAGCTTTAGCAAATTCTAAGAAAATCTTAGATTCGTGTGCTTTTGATCCTTTAACTGTAGCTTCTAAGTTACTAATTAAATTGATTTTTTTCTTTAATTCAACATCAATTGAACTAAATGCATTTTCAGTATTTAAACGAAGTTTAACTAATTTGTTATAAACGCCAATAAACCAAAGAACAAGTAACACTATAAGAACAACTACAACAACACCTATAATAATACCTACCATTTATATCACTCCTTATTAAAATAATACTATGTAATAGTATTTTTTACAATAAATTGTATTCTTTTTAAGATAAAACTATACTAGATTTCATATTTAAACACATATAAATAAAAATAAAAAATAGGGGTTCCCCTATTTAATTAAATCTGCTATATTATCTAATCTCAATAATTCTTTAATACTTTTTACTTTCATTGTAATTAAATCATATCCAAGAGGCATATTAATAGATACTTTATCATAATTTAACTTAACTTCCACTTTTAAATCCTTATTAGTGTAACTTAAAAGTGTTGGCCTATAATCACTACCAAATGATGTTTTAAATCCTTTGTAATCTATTTCATTTTCACTTATAAATGTTTTATCTATTAACTTACTATAATCTATATCATTTAATGTCTTTTCTTTTATAATATCAAGAATTACAGATTCATTACATTTTTTATTTTTACTATGTAAAATATTACATGTTTCATTTACAAATGTTTCTATACTATCTTTTATAATAACATTTGTATTATTATAACGATAACTAACATAAACTTTACCATTCTTTACATATAAACTATTCTTTTCATAATTAACATTAATAATACTATCTCCAATAGTATCACCTACTATTACTTTACCATCAAAGTTATAAGTCTTATCTTTTATAGTAAGTGTACCATCAAAATTTACTCCTTTAATATTTCTTAATGATTCATTAATATTATAAATTAAGTCTTCTTTACTATTAACTGCTTTATATTCTACTAATGAGTTATTACTAATAGTTTTTATATTATTGCATCCATTAATAGCAAACAACCCAACAAACAAAAGAAAAAATCTAAAGATCTTTTTCATCACATTATTCCTCCCTTTCAAAAATAATCATCAATTAAATTGTGATATTCCATCCATCTTTCTTCTTTAACTGGAAATTTTCTGCCATCTTTATACACTAATACTAAATACCTTTTATTATTTTTTTCTTCATAGTAAAACTCATCTAAAAGACCTTCTTTTATTAATTTTTTATTTCTTCCATGATAACTAAAATATGGCATTCAATCACCATTAATATTTTTTCTCGTTTTTTTATTTTTATACAATTTATAAAGTAAAAATCCTGATATTAAAAATACTATTATTATAATAAGAATTAATTTATATTTATTGTAATAAATAGCCACTAACCCCCATCTATCTGCTAAAAAATAACCTAATACTATTAAAATGGAATTCCAAATTAAAATACCCAAAATAGAAAATAAAGAGTAAATAAATAAACTTTGTTTATATAAACCTGATAAAAAAGAAATGTATGTCCTGCAAAGAGGAATAACCCTACAAATCATTACCGAAATATTTCCGTATTTATCAAACTTTTCTTTTCCATAATCCACTCCTTTTTTCACATTTTTAAATTTATTATATATTTTATTATAAAATATATTACCTCCATAATATCCAACTAAATAGCAAAGCAAACACCCAATAAAACCCATTATAGTACTTAACACAATTGCTCCCACTACACTATAATCATTTGTATTTATCACAAACCCTAAAAAAGGAAGTAAAGCTTCGCTAGGCAAAGGAAAGCAAGCATACTCTAACATTACTAAAATAAAAAATATTATTAATCCCCCTTTATTAAACAAATTAATTATAAAATTCATATTCTCACCTTTTTAATTATATTTTTTTATAATTTTTTCTAGAATTTTTATTTTTTTCCGTAAAAATCAAAACTCGTTACTATAGATATTAATGGAGGGATAAAAATGAAAAAAACATTTAAATTACTAATCATAGCTTTTTCTTTCTTTATTTTTAGTAAAACTACAACCATAAAAGCACAGGAAATAGGGACTTGTTTGATTAAAGAACAAGACAAAACTTATAATGTTAATGTGCCATTTTATTGGTATACAGTAGAAAAAGAATCAATAACAAATGACTTACTACAAACCGCTGAAAACTATTCTCATATAGAAAAATATATAAATGATGGAACAGGTTGTAAAAACATAAATAATAGTTTAATAAAAAAAGAACAGCCATATAAAAATAATTTTTTAAGTTACAAGATAACTACCTATTATTTTTCAAGCAATAAACTAACAGACAGTAAAACTATATATACTAAAGCTAATGAAATATTTAGTTTTACTGATACCATGGGAAATATTACAATTAATGTTTATAGTGAATTTATATCATTAGATGATTTGCCACCTGTTATTGTAAAAGATAATTTAGATAGTACCATCATAACTTCAATGAATAACTATATATCAATTGATTATTTAAAGTCTAAAATTAAAGCTTATGATGAAGTAGATGGTATTACTGAAGTTAAAGTAAGTAAAGATGATTATTCTCCTAATAAAATGATACCTGGAATTTATGAAATAACATTTTCTTCACAAGATAAAAGTGGAAACATCGCATATTTAACTATAAAAATTAAAGTAATAGATAACATAAAGCCCATAATAACAGGCCCTACATCATTAAAAAGTTATATGTCTAATCTTCTATCTTTAGATAACATAAAAAAAGAGTTTATAATAACAGATAACTATGATAAAAATATCGAAAATAGACTTGTTATACAAGAAGACAATTATTCTAATAACAAAGATAAAATAGGGACTTTTCTAATTTCTTTTTATGTAACAGACTTATCTAACAACAAAAGTGATACCTATGTTTTAAGTATTGAAATAATTGATGATATACCACCTACTATTTCTGGCAAAAACTCATACATTACAAGTTATAAAAATAAATTAAATGTTGAAAAAATAAAAAATGATTTATTAGCTATAGATAATATAAGCATAAATATAATCATAGAATTATCTTTCGACAATTACTCTTCTAATTATTATATTCCGGGTAGTTATGAAATAGGATATATTGCAAAAGATGAAAGTGAAAATGCATCAAATGTTTATACTGTAACTATTAAAGTTGAAGATTCAGAAAAACCAATATTTTTTATAAGTCAAAAATTTATTGGCATCAATTCTTCATCAAGTATTCCAATCGAAGAAATAATTGAAACTCTAGAAAGCAATAATAATATTGACAAAACATCCATACTTTCTTATGAAGTTATAGAAGACACCTATTCAAATAACAAAAATACTCCAGGAGAATATAAAATTAAGTTATATTATGAATTTGAAAATGAATGTATTGTTTTAGAATCTGATATAGTGGTGGATAACCTTAGTGAAAATAAAGATGAAATAAAAGAAAAAACTCCAAAGAAATCTCTCTGGAGTATATTTAAAAATATAATTTTAAGTATTTTAAACTTTTTAAAAAGAATATTTTCTTTCTTATTTTAGTCTAAATTATAAAAAGCACTATTACCTGCATATTTAGCAGCGCCTTCTAATTCTTCTTCTATTCTTAGTAATTCATTATATTTAGCAATTCTATCAGTTCTAGCTAAAGATCCAGTTTTAATTTGTCCTGCATTAAATGCTACAGCAACATGAGCAATTGTAGTATCTTCACTTTCACCTGATCTATGAGAAACAACTGCTGTATATCCTGCTTTTCTAGCCATTTCCATTGCATCAAATGTTTCTGTTAGTGTACCAATTTGATTTAACTTAATTAATACTGAATTAGCAACGCCTCTTTTAATACCTTCAGCAATAATAGCAGGATTAGTAACAAATAAATCATCACCTACTATTTGAACTCTATCACCTAATAATTCAGTAAGAAGTTTCCACCCATCCCAGTCAAATTCATCTAATCCATCTTCAATAGAGATTATTGGATATTTTTTTACTAAATAATCATAGTATTCTACTAATTCTGAAGCCATTAATTTCTTGCCATCAACCTTATATGTATTACTTACTTCATCATATAATTCACTAGCTGCTACATCAAGAGCTAATTTAACATCAACTCCAGGAGTATATCCAGCTCTTGTAATAGCTTCCATTATGCATTTTAAAGCTTCTTCGTTGTTTTCTAATTTAGGAGCAAATCCACCTTCATCACCTACTGCAGTAGATAAACCTTTTTCTTTTAATACTTTTTGCAAATTGTGATAAATTTCTGAACCCATTCTTAATGCTTCTCTAAAAGTAGGGGCACCAACTGGCATAATCATAAATTCTTGAATATCTGTACAGAAATTAGCATGAGCTCCACCATTCATAATATTCATCATAGGTGTAGGTAAAACTTTAGCATTAAATCCACCTAAATATTTATATAAAGACATATGATAATAATTAGCAGCAGCATGTGCACATGCTAGTGATACACCAAGCATTGCATTAGCTCCTAATTTTGATTTATTAGGTGTTCCATCTAATTCAATAAGTAACTTATCAATTGATACTTGATCATCTACTAACATTCCAACTACTTTAGGGGCAATTATTTCATTTACATTTTTAACAGCTTTTAAAACACCTTTACCTAAATATCTTTCTTTATCTCCATCTCTTAATTCTAATGCTTCTTTTTCACCTGTTGAGGCACCACTAGGAACTATTGCTTTACCACAAGCACCTGATTCTGTAACTACTTCTACTTCTACTGTTGGATTACCTCTTGAATCCAAAACTTCTCTTGCAAAAACTCCACTGATTTGTGACATTATTTATCATTCCTTTCTACAATCAAATCTTCACCTGTCATCTCATTAGGTTTTTTCTCTTCTAATATATGTAATATTGTAGGAGCTAAATCTGCTAGTTTACCATTGCCTCTTAAACAAATATCTTTATCAGTAACAATAAGAGGAACAGGACTAGTCGTATGGCTACTTACTATATTGCCATCTAAATCATATACAATATCAGCATTTCCATGGTCTGCAGTAATTAACATTACTCCACCAACTTTTTTATTTGCTTCATACACTTTGCCAACGCACTCATCAACAACTTCAACTGCTTTTACAACACTATTCCATACAGCTGTATGACCAACCATATCACAATTTGCAAAGTTAACAATAATTACATCATATTTTTCACTCTCTATTGCTTCAACTAATTTATCACATACAATATATGCTGACATTTCAGGCATCAAATCATATGTTGCAACCTTAGGTGAATTTACTAATATTCGATCACAATTATTTAACTGTGGTCTTTCTATTCCATCATAATTTTTAGTTCCATCAAAGAAGAATGTAACATGCGCATATTTTTCAGTTTCTGCTATTCTTAATTGATGATATCCATTATTAGCTAAAAACTCGCCTAAAGTATTAGTTAAATCATCTAATTTAAACGCTATTTTACCTTTTACTGATTCACTATATTTCATCATACATACAAAGAAAATACTTTCTAGTTTAGTTTCAATATTTATTTTTTTATCATATTCTTCATGATTAGTAATCATTGTAGAAATTTCAATTGCTCTATCTGGTCTAAAGTTTAAGAAAACAATTGAATCATTATTTTGAATACCTTTACTTAATTTTTTATTATATGCTGGCATAACAAATTCATCAGAACTTTCCCAGGCATCATTTTTAAGTCTAACATATTCATCTTTAACATAACTAATAGGATCATCAAATGAATTACCACTTAAATCCACCATTGCTTTATATGCTTTATAAATTCTATCAAAATTTTTATCTCTATCCATTGCATAATATCTACCAGATAAAGTAGCTATAACTCCTAATTTTAACTCATTAATTTTATCATTTATAATTTTAATATATTTTTCACTACTTTGTGGAGCAACATCTCTTCCATCTAAGAATAAATGCAAATATAAATCTTTTATATTTTCTTTTTTTGCAAGCTCCATCATTGCTAGTAAGTGATCAATATGAGAATGAACTCCTCCATCACTTAATAAGCAAAATAAATGTAAAGTAGACTTATTATTTTTAGCATAGTTAATAGCCTCTAATAACTTTTCATTACTAAAAAAAGTACCATCTTTAATTAACTTATTAATTAATGTTAAAGACTGGTAAACTATTCTACCTGCGCCTATATTCATATGTCCAACTTCACTATTACCCATTTGTCCCTTTGGAAGCCCAACAGGTTCTCCGCTTGCATCTAGTAAAACATTAGGATACTCTCTTTTTAAATAATCAAGGTTTGGAGTATGAGCATTTTTTATTGCATTTCCATATACTACTTCTTCCCTACTTCCAAAGCCATCCATAATACATAAAATAACCTTTCTTTTACTCATACTCTTTTTCCCCTTTCTTAAATATTTTAATCTAACAAATTATCAATCATTTGAATAAATGAATCAGGTTTTAATGAAGCTCCACCAACTAGCGCTCCATCAATATTTTCATCATCAACATATTCTTTAACATTCTCTGGTTTAACTGATCCACCATACAAAATATAAACAGAATCGCCAACTTCTTTACCATATTTTTCACTTATCACTTCGCTAATGTATCCACACACATCACTTGCTATTTGTACTGTAGCATTCTTTCCAGTGCCAATTGACCAAACTGGTTCATAAGCAATTGTAAGTGTAGAAATATACTCTGGTTTTAATCCTTCAATTCCTTCAAGAACTTGTTTCTTAACAACTTCTTTAGTTAAACCATTTTCATAATCTTCAAGTGTTTCACCGACGCAATATAAGCCATTAAATTCATATTTTTCTAATGTTTTTAATTTTTTATTGCATGTTTCATTAGTTTCATTAAAATATTGTCTTCTTTCACTATGACCTACTAATGATGCATCAACACCAATTTCTTTTAACATAAGTGGACTTATCTCGCCAGTATAAGCCCCATTATCAGCAAAATGAACATTTTGAGCAAAACAAATGATACCTGTACCTAATTTTCTTAAAACAGGTAAACATATATAAGATGGTGCAATACCAACTATTAATTCATCATTTGCTACTTTAAGAGCTTTATCATTAACTTTATTTACAAAATCAATTGTTTCAGCAATTGTCTTGTTCATTTTCCAATTTCCTATAAGTATTTTCCTTTTCATAAGGTCTCCTTTATTTATCTTGTATAATATCAATACCTGGAAGTTTCCCATCATTCTCTATCATTTCAAGGGAAGCTCCCCCTCCAGTTGATACGTGACTAAATCTATCTTTAAAGCCTAATTGCTTAGCTGCACTAGCGCTATCTCCACCACCAATTACGCTAAAAGCACCATCAAGTTTTGCTATACTTTCACAAACTTTCTTAGTACCTTCTGCAAACATTGGATTTTCAAAAACGCCCATTGGTCCATTCCAAAATACAATTTTTGCATTTGCTAATTCAGAGTCAAAATAAGCTCTTGTTTTAGGGCCAATATCTAATCCAAAAAACATATCAGGAATATTTTCATTAATTGTAGGCATGCTTTCTTCACCCTCAAAATCAAAAGAAACAATATGATCTACTGGAAGTATAATTTTTTCTTTTCCTTCTTCTAAGCATTTTTTAGCAAATTCAAGTTGATCATCTTCTACTAAAGATTTACCAACTTCTACTCCTTTTGCTTTTAAGAATGTATAAGCCATTGCTCCACCAATAATAATTTTATCAGCTTTTTTCAAAAGTCCTTCAATAACCTTAATTTTATCACTAACTTTTGCTCCACCTAAAACAGCAACATAAGGATGTTCTTTCGCTTCAACACATTTAGTTAACGCCTCAATTTCTTTTTCCATTAAAAAGCCAATAGCAGTTTCTTTCCCTTCTTCATTTAATAGTTCAGGCACACCATAAGTAGAAGCATGAGCTCTATGTGCACTACCAAAAGCATCCATAACAAATACATCAATATCTTTAGCCATATTTCTTGCTAATTCAGGATCATTTTTACTTTCTCCTTTTTCATATCTAGTATTTTGAAGAAGCATCACTTCACCATTATTTAAATTATGTAATGTTTCACTAACTTTGTCGCCATATACTTCATCTACATAATATACTTTTTGTCCTAGTAATTCTTCTAAAGTAGGCACAACAAATTTCATATCATTTTTCTTTTTATCTGCTTCGCATTTTTCTGGATCCTTATGATCTACTTTACCTAAATGAGAACATAAAACAACTTTTGCACCTTGTTCTATTAAATACTTAATAGTTGGAATTGCTTCTCTAACACGATTGTCATCTTTAACAACTCCATCTTTCAAAGGAACATTAAAATCTACTCTTACAAGTACATTTTTCCCTTCTAAATTTATATCCCTAATTGTTTTTTTCATATTTAATCCCTTTCTTTAAAAAGTTCTAGTTGTATAGAAGTTATTTTGCTACTCCAAGAACTTCAGCAAGTTTCTTAGCCATACGCATATATTGGCATGTATAAGAATTTTCATTATCATACCAAGAAACTACTTTTACATATTGTTTTCCTTCTGGTAATTCTAGAATAACAGTTTGAGTTGCATCAAATAATGATCCATAAGTAATACCTATAATATCACTTGAAACAACTGGTTCTTCTGTGTAACCTAAAACATCTTTTAAGTAAGTTTCACTAGCTTCTTTCATTGCTTCATTAATCATTTCTTTTGTAACTTTTGTTTTTAAAGTTAAAGTTAAATCTACAAGTGAACCATCAATTACAGGAACACGTAATGCTCCACCTTGTAATTTCCCTTTTAGTGAAGGTAATACTAAGTGTAATGCTTTAGCTGCTCCTGTGCTTGTAGGAACAATATTAGCAGCACTTGCTCTTCCTCTTCTAAAATCTTTTTCTTTAACTAAATCTAGAGTAGTTTGATCATTTGTGTAAGCATGAACAGTAGTCATAAATCCACCTTCAACGCCAAACTTTTCTTCTAACACTTTCATTACTGGAGCTAAGCAGTTTGTAGTACAACTTGCACCAGAAATAACTGTCATATCTTCAGTTAATTCATTATCATTTACACCATATACAAATGTAGGAGTTTCTTTATCAGCAGGAGCACTTATTACAACACCTTTAGCTCCACCAACTTTAACATGAACAAGAGCATCTTCTTTTCCTTTGAAACGACCTGTGCATTCTAGAACTAAATCAACACCATAGTTAGACCATTTGATATTATTTGGATCTTTTTCTCCAATTACAGGTATTTTTCTACCATCAAATATAATATTTGTATCATCTGCTTCTATAGTATGACCTTTAAAAATCTTTTGAGCGCTATCATACTTTAATAAGTAAGCTAAGTTTTTAGCGCTTGCTAAATCATTTATAGCTACTACTTCAAATTCTCCAGTTTCTACACCTCTTCTGAATGCTAAACGACCTATACGACCAAATCCATTAATTGCAATTTTAATTGCCATGTTAATTTCCCCCTTTTTATATTTTTTAACACAACATAATTATAATTCATTAATATTTTATGGTCAATTATTTGGACCTATTATTAAAAGAACAAAAAGGCCACTTTTCAGTGACCTCTTAATTAAATATTTGCTTTATTATCTAGGTATTCCTTAACTTTTTTATCTACTATTTGATAATATTTATTATCTTCTTTTTTTACTTTTTCAAGTAATAATAACGATTTATTTTCATTCCTTATACTATCAACACTTATATATAAATCAGCAAGACCAATATAAGCTTCATCTACATCTTTTTTCATAGCTTCATTATACCAATACATTGCTTGTTCAATATCTTTATATACATCTTTATATAATCTAGCAGATGCTAACATACCCTCAGTATTCTCGTTATTTGCTGCTCTCAAATAATATTTAAGTGAAAAATAATCATTTTTTTCTACTCCAACACCATACTCATAGCACTTTCCTAAATTATACATTGCTACTACTGAACCATTTGCTGCTGCTCTTTCAAACCAATAAATAGCAAATCCTAAATTCTTATCCATCCCTTTGTCATTCATATAACATAAAGCTAAATTGCATTGAGCCTGTTTATTATCTTTATCTGCTGCTTTTTTATAATATTCAATTGCTTTTTTCTCATCTTTTTCAATTAATTTTCCATGAGCTAAATTATATCCTAGATGATACATAGCATCTACATTACCATTACTAGCTGCTTTTTCATACATTACATTACTTTCCATTAATCCTTTTTCTTCATAATATTTTGCTAAAAACATTATAGATTCCATACATCCATTATCCGCAGATATTTTAAAGCATTCTACTGCTTTTTCTTCATTTACATCTACTCCATACCCATTATAATAAGCTAAGCCAACATAATATTGCGCTAATTTATGATTTTCTTTAGCTGCTTCACTAATATATTTAAGGGCTTTTGTATAGTTTTGATTTACAAATTTACCATCATAATAATATTTTCCAAGAGCAAACTTAACTTCTATATTAGAACTATTCTTTTCTAAAACATCAATTGCCTTTTTACTTTCATTTCTATCAAAATAAATTTCTGCTAATCTAATAGAAGCCTCTAAATATCCATATTCAATAGCTCTTTTATAACAATCAATAGCAAAACCTATATTTTTATGATATCCAACTTCAGTTTCATATATTTTACCAAGTTCATTTAATGCTTTAGCGTGTCCTTGTTTACCCGCCATTTCAAATAATTCAATTGCTCTTTGAATATTCTCTTCTACTCCAAATCCTTCTTTATAGCACATAGCTAAATTATACATTGCTGTAACATTACCTTCATTAGCAGCCTCATTATAATAAGTTATTCCTTTATTTATATCTTTTTTTGTACCTATACCATTACATAAACAATAACCTAAATTTGCCTTAGCTTTAACATATCCTTTATTTGCTGCTTTTTCAAAATAGTCAAATGCTTTTTCATCATCTTTTTCTACTACTTCGCCATCTCTTAATAATACAGCTAAATTATACATAGCTTCTGCATTCTCTACATTAGCTGCCTTCTCATATAATCCAAGTGCTTCTTTTAAATCTTTTTCTACACCTAAACCATTTTTATACATGTTAGCTAATTTAGTTATTGCCTCATCATTATTATAAGTAGAAGCCTTTGTATACCAACTTACAGCTTTAGAATAGTCTTGTTTTACTCCTTTGCCCTCATAATAATAATCTCCTACTTTTATTTGAGCATGAACTTCACCATCATCTGCTGCATCTACATACCATCTAAAAGCTTCCTTATATTGCTCAGTTTCATCATAGTAATTAGCTGCTTGCAACTTTGATTGTGCATTATCTCTTTTTGCTTCTTTTAATATTTCCTTTAAGTCTCTATCCATTGACAATCACCTCAGAACACTTATATTTTAAACTATTATTATAAATACTTCAATTAGTTTTTTTCATGGCTCTATTCTAAAAATAAGGTATATTTCTTGCTATCTTGTCCATATTTATTAATGAGGCGATAAATAATGAACTACATACCTACAGTTACACTAAAAAATAGCGATGGAGAAAGAGCATACGATATATTCTCTTTATTATTAAATGAGAGGATTATTTTATTAAATGGTGAAATAAATGACACCACTGCATCAATTGTAGTAGCAGAATTAATTTACCTTTCTTCACAAGACTCAAAAAAGGATATCTCACTATATATTAATTCTCCTGGAGGAAGTATAACAGCAGGAATGGCTATATATGACACAATGAATTTTATAAAATGTGATGTTTCTACAATTTGTGTAGGAATGTGTGCCAGTATGGCAGCTTTCTTATTAGCTGGTGGTAAAAAAGGCAAAAGATATGCTTTACCAAATAGCGAAATAATGATCCATCAACCTCTTGGTGGAGGGCAAGGCCAAGCAACGGATATTTCAATAATGGCTAATAGGCTTTTAAAAATAAAGAAAAAGCTGAACTATATACTTGCTAATAATACTGGTAAAAGTTTAGATGACATAGAAAAAGACACCGAAAGAGATTATTTTTTAGACTCAAACGATGCCTTAGAATATGGAATAATTGATAAAATTATTGAACAATAATATTTTCTTTCTGTTCTTTTTTTACATTTATTATAATAGCAAATACTATAAAGCCTACTATTATGTTAATGAAATAACTAAATATTCTCCAAACTAGCATTACACTTGTTAATAATGATTCTGGTGAATATATAAGACTAAACGTTGCAATAAAGACTACTTCTGCTGCTCCACTAGCCCCAGGAAGAGGAATAATATTAGTTATATAACTAATTAAATTAACTAATACTATTGTATACAAATATAAATCAAAATTAAATTTTTCTTTTGCTATTAATAAATAAACGAAATAAGGTAATCCCCAAAACATTAAATTTTTAAATAAATACAATATAAATATAATTAAAGATTCTTTAACATTTTTAAAATAATCTTTTAATTCTTCTCTAACTAATCTCATTTTTTCTTTTTTACCATTTAAATAATCATCTTTATTATCAATCTTTTTTATTTTTAACAATATCAATGAAATTATTTTTAAAACAAAATTATGTATTTTTGGAGATAAAACTAATAAAAAATATCCGCCAAACAGAATAATATTATATGCAAATCCTATTAATGCTACATATTTTAAATTAAGACTAGTAGTTCCTAAAGTAACAACCATTTGTTTACTAAAGCATACAATTAATGACACCACACTTAATAATAATGTTAATATTTGATATGAAAAGCTTGTTTTAGCCATCGATTTTATTAATTCATTTGCTTTTACATTATATTTAGAATAAGCATATCCTAAACTTGGAAAGTATCCTATTTTTAAAGGGGTTATTGCAGAAAATAAACCACCAACACATTGAACGACAAATCCATTTGCTGGTTTAAAATCTTTTTTATATTTTTTCATAGAAATGGAAATTATAATTCCCTCTATGTAATAATTAACAAAGAAAATAGCAGTCAAAATTATAATTGAAAAAATACTCATATCTTTTAAATATGAAAGAGCATCAACTCCATGTTCTTTAAGTATTTTAGATATTGTAAGCCCAGAAACGATTACAACAATTAATAAGTTAATTAAATAAAATATAATTTTTTTACCTTTATTTTTCACCATTTATACCTACCTTTAAATTAATATTGTTTGCTACTATCATTGCACTAGACCAAGCAAATTGAAGATTGTATCCCCCACATACTCCATCAACATCAAGCAGTTCTCCACCAACATAAACATTAGGATATTTCTTTAACTCTAAATTATCAGTTACTTCTTGCACACAAATACCACCTGAACATACTTGCGCTTCTTTGAAAGGATAACTTCCAGTAACTAAAAATTCTAAATATTTTAAACTCTTTACTACTTCTTTTATTTGATTTATTGACATTTCTTTTTCTTCTTTAACAAAATTTTTACTATAAATATAATCTGCTAATTTATCATTTATTAAACCTTTCAATAAAGATAATTTCATTTTATATTTTTCTAGCAAATATTTTTCTAACTCATAAGATTCCATACCAGGAAACAAATCGAGAATAATTTTATAGTTCTCTTTTTCTCTATTTATATAACTGGAAGCATTAAAAACAGCTATTCCACTTAATGCATCATCTTTAAACATAACTTCTCCATCTTCTTCATAAACAATATCATTTTTACTATTTTCTAATGTAATTTTACACTTTACCCTTACACCCTTTAAACCAGAAATATCTTCTTTAACTAGTAAGGGGACTAAAGAAGGCTTTAAAGATGTTGTTTTAATATCTAATTGTGACAAGTAATTATATGCCTTTTCACTGCCTAAATTTGAAGCTAAACTTCCACTGCAACAAATAACATAATCAAAAATTATATACTCTTTATTACATAATAGTTTATATTTATTATTTTCTTTTTCTATACATTTTACTTCTGTATCTAGCATAAATTTAACATAGTTCAATTTTTCTTTTAAGCAATCTAAAACTGTATTAGATGATTCACTATAGGGATAGCATCTTCCTTCACTATCTATTTTTGATAACATTCCTAATTTTTTAAACAAAGAAATAGTTTTATTACTATTATATCTATTAACAATTTTTAAGGCAAATTCATTATTATAATTGTTTTCTTTTACATTAATGTTAGTGAAATTGCATTTGCCATTACCGCTAGCTAATATCTTTTTACCTAATTTATTATTTTTCTCTATTACATAAATATCAAATTTATCTTTTGATAATAGATTAGCTAATAATAACCCTGTCGCACCACCACCTATGATAGCCACTTTATACTTAACCACAATTTCACTTCCTTGTTTTTTTATTATAAATTAACTATTTAAATTAAGCAATTAATACACCTCACTAAAATATTTAATAATTCCTTTATATACTTTATTAGCAATTTTTCTTTGATAACTTTCTTCATTCAAATTAAGTCTCTCTTCTTTATTACTTAAGAAACCACATTCAAGTAGAACTCCAACTGGTTTTGTATTATTTAAAATATAATAATCTCCAAATTTTACTTTTTTATTTAAGGAAGACAACTCATTAAATTCATTTTGAATATAAGTAGCTAGTAGTTTACTATTATCATTCTTTTGATAAAAAGCCTGTCCTCCTTTTACATTACTTGAAGAATATGTATTTAAATGTATACTTATAAAAATATTAGGTTTACTATTATTTATATAACCAACTCTATTTTTAAGATCTTCTCTTTTTCTATTTTTTTGATATAAAGAAGCTAAATCATAATCTCCAGTTCTAGTAATTAAAACTTGTGAATTGGAATCAATTAATAATTCCATAAGGTATTCACTTATTTTTAAATTTATATTATCTTCTAATACATTTTCTACAGATGCACCATTATCTTTGCCACCATGTCCTGGATCAATATATATAATTTTTCCAATCAAATTACTTTGTTCATTGTTATAATTATTTATTTTGGCTACTATAGTTACAAAAGCTACATTTATTAAGATAACTAAGCATATAAAAAACGAAATAATTATGCTAATTCTTTTTTTCATAATTTCACCCTAATAATAAATATGTTTTTCTATAAAGGAATATGAAAAAAGGAGAGAAAAATTCCCCCCTTTGATATAGTAAAAATACAAATTAACGTTTTGAGAATTGAGGTGCACGTCTTGCTGCTTTTAATCCGTATTTCTTACGTTCTTTGCTTCTTGCATCTCTTGTTAGCATACCATTAACTTTTAATACTGGTCTATATTCATTATTAGATGCTACTAATAATGCTCTAGCAATACCTAAACGAATAGCACCAGCTTGTCCAGAAGTGCCACCACCATTTACATTTGCATATACATCAAATTTATCAGTTGTATTAGTTAAAGTAAGTGGTTGTTTAATATCCATAACTAGTGTTTGATATGGCATATATTCATTAACATCAATACCATTAACTAAAATAGTACCAGTTCCTGGAACTAATCTAACACGTGCTACTGAACTCTTACGACGTCCTGTACCAGTATATTGAACTTTTTCTTTTTTAGCTACAGTTTTTTTAACTGTAGTAGTTTTAGTTGCTGCCATTTTTTTACCTCCTATAAGTTAACATCCAATACTTCAGGCTTTTGTGCTGTATGTGGATGTTCATTTCCTTCATATACGAATAATTTCTTATAGATTTGTCTTCCTAGTCTGCCTTTAGGTAACATACCCCAAACAGCTCTTTCAAACATTTCTACTGGATATTGATCTAGCATTGTCTTAGCACTTCTTGTTCTAAGACCTCCTGAGAATTGAGAGTGATTGTAATAATTTTTAGTTTCTAACTTATTACCTGTTAATTTTACAGCCTTTGCATTTAGAACAATTACATAATCTCCACAATCAACATTAGGAGTATAAGTAACTTTATTCTTACCTGTTAAAACTTCAGCAATTTCTGAAGCTAGACGACCAAGTGGCTTATCTTGTGCATCTATTACATACCATTTACGGTTTACATCTTCTTTTTTAATCATAGTAGTCTGACGTTGCATGACTAATTTTCCTCCTTCATACCTATAATTGTAACTTTACCGGGGCTACAATAAGGCATATTGCCGTGTATAATGTTATATTATTTGATGTTTAAAGTCAAGATTTTTTTAAAATAAAAAAGTATGTTTCCATACTTAATTATCTAATATTATTTTTTTTAAGAATCTGAGTACTGGTAACAATATTTGCCCCATTCTTTTTCATTTCATTTAAGGCATTATTATGTCTAGTAGAAGCATCATTATTTGGCCCATCAAATGTTGCTACTAAATCACTTACAACATATACATTTGATTTTAATTTTTTATTTTTTATAAAGTCTAAAAGGGTCATTGTTATATTCTTTACGCAAATTTCTGTAACTCCTCCAACAACATAAAAATCAACATCTGCTTTAGTTGAAAATTCAAATGGATTTTTAGCAACAAAGCCATTTGTTGTTTGCTTTTCAACATAATAATCATTAAGTCCTAATAATTCATCAACATATTCACTTTCATGAGTTCCCTTAATGCAATGAACAGGATATACTTTAAATTCTTCATCGTTTATATTATGTGCATCGCTATAATATACTACTTTTGCATTTTTGTTTTTTAATTCAATAATGAATTTTTTCATTGGCAACACTAACTTATTTAAATTTTCAGTAAACATATTGCCTTCTCTTGTAAATCCATTATTCATATCTATGACCAATAATATTTTTTCGTTTTGCATATTATTTTTCTTCTTCCATAAATGGAGTATCTTTTTCATCTTCATTTTTTTCTTCTAATGCTTTTATTTCTATCTTTGTTTCATTTGTTTTTTCTTCGCTATCTTCTTCAGTTGTATTTTTAGTAGTATCATCGTTCTTTATTGATGTATTTACTTTTTCATTTTCCTCCACAATTTCAATTTTACCTTTTGTAGCATTAATAACAAACATTGCAGCAACATATACAAGAGAGCCTATTGATATCAATTGAGATATAATTACTAAAACACTCCAAAAATTAAAACTATTTTTTATATACACATTAATATCAAATACATCATTTACTAAAAAGAATAATATATTAAGAAGTGTTATAGCACCAATAAGTGAAAGTTCAACCATGTTTTCTTTTATATTTATTTTTTTATCAAATAATTCATATGCATATATAGTAGCTAAAACCACAATAATTGCAGCAGCAGAGCAATAATATCCTCCAAATACTCCAGAAATAGAAACGTTAAGCATACCTACTAAAAAAATGAATACGCTAATTAAAAAATGTTTTGTTTTGTTTTTTTCAAATGTCATAAAATTCACCCAAATATATTTTACCATTAATAGATATAAATGCAAGTAAATTTTTATAAGCAAAAAGGAGCTATTTGCTCCTTTTATTTTATACGTATAAACTTTTTTATTTTAATTATTAAGCAATGATATCGATTACGCTACCAGCACCTACAGTACGTCCACCTTCACGGATAGAGAACTTAGTACCTTTTTCAACAGCGATTGGGTGAATTAATTCAACTTCCATTTCGATATTATCGCCAGGCATTACCATTTCAACTCCTTCAGGAAGTTTGATAGTACCAGTAATATCTGTAGTACGGAAATAGAATTGAGGACGATAGTTTCCAAAGAATGGAGTATGTCTTCCACCTTCTTCTTTTGATAATACATATACTTGTGCCTTAAATTTACTATGAGGTTTAACAGTACCAGGTTTTGCTAATACTTGACCACGTAATACTTCATCACGGTTAACACCACGAAGTAAAGCTCCAATATTATCTCCAGCTTGAGCGAAGTCTAATAATTTACGGAACATTTCGATACCAGTAACAACTGTTTTCTTTGTTTCTCTAATACCAATGATTTCAACTTCTTCGTTGATTTTTACCATACCTCTTTCTACTCTACCTGTAGCAACTGTACCACGACCAGTGATTGTGAATACATCTTCGATAGGCATTAAGAATGGTTTATCAGTATCTCTTGTAGGTTCTGGAATATATGCATCAACAGCATCCATTAATTCATCAATTGAACCAACCCATTTTGGATCTCCTTCAAGAGCTTTTAGAGCAGAACCTCTAATAATTGGAGTAGTATCTCCAGGGAAGCCATATTCATTTAATAAATCTCTAACTTCCATTTCAACTAAGTCTAATAATTCTTCATCATCAACCATATCACATTTGTTCATATAAACGATGATATAAGGAACACCAACTTGACGAGAAAGTAAGATGTGTTCTCTTGTTTGAGGCATTGGTCCATCTGTAGCAGCTACAACTAAGATAGCTCCATCCATTTGTGCAGCACCAGTAATCATGTTTTTGATATAGTCTGCGTGTCCTGGACAGTCTACGTGAGCATAGTGTCTCTTTGCTGTTTCATATTCGATGTGAGCTGTGTTAATAGTTATACCACGAGCTTTTTCTTCTGGAGCAGAGTCGATTTCAGCATATCCTTTTGCTTCTCCTCCAAATTTGCTTGCAAGTCTTGTAGCGATTGCAGCAGTTAATGTAGTTTTACCATGGTCAACGTGTCCAATAGTACCTATATTAACGTGTGGTTTTGATCTGTCAAATTTTTGTTTTGCCATTTTTAAATTTCCCCCTTATTTTTTTATTTTTTTCTTTTATAAAACTATACTTAATATTATAGCAAAATACAAACAAAATCAATAAAACTTATTAATTATTTGTAGTGTTCTTTTTAATGATTTGCTCTGTTATATATTTAGGAGCTTCCTCATATCTAAAGAATGTCATTGTGTAGTTTCCTCTACCTTGAGTAAATGATCTTAAATCAGTTGCATAACCAAACATTTCTGATAGTGGAACATAACCATCTATTACTTGTAAATTACCTCTAGCCTCAAATCCTTCTATTCTACCTCTTCTAGAGTTAATATCACCCATAGCGTCTCCTTGATATTCCATAGGGACTACTACTTCAACCTTCATTATAGGTTCTAGTAATACTGGTTTACATTTTTTAGCAGCTTCTCTTAATGCCATTGAAGCAGCAATTTTGAAGGCCATTTCACTTGAGTCAACATCATGATATGATCCATCAAATAAGGTTGCTTTTATATCAATAACAGGATATCCTGCCAAAATACCTTTTGTTAAAGCTTCTTGTAATCCTTCGTTAACTGGTTTAATGTATTCTTTTGGAACAACACCACCAACGATTGCATCAACGAATTCATAACCTTTACCTTCATTTGGTTCAAGTTTTAACCATACATGTCCATATTGACCTCTACCACCAGATTGACGAATAAATTTACCTTCGCAATCAGCAGGAACTCTAATAGTTTCTCTGTATGCAACTTGTGGAGCACCAACATTAGCTTCAACTTTAAATTCTCTTCTTAAACGATCTATAATGATATCCAAATGTAATTCACCCATACCAGCAATTATTGTTTGACCTGTTTCATTGTTAGTATAAGCTCTGAAAGTTGGATCTTCTTCAGCTAATTTACCTAGAGCAACACTTAATTTTTCTTGGTCGGATTTAGTTTTTGGCTCTACAGCAAGTTCTATAACTGGATCTGAGAATTCCATTTTTTCAAGAATTACTTCATGATTTTCATCACATAATGTATCACCAGTTGTAGTTTCTTTTAATCCTACAGCAGCAGCAATATCACCTGAATAAACAGTTGTAATTTCTTTTCTTTGGTTAGCATGCATTTGAAGAATTCTTCCTAAACGCTCTCTTTTACCTTTTGTTGAATTCATTAAATAACTTCCTGATTGTGCAGTACCTGCATAAACTCTGAAGAATGTTAATTTACCAACAAATGGATCTGTCATAACTTTGAATGCCAATGCAGCAAATGGCGAATCATCACTAATTGTTAAAGTTACTTCATTACCATGTTCATCTATTCCTTTTGCAGCAGGAATATCTAATGGTGATGGTAAGTAATCAATAACTGCATCTAGTAAAGGTTGGATACCTTTATTCTTATATGCACTTCCACCTAATACTGGGAAGAATTTACCAGTTAAAACAGCTTTTCTTATTGTAGATTTTATTTCTTCAATAGATACTTCTTGTTCGTCAAGAACTTTCATCATCATATCATCATCGAATTCAGCTAAAGCTTCTATTAATTCTTTACGATATGCTTCGCATTTTTCTACTAAATCAGCTGGAACTTCTTTTTCAGTAACTACTAATCCCTTATCATCTTCATAGTAGTATGCTTTTCTTTCAATAATATCAACTACGCCCTTTAGTTGACTTTCTGCACCTATAGGGAAGTTAATAGGATGTGCATTAGCACCTAATTTTGTATGTAATGATTTAACACTCATATCAAAGTCAGCACCTATAGCATCCATTTTATTTACAAAAACAATACGTGGAACTCCATATTTAATACCTTGTCCCCAAACTGTTTCTGTTTGTGGTTCAACACCATTTTTTCCATCTAGTAATGTAACAGCACCATCAAGTACACGAAGTGATCTTTCTACTTCTACTGTAAAGTCTACGTGTCCTGGAGTATCAATTATATTAATTCTATAATTTTTCCAGTGAGCAGTTGTTGCAGCAGATGTAATAGTAATACCACGTTCTTGTTCTTGCTCCATCCAGTCCATAGTAGCAGTACCTTCATGAGTATCACCAATTTTATGGTTAATTCCTGTGTAGAACAAAATTCTCTCAGTTGCAGTAGTTTTACCAGCATCAATGTGAGCCATTATACCAATGTTTCTAGTTTTTTCTAGAGAAACACTTCTACCCATTGTTTATTTTTCCTCCTTTTTTATTAATTCCAATTGTAATGTGCAAATGCTTTATTAGCTTCAGCCATCTTATGTGTATCATCGCGTTTCTTTACAGATTGTCCTGTACCATTTGATGCATCAATTATTTCATTTGCTAATTTTTCAACCATGCTTTTTTCACTACGTAATCTTGCATAGTTAACTAACCATCTAAGTCCTAAAGTTTTTCTTCTTTCATCGCTTACCTCAACAGGAACTTGATAGTTTTGCCCACCTACTCTACGAACTTTCAATTCAAGTACTGGCATTATATTTTCCATTGCTTGTTCAAAAACTTCATTAGCAGGTTTTCCTGTTTTTTCTTCAACTTTAGCAAAAGCTTTATATAATGTTGATTGTGCAAGTCCTCTCTTACCATCAATCATCATTTTATTTATTAAACGAGTTACTAACTTACTATTATAAATAGGATCAGCTAAAACGTCTCTTTTTGCTATATAACCCTTACGTGGCATATATTATCCTCCTTTCAATATTTTAATTAATTTTTAGCAGCTTTTGGTTTCTTTGTACCATACAAAGATCTGCCTTGTTTTCTATTATTAACACCAGCACAATCTAAAGTTCCTCTAACAATGTGATATCTAACACCAGGTAAATCTTTAACACGTCCACCACGGATTAAAACAACACTATGTTCTTGTAAATTGTGTCCTTCACCACCAATATACGCAGTAACTTCCATACCATTGCTAAGTTTAACACGCGCATACTTTCTTAAAGCTGAGTTTGGCTTTTTAGGTGTTTTAGTACCAACACGTGTACAAACTCCTCTTTTTTGTGGGCTCTTAGTATTAGTAGTTTTTTTCTTTAAAGAGTTTCTTCCTTTACTCAAAGCAGGTGCTTTAGACTTATACTCACTCTTTTCTCTACTATTACGAACTAATTGACTAAATGTAGGCATATTTTTTCTCCTTTCTAACACACAACCCCAGGTGTGTCGATTATGTGTCATTTAAAAAGCCAAAATAGGCCTAAAAATGATACGTATTGATTTTACTACGCATTCATAACATATGTCAATTACTTTTTTTAATATTTTTTCATTAATTTTCAAGATTTGAAACTAATAAATATAATAGGAGGAAAATTAAAATGAAAAATAAAGGAATTCAAATAGAAAAAGAAATAATAACACACATAAATGGAAAATATTTTGATGAATTGAATATTAATATTCAAACTTTTATAATTAACATTTATAGCAGTAACTTGAATAAAAATAAAAAGTTTAAAGCAAGCAAATTTTATAATAATTACAAACCAGATATAGTAATAGAACACAACGGCATAAAAAAATATATAAGTATAAAAAGTGGAAAATCTTGTAGCATACATCAAGAGCACATATATTCATTTATAAATTTTTTGGACAATTTAAATTGTCCAACACAAGTAGTGAATGAATTAAAGTATTTTCACTTTAATGATGAAACAAAAGATGGAACTGGTACTATAAGGAAAAATGCAATGAATTTTCAAGAAAATTATTATGACAGCATTAAATTAATTAACAATTTTTTTAATAGAAAAGAAATAATGGATAAAATAATAGATAGATTGTTATTTACAGGAGAATATTTTGGAATACCAAAAGCAGAATATATTTATTATGGAAACTTGGAAAATGGTATTTGGGCAGATAGTGAGAAAATAAAAAATTATTTAAATAAAAAATATGTGTTTTCTTCAGCAATACATATATCAAAGTTATATTATCAATCATTGCATAGAAATTTAAAATTTGAGCTAGAGTATGAGTATAGAAGATACTATGTTCAATTCAAATGGTATTCAATAGAAGAAGACTTAAAAGAAATAATAAAAAGCAAAAAGACATAAAAAAAAGCCTGGCGACGCGCTATTCTCGCAGGCTATTGCCAACTACCTTCACCACTACTGTGCTTAACTTCTGTGT
>CAKPSD010000006.1 GCA_934183255.1 uncultured Bacilli bacterium
TAATAAGTATTAAGTTTAGTTATGCAAATGAGGAGTTAAAGAAATTATTTGTTTTAAATAAGAAATTAAATAAATGGAATATTAATAAGAGATAATTAAATACGAGTCTATGAAAATAGACTCTTTTTTTAATGTGTAAATTAACAATGTTATAGAAAATAAGGACATTATAATATAAATGTTGTAAAATAATGTCGTAAATTGTAGAAAGGTGAATATTGATGATTGTTAGAGTATTTATTATATTATTATGTGCGTTTTTTACAGTATTTGTCTCTTTATATGAAACCGTTGATTCATTAAAGGACATTTGGATTCCTTTTGCTACACTATTTGTATCACTTATAGGTTGTTATGCATTTTATTTTGGAACATTATATTTATGGTCTTTAACTATAGATAAAGATAAAGAATACGAAGATCAAGGAAAAGTTTCTAGATTTGTATTAGATCAAACTTTAGAAATATTGTGTCACTTTGGTGGTGTTAGACTAAAGATTAATGGATTGGATAAAGTTCCTAAAAATGAAAAATTTGTTATTGTTTATAATCATACATCTAATTTTGATCCTATGATTATATCACTAATATTACATAATCAAGATTTAATTCATATTTCTAAGCCAGGTAATTTTAAAATTCCTATTGCTGGTGCTTTTGTGCATAGAAATTGTTATTTATCAATTGATAGAGATAATGCTAGAGAAGCTTTAAAGACGATTGATAAGGCTGCTAATTTTATTGAAGATGATAAATTTTCAGTAGGTGTTAGTCCTGAGGGTACTAGAAATAAAAGTGGGAAAGGGTTGTTGCCTTTTAGAAATGGTTCATTTAAAATTGCACTTAAAGCTAAATGTCCTACTGTCGTGTGTTGCTTGCATAATGTAAATAAAATTCATAAAAACTTTCCTTTTAAAAGAACAGTTGTAGAAGTTAATTTTTTAGATGTAATAGAGTATGATGAAAATTTAAAAACTGATATAATATCTAATATAGTTAGAAAAGAAATGCTGAAGGATTTAAATATAGAGGAGGAAGAGAATGATGAAGTATTTACTGTTTAATCCAAAGTCTAAAAATGGCAAAAGTAGTGAAGTAGTAGAAAATATTAGAAAGGAAAATGAAAACTTAGAAGAAATAAGCGTTTTAGATAAAGAAACGTATTTAAATGTTTATTCTAAATTAACAAAAGATGATGAAGTATTGTTAGTAGGTGGAGATGGTACTTTAAATCACTTTATTAATGAATTTAAAGATAAAGAATTTCCTTGTAAAGTGTATATGTATGCTTCTGGTACGGGTAATGATTTCTTTAATGATGTTAAAGATAAAGTAGAAAATAATAGAGTATTACTTAATGATTTAATTAAAAATTTACCTACAGTTAAAGTTAATGATAAAAAATATTTATTTATTAATGGTGTTGGGTATGGAATAGATGGATATTGTTGTGAAAAAGGCGATGAATTACAAGCAAAATCAGATAAACCTGTTAATTATACAGGTATAGCAATTAAAGGCTTATTATTCCATTATAAAGCACCTAATGCAAAAGTTACTGTAGATGGTATTACTAAAGAATATAAGAGGGTTTGGTTAGCACCTACTATGAAAGGTAAGTATTATGGTGGAGGTATGATGGTTGCGCCTAATCAAGATAGAGAAAATAAAGATAATAGCGTTACAACTGTAGTAATGCATGGATCTGGCAAATTAAAAACTCTTATGGTTTTTCCTTCAATTTTTAAAGGTGAACATGTAAAACATACAAAAATGGTAGATGTTATGGTTGGACATCATGTAGTAGTAGAATTTGATAAACCTACAGCTTTACAAATAGATGGTGAAACTATTAAAAATGTTACTAAATATGAGGTAAATGCTTAGTGAAAAGAATAAGTGCTAGAGCTATTATAGTTAAAGATAATAAACTATTAACTATGTTTAGAAGAAAAACTAAGGATGGTGTAGTTAAAGAGTATTATGTTATCCCTGGTGGAGGACAAAATGAGGGAGAAAGACTAGAAGATACAGTAGTTAGAGAACTTAGAGAAGAAATGAATGTTGATATAAAAGTTATTAAATATTTAGGTAATTTGGATGCTAATGGTGGTATAAGTAATTATTTTTATTGTGAAATAGTTAATGGTACTCCTAGACTTGGTGGAGAAGAGTTAGAGAAAATGAGTGAAGATAATTATTATGAGCCTAGATTAGTAGATATAAAAGAATTAGATAAAATTGATATTAGTGGTAGAGAATTTATTGAACAAGCTATTAAAACGTCTAATAAAAGAGTATAAAAAAGTAATTTAGTATTGAAGTAAGACCTTTAAAAATGTATTATTTAAGGGTCTTATTTTATTTGGAGGGTTATATATGTTTAGATTAGTTTTTGTTAATATACTATATTTTTATATATCACTTCATTATATCTTTAAATTGATTAGATTAGCTAATAACAAAAAATATACTAGAGAGTATAAATATAATTATTTAAGGAAATGTATAAAAAATATAATTAAAAAAAGTAGAGTAACAGTTGAGATAAGTGGACTAGAGAATTTGCCCAAGGATAGCGGATATGTTATGTATGCCAATCACCAAGGAAAGTTTGATGGGCTTGCTATTATAGGAACACATGAAAAACCTTTATCAATAGTAATAAAAAAATCTAGAAGTAATTTTTTGCTTGTAAAGCAAGTAGTTAACTTAGTGCACGCTAAAGTGCTAGATATTAATGATTTAAGGGGAACTGTTAAGTTATTTAATGAAGTAAGTGATGAGATTAATAGTGGGATTAATTATTTAATTTTTCCTGAGGGAATATATGGTGATAATAAAAATAACTTACAAATATTTAATACTGGCTGTTTTGGGTTTGTACAAAGAGCAAAATGTCCTATAGTTCCTGTAATGTTATATGACACATATAAGGTTTATAATGTTAATTCATTTAAAAAAGTTTCTTGTAAAGTTAGTTATTTAAAACCTATTGAGTATGAAGAATATAAAGGCTTAAATAAAAGAGAAATAGCAGATTTAGTTAAAAGTAAGATTCAAGAAGCAATTGATAAAGAAAAACAAGTGATTAATTAATTTCACTTGTTTTTTTCTTGTTTACTTTATTAAATAGAAGAATTCCTATAAATGATAGGATTCCTAAGATAATACCTACGATATACTGACCAGTTGAAGTATGGAAGGAATCATTTAAGACAACACAATTTCTTAAAAATATTGCTGGTGCTGCTACTACAAAGGCAAATGAGGCAAAGTCGGTTTGTGATTTATATTTACTTGTTAGATATTTTACTACTTTTGAAAATAAGAATATTCCAATGAAGTAACCAATCAAATAAAATCCTAATATTTGAAGATTACTTAATAATCTTGTTAAATAGTGAGGCATACCAAATGATACTATTTCCATTAGCATATTCATGAATGGATAGTAGATACCAAGAGAGAGAAAAACTACAGCAAAATCAATGCCTGGTATTATAAATGTAGAAGAAGTAATTAATCCAATGAAAGCCATTTTTATTAGTTGGAATAATGTAGGAGATGAAGGAAATGAAGTAGTTGATCCTTCTTGTAATAAAAAATTAAATGCACATAAAAATGCTAGTACACAAAAGAAAGTTATCCAGTTAGATACTTTTTTATATTTATCTTTTAAATCAATAGACATAGTTATTATTGAAGCAAATATTATAGAAGTTATTACTAGAGCTGTAACAAGAGGAAACCTTTCAAAAATTATAGTAACTGAAAAAGCAGCTAAAATAGCACCTATTCCATATCCAATCATTAAAGATAAAAGAAATAAAATATTTTTTTTAAAGTTTTTAAATAAAGTTGCTATGTTTTCTACTAGTACAAAATATATGCCTATTATTATAGCAGTAGTAGAGGCACTAACTCCAGGCACTCCCATACTTAATAATCCAATTAGTATTCCTTTTAAGCATACTAATAAATAATCTTTAAATTTCATGTTATATCTCCCCAAAACAAATGTATTATACTAATATATATAACTTTAAAACAAGTATTATTCATTAAATATTGCTTTTTGACATACTATTACATAGGTGATTTTATGTTCTATTATGATGATAAAATGCTTGTTATTGGTAAATTTAAGAAGATACTAACTATTAGTAATACAGAAATTAGTTTTGATTTTAAAAGATATGTTTTAACGGTTAAAGGAGATGCTTTAGTAATGCCTTATTTAGAAGATAATGAGGTAGGAGTTAAAGGTATAATTAAAAGTCTTAATTTTTATTATAAGATGGTGAGAGATAATGACTAGTATAGATGGATGGATTGTTACTTATTATGATGAAGTAGCGCTTATTAATAAACTTAAATTTTATAGTGTAGAAATTTATAATTTGAATAAAAAAGATAAATATAAATTCTATTTTGAAACAAAAAGGAAAAATAGAAAAAGAATAAAAGATAATTTTAAAGATTGTAAAATAGTGAGTAAAAAAGGAATACTTAATTATTTAGAGGCAATAGTGTGTAAAACTACTTTTATAAGTATAGTAATAGCAGGTTTTGCTTTGTATAATGCATCTATTAGAATATGGAAAGTAGAAATTAATGGTGATTATAAAGAAATTGAAGGAGTTTTAAATGAAGAATTAGTTAAAAATAATATTGTGTTTAGTAAGTATTATCCAAGTAGCGATAAATTAAAAGAGATAGAGGGTAATATATCTTTGTATTTATCTAAAGAAATAGAGTTTTTAGAGTTAAGGAGGCATGGAAGCATTATTAGCTTGCGTTATCAAAAAAGAAGAGTAGCAGCAGAACTTCCAAATAAAGGAACTAGTTTGTATGCTACTAAAGATGGAATGATTAGATATTTTAATGTTCAAAATGGAGTTAAGGTCGTTAAAGAATATGATTATGTTAGAAAAGGAGATTTATTAGTTAAGGATGTTGTAGAGACTAGTAATGGAGAATTGATTAATGTTGGGACTTTAGGTAGTGTGTTTGCAAATACTTTTTATGTTATAAATGTTGAGTATGATTTTAGTGAATTAGATGAGGCAGAAGTTTTTTCTAGAATGTTAGATAAGGCTAAGAAAAAGATTGGTACATACTTATCTAAAGATGAAAAAATAGAAATAGAAAAAGTATTAGATTACAAAATAGAAGAAAATAAGGGATATATGAGAGTTTATTATATGCTTCTTGAAGATATTACCATTTAGAGTAATATCTTTTTATTTTAGGTATTAAAGGTAATACAAGTAAAACTCCAAGTAAATTAAATAACACATTTGTTATAGCTATGTTTATTGCTATATTGAAGTTGAACATACTAATAGTGGATTTTACAAGTATTTTAAAAGGTTTAATTAAAATTGAAAAAAAGATAACAGTTCCTATATTAAATATTAGGTTAAAATGAGCAAGCTTTTTAGAGTCTTTTGAGGCGTTAGTAAATCCATAAAAGGAATCAAATGTTGTTCCTATATTAGCACCAAATATAAAAGGAATAGCCTCATAAACACTTATAAATCCTGAAAGTGCTAATACTTGTAATATAGCAATAAATACTCCAGAAGATTGTAATATTAATGTTATTAAAACACCTACAACAATGCTTAATATAAAAGAATTTGACACACTTTGTATATAATTATAAAAAATAGTTGAATCTTTAAAAGAGTTTACTGCTTGAGACATTAAAAACAAACTATAAAACAGTAAGCCTATAGCAAATATTATTTTCCCATTTTTCTTTTTAAATTGCATTAATACAAAACCAAATAACATGATAAAAGCAGATAATTTTTCAAGGTTTAATCCTACAATAAAGGATGTTACTGTGGTAGCAATATTACTTCCAAGCATTATACCAACACTATTATTAAATGTTAATAAATTTGCATTTATTAAGCTGATTGTAATCATAATAACAGCAGAACTTGATTGAATTAAAGCTGTAGATACAAAACCCACTAATAAGCTTTTTGAAGTAGAAGATGTTAAATTTAATAATTTCTTTTTTACCTTTTCTAAAGACATAGATATTAAATTATTGCTTAATAAATCTATTGAATATATAAAGAGAATTATTCCTCCAATTAATAGAGTAAGTACCATATAATCACCATTAAAATATATTAAATTTTTTGCGTAATTATGAGCGTATTAATTGTATTAAATTAAAGGGGGAATAATGATGATTAATATTAAGTATTTGTTTCATCCTAGTGCTTGTGGATATTTTTGCTTAAAATATATTTTGAAAAGAGTAAAAGTTAAAGATAAAAAGTATATGAGTTTATATGATATAGGGAAGATATTAAATGAAAACAATTATAATTATAAAGCATATAAAATTAGAAATATTAAAAGTATAAAAAACGAGTGCATAACTTTAATTAAAGTTAATAAATTAAGTTATCATTATGTGATTATAAAAAGAATTAGTGATAGTTATGTATATTATTATGATCCTTTGTTTTTGTTTATAAGAAAGAAAAAAATAAAAAAGTTTGAGAATATATGGTTTAATGTGTGTTTATTTTATTATAGATAGGTATTTTTTATATTTGTTAACATAGTTAACATTTACTTGAGTAAAAATTATGTTATAATAACATAGGTGATTTGTGTGAGAAATAATATAGAGTTTATAGATTTAATGAACAATGAAACTTTGAAGGAATATGAAGGAGTTTATAAAAAAATATTAAAAAGGATAAAAAAAGAGTTAGGCATAAAAGAAAAGTTAGAACTTAGTGTTACTTTTTGTGATAATAATCATATTCATGATTTAAATAAGACATATCGTAATAAGGATATGGCTACGGATGTTTTATCTTTTGCAATTGAAGATATAGGTGATGAAAACTTTTTAAATGAGATGAATAAACTTAGTAAGGTTAGAGAAATTGGAGATATTGTTATTAGTTATGAAAGAGCTAATGAACAGGCTAAAGAGTATAATCATAGTTTGAAAAGAGAATTATGCTTCTTATTTACTCATGGTGTATTACATTTACTTGGATATGATCATGTTAATAAAACTGATGAAGAGATTATGTTTGGATTGCAAGAAAAAATACTTAATGATATGAAGATAGTGAGGTAAAAACAATGAAAAATTTAAATAAACTATTAGAGGCTGCTAATTTAGCAAAAGTAAATTCTTATTCTCCTTATTCTAATTTTAGAGTTGGTGCTGCTGCAATGATGAAGGATGGTACTATTATTAGTGGTACAAATATAGAAAATGCTAGTTATGGCTTAAGTAATTGTGCAGAGAGAAGTTGCTTGTTTAGTGCTTATTCACAAGGATATAGAAAAAAAGACATTGTAGGTTTTGCAATTAGTGGAGATACTAATGATTTTATTTCTCCATGTGGAGCATGTAGGCAAGTTATGTGTGAATTGCTTAGTGATACTTGTTCAATATTTTTGATGAATAAAAAGGGAGAATATAAAGAAGTTAAAGTTAAAAAATTATTACCTTTTAATTTTAAAGGAGATGATTTGCATGGATAACTTTAAATCAGGATTTGTTTCTATTATTGGTAGGCCAAATGCTGGTAAGTCAACTTTGCTAAATAGTTTAGTTAAACATAAGGTTGCTATTGTTAGTCCAAAAGCACAAACTACTAGAAATAAGATACAAGGTATATATAGTGATGATAATTCTCAAATAATATTTGTTGATACTCCGGGTATTCATAAACCTAATAATAAGTTAGGACAAGAATTAAATAAAATGGCTTATTCATCTAATAAAGATGTTGAAGCAACTATTTTGATTGTAGATTCTAGTAAAGATTTCTTAGATGGAGATAAATATGTTTTAGAAGAAATTAAAGGATTTAAGCATCCAGTTATATTAGTTTTAAATAAAATAGATTTAATTAGTAAGAATAAATTAATTGAATTAGTGGATTTCTGGAGTAAACAATTTGATTTTTATGCAATAGTTCCTGTAAGTGCACTTAATAGTGAGAATCTAGATAATTTATTAAAAGTTGTTAAAGAGATATTACCATTTGGACCAATGTATTATTCTAAGGATAGTATAAGCGCATATCCAGAAAGGTTTATTGTTAGTGAACTAATTAGAGAGAAAATTCTTTATTTGACAGAAGAAGAAGTTCCTCATAGTGTAGCAGTAGTAATTGAATCAATGAAAAGGAAGAGAGATAATTTATTTCATATTCATGCGACTATTATTGTTGATAAGGAATCTAAAAAGGGCATTATTATTGGAAAAGGTGGTAAAATGCTTAAACAAATTGGTATTGACTCAAGAAAAGATATAGAAGAATTACTAGGTATTAGAGTTATGCTTGAGTTATTTGTTAAAGTAGAAAAAGATTGGCGTGATTCAATGTTTCTTTTAAAAGAGTATGGATATAAGGATACTGATTAGTTATGAAAGAAAGATATGTAGGTTATGTGATAAATTCTATTGATTATAAAGAAAATGATAGTTTACTTAGTGTTTTGTGTGAAGATGGTGTAATTTGTCTTAGAGCAAGAGGAGTAAAAAAAATTAACTCTAAAAATGCTAGTAGTGTTATGAATTATGCTTATAGTGAGTTTGAAGTTAATAAGAGTAATAAGAATGGTTATTTAACTTTAAATGAAGGTAAACTAATTAATTATCCATCATTTATTGGTAGTAATTTAGAATACATAAGTATTATTAATTTTATTAGTGAGGGAATAGAATTAGTTAATGATAAAAGTGATAGTTTTGAATGCTTTGTAAATACACTTGATTCTATGAAGAATAGTAGTGATGGAGGACTTATACTTATTAGTTTTTTAAATTATTTTTTAAAAAAACATGGAATATCTTTAAATGCTGATGAATGTGTTAATTGCGGTAGTAAAGATAAAATTATTAAGTTTAGTTTTGAAAATGGTGGGTATTTGTGTAAGAAATGTTGTAATTTAGTTAGTGATGATATTGGATATTTAAAGAATATGAGAATATTAAGTAAGACTAATTATAATAATATGGATAAAGTTAATATTGATTATATGTATTTGTATAAGTATATTAAAGAAGTTATTAGTTTGATTGAAAATAAGTGTGGTATTTATTTTAAAAGTAAAACATTTTTACTAAGAGTGTTAAAAAGGGAGGAAATATAAATGAGTGAATATAATTTTGATAAAATAGTTAATCATGTTAGAACAAGTGGGTTTGTATATCAAGGTAGTGAAATATATAATGGTTTAGCTAATACTTGGGATTTTGGAGTTTTAGGTGTTGAGTTAAAAAATAATATAAAAAGGTTATGGTGGAAGAAATTTATTCAAGAAAATCCATATAACGTTGGTATTGATAGTGCAATTTTAATGAATCCAAATGTATGGGTTGCAAGTGGACACTTAGCTACATTTACAGATCCTTTAATGGATTGTAAGCAATGTAAAACTAGACATCGTGCAGATAAATTAGTAGAAGAATTTGATCCTAGTGTTAATGCAGGCGCAATGAGCGATGAAGAATTAGAAAAATTTATTAAAGATCATAATATTCCTTGTCCTGAATGTGGAGCTCATAATTTTAGTAATATTCGTAAATTTAATATGATGTTTAAAACATTCCAAGGTGTACTTGAAGATAGTAAGAGCACTATTTATTTAAGACCAGAAACTGCTCAAGGTATATTTGTTAACTTTAAAAATGTTCAAAGAACATCTAGAAAGAAAATACCTTTTGGTATAGGACAAATAGGTAAATCATTTAGAAATGAAATTACTCCTGGAAACTTTATTTTTAGAGTAAGAGAGTTTGAACAAATGGAATTAGAATTCTTCTGTAAGCCTGGAGAAGATTTAAAATGGTATGAATATTGGAAAAATTATTGTTTTAATTTTGTTAAAAGTTTAAATATTAGTGAAGAAAATTTAAGACTTAGAGAACATGCTAAAGAAGAATTATGCTTCTATTCAAAAGGTACATGTGATATTGAATATAAGTTTCCATTTGGTTGGGGTGAATTATGGGGTATAGCAGATCGTACTGATTATGATTTAACTCAACATGCTAAACATAGTGGCGCTAATTTTGAATATATTGATCCTAGTGATAATAGTCGTTATATTCCTTATTGTGTAGAACCTAGTTTAGGAGTAGAAAGATTAACTTTGGTTACTATGTGTGAAGCATATACAGAAGAAAAAGTAAAAGATGATGATACACGTATTGTTATGAAATTACATCCTGCAATTGCTCCATATAAAGCATGCATTATGCCTTTAAGCAAACAACTTAGTGAAAAGGCACTTGAAGTATATTCTAACTTAAGTAAAAAATACATGGTTGAATATGATGAGGCTGGTAGTATTGGTAAGAGATATCGTAGGCAAGACGCTATTGGTACTCCTATGTGTATTACTATTGATTTTGATACAGAAGCAGATGATAGTGTAACTGTTAGAGATAGAGATACAATGGAACAAGTTAGAATTAAAATTAGTGATTTAGATAAATATATTGAAGAGAGAGTAACATTATAATTTTATTTTGTGTAGTGGGGGAGGTGAAGTTATGAAATTAGATGAGCAGATTATTGAAGATATTAGAAGTAAAGCTGATATAGTAGATATTATTTCCAAATATATACCTGTTACTAAAAAAGGTAGAAATTATGTAGCTGTTTGTCCTTTTCATAATGATACTAATCCTAGTATGCAAATATCTACAGATAAGCAAATATATAAATGCTTTTCTTGTGGAGCAGGAGGAAATGTTTTTACTTTTGTAGAAGAATTTGAAAAGATTTCTTTTATTGAGGCTGTTAAAATAGTAGCTGATTTTATTAACTATGATTTGAGTGAATATGAAGTTGCTGTACCTCAAAAGAGTACTGATCCACATGTAGAAAGATTATTAGCTTTAGCAAAAGAAGCAAGTGAATATTATAATTACAATTTAACTAGTGGAGATAATGAGGGATTAAAGTATTTTACTAATAGAGGAATTAATGAAGAAATTATTAGTGCTTTTAAACTTGGATATGCTAGTAATGATTCTAGTGAAATAGTGCGTTATTTAACTAAAAAAGGATATACTACTAAAGAGATTGTAGAGGCTGGAATTTGTGTTGAAAGTGATGGTAGCTTTATTGATAGGTTTAGAGGTAGAGCAATTTTTACTTTGACTAATATGAAAGGTGAAGTTGTAGGCTTTAGTGGTAGAAGAATAGAAAATACAGATACTAGCAAATATGTTAATAGTAATGAAAATGCTATTTTTAATAAGAGTGCATGTTTATATAACTTTTTTGAAGCTAAAAGTGAAATATTAAAATCTAGTAAAGTATATGTAGTAGAAGGTTTTATGGATGTTATTGCTTTATATAAGGCTGGTGTAAAAAATGCAATTGCTACTATGGGTGTTGCATTAAGTAAGGAACACATAAAAGCAATAGAGAAAATGAATGCTCAAATGATATTTTCTTTTGATGGTGATAATGCTGGCCAAACATCTATGTATAAGATGATTGAAGAATTGAAAAATACTAATTTAAATGTTGTAACTACTGGTGTTAGTGAAGCTGGTAAAGATTTGGATGAAATATTTAATAAGGCAGGAACTAAAGGAATTCAAAGTTTCTTAAACAATACTTATTCTATTAATGAGTTTAAATTTTTCTATAATCTTAGAAAAACTAATTTAGATAATTATAGTGATAAGTGTAAGTTAATAGATTATGTGGCAAAACTAATTAGTGGTATAGATAGTATTAGTGAAAAAGAATATTTTAAAACATTAGCTTGTAATGAAATTAAATGCTCTAAAGATGTAATAGAGCAAAGTATTGACAAGTTGAATGGCAAAATGATAAAATTTACAAGTAATAGACTGCCTAAAAAGACTACTAGGACTAGTCGTTATGATAAAGCAGAAGTTGAAGCTCTTAAGCAAATGCTATTTGACAAGGATGCTACTGTATATTATATGCAGAAAGTTGGTTTTATGTTTAACAGTGATTATCGTAAAATGGCAGCCTATATAGTAGAATATTATGAAAAATTTCAAAATATAGAACCATTAAAGATTATTGATTATGTTAAAGATAAAGAATTTAAGATAGCAGATGGTTTGATTAAGATTTATGAGTTAGATATTCCTTCAAAATTCAATAAATGCGTATTTGATGTTATAGGACAGAAACCACTTAGTGTCGAGATAGATGAATTACTCGAAAAGAAAAAAAATTGTGCTGATCCAATCGAAAAGGCAAAAATTGTAAAAGAGATAGGAATTAAAAGGGGAGCAATTAATGAGTGTAAATCCAAGTATACTGTGGATAAAAAGGGGGATTAGTTAATGGCAAAAAATGTGAGTGAAGATGAAGAGCTTGAAGAATTTGAATCTTTAGATGCCATTAAAAAAAGATTAGAGAAGACAGCAAAGGCAAATGGTAAGTATTTAACAGTTGGAGAAATTGATGATGCTGTTGCTCACTTAGATTTAAGTGATAGTGAAATTGAACATTTAATTGAATACTTTAAAAGTAAAAAGATTGAAGTTGTTTCAGAAGATGAAGATAGTGATGAATTAGAAGATATAGATGATAGCAAAATTGATTTAAAAGACCTTGAAAACTTAGATGATGTTGTTGAGGATGAAGATGATATATTTTTAGATGAAGATTTACTTAGAAGTGAATCTGATGCATTAAAATACATTGATAATGATAATATTGTTATTAGTGGAGATGTAAAAGTAAATGATCCTGTAAAAATGTATCTAAAAGAAATTGGTAAAGTTCCTCTTTTAACTAAAGAAAGAGAAATATATTTAGCTAATAGAATTGCTCAAGGAGATCAAAAAGCAAAAGATGAAATTGTACAAGCTAACCTTAGACTTGTTGTAGCTATTGCTAAAAAGTATTTGGGTAGAGGAATGTTATTTCTAGATCTTATCCAAGAAGGTAATTTAGGATTAATTAAAGCAAGTGAAAAGTTTGACCCAGCGAAAGGGTTTAAATTCTCTACATATGCGACATGGTGGATTCGTCAAGCTATTACAAGAGCAATTGCCGATCAAGCTAGAACAATAAGAATACCTGTACATATGGTAGAAACTATAAATAAGATGACACGTGTTCAAAGACAACTTGTTCAAAAACTAGGTAGAGATCCAACTGGAGAAGAAATTGCTAAAGAGATGGGGGGAGGAATAACTGGTGATAGAGTTAGAGAAATTCAAAAATTATCACTAGAACCATTATCGCTTGAAAAACCAATTGGTGAAGAAGATGACTCTCATGTTGGAGATTTTGTTGAAGATAAGGATACATTGTCACCTAATGAATTTGCTAGTAACGAATTATTAAAAGATGAATTATACAACGTTATGAAAGACTTAACTGATAGAGAAGAAAGAGTTTTAAGATTAAGATATGGATTAGATGATGGAAGACCTTGTACGCTAGAAGAAGTTGGTAAAGAATTTGGTGTTACAAGAGAAAGAATTAGACAAATTGAAGCTAAGGCTCTTAGAAAGCTTAGACATCCTACACGTTCAAAAAGGTTTGGTGATTTCCGTGAAAGCAACTAATAATATAAAATTATCTAAAAGATTACAAGCAATATATGATTTAGTGCCTCAAAGCAATGTTTTAGCTGATATTGGTAGTGATCATGCTTTACTTCCTATAGCACTAGTGTTAAATGGTAAAGTTACTAGAGCATATGCTAGTGAAGTTAATGAAGGACCATATGAAGCTACAGTTAAAAATATAGAAAAATACGAAGTACAGAATTATGTTACTCCTGTGTTGTCTAATGGTATTAGTGAACTAGAAAAAGATGTTACTACTATTTCAATATGTGGAATGGGTGGAAGTTTAATTGTAGATATTTTAGATAAAGATAAGGAAAAATTATCATCAGTTGATACATTAATATTAGAGCCTAATAATAATGAGGAAAATGTTCGTATTTGGCTTATGAATAATGGGTATGAGATAGCTTTTGAAAAGCTTGTAGATGAAGATGATAGATTTTATGAAATTATTAAGGCTGTAAAAGGAAAGGCTACATATACTAAAGAAGAATTATTTTTTGGACCAGTACTATTAAAAGAAAAAAGTGATGTGTTTATTAATAGATGGACTAAGCATCGTGATTATGTGCTTGGAATAATGAAAAATATAAATGATAAAGAATGTTCTAATTATAAGATGCTAGAATATGTAGTAGATTTAATTAATAAAGTAGTTTAACTAGGTTAAAACCTAGTTTTTTTAATACCATTTTTAAAGAAATAATTAATTAATATGATATTATATAAGTAAGAGGTGTGTTTTAATGAAAAAAGAAAAACTAAAAAAGTTATTAGAAGAAATAGAAATGGAAAAAAGACAAAATAGATATTTTGAAAAAGTAAGTTTTGAAGAATTTACTAAAGGTGTTAAAAAGAATTGTACTGTTGAACTTAGTGAATCTAAAATAAAAAAATTATATGAAGCATTACCTTATCCTACAAGATCTACTTTAAGAGCGGGTGGGTATGATTTCTACGCACCATATGATTTTACTTTAAAACCAGGTGAAACTATTGTAATACCTACAGGTTTTAAGGTTCATATGAATGATGATGAGATATTTAATTTATTTATTAGAAGTGGTACTGGATTTAAATATAATGTTAGATTATCTAATCAAGTTGGAATAATAGATGCAGATTATTATAATAATGAAAACAATGAGGGGCATATGTTTGTATCTTTTACTAATCATGGTAAAAAAGATTGGGAAAATAAAGGATTAGAGTCTAAAATGAATCAAGGTATATTTATGCCATATTATGTTACTAGAGATGATAATTGTTTGAATAATGTTAGAACTGGTGGAATGGGCTCCACTAGTAAGGAAAAATAATTATGAATAAGACACTTAAAAGAGTATTAATATCTTTAGCTATAATATTGCTTGTTCTTGTTATTTTAGTAGGTGGATATTTAGGGTATGTAATGTTACAATACTATAGATATGATGATATAGTTGATATTGAAGCAGATAGAAATAATGAAAATGTAGTTGTTTCTCGTAGTAGAGAATATACAATTTCTACTTATAACATAGGATTTGGTGCTTATAATCAAGAATATTCTTTCTTTATGGATGAAGGACATATGAAAGATGGTACTTATGTTAAGGGAAAATACTCTACTGCTAGAAGTAAAGATATTGTTTTAGAGAATACTAATGGAGCAATTAACACAATAAAAGATTTAAATGCTGACTTTATGTTCTTCCAAGAGGTGGATAAAAAAGCAGATAGAAGTTATGATGTTAATCAATACCAAATGATAATGGATGAATTTGAAGATTACTCTAGTGTATATGCATCTAATTTCCATAGTGCATACTTATTATATCCTTTTAATGATCCAATAGGAAAAACAGAAGCAGGTATTGTTACCTTAGCTAACTATAAAATTCAAGAAGCAAAAAGGTATAAATTACCAATTGATGAATCTTTTCCTACTAAATTTTTTGATTTAGATAGATGCTTTATGATTACTAGATTTAAAGTAGATGGCGATAAAGAATTAGTATTAATTAATGTTCATTTATCTGCCTATGATGAAGGTGGAGTATATCGTAAAAAACAACTTGAACTATTAAATAGTATTTTAAAAGATGAAAGAGATAAAGGAAACTATGTTATAGCTGGAGGAGACTTTAATCATGATATAGCAGGTAGTTTAAATACTTTTGAAACTGATCAAGAAGTTCCTAGTTGGGTATATGTGCTTGAAGAAGAAAACTTAACTGAAGGTTATAAATTTGCTACTAGCAAAAATATTCCAACTTGTAGAAGTACTGATAAACCATATGAAAAAGATGTTAATTATAGTGTTGTTTTAGATGGGTTTATTGTAAGTAGTAATGTTATAGTAAATGATGTTATTAATATTAAACAAGGGGAAGATATGTTTAAATATAGCGATCATAATCCAGTACAAATGAAATTTGTTTTGAACTAAGGTCTTTATAGACCTTTTTTATAAAAAAATATTTCTTGTAATTATAACAATATTATTGTAAGATTAATATGTACGTGTGGAGTGAATGAATAATGGAAGAAAATAATAAGTATTTGTGTTCTAATTTGGTTTTTTTATGTGTTGATGATGTTGATAACTATAATCCTAACGGTAATAATAATTTTATATGTGGTATTTTAAATGAATCACATACTAAAATAAGAGATATCAATACAGGTAATGTCTATGATTGTGATATTGAGACAATTACAAAAAAGGTTATAAAGCCTAATTATCTTCATATGAATTTAGCATCTCATAATGATTACTATATTGAAAAACCTGTTAATATGTACAAAATAAGAGTAGATGGTAAAACATATTCTAGTTTTAGTATTCGTAATAGACAAGAAGATAATAGAAGATATACACTTATACTTGAAAATGGAATATTTTCTAGTAATAAATTAAAAATGACAATATTATCTATATGTAACTTTGATATAAATAGTAAATTAAACATTGATAAAATTAATTTTTTGTTAGAAAGAATGCAGTTAGCTACTACAAAAAGTTATAATAATTTTAAGGGTATAAAGGTACCAACTAATCCTGGCAAAAAAAGAAAATAATATATATCATTTTTATAAAAAATAGGGTTTAGAAGGAGAATTAGGGTTCTCCTTTTTTATTTCTTTTTCTTCTTGTTTTATATCTATTATTCTTTCTTCATTTGCTTGGTAATAATTATTTCTATTTTTTTTCTTTAACCCAAATAATCCTTTTGATGATCCATCTCCTTTTATACCTTTTGCTACATTTAACAAGACTTTAGAGTTTTGAACCATTGGTTTTATTTGATTATATAGGGGAATAATTTGATTTACAGTTCCTATTGTTTTTTGAGCTCCTGTCAAAATACCAGATAAAGACATTTTGCCTCCACCTAGTTTTGATAAAAGTCCAGCTCTAGGCACAGTAGAACTAATTGAAGAACCACCCGCTACTGCAAAAGGTGAAGCACCTCTTGTCATTTGCATAGTATTAAATAAAGAATTAAATCTATTCATGAGTTAATCACCTATAGTAAAATATGTATTAATAATAAATATGTTACTTTATAAATAAAAAAGAATTTATTTTTATTAAAAAACAAATTCTTAAGATTTACTAGTTAATTTAAACCTAATGCATGAGTTGCTCTTTTAAGTGTTTCTTTAGCAGTTATTCTAGCTTTTCTTGCACCTTTTTTGGTTATTTCATCTAGTATTTCAGTATTATTGTATTTTTTAAATCTATCTTGGATTTCTTCTAGAAGGGAACAAACAACATTTGCTACTTCTTTTTTAAAGTCACCATATCCCTTATTTTCATATCTTTTTTCTATAGATTCAAATGATTCATTTGTGATTTTTGATAATATGCTCATTAAGTTTGATATTCCTGGCTGGTTTTCTTCATCATAGTGTACTTTATTATAACTATCTGTTTTAGCAGACATTATTTTTTTTCTTGCAACATTTATATCATCCATTAAAAAGATTGTTCCTTTATTGTCTCCACTATCTGATTTATTCATTTTCTCAAGAGGGTTTTGTAAGTTTAATACCTTGTTTGCAACTGGTGCGATATAAACATCTGGCATAGTAAAAGTGGTACCATATCTTTTGTTAAATCTTTCTGATAAATCTCTGGTTAATTCTACATGCTGTTGTTGGTCTTTTCCTACTGGTACAATATTAGTATTATATAAAAGAATATCTGCGACCATTAGTGTAGGGTAGACAAATAAACCTGTATCTACTCCTTCTTTTCCCATCCCTTGAGATTTATATTTGAATTGTGTCATTCTAGATAATTCTCCCATTTTAGTTTGAAATGTCATTATAAAACCAAGTGTTCCATGCTCTAAAACATCGCTTTGTTTAAATATCATAGTTTTTTGTGGATCTACTCCACATGCTAAATACATAGCTATACAATTATATACTGATTCTTTTAATTTTTTTGGATCTTTAGGGCTAGTAATAGCATGTAAATCTGCGATGAATATATAACTTTTGTATGTAGTTTGTTTGTCTACAAAGTTTTTTATAGCTCCTAAATAATTTCCTAATGTTAGATTTCCTGAAGGTCTAACTCCTGTTAACATAACTTTTTTCATTTTTTTATTTTTCCTTTCTTAAAAAAATAACCTACCGATATATATTTTTACAAAACATACCAGTAGGTTATTAAAAAGTTATATTAATATTTTTAATCCATTTATATGTTTTGTGACACTAGAAAGCATTCACAAAACATAATCTTGTGAACACTAAATTATCTAAGCCACCAACTAAATGAATTAAACATAGTTATCTCTCCTTTATATTTTTATTATATTACTAGCAAAAAATAAATTGCAAGACTTTTTTATCTAATTATTATTGAATCAAACCATTGTTCTTGAAATTCTACTAAAGCACGGATTTGATCATCAGTATAATTTCGTCCATCTTTCATAACAACTAATTTGTCATCATTATCATTAATTCTGTGTATAATAGCTATTACTGTCCCTTCAAAAGTTTCTAGGGGAGTATGCTCACCTAAAACATAAGCATCTAATTCTTCACCATCTCCAGATATGGTATTAGGAATATAGCCATAGTTAACTGGATATATAAAACCATGATTTGGGTGCTTACATCCTAAAGGTCTATCCATTTTTATAAGAACTTTTTTACCTATATAATTTTTATTATCCATTTTTTATCCTCCTTAATATTATTTTTTTACTTTTAATAGCATAAACATTAATACATCTATTATTAAAGCTATAATTATAATTAAATAAAAGTATTTAAACTTCATTAAACACATTATAAGCATTGCTATTGCTACAATTAATAATGTTATAGATAAAAATACATATATTTCTTTGAACCATAATTTAGAGAAGACTATTAATACAATGGAAGCTGATACTGATGCTAAAACAAATGGCAAATAATAGTAAGAAGTATCAAATAATTTTAAGAAGAAGAAGGTAATTGTTGCAAGTAAGAAACATAGACCAGTAGAAGCTAATGTAATAAGTATATGATTCCTTAATTTATGGCTTTTTTTAACAACATTAGTGTTAGAAATTAAATCATCTATAGTTACGTTAAAAAAACTTGCAATTTTATGCATTGATACTACATCTGGCATAGTTTCTCCGGTTTCCCACTTTGATATAGCTTTATCAGTATAATTAAGTTTTTCTGCTAATTGTGCTTGATTTAAATTAATGCTTTTTCTAAGTTTAGTTATATTGCTAGAAAAGTTTTTTCTTATTTCTATATCTTCCATTTTTACATCCCTCTAACGTAAATATTATAAAAATTTATTAATTCTCTTGTCAAGAGAATGCATAGAATTAATAGGAGAGAAAACTATTTACCAATAGGGTAGTTATTTATTGTTAATTAGATACATAAGTAATATATTAGTTGCGTAAGTTGTTTGAAAGGAAGGATATTAATGGAAAATTTTATTATAACAACAGACTCATCATGTGATTTAAAATTTAGTGAATTACAAGAAAAAAATATACCAGTTATTTATTTTAGATATACTGATGGAGAAGAAGTATACGTGAATGATATGAATGAAGATAAATATAAAGATTTTTATAATATGATGAGGGAAGGAAAAAGTTTTAAGACTAGCCAAATAAATGAAATTGAGTATTATAAATTTTTTAAAGAACAATTGACAAAAAATAATAATATTATTCATATTTCATTAACTGAAGGCTTATCTAATACTATTAATAATGCTAGAAGTGCAGTGAAAAAATTAATGAGTGAAAATGCTAATGCTAATATTAAAATAATAGATAGTAAAATTGCTTGTTTAGGACTAGCTTTAATTATTGATAAAGCTATTAGTTATAAGTCATTAAGTATTGATGAAGCGTATAATAAACTATTAGAGGATGTTGATTATTTAAATACTTATTATACTACTGACACATTAAAATATTTTGCTAGAGGAGGAAGACTTTCTAAGGTCGAGGCTTTTATTGGTGGAGCTTTAAGAATTAACCCAATTCTAGATTGTCATAAAGATGGAAGACTTAGAGTTACAGCAAAAGTAAGAGGGGAAAAGCATGCACTTGATTATGTTGTTAATAAGACAAAAGAAAATGCTATAAATCCTAGTGAGCAAACATTATATATATGCCATGCAGATAATATAGAAAAAGCAAAAGAAGTAGAAGAAAGAATGAAAAAAGAAGTAGGATTTAAAGATTATAAAATATACTTTATGGGACCTACTATTGGTGCGCATGCTGGACCTGGTTTAGTAGCTGTATTTTATTTTGGTAATCCAAGGAGCAATTAAATTGCTCTTTTTTTATAGTTGCTTTGACAATGAAGAATAAAGCAAGTATAATTTCATTGTGATTAAGGATAGTGATTTTATGGAAGAAATAAGTAAATATGGTTTCAAAGATTTTGTATATAACACATTAGTTAATACTAAAGGATATGAAAAACTAACTGATATACAAAAAGATGTTATTCCTTTAGCAATAAAAGGTAAGAATATAATTGGTAGAAGTAGTACGGGTAGTGGTAAAACTGATGCTTTTTTAGTACCTATTATGCAAAATTTGTATCTTGATAGTGAAAATGTTGAAGCAATTATAGTTGCTCCTACTAGAGAACTTGCTAGTCAAATTTATTCTAATGCTTTAGATTATGTTAGTAATTGTAATAAAATTAGAGTAAAACTTTTAACTGGTGGATTTGATAGAAAAAGAGATTTAATGAAAAAGGGAGAAAATCCTCATATTATTATTGGCACTCCTGCTAGATTAAAAGATTTGCTTTTAGGCAATGGAATGTATGATATTTCTAAAGTTAAGACAATTGTTTTAGATGAAATAGATATGATATTTGAAATGAAATTTTTAGAAGATATAGATGCTTTAATGAGTAAATTAAAAAAAGATATTCAAACATTAGTTTTTAGTGCTACTATTAGTGAACAATTGAAAGTTTTTATTAAAAAATATATGGAAAGTAATATTTTAATAGATTTATCCAAAAAAGAATTAACTGCTAATGAGGTAAAACATTTATGCATACCTTTAAGAGGAAAGAGTAGAAAAGAAGCTTTATTAGATTTAGTTAGTAATATTAACCCTTATTTATGTTTAGTATTTGCTTCTAAAAAAGAAAATGTTAATGAGTATTTTAAAGTATTAAGAGAGAATGGATATAATGTTGGATTAATTCATGGGGATCTTGATTCTAGAAGTAGAAGACAAGCTATGAAAAAGATAACATCACTTGATTATGAATATGTTGTATGTAGTGATATTGCTGCTAGGGGTATCGATATAGAAGGTGTTAGTCATGTTATTAGTATGGATTTTCCTTATAATTTAGAATTTTATTTTCATAGAGCAGGTAGATGTGGCAGAAATGGTGAGAGTGGAGAATGCTTTGCTTTTTATGATGATAAGGAAGAAAAGATTATTAGACAATTAATTGAAAAAGGATTAAAAATGGAGAATGTTAGTATTAAAAATGGAGAATTTAAATCTTTAAAACCATTTGTAAGAGAAAAGGGTAATAAAAAATTAGATCCTGAACTAGCTAAAGAAATTCATAAAGTTACTGTAAAGAATAAAAATGCTAAAGTTAAACCAGGATATAAGAAAAAAATGAAAGAAGAAATAGATAAATTAAAGAGAAAACATAAAAGACAAATAATAAAAAAATCTATTGAAGAGCAAAGAAAAAAATCTTATAAACCTGGAGGTAAAAATTATCATGAGTAAAGAAATAATTATTGGTTCACATGTTAGTATGAGTTCTCCTTCTTTTCTTGTTGGGAGTGTAAAGGAAGCACTTAGTTATGATGCTAATACTTTTATGTTTTATACAGGAGCTCCACAAAACACTGCAAGAAAACCAGTTACTGAGTTAAAAGTAGAAGAAGCAAGAAAATTAATGGAAGAAAGTAATATTGACATTAATAATGTTGTAGTGCATGCTCCATATATTATTAATATTGCTAATGCTAAGGATGATGGAATTTATGAGTTATCTAAAAAAGTTCTTTTAGATGAAATTAAAAGAACTGCTTATATTGGATGTAAATATTTAGTTCTTCATCCAGGAAGTCATTTAGGACTTGGGGTAGAAATAGGTCTTGTTAGAATAATAGATGCTTTAAATGAAGTATTAGATAAAGATGATAGTAATGTAGTAGTTTTACTTGAAACTATGGCTGGTAAGGGTAATGAGATGGGTTCTTCTTTTGATGAACTTGCTTATATAATAGAAAATGTTAATAAAAAAGAAAAAATAGGAGTATGTTTTGATACTTGTCATACTCATGATGCTGGATATGATTTAGTAAATGATTTAGATGGTGTTATTAATGAATTTGATAATATTATTGGATTAAATTATCTTAAAGTTATACATGTTAATGACTCTAAAAACGTTAGAGGTGCTAGAAAAGATAGACATGAAAATATTGGAAAAGGATATGTTGGGCTAGAAACATTAAGAAAAGTAGTTCATTATTCTAAATTTGAAAATGTCATAAAAATATTAGAAACTCCTTATATTAATGGTAATGCTCCATATAAAGAAGAAATTGCTTTATTAAGAGAAGATAATTAATAATTTATTTATCAAGGCATCAGTTTTTGAAGCTGTAACTTGACTTGTTTTATTAGCTAAAGCTTTAATTAAATACATTTTATTTCTTTCGTCTAGGAAATTTTGCCAATTAGCTTTTACAAATGGTAAAACAACCCTCATTTCATCATAAGTAAATTCAATACATAACTGTTTAGAAACTAAAATAGCTTTCTCAATAGTTATGTTTTTTAAATAATTATTTATAATCATGCTCATAAACATATAATATATCACCACTTAATAATATGCATCTAAGTAGTAATTCACAACTAAATAATTAATTATAATTTTAATTTATGAGTTATGTTAGAATAATAAAAAGGAGGTAATTACGATGAATGCCGAGAACAGTCTTCTAGATAATTTTTCTAGAATGAAGGAAGAGTTTAGTTCTAGTAATAACCGAATGAATAGAGATATCAATAAATTATTTGAAAATAGTTTAAATGATTTAGAGTCTAGTTTAGAGTATTTTAATGATGAATATGAAATACTTAGTAGTGCTAAATTAAATGAAATATTTAATGAATTTAAAAAGAAAATTAATGATATTAAAGTTACTCATGAAAGTAAGTATCTTAAAAGGTTTAACAAGGAAGTAGAACTTTTAAGAATGTCTATGGGTAACTTTTTTAAAAACAAGTTAATTAAAGGTGATAACACTAAAAAGAAGATGAGTAGTGAAGTAAAAAGTATAGTAGATAAGATATGCGATTATGATGTTTTAGGATTAGAAGAAGATATAGATAATTTTGTTTATAATTTTAAAGTTGATTTTGAAATGAAATATATTAATAATGAATATTGCAAAGATGATTTTAATAAAGTGATTAGATCATTTGAACATTGCCTAGTTAGTGATGTTAGAAATGAAGTTGTTAGCTCAATTGGAGAAAAACAAGATATTGTTAGTAGATATGCTTTAAGTGCTTATACTATAGTTGATCATTATAGAAGTGTACAAAGATAAAAGTATTAAAAAACAGCTTAAATTATGTTTTTAAAATAAAAATATAAATAAGTTGTTTTTTATATGGAATTTTTGTTATTTATGTGATAATATACTAAAGTCAAATTATATGGAGGTGTGTTTAATGGCAGCAGTTAGAGAAAACATCATATATAAGTGCAGTGTTTGTGGAGATGAAAATTATATTGGAACTAAAAATAAAAGATTACATCCAGATAGAGTTGAAACTCAAAAATATTGTCCTAGATGTAATAAAAAAACTATGCACAAAGAAAAAAAATAGTCCTTATGGACTTTTTTATTTAAAAGGGGTGAATAACAATGGAAGTAAAGATGATAAAAACAGGTTTATTACAGGAAAATGTTTATATTATTAGTAAAGATAAATTTTGCATTGTTATTGATCCAGGTAGCGATATAAATAAAATTAACCAATATTTAAATGAGAAAGAATTAAAAGTTAAAGCTATTTTATTAACTCATGGTCACTATGATCATATAGGTGCAGCTAAACAATTATCATTACTTGAAAATTGTACTATTTATGCTAGTATTAATGAAAAAGAGATTATAGAAGATGCTAATAAGAATGGGTCATTAAAATATAGTAAAACTAATATAACTTTGGATAATGTCGTTTATTTTGATGAGGAAGTTATTTTAGAAATTGGTGATTTCAGAGTTGAAGTTATCTTTTTACCTGGTCATACTCCTGGTGGTGTTGGTTATATTATTGGTGATGGCTTATTTAGTGGAGATACACTATTTAAGGGAACATATGGTAGAGTAGATTTATATGGTGGAGATAAAACAAAAATGAAGGAAAGCTTAAAATATTTGTTTACTTTAGATAATTCCTTTACTGTTTATCCAGGTCATGGTGATGTTACTACAATAGGAGAAGAAAGAGTTCATTATAAATTATAATGTTTGAATGAACTTGTAATATTCTCCTTTTTCTTTAGATAAAGTGGCATGATTTTTAATTTCTGAAATTGTGCCATTTTTTATTACAACAATTTTGTCAGCTTTTAAGATAGTAGATAGTTTGTGAGCTATTATAAGGGTTGTTTTGTTTTCTATTAGTTTAGAAGTTGCATCTTGTACTAGTTTTTCAGTAGTAGCATCTACATTACTTGTAGCTTCATCTAGTATTAATAAGTTATGATCTTTAATTAAAGAACGAGTTATTATTAACAATTGTTTTTCTCCCTCAGATAGCCTTTTATCATCTTCAAATAAGTATTCTTCAAATTTGTTAGGTAAACTATTAATAATATTTAAAGAATTAGAAATATTAGATATATCTAGTAAAGTATGATCATCTATGCTTTTATTTCCGTATTTTAAATTATTTTTAATGGTTCCTTCAAATAACCATTTATCTTGAGAGACATAGGAAATATTTTTATAATAAGAATTTAAGTCATAATCATAAATAGATTTGTTATTTATAAGAATATCACCATTATTTATTTTATAGAAACGCATTAATAAATTTATGATTGTTGATTTTCCACTTCCGGTTTCTCCAACTATTGCTATTTTTTCTCCTTTATTAATTTTTAAATTTAAATCTTTTATTAAAGGTTTATCACTATAAGAAAAGCAAACATTTTTAAATTCTATACTTTCAATTTTATTTAACATTTCTTTTCCTTCGTTTAATTCTTCTTTTTCATCTAAAATAGTAAATATTCTACTTGAAGCTACTAAACCTGATTGAATAGAATTTATTAGAGAAGAGAAGTTAGTTATAGGATTACTTATTTGTTTGGTATATTGAATAAAAGATTGAATATCTCCAATTAGCATTTTATTTATTAAAACATAATGAGATCCTAATACTATAATTACTAGATATACTATATAATTTATTAGTGATATAAGTGGAGAAGTAAATGATGCTAATAGACTAGATTTCATGGTAGTTTTTGCTAGATCTTTATTTAAAGTGTTGAATTCTGTATACATTCTTTCTTTATTATTATATAAAGAGATAATTTCAATATTTGAATATGATTCTTGTATCAATGAAGTTAAATAACTATATTTATTATGATATTCAATGTATTTTTTCTTTGATAGTTTTATTAATAATTTTGTTATTAGGATAGTTAAAGGTACAGTAATTAAAATTATTAAAGATAAAGGTATATTTATGAAAAACATAATAATTATAATTCCAATAAAAGTAGTTGAATAATTAATTATTTTAGGTATAGTTTGTAGCAGTAAAGATGATATTGCTTCTGTATCATTATTTATTAAGTATGTTAATTCACCAACTGTATGAGTATCATAATATTTCATGCTTAATTTAGATAATTTTTCATTTATTTCATTTTTTATTTTATTAGATGCTTTTTCTGCAATATTACTCATATAATAGCTTTCTATATATGATGATAATGATATGAATAAATACACTATTAACATTATTACAATTAATGTATAAATGTATTTAATATTTATACTAGTACTAGTGGATATACTACTGTAGAGAGAAGAGATGATTTTACCTAGTAGAAGTGGGGTAAATAAAGAAAATATTGATGATAATAAAACTACTATACTTACTAAAATTATTTCTTTTTTATATGGCTTTAAATAGCTTAATAATCTTTTAAATATCATATTCTAAAACCTCCTTTTGAGATTCGTACATTTTTTTGTATAAATTACATGTTTTTAATAAGTTTTCGTGATTATTTATAGCTTTTATTTTACCTTTATCTATTACTATAATTTTATCTAGTTCTTTTATTGATGAGATTTTTTGAGATATTATAACTAATGTTTTATTGCTATAGTAAGTTTTTAAATTATTTATTATTTGTGCTTCGCTATTATAATCTAGTGAACTGAATGGTTCATCCATTATAAAAATTTCACTTTTTTTAGCTAATGCTCTGGCTAGTGATATTCTTTGCTTTTGTCCACCAGATAAATTTTTACCATTTTCTTCTAAAACATAATTTAATTTTTCTTGTTTATCATTAACAAAGTTTAATAAATTACTTGTATATAGTATTTTCATTAATTCATCTTGTTTTAATTCACTATTTGCAAAAGCAATATTTTCTAAAATAGTTCCTTTAAGTATATAAGGAGTACTAGGTAAGTAGGTGATGTTAGAGGTAATATCTTTTCTTGTTAATTCTTTTAAATTAATATCGTTTATTTGAATATTTCCATCATAATTTTCATTTTCTTTCATTAATAAGTTAAAGATAGTAGATTTACCACTTCCAGTTAGTCCTATAATTCCAATTTTTTCTTTTTTATTAATAGAAAAATTAATATTATCAAGTATTTTGTTTTCTTCATAAGAAAAAGAAACATTGTTAAATTTAATGTTGTTTATATCTAATAACTTAACTTTTTCATTTTCTTTGTAAGTGTTACTATCTAAAACTTCTTTTATTCTATTAAGTGATATTTTAGTCTTAGGTATTAATATTAATATCATTGATAACATTATTATTGATAATAATATTTGCAAAATATATTGAATAGTTGCTACTATACTTCCTATTTCATAAGCATCATTTTTAACTAAATTAACACTCATTAATAAAATTATAATTATTAATGCATTTATTAATAAATTTAAAATAGGCATTACAAAAGAAGATATTTTTATTACTTGTTTAGTAGTAGTCAAATAATCTTTATTATATTTTTTAAATTTATTATCTTGGTCATTTAAATTATTGTAACTTTTTATTATTTTTATTCCTTTTATTTTTTCTTTTATAGTTAATGTTAGTTTATCTATTGTAGATTGCAATTTACTGGATAAAGGAAATAACTTTATCATCACTAGTAACAAATATGCTAATAAAATGATTATTGATATGATTAGTACTAGAGAAAACTTTTTGTTTAATTGTAAAAGAATAGTTACACAGTTAATAAATAAAATTGGTGCTTTAAAAATAATATTTATAAATGATGAAAGAAATCCTTTTATTTGATCTACATCTTGATTAGTTCTAGTTAACAATGAAGAAGTAGTAATTTTGTTTATTTCTTCATTTTTTAGAGAAAGAGATTTATTATATAAGTGGCTTCTTATATTAGCACTAGAATAAATGCTTATTCTATTTACTAAATATGAAGTTAATAAATTAATAAGTATACTTAAAATAATAAATATAAGCATCATTAAAGCTATTTTTTCTATATGGTTTATACCTCTATTTTCTATTATTCCTACATTAATTATATTAGCTAATAATAAAGGAACCATTAGTTCAAATGTAGTGCTTAAATATGTTCCTAATAATATAAAAAATAAAGATATTTTGTAGTTTTTTAATTCGTTAAATAAAATTTTCATTATAAAATCCTCCTAAGTGTTAGGACAGGATTTTCACTATCTTTATATTACAATTATGAATAGTTTAAGTCAATTATTTTAATGATATGTAAGATACTTTCACAATGCAATCTTTTTTGATATTAATTCTAAAATATCACTATTTAATACACTAATAGCAAAACACTTCTTTCCTATATCTTTAAGGGAAGCTCCTATATGATATAGTTTTATGTTATCTATTATTAAGAATCTATCATGAAATGAACTATTATAAATAATATTTATTTT
>CAKPSD010000007.1 GCA_934183255.1 uncultured Bacilli bacterium
CATTTAATAAGTTCTTACTAAAGTTTATAAAGTCTTTTGTTATATCTACATTTATTTTATAACCTATTTTTTCTATTACTTCTAGCGAATAATGTTTTACTAAATACTTTTTACCATCTGGTCCAGTATGTTGAAAATTTTGACATACTGGGTTATTTTCTTCTTTCAAATAATATGAAATAGTGGTAATAGATTTTTTAAATAGTTTTGCTACATCATTACGATTTAACCATACACTTTTGTAATCTAAATCTACTTTAACTTCTAATTCCATTTCATCATTTTTATATACTTCTTTTATATATTCTTTATTCATAAAAAAATCCCCCTTTATAATTTAATAGGAGGATTACATCTAAAATTACTTTATAAATTGAAATATTTTTTTATTTCATTAACTTTATCTAGTTTTTCATAAGGTAAATCAATATTTTCTTTACCAAAATGTCCATTTTTTGCTAATTCTCTATAGTTCAAATCTAATAGATTTAAACTACTAATTATATGTCCTGGTCTAAAATCAAAAACTTCTTTTATCATTTTGCATATTTCTAAATCACTAACTTTACTAGTACCATATGTAAACACATTTAAGGAAACAGGATCACACATACCAATTGCATACGCTACTTGTACTTCACATTCCTTCGCAAGCCCACTAGCAACTATATTTTTAGCAACATATCTACAATAATAAGCTGCACTTCTATCTACTTTAGTAGGGTCCTTACCACTAAAAGCACCACCACCATGGTGTCCTCTTCCTCCATAAGTATCAACAATTATTTTCCTACCAGTAAGGCCAAAATCTCCTCTTGGTCCACCAATAACAAATCTACCAGATGGATTAACTATTAATCTATAATTATCCTTAATAACATCATATTCTTTTAATACTTCTTCAACTATATTTTCTTTAATATACTTTCTAAACTCTTCTTCATTAAAATCATTATCATGTTGAACTGAAACTAAAACTGTATCAATTCTATTTTTATCACCATACTCTACACTAACTTGTGATTTCATATCAGGTCTTGCCCACTTAAATTCACCTGATTTTCTCTTTTCTGTTGCCTTAATCAATATTTTATTAGCGATTTCAATAGTTAAAGGCATATAATTTTTAGTTTCATCTACTGCATATCCAAAAATAATACCTTGATCTCCTGCTCCTATTTCCTTTTTATTAACAGCATTAAAAATATCACTAGATTGCTTTTTGATTAAAACTTCATAACTAGCATTATCAGTGTCAAATCCTATTTCATGACTATTATAACCAATATCTTTTAATACCTTTTTAGCAACACTAACATAATCAACATTGCCATTCATTGTAATTTCTCCACCAATAATAAGTTTATCTTCGCCTATCATTGTTTCGCATGCTACATGAGCATTTTTGTCCTTTCTCAAGCATTCAGTTAAAATTGCATCGCTAATTTGATCACAAACTTTATCAGGATGCCCCTCGCTAACTGCTTCTGATGTAAATACTTTTCCTTTTTCCATAATTAATACCTCTTTCTAGAAAAATAAAAACTCCCTTTTTAAAAGGAAGCCTACTTTTCTAGTATAACTTCCTCTTATTGCTCATATCTCTATGCTTGGGTTAGCACCTTCATATCTTGGGTTGCTCTTACGTTTAACGGTCCCTATACCTACGTAAATCTTAATAAGAGTACTTATTTTTCTATATACATAGTACTATCATAATTATTAAAAGTCAATGGTACTTCTTTACATTTATCATATATCTCTTTATTTAAAATGATCTCCTTACTAACTCCAGACATTTTTTCCACTAAATTTAAATCCATTCCCATTTCAAAAAATAAACTAGCTAACTTCATTTGTCTTCTTTCTCTATCTTCGTTATTCATTATTTATCACCTTATTTATAAGTATGACCACCTTTTTAATTTGTATACAACTAATAAAAAAATAATAGTTTATTCTATTATTTTATTTCATATTTCTTATATTCTTTTAAAAACTTAGATAATTCATTAGGGCATGAAGTCTTCTTAAAACCACAAGTAATGCCTTCTAATCTCTTTTCAACTTCATTAACATTCATTCCTTTAACTAATGCCGCAATTCCTTTAGTATTACCAGCACATCCGCCAACGAATTCAATGCTATTAATAACATCATTGTCAATATCTGCTAATATTTTAACACTACATACGCCACTTGGCTTATACGCATATTTAGCCATGATTTTCACTCCTTTCAACCATACTCTTAGGTAACTTTTGCAAAGTAACACTAGCAACAAATGCTGTAATAACACCACTTATAACACTAGCCACCTCTAACACTACTAAATAGTTTATCATATAAATATTACTATATAAAAGCATAACCATTAAAACTTGCCCTAAAGCATGAAAAACAGCACCTATTACTGATAAGCCATAAATAGAGCACTTACTAACTTTATAAAGAATTAAAGTAGAAATAGTAGCAAGCAATGTACCACTAATCCCTATAAGAAATGATGATCCAAAACCAGTCCTTAAAAGCGCTATCATAAATACTTTCATAATATTAAACACTATATAATCCTTTTCATTATAAAGACATAAAACTACAAGTCCCAAGCAATTAGCAAGCCCTATTTTTACTCCAGGAAGAGGAATTGGTAAAGGAACTAAAGATTCTAAATAATTTACAATTAAAGCAATAGCAAGTAAAAAAGCTATTTTAACCATTTTATTTGTTTTCTTATTCATAAACTACATCTCCCAATCATTATCTGGAACTGCTTGTCCTTTTATTGTAACTACAACTCCATTAGGCAAACAAACAATAGGTTTAGCAACACTATCAACCCATCCTTGCATTGAGCAATAGTGAAGTGGAGATTCCTCCTTCTTTACTCTAACTTTTTTATCTTTTACTTCTATTATCATATCTCCAAGCAAATTAGAATATTTAGCCTTTTCTAAAGTAATTTCAGTATCCTCATTCATATTTAACTTGTACTTTTGCTTTCCATCTACTGTAACAATTGCATACAGTACATCACCCTTTGCCTTATTAGTAACAATATTAGATATAACTAACATTGAAACAATTAAAGCAAAGCATATAATATATACAAAAATATCATGCTTATTATGCTTAAGATCCATAAGTAAAATCCTCTACACTACTACTAGCATATATAGTACCTAAACTATTTTTCATTGTCTCATTTGCATATAACTTCAAAACATTATTTTCTTCTTTTTGAAGTAAAATTTTTAAATCTATACTATTATCTTTTAATTTAATAAGATAATCTTTAATTTCATTATCATCACTCATAGCCATAACACTAGTAGTAACAATATCCATTATCATTGCTTTACTTCCTATTACTGTAACTGCTAATAAATTAGTACTAGAATATCCTCTTGTAGCGTCTAATATATGAATTCTTCTAACTCCTTCACTATTTATATATCCTTTATTATCTCCACTTGAAGTAGATATAGAAGAATCTTCACTAACCTTTAATTGAACTGCATTACCTCCATTAAGACTATCTTTAACTGCTACTAAAAACTCGCCACTAGCCCTAGTTGGATTCTTTCCTCTAACAATAATACTAGATTGCCCCGCATCATAAATACCTGCACCCATCTTTTTAAAACTATCTAGTTCACTAATCTTATCTAAAAAATAGCTTTTTGCTAATGCTCCTAGTGTAATTGATGCTCCTACCTCACACCCATCAAACTTATTAAATGTTATAGTTTTATTTTCTTCATCAATAATAAATGAATCATCAATTTGATCTACCTTTAAAACACATTTCATTGCATCATTAACTTCTTCTTCACTAGGATCAACCATGTACAGAGGATTAAAATAATCAAATCTACCATCCCATACATCAGTAATAGTACCAGAAAATATATTAAACTTACCATTAGATAACTTAGTATATTTAATACCTTCTTTTAATATCTCAATAATAATATCATCTACTACTACACTATTAAAACTACCATAACTATCATTAATAACCTTTATATTATTAATTAAATTACCATCATTATCTTTATAATAATAATTTCTATCTAATAAAGAATGATACTTAATAACTAATTCATTAAATTCGTCCTCCAAAGCAAACACTTTTTTCTCACTATATCCAACTAAACTAACATATGTTCCAAATGGATCTACATATATATAACTATCACTATCTTTATTTAAATATGCTTTTACTTGCGAAGAAACAATAGAAGTTCTACTAATCTCATCTTTAGAACAACTACATCCACTTACTATACACAAACACATAATTAAAAAACAAAATAGTTTCTTCACAACTTTCACCTTCTTATTTTAAATCTATAGGTTCTCCATTATCATTTTTTATACTTTTACAATATTCTCTAAGTTTTTTAGCATTATCTTCAGTTATAACTTTACATGCTTTTGCATTAGTTACTTCACCACTTAAAATAGCCTTAGCTAATGCTTCACACCCAACATAACCACATGCTCCACAATTATAATTAGGTAACATGGCCTCTAAGTTTTCAATTCTATCATCATCTTCTACTTCAAAGTATTTATTAGCAACAGCTAAACAAACTCCTAAAATAAGAGATATAGCTAAAATAATACCACCTGCTATTAAAACATTACTCCAATCCATCTTTATGTTCACTCCCATCTTTATGATAAAAACAATCAGTTAGGGTACACCCTTCACAACCTTTTTTATCACAATCAATTTTAACTTTACTATTTAAATAATAACTTAAAATAAATATTAAACTAAAAACTATAACTACTAATATAGCAATTAAATACTCCATTATACAATACCTGCAAACCCACTAAAAGCAAGCGCCATAAAAGCTGCAGCTATCAAAGCAATAGGTACTCCTTTAAAAGCCTTAGGAACAGGTGCTTTTTCCATTTCTTGTCTAATTGAAGAAAAGATAAATATTACAAGCAAATATCCCACTGCAATAGACAATGAATAAACACACATTTCTAAGAAATTATAATTAAAAGTAATATTATTTAAAGTCACTCCAAGAACTATACAATTCGTAGTAATTAAAGGTAAATAAACTCCAAAATCATTATATAATTCTTTAAAATATTTTTTAATTAATAGTTCTGCAAATTGAACTAATGAAGCAATAATTAAAATGAAAATAACATTATCCATATATGTTATATCAAGAGGAACTAATACTAATTTATATACTCCATATGTAATAATTGAAGATAAAAACACAACACAAATTACAGCTACTCCCATACCGAAAGCTTGAGATTTTTTCTTACTAACACCTAAGAATGGGCAAATACCTAAAAATTGAACTAAAATAACATTACTAACAAGTATTGCCCCAATAGCTAAACTAATATAACTAAGCATTTACTTTTTCCTCCTTTACTTCATTTTTAGCTTCTTTTTTATTTTTCTTTTTATCACCTATATACTTAAATAAAGCAATCCATAAAGCAAGCACTATAAAAGCTCCTGCTCCAGTAGCAAGTAAAGGAATCTTAACTATTTCTCCAATACTAGAAGTTCCAAGTATTGCATTTAAATTAAATATTTCTTTATTAGTAAACATGTTATGCAAAATTATATTTCCTGTCCCAAGTAACTCTCTAACAAAAGAAATAAGAAATAAAGCTGCTCCAAAACCTATACCTGTAGCTAAACCATCTAATACACTTTTAAGAGGTGAATTTTTACTAGCAAAAGCTTCAGCCCTTCCTAAAACTATACAGTTAACAGTAATAAGTGGTAAAAATACACCTAATGCTTTATATAAATCATATGTATAAGCTTGAGCTAGCATTGTAATACATGTAACAAATGTAGCAATTATTATAATAAATATTGGTAACCTTATTTCTGCTGGTATAACCTTTCTAAGTAAAGAAACAATTAAATTTGAACAAATTAAAACTATTGTAACAGCCAAAAACATTCCAATAGCGTTGTCTATGCTAGTTGTAATAGCAAGCGAAGAACACATACCTAGCATTAAGACAAATATAGGATTCTTAGTAAAAATATCTTCTTTAAAAATTGTACTATTTTTCATTATTTATTCCTCCCATAATGGCTTATTGCCTCATTTACTACACTAATAAAATTATTTCCAGTAGAAGTAGCGCCACTAACTATATCTTCACTACTTAAACTAGATTTATCTTTCTTACTATCTAAATATGAACTATCTACATACTTTTGAGCATATGCATCACCAGTTACAGTAAACTTGATCTTATATATTTTACCACTACTATCTAAAGCTAAAACACAAGAACTATCATCACTACCAACTCCATCTGCTACAGTTAATTTGTAAACATAATAAGTAGTAGATCCACTAGTTACTTTATAAAAGTTATTTATTCCTTTATTATTTTCTTCTTTACTAATTAATGAGCTCTTATCATCTATTGTAATATTACTACCTAACATTTCTACAATCGCAGCATTTTCTCTTTTCATAGTATTTCTATCTATAACTGGTTTTGTAACATTATATACAACTGCAAGAAGTAAACCAGCAACTAATGCAACTAACCCCAAAATAAGTGGATACTTAACCATTTTATTATTTTTCATTAGTTAGCACCTCCTTTATAAGTTTCAATAACAGCCTTAATGTTTCCAATTATTGCGCTACTTGTCCATGTAGCACCTGCCTCAATATCAAAACTTGTATCGTTAGTAGTAACTTTACTACATTGTCTATTTGAACATTTGAAATTATCAAACTCAGAAAAACTTAAATTCAAATTATCTCCAATATAAATATTATAATATTGTAAAGCTTCAATTCCATTATAATTATTTTCATGTTCATTAACACTAGTGACTTCTACTTTAGTAACCTTATTATTAGTAGTGTCTAAAGTAACTTCCATTGTTAAATTTCCATGAAATGCTTTACTTTTAACTTCATATACATTCTCACTCTTTTTAGTGATTGTATAATCTTTTAACCATTCGTTTGCATTTTCTTTTGAATCATCACTTGTTTTTAAAGGATATAGAGCATTGAAACCAACATTAATTCCTATAACCCCTACAAAGAATGCTGCAATAATAGCCCATCTAACACCTTGCTTACTAAAAGTATTACCTTTTATACAACTATCAATTAAAGGGTTAAGCATATTCATTAAAGCAATTGAAAACATAACGCCTTCAGGATAACTTGATTTAACTCTTATAAGCATAGTTAAACCTGCTGTACATATACCAAATATAATTTTGCCATTCATTGATTTAGGACTGGTAACAGGATCAGTAATCATAAATACTGCTCCAAACATAAGTCCACCTGTAATTAAATGAACTAAAGTATACATAAATGGATTATTTACTTTATAGAATAAACCTAAGAAGAAACCAATTCCTGTAATAGTAAGTAAATAACTACCTATTAATCTATAATTTACTATTCCTCTAATAATTAAATAAATAGCTGCAACAACAAGTAAAATAGTAAATGTTTCACCCATCGCTCCATTATAGTTACCAAATAATAATTGTTTTAAATCATAACCATTAGGTATTAACCCATTACTCCAATCAATACTACCAGTAACTGTAGAACCTGTAACAAAATCATATGTTGAACTAGTAGAATTAGAAACAATCCCATAATTCATCATGTTAGGAAAAGATAAGCCTACAAATATTCTTCCTATAATTGCAGGGTTAAAAATATTATATCCAAATCCTCCAAAAACATATTTACCAAGTAATGTTGCTACTATCGCACCTATAACTACAACATACAAATTAACGCCTATTGGCAAACATAAAGCAAATATAAGAGCAGTGACATAACTATAACTATTCAAAACAAATTTGCATATACCTTTAAATGTTCTCTCCTTATATACTAGTGCCATAATAACATCAATTGCTATTGTTGTAACTAGTGATACTAAGCCAACTAACAATCCTCTCAATCCTACAGTAAAATTAAATCTAATACTGTATGCTACAATAGATGTAATCCAAACAACGCTTAATACAGCAAATAACTCTATCATTATCCCTGTAGTACTTCTTTTACTCCTTAAATAAGGACCTTTTGCTAATGAAAATTTCATATTTTACCTCCTTCCTATTTACCACTAACTCTTAAATAAAGTTTAGCTTTTTTAATTGCATCAGTTAAATCTATTTTAGAAGGACAAACAAATGAACACATTCCACATTCAACACATTTATTACATTCAAATGCTTTTAATTCATTAACATCCTTACTATCAAATGCCTCTTTTATTTGAACTGGTTGTAATCCTGCAGGACAATTCTCTATACATTTACCACATTTCAAACAAGGTCTAGTATTATATACTTTCTTTTCCATAACAGTTAAAGCACCATTATTTAATTGTAAAGCAAACTCATCAGTAATATTAGCTTTGGAAGTCATTGGTCCTCCAGCAAGCACACATACTTCTTCTTTTAAATATCCTAATTTATTTAAAATATTCTTTGCAAGTGTACCAACAGGAATAGTTACATTAGCTGAATTAACGGCATCCCCACTAACAGTAATAACTCTTTTACTAATAGTTTCTCCATTAATTATAGCCTTACTTACTCCTATAACTGTTTGAGCATTATTAACAATTACTCCAACTTCACTAGGTAATTTATCATAATTTTTCTTAAATACTGTCTTTACTAGTAACTTTTCCCATCCCATTGGATATTTATCTTTTACTTCAAATATTCTAACATTAGGATAATTAACTAATTCTTTATCTAACATTTCTTTCAAGTCTTTTTTGTTATTTTTAAAAGCTATAACAGCTTCTTTTGCTTCACTAATTTTTAATAAGATTTGAATACCCTCTAATAAATAATTAATATTCTCTTTAATAGTAACATAATCAGTAGTAAGATAAGGCTCACATTCTACAGCATTAACAAGCAAACTATTTATTGAAGCAGTAGATGAATACTTAACATAAGTTGGAAAACCTGCTCCACCAAGTCCTACCATACCACTTTCCTTCAATGCTTCTAATAGTTTTTCTTTACTTTCCTTTTTATAATCATATTTAGTTAATAATTTGCTTTCATATTTAAAATCATTTTCAATAACTAAATGATTGCAAGCCCTTCCAAGTGCGCTATTATACATACTCTTAATTTCTTTTACTTTACCACTTACACTAGAATATACAGGGACATAAAAATCTTCCCTCTTACATAAAACAGTGCCAACTTTAACAGCATCATTCTCTTTTACTAATACCTGCATCTCTTTACCATTTGGCGCAACAATAGGAAAATACACCTCTCTACATACATCTTCATCATTAGATAAATCCAATATTTCTTTATGCGCTGTAAGTTCCTTATGCCCATCAATATGTTTTTTTCCTTTAGAACTAATTATCATTTACATTTTCTCCTTTCCCATATACATTTTTGAATACCTTCATTTTATTGCCTAAAACATAACCATCATAAATATAACCTTTAGTAAATTTTTCTAAATCTTCACTTACATTATTTTCCCCATATGCTTTATTAACTATTTTTTCCCATTCACTAACATCACTCTTTGCTTCTTCTATTAAATCATAAATACTTTTATTTAAATCAACTCCAGTCGCAGGATCATTCCATGTACTATTTTTCAAATTTAAATAATCTATTTTTATATCATCTTTTACAACTCTAGGATGCATCATTGTATTAAGAGGAGTATTTTTTAAAATAACTCCTACTATTTTCTTTTTAACTGAATGAGGGCTATATAAACATTTTTCAATAGTTATCATATGTTTATATGCATTATAGAAACTTTTACTAGTAATTAAATTTTCTTTAACTACATCACTAGCAAGTCTCTCATACATTTCACTAACACTTAAAACTTTATTCTTATCAGTTTCAATTGATTTAGATGGTTTTACTTTATACTCTTTGTATCTATCATTCATAAGTAAAACATCCATATTAGTTTCAAACAAAGTGTGATCAACAAAATAAACTCTCTTCATTTTTTTATCATCACTGAATCCAGTTTTATAAAATACATACGGATGCACTTTTCTGTCTAAAACATAATGAAGTCCTGCTCCTAAAATGTATGAATATAGCATATCTTTTTCTTTGCTCTTATTAGCGTATTCAAAAAAGAACTCAAAAACATTTTTAGGATCTAGTTTATGTAGCTTACTACCATACCTTCTTGTAACCTTACCATTTTTAGAACTCAAAAAAGGAACAAGACCATAAAAGAAAAATGGATCAGGGCCCTGTGCTCCTAACAAATAAATATCTTCATTATTTTTCAAAAAAGAATTACTACTATTATAAACTTCTTTATTAAAGCCATAATGAGTTAATATAGATGGCATTAATATTACCCCCTTAATTAAATTATAACCAAAATAATAATTTTTTTTTAGTTTTTATGTACTTTTAAAATATATTTTAAAATTATTTCCGTAAAAGTAAGCAAAGTCACTATATAGATTATATAAAGGAGACTTGTTTAATGAATAAAGAATACATAAAAGAAACATATAAAAATGAAGAAGTAGAATTAGAAATAAAAGTAGATTTAGATTATGAAAGTGTGTGGTTAAATCAAGATGATTTATCTAAATTATATAATCTAGATAGAAGTGTGATTGCTAAATATATTAAGAATTTAGAAACAAACTGCAATACCATTTGTGCAAATTTTGCACAGATGGTCGTTAAAGGAAGAACATATTATAAGAAACATTATTCACTAGAAGTAATAGAAAAAATAGGTTATAAAATAAATGTAGATATAACAAAAGACTTTATAAACTTTAGTAAGAACTTATTAAATGAATTAAGAAATAAAAATAGCGAAAAGTGGCTTCCTATCGAGGTTTTTAATGATGGTAATGTTAGATTAGAAGTGCGAATTAGCCCAAGTGAAGATACATTCTGGCTATCACAAAATCAATTGACTGTTCTATTTGAAACAACGAAACAAAACATAAGTTTTCATGCAAATAATATATTAAATGAAGGTGAGTTAGATGGGGCAACTGTCAAGAAAATTTTGACAGTTCAAATAGAAAATGAAAGAGAAGTAGTAAGAGAAATAATAAATTATAACTTAGATATGATTATTTCTATAGGCTATAGAATAAACTCCCAAAAAGGAATACTTTTTAGAAAATGGGCTAATAAAGTATTAAAACAATATTTAATGAAAGGCTTTGTAATAGATGAAAAAAGAGTAACTCAATATAATGATAATTATAAAGATTTAATGACAAGTGT